>OZ252251.1:0-790323 GCA_965249725.1 Longimicrobiales bacterium
TCGGAAGGAAACGCACTCCGGCATCCTGCTTCAGAGCGACCTTAAAAGCGCTCTCCTTCGCAGCCCAAAACGACCACCGGAGTTCGTGCGCCGAAGAGCTCTCGCGAATCTGTGCCCGCTCGTCCGCCGTGAACGCCCGGCTGTCGAAGCGGGGGTGGATCTCGTTGGGCTGGCTCCACGGATCGTGGAGATCGACGATGTCGTTACCGACTAGCAAAATACTGCTGCTCCATACTGGAGAGGCGCGCCACGATCTGTTCGGCCAGGTCCTTCGATCGGCGGAGCCCCGAGTGCTCCGAGACAGGCTTGAACAACTCGAAGTCGACGTAGAAAGAGTCTCCACGAGCCGGAACGGTCGACCAGGTCTTCTGTCGATCCCCGCGCATGTAGACACAGAGCGCCTGACAGTCTCGCACGGAGTTCATGATTCTCCCGACTCCGTGGGCGATCGTGTCGAATTCGATGCGGCCTGTCCGGCTACGCCCTGCCTCAGGGAAGATGAGCGCGGTCTCCCCTCGGGAGAGGAGATGTTGCACGCGCTTGATGACCCCGGATACGTCCTGCCTCCTGCCGCCGCGTCGCACCGGAATGCACTTGGTCACCCACGCCCCGATCCGACTCGGCCAGACCGCCGCGTAGTTGGAGTACTCCGGCAGATTCCAGGGCATGCGGGAGTAGTTGAAGACGTACCACCAACTCCCTCCGAGCGCCCAAGCGACCACGGCGGAGTCGGCCATGGTCAGATGGTTCGCGCAGATGAGGAGGGGCTGATCGTTCTCACGCATCATCGCCCGAAAGCGCTTGCGGAGTTGGACGGCGTCCTTGACGCGATACCGCATCAAGAACCTCATCGCGAACACGATCGAGGTGATCCAGACGACGGACGATAGCCGGCCGGCCTCTCGCTGGATGGCCAGCGCCGCCCGGGTTCTGAAGGGGAGCTTCGTCACGACTCGACCAGCTAAGAGATCTTTTCCGCGATGAGCCCCACTGCGTCGCCGACGGTGTTCACCGCGTCGGCATCTTCGTCTTCGACCTCGATGTCGAACTCATCTTCGAAGTTCAGGATGATATCGACCAACCGCGCCGAATTCACCTTGAGGTCCTGGAGGATGTTGGTGTCTTCACTCACCGTATCCAGTGCCTCGGGATTCTTCACGTAGGGCTTCACGATCTCGATCACCTTCGCGAAGATCTCTTCTCTCGTCATATACGCGCTTCCTGTTCGAGCCTGTGCTAATCCGCCCATTTGCGGAAGATGGCACAAGAATTTACATCGCCAAAGCCGAATCCCGCCTTGATAATGGTATTTAGCTTAGGCATTTCGCGCACCACATGCGGAATCGACGCCGCATAGGCCTCGATCTCCGGGTGAACATCCTCACAGTTCACAGAGGGATGCACAAAGCCTCCCTCGAGCATCAAGATACACGCAACGGCCTCCAATCCTCCAGCGGCGCCGAGCCCGTGTCCGATCATGGACTTGGTCGACGTGATGACCGGAAACGTCTCCGGGGTCCGCTCCAGGGCCTTCGCCCAAGAGGCCACCTCTTTCGGATCGGCGCCAGTCGCCGTCAGGTGACCGTTGATGGCGTCCACTTCGTCCGGATCGATCGAGGCGTCAGCCACCGCGTCCTGGATGCATCGCCGTACACCCTCCGGATTGGGCGCCGTCATGCTACCCCCACCACGATGCCCACCGCAATTGATGGCTCCCCCCATCACCTCGGCGTAGACACGCGCACCCCGCGCCTGAGCGCTTTCCAGACTCTCCAGGTGAATCACTCCCGCGCCGCTGCCCGGAACGAATCCACCGGCCGATGCGCTGAGCGGGCGCGATGCCTTCTCGGGCTCGTCGTTGTGGCTGCGACAGAGCACGCGCATGGAATCGAAGCCGGCCCACGCATAATGACTCGACCCTTCACTGCCTCCACACAACATGCGCTCGGCCCGTCCCTCACCGATTCGATGATAGCCCTCGATAACGGCCTCCAAGCCGGTACTGCACGCGCTGGAGTTCGAGGTCACCTGGTTGCCGAGAGCCAACATGCCGGCCACCCGCGCGGACACACCACTGCCCATGACCTGTTCGACGATAGTGCTCCCCAACCTGCGGACCCGACCTGCGTCGGTCATCGGCACGAGCTTCTCGCCGGTGGTGTCCAGTCCTCCGATGCCGGTGCCCAGAACCGTTCCGGCCTCCCAGTAGATCCGGTCGTCTCCCTGCTCGGGCCGTGCGAACCCGGCGTCCGTCCAGGCGTCGACCGCAGCGATGCATCCGTACCGGTGGCTGCTGTTCATCGCGAGAAGTTCGTCGGACTCGAAATACTCGATGGCAAGCTCGTCGGTGCCCTGAGGGATGCCCCCTACGGTGCACCCGAACTTCAGCTCTTCGAGGAGCGGTTGGTGCCGGATTCCCGAGACGCCGCCACGCAGAGCTCGGGAGTACGCTTCGAGGCCCACGCCGTTGGGTGCGACCACCCCGATCCCTGTGACCACCACACGGCGGCTCATCTCTCAACTCCCACGCCGGAAATCGTCCCTGATAGCACGACGGTCCCATCATCCAGCGTCATTGTCCCCTCTGCGCGGAACTTGTTGCGCCGGTAGAACACCTTCCTGGCCGAGGTGGTGACCCGGTCACCCGGCTTCACTATGCCCGTGAAGTCCACATTGGCATCGCAGAAGAGAGCCACTCGGCTCTTCACGCCCTCGACACCGTGTTCCTTGGCGATGATGTAGATACCCAACGCGACCACGCCGACCTGGGCGAAAGATTCCAGAAGAATGACCCCCGGGGTCACCGGGTCTCCCGGAAAATGACCCCGATAGAAGTCCGCGTCGGGTCGAAATCGGTAGTGGGCGAGAATGTGGTCCTCGGACACCTCGAGGATTTCGTCTACGAACCTGAAGGGCTCCTGTTGGGGGAGCAGCTCCATAACCTGAGCCGGGTTGAGCTCGGTGCCGACGGACTCCGAAACGCTCATTCGCCCATCTTTCCGCCCCGCGACCGCTCCGAGGGAAAGGGATAGTCGGCATAGTCGATATCGCGAAACACGCCGACCTTGGCCCGCTTGATCTCGTAGATCGCTTCCCCATCCACGAGTACGGTCGCGTCGCCGATGGCCACAGCCGATCCGGACGCCGGGAGGTCCTGATACCGGACGATGTCGATCTCGTAGCGGACCACCTTGTCGTGGGGTCTGATCTGTCCGGAGAACTCGACCTCGGAGCATCCGAGGGCCCGTCCCGTACCGAGCGCACCGTTCCAGGCACAGTAAAACCCGATGAGCTGCCAGACACCATCCACGCCCAGGCAGCCGGGTTGGACCGGATCGCCGAGGAAATGACACTGGAAGAACCAGTCATCGACCCGCACGTCGCGCTCGGCCACGATACGCCCTCGGGCACCCCTCCTGGACAGATGCTCGATCCGGTCGACCATCAACATGGGCGGCAGAGGAAGACGCGCTTTGAACTCGTCGGGTCCGTCCTCGATCAGGCGGCCATAGGCGAATGCCAGCACCTCCTCTTCGGACAGGTGCGATCTTTCTCGGAAGTCGTCGTACTTCACGGCGTCTCTCCGAAGCGTAGCACGTAGCTGGACCACGACAGGCCCGACCCCACCCCGACGAGGGCAACGTCGTCGCCATCGGTCCATCGATCCCAGTTCATGGAAAGCACAGACGGTGCTCCCGCGGCTCCCGCATTGCCGTAGTCCGCGACGTTGGAGTGGTGCAGATGGTCCTCGATGTTGCAGTGCTGGCACACGGTCTCGAGCATTCTGAAATTAGCCTGGTGCCCGATGAAGTGCAGGGTCCGGCCCGGAGGCGGGAATTCCTTCTGGATCCGTTTCAGCAGGCGCACCGTCTTCTTGATCGCGAACATCTGCACCGTCCGCCCCTCTTGGCTGAAGTGGCCGAACAGGGGGACGACCACCTTGTTGCTCCCGGCCGGACTGGACTGCAACGTGTTCCCGAGAATCTCGATGCGGGAGGGCACTTTGGTGGACACCACCGCCGCCGTGGTACAGTCGCCCCACAGCACCGATGCCGAACGATCGGAGTAGTCGACAGCCGTGGTAATGGTCTCCGGTGTCACGAGCAGGACGTACTCGGGCAGTGCCTCAGGACGCATCATGGACAGGACGTACAAAGCGACCCACATGCTCGTGCAGGCAGAGTTCATGTCGAAGGCCGGCACCTCGAGCTCCATGGCCCGGGCGATCATGCACGCGTCGGCCGGGGAGGACCACTCCGGCTTGCTGGAGCCGGCGATGACCATGCCGATGTCGGCCTTAGACACGCCGGCTCGGTCCATGGCCATGGCAGCCGCCTTGACGCCCGTATCCGCATGTGTGTACAGGGCAGCTTCCACAGCGCCAGCGGGATTCACGTTGCGCGTCTCCCGAATGTAGTCGAGTGGAAGCACCGTCCGACGCGTCCGGATGCCTACGCGTTCCATGATCCATTCCTCGTTCGTCCCGATGTCGAGGTCGGTGAGGAACTGATTGGTGATTTCACTCTCGGGATGGAAGTGCCCCACCCCGTGAAGGTACAGGCTCATCGAGAGGCCCCCGAGATGCGCTCTCCCCCGTCCACGCGGATCACTTCTCCGTTGATCCAGGCGGCCTCGGGGAGGGACAGCAGATAGATGACGTTGGCGACATCCTCCGGAGAGGTCAGTCGCCCGAACGGGTTCCTCGTGCGGGCCTGTGCCTTCAGGTGCGCACTCCCCGGAATCATGCGTAGCGCGGGCGTGTCGGTAACCCCGGCCTGCACGATATTCGAGCGGATACCGTAGGGTGCCATTTCTACGGCGATCGAACGCGACACGGACTCGAGTGCGACCTTGGCGGCGGCCACCGCGGCGTATCCCTTCCAGGCGACCTCGTTCCCTTCGCTGGTGAGGCCGAGAACCCGGGCATCTGTCGCGAACATGCCGCGACTCAAGAGATCCTGCGTCCACCCGAGGAGACTCGTTCCCATGGAGTGGATGGTCCGGGCCATGTCCTCCTCCTCGATGAAGGAGTCGGCCGCATAGTCGGGCGCGGTCGTCAGGCCCTGCACTCCGTCGACGCCCTCTTCGAAGAGCTTGTCGGCGGCCTCTTCAAGAGCCGCCTCATCCACACCCATCGCCTCGGCCAGCCGCTGGCGGGCCTCATTCGAGGGCGGGGCCTCGGGCCCGATCAGCTTCAGGTTTCCGAATGCGATGGAATGGAGCACGACACGGACTTTGCCGTCGGTACCGAGGGCCTCGCCGAGGCTGTCCAGAATGTCGCCGCGAACATCAGAGTCCAGCGCATCCTTATTGAATGCGAGCAGCGAGACACCCCGCTCCCTAATTACGTCGAACTCCGGCTCGATACGCTTCATCGCGCCCCGCCGATCGCGATGGACCACGCAGAGGTTGAGGCCGTGCTCGGCCAGCTTATGCGCAGTGGCCAGCCCGAATCCGCTCGATCCACCCAGAATCAGGGCCCATTCGTCCGGACCGAAGGGTGTAGTAGACGTACTCACGCGGTTCGTTTCTCGGCGTCCGTCTCAGGGAGGTAGCGAAGAGGCCCTCCAAACGCCGGGATTCCGCCCGAATGGTGGAGCGCACAAGGATACAAGGATATCAAAGGGGAGCGATTCTGACTAGGAACTGGCCCTCCGAAGGCCCGAACCGGGAGGACGGAAGAGCGGCCGGACTCCGTGGAATCCGACCGCTCTCCTATCTCCTGGATCGCATAGAGACCCTGCTACCCGATCAGAAGCTCCATGCCAGATCGAGGAAGACGACCGTGCCAGGCTCGGCCACGGGAATCCCGGTGAACGGGTTCTTGGCATTCAGGTGATCCGAGTATGCCTCGTCCAGGAGATTCAGGATACCTCCCCGGAGGGTCACACCGTTGGCCAATCCGAATCCAGCTCGCACGTCCACCGTTTGATAGCCGTCCGTGGGGATCTCCCCGCGGGAGCTCGACACTTGGTCCTGCTCGGCCACCAGGTTGAGCACCCCCTCGGTATAGAACCGCCCGGCAGCTTCTTCATAGCGTAGACCGAAGGAGGTGCGTAACGGAGACACACCGATCACCGGCTCGTTGAGCTCGTCGTCGTTGCCATGGAGGTAGGAAAGGCTCGCGTCGAACGTCAGCACATCGTTCAGCGCGGCCGTACCGGAAGCCTCGAAGCCCCGGAACGTCGCTTTACCGTTCACGTACTGGAATACCGTGTTGGGCGAGAGAGGGAGTCGTTTCGGCAAGCCGGTCGCCTGAATCGTGATGTAGTCGTAGATCTTGCGACCGAACACACCCACGTGGAGGGCGAACCGCTCAAACCGCCCGTCGAGCCAAGCGTCCCCCTGAATGCTCCGCTCCGGGTCGAGGTTCGGATTCCCCACGAACTCGGCGGACATCTGAGCCTTCGACGCCGGGATACGATCGGAATACCGCTCGCTCGCGTCGGCGGTTCGTACGACCGACCCCAAGCCGAGCGCGAGCGTCCAGTTGCTGGAGAGATCGTAGGATCCCGTGACCGCACCGCTCAGGTTGTTCTCCGCCGCATCGAGATCCGAGCCGACGTTGGTCAGGAAGAAGTCACTCGCCGTCGGCGCCTCGGCGGACACAAAGTCACCCCGCGCCGTCCCGGCGAGACGCAACCCGCCGCGATTGTATGCGAGCCGCGCGAAAGCACCGACATCGTTGATGTCTGCATCAGGCCACATCATGTCCTCGAACATCACCATGCCGTTGTCCAACCGGGCGATCGTTCGATCGGCGTTGCGGTTGGACAGATAGGCGTCTGCTCCGACCTGCGCAGACCAATCGTCGTTGATGTGGAGGTCGACCGCGGCCCTGCCTCCACTCACGGTCATATGCGAGTCGACCGTGACATCCAACGCGAACTGCGGCATACGGCCGTCCATCGGCATACGGGTAGGCTTGCCGATGTTGTCCATGCCGTGGTCGACCTTGTTGCGGTATGCCTGGAGGTTCACTCCTCGAACTCTACCGTGTCCCGCCCATTCGTAGGTCGCCGAAAGGTTTGTCGATTCGAAGAACGACGCACTCAACAGACGGCCCTGATAGTCGATGGGGCCCTGCTCCTGGTAGCCGGCGGACAGCACGAGCCTGCCCTCCTCACCGACGTCGAAGCCGAACTTCCCACGGCCTTCCCAGGATTCGAAATCCGCCTGGACCAGGGTACCGTCCCCGGACTCATAGTCGTTCCCCTCACGGAAGGCACCGTGAAGGAAGTAGGATACGCCACCACTCTTACCGAAGACCTTCCCCGTCGTCTCGCTCGCCCCGAGGTTCGCATCGTACCCCGCCGCGACGCTTCCCCGCAGCGCGGATTCAGCCTTTGGAAGGGGCTGTGTTTCGACCCGGATCGCACTGAGGTTTCCTGCCCCCCACGTCAGAGCATAGGGGCCCTTTACCACCTCGATGGACCGGATGGCGCTGGGGTCCAGGTGCGTGAGCGGGGAGTCCATCCGGGCCGGTCCGGCCGGGAACATGCGCGCCCCGTCCAGATAGGTGCCCACCTGGGTCTCCCGGAGACCCCTTACCACCGGGTCCAGGCCGAGCGGGCCTCGCCGTACGGCCTCTACGCCATCGAGAGCCCTCAGCAGTTCCCCCGCGTCCTTCGGATTGGCCTCCTCCACCTCCCTGCCCGTCAAGGAGGCCTCCGGAAGCAGATCGGGCCTCAACACCGACACGGAGATCCCCTCCAGTGCCAGGGGGCGACTCTCCAAACGGATATCGGTGCTGGGGCTCTGCCCGGTCTCACCCACCGTCATCTCGAGCGTGCGCGTCCGGTAGCCCATCGCGCTCACTTCGATCTCGAATGTGCCGGCGTGGAGGATCAACATGAACTCGCCCGAGCCACCCGTGGTCACGAGGCCGTCCGTCCCCCTGGCCTGTACCACCGCCCCGTTTATCGGAGTACCGTCGTCAGCGCTCAGCACCCTTCCCATGACGTGTTGGGCTTCGAGGGAAGACACCAGAACGGCCATCGCCAAAGAGCCGAGCGCGATCACTTTGAACGCTGCGCCCCGCACTCGGCCCATCATATTCACTGTGAACATCATCTTCATTTAACCCCGCTGGTTACCGGACCGACTCGGTTGCCCGGTGGTGTCGGTCCGATCTCGATTGTCAGAGTGATCCGGCTCATGGCGCGGATCAGGTCATCGCTTTGAACGTGTGGTCAGGCGATGAAAGGCGGGGCGTTCGGGAGAGGTACCAGATGGCGGGTGGGCTGTCTCGGAGAAGCATCTACCTCGGGAATCTCGATATCGGTCGCCCGCTCCAAGGGGAAACTGGCGATCCGGGCCTCGAACGTGGCGAGGCCGACGGTGCCACCGATCTGACAGAGATCCGCACAAAGGCAGGCGTGCGGTGCTGCGGGAGACGAATCGTCAGACGCCTCAGCGGACTGGCCGTGGCCCTGGTGGGCATCGCCGTCCGGGACGGATTGGTCGACATGCCCCGCCAGCTGAGCATCATGATGCGGGCAGGACCGAACCGACGTGAGGGCACCGAAGAGGAACATCGACGCGAATAGCGCCGCCGCGATGCGGCGTCCTCGGAGCCCGAGGCTCCCGGTTCTTCCCTCCACCGTCAGTCTCACGATAGAACGTTCTCGGAGTGCGATGCCAATGTAGGTGGCGTGACAGTTCGTCCGCTCTATGCGGACAAAACGACCGGAACGGCGGTCGTTAAAACTATGGAAACCCTATGTCCGTGGCCACCCCTGGGGCCCGTGTACGCCCGAACCCAGGCGGCGATTCTGCACCCGTCCAGGCACTCTACCAGGGACGCCAAGGGCTGCGATTTGCTTGCTCGGCGGCATTACACCGCCTATCTGTACGTGAGTCCCCCTAAGCACCATGGTCCTCACGTCGGATGAGCGGAGAAATGCAGCAACCCCGGCTTGCCACCGAGTCTATCGCAGGTCTGCGGCCCTATCAGGAGGACGCCGTCCTGTCGCAGACGTTGTCGGACGGGCGGCTTCTAGTGGCCGTCGCGGACGGAATGGGGGGCCATGCAGCTGGTGAGGTCGCCAGCGCCCTTGCGCTTGAGACGCTGGTAGAGGCGCTCGGAGATGGTGATGCTCTCGACGCTGCCTTCCATCTCGCGAACCAGCGGGTCCACGAAAAGGCCAGGGAGCCCGGCAAGCAGGGCATGGGCACCACCATGGTCGCCATGCTCCTGGACTCGGACGGCTATTCGGTCGCGAACGTGGGGGATAGTCGGTGCTACGTGATCTCCGCGGAGGGCACGCGCCGAGTCACCGAAGATCACTCGTTCGTAGCCGAAGCACTCAAGAGAGGACAATCCGAGGAGGAGGCCACCTCGTCGCAGTGGAAGGACGCGCTGACCCGCTCCATCGGTACCGACGCGGAAGTCGACGTCGACGTCTTCGGACCGTTCCCGATCGAGGACAACGCCGCGGTGCTCCTGTGTTCGGACGGTCTCTACAAGACACTGTCGGACTCCGACCTGGGCGATCTGTTCCTTCAGTCGGGCGGTCCGCGAGGCGCGGCCCAGACGGTGGTGTCCGCCGCCTACGAAAGAGGGAGCGACGACAACATCACCGTGGCCATCGCCGAATTCGGTGAGGTCCCGAGGACCCGCGCCGTAGGCACGATGCCCATGGAGTTCAAACCGCCACCCGCCGATGTGGCCGTGTCGGAGCCGCCCCAGACGGCGAGCGAGGTCGACAATGCGACGGCACCGCATGCTTCGGGAACGGGACCCGAGGCGGCTGAGGATTCGGTACGCACCGGCCCGCCCGTAGGGTTGATCGTCGGCGTCGTGGCGATTATCTCGCTAGCCGTGATCGGGTTCCTGGTCCTCGGGGGATAACTCGTCCCAGAGAACGCTCGTCAGGCGATATCCGCCACGAACGTGAGCTTCAGCCCACCGACCTCCGCCACATCGCCATCCTTCAGCACCGCAGGATTTCTGGCGGAGCCGTTCACCTTCATCTTCTTCCAGTTGTGCAGGTTCTTGACCTCACAACCCGCATCGCGGTTGATGACGAGGACGTGGTGTTTGGGGGCCTTCGGTACCCGGACGTCACACAGCCCGTCGGTGCCGATGAGAGCGGCGGCGGCCTCGGACAGATAGTGATTCCCGCGCTGACCACCCGATTCCCAGGCAACGTGGGCACGCCGCTTCCGCTCCGAGTCCTGCAAAAGCTCCTTCACCTCGTGCGCCTGGATGTGCATCGTGCCCTCGAATCCGCCAGCGGCGGGGGCACTCGTGGCATGGGCCGGGGCCACGGGCTCATCTCCAACCACCTTGTCGAACACGATAGAGAACTTGCCGAAGCCGACCTCGTCTCCCGCCACGATGGCCTGTGCGCCCTCGATCTTCTCGCCGCCGAGGAAGGTCCCGTTCGAGGACCCGAGATCCTCGACGACCCAGCCGTCACCCTCGCGACGGAACTCCGCCTGTCTCCGCGACACCGAAGGGTTGTCGATGAGGATGTCCATGTCCTCTTCGCGCCCGACGCGGATGGCCGCTTGATCCAGGTCATAAACCTGCATCGTCTTGCGGCCCAGGAGCAGCGTGATCTTCGGCATCCTTCGTCTCCTCCGTGCGTTCAGTTCAACGGTGAGGCCACCACGGGACGACATTCAGGAGCGCGCACCGAAGGCGGGTGACCGATAATGCCGTATGGGGTGCACCGCTGTCCAGCCACGCGGTTCAGCTCCCTCCGTCCGCCTCCATGCAGCGGGCATGCTCCGGCACCAGCAGGAGGCACTCCTGCAGAAGCGCGTCGGCCACCTCGGAGGAGCCGTCCTGCCTCGCAGCCTCCGCATCCCACGACATCCGTTCCGCGACCTTGAGAAGCAGCGATCTGGCTTCAGGGCTCTCCGGCTCGAGCGTGGCGACGCGCTGGGCGTAGGAGCGCACGTCGTCTCCTTCACTGCCGAAGTACCGGGTTTCAGACTGCGCTGTCGCTGCCATACCGATCAAGCGAGCTACCTCCCAAGAGGTATCGATGTCGAGTCCGGCCGATCGGAGATCCGCCACGACCCCGGCTACCTCCGGCTCATCGACCCGGACGCGGAAGGGCATGACAACCGGGCCGATCGGGAGCTTTCCTTCGAGGCCGTCCCCGGTGACACGGACGGCCGTAACGCCCCCTGATGCGGCGCGGGCCTGGACGTCCGCCAACTCCAACGCACGCCCCCATGGCTGCAGGACCGCAGCCCCGACGCCCAGCAGGACCACCACTGCAGCGGCAGCCAGGCGGCCCGGACGTCGCAACGCGCCGGCAGCGACACCGCCACTGCGGAGCGTGGTGACCAGGGTGAGGTCCTCCATCGCCCCCGCGCCCAGAGTCACGGTGGTCTCGACGGGCTCGTAACGAGCATCCTTCAGGGTGACCTTGTAGGTACCCGGACCCAATCCGTTGGCGACGCACGGAGTCGGCCCTTCGGCCACGGTGCTGCGTCCCATGCGGACCTGCACCTCCACCCCCGGCTCGTCCGTCAGAATGCGGAGCGATCCTGCGTCCGCAGCCTCGCCCCCCGCGGCCACCCGCCTAAGCGCATCCCGTAGGTCCCGAGCCGACGGAAAGCGATCGTCTGGATCACGCTTGAGGAGTCGTAGAACCACGTTCTCCATGGCCGGAGGAACCTCGACTCCGGCTTCGGAGAACGGTTTCACATCGCCCCGCTCGGTGGCGACCATGAGCTCATAGATCTGATGCGTGGCCTCGCCGGCCGGATTACCCAGCCAAGGGTCTCGGCCGGTCAGCAGTGCATAGAGGATGACCCCGAAAGCGAAGAGGTCGGTACGTGCGTCGACATCCTCGGCACGCAACTGCTCCGGAGCCGCGTAGCCCGGTGTGCCGAGCGTACCGACCGTCGTGAGGCGACTGTCCGTCTCCTTTTCGGCGAGCTTCGCGATCCCGAAGTCGAGCACCTTCGCGATTTCCTCACCGGCTCGGTCCTTGGTGAGCATCACGTTCTCGAGCTTCATATCGCGGTGCACCACACCCTCGGGTCCCTCGTGTGCGGCGATGAGGGCATCGCAGATCTGAAGGCCAAGATGGATGGTCCGTTCGAGGGTGAACGGACCGTCGTCCATGACGGCGTCACCGAGGCTCTTACCCTCGACGTACTCCATGAGGAAGTAGATCAGCCCGGCCTCGAGATCTTCCTCGTAGGTGGAGAGCCCCACGATGTGGGCCGACTCGGTGCCGAGACGCTTCATGATCTGCGCCTCTCTCAGGAAGCGCTTTCGCATGGTGTCGGCCTCGGCACCCACCAGCCGGTCCACGCCTAGGATCTTCAGAGCCTCGATCCAACCACCCTTCACGTCCTCGACCTTGTAGACGGTGCCGAAGCTGCCGGCTCCGAGACGCTTCAGTACACGCCACTTGTCGCGGAGGAGCGTACCTATGAGTGGATCTTCGTCCGGATCGTCTGTCGCCTCTCCGGGTGCGGCGCTCTCGGCAGTCGGCGGCGGGCCGGACTCTCCGCCGGACGCGATGTCGTCGGGACTCCAAGCCACGGTGGGCTGAGACTGCCGCTGGGCGGGAGCCTCCGTGTCATCCCCTGCGACCTCGGACTCCGCCTCCGGTGTGTCGGATGGACTCGCGTCGGGTGATGCCTCGGCCCCGGACGCACCCGTGCCGGCCTCGTCCGCAGACCCCTCTTCGAAGTCGGTGAGGTCCTCGGGGTTCCATGCGACGGTAGGCTGCGGTCGCTTCTTGTCGGGTTCGTCGGGGTTGGACACTGACCTGAGTACCTCATGGCCAAAGGTGAAGGCCCGAACTTACCGGGCTCTCCGAAGTCGGGTCAACCGGAATCGGGGCTTGCCACCCCACGGCCTCGGTCTTCCTTTACATCGCATGGGACTCCGCAAACTCACGATCCTGTTCTCTCTGGCGCTCCTGGGAGCGTTCACCGGAGGCTGCTCCGGTGAGGCTGAGCCTCTCGGCAACGAGCCGACCGGGCCTGCCGAGCAGAGCGAGGTCGTCCTCCAGGCGGTGGACGCCGGAACGGGTGCCGCGCTCACGGACGGGCAGTTGACGGTGCGGTATTTGGTGCGGGCACCGATCACTTTGGACGCCTCGGCCGTGGACCAGGTATCGGCGTCCGAGCCGTACCGCATCGCGCACGCCGTCGCGGAGGACAACCTCGTGGTAGAGCTGCGGCTCGAGGCCCAGTCCTACCACCGCCTGGACACCGTGCTCACGGTCGCTCGCGGAGCCTCGGCCGGACCATACACCGTGCGCATGACGAGGCGCCTGGACCGGACGGCAGCCACCGGCAGGCCCAAACCCGCCGGTGGAGGTCGCGCCACTTCACCAAGCTCGGCACCGTCTCAGCCCGCGGATCCGGATGCAGGCATCGACCGCGCGGCGCTTCGGGCGGGGAACGAGGCGTTCCAGGCCGGTGATTGGGTGGCGGCGACCAGTGCCTATCTCAACATGGTGGAGCCCCCGAGGCGGACGGGTGTGTACGCGCGTGCCTATCAGCAGGCTCTCGTTCGGCAGGGGGTCAGCCACATCAACCTTGGTGAGTGGGCCGGCGCCCTCAACGCGCTCGAAGAGGCCGTGACCTTCGACTCTCCCGGATTCAACGCGTACCTGACCTTGGGCCAGGCGCAAGGTGAAGTCGGCCGTAGCGACGACGGCCGTCAGTCGCTAGACCGGATCGAAGCGGCGAGTTCGTCGATTCCGGCCGGGGACCGGCCGGTGGTTTTAGCCTTGGTGGCCTACCAGCGGGCGGTGTGTGGGCAAGGTGACTTCGAGCGAGCCGAGAGTGCCCTTCAGCGCGTGCAAATGGGAAGCCTGACCATCCAGGCCTTCGAGGCGTTTATCGAGCAGACGGAGGCACTCAACCCTCAGCCGGCCCGACTTCAGCAGGCGGCGGGTAACGCACGCCGTCGGATCGCCGAGATTCGGGACCGGATGCGACGTGGGGACGACGCCCTCCTCTGACCACTCGGTGACGGCGGTTGAGCCCGCCCCTAGCGGTCACCGCGCTTACGGTCCACTCAGCCCATTTCGAATCGGAAACGTGTCCTCGTTACCGGCGTGAGCTGAGGTCCGTTATCCGACCACGCGGATAACGAATGTCTGTCCGCAGAAACTCCTCGAAGAAGTCCTCCATGTCACGCAGCTTCTCGATCGTATTCTGGCGCCCGTATACGTAGTAGCCCTCGTTCTCATACGACTTGTAGCGAACGATCTTGTACTGCTGGTCGAGCTTGCGCGCGAACTTGAGTGCCGCGTGCGGCTCCCCCTCCGGCAGCCGCCAGTCAGCCGCTACGCCTTCTCCCTGGATAACGAAGGTGGGCGTGGTCACCTGATGGGCCTTCAGGATGGGAGAACTCCGGCGATAGACCGCCTCGTTCTCCGGATAGGGACCGAGCTCGTACTCCACCAGCTTAATGTGCTGGAGCTCGTGGACCGTGGAATGGAAGTCGGTCATGTCGCCGTAACCGGAGAGAGAAATCGCTGCCTGGAAGACATCCGGGGCGAACGCTACGGCGAACATCGTCATCATGCCCCCGTAGCTCGTCCCCGTGACGCCGATCTTGTCGGCATCAACGAACGGAAGCGACTCGAGGTAGTCGACACCTGCTACGACATCCTCCAGGTCGCAGTGGCCCCAGCACTCGTTGTTCAGATCCTCGAACTCGAGGCCGTATCCGGAGCTCCCGCGAATGTTCGGCAGCAACACGGCGTATCCACGCTGGACGAAATAGTGAACCTGCTGGTGCCGACGGAACTGATCGTCGAACTGAGAGGTGGGTCCGCCATGGATCCACATCACTCCCGGAACGCGCTTCCCCGGGGAGATGCCCACCGGCCTGTACAGATACGCCTGAATCGTGAGTCCGTCGGTGCTGGGGTACGTAACCTTCTCCGGCATGTAGAGACGATCCTCGAGTCCCATCGGCACGGACGATGTGAGCCGTCGGCTCTCTCCGCTATCGACCGACACCACATGGAGATCGGCAGGCCGCGTGGGGGTCTCAAAGGTGTAGCTGACCGAGGCACCGTCCGGGCTCCACTCGGGCCGCAGGGCCGCGCCCACATCGTGACCGACGAGCACGCGCGGCGGCCCGCCGTCGCTCGCCACCACCCTGAGGGAGTGGGTTCCGTCTCGATTCTCCGTGTAGAGAATGGAGCGGCCGTCCGGAGACCACCGCCCGCCGTCCTGATCGTAGTCGGCCGCGGCGACCTGACGCGGCTCCCCACCCTGCATCGGAGCGATCCAGTAGTTGAGCCAGCCGCTTCGCTTGGAGCGGAACAGGACCCGTTCCCCATCCGGCGACACCACGGCGGCCCCGAAGGCCAGGCCCGCTCGGTAGTCAAAGAAGTCCGTGTCCGACAGCACGACCCTCTCCTCCCCACCATCCCTGGCGATCTCTATGACGTCATGGTCGAGCCACTTCTCGTCCATACGCACGTAGAGGAGCTTCTCACCATCGGGGGTCCAGCTCGGATATCCCTCATACAGCGCATCGTCCGTGAGGCGAAACACCTCTCCGTCGGGCACGGACACCAGCCAAATGTCCATGCTGCCGAAACGATCCCCTGCGAAGGCGATCCAGCGGCCGTCGGGTGACCACGCCAGTCCCGTGGCCCGCGCCGATAGTTTCGTAAGCCTGATGTCGCGGGCGTCCTCCGCAGACCAAAGCCAAATGTCCGGTGCCCCACCCTTGTCCGAGGTGTAGGCGATCCAACGGCCGTCGGGTGACCACGACGGCTGTGGAGCTCCCAGCGATCCGACACCGCTCAGCGACAGATCGTCGGTCAACAGAGCGGGTGCGCCGCCCTCGGGGCTCACCGCAACCAGCCGACCACCAGAGATGAAGCTGATCTTCGACCCGTCGGGGGACCATTTGGGGGAGCGCGACCCGCCAACCGCCGACTGCATGGCCAAGAGATCCTCGGCCGAGATAGGCGTGAAGTCCTGTGCTACCGCCTCACCGGCATCCACAACGAGCAGCAACGACAGTGATCCTAGGATCGCGGTGCGGACAAGTGACATGTGGTCCTCTCCTTCTATCCTGTGACGGCGCCTACCCTCCGAGCACGCTGAGTTGGCGCGTGAACTTCAAGATCAGCTAGCCCAGCTTCAGGCCAACTGGACTGGCAACTCCCTGATACGTTGCCCCGTCAGCGCGAACAAGGCGTTCGCGACGGCGGGGGCCAGCGGCGGCAACCCGGGCTCGCCCACGCCTCCCGGCGAATCCCCGCTGGGGGCCAAGACGACGTCCACCTCGGGAGCCTCGTTCATCCGAAGCATGGGATAGTCGTGGAAGTTGCTCTCGGCCACCCTGCCTCCCTCGATGCTCACCCGGCCGTACAAAGCCGCTGTGAGACCGTACATGATGCCACTCTCCATCTGAGCTCGGACGATCCAGGGGTTCACCACCACCCCGCAGTCCACCGCACACCAGACCTTGTGCACCCGGGTCCGGCCCTCCTCGACGGAAACCTCGGCCACTTCGGCCACGAACGAACCGAACGACTCCACCACCGCGATGCCCCGGGCGCGGCCCTCGGGCGGCGGCGTATCCCAACCGGAAGCCTCCGCCACTGCATCCAGCACGGCGCGGTGCCGGGGGTGGTCCGTCAGGAGGGCGCGCCGGTACTCATAGGGGTCCTGACCAGCGGCGTGAGCCAGCTCGTCCACGAAGGACTCGACCACGAATCCGTTCTGAGAGTTGCCCACCGACCGCCAGAAACCGACCGGAATGGGGAGCTCGACGTTGGACCACGAGACGCGAACGTTCGAGACGTTGTAGGGGTGGTTTCCTGCCGCCTCTACCGCTGTTGGATCTACCCCGTCGGGCATGATCCCCGCCCAACTGGCGACGAACTTGGGCATCCAGCCCGGGAGCCATCGCTCCATGATCGACTGTGCGGCGATCTCGTGGCGCCATCCCATGGGCCGCCCACCCTCATCGAGCACGGCTTCGAGTTCGTGATATGACGCGGGGCGGTAGAAGTCATGCTGAATGTCGTCCTCCCTGGACCAGATTACTCGGACTGGCCCGTCGACCTTCGAGGCCAACTCCGCCGCCTCCCGCACGAAATCCAACTCGGCCCGCCTGCCGAAGCCGCCACCCAAGAAGGTGGTGTGGATCTCCACGGCGTCCTCATCCAGCCCGGCGGCCTGGGCCGCAGCCTGTCTTGAGCCTCCACCGATCATGGAAGGGGCGTCCTGGAACTGGGTGGGCGCCCACACGGTGCACCGTCCGTCGGCCACCAGCGCCGTGCAGTTCATAGGCTCCATGGTGGCGTGCGCCAGATAGGGCAGCGAGTACTCCGCAGAGAGGGTCGTACCCGATCCACCAAGGGCAGCATCCACCTCGCCGTCCTCGCGGGCGACCTTGCCTCCCGCCTCGACCGCCGCGCGAAAGCGTCGTGCGATCTCGGCGTCATCGATCTCGGCCCCCGCACCCTCGTTCCACACGATCTCGAGGGCGTCGCGACCCTGCTTGGCGGGCCAGTAGCCCTCGGCCACCACCGCGATCCCCGATTCGATCTGAACGACCTCTTGCACGCCCTCCACGGCCAGCGCCAGCGCCGCGTCGAAGGACTCCATCACCCCTCCGAACACGGGCGAGCGAGCGATCACGGCGACTCGGGCGTCAGCGGGGCCCGCGTCCACTCCAAAGGTCGTCTCACCTCTCGTCTTTGCCGGAATATCCAGTCGCCGCGGCGATGTCCCGATGATGCGAAACTCCGAAGGGTCCTTTAGTTCGACGGTCTCCGGAACGGGAATGGTCGCGGCTGCGGTCGCCAACTCGCCATAGGTGAGCGTCGAACCGTCCGGATGGATGGCGCTGCCATCGAGCATCCGCACCTGGTCAGCCGCGATGTCCCAACGCTGGGCGGCGGCTTCACGGAGGAGCCATCGCGCGGTGGCGCCTGCCTCCCGCAGCGGCTCCCAGCCGGTAAGCACGCTCGTGCTCCCGCCCGTCATCTGCATTCCCATCATCGGGCTTCGGTAGGCGGGGTGGGCCGGCGCAAAGGCGAACGAAATGCTCTCGAGCGAGACCTCGAGCTCCTCCGCGATGAGCTGCGGGAGGGCCGTCGTGATCCCCTGCCCCATTTCAGACTTGTCGATCACGAACGTGATTGACCCGTCCTCGTCGATCCGCAGCCAAGCGTTCGGCGCGAAAGCGGCATCCGTCGCGGGCATACCGGGCCCCGGCCTGGTCTTGAAGTAGATCCCGAGCGAGAGGCCGGCGCCCGCTACGACACCCACCTTGACGAAGGTTCGACGCGAAACGCTCATCGGTCGCCTCCCTGCCCGTCATCCTGGGCTACCAAGATGGTCTCCCTGGACAACTCCGCGGCCCTGTGAATGGCTCGGCGAATGGCATTGTACGCGCCGCAGCGACACACATTGCCCGTCATGGCCTCGTCGATGTCCTCATCGGTGGGATCGTCGATCTCGGCGAGCAATCCGACAGCGGACATGATCTGGCCCGACTGGCAGTAACCGCACTGAGGCACCTGCTCCTCGACCCACGCCTGCTGAACGGCGTGCACCCCGCCCGGCGACAGCCCTTCGATCGTGGTCACATCCGCCCCCTCGACCGTCCCGATCGGTGTCAAACAGGAGCGAGTCGGAGTGCCGTTCAAATGGACGGTGCAGGCCCCACACAGGCCCATACCACACCCGAACTTGGTGCCGGTGAGCTTGATGGTGTCCCGGATGACCCAGAGGAGCGGCGTGTCTTCAGAGACGTCGACCTGATGGGACTGTCCATTGAGCGTAAACGTGACCATGGCGGATTCCTGCTGCTCGAAGTGAGGGACGAGCCCGAAAAGTGTGGAGGGCCAGCCGTCCGACACAAGGACCATCGTGTGCCGGCCCGAAGAGCCGCCGCACTCGACCCCATGCGGGCGCTGCGAGGGGAGTAGGCGATTCGCCGCCCGCTCGTTGACTCTCGATCAACCTGATTCCAACATCCGTCGACTCGTGCGTGTCCCTTAACGGACCGACGTACTCTTCCGTCGACCCACCGAATCAGCCCCTAGCTCCGAGAGTGACCATAGATGGTGCGGACGCAGAGTAGGAATCAGGCACATACGCTCATGCTCGCTCTGGGACTGCTCGCCGCCGGCCTGCCCCTCGCGGGACAGGAGGCCCCCAGCGCAAATAGCGACGCCCAAGATGTCGATCTCATCGCACTCCGACTCGGAAGTGGCGAAGAGATCGACTTGGATGGGCGCCTCGACGACGACGCCTGGCAGCGAGCCATCCCCATCACCGATTTCACCACCCAGGAGCCCGTCGAGGGTGGAACGCCGTCCGAGCGAACCGAAATCCGCGTCGTTTATGACGAAGACGCGATCTACATCGGTGCTATGCTCTACGACGATCCGTCGGGGATTCTCGCGTTCCAGAAGCGACGGGACGGCTTCTTGAGTGCCGACGACAGGTTCCAGTGGATCCTCGACACGTTCCAGGACGGCCGCACCGGCTACTACTTCGAAACCAATCCTGCCGGCGTGATGGGCGACGGCCTGATCTCTGGAGGAGGAGGAGGAGGAGGAGGAGGAGGAGGCGGCGGTGGCGGCGGTGGCGGCGGCAGGGCGTGGGACGGTATCTGGCAGGTCGAGACCTTCATCCACGCCGACGGCTGGTCGCTGGAGATCCGGATCCCCTTCCGCACCCTGAACTTCGATCCGGCTTCGGACACCTGGGGAATCAACTTCCAGCGCACGATCAAACGTAGGAATGAAGAGATCCTGTGGCGCGGGTATCGGCGCAATCAGAACCACCGCCAGCCGGTGCATGCCGGCCGGCTCACAGGCCTCCGGGGCATGTCTCAGGGGATCGGGCTCGAAGCCGTCCCTTACGCCGTAACAAACTGGAAGAACGTGCCCGCGGAAGCCGACCCGACCACCTATCCGAGCGACATCGGCCTCGACGTCAACTACAACCTCACACCGAGCCTGCGAGCCGGAGTGAGTGTGAACACCGACTTCGCCGAGGCTGAGGTCGATCAGCGACGCCTCAACCTGACACGCTTTCCCCTCCGCTTCCCCGAACAGCGTGACTTCTTTCTCGAGGGATCCGGAGTCTACAACTTCGCGCCCAGCAACGGCGCCGACCCCTACTTCAGCCGTCGCATCGGGCTGCTGGAGGGAGAGCAGATCCCGATCAATTACGCGGCGCGTCTCGGTGGCCAGGCGGGCCGATACGAGCTCGGGTTCACACATGTGAACACCGCCGAGCTCGAGTCCGCCGATGTGGACGGCGGGACCTTCGCCGGCGAGAACTTCACGGTAGCCCGTGTGAAGCGGGGGATCTTCGAGCAGTCGACCATCGGTGCCATCTACACCCGGCGATCGACGGGTGCGGACCCACTTGATCCGACGGCGCTGGCCCCCAGGGACCGGCACACGGTGGGGGCGGACCTCTACTACACGACGGCCAGGCTCTTCGGTGACAAGAACTTCACCTTTCAGGCGTTCGCCGCCTGGAATTCGAATCCGGATCGCGACGTCCAACGTTCAAACTCGGATTTGTCGGCCCGTGGATTTCGGGTCAACTATCCCAACGACATCTGGTCGGCACACGTCTCGTACCGGGAGTTCGGAGACGACTACAGCCCCGCGGTGGGATTCGTGACGCGGAACGGCTTTCGGCGGGTCGAGCCCAAGGTCGGTTGGAGTCCGAGGCCCGACATCGACTGGATTCGTCAATTCGACTTCTCGGTGCAGTTCCGGCACCTCGAGAACATCGACAGCGGAATCAACGAGGAACAGCAGTGGCAGATCAAGGTCCTCGGAATCGACCTGGAAAGTCAGGACAACTTCGACCTCAACTTACAACGCCAGGTCGAATTCCTGGACGAAGAGTTCGAGATCAGTGACGGCATCTTCATCGATCAAGGGAACTACGCGAACTGGGAGTGGTCGCTCATGGCGCGCACGGCCAGCCGACGCGTCCTCGCCGGTAACATCGAGGTTCGCCGGGGCGGCTTCTGGAGCGGCGACCGGACGCAGTTCGAGGTGGGCGTCGACCTGCGAGCTTCGCCGGGAGTGCTGATATCGGCCGACGTCGAGACCAATCAAGTGGACCTACCTCAGGGGTCCTTCGACGCGAACCTCTTCAGGGTGGCCGGAGAGTGGAGCGTCACGCCTCTGGCATCGATCATGGGCAACATCCAGTACGACGATGTGTCCGAGGTGATCGGGCTCTTCATGCGGACCCGGTGGATTCTGACGCCCGGGAACGAGCTCTTTTTGGTCTTCACCCAGAACTGGCAAAACCTGGGAGAGGGGCTGTTCGACGACGACCGCGAGTTCATGACCCTTTCTCGTGGTGCGAGCGTGAAAGCGAACTATACGTATCGGTTCTAGGTAGAACGAAGGACCGACGGCAACGCACCGGAGAAGCACGGCGCCACGTACCCGGCGCCGGATGTGCACGGCGCCATACAGCCGGCGCCGGATGTGAAACCGGTGCTCCGGGTTGTCCGTAGGGCACCACACGTCCGGACGAACCGCGTCACGGGCCGAGCTGGAAGAGCATTTCGAGCTGGAAGAGCATTAGGGGAGGGACGAACGGATGAGAGCGCTTGCGCCGGTCGCACTGACAGGACTCGCGGGTCTGATCTTGCTGGAGATCCTCAAGATCATCATGGAGCCCGTGGTCGTGTGGCTTCTGGCGGTTCTCGCCCTAGGTCTCAAGATCTCCTTGGGTCTGATCGCCGTGGGCGTCGCGATCTACTTCGCCCGGCGCTACTACATGTCCCAAAAAGCTGCAGAAGCCTGATCCCGACCTAGCGCCTCAGCGCGAGCGTACAGACGAATTGGTTGTCCACCGTCTGTTCGATGAGATGAACGAAGAGAGACACCGACTGTTCATGCTCTCCGGGAGTCACCTCAAGGGGCCGCCCGACGCAGTCCTCCGACCGTAGCTCCACCACGTGCGTGCCCTTTTCGACGCGTATCCCGTTGATCGGCTGACGCCGCAACATCTGTAGCGTGTCCACTACCTCGCCGTCGAGTAGGACCTCCGCCCCGAAGGCCTCGGGGATCGCGAAAGTGAAGTCGATCCGGACGATATAGCCACGGCCTCCGAAAGCGCTGTAGAACATGATGACAAGCACAACCGCGAGCACCATCCACGCGGCCCGCCAACGAAGCCCCCTCATATAGTCGGCCACTACGCACTCCCGGTGTCGGTCATAGGCAGAGAATCAGGGGCGGAGAATCAGGGGCGGCGGCTCACGGATTCGGACACGCCCAAGTTACGATCCGTACGTCCCCATCCGCATCACCGCAGTATCTCCGGGAATACCGCGTCGCCGCGCCGACGTCCATGAACGCCTCCAGGCAAGGCTCCTCTCCCGACGCGGCGCACCGGACCGTGTCGAGGGGGCCGGCACTGAACCACCCTTCCCCGCCGGACATCGGAGTGCAGTCGAAGTCGATAGTGACGGTCTCGGGCCGCTCCTTACTGATGCGATAGTCGCCTTCGACAGGGGCCAACCCTGGGTCCCACTCACGGATGTCGGTCTCCTCGAACTCACGCAGCGCGTCGTCTGCCGGAATGGGAACACCTAGGTCGTCACCAAGGAGCGGGATTCGCCACAGGCCGGAGCTCACCGAGATGTGGGCCGCCAACATGACGTTCACCCGGCCCCGAGAGTCGTAGTCGACGAAGACCCGCTGCACTCCCTGGGATACGTATGCCAGTGGCGGCTCCGACACGGGCGACGCAATCCGCACGGCGTTCTGGGACCACGGGAGAAGGATGGGTCGGTCGATCAGCGCCCCATCGGAGGCCGACCCACTTCGGGATCGCATCGCCTGATCCGGCCCGCATCCGAGGACGGGAAGGGTCGGAGCCACGAGACCGGCGGCCGCCGCATGCCGCAGAAATGCTCGGCGGTCGTACCGTTTGGCCATGGGAATCTCCTGAACAGATGCGAAGTGGAGCACCACACGCTACCGGTCTGCACCGGCTCCGGCCAGGATCTCCGGGGAGACTCGCTCTCGGATCGTCACCCGCGTATCGTCACGGCATGACGGACATCCTGGACAGACCGCTCGCTCAGATCGCGGCAGCTCTACGCGACAAGACGGTCTCCTCAAGCGAGTTGACGGAAGAGGCCATAAGGCGGCACGAGGCGACCGACTCGAGCAATCACGCGTACAAGCAGTTCGACCCCGAGGGTGCACGGGAGATGGCGCGTCGAGCGGACGAGCGACTCGCCACGGAGTCGGACCCACCACCCTTCTGCGGCATTCCCGTCTCCGTGAAGGATCTGTACGGGGTCGAAGGGCTGCCGACCTTCGCCGGGACCGCCCGTCGACTTCCGCCGGAATGGGAGACCGACGCGTGGTTGGTGGCCAGACTCCGGGATCAGGGCGCCGTTTTCATGGGCAAGACCCACACCGTCGAGCTGGCCTACGGCGCCGTGGGCATCAACCCTCATTGGGATACTCCCAGGAACCCTTGGGACGCCACCCTCCATCGCATTCCCGGCGGGTCATCGTGCGGAGCCGGAGTCAGCCTGTGGGCGGGCTCGGCGGTGTTGGCCCTCGGGTCCGACACCGGCGGTTCCGTCCGCATTCCGGCCTCGCTGACGGGGACCGTAGGCCACAGGACCACCTTCGGCCGCTGGCCGACGACGGGCGTCGTGCCCCTCAGTAGCACGCTCGACACGGTAGGTGGACTCACGCGCTCTGCGGAGGATAGTGCGTTCTTCTTCGGGGCCGTCGATCCCGCATGGGGAGAACCGCAAGAGCTTCTCGAGCACCTCGGGCAAGCAACCCCCTGTTCTATCCGCATCGCGATGCCTCGATGTGCGGTCTGGTCGGACTGTCAGCCGGACATCACGGTCGTCCTGCGTGGGGCGCTGGACGACCTTGGTTCATCCCGCTGGGAAACGGTCGACACAGAAGGAAGCCTGCTCGACGAAGCCGGTGACCTGTACCTGACCGGCAGCATCGGCGGGGCCGAGTGCGTGGCGTTTCTGAAGCGAGACCTGCCCGGTTGGCTGGAGATTCTCGATCCGACCGTGGGTGAGCGGTTGGCAGGCTCGCCGGCTCTGGACTCCGCAGAATACACCAGGTCCATCGCCGCTCTGGAGGGGATGGTGGCCCGAGCTGGCAGCTTGTTCGAGAAGGCGGACCTTCTGGTGCTGCCGACAGCCATCATCACGCCCCCCGTCGTGTCGGACCTCGACGACCTGGACCGGTACAACAAGACGAACAGGGCCACGCTCCGACCTACGAGTCCTGCCAGCATGCTCGGACTGTGCGCCGTGACCCTGCCCGTGGGCCTCGACGCCGCCGGAATGCCGGTCGGTCTTCAGCTTTTGGCCCCGGGCGGGCAGGACGAGCTACTGCTCGGAGCGGCCTTGGCGGCCGAGAGGGTGTTGGGCACTGCCCGCCAACGTCTGGGCGTCCCGCCACGCGGTTGAACCGAATCGGTTGGGGCTCTATCGTGCCCCCCCCTTCCGATCCGAGTCTTCAGAGAGCCTGTAATGAACGAGTGGAAGCGTCAGACCCAAGCCATCCGCACCCAGGCCGAAGCGTCGTCCCACCGGGAGCATTCAGTACCGATGTTCCTCACCTCGAGCTTCGTCTTCGACGACAGCGAGGAGATGCGTGCGGCCTTCGCCGGCGATATCAAGCGGAACATCTACAGCCGGTTCACAAACCCGAACGTAGCCGAACTCGCCGAGAAGATCCGCCTGATGGAAGGGGCCGAGGCGGGACACGCCACCGCCACCGGCATGGCCGCGGTATTCGCCACCCTGGGAGCGTTGTGTTCATCGGGTGATCACATTTTGGCGTGCCGTTCCCTGTTCGGATCCACACATACGATACTGACCAAAATCCTGCCCCGATGGGGGATCACGCATACGTATGTAGACGCGGCGGACGAGGACGGCTGGCGCGATGGCATCAAGGACAACACGCGCCTGATCTTCCTCGAGACGCCTACCAATCCCGCGGTGGACCTGATCGATCTCGAGTTTCTCGGGAGCCTCGCAGCTGAAAAGGACGTGATCCTGGTCGTGGACAACTGCTTTGCCACCCCTGTCCTCCAACGTCCCCTGGAGTTGGGCGCACACATCTCCCTGCACTCGGCCACGAAGTACATCGACGGCCAGGGCCGGGTGATGGGAGGCGTGGTCGTCGGTCCCGAGGATTTCATCCAGCAGATCTACGATTTCGCCCGGGCTACCGGACCAGCCCTGTCACCGTTCAACGCGTGGGTCCTCTCCAAGAGCGTCGAGACACTCGAACTCCGCATGGAGAAGCACTCCAGCAACGCGATGGAACTAGCTCAGTGGCTCGAGAGCCACCCGGCCGCAGGATCTGTTCGGTACCCGTTCCTACCCTCCCATCCGCAGCACGAGATAGCCAAGCGTCAGATGTCGGCAGGCGGCGGTGTGGTCACCTTCACGCTCGAAGGCGGGCTGGAGCACGGCAAGCGCTTCATGGACGCGATCGAGATGTGCTCGCTCACCGCGAACCTCGGTGACACGAGAACGATCGTCAGTCATCCATCGTCCACCACGCACGCTAAGCTCACGGAGGAGGAGCGACAAGCGGTGGGCATTACGCCCGGGCTGATCCGGATATCCGTGGGGTTGGAGGACATGCGCGACGTCATCCACGATGTCGAGCAGGCGCTGGAGAAGGCCACGGCGCCCTAGCCGGGTTCGGGGGAGGGCGCCGACGCATCGTATTACGGATACGGATGGCGGGTCGCGGAAGGCGCGTTCGGCCACGGTGGCTCGGACGGCACCAATGCGTGGGTCGATCCGGAGCGGGGGATCATCGGGTTGGTGTTCACGCAGACGCCGCGGGGGCCCAATCCGCTCGACCGGTTCAGAGAACTGGTGAACCTCTCGATCGAGGAACACTAGGGCTTCGCGACGAGCGAAGAACGCAGCGCGTTCTACATGGGGATGGGATTCGCCTACTAGACTCATCCCTCACTCCCCTGGCCGGCCAGGGCCCATGCCGCATGCTCCCGAACCGTCGGGTCCGGATCCTCCAGGGCTCGCCGAAGCACCGGCGACGCCTCATCCGCCCCCCAGTTCCCCAGCGCCACACACACGTTGCGCAACAGGCCGCCCCTACGCGCGCGCTTCATCGGTGAGCCCCGGAACATCTCCCGGAAGCCCTCGTCGTCCACCAACAACAGCCGCTCGGCAAGCTCGATGAGCGTCGGCCCATCCAGCCCTTCCCTTGCCCGGTACGCCGGCTCGCCACTCGGCTCCGCGAACTTCTCGTTCCACGGGCACACCTCCTGACAGATGTCGCACCCGTAGACACGATTCCCCATGAGCGGCCGGAGCTCGACGGGTATGGAGCCGCGGTGCTCGATGGTCAGATAAGAGATGCACCGGCGGGCGTCCATGATGGGCGCGCCGTCCGACCCGCGTCCCAGAAGGGCTCCCGTCGGGCAAGCGTCGAGGCAGCTCCGACAGGTCCCGCAGTGATCTTCCTCGAAGGGCTCGTCGTGCTCGATGGCGAGATCGAGAAGCAGGGTCCCGAGAAAGAAGTACGAGCCCCGCTTGGGGTTGATGAGCATCGTGTTCTTCCCGAACCAGCCCAGACCGGCCCGCATGGCGAGCTCGCGCTCCAGAATGGGCCCGGTGTCCACATACGCCCGGCCGACCACGGATTCGCCAACGTGGGACTCGATCCACCGGTGGAGCTTCAGCAGCCTCTTCTTGATGACGTTGTGGTAGTCCCGGCCCCGCGCGTAGCGGGCTACCACAGCCATGGCGGGGTCGTCCGCCGTGGCTGGCGAGTCCCCCTGGTAGTAGTCGTGGCCAACCACCACCGCGGTCTTCAAGGAGGGTAGCGTCCGCTCGAGGTCGGCCCGACGATCCACGGCATCTTCTCGGGACAAATACCCCATGTCCCCATGCGCCCCTGATGAGATCCAAGCACGATACGCGTCCATGTGTGCGCTCGGTTCCACCGAGGCGAGCCCCACCAGGTCGAATCCGAGACCCCGAGCCTGTTCCTTGATCTCGGCGGCGAGCGTCATGTCCCGTACTCCCGGCCCTTCCACTCGATGCGGCTACCACGGATCCAACTCCGCACGAAGATGAACGCCCCCACGGCGGCCCCCAGCGGATAGAGGAGTCCGTACCACGGCGGAGCATCGAGTTTCACCAGGGCCGCCGCCCAGAAGACCGCGCTGGCTCCCGTGACCGAGAGGGCCCAAATCGCCCAACCGGCCGACACGATCCCGGAAAGCCCCAGAAGAGCCAACCCCGGCGGCACGATCCACAGAGTCACGCCACTGAAGAGCGAGACCCACATCACCGGTGTCCTGGCCCAGGGCCTGAGCGACTGCCGTGCCCCGGCCGACATGTTCTTGGACCAGCCCTCGACCAGCTCACCGAGGGATCGATACATACGCGTGGCGAAAACGGTCGCGCCCTCTCGAACCGTGAGCTTCTTTCCGGACCGACACAGGAGCTGGGCCAGGCGCTGATCGTCCACGACCTCGTTCCACACGGCCTCGTGCCCTCCCAGCTCTTCGTAGACCGACCTTCGGAACAAGATGTACTGACCATTTGCGATGGCGCCTCGCCATCCCTTCGGCTCGCAGGGACATCTCATGTTGGAGTAGCGCAGGAACATGGGAACCACGATTTGCGGCTGTATCAATCGCTCCCAGAACGTCTCCATGAGCTGACGCCCCATCACGGTCAACGCATCGGCCGCGTCTTCGTCCAAGCCCGCCACGGTCATCGACATCAACTTGGGGGAGTGGATCGTATCCGCGTCGGTGAAGAGCAGCAGCTCACCCTGTGCCTTCTCCGCACCCTGCACGCACGCCCACGGCTTGCCGAACCACCCCCCGGGCAGCTCGGCACCATCGACTACTACCACTCTTCGGGCCCGGTTCGGCGGCACCGCCCGCGCCATTTGGGCTGTGCCGTCGACGCTTCGATCATCTACGACGATGACCTCGAAAGCCGGATAGTCCGACGCGCAGATGGACTCCACGCAGTCGCCGATGCTGCGTTCCTCGTTCCGGGCTGGAACGATCACGCTCACCAAGGGAACGTCCCCGTCCGGCGCTCCCACCTCGACGAGCGGGCGCGGCAAGCGCACCCGGATCGCGATGTAGACGATCAGGATGATCCAGGGTGCGGAGGCGTAGACGAAGGGCACGGGCGTTGATCCAGGATGCCGGAAGTGGTAGACCTATCCTTTCGTACGCCGACTCCCACAGCAAGACCGGAAGGACCCAGAGGCCTGCTCATGGACGTGACGCAACTACGGGCGGAGTTCCCGATCCTCGAGCGTAAGGTCTACCTGAACTCGTGCTCTTTGGGCGCGCTTTCACTTCGCGCCGCCGCCTACCTGGAGAGTTACCAGGAACTCTGGCATGAACTCGGGGCGTCGGCTTGGTACGGTCCCTGGTGGGAACGGCTGGCGGATCTACGCGGTCGGGTCGGTCAGTTCCTGGGGGCTCCCGATGGACAGCTGGCCCTGCTCCCCTCCACGTCCGCCGCCCTCTCGGTCATCGCCGAGAGTGTCGACTACAGCCGACGGAATCGTGTGATCTGCACCGAGCTGGACTTCCCCACCCTCGCGTACCAGTGGGTCGTTAAGCCCGGCGTCGAGCTCGTGGTCCTCCCGAGTCACGACGGCATCAGCGTCGATCCCGAGCAGTTCGCATCGGCCGTCGACGACCGTACTGCCTTCCTGGCCACCAGCCACGTTCTCTACACGACCGGCTACATCCAGGATCTGGAGGCACTGTCCGAGATCGCACACCGAGCGGGGGCATACTTCCTGGTCGACGGATACCAGGGACCCGGGCAGATACCGGTCGATGTGAAGGCATGCGGGGCCGACTTCTATACCGCCGGCCCGCTCAAGTGGCTCTGTGGCGGTCCAGGCCTCGCATACCTCTACGTGCGAGAGGAACTGGTCCAGAAGCTCGAGCCCCGCATCACGAGCTGGTTCGCCGCCAGAGACCAATTCACGTTCGATCTGGAGCACTTCGAGCCCCACGACGACGCCCGGCGCTTCGAGCTCGGCACCCCAGCACTTCCGACGGTCCACACCGCATTGGGAGGCCAGGAGATCATCGACGAGATCGGCATCGAAGCCATCCGGGAGCGGAACCGGGCGCTGACCGAGCATCTCGTAGAACGGGCCCAAGAGGCCGGCTTCCAACTGACCATGGCGGACGATCCGGAGCGCCGATCCGCAATCATAATGATACGGCACGAGGATCCGCCCGGAGCCGTGACGTATCTTGGAGAGAGGGGAATCATCGTCGACCATCGGCCCGGCCACATCCGCGTGAGTCCCCACTTCTATAACACGATCGACGAGATCGATCAGTGCATCACGACCCTGACCGAATATCCGAGGTGACCGTCATGTCTTTCCTGATCTCGACACTCGCCGCCGGTCGGAGCCTCGCCGACGAGGCTCCGCGACCCTTCCTTCCCGTGCACGTGCTGGTCGCGATGGCGGCCGTATCGCTTGTGCTGCTGACCCCATACGTCACGCAGGCCCAGGGAGCGGAAGAAGAGATCAAGGCCGTGCTCGTGGACATGTGGGACGCCCTGGAGCAGGGTGATCTCGAGCGGTACGCCAGCCACGTCCACGACGACTTCACGTCCTTCGGCGAGACGGACCGGTATCTCAACGAAGGGAAGGAATACCACCTACAGAGCCGGCTTCCGCGGCCACCGGTCGCCGTCTCTCTCGCGGTACTTCGCTAGGACGCGTTCGAACGCCACGTCCATGTCGATCCCCTGCTCGTTGGCCATGCACAGGACCACGAAGAGGACGTCGGCCAGCTCCTCGGCCAACTCTTGCTCGTCCTCCTCGGCCTTCTTGGGTTTGGTGCCGAAGCGGTGGTTCATGAGGCGGGCCAGCTCTCCGACCTCCTCCATGAGCCGCGCGAGGTTGGCCAAGGGGGGCCAGTAGCCCTCTTCGAACTGCGAGATCCACTCGTCGACCTGTCGTTGGGCGTCCTTGAGAGACTCGCTCACGGCACCAACACCAGCTTGCCGAACACCTCGCCCGCCTCCAGCAGTTCGTGAGCCTCACGGGCGTTCTCGAGGGGTATCACCGAGTGTACCACCGGGTCCAAACTCCCGTCGAAGACCAGACGCATGACGCGACGAAACTCCTCTGGCGGTCCCATCGTGCTCCCCAGGATCGAAAGCTGCTTCCAGAAGATCAGACGCACGTCGCTGGCGACCTTCGGTCCGGCCGTCGCGCCGTAGGTGACCAGGCGACCGCCCACTCCGAGCGACCGCAGACACCCCTCCCACACCGCATCACCGACCGAGTCCAAGACCACGTCCACCCCCCGCTTTCCCGTGTCCCGCCAAACCTCCTTGGCCCACTCGACTTCTAGTCGATCGTAGACCACGTCGGCGCCGAGAGCCTCCACCCGACCGACGTTGTCCGCACCGCCGGTCACGGCGTACACCGTAGCGCCTGTCAGCTTGGCTATTTGTATGGCGGCGGTGGATACGCCTCCGGAGGCCCCGGTCACGAGGACCGAGTCTCCGGCCTGTAAACCACCCCTCCCCACCAACGCATGCCAGGCCGTCACGAAGGTCAGTGCGGCCGCTGCGGCCGTCTCGAACGACACATGGTCCGGCAACTCGAGCAGGTTGGCAGCCGGCACGACAGAGAACTCGGCCAGCCCACCCTGAGTGTGCTCACCCAGCACCCCGAAAGGGGCATCCTCGGCGGACGATCCAGGCCCCTGGCCGGTATACCAACCGTAGTTGAGGGACGGATCCACAACGACGCGGGTCCCCACTGCCACGTCATCCACACCGGGACCCAGGGCGTCGACGACACCGGAGACGTCCGATCCCCCGACGTGGGGCATGGGGATCACGAACGGAAGACCCCGGCGGGCCCAGAGGTCCAGATGGTTCAGAGAGGCCGCTCCCACCGCGATCCGCACCTCGTCCGGCCCTGGCTCAGGAGTATCCACGTCGGCGATGTGAACCACCTCCGGCCCACCGTGCTCCGTGAAGATGGCGGCTCTCATGGTGATCACCGACCGGGCCGTGCCCTAGCCGATCTCTCGGAGAACTTCCCGAAGTGTCGCGAGCACCTGGCCGGCCTGCTCCTCGGAGAACACGAGCGACGGCCTGAGGCGAATCGAGCGGGGACCGCAAGAGAGAACAGCGAGCCCCCGGTCCCAGCACCCCTGCCACACCTGACCCCGAAGGCCGCCATCAGGCAGGTCCATGGCCACGAAGAGCCCCATGCCCCGCACGTTGCTGACCTTGTCGAAGTCGGCAGCCAGGCCCGCGAGTCCCTCCTTGAGCACGGCACCCACCCGAGCGGCGTTCTCCACCAGGCCGTCTTCGTGGATGATCTCCAAGTACCGAGCGCAACGCACCATGTCGACCAGATTGCCACCCCATGTGGAATTGATCCGGCTCGACACATGGAAGACGTTGGTCTCCACTGAGTCGATGCGGCGTGTGCTCATGACGCCGCAGACCTGCGTCTTCTTCCCGAAAGAGATGAGGTCCGGGGTCACTCCTGTCTGCTCAAACGCCCACATCGTGCCGGTGGGGCCCAATCCGGTCTGCACCTCGTCGAAGATCAGGAGCGCCTCGTACCGATCGGCATACTCCCGGAGCTTAGCGCAGAACTCCCTGCGGAAATGGTGGTCCCCGCCCTCGGCCTGGATCGGCTCGATCAGAATGGCGGCGATACCGTCGGGATCGGCTTCGAAGGCCGCCTCGATCTCGGCGCAGGTCGCTGCTTCCTTGGCCGCCACGGCCGCCTCATCCATCGGGTAGTCGATGTACGGGCTCGAGATGCGCGGCCAGTCGAACTGGGGGAAGTCCCTGGTCTTGGTGGGGTCGGTGTTGGTCACCGAAAGCGTATAGCCGCTGCGTCCGTGGAACGCGTCCTCGAAGTGGAGGATCTTGTCGGCTCCTCCCGAGACGCCGCGGGATCGGTTCTTCTGGGCCTTCCAATCGAATGCGGCCTTCATCGCGTTCTCGACCGCGAGGGACCCGCCCGCCACGAAGAACAGGTACCGGAAGTCGTCCGGCACGGCCAACTCACGGAAGGTCTTTACGAAGGCGGCGAACTCTTGGGAATAGATGTCGCTGTTGGCCGGGTTGGCGAGCGCGGCCGTCATGAGCGACTTCCGGAACCCCTCGTCCTCCATCTTGGCATGATTGTGGCCCACCGGTAGGGTCGCGAAGTACCCATAGCAGTCCAGGAACTCCTTGCCCTCTAGGGCGTCGACAATGACCGCTCCGTGGGACTTCTCGAGGTCGATGACGACATGGAAGCCGTCAACGAGGATGTTCTCTTTCAGGACCGGGAATACCTGGTCCGCGGGGACTCTGACTTCAGGCATGATGCACTCCACAGGAGTCGGGTTCGAAGGGCGAACGATGTGAGAACCCGTGTCGCCGGGCGGCAACCTTCTACGACTCCTGCTACGACTCTCGGTTGACGCAGGCTCCCGGGTTAGTCCCCCTGGAGATTCGGAGGTGCGAAGATGCCGGGGCGTTGGTCAAGAGGTCGTCGCGTCATGGTAACTCAATCTAGCGTCGAGCCGTGGAAGTTCGCGAGGCGCGCCCCGAGGTGGAGGCGACCTCGGAGTGGGCACGTCCGACGCCCTGTCGTACCTTTTTACGATCTCGCAGGTCGAACCTCATCGAAGAGCCGGGGAGCATGGAGGAATCACCGAACGGACCACAGACAGGAGCAGACGGTGAGGCGTCAGAGGCGGACGCCGCCGACGGCACCCTGGGCGGCTATCTGCAGGTCCATGACCGCCCTCCTGCATTCGAGGGCTCGGACGGACAACCCTACACGGTTTCCATCGAGGTCGAATCCGTCTCCAATCTTCTCGCGCCCTACATCGTCTACCTCGTCTTTCCCCGATGGGCCGAAACGGGCCTGGGCATCGTGGGACACGTGGAAACGCCCGTGCTATGGGAGGGCAAGGGACGCGACGAGGTGCTGAGCCGGGCGGAGGAACTCCCCCTCGTAGAGGTGAAGCGACTGCTCGACGAGGCCATTTCCCACACGAACGGACAGGGCTGAGCCAACGAATGCTGCGGAACGGACTGATACAGGCGTCCCTGGTCACGTCAGGATACAACGTGCGCGTCTACATCCCCAGCGGCGAAGCCTGGTACCCCTACCTGATGCGGCGCCTGGCGGAGCGGCCGGCGAACATGCTCTTCATGGCCGGCAGCGTGGTTCTGGAATCGCCCATGGGCTTCCTATGGCCCAAGAGATCCGCGAAGGGCGAGGCATGACCGAGGCCGGCGCGCCCTTCCTCCGGGTGACGGAGATCTTCCACTCCATCCAAGGCGAGTCCACCTGGACCGGGCTGCCTTGCACTTTCGTGCGTCTGACCGGATGCCCCCTGCGGTGCGTATGGTGCGACACGGAGTACGCCTTCCACGGGGGTGAGCCGCTTACGCTCGATGCCATCGTGGCGAAAGTGCGCTCGATCGGCACGAACCTGGTCGAGCTCACCGGTGGCGAACCGCTCGTGCATCCCAACGCGTTCCGTCTCGCCGAGATGCTCCTGAACGACGGATTCACCGTTCTCGTCGAAACGTCCGGATCGATCGATGTGGCCCCTCTGGACCCTCGGGCCCACAAGATCATGGACCTCAAGTGCCCCGGGTCGGGCGAAGTCGCCAAGAACCTCTGGGAGAATCTGGACCAACTGACCCCGCGCGACGAGGTGAAGTTCGTCGTAGCCGACCGCACCGACTACGAGTGGACCCGAAATGTCATCCGCGAGCGAGAGCTGGACCGCCGGTTGAACGAGGGCCAGTTGGGTGCGCTCCTGGTTTCACCCGTGTGGGACGGGCTCGACCCGGCGGATTTGGCCCGCTGGATTCTCGAAGATCATCTTCCCGTCCGCCTCCAGACCCAGCTCCACAAGCACATTTGGGACCCCGCCACCCGAGGCGTTTGAGTGGCTATCCATCAGGCACCTCCCGACGCCCGCCTCCAGCGGCTGATGAGCCTTCTTTCAGGAGAAGAATGGGCCGCACACGATCCCCGGCCCCCCGAGGGGCACGCCGAGGCCGCCGTCTCGCTGATTCTCCGAACCGCCACCGAGCTGGAACTGCTCCTGATCAAGCGTGCGGAGTCGGAGCGGGACCCGTGGTCGGGGCACATGGCGCTCCCCGGAGGGCGAAGGGAGTCGATCGATCCCGACTTGGCCGGCACGGCCATTCGGGAGACCGCCGAGGAGACGGGCGTACAACTGCGCTCCTTCGGGTGGCCCCTGGGTCGGTTGGACCAAGTGTCGCCGACCAGCAAGCGTCTTCCACGCCTCACGATCGTACCTTACGTCTTCGGCGTCCCCGACCAGGTTTCGGCCTCCGTGAATTCCCCCGAGATCGAGTCGGTGATGTGGGTGGAGTTGTCCACGCTCCGTGATCCCGCCACCCTCGGCACGACCACGATCGACCTACCCGGAGGGTCGAAGGCGTTCCCGTGTTTTCAGGTCGGCGGGCACGCCGTGTGGGGATTGACGTTCCACATCCTCACCGGCTTCCTGGAGGTCTTCGAAAGGCCCTAGTCCACCCACTCCGCGATGAAGACGTTGGTCTCGCCCTCCTGGGCTTGGTTCCGATTGGACCCCCACACCAGATAGCGACCATCCGGGCTGAAGACGGGAAATCCGTCGAAGCCGGCCGCATAGGTGATTCGCTCCAGACCCGAACCGTCCTCGTCGACCATATAGAGGTCGAAGTCACGACCGGTGGGATCATCCATGTTCGAAGCGAAGATGATCTTGTCACCCGTCGGGTGCCAAAACGGGCCGAAGTTCGCCCCTCCGTTGTGCGTGATCTCCGTCTGCTCCGAGCCATCGGCGTTCATCACGAAGATCTCCAGCGTGCTCGGCCGAATGAGACCGTCGGCAAGCAGAGACGTGTAGTCCTCCACCTCTTCCGGGTCCGTTGGACGGTGGGCCCGGTAGACGATCTTCGACCCGTCCGGCGAATAGAAAGGTCCGCCGTCATAGCCCATGGTGTCGGTGAGCCGCTGGACGTCCGAGCCGTCCGGCGCCATGGAGTAGATATCCAGATCGCCGTCACGCATCGACGTAAACACCACGCGATCCCCGACGGGCGAGAAGGTGGCCTCTGCGTCGTACCCGAACGAATCCGTCAGCTGCGTGAGATTCGACCCGTCCGAGTCAGCCATGAAGATGTCGAAGCTGGGGTACACCGCCCAGACATATCCACGAGAAAAGTCCGGAACGGCCGGGCAGGCCGTTGAGAAATGATGGGTCGAGGAATAGAGGATCTTGTCGCCGGCAGGATAGTAGTACGAGCACGTCGTCCGACCCTGGCCGGTGCTCAGCATCTGCACGTCGCTTCCGTCGAGCGACATTGTGTAGATTTGATCGCACCCGCCGCTCCGCGGCGTCGACTGGAAGATCAGCCGGGTGCCGTCGAACGAGAAGTAGGCCTCGGCGTTCTCGCCCTCGAAGGTGAGTTGGCGAACGTTCCGCAGGTGCACTTCCTGCGCTTCCCGGAGCGGGTCGAGCCCGGAGTCGCGGTCCGCAGAGGGCGGAGCCGCATCGGCGGCGGTAAATATGAGGGACGCCATCATGCCGGCGGCGGTAACCGGCTTTATGAGGGAAAACATTCACTGTCCTCCAAGAGGATGATCAATGTCTAAGTCGTTGATGGTCACCGCAGCGCTGGCAGGCTGTCTCAGCCTGGCGAACCCTGTCGGACTAGCAGCCCAAGAATGTCCAGAAGTCCAGCGCCCCTCCCGTGAGTCCGTCGGACCGATGGCACACATAAGGTACCTGGCGGACGACGCGCTAGAGGGACGCGAGGTCGGCTCCCGCGGAGCCCGCTGCGCCGGAGAGTACATCGCCAGCCACTTCGAGGCCTACGGACTCGAGGGGGCCGGAACGGACGGCAGTTACTTCCAGAGCTTCGAGATTCGTGCGGGCTCAGCCCTGGCAGACGGCAATGAACTCCGTCTCGACGAGGCAAGCTACCCCGTCGGATCGGACTGGATCCCGTTCGGATACGCCGCATCCGATGCCATCACCTCTGATCTGATCTACGGCGGAGACGGCATCAATCGACCGGACCGGCCCAACAACATCTATCCGACCCTCGCACTGGAGCACCGCATCGTCGTCGTAGAGGACGGCGACCTGGCGGGAGGTTCCAGCCGAGCGCTGCAAGCCGATCCTCATTTCAAGGCGTCGGTGGCCGCCGGCCGGGGAGCGTTCGGGTTCATCGTGCTCCTAGGAGACGACCGTGAACTACCTGTTCTGTTCGCCGAAACCAGAGCCGCGCTTCGTATTCCCGTAGCCGCGGTACGAGGTGAGGCTGCAGACCGGATTCGGCAGGCCGCCCGCGCCGGTGCGACCGCGACGCTCCGGACATCCGTGGCCCCCCGCACGGCAGAGGCCCGCAACGTGGTCGCACTTCTCCCGGGGTCCGACCCGACCTTGGCCGACGAACTCGTGATTGTTGGTGCGCACTACGATCACCTGGGATTCGGAGGCGACGGCTCACTGGATCCCGACGCGATGGGCGTGGTTCACAACGGAGCCGATGACAACGCGAGCGGGTCCGCGGCGCTCATCGAGGTTGCACAGCGACTGTCGCAGGGCTCCCGACGCCCTGCCCGCTCGGTGTTGTTCCTCGGCTTCACCGGCGAGGAGAAGGGCCTGTGGGGCTCGGCATACTACGTGAGGAATCCGCTCATCCCCAACGAACGTTCGACGGCCATGCTGAACATGGACATGGTAGGCCGCCTGGAGGGCCGCACGCTCACGGTGATGGGAGTGGGCACCGCCGAGGAGTGGACGGACGTTCTCACCAAAGCGAATCAAGCGCGGGACCAGCCCCTGAGCATCGCCACCGCTCCAGACGGCTTCGGCCCCTCGGACCACTCCTCCTTCTACGGTGAGGGAATCCCCGTCCTGCACTTCTTCTCCAACACCCACGAGGACTATCACCGGCCTTCCGACGACTTCGAGAAGATCGACGCCGAGGGCCTCGAGGACATCCTCGAACTAGTGACCGAGGTGGCCCTGGCTGTGGCGGGTGAGGAGGGGTCGGACGAGAGGATCGCGATTACCCCCACCGAGGCGGTCGAGACTCCGGCCCACGGTGAGGTGTCGTCGAGCTCGAGTTCGAGTGGTGGATACGGGCCCTACCTGGGATCGATCCCCGATATGGTGCCCACGGACTTCGGGCTGCGCCTGTCCGGCGTCCGCGAAGGCAGTCCGGCCCAAGAGGGCGGGCTCCGGAAGGGTGACGTGGTCATCGAGTTCGGCGGGAAGGAAGTCGGTGACATCTACGCCTACACCTACGCGCTCCGGGAGCACGCTCCGGGTGACGAGGTGGACATAATAGTGCTGCGGGACGGCGCCAGGGTAACGCTGACGGTCACTCTGGGAGACCGGCGCTAGAAGGACGGGCCGGGCCAACGCCGACGGACATCCCAGGTCGGCGGTGGTCCCAGGTCGGCGGTGGTCCAGGATCGGCGTGGCGGGCTCGTCAGTCGGCGTCCGTAACCTTCCCTCCGAGCAGGTCCAGCTGGCCGGGCGAGCCCTCAGTAGCCGGCTCCCGACGTGCTCCGGCCTCTCCGTAGGCCCGCGTCACCTCCACCACCCTGTCGCCACCCTTCAGTTTCATCAGCCGACGCCCTTGGGTCCGTCGCCCCTGCGCCGGCACGTCATCGACCACCAATCGCGTGACCTGGCCACCAGCGGTGACGATCATGACCTCGTCGCCCTCCAACACTTCGAGCGCAGACACGAGCGCACTCTCGTCGCCCGTCGGAACCGCCATGGTGCCTAGCCCGCCCCGTTTCTGGAGTGGAAAATCACTCACCTCAGTCCGCTTTCCGAGTCCCTCCTCGGTAACGCTCATCACCCAAGCATCCCGGCGAATGAGGAGCAGCCCCACGACGATGTCCCCCTTCTTCAGATCGATTCCCTTCACACCCTGAGCCGTCCGCCCGAGCACGGAGAGGTCCGACTCGGGAAAGCGAATGGCTCTTCCCGACTTCGTTATGAGCATCACTTCTCCCGTCCCGTCAGAGAGCCGGACGTCGAGTACTCGGTCTCCGTCCTTCACACCCGAGGCGATCATTCCGCCGGCGCGCGGATTTCCGAACTCTGAGAGCTTGGTCCGCTTCATGACACCCTTCTCGGAGACGAACACGACCTCGCGCTCGGCACTCAGGTCATCCGCTGCCACCATGGTCACGATGGCATCACCACGGTCCGCCCGGGTCAACGCGTAGATGGACTGGCCCCTGGACGCCCTTCCTCCTTCGGGCACGTCCAGGACCGGAAGGAAGTGGACATGCCCTCCCTCGGTAAACGCGAGAAGCCATCCCTGCGTTCGCGCGACGAATATCCGTTCCAGGTAGTCGTCCTCGAAGCGCTCCATTCCGGCCAGAGCCTTCCCTGAGGACACGCGGCGACGGTAGAGGTGCATGGGGATGCGCTTGATGAATCCTTCGTGGCTCACCGTGATGACCACGTCTTCGTCCGCCACCGTGTCCTCCACGGCGACCTCCTCGGACTCATCGTCCTCCAAGATCACCGTGCGCCTATCGTCCCCGTACTTCTCGACGAGCTCATCGAGCTCCTCGAGCATGATCTCCAGCTTCCGGGCCTCGCTCTTGAGAATGCCCTTCAGCTCCTTGATGGTCGCCTTGAGCTCCTTGAGTCGCTTCTTGAGCTGGTCCTGCTCGAGGGCCGTGAGCTTGGCGAGACGCATGTTGAGAATGGCGTCGGCCTGGGTATCAGAAAGGCCCAGCAAGTCTCGTAGCCTCTCCGAGGCCTCCGATCGGTCCTTGGACTTCCGGATGATAGAGATGACCTCGTCGATGGCGTCGAGCGCCGCCACGAGCCCCTCCACGATGTGCTTCTCCGCCTCGGCATGCTCCAGGTCGTGACGTGACCGCCTCTGGATGACCTCGATGCGATGGTCCCTGAAGCGCTCGAGGAGCTCGAGGAGTGTGAACTCCTTCGGCTCCCCACCATCGAGAGCAATCATGATGGCCCCGAAGGTGGACTGGAGGCTGGTCCTCTTGTGGAGGAGCTGGATCACCTTGGCGGCGATCGCTCCCCTCTTCAGCTCGACAACGAGCCGCAGTCCGTCGCGGTCCGACTCGTCGCGGATGTCTGAGATTTCGTCGGCTCGGCCCTTCCGTGCGAGGTCGGCAATCTGGTGAATGATCCGCGACTTGGAGACGGCGTAGGGAAGCTCTGTGACGACGAGCTGCTCCCTGCCACCCCTGAGGGCCTCCTTGACGATCCGGGCCCGCATGACGATCCGGCCTCGGCCCTTCTCGTACATATTGCGGATCCCGTCTCGGCCGACGACGAACCCACCGGTGGGAAAATCAGGACCCGGCAGGTGGCGCATCAAGACGTCCAACGACGGCTCCGGTTCTTCGATCAGAGCCCTGAGGGCGGAGGCCACTTCACGGAGGTTGTGAGGGGGAACGTTCGTGCTCAGTCCCACTGCGATCCCCGACGAGCCGTTGATCAGCAGGTTCGGCACCCGCGAAGGCAGAACGGTCGGCTCGGTTCGCTGGCCATCGAAGTTCTCAGCGACCTCGACGGTCTCCTTCTCGATATCGGCCAGAATCTCCTCGGAGATCAGCGCGAGCTTGGCCTCGGTGTACCGGTACGCCGCAGCCGAGTCCCCGTCGATCGAACCGAAGTTGCCCTGTCCGTCCACGAGTGGATACCGAAGCGAGAAGTCCTGAACCATACGGACCAACGCGTCGTAGACGGCCGAGTCTCCGTGGGGGTGATACTTGCCGAGCACGTCTCCGACCACCGTCGCGCATTTCTTATAGGGTCGATCCGGCCTCAGTCCCAATTCGTGCATGGCGAAGAGAATCCGCCGGTGAACGGGCTTCAGCCCGTCCCGCACATCCGGCAGAGCCCTCTGCACGATCACGCTCATGGAGTAGTCGAGGAATGATTCACGCATCTCCTCCTCGATGAGCCTCGGGAGGATGCGCTCGCGGGTCTGGGCCGTCATCACAACTCCTGCTGAGCCGAAGGCAAAGCGAAAATGGGCGCCTGATGACGCCACGTTGGGCGTACGATCTCAGGTTCGCCGAGGCAAATCAAGCCGGGATCAAAAGGAAGAGCCGCGAGTCCTTTTCGACTCACGGCTCTCAGGTCCGTATAGGGACGAAGGCAGGGGATCAGCCTCCCTGGGCGCCCCCCTCGGCCAACGCCTGGAGTATGCGTCCCTTCATCTCCTCGGAGGCACGCCCGTCCTTCTGCGAGCGTCCCAGGGCCTCGATGAAGTGCTTCTCGAACTGAGCCCTCGGGTAGCATGCCTTGCAGACGTCCAAGTGCCGGCGCACCTCTTCCTCCGATATGCCGTCCAACTCACCATCCAGGTATTCGAATAGCCTGGCGGACGCCTCGTCACACGAGATCATTCCCCCCGCGGGCTCGCCGCCGTTGCCCTTCGCGGAAAGCCCGAGCAGTCGTTTCAGCCTCTCGAAAGCACTCACCTAAGCGTCCCCCACTGCTTCGGAGATGTATCCCATCTCCACGGCATATGCATGGAGTCGATCCTGGAGCTGTCTGCGGCCCCTGAACAGTCGACTCTTAACAGTCCCGACCGGAATCTCCATGATCTCGGCTATCTCGTTGTATGAAAGGTCCTCGAGGTCAGATAGCACCACGGCCACCCTGTACTCGTCGGGCAGATCATCGATGGCGCGAAGAATCTCGTCGTCGACGATCGAACTGAAGAACTCACCCTCTGGATCGGCACCCTTGGAGGCTGCGAACACCGGAGCTTCTCGGGACAGAGCCTTGGGATCCTCGTAGGCCGTCTCCGTCAGGATCTCGTCGTGGCGTTGTCCCCGCTCTCGCTTCCGGAGGAACACGTTCCTGCAGATGGTGAAGAGCCAGCTCTTGCATCGCGTTCCCGGCGTGTACTGCTCCCAAGCTCTGAAGGCTCGGAAATAGGTGTCCTGTACCAGGTCCTCCGCGCCATCCTGGGTTCCAGCCAGACGGAGGGCGAACCTGTACACGGCATCCATATGGGGGATCGCTTCCTCGAGGAAGCTCGCCCCCTGCTGGTTCACGTCGTTCGGAAGTGGTTCGCTGCTCGTCACAGGTCTCGGCGCAGAGTGATGCAGAATGAAGACACGGTGAAGCTAGTTGGTTCCAGATCAGTCCGGAAAGACGAACTCCCTAGCCAACTCGTCGGTGACCGGCCCCTCGGTCACCAGTTCGATCAGGGCCTGCATCTCCCGACCGAGATCTTCGAGACGTGACAGCACTGAGAAGGCGTGCGCGAAATCGAAGTACGCTGCGACCGCTCCTTCGTGCGCGGGATGGGTGGTCGTGACGGTGGACTCCATCTCCTCTCGGAGGAGCTCTACGATGACCGCCACCGTCGCACGGAGGGCCCGCTGCTCAGCGAGCGTCCCGATGGACAAGTCGCCGCTCAGGTGGGGGAGGAGGGCGGCAACCCGCTCGCATACCTCAGGTGGGGCGGCAACGATCCCTGCTTCCGGCGCGTAGCCGTCGAGGATCTGCCTGGCACCAGCCTTCAGTGCCGTCAGTTCCTCGAAGTTGCAGTGCACGATCACGGCTCGCTCCCCGTTGCTGGGCTTCCCCCTCCTTATCTACATATTTCATGGCGTGATTGTTTCTGCAAGCACAGCGTTCAGTTCAGGGTTCAAGCACGGTGCTTTGGCCCAGTGTGCTAGCCCAGGCTTCAAGCAAGAGCGCCCCGGAGCTTCGGAGGTCCGTCGACGACCAGAGGAATGGAGACGTGGTGTTCTCCGTCGACCTTGACGTCGAAGCTGTAGCGACCGGGCTCCGGGAACACGAGTCCGTCGAGATTGAGAACATGAGGGACCCGGATGCCCTCTCCCGCATCCGAGCCACCCCCGAGCTGCATCTCTCCGTTCAACGACAGCACCTCAGCCCCGTCCGGATCCGAGAGACGGATCTCCATCTCGTGCGTCCCCATCTCCGAGGTGCCGGCGGTAAGACGCAGCACGAGCGCGATGCGTCCGTGCTGGGCCGGGAACTGGCTCACGCCGATACGATCGAAGACGCCCAGGATGTTCATCTTCCCGGTAGCATCGATCGTGGCGGCGTCGGCCAGCAGAGCCAGATCTACCTCCATGTCATCTCCCTTACCCGATTCGGCGGACCTAGGACAGTAACCGTTCCTTGAGTGCGAGCCCGGCCACCAGGTCGATGAGCATGTGCGCGACCATGGGTGGCCAGAGGCTACCCGTGTAGAGGAAGGCCGCACCCAGGATCAGTCCGACGACCGCCGTGCGGACCACACCGATCGCCCCCTGGTAAGCGTGGAGCACCCCAAAGCTCGCCGAGGTAACGACCAGGGCAAGTGGGGCCGATCCCGTCGCCACGACGAGCGCCGAGATCGCGTACCCTCGGTATGCCATCTCCTCGCCGAAGCCGGCACATAGGGACAGGGCTGCGAAGAGTCCCTTCTCCTTGGTCGTGACCGGCATGAGCTCGTGCACGAGCGGGGTCTCTTTACCGCCGACGGCTCTCCGGATGCTGCGAAACCCCAGCAGCGTACCGACGCCGGCCCCGAGCAGCAGTACGGTCCAAACGAGGTTGTCGCCTGAGATCGGCGCGTCGAGCCCCATGCCTGGCAATCCTACCAGGCGTCGTCCCATGAACAGTCCGAGAATCCCCAGCAGGAGAATCGTGGACCCGGAGTTCAGATAGGCCGGAACTCTCTGGATGACGATCCCACGGGCCAGCGCCATCTGGCCCAAAGCGAGGGCGGGAAGAAGCTCCAAGAGGCCCACCAGGAAGAAAGCATCGAGCGCTCCGAGCGCAGTCACCTTCCACAAGACCAGCGCGATGACGGGATAGGCGAGAAGCCCGGCGAGCGCGATCCTCACCCGAGCAACTCCCGTCCGAGCTCCTCCGCCCTGCGGAGCGTGCCCACCACGTCCTCCCGGGTCGATGTGTAGTTCATTACGCAGATGCGCAGTGAGTAACGTCCCCTCAGGCGTGTGGAGGAAACCATCGCATAGCCGCTCGCTACGATGCGATTCTGAATCTCGACGTTGAGCTCCTCGAGAGCGGACGCGTCCAGGCCGTGCCCGTCCGGGCTGAAGCGATAGCAGACGACCCCTAGACTCGCCGGGCTGAGAAGCTCGAGTTCCGAAGAGCTCCGCACGTAGAGCTCTGCCTCACGTGCCAGATCGATCGACCCCTGAATGGCCTCCCGGAACGCCCCCATCCCGAAGGACTTGATCGACATCCAGACCTTCAGCGCACGGAAGGACCGGGAGAGCTGCAGACCGCGCTCACCGAAGTTGACATGATCGCTGCCCATCCGAGTATCCTGGAGGTACTCGGGGCGCGTGCTGAAGGCCGACTCGAGTACCGCGGCGTCGCGAACGAGCAGGCACCCCGTCTCATACGACTGAAACAACCACTTGTGCGGATCCAGGGTAACGCTGTCCGCGAGCTCGATTCCGTCCAAAGCGGACCGGCCCTGCTCGGTGAGCACGGCGAAGCCGCCGTACGCCGCATCGACGTGCATCCAGAGCCCCTCCTCCTCGCAGAGTCGACCTAAATCACGAAGCGGATCCACCACCCCCGTGTTGGTCGCTCCGCCGTTCGCAGTGACCAACAGTGGGTGGCGCCCGGCCTCCCGGTCCTGTCGTATCGTCTGCCGCAGAGCGTCGAGGTCCAGTCGGTACTGATCGTCGCTCGGAACGGAACGCACGGCCTCAGACCCGAATCCTGCGATGCGGGCTGCCCGCGCGAGCGAGGAGTGCGCCTGATCCGAGTGATAAAGCACGGGGTCGGCGGGATGACCATGGCTGGCCCGAGCTGCGACCAACGCATCGAGGTTCGCCGCGGAGCCACCACTGGTGAAGACGCCGCCTGACGACTCGGGCAAGCCGAGCCAATCACGAAACCAGTCGAGCACCACCAACTCGATCTGGCTCGGGCCGGCGGACTCGAGCCATGTCCCCTGGAACACATTGAAGCCGGTCGCCAGCATGTCCGCCAACACGGTGGGCCAAGTGGGGGAGGAGGGCACGAAGGCGAAGAAGCGGGGATGGTCGATCCGGCCCGCGAAGTGCATGACCTCCTTCGCCGCACGTTCCATGACTTCCTGGGGGGGGGAGCCCTCCTCGGGAGCGTCCTCTCGGAACCGCGCCTCCATCTCCTCGCGCGTGGCACCCGCCCACGCCACCTCGTCCCGCAAGGTGGCCCACCGATCCACGATGAGGTCGATGGCCGCATAGCCGAGGCGTCGCATCTCGTCGCTCTCCAGAACGAGTCCGCTCTCCTCAGGCGGCTGCTCCCGTTCGTCCATTGTTCGTTCCACCATGCCTCGCTAGCGTATGACATCCTGCTCGAACATCCACCCCACCACCGGAAGGCATATGGCGACCGTCACCCAAGAGCACAAGGCGGTTTTCCGCGTCTTGGATGCGATGGACGCCCCACACGGGGGCCGTCTGCTCAAGCTCCGTTTCCAATCCGGCGAAGCTCCCCGGACCCGTGAACTCAAGGGCGCGACGTTTCGGGCTGACTCACCCGACGGCCAGAGGTCGTGTCGGATTCGTGTGGACGGTTTCGCGTTGTTCGGTGGCCGGCCTTCAGACGATCGAATCCACCGTACCGGACGCGTGGACGTTCACGTCTCGGCCGTGGAGGGTGATGCAGGCGCCATCAGCCTCAAGTGGGAGGTCTCGGGGCCCCTTCCCTAGGGGCGGTTGTAGGGGCGTTGTAGGAGCGTTGTAGGGGCGTTGTAGGGGCGTCGCTTGAAAGGACCCGGGCGCGGTGCTATCGGAGCCCCGGAGGCTCCCGCTCGAACGTCTCCAGGAACCACCGGCGGTACTCCTCCTGCTGTCCCGGATTGGCATTCAGCCAGGCGGTCCTCTCGTCCTCGAACTCGTCGGGACGTGAGGTGAGGATGAGCGCCTCCAAGAAGCCGTTCTCCCGCGCATACATGAGCTCATCCAGGGGCCCGTAGGGCGTCATGTCGAAAAGCGCCCTGCCGTACAACCACGCGTCGGCGACTCGGGTCAGAATCGCCTTCTCGAGCTCATATCCCTCGGCCTCCTCCGCCTCCGGAAGGAACTCGTCGAGCCTCTCCATCTTCTTCATGAGATGGTAGTGGCCGTAGAAGGCCATGATCGAGCCCGACTCCGGGGCCACCGAAGGTACCATGACGTAGGCGGTGTCCTCGCTGATGGTCAGGCCATCCCAAGGATAAGTCTCGACCGGCGTGGGACGCTCGACGATCCAGAAGGACGGATCGAGCGTGATGTTCTCCTGCTGGTCCCTCACCCAGAGGTCGATCTGGGACAGTCGAGCCTGGTCGGCCTGCAGCCTGGCACCGGACCGGACGATGAGAGAGCGGGGAGCGGGAAGAGGTGCTACGGTCGTGCAAGCACCCACGATCAGGAGGGCCACGGAGGACCAACGTCGCGCAGAGAGCCCCTGAAGACGCCGCAGCGGGTTACGACTAGGGTGTTCAAACGTCATAGCAGATCTAACTCCCAGCACCTTGGGTCCGAAAATGCTTGACACCCCAACATCGCGGAGCGGAATTGGGGGTCCAAACAGAATTATCTAGATGTCATATACGACACGATAGTAGGAAAAATGACCGAGGCCACCCGGGAGTTCCATGCTCCCCAGACGATAACACCTGAGAACCTCGGTGACGACCTCGCCCGGCTGGTTTGGGAGAGCTTCACCGATTTCGTCTCGGAAGGCGAAAGCGAGTCCGCGCTTAGTGGCTTGGGTTTGGTCGATCTCGAAGGCGAGCCCGATCAGCGCGCGGTCGAAGAGGCACTCATCTTCGTCATGTGGGCCCACACGAGAGGGGCTCAGCAGGCCTTCGTCGGGCGGGCACCGGCCGACTTGCTGAAGGGAACCCTCGACGCCCTGCATTCTGCAGTCTTCGAGGACATGGTGGAAAACGGGACCCCAGAGGCCCAACTCCCCTTCTTCGAGCAGAGAGTGGGCGCTCGCTACGCGGAGTATCACGCAGCGGCAGCCGACTCCGACACGCACCTGGGCGAGGCCGTCGTGCAATACCTGACGGGGGACCCCAAACCTCAGGCCCACCTGACGCTGGCTATCACCGAGCGGGCCGTCGAGGTCGCGGGTCCGTTGCGCGATTATCTGGAGGACATCGAACTCGTTCCCTGAGTTCTATTCTTCCGAAGGCCCCTGGTCGATCCGGTCGTTCATCCTCCGTCGGAACTCCTCGAAGACCTCGATTCGATCACTCACCGCGCACCGGCTCCTCTTCTTGGGAACTCCCCTTCCACTTCATGATCTCGAAAGGACTACGGCAGTCCAGACACCAGTAGGTGGAGACCGAGAGCTGGGAACCGAACGGATTCACCAACTCCGTTCGGGTCCCCTCACAAAAGGGACACGAAGGCGACGCGGGCAATCCTCCCGGTCGGGGATTCGCCTCCCGAATCTCCTTCATTCGACGAGAAGCATACGGTTGAGATCACCTCGCGCCCGCGACACGGACTCCTCGTCGGGGCAGCCGGGTCCCCTACCCCGTTCGGAGTCCCACCCCTCGCGATCGGGCTCCACGGACTCAACGTCGACTCCGACCAGCGAGAGCACCTCTCCGAAACGCTCGGCGTAGCGGGTGCGCAGCACCCCTCCGTCGGGAACCAGTCCAGAGCCGGCCTGAGCCTGGCCCACCTCGTCGTCGGGCGTCAGCCAGGCCAATGTCCGCGCGAGCATGGACTCCACGGCCTCCCGTAGCCTGGATCGTCCCCCGTCCGTCCCGGCCAGCTTTCGGAACCAGGCGACTCCGAGGTCGTGATGGAACGTCTCTTCGGCGAGCATCTTGGGGATGCGTGAACGGGTCGGTTCATAGACTCCTTCCGAGAAGCCCTCTAGGGCCACAGACAGTGCACCGTCAACGACCACGCAGGCCGCGACGACGTCCGCCCAATCCGCCAGGGGCGCATCCAGGGCATCGGGATTCGCGTACTCCTCCGCTTTCCGTTCATGCTCCACGACCACCGGGTCCATGCCGAAGTCCTTGAGCATCGCGTACAGAAGGCGGGCATGTCCCCACTCGTCTTGGGCCATGGAGGACGCAGCGATACCCGTCTCGATCGACGGTGCACCGAGAAGCCAATCGGAGTACCGGATGCCCATGAGCCGCTTTCCGTCGGCCAGGGAGAGAATCGCCCTACGGAGTCCCTCTCGGGCAGCCGGCTCCATATCCTGAACGCTCTTGAACGTCGTCTCGGCGCTCACTGGGGACTCCCCCCCGTTGCGAACGGACCATCCGTCCGATTCACCGGGATGATGGCCGAGCGCGGGACCACACACATCTCGAACCACCGTTCCTCGTCGTAGGTCTTCCACGCATAGACACGCGCCATCTCGTCGTCGAGCGCGTTCAAGTACCCGACGTGGCGGAGCGGCTCCCCGCGCTCCTTCCGGGCGAATACATCGTAGAGTGCCTCGTCCATTCGATCGGTCCTCTTCTCGTCTATCCCACACCCACGCCGAGACGGCGGAGCTTCTCGCGGCCCTCGGTCGTAATGCGGTCGTTGGTCCAAGGCGGAGACCACACCTCGAGGATCTCCACTTCGTCTATCCAGCTCTCCTGCAGAAGCCGGTCAGAAATGTCCTCACGTATGAACGCCATGCACGGACACGCCGTCGCCGTGAACGTGAGCTCGATCCGCGCGACGCCAGCCGCCCAGTCGACCCCGTAGATGAGGCCGAGCTCGACGAGGCTGATGGGAATCTCCGGATCCAGCACTTCACCCAGGGCCCACCAGCTTGCCTCCGTCGGATCCGACGGCCGGACGGGTAGAGGCTCGGACCACAGGTCCCGACCTCCGCTCACATGAGATGCCGTGGCGGCAGCCGCCGCGATGACGTCCGGCAGCTTCCGGGAAGTCAGGACGGGAATCTTCATGCCGCGTCCAACCATGCTCCTACCTGGCCCCGCGAGCGCCTGAAGGACTCCACGTAGATCTCGTTCATGGGACCGCGGGCCTTCCAGCGCTCGAACACGGTCTCCCACGTGATCTCCCCGTCGTCGAAGAACCAACGCTTCTCCGAAGCGTCATAATGACACGGGAACGGATAGTCCTGGACGTACGTCTGGCTCGCCTCGTCGTAGTGCGCCGGAATGTCGAGGCCCAGTCTTTCGCAGAGGGGGACCGTAGAAGCCATCCAGACCTGCCTGAGCTGATCGTTGGTGAGTCCCTTCAACTTGTAGTCGAGCTGGCCACTGTGCCGCTTGCGGTCGTCGGGAAGCCCGAACCACTCCAATGTCATGGGGAACATCCAGTCTACGGCCCTCTGCACCATGTCCCGTGCCTCCCCACCGGCCTCCGCCAGGCGCTTCATCCACACCTCACCGTGCCTCAGATGGAAGTTCTCTTCCATCCCAATCTTGACGAGAGCGCGCTTGAGGGGCCCGTACGACGTGTTCTCGTGAACGTCGGAGAGAAGCGTGATCCCGGCTCGATCGAAGAACCCGGTCGCCACGACCAACTCCGCCCAGTTGTCCAGCGGCTGGTCGAAACCGTACGGGTGTTTGAACTCGTGCGGCTCGCGTCCGTAGACCAGGTATTCCTTGGACTCACCCAGGTCCTCGAGAAGGCGATACGCGATATTCGCATGTGCCAACTCATCCTGAATGATGGCATGAGCGCTCACCTGCGTGTTGGCGGAGGGCGCATGCCGGGCGGCCATCCAGTAGGCCGGAGCACTCATCAACTCCGTATCGGCCTGCACGGTGAGCTGGACCACCAGGGACTTCCTGTATCCCTCGGTCATCTCCTCGACGGACTCCACGATGTATCCGTCATGGACCTTGGCCTTCAGCTCTTCGTCCGTGAAAGGTGCCATGCTCACTGCTCGTCCTCTCTGAGGGTTTGCGGGCCTACGAGCTCCTCTTACTCCAACGTTTCGAACGATCGTTCGAACGACAGTCTATACGGCTTCGCACACTGCATCCAGTACTTCGGAAGTTCGGTTCAGAGCCCCAGGGAGGACCGGATCAGCGGTGCGATGCGTTCCGGAGTCCAAGGCGGGTCGAACGTGAGGTCTACCTCACAACTCTCCACCCCGTCCACCTCCTCCACGGCAGCCTTGGCGTCGAGCACGATCTGATCGGCGACGGGACACATCGGCGATGTCAGCGACATGACGATGTGCACATCCGCATCGGCGAGTTCGATGTCGTACACCAACCCCAGAACCACCAAATCGAGATCCAGCTCCGGGTCCTTGACTGTCTTCAGCGCGTTGCGGACATCCTTCTCTGTAACGGCCATTTAGGGGCCTCTAGTGCTTTCTCATGAACAGGACTGTGATCTCCTCGGCGTTGTCGCCCTGGAGCTTACGAATTGCCTTGTGCACGGTGGCGACGACCTCTCCCGCCGGCTTCTGCTGGAGGGTGGAGACCAGGTCGGCCGCCCCTCTGAACAGGCCCGTCGAGGCGGTCGAGAGAACGATCACCATGTCGCCGGTGCCGATCTGATACTCCTGCGTCCCGTACTGGAAGCCCTCAAGCATGCCGAGCGGCGGCCCGTGGGAGGGGAACTCGTCCAGAGTGCCCTCCCTCCGAATCACCGCGCCCTGGACACCACCGGCCCCGGACCAGACCACCGAACCGTCACCGGGCACGAGGAGTCCGGCCGCCACGGTCTGATCGACACCTGGCGTCTCGTTGTGTGCCAACCCGTCGTTGACCCTCGCAAGAAGGGACTCCGCTCCCTGCCCAGTGCGAGCGTACTCGTTGAGGAAGGCCCTGGCGAGAGCCAGCTGGTGCGCCGGGGGTAGCCCGTCGCCATGCACCGTCATGGCCATCAATCCCACCCCTCCGCCCGAAAGACGCACGGTTTCCCAGGCGGTCCGCCCGGCACCCGAGTCCTCCAGCATCGTGCCCGCGGCGATGTCGAATCCGTCGGCGGTCGGTGCGCTGCGCGGTATGATGGATCGCTGCAGCGCCCGATTGGCGTCCTCGCCCCCGCCACTCTCCGCCACCGTAGTCGGAACGCCCCGTTCCAGGTTGGCGAATCGGACACCCAAGGCCCGCAGCGCCTTCGACAGCACCTGCAACATGCGCATCGAGAGGCTATCACCACCGACGAGCGTCTCGAAGTCGTCGCGGGAGAGGGTCAGCAGGAGACTCTCCTCCAGAGCCTTCGCGGTAGCCGACTGGGACGCATCGTTCAGAAGCGCCATCTCCCCGAACGCCTCTCCCGCCCTGCGGACTGCGAGCTTCTCAGATCCGTCCCCCTGGATGCTCTTCGAGATCTCGACGGCACCCTTCGACACGACGTAGAAGCAATCGCCCGGCTCCCCTTCTTCGCGGAGCACGTCACCATCCTGCGCTGTCAGACCGTTGACGACCTCGCTGACCCCGCGAAGCTCGTCGTCCGGCAGTCCCTGGAACAGGTCGACGTGCCGGAGCTTTTCGATCACCTCGTCCGGCGACAGGTCACGGGGTTCAACGGCCACTCAAAGCGCTCCTGATAGGTGGAAATGAGGGGCTGAAACATACCTCCGGTCGGAAGGACGGGAAAAGGGCCGTCCTTGCTCGGAGCATTTTCGCTTGCAACAAGCGGCGGGGCTTTGAAGATTTGAAGCAGGGCGAATGACGCCCCCACTCGATTGCCGAAGGAAGAGGTCCCCCCGTGAAGGCACACCGGCCGGTCACCCTACTGGGATACGTGGCTCTACTCGCCACGTTGTTCATGGTCTCATGCGTGGACGGTCCTGTGGCCGGGCCGACTACCGAGGGGAGCCCTTCGACGCTGGTGTTCGCCCCCCAGCTCAGCTACGCCGTGGCATCAGGTGCGCCAGCACTGAGTGCCGCTCAAGAGGGGGCTCTGAACGAGGCGTTCGATCTGGTGAACCGGTTCCGGTTGATCGTGACGCGCCTTGGGGCCGACGAGGTTCTGCTGGACGAGATCATCGAGGTGACACCGGGTCAGGACGTATACGATCTGTCGGTCGAGGTTCCGGGGATCACACCGGGCGAGCCGGTGAGCATGGTGATCATCGCGATGCAGGGTGAGACGACGCTGTTCGAGTCGCCTCCACTGACGGTCGCGACGACGGACACGCAGACGGCCACACCCCCTCAGCCGTTCTCCGTACCGCTCACGTACACGGGACCGGGCGCCGAGGCGGTGTCGGTCGAGATCCTGTCGTCGGGCGCCGTGCTGGCTCCGGGCGGGACGCGAACCCTCGAGGCCGTGGTTACCGGCAGCGACGGCGTAGCGATGCCCGACGTACCTCTGGGCTGGACGTCGGCGGCACCCTCGGTCGCGTCGGTCAACGCGGGCGGGACGGTAGCCGGCGGCGGCGGCGGTAGGACGCAGGTGACCGTGACGACGCCCACAGGCCTGAGCGCGAGCGTATGGGTCTACGTGTTCGGCGGGGAGATGACGTTCATCCAGGGCGGCATGGTGATGACGGCCCCGGTGGTCGGAGGCACCGCCCAGGTGATCGCGGGAACGGGTGGGGCCCACGGGCCGGTACCCACAGGCAACGGGGTGATGTACAGCGAAGGCGGCATGGTCCACATCTCGGGCGTGCCGATCATGGAGGGCTCGTGGCCCGCACCGTCGCCGGACGGGACGAAGATCGCGGTGAGCGGAGTGACGCTGGCCAACGCCGACGGTTCGGGCGCGACCGCGGGACCGACGGGCTCACAGCCCGCATGGGCCAGTGCGACGAGTCTTTATGTGAGCGGCGGCTCGATCGAGTTGGTGGACGTGGTGACCGGCAGCCGGAGCCTGGTAGTCTCGGGCGCCGCGAGCTTCCCGACGGTGACGGCCGAGGGACGACTGGCCTATCTGGACGGAGCTGGTCAGGTGTTCATCCAGGGATCGGGTCCGGTGCCGGGCGTGGTGACGGGTTCACGTCCTGCGATCTCGGGCGGTTGGGTTCTGTACGCCGGAGGCAGCGGGCTGATGGTCGCGCCGACCGACGGAGGCAGCCCCCCGATGGCGTTGGGTATGAGCGGTACGGACCCAGCGTGGGGCGCCGCGAGTGGAGGGTTCACACCTCCGACTCCTCCGCCTGCGGTAGAGATCACGGGTCTCGATCCGGAAGTACCGGTGCCTGGTCAGGAAGCGGTGATCCTGGGCAGCGGCTTCGATCCGATCATCGCAGCGAACACGACGGTGTTCTTCCCGACCGACGGTGGTGAGATCGAGGTCGAAGTTCTCGAGATCACGGAGACGAGCATCCGGGTGATGGTACCCCGTGGTGTCGCGGCCGGAGTGATCCGGGTGGCGACCCTGTCGAGCGAGGCGACGTTCCCGTACACACCGATGTTCGGAAGCGTAGCCGTGATGGCCGTGACACCGTGGGGTGCACCGGTGGCCGGTGTGGGCGTGACGCTGACCGGTGCCGGCGTGGAGACGCCGTCGGGCACGACGGACGGCGACGGCTCTCTGTTCCTGGACGGCATCCTGGCCGGGGACTACACGGCGGCCTATACGGCGCCGGACGGGTTCTCGCTCACAGGCACACCGCCTACCGCACTGACGGTCACGACCGACGTGCTGAGCGTCGAGGTAGAGGCGACTCCCGAGGTACGCGCCATCACGATCAGTCCGGAGGTGCCGGAGGTCGAGGTGGGCTCGAGCGTCGAGGTCATGCTGCAGCCGCTCGACATCAACGGTGACGTAATCCCGCAGATCGATCAGGTCACGTGGGCGAGCTCGTCGCCGCAGTTGAACGCATCCGGCAGCACACTCACGGGCACACTCACCGGTGTGTCGCCCTCGGCGACATCAGGTGACGCTCTGTTCCGTGTCTTCATCAACGGGACCGGTGCCGACTTCTTCGCCACCGTCACCTCTTATATCGATGGAACCTTCACGCTCGGTGCAGCCGCTCCCGCTCCCGGTGAGGCCGACAAAGCTCCGCAGGCAGCGCCCGAACCCATACGGCCGATTGAAGTCGAGCTGAGCCAGGGTTCCACGGTCCTCGAGAGGACCGAAAGCGACACGGACGGGCACTACCGGTTCCGGGGCCTGATGGCCGGAGCCTTTACCGTCAAGCCGCTTCCGCGCGGTGACTACAAGGGCTTCTCGCCGTCGTCGGAGAACGTCACCCTGGGTGGCGGGAATGCGACGGGGCGGGCCGACTTCGAGGTCCTCAAGGAGGCCGCGGAGCTCGAGGAGGGCAGCAGCAGTGACTTCCGGGCACTCATCCTGTCGAACACTTCGTACAGCAACGGCGGTGCCGTGAGCGTGCTGGGCTCTGCGATGCCGGACGTAACTTTCGAACAGTTCACCGGGACACCCACGCTCGCATACCTTACGACGTTCAACGTCGTGCTGCTGTTCGAGGACGGCGTCTTCTCTACCTCGCACAACGTGGGTGATGCGGTAGCGGCCTACGTTGCCGCCGGTGGCAACGTCGTATTGGGCACGTTCTACTGGCAGGACCGCTCGGACTCGTCGTGGGGGACCGGTACCCTGGGATGGGGCAACCTCGAGGCAATCGATCCCTTCACGACTTGCAGAATCGGCCCCTGCGCTCCCAACGGAGGATCGGAGTACAACGCCGATGCTCTGGATCCGGCATCCATCGTGCCTCACACACTGACCGCGGGCGTCAACTCGCTGAGTGTCGACTCCTATCACGGCGGCGTAACGGCCAAGCCCGGCACGACGGTTCTGGCCTTGTGGTCAGACGGGGTTCCGCTGATCGGATACCGCACGGAGGCAGGCGGACAGCGTCTCGTAGGCCTGTCGGTCGCACCCTGGTACTTTAACAACCTCGCTTCAGCTCCTGGGGATTTCGTACAGCTCTGGGACAACGCGCTTCGATTTGCAGCCGCCGGTACGGTTCCGACACCAGCACCGGCCCCTGCCAAGCTTCTGGCGCCAAGCACCATGCCGGGGCTCGTCTCCCCCGTCGAGAAGTCTGGGCGACCAAGCGGATCGGATGGAGGAGGGGGCCGACGGCGTTGACGCCTGAGCGCAGCGATGGAACGTTACTCCGAAACGATCGATCGGGGGTATCGGAGGACCGTGGACTCTGGAGTGCCGTTACCCAAACGGGGTCGCGTACGCATCCCACGGCTCCCCCTCAGCCTAGGCAGCCTAGGCTGAGGAACCGAAAAGCCTCGCCGAAAGAGGCTTCCGTCCAGTAAATTCAGAAAGTATCTGGAGGCGCCGACGACTCACCGGGAGAGTTCGGGTGGAGCAAGCAACAGATGCCGCCTCGCCGGCAATGACCATTGAAGTCGAGGAGGCGCGTTCGGTGATGGAGGCAGTTTGCTGGGGAACCCGCGGGTCGATAGCCAGTCCTGGCCCATCGACCGCCAAGTACGGCGGGAATACCCCGTGTATGCAAGTGCGCCTCGACGACGGTCGACGCTTCATCTTCGACGCCGGCACGGGCATCCGTCCCCTCGGCACGAGCATGATGGGTGAGGAGGGCTCGGCCGACGCCACCATCTTCCTCACCCACTTTCACTGGGACCACATTCAGGGATTCCCTTTCTTCATGCCCTTGTACAACCCGGCCGCATCGCTCCGGATCATCGGCCCGAAGCAGTTCGACGTGGACGTTCAGACCCTTTTCGCCGGGCAGATGGGGCCGATCTACTTCCCGACCCCCTTCGATGCCCTCGCCGCTCAGAAGGAGTTCTTCCACCTGAACGAAGGCGTTTGGGAGGAAGACGGGTTCACCGTTTCCGTGATGCGCATGCGACACCCGTCGTTCACCGTCGGGTATCGCATCGAATACGGTGGGTCGTCGCTCGCCTACATCCCCGACAACGAGATCGTGGGAGAGAACTACGACGTGGGCGAGGACTGGCATTCTGATTTCATCGACTTCATAGGCGACGTGGATGTGCTGATCCACGACGCCATGTTCACCGAGGAGGAGTACCAGTCCAAGTTGGGCTGGGGGCATTCTACGTTCCGCCAAGCGATCCACCTCGGGCATGAGGCGGGAGCGAAGAAGCTCCTGTTCTTTCACCACGATCCCGAGCGTCACGACGACAAGCTCTCAGGGCTGGTGTCGTCACGGCGGGACGAGGCCCTCTCTCTCGGATACAGCTTTCAGATCGACGCGGCAGCCGAACGCGCCGACATCCTGCTCTAGGAGATCACACTGTGAGACGTTTCGCCCCTTTGATGGCCGCATTGACAGTCGTGCCGCTACTCGCCTTCGGGCCCGCCGATCGCATCGCCCCCACTCATTGGGCGGTAATCATCGGAATCAGCGACTACATCCACTACGACGATGTGACGGGTGGAGATCTTCCCGGCGCTGAGCACGACGCCCGCGGTGTGCGCGACGTGCTGCTCAGCAAGTACGGGTTTCCGGCCGACAACATCCGGATGATCCTGAACCAGGAGGCCACCCGCGCCAACATCGAGGTCGCCCTCACCGAGTGGCTACCCGAGCGAGCACGTCCCGGCGACAACGTCACGGTCTTCTATGCGGGACACGGCTCCCAGATGTGGGACGAATCAGGCGACGAGGACGACGGTCTGGACGAGACCCTCGCCCCGGCGGACGTCAGTCCGACGTCGACCGAGTTCGACATCAGTGACGACGACTTCGGCGCGTGGCTCCGTGCCCTGCCGACCGACAACGTGGTGGTGTTCCTAGACAACTGCAGCTCCGGATCGGGCACCCGCGACGTCACACCCTTCTCGAGGACTCGCCAGCTCGGACGGGACGTTACGTCCATCGAAAGACCGGCGACCATTACACGCCGCGCCCTCCCGAACGCCAGGGACAAGACAGGCTTCGACGCTCAGGGAGCGAACGTACTCGAACTCGCCGCCGCACAACCCGACCAACCGGCTGTGGACGCGTTCTTCCCGGGAGAGGAGGGCACCGAGCCCTTCCATGGCGGGGCGTTCACCACGTTCCTGATTCGTGAACTGTGGCGGGCACCCGGAAACATGTCGTACGAGGATGCCTATCGGCGCGTAACCGACGATCTCAAGCGGAATCGCTTCGAACAGGATCCCTACCTGTCCGAGGATGTCGGAATCAAGTCACTGCCCCTCTTCTTCGTGGAGGGCGGGTCTCAGGGTACGTCGACGGCGTTCCTGCCCATTCTGTCGACGAGTGGATCCACAGCCGAGCTACAGGGTGGCCAAGCACTCGGAATCACCCTGGGGTCGACGTTCAGCACGGACGACGGCGCTCGCATGGTCGTGGAATCCGTCAGCCCTGATCGCTCGCAGGTCCGCGTGCTGACGGGATCCGTCAGTGAAGGCGAGCGGGCGACCCTGGAAGGCTACCGCTTCTCGTCCAGTGCTCTGCGCATCAACGTGGCGGGGGTGGACTCCGGCACTTCGGACGCTCTCACGAGCGCGCTCGAAGGCGCCGACGGAGTGGTCCTGATCCACGATGAAGCCGCCTTCTCCGACCTGATACTGCGACGTCGGGGCAGCGACGTCCGAGTCGTGGGTATGGACGGTGCCGCGCGACACGTCTTCCCGGCTGGCACCGAGGGCGCGAGCGACCTGGCCAACGCCCTGCTCCGAGAGGCTTCGGCCAAGGGCCTTGGCGATATGGAGAACCCGGCGCAGCCCTTCGGCCTCGACGTTTGGCTGGCCGGTGACGTATCCAGCTTCGGCATCGGTGAGAACGTCCGCTTCCTCGCAGAGGCCGAGAGGACCGGATACCTGACCTTGGTCGACCTCGGCACGGACGGCACCGTCACGGTGCTCTTCCCGAACCCGTACGATCGAGACAACGCGGTTTCGGAGGGACAGCGGATCGAGTTCCCCACCGAGAGCATGCAGTCCGAGATCCAGGCCATGCCGCCGGCAGGCCGCGGGATGGTCCGTGCGTTCCTGACTCCGGAGCCGCTTGATATCGCCGTGGGCGACGACTTCACCACGGGCACACTCGAGCTCGCCGATCTCATCGCAGCCGCCGTGCGCTCGGCGGCCGGTGCCGTCGAGGGCTCCGACGGGGCGGTACGTCTGGACTCGTGGGGAAGCGCGTCCGTGATGTACGAGATCCACAACTAGCGGATCGACCTTGAGCACTGTGCCTTATCGGGTGGACCGGGTTCCCGGTGACGTCGTGTACGTGATGTCATGAAGTGGAAGCGCGTCGGTGTTCTGGGGCTGATCACGGTTGGCGCAGCCTCTGCGGCCCAGTTGGCCGACCGGTACGGGTCCCTTACGCAGGTAGAGGACCTGGAGTTGGTCACTCTGGATCGCCGCCAGCAGGCCGCGTCACGGCAGCTTCGGCGGATCGAAGGCCAGACCGAGGTCGTCATCGTCTTCTTCGATGAAGTCGCGGCCACGGACTGGAACTACCTGTCGCCGTTCTATCGCCCGCACCTCGCCGACCTCATCAATGCCGTCTCCTTCGCCGGGGCCAAGACGATCGGGCTCGACGTATACCTCGATCGCCGATGGGACGAGCTCAACGCCATGGATGGCGGCGACGACCGTCTCCATCAGGCCTTGGCCGACGCCGGCAACGTGATCCTGGTTTCTCTCGTGGTGGATTCCGAGGACGGGGGGTCACGGGTGCTTGCACGGCCGGACCCCTACTTCGCCGACGTGGCGGCCGGAGTGGCTTCGGCCGACCTACCCACGCCATTCGAGACGATCCGTGACGGGACGCTGGCGGTCCGCTCGGGAGACGGACTCGCCCCGGGATTCGCGCTGGCGTTGTACGCCCACGCCAGGGGCCTGGATGTCCACGACATGATGGCCGATGCGCAGTCGACCGGACTTCTCTCCCTTCCAGGGCTTCCTGACGGCGTTGGCGAGGTACCCGAAGACTGGTGGCAGCCCGGGACAACCCCCTCGACCTCGGCCATCTCGTTCCCGCTGCGCTTCGTAGGGCCCCCCTCACACATCGTGCAGGGCGAGATCGACGTGGCAACGTTCCAGGCCGTGGCATCCCAGAGTGCGGTGGGGCTCGCCTACATCAACCCCGATTTCTTCAAGGACAAGATCGTCCTTCTCGGCACCGGCTTTCACGATTCCGACAAGTTTCGGACAGCGTACTACGACCTCCCCTACCGGGTGGTGGCGGAGGGCGATCAGTCCTTCCCGGACGACGCGCTGTTCGACTACATGTACGGGGTCGAGATCCACGCCCACGCGCTCCAGAACTTCATCGACGAGGAGTACCTGCGACCGCTCGGTGCGAGCGCCACATGGGTGCTGCTCCTGGGCCTCGCGTTCTCATCGGGTGGGCTGGTCTTCGTCCGAGGAGCCGCATGGGGCGGCGCAGCGACGGTGCTCCTCGGTCTGGGTTCCTACGGGGGCGCCTCGATGGTCTACATGGCAGGGTTGGGCGGCATAGAGCCCTACCTCTGGATTCCCATCGTCACGCCCATGGTGGCTCTCGGGCTTTCCTACCTGACGTCTACGGCCTACGTGGCCATCGTTGAAGGCAAAGAAAAGCGGTTCATCCGGAGTGCCTTCGGCAAGTACGTCTCCCCGACGGTGGTGGGCCAGATCTCGGAGAACCCCGACGCCCTGAAGCTCGGTGGCAAGAAGGTGCCGATCACCGTGCTCTTCTCCGATCTGGCGGGCTTCACCGACATGTCCGAACGGATGGACGCCGAGGAGCTCATCGCCCACCTCAACCAGTACCTCTCCGAAATGACCGACCTGGTCATGGCCGAGGAAGGCACACTCGATAAGTACATCGGTGACGCGATCATGGCGTTCTGGAACGCGCCGACGCCGGTGCCGGACCATGCCGACCGAGCTCTTCGATGCGCCATCCTCATGCAGAGGAAGATGGACGACCTCAACGAGCGTTGGCTCGGCCACGACGCCGAAGCGGAGACGATGGTAGTGCGTATCGGGCTCAATACGGGTGAAGTCGTGGTAGGAAACGTCGGGGGTAAAGACCGCTTCGACTACAGCGCCATAGGGGACGCAGTAAACCTCGGGGCCCGGCTGGAGCCAGCCAACAAATCGTACGGCACGCTGGTGATGGCCTCGGAGAATACGGTCCAAGCAGCTCGGCGCGAGAATTTCCGGCTACGCGTACTAGACTTCATGACGGTGAAGGGCAAGATCGAGCCCGTTTCCGTCTATGAGGTCCTGGAGATGGCGGGAGTGGCGCTGCCGCCTGAGAAGGAAGAGGCCCTCGAGCACTATGAGGCCGGTATGAAGGCCTATCGGGGTCGGGACTGGGAGTTGGCCAGAGAGTACTTCAAGGCCGCCGTAGACTCGGATCCCGGTGACGGCCCATCGAAGTTGTATATGGAGAGATCAAACGAGAACATCGCCAACCCTCCGCCTGCGGACTGGGACTTCGTAGTCCGCCGGACTGCGAAATAAGGGACCCATTGGAGTCAGTCATGAAGAAGCTTCTCATCGCAACAACCTCGTTCCTACTCCTCGGAGCCAGCGCGGAGCTCCCCACAGGGCCCCAAGCAGAGCCCCCCGCAGAGCCCCAAGCAGAGCCCCCCGCCGGGTCCCCGTTCCAAGAGGCGCCGGCTGCCGTCGTGGTAAGCGTACAGGGAGCTGTCGAGGTCGTCCTCGGCGGCGCCCCCCCAACGGCTGCGGCCGTCGGAACCCGACTCGCAAGTGGGGACCAAGTGATCCCGGAGGGTGGGGTGGCCACCATCGTGCACGCCAGTGGTCGGACGGAGCGCGTGACCGAGACCCTGACCATCCCGTCCGCATCAGGGGACACGGAGGCGGGAGCCTTTTCGAGAACCGTTCGGGTTCTCGCCAGCGCGGCCACGACCGACGCCCGAGGGAATCCGAATAGACAGGGGATGATCCGCCCGATCCCGGGCGAGCCGGTGTTGATCGCACCCCGCAATGGCCTGCGGGTCATGGGCGTGCGTCCGACCTTCGCATGGCACTCCGTCGAAGGCGCGACGGAATATCGGATCCAGGTCCGCAATCTCGCCGGAGGCATGGCTCGGTACGAGGCCTCCGATACGACCTGGTCTCTCCCGACCGACGCTCCCGACCTGGAGCGCGGTCAGACCTACGCATGGACCGTGGCACCCTCAGGGTCGGGCCGTCCCACGAGGGAACAGCGATTCATGGTGCTCGGCGAGGACGAGTACGGTGAGGTAGCCGGAGCGCTCGAGTCCCTTACGGCCGCGGGCCTCGATCCCGCCGGTGCCGGAGCCCTGATGGCCACCGCGGTCTTCCGCGAGGTGGGCCTCTTCTATGACGCATCGTCCACCCTGGCCGGCATGGGCGAGGAGGAGTTGAGCGCCGACGTATTCCTGTTGAAGGGCGAGATCCTGGACGCCCTGGGCGACCTCGAGGGAGCGGGCGCAGCTTTCGACAAGGCCGATCGGCTGATGCGATGACGAAACTCCTGATCTTCGCGCAGGCCGGGAGTGCGTCGGAGGCATTGGCCGCTCTGGGCGAGGGGGTGGAGGTAGTAGGGGTCTCCGGCCTTGCCGAGATCTCCGCGCGCGACCGACCGGCGGTGCTGGTCCTCTCCGACGACCTCTGCGAGACGGGTGATGTGGGGTCCGTGCCGAGTCATGTGACCATTCTGGCCGACGGCACCAGCGCGAGGGAGGCCGCCGACGCGGCCGGTCGCCTCTTTCTCGGATTGGATGACCTGAGTAGTGACGAGGCGCGTTACCGCGCGGTCCGCTCGGCCATGCGGGCTTCGGCGAACGACCTGGCAAGAAGGAGAGCGGACGCGCAGCTGAGCCAAGTCCATGGGGACCTGAGGGAGCTGAACAAGGTCGGCATGGCCCTCATGAGCGAACGCGATCCCGACTCGCTGCTCGGCATGATCCTCACACAGGCCCGACGGCTGACCAACAGCGACGCCGGCAGCCTGTACCTGGTCGAAGAGGGGGAGGACGGGGAGCAGACGCTTCACTTCTTGCGAGCCCAGAACGCCTCCCTTCCCGATCTGCCCACCCCGGACTTCTCGTTGCCTTTCGACGAGACCAGCGTGGCGGGCTTCACGGCACTGCACGGCGACCCGCTCGTCATCGACGACGCCTACGAGATTCCCGACTCCGAGCCCTACTCTTTCAACCGTGGGTTCGACGAGGAGGTAGGATACCGGGCCAAGTCGATGCTGGTCGTTCCCATGAAGGACCACCGGGACTCGGTCGTGGGCGTACTTCAGCTCATCAACCGGAAATCGGACGTACTGGCCGTTATCAGTGACGAAGCCTCCGCGGAGGAGCACGTGCTCCCGTATGAAACCCGAGAGGTGGAGCTGGTTCAGTCTCTTGCTGGACAGGCCGCCGTGTCCATCGAGAACGGGCAGCTCTATCGCGACATCGAGCACCTGTTCGAAGGATTCATCAAGGCGGCGGTCATCGCGATCGACCAGAGGGATCCCACCACTTCGGGACACTCGGTGCGCGTGGCCACCCTGACCTGCGACATCGCCGAGGTGGCCGATGGTGCGGGAGAGGGCCCCTTCAAGGACACCTCCTTTACCCGGGAGCAGATGAAGGAGCTGCGCTACGCAGGACTCCTTCATGACTTCGGCAAGGTCGGAGTTCGCGAGAACGTCCTCGTGAAGTCCAAGAAGCTGCCCCCAGTGCTAGTCGAACGAATCGAGGCACGCTTCGACCTGATCCGGCGCACCCTCGAGTCGGACTTCCACCAGAAGAAGGCCGAACATCTTCTCGCTCACGGCAAGGACGGTTTCGAGGTACTCCAGCAAGGACTGGAGGAGGCGTACGAAAGCTCCCTCGAACAGCTGGACGATCTCGGAAGTGATGAACACGGTGCGGGCACAGTCCGCCGGATCGGTTTCGGATCAGGACCAGCTCGAGGCCATCTTCGACATGGAGAAGGGGCTCGTATTCCAGATCCTGGACGTGCTCGGGGCCGCGCTGACTCCGGCAGAGCGCGAGGCCATCAACGAGAACCGGGCCGAGAGCATCCTGGCCTTCCTCGCTTACGGCGAGGGCCTGATGGCCATGGACCGAGGGGACTTCCAGGGAGCCTCCGACCTGTTCCAGCAGGCGGCGTCCATCGATCCGTCGTTCGATGCTGCGGCGTCGGCCACTACCGAGGCCCAGAGCCTCGACGACGCTTCGACGACCAGCACCACGGAGATCCAGGACGCTTCGGCCGGAGAGACGGGGGCTGTGACCGGTGTCGCCGATGCAGGCGATATCGTTCCGACCGACAACCTGCTCCAGGAGACCTCGCAGGACGTGAACCCGAGCGCGACGTCTGCTGTCATCGACCAGGGCACGACGACGACGGCGGGAGACGAAAACCAACAGGCGGCAGAGCGCGACGCGACGCAGGCGGCCACGCAGCAGGAGGGCACTGCAGCCACCACCGCACGCGTCACGATCAGTGTGCGGCGGCCGGGAGGTGACCGATGAGGACTCGACGCCACTCGCTGCTCACGCTGCTGGCCTTTGGTGCGGTGGGAGCCTTCGGCATGGAACAGCACGTCGCGGCCCAAGCCAATGCACAGAGCATCGGTGTCTCGGGCCATCTTCCAAGGCTACGATTTCGATAATTCGCTGGGCGTCGACGGGGCCCAGCTCCTCATGACCCCGATCGCCTATCGTCTCCCGATAGGTGACAGGTTCTCGGCGGAACTGTTCGCCGCCTGGGCGGAAGGTCGGGTCCAACGAAACGGACAGGTCTCGACTCTCAGCGGTCCCGTGGACACCAGAGTGCACATGGGGTACCGGGTCTCGTCCAAGGCCATCGTGACGGTGAGCGTCAATCTGCCCACCGGCAACGTCACGCACGACTCTGAAGAGGCCGTGGTGGCCTCCGTCCTGTCGTCCGACATCCTCGGCTTCCGGGAGTCGAACTGGGGCACCGGAGCCTACGTCACGACCGGCCTTGCCACCGCGCAGCGGTTCGGCACCTGGGGTGTGGGCCTAGGCCTGAGCTATCGAGCGGCGGACGGATTCGAGCCGCGATCCGATACGAGCCTGACCTACTCGCCCGGCAACGAGCTTCGGGCCAGGCTCGGTGTGGACCGCAACGTGGGTGAGACGGGCAAGTTCACCGCGGGTTTCACGCTGCAGTCCTTCGCCTCGGACGAGTTCGGCGGACGCAACCTCTTCCAGTCCGGCAATCGGGTGAGGGTCGACGCCGCCTATTCCTTCCGTGCCGGAAGTACTACCTGGAGCATCTCGGCCGCAGACGTGTGGCGCGCCGAGGGTGACTTGAGCCTGCAGATCATCAACTCCAGCGGTGCCGCGGTAGGAGACTCTATTGTCGCCACCAATACGCAGAACCTCATCTTCGCGAGCCTCAACGGTGCCATCCCCATCGGTTCGACCATCTACCTGCGGCCGGTCATCGACTTCCGATTCCAGCAGATCGGCACGTCGCCCGGAGAGGTGGACATCGGTGGCAACTGGATAGCGGGTGGAGGCTTCAGCATACCCATACGACTCCTGGGGGTGGACGTCTTCCCCCGGGTTAAGGTGAATGTGGGGCGCCTCAAGGCCGCGGACGGTACTACTCATGGGGCTTTGGGAGTAGAAGCGTCCGGGACCGTGCGATTCTAGCGACGATTTCGCATTCGAGCGGTCGTGCGACCGCGGACGCGCCCGACGTTCAGTCGGGCGCGTCTTTTCTTGTGGAGAGCACACCGGAGCTACTGTCGTGAAGATCGCCATCAACACGGGAGGAGGAGACGCCCCAGGCCTCAACGCGGTCATCCGGGCCGTGGTTCTATCGGCGATCAACCTCGGCTGGGAAGTATACGGCATCCGCGACGGATATCAGGGGCTGTTCGAGGATGACGGCGTGGTGCCCCTGACCAACGACACCGTCCGTGGCATCACCCATCTCGGCGGTACGATCCTCGGCACCACCAACCGGGGCAACCCGCTGGAGTGGCCCGTGGAGCAGGCGGACGGATCGGTCGAGTTGATGGACCGCTCCGATGAGGTCATCGAGGAGTTCAGCCGTCGGGGACTGGACGCCCTCATCGCCATCGGCGGGGACGGCTCCCTCAGCATCGCGTCGGTGCTGGCCGAAAAGGGACTCTCGGTCGTGGGAGTGCCCAAGACGATCGACAACGACCTCGCGGCCACCCAGGTGACGTTCGGATTCCACACGGCCGTGGCCACGGCGACCGATGCCATCGGTAAGCTCCACTCCACCGCCGAAGCCCATGGCCGAGTCATGGTGGTGGAGCTCATGGGACGGAACGCCGGTTGGATCACTCTGTTCGCCGGCGTCGCGGGTACGGCCGATGTGATCCTCATTCCTGAGATCCCCTACAGTTTCGAGACGTTGTGCGCCAAGATCGAGGATCGGTACCGGGACCGGCACGGGTTCGCCATCGTCGTCGCCGCCGAGGGGGCGGCAGAAGCGGGGGGTACTCAGACCTTCCAGGAGCCCGGCCGTACCGGCGGCTCGCCACGCCTCGGTGGCATCGCCGAGCGGCTCGCCGCTCAGATCGAGGAGCGCACGGGCCACGAGAGTCGATCGCTCGTTCTCGGTCACCTCCAGCGGGGTGGAGAACCCAGCGCCTACGACCGCCTCCTGGCGCTCCGCTTCGGATCGGCGGCCGTGGAACTCGTCCGGGACCAGTGCTTCGGCTGCATGGTGGCCCTCGATCCGCCCAACGTCTTGGCTGTCCCCCTGAGCGAGGCCATCACGCAGGTGAAGCTGGTGCCCACCGACGGCGACGTCGTTCGAACCGCACGCAACTTGGGGATCTCCTTCGGCGACGAGAGCTAGCCACCGGCCGGGAGAAGACTAACCGGCGGCGGGGCTCGACCTCGTCAAACTCATGACCGTCCCGATGGCGAGCACCGTGAGCGCGCCCACGACGTTGTAGTAGAGCCACGAAATATCCGTGGTGATCGATACGACGAACACGGCCAACATGCCTCCGAGCAATCCCCAGAAGGCGCCGTTGCCGTCGGCCCGCTTCACCATGAAGGCGAGCAGGAAGACTCCCAGAAGCGATCCGTAAAAGAACGAACCCACCTGGTTCACAGCCTCGAGCAGCGATCCCAACCGGCCGGCGTAGAGAGCGACGCCGCACGCGAACAACCCCCAGAACAGCGTGGTGGCGCGGGAGACCATCAGGTAATGCTCCTCCGACGCACCCACGCGGAAGTGTCGCCTGTAGAAGTCGATCACCGTGGCACTGGACAATGCCGTGAGCTCGGAGTCGAGAGACGACATCGCCGCGGCGAAGATGACCGCGATCATGAGCCCAAGGATGCCCGCCGGCACATATTGGATGAGGTAGGACGGGAAGACGTAGTTCACGTCGTTCGAGGAGGCCCCTCGGACCTCGGATACGATCGACTTGGCTTCTCTACGCAGCCCCGCGAGCTGTCCGTCGTACTCTCCGATGCTCTCCTGGATGCCGAGCAGGTCTTGGCCCTCGCGCCGGGCCTCGAGCAGGCCGAGCGTGGCCTCCCTGCGAAGGGAATGAACGACCCCGTGCTCCTCCTCCAGCCGCCTGAACTCATCACCGCTCTGACTCTCGTGCGCCATGGTCACCTCGGCCGAATTGAAGAGCAGAGGTGGGCGCTCGAAATGATAGAAGACGAAGAGCAGGACGCCGATCGCCAAGATCGCGAACTGCATCGGCACCTTTAGAAACGCGTTGAAGATGAGCGACAAACGGCTGGACTTGAGCGAGTCGGCCGTCAGATACCGCTGAACCTGGCTCTGGTCGCACCCGAAGTACGCGAGGGCAAGGAAGAACCCGCCGATCATGCCCGACCAGATCGTATAGGTGTTCGTGGGATCCCAGGACCAATCGATGCTCGACCACATGTCCTGAATGCCACCTATGTAGACGACATCGGCCACGCCGACCTCTGCCGGGAGGGTTCCGAACAGAATCACCAGTGCCGCCCCGATCCCCACGAACATCATCAGCATCTGAATCACGTCGGTCCAGATAACGGCGGTGATTCCGCCCACCATGGTATAGGCGATGGTGACCGCCCCCATGATGAGAATCGTGATCTTCTCGTCCCACCCCATGATGACCGACAGGACGATGGCGGGAGCATATAGCACGATGCCGGCTGCCAGTCCTCGCGAAACGAGGAAGAGGAAGCTGCTCAGCGAGCGGGTCTTAGCGTCGAATCGCCTCTCGAGGTACTCATAGGCGGTAAAGACCTTGGAACGGTAGAAGAATGGCACGAAGATCAGGCACAAGAGCACCATGACGAACGGCTGCGGCAGATACACCTGAATGAACTCCATGCCGTCATCGAAGGCCTGACCGGTGGTTCCGATGAAGGTGATGGCACTGGCCTGAGTCGCCATGACCGAGAGGCCGACGGCCGCCCATGGGAGACTCCGGTTCGCAAGGAAGAACCCCTCTACGCCAACGTTCTTGCGGCTCTGATAGAGTGCGAATCCCACGACGGCGCCGAAGTAGACGACGAAGACTGCCCAATCCAGGCCGGTCACGGAGTGCCGAAGTCGAAGGTGACCGTGAAGATGTGCAACAAGACGATCAATGCGGTGGAGTAGATCAGGACGGCGCCGTACAACCAGCCCCAGCTCGGGAATATGCCGATCGGTCCGCCCTCGTCGTCGTCTCCACTCTCGGCGCTATGCCCCAGGTATTCGTCAACGTTTGCCATGGCTACCGCGATCCTCCAGTCGCTGTCCACTCGTCCGCATCGAGCGAGACCAGATTGGCGAAGAGCCGGTAGGCGCCCGGCACTCCAGCGGGAAACTGCCTGAAGAAGGAGAGGGCTACATAGGCATAGAGCCCCTCTCCCAGTCGAGCGACCAGCAGCGACCCGTGCGTGGGTTCCTCACCGGGGTCGCGGAGCTCCAGTAGGGGAGTAAAGCGCTCATCCCACTCACTCAGAAAGTAGAGGCCGCGTTCCTGAACCCACCCTGAGAAGTCCGCTTCCGTGATGCGGTTCGGCGAATTGAATACCGGCGACCCGGGATCGAGCATCGCGAAAGGCGAGTTCTCGTCGGTCACACGAGGAGCAGACCGATTCCCCATACTCACGGGATAAGGAGCGAAGCCACCCCGGGGATACTCGAACTTGTTGTACTGCACGATCACAGTGCCCCCGGCACGGGCGAACTCCAGGATCTGGTCGTTGGCCCCTGAGACGTCTGGGCGAGTCTCGTATACCCGTATTCCGAGCACCAGCACATCGTAGGCGGAGAAGTCGCCCCCACGAACGCGTTCGATGGTCACCTCCTCCGCGTCGACGCCCATCTGCTGCAGCGCTTCCAGGCCGTCGTCGCCCGAACCCATGACGTATCCGACCTTGATGCCCGCCGCCACGGTGACCGGTAGGATCGAGGCCCGCATCTCGGCGGGTTCCATGTAAAGCGTCCGCTCGATGTGTGGATAGTCTATGATGTCGACGCGCTCGTCGAAGCGCGTTCCGTCGTCGCGGATCGCCACCGCGCGGAATACGTGGGCACCCGCATCCACATCGCGACCGGGCTCCACAGTGAACGTGAACCCTCGGCTCGAGCCTTCCACGTCCATGGTGAAAGGGATGCTCGCCGGCATGACGCTCCACCCCTCAGGCGCCTGGAGCACAACGCTGCCCGACGTTCCGGAGCGCGAGTCGTTGCGGACGAGCACCGTCACCTCCCGCGCTTCGCTCGATCCCTGTGGCCACGCCATGCCCCTCGGCTCCATGCCCACCGACAGGGCCGGTGTCGCCAGAACCGGAGCGCGGTACTCACCCGTGGCCTTGTCCACACCCACGTATCGAGCGCGACTCCCCCAGACCAGGTGCACGGGTGCATCGATCCCCGGTATGTGAAGACTGAACTCGCCCGCGGCGCTGAGGAGCGCCCTCCAGTTCCGTGGAAGGCTCTCCGATCCGTTGGTGTCCGACCACTGGTACATATCCCCCTGCCGGGGCGCCTCGAGGTAGTACAGGCGCGACGCGGGCAGATCCTGATCCAGGTGCACACGGTAGCTCCAACTCGCCATCTCCCCCGATTCCAGCTCCTGGGGCGCGAGAGTCTGCCCGTCGAGATCGGCGAATTCTGCCGATCCTCCAGCCCACTCACCCGGCCCCGCGGCCTGGATCACGGCTCCGTCGACGCGGAACGGCCCGCCATTCCAGACGCGCACCTCCAAATCGAGGTCCTGACCGGCCGTCACGAGATCGTCATTCGCCCTCACATCGACGACGATGGAGGCGGCCTTCATGAGTGCCCAGCGGACCTGGGCCGCACGCATGGCAATAGGCTCGCCAAGCTCCGACCCGACCTCCTCCATGTCGCGCATGAGCCCGAACGTGGCCTCCAGGTGGCGGTAGGCCAGAGCCAACGGAGCTGCCGCGCGCTCGGGCCTGAGGGCGTCCAGGGACTCGGCAGCATCCTGTATCGCAGTCCGGTAGGCCCTGAGATGCTCCCGCATGGGAGCGGCCGAGCCTTCGGGCAAGCCGTTCGTAAGCCCGGCTAGCGTCGTGTCGACGCCGGCGAAGATGCCATCGTCACCCGCAGGTTCCTGTACATGACTCACCACTAGGCGCAACCCGGCGTCACGTGGGCCCAGGGGCTGAGGGGCCCCCATGTCTTGCGACCGGTGCTGGCTCCTGCTCTCCATCGACAACTGGAGGTAGGATCGCCCGAGGAGCGGGTCGAAGGTGCCGGTGGGCACGGTCACAGGGGGCGGATCAGGACTGCGCCGAACGGAGTGGTACAGCTTCTGGGTCCGCCACGCCTGGCCGGCTCCCCCCGGAAGGTCCGTGAATCGCGACGGATCGTTGGCCGCCTCGAAAGCCTCGCCAACGAGAATGCCGCTGGCCTGATGCTGCCCGTGCCCGTCGCGCGGAGTGCCGCTCCAGACCGAGACGATCACCTGGGGCCGGAACGTACGGATCACCCAGACGATGTCGCGCAACACCTCGTCCCGGGGCCAGTGGGCGAAGGCCTCGTCCGCACTCTTGGAGAATCCGTAATCATACGCCCGCGTGAAGAACTGCCTCCCGCCATCCAACTCGCGGGCCGCCTCGAGCTCTCCCGTCCGGATGATGCCCAGGCCCTCACCCAGCTCGGGGCCGATCAGGTTCTGTCCGCCGTCACCACGGGTCAAAGACAGGTAGGCCGTCTCGACCCCCATGCCCCGTGCGAGGGCCGTGAGAAGCCCCGTATCCTCGTCGTCGGGGTGAGCTCCGATCATGAGCACTCGCTTGACGCCGTCGAGCCTCCGAAGCGTGAGCGCCGCCTCCACGACCCCACTCCCCTCCGGCCCGATCTGAGCCGCCAAAGGCGCGGCCCCGAGCATCAACGCAACCAACGCGACGGTCAGCACGACCCCAAAACTCCCCTTCTCTGTTGTCGTCATGGGTACGAACCTACCTCCCGCCCGGGATACACGAAAACCACTTCAGTGACTACCTACTCGCGCCGGGGCATCGAAGTGCCGTGCCGCCCTCGGCCATCCGGGCTGCTTGTCCGAAGTTCGCAGTCGCGGATATGTTGGGCCGGACTCGAAAAGACCTACCTACCCCGGAGGGTAATCCATGAATCAGCCCCGCGACCAGTGGAGCTCCAACCTGGGCCTCATCCTGGCGGCTACCGGCAGCGCTATCGGTCTAGGCAACCTCTGGAAATTCCCGTTCATCACTTGGGAAAACCGCGGTGGGGCCTTCGTGCTCGTCTACCTGCTCTGCATCGCTGCGGTGGGTCTGCCGATCATGATGGCCGAGCTACTGATCGGCCGTAAGACGCAGAAGAGCGTGGTCGGCGCGCTGAAGGATGCGATCGGCCCGGCATGGGGACTCCTGGGACTCTGGGGGGTGCTGTGCGGATTCGTGCTGCTCAGCTACTACACGGTGATCGCGGGCTGGTCGCTCTTTTACTTCTCGAAAACGGCCTCGTGGATGGTCAGCGGATTCCCGACAGGCGAGTCCATGGGAGATCTCTTCGGCGCACAGGCCGGGAATGGACCACTGCAGCTCGGGCTTTCCATAGCCTTCAGCATCGCGACGGTGTCCATCGTGTACTTCGGCGTGCAGAAGGGGATCGAGCGTATCGCTCGGCTCTTCCTTCCTATCCTCTTCGGGATTCTGACCCTGTTGTTGGTCTCGGCCCTAGGAATGGACGGTTCGGGTGAGGCGCTCGCGTTCATCTTCCGACCCAACTTCAGTGAGCTCGAGCCGAGTGGAGTGCTCGAGGCTCTCGGACACTCGTTCTTCACGCTCTCGCTGGGCATGGGGGCGATGGTCACGTACGGGTCGTACATCGGACGGGAACAGTCCATCGTGAAGGCGTCGGCCGTGATCGTCGCACTCGACACGGTCATCGCCCTGGTCGCCACGATCATCATGTTCTCGGTGATCTTCAGCGTCCCGGGGATGGATCAAGAGGTTAGCGGCACGGGCACGGTGGGCATGCTCTTCATCTCGCTGCCCGAGCTCTTCTTCACCGAGGTTCCGTTCGGGGCGGTGCTGGGCCCGCTCTTCTACGTGCTCGTGGCCCTGGCCGCGCTGACCTCGACGATGTCGCTACTCGAGGTCGTGGCCGCCTACGTGATCGACGAGCACGGAATCGGACGACAGAAGGCGACGCTCCTGTGCGGCGGAACGGTCTTCCTTTTCACGATCCTTGCCGCCGTCTCCTTCGGGGCTGTGCCGGCCGTCACGAACCTCCAGCTCGGCGGAGCCGTGGGCGACCTGCTCTTCGGGGGGAAGGCAAGTTGGTTCGGCATGGCCGACCACTTCGTGTCGAACTGGATGCTGCCCACTGGCGGTCTGGGCATAACCCTGGCCGCGGGCTGGTTCATGACCCGTCAGACCTCAGAGTCCGAGCTCTTGGACGGGACAGAGCCGGGGTGGTTCAACTACGGGGCGTGGCGGTTCTTCATCCGCTTCGTCGCCCCCGCCGCAGTGGCGGCGATCATCGTCGCCGTCCTTTTCTTCGGCGTCGACTTCTCGTAGAACGAGAGCGGGGACGGCGGTTCGAGCCGCCGTCCCCCGATCGTCTTCATCCCGCCGCTTTCAGCCGCAGCTTCGTCAGCTCACCCGTTGTCTCTAGACGTTGTCTCTAGACGCTGTCTCTTGAGCCGCTGACGTCCCTCTTCGTCCTTTTGTGTGGTGTACACGGCTCCGTCGGCTCCAAACCCAGCGATGGACGCGTCGGGATCCAACGTGACCTGACCGACGGCTCGCCCCTCGGCATCGAAGATGTCGAACAAGCTCGGATCGCCGGCACGCGTGTGGCGGCCGACCCAGATGCGTCCCTCCGGATCGATACGTGTCGAGCCGGCTCGGAACGACGGCATGAGCTCGGGCCATTCGACTTCGTCGATCGAGCCACCCCGACCGGCGGCACTACGGTGGAACTGCATGCTGGGCGCGCCTCCACCCATGGTCATCATCACGCTCGGACCCGGTGCGGGTGCGTCCAGCCAAGCCCGCTTCTCGGCGTCGCCGGGAGTGATCCGCCGGTGATCGACAGGAGGTCCCACGGACACGGATCCATCCGGATGTATGACCTCGACGTAGTAGCCGTCCGACCGCACCAAGGCGATGGTGCCGTCGCTTCCCACAGCCCAGTCGTCCTCGAGGCTCATGGGCACCTGTTCCATTCGGATCTGCCCCCCGCCCCCGGACCGCCTCACCTCCCGCGGCTTGTACTTGGCCATCGTCTCTACCTGGGTCGAACCAGACGTAACCCGGCCGACTCGTGAAGAGTCGCGAAAATTCTGCACGTTCCTCATAGAGAAGTAGATGCGCCCCTCGGAATCGACACCCCGTGGAAGAACTGGGGTGCCACCCCCCAGCACCATCGGGCTGTTCCGAGCGAAGCTCCCATCGGGGGCGACGATCGTAAGCCTGCTGTTGCCGAGATCGACGAGCAGAGTCGAATCGCCCGGGAAGGCGTGGACGGCATCGGGCTGCCGGTACTGCCGAGCACTGCTACCCTCCGCACGCCACACTTCCATGGTGCCGGCGTCCATGTCGATCGCGCCGAGTACCTGTTTGACGGGGTCGGCGGCGAGCACACGACCGTCCGCCAGCTCTCGCACACTCGAGAGGAGGTCGAACGCAACAGGGTACTCGACCTCCTCCACTATCCGGAGCTGGACGGCGGCGCTCAAGGGCTCCGCGGCTGTTACCGAGAGCAGGGCAAGAAGCAACAAAGTGTTTCGAGACATCATTCCCCCGTGGAGTCTGGCTGATGCGATGGGTCGATCATGGGTGGAGTCGGCCGTGTTCGCTACGGCTGCCGGATCAGATGCGAGGACGACGGACCTGGGTTGCCTCGGTCTCAGGCAATCGACCCACACCCTCCCCGATCGACTTTCCCTCTGCCTGGACCTTCGCGATCTTTCGTCCTCGATGTTGCTCGGGCACGTAGGCCCGGGATCGCCCGCGACCCACGACACTTACATGATCTCAGACCTCCTCGACCGGCCGACCCCCAAGCGCTCCGAGACGCTTCGCTTCGAGGGACGCGTCCTGTACCTGGTCGACGATTCCGCGCTGATGGAAGCTCAGTTGGGCGAGGGACGCGATCTGACGCTCACGGCGGAGTTGAAGGGAAAGCTCCGTGACCAGATCAGCACCGACGAGATCACGCCGGCATATATCTGCCTCTTCTACGACGAGACGCTGGGTGACTTCCCTTATCTGGGGCTGTCCGCCACCAACCCGGAGACCGGCACCACCGAGTCACCAGTAACACGGAACGCGGTGAAGAACGGTGGCTTCGTCTGCTCCGTCGCCGGAAAACGTCGAGGAAAGGGCAGTAGCCGAGAGGCGAGTCCCTATGCCGAGCTGAAGGCCGGGCTTCGGGTCGTGATCGCCGAGAGCCTGGCGCGCATCTACAACGAGAACTGCCAGAATCTGGGCATTCTCACTACGACCGACTTCGACATCATCCGCCGTATCGAAGAAGGAGAGGAGATTCCCCTCTCGATCTTCACCGAGGGCCAGGACGAGATCACCCGGCAGATCATCGAATACGGCGGGCTCTTCGAGTTCAACGTGGCCCGCCTCCAGGGTAAGGTCTCGCTACCGGCACCCCGATGCGAAGACGACGGTGGGACCTCGACTCCCATGACGCTGGCCGAGAAGATCTTCGCCAGACACTGGGTCGTCGACGCCGCCGAGGGTGAGGTCGGTGTAGGCGAGGTCACGCCGGGAGAGGCCGGGTTCTTCCGAACCGATGTCCGCTTCTCCCACGAGTACGTCACACCTATGTCGGCCATCTTCTTCGAGGACAAGGTCGGCGAGAATGGTGAGGTCCTCGATCCGTCGAGCGTCCTCTTCTTCCGGGACCACCTCACGTTCCTCTCCAAGGTGATGAGCCAGGAACGCGTCGAGCAGGGCCTGCTAGACGTGGCGAACGAACTCGAGGTCAAGCAGAGAGAGTTCGCCGAGAAGCAGGGAATCCGTCTGTACGGTGAGCAGATGGGCGACAAGCTCGGCTCCGAGGCGATCTGCCACTCGAAGATCCTCGAAGAGTATGCCGAGCCCGGCATGCTCATCATCGGATCCGACTCGCACACGCCCCATGCCGGAGCCATCGGCTGCGTGGCCTTCGGTGTGGGTACGACGGCGATCTTCAATTCGTGGATCACGAAGGACGTGCGGGCCCAGGTACCCGTGTCGTTCAAGGTCGTCATCTCCGGCGAGCCCAAGGCCAATGTCACGGCCAAGGACTATATGCTCGAGATCCTGAGGAATCCCTACATCCGTGACGGCCACGCTATCGGGCAGGTCATCGAGTACGCCGGCCCCGCCGTAGAGGCCCTGTCCGTAGACGAGCGTGCGACCATGACCAACATGGCCGCGGAGGTCGGGGCGTTCACGGGAATCGTGGCCGCTGACGAGAAGACCGTCGAGTTCCTCGTGCATGACAGGGGAGTGGAGCAGGCGACAGCCGAGGCCCTGATCCAGGGGATGCAGAGCGATCCGGATGCGTCGTACGTGAAGGTCATCGAAGTCGACGCGTCTGCGATCGAACCGATGGCGGCCCTCCCCGGCGACCCCGGAAACGGCGTGGTCATCGCTGAGCTGTCCTCGGAGCCGATCCGCATCGACATCGCCTACGCGGGCTCCTGCACGGCAGGCAAGAAGGAGGACATGGATATGTACGCCCGCGTCTTCCGCGAGGCGCAGGAGACCGCCGGACTCACCGTCCACCCCGATGTGGAGTGCTTTATCCAGTGTGGCTCGATCGAGGTCCGAGAGTATTGCCGAGAGAAGGGGTACTTGGAGCTGTTCGAGAGGGCCGGCGCTTCGTTCATCGAACCCGGGTGCGGCGCATGCATCAACGCCGGCCCCGGTGTGACGCGCTCACAGGCCGAGGTGTCGGTGTCTTCGCAGAACAGAAACTTCCCGGGACGTTCCGGGCCCGGTCAGCTGTACCTGGTGTCTCCATACTCGGTCGCCGCCAGCGCCATCGCCGGCTTCGTGACCCAGTGGGAGCCGGGTAAGGCCATCCAGCCGATTACGCCCCGCAAGCTGGCGGTGGTGTAGAGGCCTGTGTCCTCGCTCGAGCCTTTCGCCCCGGACCGAGCGCTGTATCCGTTCGAGTCCCACTGGTTCCAAAGCACCGTAGGGCAGGTCCACTACATCGACGAGGGCTCGGGGCCGCCCATCCTCTTTCTGCACGGTAACCCGACGTGGAGCTTTCTCTACCGGGGAATCGTGATCCGACTGAGGAAGCACTTCCGGTGCATCGCCTTGGACTATCCGGGCTTCGGCCTCTCCGTCCATCCCCCGACCTACGGATATACCGCTGCCGAGCACGCCGAAGTGGTGACCGGACTCGTGCGCGGACTGGGACTCGAGGACCTGACGATCATGGGACAGGACTGGGGCGGCCCCATCGGCATGCGCGTGGCGTTGAACGAGAGGGACCGCATGCGATCCCTCGTCATGGGCAACACTTGGTACTGGCCGGCCGCTTCCCTGCTCATGCAGGGCTTCTCCAAGATCATGTCTTCGGGGTTCGTCCAGGGGCAGATTTTCAAGAAGAACCTCTTCGTGGAGAGGATCATGCCCATGGCGGTCAAGCATAGGCTCGCCCCCGAGATCATGGACCACTATCGAGGCCCCCTGCGCACGCTGGACTCGCGGGCTGGAGTGGCCGAGTTCCCGAAGGAGATCACCCAAGCGGCTCTCTGGCTCGGCACCATAGCCGACGAGGTGCCCGACGTTCTAGGGGATCTCCCACTGCTCCTGACCTGGGGGATCTACGATCAGTTCTTCGGCTCGGCCCTCATGGAGCGGTTCAAGGCCGACTTCAAGAACGTCCGCACGACGCGACTGGACGCCAAGCACTACATTCAAGAGGACGCGCCCGCCGAGATCGCGAAGGCGATCGAGGCGTTCCTGGGGCGCTGAGGGACCGCGCGGCCTCCTAGCGAGAGGTGGACCCAACCAGGGCGCACCGAGCGTTCGCCTCAACCGACACTTGATCACACCCTGGGAGCGCCTGCCCCCCATAGGCATACGGTGCTATCACATACGTTCGAGAGAGCCCGTGATGCCGGTCGTAGCGGTCTTGGTTCCCGCCCTTCGCCGGCTAGCTTGCCCCGTCCGGAGCTCCAGAGCGATACAGGATCACCCGCGCCTTTTCGAGCGTGACCAAGCCCCCACCGATCATGGCGTCCAGCTCCGGCAGCACCTCCTGGATGCGCTCTTCCTCCTCGACCACCTCTACGATCACCGGGAGGTCGGTGGAGAGCCTCAGCACCCGGTCGGTGTGAAGCCGTGCGCTGGCCCCGAACCCCGGAGCACCAAAAGAAAAGACCCGGCAATCGCTTGCCGGATCCGATGGTCGCTACTGGACTCGAACCAGTGACTTCTACGATGTGAACGTAGCGCTCTACCAACTGAGCTAAGCGACCCTGGCTGCGACCGCGGCGTTCCCGCCGCGATCCTGTCGATCGAAAAATCAGTACCCCCACGGGGAATCGAACCCCGGTTTCCTGGCTGAGAACCAGGTGTCCTAGGCCACTAGACGATGGGGGCAAAATACCCGGACCTCACGCCTTGAGGGGCGAAAGAATACATAGTATGGGATCCCGATTCAACCCCCTGGAACGGCGGGGTGTCTATAGGGTTAAGTCAACAAGTGCCAACGAATTGGGCCAACGAACTAGGCTGGCGAACTAGACCGGCGAACGAGAGAAGTTGAACGATACATGGCCGAGAAGCTGAACGACGAATCCATCCGTGGATGGTTGGGTGGACGAAAAGGGTGGAAGCGTAAGGGGAAGACACTGATCAAGGAGTTCAGTTTCACGTCCTTCCGTGATTCCATCGTGTTCGTCAATCGAGTTGCCAGCCTGGCCGACGACCTGGACCACCATCCCGACATCGGCATCCGCTACACCACGGTGAACCTGACGTTGACCACACACGAAGCCAAGGGTCTCACGCAGAAGGACCTCGAGTTCGCCGAGCGAGTCGACTTCGCGACCTCGGCACGCTGACTAGGGACGTAGATCCAGTAGGTCTCTCAGCCTCTCCAGATAGAAATCGGGCTTCACCTCCTCGAGGTGCGCTCTAGCAAAGGGCCCCCACAACGCCGCAGCCGTGTACACACCGGCTGCCCTTCCCGCCATTGCGTCATAAGGGGAGTCCCCGAGGAAGATCACGCGCTCGGGCCGCTCGATTCCCAAGCGATCTAGCGCGAGCTGTACCGGCTCGGGATCCGGCTTGCCGTTCTCCACATCGTCGAACGTCACCACCACGTCGAAGGCCTCTCCCATCCCGCAGCAGTCCAGCGTTCGCAGCGCCATCTCCTTTGCCTTGCTGGTCACCACTGCGACCCGGGTGCCCACCTCCTTCAAGCTCGCGACCACGTCCAAGGCGCCAGGGAAGGCAAGCACCATCTCATCGTGGATCGTGCGCTGGAAGGTCCTGTATGTGTCGATCATCGCCTCTGCCTCGGCCGCCGAGCGAGCGAAGTCCTGCATCTGAACGCGCAGGGGCTTTCCCATCGTGGCCAGCCAGTCCTCGTCGGGGCTCTCCTGGCCGAGATGCTCAAGCGTGGCATGGCGGAAGGACCTCAGGATCAACCCGGTGGTGTCCGCGAGCGTCCCATCGAGATCGAACAGGACGGCATCCCACACGGGTGTCACTCGAGAACCTCCGTCGAGCACCTCCATCGAGCACCTCCCTCGAGCACCTCCGTAGTGGACGTCTGCCGCCTCACCCCGCCAACCCGGCCCGTACCACCTCGGTCAGACACTCGATGCCGAACTCCACCTGGGCTTCAGAGACCGGAGCGGGCGGCGCGATCTCCACGACCTCTCCGTGGGCACCCGCGGGCAGAACCAGCAGCCCCTCCTTGAGAGCGGCCGTCGCGATCGAGACGCCCGCACCCATCCGGGAGCCCATCTCGATACCGATGAGCAGACCCCGACCCCTCACCTCGCTCACTCCGGGGACCTTGCCCACCAGAGCTCGGCTGAGGTCACGCCTCAAACGGTCGCCAAGGGTGGCGGCCCGACTCACGAGATCTTCCTCCTCCAGAACGTCGAGGAAGGCGAGCGCTGTCGCACACGACAACGGGTGACCGAGGAAGGTGCTCGTGTGCAGCGCCTCGCCCGTCGATTCAGGCCAAGCGTCCATGACGTCGCGAGAGCCCAGGCATGCGCTCAGCGGGAGGCCACCCCCCAACGCTTTCCCCACACAGAGCAGGTCGGGCACCACCCCTTCGTGTTCCAAGGCGAACAAGGCCCCTGTGCGCCCGAACCCCGTGAAGATCTCATCGAAGACGAGCAGGGCGCCCGCCGATCTGGTCAGATCCGCCAGTCGGTTCAGGAAGCCGGGCGGTGGCACGCGCACCCCTGCCCTGCCCTGGATGGGCTCCACCAACACCGCCCCGATGGGGTCCGGGAACGGGCCGCTCCCTGCCAAGATCTGCTCGACCTGAGCGAGCGCAGACTCCGTGGCGTCCGCAGCGTCCACGGCCTCGCCGTGGGGAAAGGGCGCGAACGCGACTTTGTCGTGCAGCCGCCCTTGGAAGGGAGTCCGGAAGTCGGCCCGCTCGGTTGCCGCCAGGCTGCCCAACGTGAGTCCGTGGTAGCCCCCCTCGAACGCCAGGATCCCTGATCTGCCGGTCGCCAACTCGGCGGTTTTGAGAGCGACCTCGACCGCCTCGGACCCGGAGGATGCCAGAACGCTCCGGGTATCGTCCCAGGGTGCCAACGCGGCGAGGCGCTCCAGCAGCTCGAGCTTGGGCTCGGGCGGGTGTATGTCGCCCATCCCGTGCACCAAGCGTCCCGCCTGCTCCTCCAAGGCGGCTCGGATCAGGGGGTGAGCATGACCCGCGAGCGCCACGCCGAACGCACCGGTGAAGTCGACGTACACGTTCCCATCCACGTCTCGGACGTTGGCGCCCGCCGCGGCCTCCCAGAACACGGGAAAACTCGGGGAGAGAAACGTGACGTTCCGGGACTCGACTCCTCGCAACCGCTCCGCCAGGGCCAGCGAGCGGGGTCCGGGCGGGGGAGTGACGAGGGACGGGAGGAGCGAGCCGAACTCGGGCATCTAGAGGCTTCTACTCTTGGCCGAGCGGATCCTCGGCCGCCATGCCCATGGCGTGAAAGCCCATGTCCACGTGCAGCGTCTCCCCCGTAATGGCGGCCCCGAGCGGAGAGCAGAGAAACGCCGCCGCGTTGCCCACGTCGTCGGCCGTGTTCACGTCGCCAATGGCGGAGTTCTCCCGGTAGTAGTCCACCATGCGATCGATGGACCCGATGGCCTTGGCCGCCCTACTGGCGAGCGGGCCCGCGGAGATCGTGTTCACTCGAAGGCCCCATCGCCGGCCTGCCTCGAACGCGAGGGTGCGGGTGTCGCTCTCGAGCGCCGCCTTGGCAGAACTCATACCGCCTCCGTAGCCCGGAATGACCCTCTCCCCCGCCAGATAGGTCAGGGACACCACCGATCCACCCTCCCTCATGAGAGGACCGAAACGCTGAACCATCCCCACCATCGAGTATGCGCTGGCGCTGACCGCGGCCAGGTACCCAGCCCTGCTCGTGTCCACCAAGGCGTTCTGGACCTCGGGTCCATTGGCCAGTGAGTGTACCAGCACGTCCACACAGGGATCTCCGAAGTCACTCCTGAGACCGTCGGCGACCTCCTGCAGAGTGTAGCCCGTCAGGTCGCGGTACCGCTTGTCCTCACGGATGTCGTCGGGCACGTCGTCGGGCGTGTCGAAGACAGCGTCCATCGGGTAGATCTTTTCGATCTCTACCTCCCCGCCTCCCGGCAGGCTCAGGTCCAGCTTGCCGCGCTCCAGGCTCATGGTGAAGATCTTCAGGACGGGCGGCCACGTTCCTACGCAGACGGACGCACCTGCCTGAGCCAGGGCTCGGACGATGGCCCAGCCGTATCCCTTGTCGTCCGCGACTCCCGCCACGAACGCTCTCTTGCCCGTCAGGTCTATGGGAAGCATGGCAGCACTGCTCCTTGGCGTGTCTCTGTCCGCAGCTGTGAGTGGGAGATCGCTCCCGAATTCAACTGCAAGAACCTAAGACGGATGAGGCGGCGCCGTCGACCTACAACAGCACCTACAACAGCACCTATAACAGCACCCAGGCCCCGAGCGTCAGATAGGTCCCCAGCAACACGATCCCCTCGGCTCTCCGGATGGTGAGGTTGGCTCGCACGATCGGGACCAGCAACACCGACATGATCACGACGGCTGGGAACTCCAGGCTCAGCACCTCCGGATGCACGGAAAGGGGAGAGACTGTCGCGGTGATGCCGAGAATCGCCGCGATGTTGAAGACGTTGGAACCGATGATGTTGCCGACGGCGATGTCGGCCTCACCACGCCAGGTGGCGACGAGCGACGTGGCCAGCTCCGGAAGCGAGGTCCCGATGGAGACCAATGTGAGCCCGATGACCAGCTCCGAGATTCCCATCGCCTCGGCGAGGGCGACGGCCGACTCACGAATGGCGAACGCGCCAATCACGAGCCCCGTGATACCCATCGCGATGAGGGCGAGATCCCGCGCCGCGGCCCACGGAGTCAGGCCGACGGTCTCCTTGGCGAACTGCTCGTACTCCTCCAAGACCTCTTCGTCTTCCTGCTTCGCCGTCCGGAAGACGAACCACAAGTAGGCACAGAGCACCACCAACAGGGCGAGGCCCTCCACTCGGGAAATCCGCAGGTCCCAGATCAGGGGAAGCAGGAAGGCCGTGATGATCAGCATCACGGGCACCTCTCGGGTCACCACGCGCCCCGCGACGTCCAGCGGCTTCACAATGGCGCTGATACCGAGCACGAGACCGATGTTCGCCAGGTTCGACCCCATCACGTTGCCGATGGCCAAATCGCCGTTGCCGCCCGCGGCCGCTACGAGCGAGACGACGAGTTCCGGAGCCGAGGTCCCCATGGACACCACGGTGAGGCCCAGAACGATGGGGGTGATTCCCACCGAAGAGGCCAGGCGAGCACTCCCACGCACGAGCCACTCGGCCCCGAAGTAGAGGACACCGACACCACCGGTGAAGAGCAGAAGCTCTCGCGTCATGCCTGCCGCCGCCCCATCCAGTCCCTGAGCTCATCCACCCGCATCGTGTTCAGAACGTCCTCCCTACGCAGCCAGGCTCGGCGCGCCTGATCGACCCCGTACGACATGTGATCGAGTCTTTGCACCGAGTGGGCGTCGGTGCTGATCACGACCCTTACCCCCAGCTCCTTGGCACGCCGCGCATGGACCTCATTGAGGTCGAGCCGGTTCGGATTCGCGTTGATCTCCACCGCGACGTCGAGCTCCGACGCCGCTTGCAAGACCGCCTCCACATCGAGTTCGAACGGCTCCCTCCGGCCGAGCAGTCGCCCGGTGGGGTGGCCTACGATGTCCACCGACGGATGCTGCATTGCACGGATGACGCGGTCCGTCATCGTCGTTCGATCCATGTCCATCAGGGAGTGCACGGAGACGATCACTACGTCCAACGCCTCGAGAACCTGGTCGGTCATATCGAGGCTCCCATCCCGCAGAATGTCTACTTCCAAGCTCTTGAATATCGTAAATCCGTCCAACCCCCCCTGCACCAGATCGATCTCCTCCCACTGCTTCGGAGCCTTCTCGGGGGTCAGTCCCTGCACCATGGCCAGGGCCGGGCTGTGGTCGCTGATGGACATGTACTCATATCCCCTCGCTATACACGCCCGGGCCATTTCCTCGACCGAGGCCTTCCCATCGCTCCACGTGGAGTGCATGTGGAGATCGCCCCTGAGATCCTCCAGCGTGACCAACTCTGGAAGCGAGCCGCTGCGGGCTGCCTCGATCTCGCCGCGATTCTCGCGAACCACCGGCGCAATCCAAGGGAGTCCGACGGCCTCGAACACGGACTCCTCGGTGTCACCGGCTATGCGCTCGCCGTCCTCCTTACCCACGTCCTCCGGGTCCACGCCCTCCGGGAGGCGGAAGACGCCCCATTCGTTGACGCGCAGGCCCTGCCTCAGCGCGAGCTGGCGGACTACGACGTTGTGTTCCATGGATCCGGTGAAGTAGTGGAGCGCCGCGCCGAACGAGCGAGGCGGGATGATCCGGAGATCCACCTCCAGCCCGGACCGCAGAACCACCGCCCCACGGGTCTCCCCCGCCAAGTCGACTCGCTCCACTGAGCCGAAGGTGGTGAACCGCTCCATGATGTCGGGAGCGGGGAGTTCGGCCTGGACGAGCAGATCCACATCGCCGATGGTCTCTCTCCGGCGCCGGTAGCTGCCCGTTACCTCGATACGCTGGACGCCCTTCGCTTCACCCATGTGAGCGAGGAGCGGCCCGATCAGGTCGTCCACCTGCGACAGCAGGAAACGCCCCGCATAGCGACGGTAGTCCTCGATGGCACGGAGGATCTTCTGGACGCTCGTGGCACCGAACCCCTCCAACTCCTGCACCTTGCCGGCGTTGAGCGCCTCCTCGAGCTCGTCGACGGTCTTCACGTCCAACGACTCCCAGAGCTTCTTCGCCTTCTTGGGTCCGACGCCGTCGAGCTTTACGAGGTCGACGAGGGTGCGGGGGATCTCTTCGGCCAGTTCCTCGAGCCGCGTGAGCTTGCCCGTCTCGATCAACTCGACGATGTGGGCGGACATGTCCTTGCCGATCGCCGGAAGCTCGGTGAGATCCTCCCCCTCCGCGACCATGGACTCGAGCGATCGCGTGAGTCCGCGGACGGTTCGAACCGCGTTCCGGTAGGCCCTGATACGGAACGGATTCGAGCCCCGGATTTCGAGCAGGTCCCCGAGTTCGTCGAGGATTTCAGCGATCTCGATGTTCTGCACGACCTACAGGATCCCCTTGGCCTCGAGGAAGGACACGAACTCGGGCTCCGTCAGCACCTCGACGCCGAGATCCTTCGCCTTCTGAAGCTTCGATCCCGGATCGGCGCCCACCACGACCCGGGTGGTCTCCTTGCTCACCGAAGCGACCACACGCCCTCCCTCGCCCTCGATGAGGCGTTTGGCCTCGGAACGGGCGAAGCCTTCCAGCCCGCCCGTGAAGACCCACTTCTCCCCTGCCAACGCGTCGCCCCCGATGTCATCGGGTGGGACGAGATCCATGCCGCGGTCCAGCACCGCCTGAATCCTCGTCTCGTTGCGCGGGTCGTCCAGGAATCCACGAATCTGCTCCGACATGATGGGACCGATTCCCTCGACGGCCTCCAGCTCCTCGGCGGTCGCCGCCCGGACCGCGTCAAAGCTACGGAAACTGCGAGCGAGCTCCTTGGCCACCGTAGCACCCACTTCCGGAACCCCCAGTCCGTAGAGGAATCGATGGAGTTCCACCGACTTCTTGACTCGGATGGCCGCGGCCAGATTGGCTGCCGACTTTTCGGCGAACCCGTCCAGTTCCTCGAGGTCCGCGGCGGTGAGATCGAAGAGGTTCGCCAATTCCTTCACCAAGCCACGATCCACGAGAAGGTTGGCGGTCTCCTCACCGAGCCCCTCGATGTCGAGTCCGCCGCGGGAGCCGAAGTGCATGATCCCCCGCTTCAGCTGGGCCGGACAACCGAACCGATTCGGACACATCGTGAAGGGTCCGTTCTCCGTGACGGGAGTCTCGCACGCAGGGCAGTGGTCCGGCATCTCGAACGCCGCCCCCCGCTCCCTCCCGTCGTCCTCCACCCGCTCGACGACCTGCGGAATGACGTCCCCAGCCCTTTGGATCCTCACCAGATCGCCCTGACGCACATCCTTGCGGGCCACCTCCTCGCGATTGTGGAGCGACGCGCGTGACACGGTCACGCCGCCCACCTCGACCGGCCTGAGCAGCGCCACCGGCGTGAGCTTGCCCGTCCTTCCCACCGAGACGGCGATCCTCTCGATGCGGGTGATCTCCTTTCGCGGCTCGAACTTGTACGCGAGGGCCCAACGCGGATGATGCGATGTGGCGCCCAGGTCTTCGCGGGCGTCCATGTCGTTCAGCTTGATCACCACCCCGTCGATCTCGTAGTCGAGATCGTCACGGTCCGCCGCGAAGCTCTCGTGATACGAGACGATCTCTTCCACCGTGGTCACTCTGACGACGCGCTCCGGCGTCTTGAACCCCCAGTCGCGAAGGGCCTGCACCCCCTCCTCGTCGGTGCCCATCTTGGCGCCCCGAAGGAGGAGGATGTCGTACGCCAGAATGTCGAGGGGACGGGAAGCCGTAACGCGCGAATCGAGTTGGCGGAGTGATCCCGACGCGGAGTTCCGCGGGTTCACATAGGGTTCGGACCCCTGCTCGACCATGCGCTCGTTGAGGGCCTCGAAGGCCGAGAGGTACATGATCACCTCGCCCCGGATGGCCAACAGTTCGGGTGCCCCACGCACGTGCTCGAGAAGACGAAGCGGCAGGCTGGAGATGGTCCTCACGTTCTCGGTGACGACCTCGCCCGTCAGGCCGTTCCCGCGGGTAACCGCCCGAACGAACAGGCCGTTCTCGTAGACCAGCTCGATCGAGGCCCCATCCAGCTTGGGCTCCAGCAGATACTCGGGCTCACGCTCCAACCCCTTCCGTGCGCGCTCGTCGAAGCGAGCCAGCTCTGAGCTGTCCTGGGTCGAGTCCAGTGAGAGCATGGGGGCGGTATGCTCCGAGGTCGGAAGGACACTCTTGGGCTCACTACCCACGCGCCGGGACGGGGAATCCGACGTGACGAGGTGAGGGTGAGCGGCCTCCAGAGCGAGCAGCTCGGCGTACAGCCTATCGAACTCCGCGTCGTCGATCTCCGGGCGAGACTCGACGTAATAGAGGTGGGAATGCCGTCGAAGCTCGTCCCTCAGAGCTTCGGCACGGCGCTCGAGATCCTCGCCCTGCTCCGAGGTCGATCCCGTGGGGGTATCCGGCGTGCCTTGGGTCAACGAGACTCCAACTTCTGGTGAATATGCGGCCCAATAACGTGGCGAATCCGGAAGGGTGAGGACAGTCCTCATCGGGTGTGTCGCGCAGGGTATCGCCCGGCCTATCCAGCGGGCTCCGTGGCGTTGCGTGGCTCGTGTACCGGGGGGTATATCACAGGACCTGCCCAGCAACGCTTCGGGCATCCGGATCGATCACACCGCCGAGAGTTCTCATACGGCTGGAGGAACCATGCGAATCACCCACCGAGTCTTACACACGCTGCTGCGGGCAGGGCTCTGCGTCCTCGCCATCTTGGCCTTGGCCACCCAGGCCATGGCCCAGCGGCCGACGACCACTGCACGCGGTGCCGACGAGGGAGACGGACCATACAGCCGGCTCATTCTGAGGGGTGCCACGATCATCGACGGAACCGGAGCGCCCCCGCAGGGCCCGGTGGACATCGTCATCGGAGGCGACCGCATCGCCGAGGTCCGCTCCGTCGGCTTCCCCGGCGTGCCGATCGACGAGCGGCGGCGGCCCGAAGATCCGGAGCGAGAGATCGACCTCACCGGCCATTACGTCATGCCTGGCTTCATCGACATGCACGCCCATACCGGCGGGGAGCCCAAGGCCCCTCAGCCGGAGTACGTCTACAAGCTGTGGCTGGCGCACGGTGTGACCACGTCCAGAGGCGTAGGCCACGGGCCGATGATGTGGGCCCTCGAAGAGAAGGCGAAAGCCGCCCGTAACGAAATCGTGGCGCCTCGGATGTACACGTATGCTCGTCCGGGTGAAGCGTGGGACGAAGGCAGCATCGACTCGCCCGAGAAGGCCCGCGAGTGGGTACGCTGGGCCGTGGAGCAGGAGGTCGACGGGCAGAAGATCGACGGTCTCAAGTTGGGTTCGTACGACCCGCCGATCATGGAGGCCTTGATCGACGAGGCCCACAAGTTCGGACTCGGTACCGTCGCCCACCTGGGGCAGATGGGCATCGCCAGGATGACGGCGCTGGACGCCGCCGAGGCCGGCCTCGACATGATGACCCACTACTACGGGCTCTTCGAGTCGCTGTTGAAGGACATGAGCATTCAGGACTGGCCTCTGGACTACAACTACAACGACGAGCAGCACCGCTTCGGCAACGTGGCTCGGCTCTGGGACCAGATCTACGAGCCCGGATCCGACGAGTGGTATGCCCTCATGGATCGGTTCCTCGAGTTGGACTTCGGACTCGACCCCACCATGACGATCTACGAGGCCGGCCGTGACGTGATGCGTGCCCGCAACGCGGACTGGCACGACGAGTACACGCTGCCAAGCCAAGAGGAGTTCTATCAGCCCAGTCGCCAAGCCCACGGGTCGTATTGGTTCTACTGGACCAGCGAAGACGAGGTCGCTTGGAAGAACTTCTATATCCGGTGGATGCGGTTCCTGAACGAGTACAAGAACCGAGGCGGAATCGTGACCACCGGCTCTGACTCGGGTTTCATCTACAAGCTGTATGGGTTCGACTACATCCGTGAATTGGAGCTGCTGCGTGAGGCCGGATTCCACCCTATCGAGGTGATCCGATCCGCTACCATGTACGGAGCCATGCAGCTCAACAAACCCAAGGGGCTCGAGCCGGACTTCGGAATGATCAGGAAAGGCCTCAAGGCCGACTTCGTCGTGGTGGATGAGAATCCTCTCCAGAACCTCAAGGTGCTCTACGGTACGGGCGCCGTGAAGCTCAACGACGACACCGGCGAGGTGGAGCGTGTGGGCGGTATCAAGTACACCATCAAGGACGGCATCGTGTACGACGCCAAGCAACTACTGGAGGACGTACGGGAGATGGTGCGGAAGGCCAAGGAGGAGGAGCGCGTCACGACGGACGGGGCAGGAAACTGAGCTGAGGCGGCCTCGCATGCCTCCATTGGATGTCGAGAAGCTGAGAGCCGAGACACCGGGAACGGGGCACCGGATCCACCTGAACAACGCCGGCGCCGGGCTCATGCCGGACCCTGTGCTCCGAACGATGACGGAGTATCTGGAGCTCGAAGCTCAGATCGGCGGCTATGAGGCCGCAGACGCCAGGAAGGCGGAAATCGCTCAGGTGTATGACGTGCTCGGCTCACTCATCGGAGCCGCTCCCGACAACATCGCCGTGACCGAGAACGCCACGGCCTCGTTCATCCAGGCCCTGTCCTCGGTGCCGTTCGCGGCGGGGGATGTGATCGTGACGACGCGGAACGATTACATCTCCAACCAGATCATGTACCTGTCGCTCGAATCCCGCATGGGTATCGAACTGGTACGGGCGCCCGAGGATCCGTCGGGCGGGGTCGACGTGTTGGCCATGGAGGAGCTGATCCACCGGCGGCGGCCCAAGCTCGTGGCCGTCACCCACATTCCCACGAACTCCGGGCTGGTACAGCGGGTCGCCGATGTGGGCCACATGTGCCGGCAGAGGGACATTCTCTACCTGGTCGACGCGTGCCAGTCCGTCGGTCAGATGCCCCTAGACGTTGAACAGGTCGGATGCGACTTCCTTTCGGCGACTGCACGGAAGTTCCTGCGTGGTCCTCGTGGCGTGGGGTTCCTCTACGTATCCGACCGGGCGTTGGACCTGGGACTCGAGCCGCTATTTCCGGACATGCGCGGTGCGGACTGGATCGAGGCCGACCTGTACCAGCCGGCACCCGGAGCCCAACGCTTCGAGAACTGGGAGTTCCCCTACGCGCTCGTCTTGGGAATGGGCCGGGCCGCCGAGTACGCGCTCGATCTGGGAATCGAGGCGATTCAGGATCGCGCCTGGGCCCTGGCGGCCATGACCCGAGACCGCTTGTCCGAGATCGATACGTTGCGTGTTCTCGATCGGGGTGAGGAGCGCTGTGCGATCGTCACCGTGACCTCAGAGACGCGAGAGGCGTCCGAGCTGGTATCGGAGCTGACCGAGGCGGGGATCAACACGAACGTGACCGTCAGGGACTACGCCGTGTTGGATTTCGACGACAAGGGCGTCGAGTCCGCCATCCGCATCTCACCCCACTACTACAACTCCGAGGAGGAGATCGAGAAGCTGACGACCACCCTCGCCGGGCTCGTGGAGTGATGTCCTCCGATCCTCTGAGTGCTTGCCCCTGCCCCACCACAGTGAAGAGATTTCGGGCCACCACCGTAGTCAGGGTTCAGGGAGCGAGGTAAGCGTTGCAACCGGAGGTCGAAAGAGAATTGGTCCGGACGTGCAAATCAGGTGGTGTCCGATTCTATGAACCGCTCGTACGAGCGTATGAAGGCCCCGGATTTCGCCTCGCCGTCGGCATGCTCGGCAGCCCCGACGACGCCCGCGACGCGCTCCAGGACGCCTTCATCAAGGCGTGGCAGTCGCTGCACCGATTCGACAGCGATCGCCCGTTCGGGCCTTGGTTCTTTCAGATTCTGCGTAACCAGTGTCGGGACGTGATCCGCAGTAGACAGTCCCGTGGACGCCTCGAAACGAGGGACGAGAAGCTCGAGTTACGGCCTGCCGGGACGAAGACGAACCCAGAGCGACTGAGACAACGAAGTGAGGCCCAGGAGACCCTCTGGGCGGCTCTGAGGGAAATCGGTGACGAGCATCGGGAGATCATCGTGCTCAAGGAGCTCGAGGGCTTTCGATATGCCGAGATCGCCAGCATTCTGGACATCCCGGAAGGCACTGTGGCCAGTCGACTGTATCACGCGCGCAACGCGCTGCGAGCGGCATTGCTGGAGATGAACGCTGAATATCCGTAGGAGGATCACGCCGTGACGGGCATCAGTCACGAGACACTCATGCGCTACCTCGACGGAGAGGTCGCTCCCGATGAGCGCACCCGGATCAGGGCGGCCGTGGCCGCCTCCACCGAGCTGCAGCGCGACGTTGCGGTCTTCGGTGCCATGAAGAGGGATCTCCAGGGGATGGCGTTCTCGATCAGTCGAGACGATTCGGTGTGGGGCGTGGTCCACCGCCGACTCACCCGACCCATCGGTTGGCTGCTCGTGCTGGCCGGATTCACGGTTTGGGCCGCCTACGGCTCCTACCTCTACCTGATGTCTGCCATCGATCCCAGGGAAAAGCTGGCCACCTTCGCGATCGGAGTGGGAATTCTGCTCCTCTTCAGTAGCGTCATCTATGAGCGGTACAAGGAGTGGCTCACCGATCCGTACCGGGACGTGGTTCGATGATCATCGTCACCACGCCGGATATTCCCGGCATGAACGTAGTGCGCACCCTCGGGCTGGTGCGTGGAAACACCATTCGGGCTCGTCACATCGGCAAAGACGTCATGGCGATCCTGAGGAATGTCGCAGGCGGCGAGATCCACGAATACACCAAGATGCTGGCGGAGGCACGAGAGCAGGCTATCGACCGGTTGGTCGAGGAGGCCGAGACCCTGGGTGGCAATGCTGTCCTGGGCCTGCGTTTCCAGACGTCCATGATCCAGAAGGGCACGGCCGAGATGCTCTGCTACGGAACCGCGGTAGTCGTCGAACCCGAGGACTGACAGGCTCTTTTCGGCCCTGCCAGGGCGGGTCCGGACCGGATTTTGCTTGACCGTCGGCCGCAGACCCTCATTATGCGATATCCTCCGCCCCCCTAGTCGGCCCTCGATATCGCAGCAGGCCCGTGTTGAGAATTGCGATACTCCAGCCCGATCCTCGCGCGGCGGCTCGGTTAGCCGACGCCTTGAGATCTATGTACGAGCTCCGGTCCTATCGGAGCTGGGCCAAGCTGTACAGCGACGCCCCGAAAGCCCCCTGGGCGTGCTGCGTGGTCGACATCTATCCTCCGGAGGGCCCCATCTCGCCCACCCAGCTGGGAAGACTGAAGCGGCAGCGTCCCGACCTTGCCATCGTCGTATACTCCGACTTCGCGGACCGCGAACCGGACTTGTTCGAGATCGGGCAGCAACAGATCAACGCCGTGATTCTGGCCGGGCTGGAGGACTCCCCTGCTGCCATTCAGACCACGATCAGCCGCTCCCTGACTTCGGCCGCCGCCGGAGTCGTAGAGAGCGCTCTCGAAGGCCGCCTCGCCGCCCTGGGGATCGCGGTCGTCCGCTGGTCCATGGAGCACTCCTTGGAACGCCCGAGCGTGGACGACCTGGCCGAGGGAATGGGTATGTCTCGAGGCCAACTCACGAGGGAGCTCAGTCGCAGCGGTCTCCCGCCGCCCCGGGCTCTCCTCCTGTGGGGACGCCTGTTCCAGGCCGCTCGTCTACTGCAGGGTGGGACCGCAACGGTCGAGGGGGTGGCACACGCTCTGGGGTATTCCACGAGTTCGGGACTGCATCGGGCGTTCCATCAGTACGTTGGATGGCCGCCGGGAGCCACCTCCACGCGGGGCGGAGTGGACGGCGTTCTCGAGTCGTTCATGGAGTCGCAGGCCGAGGTAGCCCGCCAGTCGGCGGCCACCGGGAGTGGGTGAGTTACCCGTTGGGCGCTGCCCGTTCAGGAGCCACCCTGCACGAAGGCCCGTAGGTCTCCGATGTCGTAGGCCCCGTTCGCGTTTCCCCGATCGTCGAGAATCGACGCTTCGCCCGCATTGATCGGTACGGCACCGGATTCTATGAAGGCGGTCAGGGCTCGCTCCACGGTCATCGAGAACTCTCCGACCGTGATCGGCACCACCACGGTACCCACGTTTCCATCGGCATCCTTGATTCCGACGCTGAACTCGAAGTCGCCCATCATTTCGGGCGCCCCACGGACGACCAATCTCATGCCGTCCGTGTCGACCATCATTCCCCGGGACGGTAAAGCATCGTCCAGGAACGCCGCATAGGGCATCAACCCTCCGGCGATCGTAAGCGAGCCCGAATAAGGGTTGAAGTGGCTTCCCTCCGGTAATCCACCCACATTCACGATGCCGGGCACCCGGCTGCTCGTCAGCCGCACCCGAGCTTCGTCCCCGGCCGCGACGATCGAGTGAATCGTCACTCGGCTGGGGGCAGACTCCGCGTGACGCAGGGTCCCCGGACTGGTCTCGTTGTTCAGGAAAGCCTGGGGCGCGCCGCTCTGGCCCCAGGCATCGGAAGCCTCGCCTCGATTACCCCCGTTCTCGGCCGTGAGCAAGAGGTCGGCGCGTCCATCCGCCTCCACCATGGAGAACAGGTAGGGCCGAGGAGATCCCCGATCCGGTCGCCGGACACCCGCCAAATCCCAGTGGTACATGAGGACGCCGGAAGACGGCAGGTTGGCATCGAAGCCCAGCTGCGGACGGTACTCCAGGACGAGGAACTCGACGTCGTCGTCGTCCAACGGGACTCGTAAGGCCTCACCACTCTGCTGGGCGGGACCCAGGACGAACTCCTCATCGAACGCGTCATCCGCGTCGACCCATTCCACCCATCCGAGGTGCTCCTTGGACCATGGGCTGAAGTGTGTCGGGCCGAAGCTGACCCCCCGGGTGGACCCGTCGCCACACCCCCAGGAGCCTGCCGCCATGAGGCCCCAGCAACCCAACACCCAACGCCTGTTCTGGGGCTGGATTCCGTCGATGGGGTGATAGAGATCGGGCAGACCGAGCACGTGCCCGAACTCGTGGGAGACGACCCCCGCCGTCTGGAGGGTCTCCCCGGTGCAGTCCGCAGCGCTGGTAATCGTGTATCCGAAGATGAGCATGGGGTTGCCGTCGAACCCCACGTCCTCGGTCGCGAGCGCGTCGCCGAGCCAGAAGACCATGGCGCTTCGGTGAGGCCAGATGGCGGGACCACCACAGGACGCCGAGATCTCCTGGAACTCGAAGTTCACGACGTCCACGATCCCGTCGTCGTCCCCGCTGTTCGGAACGCCGTCCGGGCCGTCGTTGTCGAACTGGGTGAAATCGATGACCTCATCGACGAGCCCGACCGCCTCCACCAGATAGTCCCCGGTCCCGGTGTTGTCTCCGAGGCCGGAACTCTCACCCACCACTTCCGCGACCGTCAGGCTGGTCCGCACCCACGGGGCCACGACCCCCTCCACGGTCAGGAGTCCACCCGAAGCGTCCCGGTAGAAGTCCGTCAGCGTACCGGCCTCGGCGGGCCCCTCGAAGAGGACCCGACGAATGTCCTCGACCGGAAACCGGGGATCCTCGGAGTCCGCGAAAGAGCGCCGGGATGACCAGCAACTGAAACTGCCCACTCATGGGCGGGTTGGCGCCCGGCGCGGCCTGCGGCCTCTGACCCCTCCACACCTGTGGAAGCTCGAACACGTCAGGATCGCGCGCGACGCGATCAAAGTACGCCTGGGGTAGAGCGAGACCCCGCAGCACCGCGACCGCCTCGATGTCCTGGGCGTGCGCCGGGACGAGCACCCCGGAAAGGAGGAGCCCAGGGAGGAGCCCAGGGAGCAGCCCGAGTAATACGCGGGGGGCCACCGTCCGGCTCACGGGGTGTACCTCACTTGGTACCCGGCCAAGCCGTCCCTGACCGCGTTCTGACCGTCGGCGACTTGCACGACGGTCGTGGCAGGGGGCTGCGTCGTATCGGCGACATTCAAGCGGAAGGCTACCTCACCCGGAGTACCTAGAAGCACCACCACCTTCGTGGTATCACCCGCAGCGCTCGTGTGGAGATCACCGGTAAGCGGCTCCACGCGCGACACCCCACCGCCCACGAGATGGATCAGCGCCGCACCCTCGGCCCCGTTTGGAGACTCGAGCACCGCAGTCAGTGTTCCGGGAGCACTCCTCGGACCATCGTCCAGGCAGCCCCACACTCCTAAGAGCGCCGCGAAGAGCGCCGCGTGGGCGACCAAGGCCTTGTGGGGTGTGAAGCGTCGCGCCGAATCAGCCATGGGCCTCGGTGGACAGAGCGTCACGGGTCGCCCGATATCCCTCGTCGAGGAAATAATCGATCTCGTCGAAATCGAAGCCACCGTGGGATTCCAGGGCAGGTCGGACGAAGGTCAGCGGAACGCCCGTCCAATCTCGCACCGTATCGCGCCTCTTCTGGCCAGCCATGATGGCGAACACCCTTTGCTGGACCGACACGAGCCCCTCCCTGGCCGCCACACGGGCGTCGGCGTCCGGGCCGGCCCCCGCATCGATGGCGATAATGCGCGTGGCTCCAAGATCAGCGGCCCGTTGGAGCGGCAGCATATCCTGCACGCCCCCATCGATGAAGAACCGTCCATCCACTTCAACCGGGGGGAACAGGACGGGCAGCGCGCAGGAACCGTACAGCCCGTCGACCAGAGAGACGTCCGTATCGCCTCCGTTCCCGAGCCACACCGTCTCGCCAGTGGCCAGGTCTACGACGTTCACGACCATCGGTATCTGAAGGCCACTCCAGGAGTCGGTCGGGAGCAGGGTCTGGATGAAGTCCCGCAGTGGGCTCCCCCGGAACACGCTCGCGGCTCGGATACCCCCGATCCACAAAGCCCGACGCCTTACACGGGTGATGTCAGTGCGCTTCAGGCCGCGTGCGACAGCCTCCATCTCTTCGACGGAGCGACCCCCGGAAAAGGCGGCCCCCACCATGGCACCGATGCTCGTCCCGATAATGCCGGCCACAGGGATACCCGCCTCCTGAATGGCCTTCCAGGCACCGATGTGGGCCAGACCCTTGAGGGCTCCGCCGCCCATGACCACCCAGATCGCATCAGGCGACTCACCGGGTGTCTCCGTATCGGTCTCACCGGGTTCATATGAGGTCGTCATCGGCAGCACACTCGAAAAGACCGACAAGGCGACCGACGGAGCGACGGCTGGGCAGACCGCAAGCGGAACCGCGGCTCAGCTTGACGGTATACCAAGGCCTCTCTAGCTTTGATGAAAAGAAGAATCATTCTCAATAAGGTCCACTCTCCAGAGTTTTCCCTTCCATGAGCGACACCCCAATTCTCAGGATTTCCGGCCTTTCTGCCAAGGTCGCCGACGAAGATCTCTCCATTTTGAACGGAGTGGACCTCGAGCTCGGAACCGGCGAGATCCACGCCATCATGGGCCCGAACGGCTCCGGCAAGAGCACTCTCGCCAAGGTACTGGCCGGACATCCCGGTTACGAAGTCACGGCCGGAGAGGTCACGTACCGTGATGAGTCCATTCTGGACATGGAACCGGACGAGCGCGCCCTCGCGGGAATCTTCCTGGCCTTTCAGTACCCCGTCGAGATCCCTGGGGTCTCGATCGCCAACTTCCTGAGGACCGCGCTTCAGGCTCGCCTGACGGGCGACGAAGAGGTCGATCTGTTCGACTTTCAGGACGAGCTCATCGACCGCATGAAACTGCTCGACATGGAGCCTTCCTTTGCCGAGCGCCCCGTGAACGACGGGTTCAGCGGAGGCGAGAAGAAGCGCAACGAGATTCTCCAGATGGCGGTGTTGCATCCGACTTTGGCGCTCATGGACGAGACGGACTCCGGCTTGGACATCGACGCGCTCAAGGTCGTGGCTAGCGGCGTGAACACCTTGCGCGAAGAGAATCCCGAGATGACGGTGCTTCTCATCACGCACTATCAGCGGCTCCTGAACTACATCAAGCCCGATGTCGTGCACGTGATGGTCGAAGGCCGAATCGTGCGGACCGGCGGGCCCGAGGTGGCACTGAAGCTCGAAGAGGAAGGCTACGCGGAATGGGCGGACAAGGAAGCGGTGCCTGCGTAGCACCACACATGCCTGGCACCGCACATGAGACAGCAGAACTGTGGGGCGATCCCACGCCGACTCCAGCAGGACAACGGTCATGCCACAGAATGAACTGGTTCAAGATCTCGATCTCGACGAATACAAGTACGGCTTCGTCGATGAAGAGGCTCACGTCTTCCGCACCACGCCGGGCCTCGACGAAGAGGTCGTGCGTCAGATCTCGAAGCACAAGGACGAGCCGCAGTGGATGCTCGACTTCCGCCTCAAGGCGTTTCGCGTCTACGAGTCGAAGCCCATGCCGGAATGGGGTGGGGACCTCTCCGAGCTCGAGGCGACGCTGGACGAGATCTACTTCTACGTAAAGCCACAGGATCAGATGGAACGGTCCTGGGACGACGTTCCCGACACCATCAAGACGACGTTCGAGCGTCTCGGCATCCCCGAGGCGGAGCAGAAACTCCTGGCCGGCGTCGGAGCCCAGTACGAGTCCGAGATGGTGTACCACTCGCTCAAGGAGGAGTGGTCGTCGCAGGGCGTCATCTTCGACTCCATCGAAGACGGTCTCAAGAACCACCCCGAGCTGTTCAGGGAGCACTTCGGCACGATCATCCCGACGGCGGACAACAAGTTCTCGGCGCTCAACTCGGCCGTGTGGTCCGGCGGGTCGTTCGTGTACATCCCGAAGGGCGTGCACCTCAAGACCCCGCTGCAGGCGTACTTCCGGGTCAACCAGGAGCGCATGGGGCAGTTCGAGCGGACGCTCATCATCGTGGAAGAAGGCGCACAGGCCCATTACATTGAGGGGTGCACCGCGCCGGTCTACTCGACGGACTCCTTCCACTCCGGTGTCATCGAGATCGTACTCAAGAAGGACTCCCGCTTCCGGTACACGACCATTCAGAACTGGTCGAACAACATGTACAACCTCGTGACCCAGCGGGCTGTGGTGAAAGAGAACGCAACCATGGAGTGGCTGGACGGCAACCTCGGCTCGAAGCTGACGATGAAGTACCCGTCCTGCTACCTCATGGGTGAGGGAGCCCACGGGTCCATCATGTCGATCGCCTATGCGAGTGACGGCCAGCATCAGGATACCGGTGGCAAGGTCGTTCACGCGGCGCCGAACACTACCTCGTCCATTATCTCCAAGTCCATCTCGAAGGGACACGGGAGATCGACGTACCGAGGGCTCTGCAAGGTGTATGAAGGCGCGATCAACGCTCGCTCGAACGTCGAGTGCGACGCTCTCTTGATCAACGATACGTCGCGGACCGACACGTACCCCTACATCGAGATCGACGAGAACCGGGCGACCGTAGGCCACGAAGCTACCGTCTCGAAGGTGGGTGACGAACAGCTCTTCTACCTGAAGAGCCGCGGAATGACTGAAGAGGAAGCCATGGCCCTGATCGTTCGAGGATTCATCGAGCCCATCGCCAAGGAGTTGCCGCTCGAGTACGCGGTGGAACTCAATCGGCTGATCGAGCTCGAAATGGAGGGATCGGTCGGTTGACGATGGAAGCCACCCAGGCCGTTTCGCCAACGGAGAGCGAAGACGCCACGGCGGCCCTAAACGGAGCAGCCGTGGAGCACCTGGGCCGAGAGGCCCCCGATTGGTTGCACGAGCGACGCGAGCACGCATGGTCGGTCTATGAGGACACGCCGCTTCCGACGACCCGTTCTGAGGAGTGGCGGTACACGGACCTCTCCCGGCTCATCGACCTCGAGTCGCTGAGGCTCCTCACCCCGGACGATACCGACCCCGACGCCCCGCGACCGAGACTGCTGGAAGAGGCCATGGTCGAGGACCGGGCCGCCTCCGGGCACTCGGTGCTGGTGGACGGTCTGACGGTACAGGTGGATCTGGAAGCCGACCTCGCGGCCCAGGGGGTCGTTCTCACGTCTCTGCGGTCGGCCGTCGAGAGTCACCCCGCCCTGCTCGAGGAGCACCTCGCGGTCGCGGCCCTCCCTCCGGAGGAGGGAAAGTTCCAGGCCCTGAACGCCGCCCTCTGGACCGACGGCGTGTTCCTTTACGTGCCGAAAGGTGTGCGTCTGGAGCTTCCCGTGCGAGCCACGCGTTGGCTTTCGCACCCCGGCTCCGCCGTGTGCACGCGGACTCTCGTCATCGCGGAAGCCGGCAGCCAGGTGTCGTACGTCGAGGAGCTTCTCTCGGACGACATGAGCGAGCGAACGCTCGTTTCGGCCGGCGTGGAGATCATCGCGAAGGACGGTGCTCAGGTTCAATACGTATCCATCCAGCGCACCGGCCGCGGGGTGTTCTGCCAGTCGGCACAGCGGACCCTGGCGCATCGTGACTCCACGCTGGACACCCTCAACGTGAGCCTCGGCGGCTCCGTGAGCCGTGTCGACCTGAACGCGCGGCTGCTGGGGCCCGGAGCCAACAGCGACATGTTGGGCCTCTACTTCGGCGACGGGGACCAGCACTTCGATCACAACACGAGTCAAGATCACGTGGCTCCCAACGCCGGAAGCGACCTGCTCTACAAGGGTGCGCTGGACGGCTCGTCGAGCGCGGTGTTCCGAGGGGTCATCCGGGTCCATCCCGGGGCTCAAGGCACCGACGCGTACCAGACGAACCGCAACCTGCTGCTCTCTGAAGAGGCCCGCGCCACCTCGCTGCCGAACCTCGAGATCGAGGCCGACGACGTGAAGTGCTCTCACGGCGCGACGGTCGGCCAGCTCGACGCCGAAGCGCTCTTCTATCTGCTCAGCCGTGGAATGAGCCGCCACCAAGCCGAGCGGCTGGTGGTCATCGGCTTCCTGGGTGACGTGCTGTCCCGACTCCCCTTGGGTGGAGTCGTCGAGAAGGTGACGAAGGCGATCGAGCGAAAGCTCCAGGCGCATGGCTGAGGTGGCCGCACAACCCGAGTGGGTCAAGGTCGCCGTGCTCGATCGGTGTCCGCCGGGGAATCTCTTAGGCGTCGAAGCGGGCGATGTGAAGATCGTTCTGGCCAACGTCGATGGAGACATCTATGCGCTCGAGGATCGTTGCTCGCACCAAGACTTCCCGCTCTCCGACGGGGAGCTCGAGGACGACCGATTGGAATGCGTCTACCACGGTGCCCAGTTCGACGTATGTACGGGGCGGGCCACCCAGCTGCCCGCGATCCGGCCCGTGACATCCTTCGCCGTTGAAGTCAGGGACCAGGAGATCTTCGTCCAGATCTAATCGTGGAGGGCTGAGGCCTCTCACATGTCCCGAGGGATCACGTTCATGCCAGACACATCGACTGCCTTCGACTGGCCCGCCTTGCGAAAACTCTTTCCCATCTTGGGTGAAGAGGTGGGCGGCAAGCCCCTCGTCTACCTCGACAACGCGGCCACCTCCCAGAAGCCGCAATCGGTCATCGACGCGCTTACGGACTACTACGAGCACACCAACGCGAACGTGCATCGTGGAATCCACGAACTGAGCCGCAGGTCCACGGTCGCCTATGAAGACGCGCGGGCCCGCCTTGCCAGGTTCATCGGAGCGTCGCGACCGGAGGAGTTGATCTGGACGCGTGGCACCACGGAGGCCATCAATTTGGTCTCGGGAAGCTGGGGGCTCGACAACCTTCGAGAAGGCGACGAGATCCTCATCAGCACGATGGAGCACCACTCCAACATCATCCCGTGGCAGTTGGTGGCGCGCCGCACCGGTGCGGTTCTCAAGTACATCGAGATGGACGAGGAGGGCCGGCTGGTCCTCGACGACCTACCGAAGCTCCTCTCCGGCCGCACGCGGCTGGTCGCGATCTCCCACATATCGAACGCCCTCGGGACCATCAATCCGGTTCGTGAGATCGTCGAGATGGCCAAGGCCGCCGGGGCCCTGGTGCTCGTCGACGGGGCTCAGGCGGCGCCCCACCGACGCATCGACGTACAGGCGCTCGGCTGCGACTTCTACGCGTTCTCGGGCCACAAGATGTGTGGACCCACGGGCATCGGCGCACTTTGGGCTCGGCATGAGCTCCTCGAGTCGATGCCACCGTATCAGGGTGGTGGCGAGATGATCCGCATCGTCGGGCGGGAAGAGAGCACCTGGGCCGAGTTGCCCCACAAGTTCGAGGCGGGCACTCCGAACATCGCAGGAGCCATCGGCATCGCGGCGGCCGCCGACTTCCTGGACGAGCTGGGCTTCGACGCGATCGGCGAGCATGGACGGGACGTCGTGTCCTATGCCATGGAGCGGCTGAGCGACATCGACGACATCCGGATCTTCGGCCCGACGGACATGGACGAGCGATCCGGTGTCGTCTCATTCGCGATGGGCGACGCCCACCCGCACGACATCTCCACCATTCTGGATTCCGAGGGAATCGCCATCCGCGCAGGCCACCACTGCGCCCAACTCGTCATGCAGCACTTCGGTGTTTCAGCCACCGCACGCGCGTCCTTCTACCTCTACAATTCGCGCGAAGATGTCGACCGGTTGGCCGACGGCTTGGAACTCGTCCAGGGGATTTTCGGCACCGCCTAGAGGCCCGCTCGCAAGCTCGGGACCGAGGCACTATTATGGTTGGCCCAGTCCCCCTAGTCGCGACGAAATCATGACGGAACCGTCCCTAACGTCTCTCTACCAGCAGCTCATTCTCGAGCACTACCGCAAGCCGCGGAACAAGTCTGAGTTGGAGAACCACACGGTCGAAGCCCAGGTCAACAACCCGGTGTGCGGAGACGAGATCAAGGTCCAGCTGCGCCTCGAGGGAGACACGATCGAAGACGTCCGCTTCGAGGGGCAGGGCTGCTCCATCTCGCAGGCGTCCGTCTCGATGATGACCGCATTGGTGAAGGGTTCGACCCGGGACGAGGCGCTCCAGCTAGCGGACCGTTTCTCCGAGATGATGCAGGGGAGCGAGGACGCCGCGGGCGACCGTGCCATGGGTGACCTCCGGGCGCTCCAGGGCGTGAGCAAGTTTCCTGTGCGCATCAAGTGTGCGCTCCTTGGCTTCGACGCCCTGCGAGAGGCCCTCGGCGCCGACCGCGAGGTCGGCTCGAGCAAGGGCCGCAGTGCCAGCGGGGGCCGTGGGGCCACGGGGAGCCAGGCGCTCCGCCAGCGAGAGGCGGCCCACTGATGCCCGGGCGTGACGGCGCTTCCGCGGTCTTTTCCGGGGTCATTGAGGACACACCGGTCGGACCCCTGGCGGTCTGGGTTACGCGCAACGGAGTCCGACGGGTGGGCTACGTCCAGCAGGACATGATCGACGAAGGACACTGGGACCCGGGCGAGGACCAGATTCTGGTCCGGGCGTTCAAGCAGCTCGGCCAATACCTGACGGGGCGGCGGAAGAGCTTCGACCTACCGCTCGATTTCTCGGGCGCCACGGCGTTTCAGAAGCAGATCTTCGAGCGGCTCATGCACGTTCCGCACGGCCGTATCGTCTCCTATGGCGACATCGCCGACGAGTTGGGAGATCCGGGGGCGCCCAGGGCCGTCGGACAGGCCGTCGGAGCCAACCCGCTCCCGATCGTCGTGCCCTGCCATCGCGTGGTTCGTAGCGATGGAAAGCTGGGTGGGTACTCGGGAGGACTGAGTCGCAAGGTCACCCTCCTCGGGATCGAGGGTGTGGATGTCGACGGGCCGCGGCCCGGGAGTAGGGTCCATCCGGAGGTGCTGAGGCTGCCGCTCTAAGCGGTAGCGCATCCCGCCAGAAGCTGATGGGTGGGATTAATCGTGTCGGGAGTTGGCCCGTTACAAGACATTCTTCACGCAGGCGGGTTTTCGCAGGAGATGGCGGGTTGCAGAGTGTCCCCCGAGGAGGACGCCTAGGATCGAGAATCGCCCAGCGATGAGGTCGATTCTTGGGGACTCGCGGCCCAATCAACCCAAATGCTGCGCCTTTCTGCGATGGCACAATCCTTCCAATACTCAGCAGCGAAATTCATCGCAGATTCCTCAAGAGGGCACGCGAGCGCCGCGCGGATCGGCGGCAGAAGCGCCAGGCTCGTGCGCGCCGACGCCGGCGCGGCTAACCGAGCCGGCGCGGGTCGAACGACTGCGAGGCCTCCGGTTGTTCGTAGGAGCCCATGCAGATGTGGCATACGGGCCGGACGCCCGGTGCTCAGGCGTGACGACAGGTGGTGGGATTAGCCTGCCAGTGAGCCAGCTAACACCGTTAGGAAGGACCGGGTCAAGAGTACGCACTGATCCTGCGTCTTGCGCCCGATGGCTCGTGTGGGCAACGTGACGGGTCGCCACCGTAAACACTCCGAGAGCTGATGCCGACCGGTTCATTCCCCGCCTCCCGCCAGGCCCTGGCCGTTCTCTGTTTGGTGGCGTGTGCGTGCGGCGGTGAATCGGGCCCCGCGGCCCCCGCGGGTCTGGGCAACGCCGTGCCGCCCGACGGCGGTGCCACGGGCCCGTGCGAGCCCGGCCGCGAGTCCCTCGGCTCCTTCCCGAGCCTGCCGCTCCGGGCGCCCCCAAAAGCCATCACGACCGGTGAGGTGCCCCACTTTCAGCTCAACCCGGATACGTCACCCGAGGTGATCGCCGAGCTCTTCGAGCAGGTCTTCAGCCTCTCGCTGGTCGAAGAGCGGCCCGCGAACGTCGGCGCCCAGGGGTCCACAGCCATCTGGCTCCAGGACGTGGTCGCCATCACGCGCCCGGAGTGCGTCGTCAGCGGGCGTGAGTTCGCGCACATCCACCACGACGGCAGCCTACACTCGGTGCTGCCACACGCGCGCATCCCGCAGGCGGCGGCCGGGTGGGTGGAGATCCACCCGTTCGCGGGCGTCGTCACGGGCTTCGAAGCGTTCGTGATGATCTTCGCGCCGCGAACCCTAGAGGAAGTGGACGTGGTGTTCGACCTGATCCTCGAGGGCCTCAACTTCGTGACCGGCTGAGCGTGAGCCCGTTATCGGACATGCCTGGGATCGTTGAACGAAGAGTTGGCTGTACCGAAGCCCACCCGAATGATTGCGCGGGTCGGACGCCGCTCGATAGAATGTTCGAGGTTAAGGTCCGGGCCTAGACGAAGGAACTCACAATGGCGCCGATGAAAGACGTTGGTGGTTGGTTGTTCGTGTATCTCATTGGTTCGGTGCCATTGGCGCTCTTTTACGCCGCGGGACTAGCTGGGCGGTTCCTTGACTATCACCTGGGACTCTTAGCAGCGATCTTCCTCGTACTCGCGGTGCCGCTAGTGCTGGTGGTCTTGAAGGTGCCGTCTGCGCCAGCATGGAACATCGCGGCGTTATGGGTCGGAGCAGGATCGATCTCGCTGATTTTGATAGCCGGTGCGCTTTCCGCGGATGAGGCAAGGCTCCGCGAAGTGGGCGTGACCCTGGCGGCAATCGTGTCCATCTCGATCGTCTGGGCCGTGGTATGGACGATGTACTTTCTCACCTCCGACCGAGTAGCCAGGACCTTCGTTTAGCTAGAGGCCCTCGCAGCTCGATGACGGGGGTTAGTCGACGTCGACCGGCCGCTTCGTGGACACTCCGGTGGCTCCGCCACCTCCGCGTCGTGAGTCGGTGAGCCCGTCATGAGGCATCCCGGATGGACGTTGCGGTGTGCCGGCTCTTCTGACCCGAGCCTAGCTGGCCTCGTTACCGTGAATCCGCTTCGTGAGCGCGGGTACTAGACCCATCGAGCGGGCATAGGTGGCGAGTTGACCACAGTGGTACTGCTCGTGCGCGCCCGCATAGAAGAGATAGGTCACGCGCATCCATGTCTGTCCGTCGAAACGCTTGATATCGGTCGACCAGTGGTGCTCTCCCACTGCACGGATGCGCTCGTTGCAGGTCTCCAAAGAAGACGAGAGCGCCTCGACGAGTTCGCTCGGTGTCATAGTGTCGGGGAGGTGTCCAGCGTAATCCGCCACATGGTCATCCGGCGAGCGGCGCGTATAGTCACCATCCGGATCCGCTGCCTCGCCGACGAGCATTAGGCTCGCGTCGATAATGTGGCGCACCACCTCCGACACGTTCTTGGCATCCGGGTGCGGTCGAAAGTCCCATCGCTCGAGTGGGATGTTCGTGGCTTCCCCAATCGTACCTTGTCGGGCGTAGCCGAACGCCTCGATCGCGTCCGACAAGACTCCGTCGATCATTTCGACCTCCTTCCAGGTTAGCGGGAGGGCAGATGCTCCCCGCGGCACCATACGTCGGACTCGGCGCGAGCCCAAGTCTGATGACCCTGCCCCCTCAGGCCCGAGCCCCGAAGATCCGTTCGTTGAAGGCCACGAATCGCGGATGACCTTCCAGCGCATCAGAGAGAATCGAGACACTGCGAGACCACATCACGATTGGGGACCGCTTGGTCGCCCCTTCGTCCAACTCGTCGAGCGCTCCATCGATGTCTCCCTCCAATATGCCAATAACGGCGAGGGCGGCATGATTGCCCATCTCTTGGAGTGGACCTCGTGTTTGGTCGAGGTCGGGACCGAAGTCGTAGGTCGGGTCATCCGCATGGAGCGCGAAGGCGCGCAGTACGGTGTAGAACGGGCTCGGGACGAGCCCGAAGCAGATGGAGAACTGCTCGGCGGCCTCAGCGAACCGGCCCCAGGCCAGGAGCGCCGAGCCCAGGAACTGGTGGGCCTCGTGGTGGCTCGGGTCGCGTGCGATCGCCTCCCGAATGATGCGCTCAGCCTCAGCCCTGTCGGCTTCGTCGCCTCGCATCACAAGCGCGAATCCGATCCAAGCGCGGTTGTAAATGTGGTGCGGGTCGATCTCGATCCCTCGCTCAAAGGCGGCGATCGCGTCGTCGAACCGACGCATCAGGCCCAGACAGTGGCCTCGCCATAGCTGGAAGTCCGCATCCTCCGGGTCCAGTTCGATCGCCCGGTCGAAGGCCTCCACCGCGCGATCCCATTCCCAGTCGAAGTGATACGCGACGAGCCCCCGTGCGAGCCACGACAGTGGCTTCTCCGGGTCTAGCTCGATCGCCCGCTGCATGGCCTGCGTGGCCTTCGGCCGCACGTCAGTGGAGGAAGCACCGTGCCAGTACATAGAGAGGACGTACGAGCCAGCCAGTGCACCGTAGGCAGCCGCAAAGTCCGGGTCGAGGGCGATCGCCCTCTCGAGTTCGGCGATAGTGCGCTCTCCATCCGCCCTTCGGAAGGCCTCGCGACCGCGCAGGAAATGATCGTACGCAGCCACGTTGTCCGTCGGATGCCTGCGAATCCGTTCCACTACATCGGGCGTGAGCTCGGCTCGGAGCGCTCCGGCGAGCGTCTCGGCGATCGCGCTCTGTACTTCGAAGATGTCCACGAGATCACGATCGTACGTCTCGGCCCAAACATGCTTGTCCGTCGAGGCGTCGATCAGCTGGGCCAACACGCGCACCCGTCCCCCACGGGTCGTACGCTGCCTTCCAGCACGCTTCCGACCTCGAGTTCGCGCGCGATCTCACGGATCTGTTTGCTCGTGCCTTTATAACCCATCACCGATGTGCGAGACACGACGTGGAGGTCCTCAATCCGCGACAGTTGGGTCAGGATATCCTCCGTTATGCCGTCGCTGAAGTACTCGTTGTCCGGATCACGGCTGAGGTTGACGAAGGAGAGCACCGCGATTGCGAGAGTCGAAAACTCGTTTCCCGACGCCGGCTCATCGCCCCCCTCCCCGGTATCAGCGGACGGCGGGTCGGAGCGTGCGGCTTCCTCCACGTCCGAACCGAGCGGGTCTGCTCCCGGCGTGCGCACCACGCCGGTCGGCGTCACGTCGAAGGTCCACGCTAGAATGAGTCCGACGACCAACCCCACCACTAGCAGAGCGAGGACCAGACGGTCCGCCCACGCGGGGACCCCTATCATTGGAAACACGACGTCGACGACCTGTAGGACGAGCCAAGACGCGACGACGTAGACAGCAAGGAATCGAACCACGCGACGACGGCGCAATTCGTGCCAGAACCCGACAAGACCGGAGACGTCGCTCGTCACGTCGTGCCTCCTCTGCGGTTAGGAACGAGACTGGCCGACGGCAAGGTCGGGCTGGCCTCCCACCCCCGCAAGCTGATGTGGCGATGATCGGGGCCGGCCAAGTCGGGCTTCAGGACCTCGAGAGCTAGTACGGCGGACCGCCCCCCGCTCCTCCCACTTCTTCTCCATGATGGCCACGCCGCTCTCGTCACCCAACTTGATGAGCGCCCACTTGTTGGTCGTCCCGCAGTCGGGGCAGTAGGCGTACGTGTCGTCGAGGACTTCCATCTCGACCGTGTGCCCGCACCCGTCGCATACTCCGAAATCCTCGGGGGGTGTGCTTGCTTGCGGATTACCTGAGGGGGGCTCGGCAGGGCTTCGCGGGGGGGGCCAACGAGGGTTCGGCGCGGGTCAGCCGCCGCCGGGAATCACCGGTTTGGAGGCACCGGGCTGCAGAATCACCTTCACCGCCTTGCTCCGGCGATGGTTCGCGGCCGCCTTCAGCGCGTCTCCGTACTGATTCAGCGGAAAGGCGTGGGTCACCATTTCGTGCACCGGCGCACCGGTCTCGACCAGGAGATCGTGCACGATCTGGAAGGTGTTCTGCCGCTCGCCCCTCCATGTTTCCTGCCCGTAGCCGACGGAGCCGCGCACCCTGAGCTCGTGAGCCCACAGGAACGTGAGATCCAGTTTCTTGAGCTCCCCGACGCAACCGATGACCACGACCCGGCCCCTCGGAGACGCGAATCGGAGCGCCTGGCTCAGGCTGGAGTCGTTGCCCACACAGTCGTAGATGAGCGGAAAGCCGCCCCCCGCAAAGACTTCGGGGCCCACGATGGGCATGTACGCCGACGCTCCGGTCTCGACCAAGGCCTGTCGGGCCTCCGGCCCCGGTGTCACCACCTCGGTCGCCCCCATCTTCAGAGCGAGCTCCCGTTCGTGGTCCCTCTTCGCCTGCGCAAGAAGAACACCCTGATACCCCGTCGCCCTCAACGCCCAGATCGTGCCCAGGGCAATCGCGCCACTCCCGATGACCAGCACCGGCTCGTGCTCCTTGGGCGGGGTTTGGAGCACCGCGTGCATCGCTATGGAGAGAGGTTCGATGAGGACCGCGGTGTTGTCGGAGAGCGCATCGTCCACCGGGAAGACCTGGGACTCGTGCGCAAGTACCGTCTCTCCCCATCCCCCACGGAGGTCTCGGTGGTAGCCGACCGTCGTCCCCGCAGAAAGATGGCGCCCCGCCACCATGACCCGGGCCTCTTCGCCGGCCCGCTCGCAGGTGTAGTGATATCCCCATGAGCACGACGGGCAGCTGTCGGTCTTCGAGTACCCCCGTGTGGTGCAGGACAGAACCGGGTTCATGGCCACTCGCTGGCCGACCTCGACCTTCGTCACGTCGTCGCCGACGGACTTCACGCGACCGAAGATCTCGTGCCCCAGGACCGCGGGGAACGAGCCGAACGGCTCCATGGCCGGGCTGGAGCTATAGGTGAGGTTTCCGAGGTCGCTCCCACAGATGCCACCCGAGGTGACCTCGATCTCGATCCAACTCGGTGTCGGAAGCTCGAGGTCCGGCAGGTCGCGTAGCCCGAGCCCACCGAGAGCGCCGAAAAGCGCGGAGTCCGTCACCCTCCCGGCGGTCTTCGCCAGGATGAAGCGCGGTACGGATACGTCGAAAACGACTCCCTTCATCGCCTCCAGCCGGTCGAGATGATCGGGCGAGCCCGGCACGCATCCGAGGGAGCTCCCGGGCGCGCAGCGGGTTCATGCACGGTGGCAATCAGTCTAGCGGCGCAGGATTGGCAGAGCCACCGGAACCACAGACCAGCGCCCAAGCCAGCGCCCAAGCCAGCGCCCAAGCCAGCGCCGGAACCAGCGATGGAGGGAGGGGGTTAGCAAGCGCAACAGTCCGCCTCAACGTCAGCCGGACCTACCCATGTCGAATCGCGCCGCCGTAGTTGCGGGATGCCGCACTCCATTCGCCCGTTCGGGCTCCGAACTGAAGGACCTGACGGCCGTCGAACTCGGTACGCTGGCCGTCCGGGAGCTGATGGACCGGAGCGGCATTCCGGGGGAGGACGTCGACCACCTCGTCTACGGAACGGTCGTCCACAATCCCCACGCTCCTCACATCGCACGCGAGGTCGGGCTGGCCACGCTGCCCAAGACCGTCACGGCGGCCACGGTATCGCAGGCGTGCGCCTCGTCGAACCAGGCCATCACGGACGGCGTCAACCTGATCGAGCGCGGGTATGCGGGAATCGTCGTGGCCGGAGGGGCCGAGTCACTGTCGCACATCCCCATCACGATCAAGCAGTCCCTGGCGGAGACCCTCATCGCCACCTCGAAGGCCAAGAGCCTGAAGGGACGGCTGGCGACGCTCGCCCGGATTCGGCCCAAGGACCTGGTCCCCGACTTTCCCCAGATCGCCGAGCCCAGCACGGGTGAGAGCATGGGCCAGTCGGCCGAGCGGATGGCCAAGGAGAACGGGATTTCGAGAGAGGACCAGGACGCCTGGGCCCTTCGTTCCCACGGGCTGGCCGCAGCCGGGACGGAAGACGGGAGGCTACGGGCGGAGATCGCCCCGCTCTACGTGCCACCCGACTTCGAGACCGTGATCGAGACAGACAACGGCATCCGGAGTGACAGCAGTGCAGAGGCGCTGGCCAAGCTCAGGCCCGTGTTCGATCGCAAGCACGGCAGTGTGACGGCCGGAAACGCTTCGCCGCTCACCGACGGGGGCTCCGCCGTGATGCTCATGTCCGAAGAGCGAGCCAGAGCCCACGGAGTCGAGGTGATGGGCTACGTGAGGAGCTACGCGTTCTCGGGGCTGGATCCGCGAGGGCAGTTACTGCAGGTCCCAGCCTACGCCGCGCCCATCGCGCTGGACCGGGCGGGGGTCACCATGGCGGACATCGGCCTCATGGAGATGCACGAGGCGTTCGCGTCACAGGTCCTCTCGAACCTCCAGGCCCTGTCGTCCAAGAAGTTCGCTGAAGACGAGCTGGGGCGGAGCGAGGCCGTCGGTCACCCCGATGTGGACGTGATCAACGTGATGGGCGGGTCCATCGCGATCGGGCATCCGTTCGGAGCGACCGGCGCTCGGCTGACGACCACCCTGCTGAACGAAATGAAGCGGCGAGACGTGGAGTTGGGGCTTATCACGGTGTGTGCAGCGGGCGCGCTGGGGTTCGCGATGGTGGTGGAGCGAGGGTAGAAACGGCTCCGCCGCGAGAAACGTCACCGGTCGCGTGCGCTCTGGTCGCGTCCGGACCCTCCCCTCCCTATCTTCGGCACCCCCCCCCTTACGCTCCCCGAAGGAGGTCATGTTGAAAACGGGCAGAGGCAAGGGCGCAGAACGCGTCGACATCGACGATACCGAACTCGACGTCGAGTTCGAACAGGAGCTCAAGGACGCAGAAGCCATGGAGAAGGCGCTCCTGCTGCGCTACGCACCGGAACTCGAGGCCGACGAGAACGACCCCCGGGTCGCCAAAGGCCTCAAGAAGTCGGGTGACATGATGCAAGCGTTCGCCGACCGCGCAGCCAAGGACTAGGGGGGATCATGCCAGCGATACGACCGATGTATCACTACAAGGGCGAGAGCCCTCGCCGTCCCACCCGAACGGTCAAGGCAATCGCCAACGAGTGGACCGGGTCGATGTACGACCTGGTCGACGCCACGCGCGTCGCGCCGAATCGGACGATGTACAGGCGGGCCCAGACCATCCTGGGAGACTACGTCGACCCCCAACCGAGGCGGACGCTCATCATCGAGGCGGACCCGTGGTGCGATATGGAGTACCGGCTGAGCGCACACAAGGCGTGGGCCCACGTTGGCGGTGCCATCGGTCTGGAGGTGTGGGAGGTTCCCTGGACCGGACCCGAGGTGCAGCTCGCCAATTGGTGGCAGACGTTGTGGAAGCGCTGGGAGTGGAACTCGCCAGGTGCCGTGTTCCACCAGGCGAACACCGTGCCGATTCGGCACTCAGTGCCCATGCGGATAGGCATGCAGTACAAGGTACTGGTGAAGACTGCGGTCATTGCTCGGGCCGCGGGCAAGAGAGGGTCCCGTCAGAGTTGGGCGTATTCGAAGCTCAAGGTTCAGCTGAGCGAGATTCCGTACCGCTACTCATGACCGCGGGAGAGGCATCAGGCTGGGCGAAGCTGAGTCTACAACGCCCTAGGGGTTCATCTCTCGTTCGAGTTCCTCGCGGTGTTCCCGCCGCCGCTTGCCGTCCTCGAAGCGCTGTCGTTCCTCATCGGTGGTGAGCAGAAGTGGCGGCACCGGAGCGGGCCGACTGTTCTTGTCGATGGCCACGAACGTCAGGAAGCAGTCGTTCGTGCGCCGCCGGGTCCGGCTGATGGGATGCTCCGCGACCACCTCGACCTCGATTTCCATGGACGAGCGACCCACGTAGTTCACGCGAGCGGTACAGATGACGAGCTCGCCGGCATAGATCGGCTCGAGGAACTCCACCTTGTTGATCGCCACGGTCACGCTGGGCTGTCCGGCGTGCCGCATGGCCGCGACGGCCGCGGCCCGGTCGACCATCGAGAGCAGCACTCCGCCGAACACGTGGCCGAGGTTGTTCACGTGGCCGGGCATCATCAGCTCGGTGATTTCCGAGGTGGAGGCCTCGGGGGGACGGGGGGTGAGGTCGGGTTTGGTCATGGGAACAGTCTAACCGGCCGGGGTCGATCGGGTCTACGGAGCGTGGGTACGAAGCCGGGCGTCGTCCTCACCACTCAAGGTCCATCACCCACAGGTCGCCCTCGAGCTCGGCGAACGTGTAGTAGATCCTACCACCGTGGACGAAGAACTCGGCGCGGGGGAGCCGGAGGAGGTCGTCGAACTCGACCAGGGTGCGAGCAGCACTCCCGTCCACCGAGACTTCGCGGAAGGCCGTGGTACCGTCGTCGAGACGGTCCAAGACAATGATCTCTCGGTCGCTCGACCAGAAGAGGGTCTCCACATCATTCCCCTCGAAGACGTTCCTCCGCTGCTCTCCGTTGAGGTCGACGACGAAAGCCGAAGGGCCCGACGAGAACGCGATCCGCTCCCCGTCCGGAGACCACCGTGCGCTCGAACCCGTCGTGAGTCGCCGAGGCTCAGACCAATCCGAACCGCCCCCACCGTCTGTGACGAAGAGGGCCGTTCCATCCTCGAGAATGGACTGAAAGACGAGGCTCCGGCCATCTGGAGACCAATCGGGATACCGGTCCGGAGTGGGCGAATCATACACGGTCTGGTGGTCGGTCCCGTCGGCCCGCACGACGAAGATGTCCCTGTTCCCGTTCCGGAATCCGTGTCCGGTGAGCCACCGGCCGTCCGGGGACCAAGCCTTCACGAACTCATCGGCAGGATGATCCGTGACCTGAACCGGAGGGCCTGCATCCAAGGGTTGGACATACAAGTCCTGGTTCCCGGACCGATTCGAGTCGAAGGCCAGTGATCGTCCGTCGGGTGATACGGCCATCCCTTCGATAACCTGACGCCCCGTCGTGACCCTCTCCCCATCGTATCCCGATACCGGATCTCCGCGGGGAATCTCGATCGACCAGACATTCTGTCGGCGAAGGAGGGTGGAGTACACCAGTGTGCGACCGTCTCTGGAGAGGGAGATCGTGTGCGGGTCGAGCCCGGTAGTGACACGCACCGGCTCCTGCCGTGGCATGCCGTCACCATTCAACTCGACCGCGTAGACGTCGCGGCCCCCGCCGCGGTTCGAAACGAAAAGAAGGCGCCCGTCGGGAAGCCACGTAGGCGAGACATTCTGGTCCTCGTTTAGCGCGACCGTCACCGACGGTCCACCATCGGCAGGGGCCACGCGAATCGCCGACGGCGCAATATTTCCGAGCGACCGGCCAAAGGAGACGAAGTTCAGGTTTCCGACCGTGTAGGCGATCCACTCTCCATCGGGCGACCAGACCGGCCAGTGTCCCTGTCCGATCTCCCGATGTTCCCCCGTAGCAACCGTGTAGACGTGCAGGACGGATCCCAGCCGGTAGGCGAGTCGTGTTCCGTCGGGGGACCACGCGGGGTGTCCGAGCGCCCCCTCGGGAGGCGCCGAAAAAGCCGGCCGGGGTGTGCCGCCCAAGGCCGGGACGCTGTGGATCCGACTCCCGGCAGCGAAGACTACCTCGGATCCGTCAGGCGACCACCGTGGATAGCGCTCGTGGCCGCCGGTGTTGCCGGCAATCTGAATCGCCCGGCCCCCGGAGATCTGTCGGACCATGACCTGAGCGCGAGGAGCGGGCCCCGACGAACCATCGCCTGTCGCAGCCTGAGCAAGAGCGCCGGTCGACATGTATGCCACGCTACGCCCATCCGGGGAGATTGCGGGAGTCAGATCGGGAGCCGCATCGAAGGTGAGCTGCCTGTTGTTGCCGACCGTGATCGGAGTCGGTCCGCCCCCTAGTGACATCACGGCGACCGCGGCGGCGACCACCACGGCCGCACCGAGGCCAACCGCCGTCCACGGGGTCCTCCGTGCGACCGGAGCCGCCACCCCAGTCATCATGCTTGTCGGAGTCATCCCCCCGCTCGGCGTGGCCAGCGCCTCGAGGTGCCTCATCATCTCCTCGCTGGTCTGCCAGCGGTCGGCAGGCTTCTTCTCGAGGCAACGCATGACCAGATGCCCCAACCCCGGTGGCACCGCGCTGCGGTGCTCCGTAACGGCCTTGGGGACCTCGGTCACATGGGCGACCAGGACCATCTGCGGGCTTTTGCCCGCAAACGGGGGAACGCCGGCCAGCAACTCGTAGGCCAAGGCACCCACGGCATATATGTCCGCGCGGTGATCGATGCTGTCGGACGCCTCGGCCTGCTCGGGGGCCATGTAGGCCGGCGTGCCCAAAGCCACCCCGATGGTCGTGAGTTGATGGCGCCCTGTGGCTTCACTCACGGCCTTGGCCACGCCGAAGTCCATCACCAACGCGTGGCGACCGCTGAGCATGACGTTGTCCGGTTTGACGTCGCGGTGTACCACGCCGTGTTCGTGGGCGTAGGCCAGCGCATCCACCACGTCGCGCAGAATGCGAACCGCCTCGGTGATCGGCAGTTCTCCCTCACGCACGAGCCGGTCCCGGAGCGACTCCCCCTCGACGTAGGGCAGCACGTAGAACAAGAAGCCGTCGACCTCCCCGGAGTCGTGCAGGGGGAGGATGTGGGGGTGGGTCAAGCCTGCGGCGATCTCGATCTCACGGAGAAAGCGCTCTGGCCCGAGCGTGGCCGCCAGATCAGGCCGGAGGACCTTGAGCGCCACCTTCCGATGATGCCTGACGTCGTCGGCCAGGTACACCGTCGCCATCCCACCCGCACCCAGCTCTCGTTCGATGGTGTAGCGGCCCTCGAGGGCTGCGTTCAGGCGGGCGACCGGATCGGACATGGCGCAAGATGCGGTTATCGTGCGCGCGACCACAAGAGAAACTCCACCGGTGCCGGGCCTTCGACCGTGTGGGCTCTGAGGCCCTTCCGGCCTCAGCTCAGTGTCCACGAGACCCCCTACACCGCCTCCAGCCCGAAATGCCTAACCAGATCGACCCACTGCGTCCGATTCCGATCGCCCACGATGTTGGTGCGCTTGAGTGACACCCTTTGGGAGAACGCGATCGGCAAGGGAGCCGGCCTGTCATCGGCACTTCGGCGTATGGAGGTGCCTGCCCTCGTCGCCATCGCCTTGAACCACAGATCGTCGGCTGCGGGGGCCAACTTCTCGAAGAGGTCGCGGTTGGTCGCATCCTCGTGCAGGCTGTGGGGCGGATAGATGACACCGCCGTACCCGAGGGCCAGAACTCGGTCCCGGTGCTCATCGTCGGGGTCATAGGTCCACTCCGAGTAGGGCAGTGGGTCACCGGCGTCATCGTATGCAATGGTTCTGCACTCATGAGCAATGATGTCGCCCGGGTGAACCCTGTGCGTCGCTTCCAGTCGGCGCAGCCAACTCCTCGGGTAGATATGATCGTCGTCGCACGTGACGATCGTCCTGTCGGGGAACTCCGCCAGTGAGGCGACCAGCTTGAGGTGCGGGCAATCCAACGTCGAAAACCGGATCGAGAATCGCTCACCCCTCAGACGACCGAGGCTCCTCGGTACCCGTCCCCTCAACTCCTCGTTTAGCCAGAGGACGATCTGCTGCGGCTGTACATCCTGATCCAGGATGCTGCGGATCGTGATCGGTACGATCGACAGACGAGACGGAATCGACGTCAACGAGACGACGATGGAGTGCTCACTGGCTTCCGCGGATCGACCCAGCTTCTCCGCGGGGGTGAGGAGAAGCCTCAGAGAGGAGTACACCGAGGGCGGCAGCTCCTTGAGCTTCAACTCCCGGACCCGCGTTCATTGACCGCAGGGCGGCCGGAAAGAGCCATATTCTGGCGGGTGAGGAGCACGAACATGGCCCAAGATGGGCGAATCGTCAGTGGGCCCACAAGGGAAACCCCGCACGGGGCCTTGCTCTCGATTCAAACAGCATCGATGTTACCATAAGTATGGTGTTATGGTACTAGGGAGACGAAACGAATGCGGAAAATGACCTTCAGCTTGGACGATGCTACGGCCCTCAGCCTCGAGCGTTCTGCGGATCGCCTTTCGAAACCGAAGAGCTGGGTGGTCCGAGAGGCCATCCGGACATACGGAGAGAGCCTCGGCAGGCTGAGCGACGAGGAGCAGGAGCGGATGCTCACCGTGTTTGACGACGTCGTCGGCCGTATCCCCGAGCGACCCACCGAGGAGGTCGACGAAGAACTCTCCGAGCTTCGACGAGCGAGGCGGTTAGGGGGACGACCCGGGAGCGGCAGGGAGTGATCCTTCTCGACACCACGGTCCTGATCGACGGTCTGACGGGCGCCCGCCGTTGCGCACCCGCTCTTCGGTTAGCCCTAGAACGGCGAGAGCGCATCGTCGTTCCGACGTTGGTGCTCTACGAGTGGTGGCGTGGCCCCAGACTGGTCGAGGAGGTCGAGGCCCAAGAGGCCCTGTTTCCCTCCGAGTCCGCCACACCCTTCGGCCCGCACGAAGCGCGGCTCGCCGCAGACCTCTACCGGACGGTGCCACGGCCCAGAGGTCGCGAGATCGATCTGGCCATCGCTGCCTGCGCGATCTCGTGGGACGCCATGCTGTGGACCCTCAACATGCAGGACTTCGAGGACATTCCTGACCTGAGTGTGGCACTGCCGGGATGACCGCCCTGATCGAGGCGCCCTACGGTGGAGTCGTCCAGGTTGAGTGGGCGACGTGGGCGACCCCTACCGGACCGGAACCATCAGATGGGTTCCCTCCCCCTCCCCCATCACCCAGGGCACGCCCGCTTCACCGTCCATTGGGAGGGCAGGGAGCGCCCCTCCGTCAACGTAGATCAAGAGGTGGGGCTGGTCAGCGGCTAGCATGTATGAGATGGCGACGCCCTCGATCTTTCTATGGCCGCCGGCAGGGGAACACGCTAGGACTCGGGTAGCCCGGCTGCCCGCAACCCTTCAAGCAGACGGGCCTGATGCTCGGGTTTGGCGTAGGGGAACTGACGGCTGAGGGTGGTCACCGTGGCCTTGGGCATCAACCTGACGATCTCGTCACCTGAGTTCCGGGTGCCCTCCAGATCGCCGCACGCGTGTCGGAGCATCGTGTCGTACACGTGTGCGGCGGGATAGTCGGGCGCCTTGTCCAGTAGCTCATCCCTATGACGCTCGGCCTCAGCGTACCGCCCCATCTGGAGGTAGAGGTGGACGAAGTTGAGTAGGGCCGGAGCCGAGAGGTGCGGGTCCAGGCGCGCCGCATGCAGCATGGGCACTTCCGCCAGCTCCGGGTGTCCGCTGAAGATGAGGCTCGAGGAGTAGAAGAGTTGGGCTTCCGAAGAATTCGGGTCGAGAGCTAGCGCTTGTTCATGTTCGGAGAGGCTGCGCTGATGCCCGTCCTTCCACATGTGCATCCAGCCCAGGAACGAATGCCCGAGGGCCAGGTTCGGATCCTGGGCGACGGAAGTCTCGGCGTCTCGAATCGCCAAGTCCATGGCGTCAGGATCGGTATTCCAGCCGAAAAACCACGCATGGAATTTCACGTAGCTGCGATAGGCCAGGGCCAGCGCGAATCCTGGATCCAGGGCTAGGGCTTCATCGAACATCGCCAACGCCTCGGCGTTCGTCACTGGACTGGGTTGACGGTACAGAACCCGACCTCTCAGGAAAAGATCATGAGCTTCGGCGCTGGTCGTGTACTCGCTTCCCCGCTGTTTCTCCTCTGCTGCGGTCAGCTGGACGGAGAGGGCCGACACGATCTTTCCGGTGATGTCGTCCTGCAGGGCGAAGATGTCGTCAGAGGTCCCGTCGTACCGTTCGGTCCAGACGTATTGGGAGCTCGAAGTATCAGCGAGCTTCGCGTTGATCCGCACGCGACTGCCGGATTTTTGTACGCTTCCCTCCAATGCGTAATGAACACCAAGTTCCATGCGGACTCTTGTCAGGTCCACCGCCTCTCCTTTGTACGTAAAGGATGAGTTACGACCGATCACGAACAGACCGGACAGCTTCGAGAGGTCGGTGATGATGTCCTCGGTGAGTCCGTCCGAGAAGTACTCCTGCTCGGGGTCACCACTCAGATTCTGAAACGGCAGCACGGCGATCGACGGCTTGTCCGGCAACTCCAACCGAACTTGAGGGACCGATCCAGGCCGGCTGCTCTCGGAGTCCACCAGGCGGAAGGCACGGATGCGCTCCGCTATGTTCTTGACCTCCTGGTCACCCATGTCCTCGAACGTCACGTCGACCTTGGCGCGGACCTGACGGTATGCGTCGTCCGATAGAGTCACACCTCCAGGTTCGGCCAAAGCCTCCATTCGAGCCGCGACGTTCACCCCATCACCATAGACGGTCCCGTCTTCCTTCTCGATGATGTCGCCCAAGTTGATGCCGATGCGGAATCGCATTTTGCGATCCTCGCTGAGTTGCTCGTTCCGCTCGGACAGCGCGACCTGGATCTCCATCGCACAGCGCACGGCCTCGACCACGCTATCGAAGACGCTGAGAACACTGTCACCGGCCGTGTCGACGACCCTGCCGTCGCGGCTCTCTACGCGCTTGCTGAACACATCCCGACACTCCACCAGGACTTCGATCGTGGCTTCCTCGTCATCGCCCATCAGCCGTGAGTATCCAACGACGTCGGCGCACAGGATGGCCGCTAGTCTGCGTTTTTGGTCCGACATGTCGCGACGTTCTCTCATCGTGCGGGCGAGCCGGGCTAGTCCTGCAGTCGCCGGGAGGCCCGCCTCCCAGCGCAAACACCCGGGCGAACAAGGTGCCCCTTAGTCATTTCCGTGGCTAGAGGGAAGTCGAACCCGCGACCAGAGGAAGGCCGTCAAGCGCTCCTTTACTTGTCGAGACGGGTCGGACCGCCCATTCCGAATCGCCTTGATGTACCGCACACTCTTGCCCGTCGCCTCGGCCAGTTCCCGAGCTGTGTAGTTCTGAAGTCTCTCCCGGATGTGCCGCCATGAATTGGACCCGTAGTTCGCAACCACTTCGTCGGGATCATGTATCAAGCCAGAGTTGACCTCCTCAAGCCGGTGCGACTCCTTCCCGACATAGTCGACCCAATCAAGCTCAACACTCCGGCGCCGCAGCAAGCCCCGAGTCGCTGCGCCACATTCGGCCCCGTCCGGCCCCGCACTCTTCGGCTCAGGATGGCTCTGAAACAACTCCGCAACATCTCGATACGTCTTTAGTCTCGCTGCATCCGGCGAGGCGCCCCCAGGTCGCGTCGTCACCTCAAAGACCTCGCCCGAATATTGATCGATCCAAGGCAGTTCGCGCGTGCTGGAGCTCGAGTCGTTGGACTGCAAGACGCGGAGAGCTTCCTGGTGGCACCCGAGGGCCTCGACTCCGCGGCGGTGGAGGACCTGATCACACACGGTGAGCGCAGGATCATCCCGCCCCATCCGCTCCGGCACCCGATATGGTTGGCAGCCTAGGGATGGCTCGGGCGTTCTATCACCTCATGGACCGGACTGCCGACCATTCGGTTGCCGGCACGTTCGGGGCAGTCTCGAAGGCCATGTCCGACTCGGTCAATGCGATTCTGGAACGCCAAGACGGAGGCGACGCAGGGCTTCTGGCGGCGACACTTCAGGTAGCCGACGCGCGGCGGGCACCCCCGCTCTCCTAGCGAGAAGCCGACCAAGAGCGGCTGGGGTCCCACCACCCGACTGCCCTTAGCGCCTCAGCTTCCTCAGCGCCCTCGTCGCATGCACGGGGACCATGGCTCGCCGCCACTCCGTGTCGACGATCATGTTCTCCAGGGGATGGCACTGCTTGAACGCCCTCTCCGCGAGGCCGTCGATGAGGTCGTCGGTGAGAGCCTCACCTTCAGCGAGCTCTTCCCAGCCGGTGAGCTCCTTCGGCCGCGCGCCCAGCGCGGTCACCACGCCCCGAAGGGATCGCACGCGATCGTCCGGGTCTACATGGGCCGCTACCGCCACGGTCAGCAGTGGGAAGTCGATGGACTGCCGCTGGCGGAGCTTCACGTAGCCCGTCCGTAGGTCGTAGCCTCCCTCGGAGACGGCCAAGGGCACCCGGATCCTCGTAACGATCTCACCGGGCTCCCTCGTGGTGTTCCAGATCCCGTCGGCGACGAAGAAGTCTCGAACGGCCACGGTCCGGTCCCCACCGGGTCCCGCAATGTCGACATGCGCGTCGAGGGTCATGAGGACCGGCGGCGTATCGGCGGAATGAGCGGCCACGCACTTCTTACCCACCTTGGTGACGTGGCAGACATCCCCGTCCTTCTTGAGGCAGAATCCCAGCGCCTGCCGCCAGAATCGCGTCTGATTGTAGTAGGTGCAGCGGGTATCGAGGCAGACGTTCCCCCCGATGGTCCCGGAGTTCCTGAGCTGGGGCCCGGCCACGTGGCCGGCTGCATCCGCTAGCGCTGTAAAGTGAAGTCGGACTGACGGATGCAGCGATACGTCCGTGAGTGTCTCGGCCGCACCGATGACGAGTTCGCCGTCCGCCTCGTGGATGCCTTTGAGCTCCCCGATGCCCTTCAGAGCCACAAGGTGGGCCGGCGTGAAGAGCTTGTGCTTCATGTTGGGGACCAGGTCGGTCCCGCCCGATACCGGGAGGGCAGCCTCGCCGAATTCGGCCAGCAGACCCACGGCGTCCTGGACCGTGTCCGGCCGGTGATACTTGAAGGGAGGAAGTCTCAGCATGGAATCTCGCCCTTACGGATCCAGGGGCCGGGCGACCATGATGCCGTCCTGCCCTCCGATGCGTTGAACGCGGTCCGCGAGAGGCAGCTCGCTCACCTCTACCGCCCCGTCCACAAGAGGAGCGTGGAGCAGATGCAGCTGCCCGTTCTTCCACAGGGCGATTCCGGTGTGAGCAACATCCAGTCCGGACACGGTACTCGTTGCGGCGATGACGTCTCCATCCTGGATCCGGTCAGCGACCTCGGCAATCCGGTCCTGGGGAACGTAGTGACGAGGCGTGCTGCTGAGTCGAGCCTCGATCTCCCGAAGGGCGGATAGGAACGCCGGATCCTCACCGAGTTGGCGGTAGGCGTCGGGATGCGTGGTCATGAAGTCGATGGGCTCGTGGTCCGGGATACCTCCCAACTGGGGCGACAGGTGCCTTACCAACCCCCTGGCGTCCTTATCGCTGATCCACTCGCTGAAGTAGTGGAGCCGCGTGGGATACCCGTCGAGGCTCCCGTCTCGATAGCGGAGGTTCTGCAAGATGCCGGAGTAGTACGCCCGGTGCCGCACCGGGTCGTCGAGCATCGTCTCGGGAACGCTCCGGACGAAGCGGGCCAACGCAAGCGCGTTCTCGACGAACGTCACGCAGTCGAGCTCCTGGAGCTCGATGACTAGGCCCTCCTCCCCTTCGACTTCCAGCGTGTGGGGCGCATAAGGCGTTCCGACGAAACGCTCACCGATGCGAGCCACGATCTGGCCGATGGGCAGGGTGTCCAGTCCGTTCGCGTAGGCCCAGCGCGCCTGATCGCGCATGATGCCCCAGTCCTCCTCCGTGCCGGGGTGGGTGGTGGGACCCGGAGCCGTGACTCCAGCGGTCGTGCTCGGACCGACCGACTGATCCGTGGCGGATTCGGCGATCGAACCCACCGCTGCCTCGTCGTCCGACGCCGACCGGTCCGCCCTGCCGCACCCCGAGAGGCCCAGCCCGAGACACAGCAGCAGCCCGGCCACACCCGCCTCCCTGGCCCGCCGCAACGCCCGCCACACCCGCGGCGGACTGAACGGAAGCGAGTCCATCCGGACCCCCACCGCGTCATAGATCGCGTTGGCGATGGCGGGAATCGACGGATGGAGCGGCCCCTCCCCCGCCTCCTTGGCCCCGTACGGTCCTTCCGGATCGATCGACTCCACGATCAGCGACTCGAGCTCCGGCGTGTCGAGGCTCGTGGGGATCTTGTAGTCGAGGAGCGAGGGAGCATTATGCAGGCCGGCCCGTCCGTGGTCGGCGTCCTTGAAGATGTGCTCCTCCATGAGTGCCTCACCGAAGCCCATGTACGCGGAGCCCTCCATCTGACCCTCGACGAGTACGGGGTTGAGCGCCCGGCCGCAGTCATGTGCGACCCAGATCTTCCGCACGTCCACGAAGCCGGTCTCTACGTCCACGTCGACCTCTGCTACGTGGGCCGTGAACGAGTAGGCGGGTGACGCGCCGATCGTGCCGCCGCGGTACTCGCCGTGTACATCCTTGGGGGTGTTGTACGATCCCGTAGCGCCCAGCGCTCCGTACTTGGCCTCAGCCAGATTGAACGCCTCTCGGATGGGCATCTTCTGCTCGGTGTCTCCCGCGTAGAACGCCCAGCCTCCGGCGAGCAGCACCTCGCCCGACTTGCACTCCCAAGACTCGGCCACTGCGTTCTGCACGAGCTTCTTGAGCTTCCTGGCCCCGTCGATCGTGGCGTTGCCCAACATGAACGTCACCCGAGAAGAGTAGGCGCCCAGGTCCACCGGAGTGAAGTCGGTATCTCCCCGGTAGACCCTTACGTGTTCGAGAGGCACGCCCAGCTCTTCCGCCGCGATGTACGCCACCATCGAATCGCAGCCCTGGCCGATCTCACTGGCCCCGCTGAACAGAGCCACCCGACCCGACCGGTCGATCTGGATCTGGATCGCGGACTGGGGCATCTCGTTGGGATAGATCGGGTAGTTGGTGCCCGAGATGTACGTCGAGCCGGCCACGCCCAACCCTTGGCCGAAGGGCAGCTTTCCGTAGCGCTCCTTCCAGTCCGAAGCCCGCTCGACCGAATCCAGGCACTCCAGAAAGCCGTTCGACGTGACGCGGAGCTCGTTGACGGTCCGCGTATGCTCGCCGATGAAGTTCTTCCGTCGCAGCTCGATCGGGTCCATCTCGAGCGCCCCCGCCATCTTGTCCAGCTGCACCTCGAACGCGAAGCGGGGCTGTACGGAACCGTGACCTCGCTTGGGTCCGCACGCCGGCTTGTTCGTGTAGACGCGCGTCGAGTCGAAGCGGTACGCGGGCATCTCATAGGGCGCGGTGAGGAGCTGGCCTGAGTAGTAGGTCGTGACCAGCCCGAACGACGCATAGGCCCCTCCGTCCAGCACGATGTTCGCGTCCACGGACTGGAGCTTACCGTCCTTGGACGCGCCGGTGCGGTAATGCATGTGGAACGGATGGCGACCCCGGTGGGCGTAGAAGACCTCCTCGCGAGTGTAGAGGATCTTCACGGGCCGGCCGGTGATCATCGCAAGCTTCGCGACGCAGAACTCGAGGTCGAAGGGCTCGGACTTGCCGCCGAAGGCGCCCCCGACCAGGGGCTGAAGGACACGGACCTTGGCTGCGTCCACGTCGAGGACCCTCGCCAGTTCCCGGTGCAGGTAGTGCGGCACCTGAGTGGCCGACCACACGGTGAGCTTCCCATCGCCCTCGAAGTGCCCGATGGCGCAGTGGGGTTCGATGGGCGTGTGGGTGGTCCCCTCGAAGAAGTAGTCGTCCTCTACGACGACATCGGACGAGTCCATCAAGGCGTCGACCTCACCGAACTCCAACTTCACCTTCTTGGTGATGTTGCCGTTATGCCCCTCCTTCTTGGGCTCGTGGATGAACGGGCCGTCGGACGCATCGAGGGACTGGTGCGGATCGAGATAGGCGGGAAGCTCCTCGTATTCCACCTTGATCGCATCGAGCGCGCATAAGGCGGTGTCCTCGTCCACGGCCGCGACCGCCGCGACGCCGTCACCGATATACCGCACGCGCTCGACACACAGGGGCGACTCGTCGGGCGTCCAAGGGATGATGCCGTACTTCACCGGCATGTCCCGCCCCGTGATCACGGCCCGGACGCCCTCCATGGCCAACGCATCGCCCGCATCGATGGAGATGATCCGCGCGTGGGGGTGCGGGCTTCTGAGGATCTTCCCGTGCAGCATGCCCGGAAACGCTAGATCGTCCGTGTACACGGCCTGACCCGTCGACGTCGCCAGACCGTCGACCTTCCGTTGCGGTTTCCCTATTAACGTGAAGTCGGACTTCGACTTAGAAGAACGGAACGTCATCGCTAGAGGTCCCCCTCAGCGCTCGGGGCCGACGCACCGTTCGCGCCATTCAAGCGCTCCGCCGCCGCCTCGACGGCATCCAGTATCTTCGTGTATCCGGTGCACCGGCAGAGATTGCCCGCCAGGGCCTCTTTGACCTGTTCGCGGCTGGGCTCGGGCGTGCGCTCCAGAAGAGCCGCTGCCGAGCAGAGGATCCCCGGCGTACAGAAGCCGCACTGAGCCGCACCTTTCAGGTCGAACTCGTCCTGGAGCGGGTGCGGGCCCTCGGCAGTAGCAAGCCCCTCGACCGTGGTGACCTCACACCCCTCGGCCTCCCAGACCGGCGTGATGCACGCCAGCGTCGGCACCGAATCGATGAGGACCGTGCAAGCCCCGCAGTCGCCCTTGTCGCAGCCCTGCTTTGAGCCGGTCAGGCCCAGGGCGTAGCGGAGCGTCTCCAGCAACGTGAAGTGACTCGGGACGCCCCTAACATGGACGTCTCCGTTCACCTTCAGACGGACGATGTCGGTGCTGGTGGACACGCTGGACGCAGGCCCTCCTGGCGAGTTTGCCGTAGGAATCGACTCTACGGTGGGACGGGTAGTGCGGGGTTGCACGCACCGGACAAAGGTGACCTGTCGGGTATGGCCGAGCAAGCGGGAACACTTTCCTGAGAGTGAGGGGTATGCGAGGTCCGAGCCAGGAACCCGCCGTCCACAGGAGTCACAAAGAATGCCCTATCCCGAGATGATGGTTGCGCCCATGCGCGAGGACTTTACGCGCGTCGGCTTCAAGGAGCTCAAGACGCCCGAAGAAGTAGACCAGGTTCTCAGCACCGAGAAGCGGACGACCGTCGTTGCCGTCAATTCGGTCTGCGGTTGTGCGGCCGGTGCGATGAGGCCGGCCGTCGTCCTCTCCCTGTCGCACGACAACGTTCCCGAGGTCCTCACCACGGTCTTCGCGGGTCAAGATCTCGAGGCGACGGACCGTGCGCGTGAGTACTTCACGGGCTACCCGCCGTCTTCACCCTCCGTCGCCTTGCTCAAGAACGGCGAAGTCGTGTACATGATGGAGCGCCACGAGATCGAGGGACGGCATCCGTACGAGATCGCCGAGAGTCTGAGGGCGGCGTACGACGAGCACTGCTAGCCGAAACCAGTAGGATCCGACAGAGGACGGCGGGTGGGGCCGCCGGGAGACGACTCCCGGCGGCTTCGTCTATCCGGGAGGACTGATCAGTCTTCCCTGGGCGGCGCCAACCTGGGTTGAAGCCCCTTCCGCTCCAGCTTCCGTCGCTTCTTGGCCTCCCTCGGAGTCTCCCCCGGGAGCCTCACCTCCACTCCGACACCCCCCATCATGGCGAACCCCTTGATGCGTAGCGTCGGGCGATCGGGACTGGTGTGGAGCGGCTGGTCGGTGTTGTGGTCGAAGCCGCCCATGAAGGCAAATCCACTCACCTCCACGTCCATCTCCGGAGGCACGATGATCTCGGCCCCGCCCATCAGGGTGAACACGTGCACTTCGGTGACGCCGGGACCGAGCATGGCCTCACGGAAATCGAGGGAGAAGCCGCCCATGACTCCCACCGCGAAGTTGTTCCGCGCCGGAATCCAGCGCCCGGCCCGGCTGTTGCCGCCCATGAGGCTCACCATGTAGGCCCGTTCGGCCACCCGATCCGCTGGCACGACGACGGGAGCTCCGCCGCGGGCGGGAAGCACGGTGGAGGCGGTGGCGGGAAGATTCGTGGCCGGTAGGTCGACGAGGAGCTCGTTCAGCTCGGCCTCGGTGGCCGACTGGTTCGCAACGTCGAGGCGTCGCTCGAACTCCGACATCTCCAGCACGTCGTTCGCGAAATGCTCCATAAGGGTATCGACCGCACGCTGGCGCGCGACCTCGATCCCAACGGGTCGGACTCCCTTCCCGTCCGTCATTCCCGAGCTCCGGCCATGAAGTCGCTCACGAACTGATGGAGCACATCGGCGCAGGCCGAGAGCTCCGATGCCTCGATCCATTCCTCGTCCGAGTGCGCCTGCCCGATGGAGCCCGGACCGAAGCACACAGCCGGCGTGCCTGCCTCATTGAGGAACGCCGCATCGACCCAGGCCGTCATCCCCTCGACGGAGGCCTCGACTCCCTGGACCGAACAGGCCGCGATGAGGCCCTGTACGAGCGGGGAGTCCTCGGCAACCTCGGTCGCCGGACGGGTGAGTCCCTGGACCAACTCGGCGTCGAGCTCGGGAACCTCTCGGGCCAACCGATCCAGAACGGCCCCGAACTGCTCCATCACCTCGGCCGCCGTCTCCCCCGGTAGCGTCCGCCGCTCCAATACCAACTTGCAGTCGCTCGGGTACACGGAGGGCGCGGCACCACCACTTATGGTGCCTGCATGGAAAGACCCGTGCGCCAGAAGAGGATGCGGAGCCGCGGAGTTCAGCTTGGTCCTGAGCTCTCCCAGTCGCGTCAGGTAGCGCCCGGCGTGCTCGATGGCGTCGATGCCCGCCTCGGGCCTCGACCCGTGGGCCGCCCTGCCTCGGAAGAGCACGTCCACCCAAACGAACCCCTTGTGAGCCGGCATGATCGCGAGGCTCGTAGGCTCACAGACCACCGCTGCGTCGGCACGTACTCCCGATCGCACGACGGCGTCCATGCCCAGGCTCGCGTGCTCTTCGTCCGCGGTGAGCGCGACGATCAGGGCACCGGAAAGGGCGTCGCCCCTCGCCAATCTCGCGGTGGCGGCCAGGAGTGATGCCACCCCACCCTTCATGTCGCAGGAGCCCCGTCCCCACAACCGCCCGCCCCGCACCTCTGCCGCGAACGGTGGGACGGTCATTCCGGCCACGCCGACGGTGTCGAGATGCCCGTTCAGGAGGACCGTGGGACCCGCATCGGGGTCGCCCAGCCGAGCCAGCACGTTCCACCTCCCGGGGGCCGCTTCGACAGTCTCCACCTCGAGCCCCCACTCGCGCAGCCACCCTGCCGCCAGATCGGCGATGGCCCCCTCGCCGGCGCCGCCCTCTTCGAGCACCGGGTTCACGGACGGGGTAGCGACGAGCGCCTGGGCGATCGCCAACGGGTCGCCCACCCCCGCCGCTTCCGAGTATGAACTCGAATCCAGCCTCACCGTTCCAGCCTCACCGTTCTAGCCTCACCGTATGGTCCCCCCCGTGTATCGAAGAGCTGTCGATCCGTCGATGCTACGTCCGCTGGGGCTCCGACCTTCGCAAGGGCCCGCCCTCGACGCCTCCAACAGACAGAAGCTACCGGCCTCCGAGAGAGTAGTGTAAGCCGCACCCCCGTGCCAACTCTTTTCAGCAACAGAGACGGATTTTCCGAGACTCCCCGCAAGTCGCCACCAGAATTCCGAAACGAATAAAGTGAAACGAATCGGGGAAGCGGGCGTATTCCACTGGTAGGCAAACACTTAAGGATGGCCGCTCGGCTTGGGGCCGCCAAGGCACGATTCCTGCCTTACGTGGGGACGAGTGCAATGGACAACGACGTACGACAGGGGGGCATCATTCGTAAGGTGACGCTGGGAATCCTCGGGGCCGCTGCCGCGGTGACGAGTCTAGTGCTGATTCGTCAGACGAAGCTCGAGACTCCCAAGGAAGTCCTCGACGTACCAGCGGGTGAGACCGTTCCGGGGAACATCTCCCTGGAGCGACTTCGCGAGCTCGGTATCTAAGAACTCGCTTCCGGAATTCTCGCTCCGGTCGGGAAGGATCCTGACCAGGGGGCGTGAAGAAACGGAGGGCGCATTCGCGTCTCTCCGTCTTTTTTTTTCGAACTACTCGTCGGACTCGTTCAAGCTACTTGTCGAAGTGCGTCACGTTCTTCTCGATGTAGCTCGTCCACTCCGGAGGAACGTCGGTGTCCGGGAAGATTGCGGTCACAGGACACTCTGGCTCGCACGCACCGCAGTCGATGCATTCGTCCGGATGTATGTAGTACATGTCCTCACCCTCGTAGATACAGTCGACGGGACATACCTCTACACAGCTCGCGTCTTTTGTCTCGATGCAAGGTTCGGCAATGATGTAGGTCATGGGTCGCCGTCTGTCTTGGCTGAAATGTGGACCTGTATCCAAGGGGTCCGGCCTGAAGCTGGCCCTGGGAGACCCATCACTTAGGCAAGAAAGGCGGGGGGCGTCAAGTAGCGTATTTCTGGCTGAAAGTACGGCAGCAGTGCGTGTACCTGCGCCCAAGCAGAGGGTGGGTGCGCTCGGCCAACCCGAGGTACACCGCCGAGCCCTCGATATGGGCGGCGCGGGCCGCGTCGAGATCTCCCCAGAGATGGGCGTGACGCAGATGGTCGAGACGCTCGGCCAGTGCGACGAGCACCACCTGAGGCTCGCATGCCAGAAGGTCTTCGAGAAGGCGCTCGGACCCGGGCCTCGGCACGCTCTCCTTGAACCCGGCTACCTCACGCCCAACCCGCTGCCCGACCCGGTCCAGCACGTCCCCTCGGCGAGGTTCGAGTGCGGGCCGCTGCGTGTCCACCAGGCAGGACGCCGCCAGTGCAACGGGCTCGTTGAGGCCAACATCGTCCAGGAGGATCACGGCCGTCCGGCCGGAATGCAGGTAGTCCGGATGATGGTCGTCCGAGATGGCCTCCAGCCGCGGGACCATGGACGCCCGAAAGCCCTGCTCGATCAGGGTCCGCCCCACCTCATCGACACCGTGCTTCAGGGCGGTGCGATCGATGCGGTCCAACATGCGCTCCCAGCGCGTCGGCACCGCGGGCGCCACTTCGCTCACCCCTCACCCAGGTGCTTGGCGAAGTGCCGGACCGTCGCGTCGACGGCCTCGGAGAGCTGCGGGCTCGCGGCCTGGAAGGGGTGGCCAACCTCGAAGGTGTGACCGCTCTTCTCGACGAGGAGGAGCTTGGCCCTCCCGGAGACTCGGACGAGCTCCCGCGCCTCGGACTCGGCCACCGTCAGGTCGTGCCGCCCGTGGACGACGAGCCAGGGAGCTTCGACTTCGCTCGCAGCGTCGAGGACCTAGAGTTCGGACGCGTTCGCCTCGAAGTCCTCCAGGAGCGACACGTCGAGCGGCATCTGTTGACCCGTCCGGGTGTTCAGAATATGAACTCGCCCCGAGTCCCTCCACTCCTCCCTCGTCTCCTCCGTCCAGCGGTCATAACGAGCCACCGCGGCCCACGTTACGAGCGCATCGACGTGAGGGTCACTTCGGGCGTGAAGGATGGCGGCTCCTCCACCCCGGCTGTGCCCAATGAGGCCGATTCGTTCCGGGCGCCGAGAGACGAACTCCCCGCCCCTCACCGCTTCGACCAACCAGCGCAGATCATCCAGCTCCCGGCTGTAGGTATTGGCAGCGAAGCGCTCGAGCTCACTGAAGGAGTCGAGGTCGTCGCCCACTCCGTTCCGGGAGAAGTTGAAGGAAACGACCGTATGCCCAGCGATAGCGAGTTGCTCACACAGGTGCGGAAAGAAGCCCCAGTCCTTGTAGCCCTTGAACCCGTGGACGACCACCACCGCTGTCCGGGGCGCAGGGCCCTCGGCATAGCGGACGTCTCCTCGAATGATCTCGCCTTCGTCGAGGTGTGGCGCGAGAGCCTCGAATCGGCGGTGGATCACGTCAGTCCTTGATCCACCGGACGTCGGACTCTTCTCCGCGGAGGTTCTCCAGGCGGGCCCACGTAAAGAACAGATCAGAGAGTCGGTTCAGGTACTGGACTACCCCCGGCTCCACCTCTTCCGACCCGGCGAGCGCCACCACCGCTCGCTCGGCCCTGCGGCAAACCGTGCGACAGACGTGCAGGAGCGCCGCTCCTCGAGTGCCGCCCGGTAGGATGAAGTCCCGGAGTTCCTCGAGCTCGGCGGTGGCCTGATCGATCCACTCTTCCATCTCGGCGATACGGGCCGTCGGAACGTCGGGCCTGTCGGGCTCTGGACGAGTCCCATCCGGACGGGCCGTGGCCAGTATCGCACCCAGGGCGAAGAGATCGTGCTGAATCGCCTGCAGACCTTGCTGAACCCCTTCGTCCAACACGGTCGCCCCAGCCAGGCCTACGAACGAGTTGAGTTCGTCGACGGTCCCATAGGCCTCCACCCTGGGATGGCTCTTGGGCACACGACCTCCGCCGAACAGTCCGGTGTCCCCGTCGTCTCCCGTCTTGGTGTAGATCTTCACGTCGTTGGTCTCGCAATCGATGGCCCTACACCGCAAAGGAGCCATCCCTCGATAGTGGAATGCACTTAACTCGAAGTCGGACTGATAGTTACCGAAGTCGGGTCAGGTTCCGGAGCTTCTGCGCCTTGTCCAGAAGTGAAGAGGTCGACTCCGCCTCCTCGGGTGCTTCGCCGAGCAGGTCGCTGAGCCGGTCACGCAGATCGAGCAAGACCTCCAGATAGATCTGATCTCGCTGAAACTCGAAGTCCAGCCGCGCGACGTCGCCGCTTTCAGCCTCGGCGCTCCGTCCGAGCTCGTCCCGATAGAGCTTCTCGAGGTTGTCGACAATGCGTTGTCGATCTCTCATAACACATCTCCTCCGGGACCGTCGCGGAAGAACTCCGTCAGCGCCCCTTTCATCTCGTCCATGCCTTTGCTGAAGTAGTGATCCGCCCCGGGGATTCGTACCAGCGTCACATGCGGCCCGAACTCGGCTACGGCGGACTCGACCTCGGTCCCGGATCCGAACTCGTCGTCCTCTCCCTGTACGATGAGTACGGGCTTAGCCACGTCCTTCAAGAAGGTATAGTCGTAGAGACGCACGGGAATGCCGATGGCAAAGAGGGCAGCGACCCTCGGGTCACTGCAGGCGTAGCCCAGGGACACCATCGAGCCGAACGAGAACCCGCCTGTCACCAGGGGAAGCCCCGGATGTTGTTCCTCGAGCCAGCCCAGGGCCGCGGCCACGTCGTCCTTCTCACCGATGCCCTCTTCATAGCCGCCCGTGCTGGTACCAACACCTCGAAAATTGAAGCGAAGTGCGGCGATCCCAGCGTCCGCCAATGCCTGAGCCGCACGAAACACGGCCTTGGTGTGCATCGTACCGCCATGTAGGGGATGCGGGTGACAGACTACGCCGGCTGCACGCGGCGCGCCGGACGGCGTGCGAAGGGCGGCCTCCAGCTGTCCATGGGGTGCGGGAATGTTCAAGCAAGACTCCTGCGGTTGTCTCGCACGTGTTCTCCAGGCCCGCTATCTTTGGTCACGCGGCCCCGGGTGGGATTCGAGACACCACTCTAGGCCCCCATCAGTGGCCTCGCCACCGGCCCTGAACCCGAGCTATCCGATGCCGTCGAACCAGACCGAGGACCAGAAACTCACCGCTCGAGCCAATGACCTCTATTGGCACTCCGGGCAGAGCGTGAATCAGATCGCCGAGGAGATGGACCTCTCCAAGAGTCGATTGTACGGCCTCGTTCGACCGTTACCGGTAGGAAGCCCCTGCCCCGACTGCCAGACCGAGCTTCTCTTCCCCAACAGGACGGCGATGGAGAAGGGGTTCGTCACGTGCCCGGAGTGTGGCTTCGAGGGTGCGGTCGACAAGGTACCGGTAGAGACGGGCAAGGCCGCTCCCAAGAAACGACGCATAAGGAAGAAGACCGGTCCGAGCCGAGCGAAGAGCGCCACCAACGGGCAGGCGACGACGCAGCCGGCCCCGTCATCCGAAGCAGACGAGGGCGCCGCCCAAGAAGCGGCGTCTGCGCTGGCACATAGGCGAGTGGGCTCGAAACGAGTGCTCTGGGGCTCTGTGCTGCTCGGGGCGGCGGCAGGGCTCTACATCGCCATCCGGCAACGCCGCTCATAGTCCGCAGCCCGGCATCGATGCAGACCCACACACATGACCCTCGGACGATCATCACGCCGGACGCGTTTTCGGTAGATCCTCCGCTGTTGGGCACCCCACTCGCGCCTCCGGGGCGAAGGGCCATCGCCGTCTTGATCGATCTTTTGGTGGTGGGAATGATCACGGCGCTCACCAGCGGATTCTGGTTCGTCTTCGGCGTGGTCGCGGCGGCATTCTTCTTCACGACGGCGAGAACCCCCGGCAAGGGCGATCGTACATCCAAGATCTTCCGGGCGTTCTTGGGATGCATGGGCGTATCGGTACTGCTCGTGACGGTGATGATCTTCGTCGGTCTTCGCATTCTGAGCGACGGCGACGAGGGCCCGGTGTTCAACGCTTCCGTCACGAGCGACAGTACCGAGATCAACCTGTCTGGTGCTTTCGACGGCGTGCTTGGAGGTATCGCCGAGGGGGCCCAGATCGTCACTTCGGAGACGCCCGAAGAGGTCGTGGCACTGTCCACGAGGCTCGGACGCCGGCTCGAGTCGACGATGTCGAGGAGCGAGGTGGAGGAGGCGCTCGGGGAGCTCATCCCCGACGAAGTTGGCGACGCCGACGTGGAGGACCTGTTGGAACGGGTGATGGCAAACCTGGATTCGTCTGCCGAGAGCGAGCCGGAGGACCCCAGCGACGAGGCGACGGCCGAGGACGCACAGCGCACGATGACCGAAGCCATGGCGCTGGCGGGCGATACCATCGAAGAACTGCAGGACCGTCTCGACCGCGCGGAGCGCGACCTCGAGCAGACAGAAGCCCAACTCCAGCAGGCGGAGGAGCGGCGGGGCGTCTTCGGGTGGCTGGCGGAGCGGGTCGAATCGCTGGGCTTCGGACTCGGGTGGTGGACCATGTACTTCGCCATCCTGATGCCCTGGATGAACGGACAGACGCCCGGTAAGCGGGCGGTGGGGATTCGGGTCGTACGGTTGGACGGACAGCCGGTCACCTGGTGGCACGCGTTCGAGCGCGCCGGTGGATACGCCGCCGGGCTCGCGACGGGAACCCTCGGCTTCTTGCAGATCTACTGGGACCCGAACCGACAGGCGATCCACGACAAGATCGCCGGCACCGTCGTGACGTTGGACGGCGCCCCCAAGGTGCCGGGGCGTTGGGACCTGGCCGCACAGGGCGCGGACGGACATACCACTGAAACCCCCGGAGACGCGTGACTGAAGAGCTGAACGAAATCGAGGAGCCCTCCACCACCGACGGCGCCGGACGTACGGTCGAAGAGCGGTTCGCCCGTCGCATTCAGATCAACGTCCCCGACCGCCACAGCCCCAGGCTCCAGGCCCTCATGGAGATCGTGAACGCCGACGATGATCTCTATGCGCTCTGGGTGGCCAGCAACGTGGTCGCGATCGAGCGTCTGGACATGACGGACCACGGTCCGGTGCACGTGAAGATCGTCACGAACATCGCCCTGAAGATGCTGCGGCTCCTGGTCGACGCCGGTGTCCAACCTTCGGTGGTAGAAAACTACCGACTCGAGGTGCAGGACGCAGAGGCGGTGGTGGTCCTGGGGGCACTGCTTCACGACCTCGGAATGTCCATCCAGCGATCGGACCACGAGAGCTACTCTCTCTTCGTCGCCCAGGACAAGCTCAAAGCCATCCTCCCGCAATTGTACGACACGGCCACCTCGGCGATCATGCGGAGCGAGGTGCTCCACGCCATCATCTCGCACCGGTCCGGCGGTAGGCCGCTGACGATCGAAGCCGGCGTTGTGCGGATCGCCGATGCGCTGGACATGGCCAAGGGTCGTTCGCGAATCCCGTTCGAGAAGGGCTCGGAGAGCATTCACTCGGTGTCCGCAGCCGCCATCGACTCCGTGTCGATCGACGCCGGATCGGATCGGCCCGTCTGCCTCACCGTGGAGATCACCAACTCCGCAGGCATCTTTCAGCTCGACCAGCTGTTCCGGGAGAAGCTCAAGGGAAGCGGCCTCGAGGAGCACGTGGAGCTCCGCGCTGTCCTCCAGGGTGACACGGAGCAGAGACTATTCAAGGAGTTCCGGATTTGAGGTCGAGTCACCCTATGCCTTCCACGGACCTCTAGTGCCGGGTCTCTAGACCCGCAACCGACGCTCCATGGACTCCGTCAGCATCTCGCTTCCGTTCGCCTTTCTCGCGGGTCTGGTGTCGTTTCTGTCTCCGTGTGTGCTCCCCGTGGTTCCGACGTACGTCACGTATGTCTCGGGACTGACGCTCGACGAGCTCGCCGCGGACGGTTCGGGCGCGCGTCGCAAGGCGGTGCTCCACTCGGCACTCTTCATCCTGGGTTTTCTGCTCGTCTTCATGACATTGGGCGCGTCGGCGACGGCCGCGGGCCAGACCTTCAACCGCATGCTCCCGCTCATTTCGCGGCTGGGCGGAGTGGTGGTCCTCTTCTTCGGGCTTCTGCTACTCGACTGGGTCCGCCTACCCGCACTCGCTCGTGACATCCGAGTGCATTTGCGGTCGAAACCCACCGGAGCCCTAGGGTCTCTGGTGGTGGGAGTGATCTTCGGCGCCGGATGGACGCCGTGCATCGGTCCCATCCTGGCGACCATTCTCTTCTACGCGACCATGGAGGCCACGGTGGCCCAGGGGACCCTGCTCCTGGCCGTGTACGGGTTGGGTCTGGGAGTCCCGTTTCTCGTGTCGGCCGTGGCATTCAACTGGTTTCTTGCTAGCTTCGGGGCGGTTAGACGCTGGGCCCTGCCGGCCCAGAGAGTGGCCGGGATCCTTTTGATCGTGGCAGGAGTTCTGCTCGTTACCGGAAAGTTCGCGTCCGTCTCGGCGTCTCTGGCCGACCTCGGGCAGTGGATCAATCTGGAGATATGATGATCCGTTCGAGCGCATCGACCCGAAGGCCGGGGTTGAGAGCCTTTGTGGTGCCGGTGCTTCTCGGCACCGCTCTCTCGCTGTTCTCCGGTGCGTGCGCGTCGGACCAGGACGCCCCCACCGACGAAGCTCGCCTCACCACCCGCGGGGCAGGCGACCTCCTGGCTACCGGAGCCCCCGCTGCGCCCGTACCCGAGGGCTTCGAGAGCCTGACCCGGCCGCCGCCCAATACGCCCCCCCAAGAGCAGATTACACTCGAGATGCTCGGGGTGGATTTCGGGAGCGACGAGGCTCCGGCGCGCATTCTCGAGCTCTTCGACTTCGGATGTGGGTTCTGCCGCAAGTTCCACAAGGAGACCTTGCCAGCGCTGACCGCGAAGTACATCGAAGACGGGAAGCTCCTGTGGAAGGCCGTTCCCTTCGTTATCGGTAATTGGGCCAACTCAGTTCCGGCCACCATGGCCGCGGAGTGCGCCCTCGGTCAGGGGACCGATCAGTATGAGCAGATGGCCGAGGCTCTCTTCGACCGTCAGTCGGATTGGAAGCAGGCCTCCGAGCCCGAGGCGGTCATCGACGAGATCGCGATGGACCTGGGGCTCGACATGGAGGCGTTCCAGGCGTGCCTGGCCAGCGACGAGTACCTATGGAGGGTGCAGGCACATACGTCTCTGGCCCGACAGATCGGCGTCCGGGGCACCCCGACGTTCGTCGTCGTGGGATACGCACCGTTCTCCGGCGCCCTGCCCCTCGAACTCTTCGAAGAGATCATCGACACGGTGCTCGTGAACGCGGCGGCCGACACCCCGTAACCGGCAGCGAACCGCATCAGTGACTACTAGCCGACGCCGGAGCCGTCTCACCGGGCTCGGCCGTTCGGTCGGGCTCGGCACCGTACCCCTCGTCCTGTCGTGCGGCCTGTCGATCGGAGACGGCCCGGGATGCCGTTTGGACGGGGCGCCCGTAGCGCTGCCCGAGATCCTGGACGAAACCAGCGGCCTGGCCGTGGGCATCCGAGACCCCAGCCGCATCTGGAGCCACAACGACTCGGGCCACGAGCCCCAGCTCTTTGCGCTGGACCACGCCGGCGTCCTCCATGCCACCGTCGAGGTCGATCACAGGAATCGCGACTGGGAGGACATGGACAGGGCGCGCTGTGGGGAGGGCTCGTGCCTGTACCTGGCCGACACAGGTGACAACCTGGAACGCCATGACCAAGTAGCCCTGTACCGCTTTCCGGAGCCCGACGGTCGCTCGGACGGAGCGGCGGGCGCCGAGGAGTACCTGATGAAGTTCCCCGACGGGCCCCGGGATGTGGAGGCGATGTACATCCTTCCGGACGAGAGGATCTTCTTCATCACCAAGGGGCGAAACCACCCCATCACGGTTTTTCGCTACCCGCCGCCGCTAAGGTCGGACCAGGTGGTCACACTCGAGGCTGTCCAAGAGATGAGTGACGGCGCCGTCGCCCCACCTCGCTACGTAACCGGCGCTTCGGCCACACTGGACGGCTCCAAGGTGGTGGTCCGAACGTACGAGACTCTGGAGTTCTTCGGGGTGGGAGAGAACGGAGAGCTTCGTCCGACAGACGACGGTCGTGTGAACCTACGGACCCTCCGGGAACCCCAGGGCGAAGCAGTGGCGTTCCTCCCCGACGGTCGCCTCGTCCTCAGCTCGGAGTCGGGGTTTACGTCGCTCCCGTCGATCGTGATGCTGACCTGCGAGATGGATCACTAACACCTTCCCCGTCCGGAGTTCCCATGGGTGCGAACACCACACGTCGACTCAGAACCGCCCTCATGCTAATGCTGGTCTGTATTCCAGTCGCCCTCAGCTACGAGTTCATCGAGTCCGCGCTGAACAGCGACCATGCCAAAGTGTCGTTCATCGGCGTGTTCGTCGGCGTCGTCCTCGCGTTGCCCCTGGCGATACTCGAGGAGTCCGGGTTCGACGAGCGAATGAGGCGCCTGCCGTTCTCGGTGGCGGTCGTCGCGAAATCTCTCACGTACATCGCCGCACTCTTCGTGGCCTTCTCCCTCGCCGGTTTGGTGGTCGGACTGCTGCAGGGCCTGCGCTGGGCGGACTTCTGGGCGTCCATGGCCGAGCCCGGACTCTACGTGCAGATGGCAGTCGGGTTCGTTCTCTACATGATCATCGTCTTCTTTCGACAACTCGATCGGCTCCTCGGTCCAGGCGTGCTGGTCCGGTACATCCTGGGCCGATATCACCGGCCCCGTAGTGAAGCCCGCATCTTCATGTTTCTGGATCTCAAGTCGTCGACGACCCTGGGCGAGGAACTGGACCGCGATAGCTACTACGGGTTGCTCAACGAGTTCTTCCGTGACATCTCCGGCCCGGTGCTCGACAGCGAGGGAGAGATCTACGAGTACGTCGGCGACGAAGCGGTCATCACGTGGAAGGAGGAGCGCGGGATCAAGGACGCGAACTGCATCCGCGTGTTCTTCGAAATCGATCGGGTCATCGAGAAGAAGCGGCAGAGCTACCTGGATCGATTCGGTGTCGCGCCGGAGTACAAGGCGGGCGTCCACGTCGGTGACGTGGTCGCTGCCGAGATCGGAGACTTGAAGAAGGCCCTGGTCTTCAACGGCGACGTACTGAATACGGGCGCCCGGATTCAGGCGGAGTGTGGCCGCCTGGGCAAGCGTCTTCTCTCATCGGCCGCCCTCTTCGAGCGTCTGGTTCTTCCGGAGGGGCGAACGGCCGAACAGTTGGGGCCCACGGCTTTGCGCGGGAAGGCCGAACCGGTAAACCTGGTGGCGTTCGCCTGATCTGCTCGTCATTGACCCAGGGGCTTCTTGAAGCAGACGATGCGCCCTGCCTCCGAGAATCCCGCCGCAGTGTGGAAGGCTTGGCTCGCCTCGTTCTCGATTGCGCAGTCTGAGCCGAACTCCGTGAAACCGCTGGATCGGGCCCATGCTTCCGCCTCACGGACCAAGGCGAGCGCAACGCCGGTCCGACGGACATCAGGATCCACCCAGATCCCTCGAGGTAGGCCACGGGCGAGCTGTCGCAGCCCTCGGCAAACCTCCTGGTGCCGAGCTCTGCAAAGCCGCAGAGCCGACCCTCTCGGCCCTCGGCACCCGGGCGCTCGGCCGCCGAGCGCTCCGCCGCCGAACGCTCCGCCGCCGAACGCTCCGCCACCAGGATCTCTGCGTCGGGAGGAGGTGCCGCCAGCAACGTGTCGACCTCAGCTTCCTTCGAATCCCGCCAGAGCGCTTGGCGCATCCGCACCAGTTCGTCGCGGTCGGACAGGCGTAGGCGTCGGATCACGGAGTAGTGTTCAATCGGATACCGTCGGGTCGGACATGATGCCCTTCTCCTACAGGTCGGGATCCGCCTCCATCCGTCCCGACGACGGGAGTCGAGCTCGGTCGTTCACCGGGACCGGTAGATCCTGAGTCGCCACCAAGAGCACCAACGCTTCCAGACGGTCGGCCGCGGACTTCACCCATCCCATCCATCGACCCTTACGGAGCATGATCTTCGATACGAAGACGCGCATCTCGGTCACACACCCGGCCGACGTGACCCTGAAGCCGAGACCCCTGCGATCCCGCCATGTGATCTGATCTTCCTCGAGCTTCACCTGAGCCGGCCCTTCACGGTAAGGCTGGAAGAGGCGTACCGCCCGCATGAGCTGTTCGGAGCTGATCTCGACCGGAATCGTTCGGACCGTCCAAAGGAATGTCACGAGGAGCCCCGACCTCTGCACCGGATGCCTGCGGACCTCCGTAGCGGCGGCCTGTTGGGCCTCCGCGATGGCGCGCTCCACGGCCTGTGAGCCAAACCCGGCTTCTCCGGCAATCGACCGGAGTTCCGCGACCGTGACGGGTCTCGTGTCCTCCGACCCCTCGATCTCCGCGGCTCGCCTAGAATGCGGTCGGCATCGAGCTTGGAGAAACTTGGCAGGTTGTTCATACGCTTCAGGGTTACAGCCGAGCCGGCCCGACGGACTGCCGCGCGGTTCTGGCTCCAAGGATCGCCAACCTGCAGGGCCGCCGATACTCGGCGCAAGCAACGAGGGTTGCTTCAACCGGCGGCTCACTCGATCGTCACCGAATGCGCTGCCTCACCCTCATCCATCTGACGGCCATCGCCGCTCTGCTCGTCGCCGTCCCGCTCACGGCCCGGGGACAGCAACGTCCCGGCGTCGTTGTCATCACTACGGGCGGGACCATCGCCGGCAGCCCGGGCGGAGCCCTATCGGGAGACAGCCTGGTTGGAGCGGTACCGGAGCTGCTCGAGCACGCAAACGTGAGTGTCGAGGAGATCTATCGGATCGGCTCTTCACAGATGACGCCGAATCACTGGCTCTCGCTTGCGAAGCGAGTGAACGAGTTGTTGAGGGCTGATCCCGACCTCAGCGGCATCGTGATCACACACGGGACGGACACGCTCGAGGAGACGGCGTTCTTCCTGAACCTGACCGTGCGTGACCCGCGGCCGGTCGTCATGGTCGGTGCGATGCGTACCGCCGACGCGATCTCGGCCGACGGTCCCGGGAACCTGCTCAACGCCGTTCGGGTCGCCGTCTCGCCCGAGGCCGTCGGAAAGGGTGTTCTCGTCGTGCTCAACGAGGACATCGGCGCGGCCCGCGACATATGGAAGACGCACAACCAACGGGTGGAGACGTTCCGGTCTCCCGAATTGGGCTTCCTGGGTTACGTGGATCCCGATGAAGTGGTTTTCCACCGCGAGACGCTGCGGCCACACACTACGGGGAGTCCGTTCGATGTAACCGGGCTCGAAGAACTCCCCCGTGTCGACATCGTCAGCGACTACGCTGGATCGGACGGCCGCATCCTGACGAACGCCGCCGAACAGGCCCCTGATGGCATCGTGGTGATCACGTTCGCGGGGGGCCGCATGAGCGCGGGCACGCAGATGGGTCTCCAGGCCGCGGTCGCGGCGGGGGTGCCCGTAGTGATCGCGTCGAGGGTGCCAGGCGGCAGGATCGTCGGCAATCCGGCTGAACGCTTCGGGGCGTTGCAGTCCTCGGACTTGCCGGCCAACAAGACGCGCATCCTGCTGATGTTGGGACTGACGCAGACGACGAGCCCCTCCGAGCTGCAGAGGATTCTCGACCTCTTCTAGGAGCCCGGACGCGGTCTACGCCGGGCGTACCGCTACCGGACCCGGGGGCCCTCCGTCTCCTGGCCGCCCTGGTGGAGCGTCAGGGCTGTGGCCTTGCCATCGTCGAGCTGGAAGACCACTCGAACCGCATCATCGAAGGTGGGCACGAAGAGGTCGTCTCCTTGGGCCCTGAGCCTGAACTCACTCTGCCCCGTCGCTCCGGCAAAGAGCTGGCCATCCCGCACGACGACAGTCAACTCGAACTCGGGCGCGAGTTGATAGACACCCTCGTAGGCGGCCAGCGCTTCGGCGGAGAGCGCTACGTCCACAACGGGTGGCACCTCGATTCCCAGCGCCCACTTCGCGATGACCTCGGCCATGCGTCCCGGATGTCCCCCTTCCGTGTTCGAGAGCACCACCACATCCAGTTCCTCCTCCGGGTAGGTCGCCAACATGGTGTTGAACCCGTTGATCCCTCCCCCGTGGGACACACGGGCATGTTCGTTGAGCTCTCCGACGCCAAGCCCAAATCCATAGCCCGTCGCCGATCCGTCGCTGAGGGTCGCGGGCGTGGTCATCTGTCGATAGCTCTCGCCGGATACCACCTGTCCGGCCCTCAGGGCGGAAGCCCAGGAGAGCAGATCCGGAACGGTAGAACAAAGTGCGCCGGCCGCGCCGGGTTGGTTCATCGAGAGGTAGAGGTCGTTCATCAGCTCCCCATTCACCGCCTCATAGCCCTCGGCCCTGGCCGGAATGATCGGTCGCTCGTCGCAGTACGAAGAGCCCGTGAGACCGAGGGGCCCGAAGAGATGGGCATCGAGGTACTCCCGGTACGTCTCGCCACTCGCCCGCTCGATGATCATGCCCAGCAGATAGAAGCCCGAGTTGTTGTAGCGATACTGTTCGCTCGGCTCGAAATCGAAGGGCTCCTCCTGGAAGAGCGCCAGGAGCTCCTCGTCCGTCAGATCCAGGGTCATTTTGGGCCGCCACGCCTCGAGGCCCGTGTAGCTCTTGATGCCTGACGTATGCGTGAGGAGGTGCCGGATCGTGATGTGACGCCCCTTCGTCGGATAGTCGAGCAGATAAGTGGTCATGGACTCGTCGAGGCTGATCTTGCCGTCTTCGACGAGCTGCACCACGGCCGCCGCCGTGAACTGCTTGGTGATGGACCCGATGCGGTAAACCGTTTCGGCAGTGGCCGGAGCCCCGAGCTCGATGTCCGCCTGCCCGTAGCCCTTCACCAGCAGCAGATCGCCACCGCGCTTGACGCCGATACTCACCGCCGCGACGGGGCCCTCGGCCAACGTCGCTTCGGCCAGCGAGTCGATCTTGCTCACCAAGTCGCCACCCCACAGGGCCTCCTGCCCGGCAGCGGGACGCGGAAGGAGTGGGCCGCCGACAGTGAGGGTCAGCACGATTGCCAGGGTGATCGAGATGCGGCTTCTCATGTTGTTTCTCCAGACCGCGTTTGACGACGGGTCGATTTCAGTTGGCCGAGCGATCAGGATCGCCCGGCGTGTCAACGGGCCAAGGCGGCATCCACATCAGTTTGCCGAATCCGAGGGCTTGAGCGGCGAAGATACCGGCGATAGGCCAACCCCACGTCCCTACGGCTCCGTCCATGAGAGCAGAGGTCAGGGAACCCGAGGTTATGACGCCGAATCCGAAGTTGGCGATCACGATAGGACGACCATAGATACCCCCGTAGATCGCCCCTCGGCCCATCCAGTTCAACGTCGCGATGGCAAAGAGCCCACCCGCGAGGAGTTGCACAGGGAGCTGGGCCGTCGAGTCCCAGTCGAGCGCACGTGCGAGTTCCTGAGGGAAGAAGAGGGTCGCTCCACCCAAGATGGCGAACACTCCCGCCGTCCCAATCATCATCACCCTCGTCGGCATCGGTCTCGGGGTTGGAGCATTGCCGGTGGATCCGTCTACCAATTGCGCGTCCACAATCGCTGAGGGGACCGGTCGGGGGCAAGGAACGGGGTGGGCGGAAGTCACCTTCGTCCGAGTGGATAGACGACCTCAGACCTCCACTGCCCGGACGCAGGTGTGCTCGCGGGCGGTCCTGGCCAGTCGGCCATCAGCCGTATAGAGAGTCGCCCCTACCGCCTCCGCCAACGCTACGTAGATCGCATCGTACACGGTGAGGTTGTCGCGAAGTGAGAACGCCCGAGCCAGAACATATTGACGGATCCACCGACGCAAACCATATTGGTTGTATCTTACAACTATCAGCGAGCACGCAATGCCCACAACCATCACCGACAAGAGCATCGCCCGAGACGCGGCGGCTCTCTCGCAGGCCTTCTCCGAGCTCATCCGCCTGGTGCAGTTTCGCGACCGCGATCGGGCGTGCTGCTACGGGCTCACGGTGAGTCAGTGCTATGGACTCAAGGCGGTGTGTGAGACAGGACCGCTCAGCGTGAATGAACTCGCCGGCGCGCTCTACTTGGAGAAGAGTACGGCAAGTCGCCTCGCGAGCGGACTGGAGGCGGCAGGCCTGGCGGTTCGTTCCCCCGATCCGGAAGACCGACGTTCCATTCGCCTCGCCGCGACTCCGGCAGGCCGACGCGCCCACGCCGGCATCGAGGCCGATCTTCGGAGAGAGTACGCCACCCTACTGGAGGACTTCGAGCCCGAGGTCCGGTCTGCGATGACCGAGCTGCTGGGCCGCTTGACTCGAGCAGTCGGTAGCCGAGTTGAGGCCGAGGGAGGCAGCTGCTGTGTGGTCCGCTGACCGCTCGAATCACGATCTCGACTTCCCTTTTTTTCGATCAACAGTTGCATGTACCAACTAAAAGGAGTGACCATGGAATACGACACCATCCGCGAAGCCGTTCGCGATCGATACGCCACAATTGCCGTCGACGGGAGTTCCTGTTGCGGGCCCTCCTGCTGCTGTTCGGAGGAGGAGCCTTCCGTCTCGACGGCGGTGGGCTACGACGAGGGCCAGCTCAAGAGCGTCCCTGAGGGCGCCGACCTGGGCCTCGGCTCCGGGAACCCCGTAACAGCGGCGAATCTCCAGGAAGGCGAGACCGTGCTCGACCTCGGTTCCGGAGGCGGGATCGACTGCTTCCTGGCCGCCGAGCAAGTCGGTCCGACGGGGCAGGTCATCGGCGTCGACATGACGTCCGAGATGGTCGCCCGAGCGCGCGGGAACGCCAAGAAGGGCAGCTACCCCAACGTCGACTTCCGACTGGGAGAGATCGAGGCACTGCCGGTGGCCGACGCCACTGTCGACGTCATCATCTCGAACTGCGTCATCAACCTGTCACCCGAACGCGACCGGGTGCTCGGTGAGGCGCTGAGGGTTCTGAAGCCGGGCGGCCGGTTGGTGATCTCCGATCTGGTGTGTAGCGCGCCCGTCCCCCGAGCACTGCGCGAAGAAGCGGAGGCGGTCACGGCCTGCTTGCCGGTCGAGGAGCACGCGTATGTCGCGGACCTGGAGGCGGCGGGATTCAGGGACGCGCGCATTTCCAATGCACGGCCGTACCCGCGCGAGGCCATGTCCTCTGATCCCCTCGCTCAGAAACTCCTAGAGGAGCGTCCCGAAATCGCGGACTCCCTCGAGGACTTCGCGTCGTCCGTGCAGGGCGCGATCATCGAGGCGCGTAAGCCGCTCGCATAAGTAACATCGGCAAGGCTCGCCAGCGTTGCGGTGGGGCCCCGACTCGGATCCGGGTCGGGGCCCGCCGTATGCTGAGGATTCCTAGATCCACTCCGGCTCGGCTACGGTGCGTTCACCTGCCGCAGTACCGGTATTGACGGTGGACTTGGGCTCGAACATGAGGAGATGGGCCTCTTCGCGGGCCACCGGTCGGTGCTCGACTCCACGCGGCACGACCAGAATCTCACCGGGCCCCAACGTGATCGGGGGGTGGCCGCGGAGTTCCATCGACAACTCACCCTCGATCACCATGAACAGTTCGTCTTCGTCATCATGGGCGTGCCAAACGAATTCGCCCTCGACCTTGGCGATCTTGACGTGCATGTCCTCGACCTGAGCCACGATCTTGGGCGTCCACTGCTCACTGAAGAGCGCGAACTTCTCCAGCAGGTTTACCTTCTCCATCTTCGGCCTCCCTTGTTCCGTGACCGCATGCGGCTCGTTGCGGGATTCATCGGTCGTTCTCCTTCATACGAGCTTCTCCCGGGCGAGCTCCCAGGTCCGGAGACGCGCCGGACCCTGTCTCCAGGTCGGTAGAACCGAGATAGCGAAGGAATACGATCGCCAACTCCGACGCCAATTCGTCATCCTCGATGCCGTCCTCCCGAGCTCCCCAGGTGAAGATGTATCGACTTCTGAGGGTGGCGAAGACCTGCAACGTGGCCAGGCGCACCGCCTGCTCCGGATCGGCATGGCCCAGCTCCTCCCGGCGCTCGAGCAGTAGCTCGATGAGATAGTCGGCCACGAGATTGTCGAGTCCGGCCGTCCGTTCCAGCAGGAGAGGGTCGGGGTGCTCCATGGCATACGCCAGGAAGGCCCGGAGCAGCGAGCTGTGGGCCCGGCTCCAGAGTACCACAATGCGGGCGAACTGCGTGACGATCTCCCGAACGCCCGCAGCCGACCAGCGCCCGGGGGCCAACACCGCCTCCCAACCGTCTTGGGCATCGTCCCAGAACCGTGTGGCCAAATACGCCAGAAGCGCGTCGCGGCTGTCGAAGCGCGCGTAGAACGTGCCGGCGCCGACGCCGGAGCGGGACAGGATCTGCTGAACCGTCGTCGCTTCTAGCCCCTCCTCGGCGATCAGGTCCGTTGCGGACGCCACCATCCGATCGAATGACGCGCGGCTCCTCGCTTGCTGTGGGAGACGTACACCCAAGAGCAACGATCCTTGCGGCGTCTCACCTCCCAGTCCCGGGGGGACACCGCGCGGCGGTGACGGCAACGGTGACGGCAACGGTGGCCGCAACGGTGGCCGAAACGGTGGATGATTCATGACACAGGCACACCTGGGTCAGATCAATTCACAACATTAATTTGAATTCAAATTCAAAGAAATAGATCGGACGTAGGAAATGCAAGGGTTTTATCCCCAGATATCGAAGAACTCGACATCCTCGTCGGAGGCCTGCACGGGGAGGTGCTCGCCCGTCAGATGCTGAATCAGGGCCGCGCACAGGTCGGCCATGACCTCCGGATCCAGGGAGAGGGCGCAGGCCTCCAGGCTCCGGCACGCGGTCTCGACGGCAAGGTCGGGCTCGGAGTGAGTGATCGCGCCGGTTCGGTCCAAGAGTAGGCGGCGGGAATCCCCCAGGATCTTGGTCTTGAATCGCACGGCGGCTTCCGAGGGACCCGCTCCGGGCCCGCGAACGGCCTGGGCGAGGGAATGGCGCGCCGCGCGGTGCATCAGCTCCAGCTCTCCATAGAGCTTGGCGAGGCCCGTGACAACGTCCGGAATGGCACGATCGCCCCAACCGTCGCCGATCGCCTCGTTCCAGCGCTCCTCGGCCTCCTCCCAGATGCGCTCGTCCAGATAGACGAGAAGATCGTCCTTTCCGTCGAATCGGGCATAGAAGGAGCCCACGGAGGAGCCGGCATGGTGGACGATGGCGTTGACGGTGGTGCCGTCCACTCCCTTGTCGGCGATCAACTCGAGGGCGGCCCGGGTAATGCGCTGAAGCGTCTGACGGCTCCGGCTCTGCTTGGGCTGTCGTAGGTGTGCGTCGCTCATCACCGGCTTCGTCAAAATAGTACGGTGATTCTAAATACGACGATAATGACCGGTTCGCAACAGAAATCGGTTGCCCGGAGGCTCGAAGCAAGGCACTATTCAAGGCAGAAGAACACCGAAGGAGGAGCGCTGAAATGGCAACACAAGACCCTCTGCAAGAGATCCCCGGGGTGGGGCCCTCCATGAGCGCCTGCCTCCGGGGACTCGGAATCGAACAGATCTCCGATCTGGTCGGATGTGATCCCGTTCAACTCTACGAGCGACAGTGCGTGATCGAGGGCGGATACGTAGACCGTTGTGTACTCTATTCCTTCCGCTGCGCGATCTACTACGCCACCGAGGAGCGTCCCGACCCCACGTTGCTCGTCTGGTGGAACTGGAAGGACCGTACCGAGCTGGATGGAAAGGGAGCCGCCGGTCGTAGCTAGGGATATCGCGTCCCTTTCGCACTCCAGGATCAGTCCATTGCCGAAACCGAACGAGGGCATCGAGCGGGAGCTGGATCGACGGCAAGCCTTTCGGGTGGCCGCCGAGACGCTCGGCGCGACGTTCCTGCCCGGCAAGCGGACCTCCCAGGACGAGGTCCACCTCAAGCACGGCCCCTGGCAGCTGACCCTCGACACCTACACCCAGAGCAACGGCCAGACTTCGGTTACCTACACTCGAGCGCGGGCCTTCTACGTTGCCAAGGAGGACTTCACATTCCGCGTCTCTCGAAGGAACATCTTCACCCGGATCGTCGAGATGTTCGGCTTCTACGGCCTCCTCGTAGGAGACCAGGAGCTCGAACGGAAGTACACGATCAAGAGTTCGAGCGCTCCTCGGGGAAGATCTCTGCTAACGGATCGAAAGCTGCGTGAGCTGATCATGGTACAGCCGTCGCTAAGGCTCGAGATCCGTCGACTGTCCTGGGCCAAACGGAGGAAGAGAGGGGAGGGGGTCCGAACGGTGACGGTCCGGACGACAGGTGTGATCAAAGAACCGGAGCGGCTGGCCAACTACATGCGGTTGGTGGCCAATGCATTGGAGCAACTGGTGAGGATCGGCGCCGCGCACGAGCTACCCGCCGCCGAGGATCGGGTCTACGCTCTCCCTCGACACATCTAGGCCTCTGGGGGTAGCGGTGCCGGTCGCTCGCACCAAGCCGAGGGATCCGGAAGGCCTCGGTTGCGTACCAAGGGCGTTCAGAGATTCTCACCCAAGAAAAGAGCCCAAGCACCGATGACTTCGACACGCTCAACTCTCACGGGACGCGCGGCACTGATCTTCGCGTTCACCGCGATGCTCCCCGCCGGATCCGCAAGCGCCCAGCAGCCCCTCGGTGCCTCCCCCGTGGTGGACGACCTCCCGGGCATGGGCCGCGCCGTCGACCTGGTGGAGACACGCGCCCGGAGAGAGGCGCTCGTCGCTCGTACCGGTGCGGGCGTGATCGCCATTCCAGCGGGGCGGAGCCGCGACCTCGAGTTGGAGGTGCTGCAGGACAACAACTTCAGGCAGGACGACTACTTCTTCTACCTCACTGGCCTCGAGTCGCCCGACGCCTGGCTCGTCATGCCCGTTGAGCCGTCGGGTGCCGCCCAGAGCCATCTCTTTCTGCCCGACCGAGATCCGGCCACCGAACAGTGGACCGGCAAGAAGCTCGGTCCCGGGGATCGGGCCAAGGAACTGGCCGGCGTGCTTCACGTCCACTCCCTGAGTGATCTCGACGCCGAACTGCAGCGGATGCGCCGGGCCACGCCGGGGCCGCTCTTCACCACACTCTATGCCGCGAACGCCGAAAACGAGCGGATCGAGGGCTGGGTCGAGTCGGCCGTCGGAATCGATCTGCGCAACGCGGTGCCGATCCTCGACAGCCTGCGCCTGATCAAAGACGAAGCGGAGCTACGAAGGCTGCGCAGTGCGATCGACATCACGAGCGAGGCGCAGCGCAGGGCCATGCAGTCGATCACATCAGGCATGTACGAGTACGAGATCGAAGCTCTGATCGAGCACACGTTCCGGTCGAACGGGGCGGACCGCCTGGGCTTTCCGTCAATCATCGGGAGTGGTCCCAACAGCACCACGCTCCACTACGACACCAACCGCCGACAGACCCAGCCCGGTGACCTCGTGGTACTCGACATCGGCGCGGAGTACGGGCAGTACTCGGCCGACGTCACCAGAACCGTTCCAGTCGACGGGCGCTACACCGAGCGACAGCGTTCCATCTACGAGCTGGTCCTCGGGGCTCAGCAGGCGGCCATCGACGCCACACGCCCGGGCGTCACGATCGGTGAACTGTCTGCGCTCGCGCGAGAGTACTATCGATGCCCATAGCGGTGATCTGTGTGGTGGACCGTCCTGCAACCGCTATTACATCCACGGCCTGTCTCACTGGCTCGGCATGAGGGTGCACGACGTCGGGGACTACACCGTTCCGCTGGCGGAGGGGATGGTCTTCACGATCGAGCCGGGGATCTACATCGAGGACGAGCAGATAGGCGTTCGCATCGAGGACGACATTCTCGTGACGGCCACGGGTGCGGAGGTGCTGTCGGCCGGTGCGCCTCGAGGCGTCGAGGAGATCGAGGCGCTGATGAGCAGGCCGCTGTTGCCTTGAACTCTGCCGGCCGACTGAAAGCCTGACCCCGAGACCGAGGATGATGCGATGAGTGACCCCAGATACCCCATCGGACCGTTCCAACCAGCGGGGGCCCTGACCCCAGAGGAGAGGACGGCCCATCTGCTGCACATCGAGGAGGCGCCGGCCAGGCTACGGCTGGCCGTAGAGGGGCTGAACGACGCCCAGCTCGACACGCCCTACCGTGAGGGCGGGTGGACCGTCCGTCAGGTGGTGCATCACGTGGTGGACAGCCACATCAACGCCTACATGCGTCTGCGCTGGGCCCTCACCGAGGACGGACCCACGGTCAAGCCGTACGACGAGAAGGACTGGGCCCGACTTCCCGATGCACTATCGGCGCCGGTCGAGGTCTCACTTGACATTCTGGACTCACTGCACGGGCGATGGCTGTTACTGTGGCGGGCGATGGAGGCCTCGGACTTCTCGAGAACCTGGAAGGGGCCCGACTTCGACCACCTACCCGTGGACGAGCTGCTGAGGCTCTACTCCTGGCACGGACGTCACCACGTGGCGCACATCACTTCGCTGAGGGAGGGGATGGGTTGGTAGGGGGGTCGCTCGTGGGGCTTTCGCGGAACACCGCCTCTTCCTCGATCGACTTGCCCCTTCCTGCGAGCTGCTAGAAGGCCCCTGGAACACGCACCCCATGGGGTCTGGCATACACTTTTCTTGGCAATAGCCGGGGCGGGCTAGGGATGTCCACCAGCGTGTCCGCGGAAGCAACCTGCTCCCGACCAACGGCAGCCGCATGGTCCTCCAGCAAGGAGGACCGAGTGACGACCGCTACGATCGATTGGTCAAATTGCACCCCCGCAAACTCGGCTAGCTGTTCTCGCACCATGGGAATCGACAATGCCTTCCGATACGACCGGTCCGAGAGCATCGCGTCGATAGCATCCGAGACCTTGATGATGCGCCCACCGATGGGGATTCGATCACCGGAAACGCCGTCGGGGTAGCCTTGGCCATCGACACGCTCGTGATGGTGTCTCACCGCGCCCAAGACCTCCTCTGGGAACGACGAAAAGGACTCGAGCAATTCAACACCGCGTGCGACGTGTGACTCGATAACAGCCCGTTCGGCTGGGGTGAGAGCCCCTGTCTTCTTCAGGATCTCATTGTAGATCAAGTCGATCTTGCCGATGTCGTGAAGTAGTGCAGCCGTCTCAATGAGCTTCACTCGACCGGGAGAAAGCGTCAAATCCTCGGCAATGCGCCTGGAGAGATCTGCCACCCTCTGCGAGTGCCCGGATGTATAAGGATCGCGTACCTCAATCGCCTTCACTAATGCCTTGAGAAGATTCGTGTTGGCTTCCTGCAGTTGGAAAGTGGTCAGGTAACCCCGGCGAATGAACAAGAGCGGCAGGAGGACCAGCAGGAAGCCCGGGACCCCGTAGTCGACATAGAGGAATGCGATCAAGAGGGACATCGGACTAACGAGCAAATCATACAGGAGATTGGTTCCGGACTTCCCAACCAGCAGTCTCCAAGCCTTCCTAAACGGAATCCCCTGGCTAACAGCGATCGCGCCCGAGACCGAGCCCTGATTGATCAGCAGAAACGCAAAACCGAAAGCGATCAAGGGTCCGAACTGGAAGGTGAACCCCTCACCCGCGAGTTCGGGAGCCTGCGGTAGTCCCCCAACCTGACTAAACACAAAGCCAGCAAGAACGGTTGAAAGAGTGAACTGACCAATGTTGAAGACGGTCTTGATTGGCTCGGTTCGCCGGATGATCAGTTCACCGAACACGCCCGTGGTCACATGGAGTGCCAGGGCCGGCACCGGCCCAAACAGGAGCACGCATGCCAGGAGCGGAAGGAAGGTAATTGAAGAACTACCCGAATTCCCCCCGACCTTGATAGTAAGAGAGAGCGACTCCGACAGCAGCCCAAGAGTTATGAGCGCCAGAAGTCCCAACCACGCTTCCGGTGGAAGCGTGGTAAGAGAACTCCAGTCTGCCAACGGCAGTGCGCACAGGGATAGGACAACCACTACCCCGACGTACACGCGTATGGGTCCTGTGTCCATTCACAAGACCCCCCTCGACCATACCGTTTACCAACCAGCAATCCCGCTGTTGATCAACGCCATCACCGTACCGAAAAAATCGAACAGAGAGTCAAACAAGCCAACGACGAGCACATGCGTCACCTCCTTTCAGGGTGGTGTCAGCTTCCTCCGCTCAGGAAGCCGCAGCGCTCCGCTCTTGCCTCTCCGCTTCGCTCTTGGCCGGTCGAGGGGGTCTCCCTTTTGTGTTGTTCCGCTCCGGGTCCGCTTTAGACTCTGCCTCGGACCCATCGGTCCGTGGCCTGCAGCGTTCCCAATATTACAGCCTTATCGGCTGTATCTTCGACGGCCGCCGCCCCCGCGAGGGCGGTTACCGACCGTCCATGAATCGCATGTATGGCGACCAACGCGAACTGCGAGTCGACCGCCTCCACCAACTTTACGCCGTCGACGGATAGTGCCACCTCGCCCTCTCCCAAGAGGGGTGCGATGGCACCTTCGATCGCTTTCACCGCCGCCGAAGCAGTCGTTTCTAGTCTTGCACGGATCAGGTCAGCTCCGCTGGCCTCACCCTCAAAGCGCTCTCCGCGCCATTCCACCGTCACCCGGATTCGCACTCGGTGAGACCGCTCGGTCTCGACCTGGTGGCTGATGAAGAGGATCCGGTCCTCCATGGTCAGCCGCGCCGGATGATCCAATACCTTTGCTTCGCTAGCCGCGTCCTCGTCCGTCGTCTCCGCCACCGACACCTTGCGGTGGTCGATCTTCATGCCGAAGTGGGCCAACAAGGCCGATTCGACATTCCGCACCGACTGCTTCGGCGACAGGTCTCCCATAGTGAGGAGATGGATCTCGTCGATCTCCCCTCCGGGACGCGCCACCACGCGTGCCGACACGACTCCCCGCAGGGAGTTCAGCAGAGCCTCGGCCTCCTCGATACTCCATTCCCTCATGGGTGGAGTAGGGCTCTTCTCCGCGTTCAATTGCGGAGCCGACAGGGGTATGAACAGCCCCACCGGGTCGTGCCCCCAGACCCGTTCCCAACCGGGTCGACTCGATCTAGATCACCGGCCGAAGCACGGCTTTTCAAATCTATGTTGCTCCCTCGCATCATTCCCCGATGTTGGCGATCCGTGAGCGACGGCAATTCTGGCCCAACCACGGTGACATCAGTGAGAGGACAAGTCATATGTTTACGAAACTCCGGCACTATGTGTCCAGACGTCACCGCTTGTCAAGAACAGCATAGGGCGGGCCGTATATCGGCGACAGAGGAAGCGTTTTCTTATCGGTACGGCGGAGTGGAATAATGGTAAAAAAATGCAACAAGCAAACATCCGTGTCCGGAGACGGGAGGAGCCACCGGAAATCGCCATGCTGGACACACGAGGACGGTCGGTTTATACACCAGTCAACCGTCGCAGTTGAGACGGCCCAACCCTCTGGACAGGACCCGGAACTCATGGCGAGACGCGGCGGCCTTGCTGTAACCGTCCTTGCTTTCTCCTTCTTTCTCGGCGGCTGTGCATCGAGGCAGTCCATCCCCCAAGTTACGAGAGTCACAGAGCTTCCGACGATTACGAAGACCGGCGTGCAACCGGGCGACCAAGTCGCTATCACGTTCTACACGGCAGCCGGCAGCGAACTGTCCGAGGTGTCCGGCGAGCGCACGGTCGATGCCAACGGGGAGGTCTTCCTACCGTTCTTGGGGACCGTGAGCGTCCTCGGGCTCGACTCTCAGACCATTCGCGAGATGCTGGAAGATCGCTACGGAACACTCTACTCTGATCCGGTCGTCGAAGTCTCGACGAACATCCATGTCAACGTCACGGGAGCCGTCGGTCGACCTGGTCGTTACTTCCTGCCTCCATCCGCGACCTTGGTCGACGCTCTCGCCCTCGCTGGGGGCTCAGGCTCCGACATCGACGTCGCGGTGCAGGGGGGAGCCGCTGACCCGGCCAACGTACGTCTGGTAAGGGAAGGCGTATCGACAATCATCGATATGCGGCCCTTGGAGATTCGGCCAGTGGTCCTCGACCTTCGTGTGCAGTCCGGCGACTGGCTCCACATACCCAGAGCCGTCCGGTCCGAGCGGCGTGACGACATCAGCTTCTACGGCAGCATCCTGAGCACGCTCCTGACCTTCGTTTCGCTCATCGTCCTCGTCGGGCAGAACAAGTAGCCGATCAATCCACATGCGCCCCGCGGAGGGCCCCACGGTCCAGGTGGGCGGCTCCGACACCTACGAGGCTCGATGCCGAAAATGTCACGAGGTGCCGCGGCGTCGGTGGCGCCTTGACACCCCCCTCGAGGCTCTAGAGTTTTTTGGTTCACTCTGCCGCAAGTCGGCATGAGTCAATCCCGCGTAGCTCAGTTGGTAGAGCAGTCGGCTGTTAACCGACTTGTCGCTGGTTCGAGTCCAGCCGCGGGAGTTCAAGCACCACCTTCTCAAGCTCCGTCTCAGGCTCCGTGTCAGGCTCCGTGTCAGGCTCCGTCGTTCGTTATGGGCGACGGAGCTTCTTCGTCCCGGCAGACCCGCCCAGGCCCCCGGGGCTGACCCCGATTCGGTGTTCGGCTAGTTTTTAGAGCTTGAGCATAGGCCACCTCGTTCGCGGAAATGTCCTTGGGGGCGAACGAAGTGAGATGTAGATTAGCTGCCACCAGAGTTGCTCGCATGGAGGGCTCACATGGGTGAAGACAAGCCTGAGACCACACGGCAGGGCGGGATGTTTACCGACGAGACCGGTAGCCAGCTCCCGCTCGCCATGCAGTACGACTACACGAATTTCTATTTCGGGTCGGGCGACGATGCCTTCGGCATGCTCGACCCGTTCGACGAGTGGTACAAGGACGCGAAGCCGGCCGGGTACTACCTATACGGGCTCCCCATGCAGGGCGCGCCGACCACGCGCGTGGACATCCGCAACACGAAGACGGATGAGATCCACAGGGGGCTACTGAACTTCGCCTCCTATAACTACCTCGGTCTCTCGTATCGTCCGGAGGTCAAGGAAGCCGTGATCGCGGCGACCCACCTCTATGGCAACGGTGCGTCAGGCTCACCCATCCTGAGCGGCTCGCTGGAGGTCCACCACGAGTTGGCCGAGCGGCTGGCGGCCTTCAAGGGCAAGGAAGCGGTACTTCTCTTCCCGACCGGCTACAGTGTGAACGTGGGGGTCATCGCGGGGCTCATGCGCTCGGGCGACCTCATCGTGGCCGACCAGTACGCCCACGCCAGCCTCGTGGACGGCATGATCCTGTCCAAGGCCACGAGTCGCTTCTTCCGCCACAACAAGGTCGAGGACCTGGAGCGCAAGCTGAAGCGCTACGACGGCAAGAAGCTGGTTCTGATCGAAGGCGTGTACTCGATGGACGGCGATTTGGCCGTGGTTCCGGAGATCGTCGAAGTATGCCAGCGCTACGGCGCCCGCATCTTGATCGACGAGGCCCACTCGACGTTCATCTACGGCGAGAACGGACGCGGCGTCGCCGAGTCCTCGGGTTTCGAGGACGAGATCGACATTCATGTGGGGACCTTCTCCAAGAGCCTGGGAGGCCAGGGCGGCTTCGTGGCCGGTTCCAAGAAGCTGATCAACTACCTGCGAGGTTTCTCGAGGTCGCGCTTCTTCTCTTGCGGGCTCTCGCCCGTGGTGGCCGCAGGCATTCTCAAGGCGCTGGATCTCTTCGAGGCCGAGCCGGAGCTGCGCACTCAGCTGTGGGAGAACGTGGACTTCATGCAGAAGAGCCTCCGCGAGGCCGGCATCTCCGTGGGCGACTCCGAGTGTCAGGTCATTCCCATCATGGTGCAGGACGACGCCCGCGTCTTCGAGATCGGTGAGGCATTGATGCAAGAGGGCGTCTACCTAAACCCGGTCAAGTATCCCGCAGTCCCCAAACACAAATCACGGTTCCGCATGTCCATTTCCGCGGCTCACTCGAAAGAGGAGCTCGAAGAGGGCGTCCGGATCATCACCAGCGTCTTGCAAAGGTACGGCATATGTCCGAAGGCCGAGGACGGTATTACTTCGACAACGGGCTGAGCTGCCTATTCGAGATGCCGACCTCCGATGCGAGGCGGCTCCTACCATCTCATCTCCAGCCTCTCGAAGTACAGCACGAGCGTAGCATCCTCTCCGTCACCGCCTTCGATTTCTACGAGGGGGACGGAGGGGTGTACCAGGAGTTGGTCCTTTCGATTCTGGTCCCGCCCCTCGTGAAGCCGGGCGATACGCTCCCCAAGGCCGCTCTCTATCCGTTCATCGTGGCGACGAGCACCGAGTTCGGGCGCAAAGAGGGCATCGATCGCTGGAAGCTGCCCCATCTCATGCGCGATATCGATGTGGAGTTCACCGAGGGCGAGAACGAGATGACGGTGGCCGTGAGTGCCGACGGCGACCCCATCTGCGAGATGACCGGAACGAGCCACGAGTTCGAGCCGGCCGGGCTGCTCTTCCATTCCTTCGTGTCGGACGACACGGGCAACTACAAATCCGACCTGACCATGGAAGGGGAGGGATACAGCGAGCACGAGTTCGAGCGTGGATCTCTTACCCTGTACGAGCACGAGATGACGGCGGGACTCACCATCGACGAGGTCGCCGACTATCCGTTTCGCGAGCAGTGGATGAAGCGTGGCGTGGAGACCTTTACTCCCCTCGAGAATATCTGAGCGCCCTAGACAACGAGCCCCGGTCACAAGAACCGGCCATGTCGTCCGACCAAAACTCGAAGCGTGCCTTTGTAATCTTCAACCCGGCCTCGGGTAGGGGGCGCGGCGCGCGCGGGAAAGACCACCTGCTCGATCTCCTCTCACGGCACCTGCCGGGATTCGAGCACGCCGTCACGAAGGGTCCCGGCGACGAAGGCGCGCTGGCCGATCAGGCTCTCGCCAGCGGACGCTTCGATCTGATCGTCGCCGTGGGCGGCGACGGCACCTGGAGCAACGTGGCGGACCGGATCGTGGCATCCGGTACGGAGCACGTGACCTTCGGACTTCTTGCGGCGGGCACGGGCAACGACTTCGGACGCAACTTCGGAGTCTCCGGCAGTGATCCCGAATCGGCGGTTCGGACCCTGGCCGAGGGACGCGTGGTGAAGGTGGACGTCGGCCGCGTCGTTACGGGTGGGACTCCCCAAGGTGTGCATCAGGACGTCTCAGGCCCCTTGAGGGGCCGTCACTTTCTCAACCTGGTCGGGTTCGGGTTCGACGTCGCCGTTATCGAGGCCACATCAGGGGCCCGATTCCTGAGGGGAGCCCTGCTCTACAAGGTGACGGCCCTGCAGAACCTGTTCTCGTTCCCGGGCGTGGACCTGTCGCTCACCAGCGAGGAGCCCACGGTCGATGGCAAGCAGTTGATGCTCACCATCTCCAACGGTCCGTTCTTCGGGGGAGCCTTCCCCATCGCCCCGGCCGCGGAGATCGCGGACGGTCTGCTCGACGCCTGCGCCATCGGGAACGCGTCGCCGTTCACGCGAATGCGGCTGTTCCACATGGCCGAAAAGGGCGATCACGTAAGGTCCCCACTCGTCCACACCCGACGGAGCGGGCGGTTCACGGTGAGTTTCGCCGAACCACCCAAATACGAGGTGGACGGCGACGTCTGGCAGGCCGAGGAGTCCGACGTGGTGGTAGAGGTCTTACCTCAGGCTCTGAGGATCGTGGTCCCGGGCTGACTCACCTCGGACCTCCGTCTAACCTCGCGAGATGCTCAGGCGATAGCGGACGAAGGGCTCGTTCCCGATCGGGTGCTCACCCTCTTCCCGAAATCCCAGTCGTAGAAGCCCAGCAACACGCGCCCTACTCGGGGGAAGCAAGGCGATTACCGAGTCCACCTGGAGCTCGGCCGACGCGTATCGAATGATCCTCTCGAAGAGGGTTCGGCCTGCCCCCCAATGGGCCGGGTGAAGCACCATGCCCACGTCGGCGTCGTCGCCCTCCGGTTGCAGCCCGCCCCATCCGACGAACTCATCACCGATGAAGAACGCCCACGGACCGTAGCCGCTCTCTGCCCACATGCGCTCCTTGGCCGCGACGAACTTCTCGCACATCTCCGGCGTGAACGGGCCTCGTGCGAGCGGTAGGTGACGACGCACGAGGGCATCATTCATCAAAGCGATGATCGCCTCGGGGTCCACTTCACCGAGTCGTTTGAACTCGATGTCCTGATAGTCCTGGCCCATGGCGTCTAGGCAGACGTCTCCTCGAGACGTCCGGCCACGAGCGTCCAGCTCTGGTCGGCCAACAGCTCTGCATCCGCCTCGTCATGGCTCACCAGGACCAGAGGGGTGCCGTTGCCCTCGGCGTATTCGCGTACCGCCCTGGCGATCTCCAAGCGTAGAGGCCGATCGAGCGCCGAGAACGGCTCGTCCAGGAGCAGAAGGCTCGGCTCGGAGAGCAGGGCCCTGCCGAGGGCCACCCTCTGGCGTTCCCCCCCCGACAGGAACCGGGGCCGTCGGTCCAACAACTCCGAGAGAACGAGCAACTCCGAGACCTTCACGACCTGCGACGGATCGGGCGCCGTGTAGGCCAGGTTCTCCCGCACGGAAAGATGAGGGAACAGCAGTGCCTCCTGAGGCACCCAACCCACCTTGCGCTCCCACGCAGGGACCGACACTCCCGCCCCGGTATCGAGCCAGACATTCCCGTTGACCCGCACCGTTCCGAACGCCTTGGGCTCAAGCCCTGCAAGCACCCTCAGGAGTGAGCTCTTTCCCGACCCCGACGGCCCGACGATAGCGACCGATGCACTGCTCGGGCTCCAGTCCACATCGAGCTCGAAGGCATCGAGTGGAAGGCGAATGCGAGCTCGCAGGACTCCCGCCTCAACGGCCACCGTGGTCCTCCAATCGTCTCCGCTGCCACCGGGACAGCGATTCGAAACCCAGCAGCGCCAGCAAGGAAAGCGTCACGCTGGCGGCTACGAGCGTCCAGGTGGCGGTGCGGCCCGAGGGGGACTCCAGGAGCGAGTAGACGGCGAGCGCGATCGTGCGTGTCTCGCCCTCGAGGTTTCCGGCCAGTACCACCGTCGCCCCGAACTCCCCCAAGGCTCGAGCAAACGCCAGCACGGCCCCCGCCGCGATGCCCGGCAGGGCCAGGGGCAGGGAAATCCTGCGAAACGTGGGTGCCCTCGGCACACCCAGTGTCCACGAGACCTCCTCGAAGCGCCGGTCCACGGTCTCGAACGCACCTCGGATCGCCATGACATACAGGGGAAAGCCGACGACGAGGGCCGCCAGGACCGCGCCCAGGACGGTGAAGGGTACGGGTAGTCCGATGGCATCGAGCAGCCCCCCCAGCATCGATTGTCGGCCCAGAGCGCCGAGCAGAAGAAAGCCTGTGACCACGGGCGGAATGACCAGAGGTGCCATGAAGAGCATGGAGACGAACGTCTTGCCCCTGAAGTCGCGCCGCGCCAACAACCACCCCACGGCCACGGCCGGCACGAGCCCCAGAATCACCGCCCCGAGGGCGACGATCAGGGAGAGGCGGACGGCGGCCCAGGGGTCCAAGACAAAGGCCGACTCCGGTCTCTGAGCAACGGGTGCAAACAGCCCCGACCCGTTCTCGTCTCCGAAGCCCGATGCCGCGAAAATCGACGCGGCATCCGGCCCCTGCAAGAAAGCCAAGAAGGCCTCGGCCGCCCCTGCGCTGCTCGTGCCGGCGACCACCGCCCCCGGATACACCACGGTGGGCGATCCCCCTCGGGGGAACTCGAACGCGACCCTGACCCGACTCTCGGCCAGGGCGTCGCTTCGGTACACGATGCCTCCGTCGGCCTCGCCCCGGGCCACCCACTCCAACGCGCCCCGGACGCTCCCACCCCGGACGATCCGGCCCTGCACGGCCTCCCAGAGGCCGGCGGACTCCAGGGCTGCCTTCGCATAGCGCCCGGCCGGAACGTCTTCGCCGGCCAGAGCGATCCTGTCGAGGTCCGGATCTTCCAGATCCCGGACTTCACGCGGCCCGAAGGCGGTCCCCGGCGGTACGACGAACACCAGGCGGTTCGTCACCACCGGGCGAACCGACGCCGCATCCACGGTGCCGTTCTCCTCGAGCCAACGCATCCAATCGACGTCGGCCGAGATGAACACATCCGCGGGCGCGCCACGGAACAGTTGGGGCGCCAGACGGGACGTCGCGTCGAAGCTGAGACGTACGGGAGGTCCACCAGCGCGCTCCCAGGCTCGCGCTACCTCCGGGAGTACGTCTTGAAGACTCGAAGCGGCCAGAACGGCGAGATGTGGCTCCTGGGGGCTCACGCAGTCGGGTGACGGAATGCCCCAGCACGGTAGAGGGGCAGCCGAAAGCCCCTGAATCGCCCATAGCTGGACAGCTACGGCCCATCGGAGACATTGTTTAGTCATAGGCAGTCGGCAGGTTAGGCATCCCCTCAGGTACCGGCAAGGACGCGCCGGAGGCTTCCGCTGGGTATGGTTCTTCAAAGCGAACACCTCGATGGCTGAGCGGCTCCCTCCGCTTCGACTCGCACCGTGACCACCGCCCTACTTCTCGTGGCTGTGGCCTTGGCGCTCACCGCCGGCTGGGCTCTCATCCAGCTCGCCGAGGCGTCAAGCGGTCCGCCTGCCCCCGCGGGAGGCGACCTCATGGTCCTGGAGCACTCGCCGGTCGGGGCGCTCCTGCTCGATCCGGCTCTACGCATCACCTGGGCCAATGACACCTTCTGTCGCTTCTTCGGGCTGACCCGGGCCGAGGTCGTGGGCCAGAAGATGCCCGACCTGATCCGGGCCAAGTTGAAGGCCGCGGTAGCGGAGCCGCCCGCGTTCGAGTCCGGGCTGCTGACCGCGTACGCCCCGGGCGGTACCCCCACGCCACTCGAGATCCACGTGATCCCTCAGGGCACGCGGCAGCATCGCTGGCTCGAGCATCTGAGCCACGTAATCCGGCAGGGCCCTCTCGAGGGGAGCCGGATCGAGTACTTCGTAAACGTGACCCCGCTCAAACACGTCGCTCTCCACCAACAGGCCGAGGTGCGTCGTCGAGAGGAGCTCAACAGGGCCCTCGTGGATCTGTCCAGACAGCGAACCCTCGGCAGGGGGGACCGCAAGACGGCCCTGCGAGCAGCGTCGAAGGCAGCAGCGACCACCCTCGGGGTGGCACACGCGGAACTCTGGCTGCTCTCCGGCGAGCGCGACCGGTGGACCCTCGACCACTATTTCGACCTGGCGACGAAGCGACACAAGACCACGGCTCACGAGGTGAAGGCCTCGGACGCAGAGGAGTATTTCGGGGTGATCGAGGAGGTCCGCGTCCTCACCGTGTCCGATGCGAAACACGACCCGAGGAGCAGGGGGCTCGTGGGCCAGGGCGTTCTGGAACCGGTGGCCGGCTCACGCCTCGACGTACCCGTCCGCGTCCATGGCAAGGTGGTCGGTACCTTGGTCCTCGCCGACCATGGCGCCCGGACCTGGACGTCCGAGGAGGAGCAGTTCGCGGCGTCTCTAGGGGACCGGTGTTCGCTGATTCTCGAATCGACCGAGGGAAGGGAGGTCTCGCCTCCAGTCGCTCGACCCGGTCCGATTCTGGACTCCGATCCCATGGACGGCTTCGTTCACCTCGACGAGGACCTGTGTTTCACTTACCTGAACCCGACGGTGCTGCAGTGGCTCGCGGACCGCGGTCATGACGGCACAGCTCTGGTGGGTACCGGCCTCGTGGAGTCCCTCCGTGGCGTAGAGGACACATCGGTGATCGCCGAAGTGCGGAAGGCGGCCAGGGGCGGGGGCCGCGCGCGTCTCAGGCGTCAAGTCGAATCCGACGGCCCGTGGCTCGACGTCTACATCAATCCCGTTGAGGACGGTGTGTCGGTCACCCTGCAGAACAAGACGCGCCGCCACGAGAAGGAGGCGGAGCGTTCGCTGTTGGAGTCCGAAACGCGCTTCCGCTCCCTGGTGGAGTCCCTCGGTGAGGGACTCGTCATCACCGACCTACAAGACCGCATCGTCTACGTGAATCCCCGCGTCACGGAGCTTACGGGACATCGGCCGGAGGATCTCACGGGACGAAGCGCTCAAGAACTCCTCTTCGACACGAAGAACTGGCAGAACGCCCCGGTGCGGATGGCAGCTCGCAAGGATCGGAAGCGCAAGCAGTACCTCGCTCCGCTCCTCCACAAAGACGGTCACTCCGTCGACGTAGAGGTCATCTCGAGCCCCCTACGCAATGCCGACGGGGACGTGACCGGCGTCGTCGATGCCGTCACCGACGTCTCGAGCCGACCGGCCCAGGAGTAGCGAAACTGACGGTCGCCGAATCGGTTATCGAAGCGCGCTCATACGAGCTCGACTCCTTCGGGCACGTCAATCACGCGAAGCCCTGAGCGAGATCGAGTAACCTCCCGGTCCTCAGCCCCCGTTCGGCTCTCAGCCCCCGTTGGGCCGGTAGCGGAAGAGGACGGTCACTCCGTATCGCTCGTAGTACTGCTCACCCACATCCGTCTCCGCGCGTGTCCAACCCAACTGGAGCGCGGCGTCGAGATTGACCGCCACAGGCCGACTCAGAGTCAGGTAGGCCTGGGAGGCATTGTCGGCCTCCTCGCCAGGCACCAGTCTCACGAACTCGGTCTCGAACAGGTAGCTCTTGCCCGTCGCCACTACGAAGGCGTCGGCAATGATGGACCAGGGCAGGGGGTAGGTGATCTGCCCTCGTACGGAGAGAGCGTCGTACTCCGGTCGTCTGGAGTTGGACCGGTTCCGCGTCCCCTCGACTCCCAGATCGACGAGGAGTGCATCGCCCAAGTACGTCCAGGTGGCGCCCATCTTGACGGTGTGGTCCCGGCGGAACGGATCATCGGGAACGAAGCTGCCCTGTTGCGGATACTTCGAACGTTCGAACTCTCCGAAGACCCGCAGCCGCCAGTCGTGCCGAGTCTGCCAGTTGACACCCAGCTCGGCGGACGCTCCGCGCCGATCGAGAAGGTCCAACTGGGGCACAAGATCGACTCGTTGGAAGTTCTCTATCTGGCCGGTCACCCCCAGATCGAACGACAGTCCATTTGCGGCCACATACTGTACGAGCCCACCCCCGGTCCACTGGTTGTAGCCCGGCTGGAGGAAGAGCGGCATAGGTGGCCGATCTTCGACCGTACGCCCCTTGAACCTACCAACGAGGACCAGGCTACCCCATCCCTGGAGCGCCCGTGAGTAGTTCGCGTCGATGCTCCCGACCCACTCCCTCGGCGCGTAATCCCGAATCTTGAACCCGGTTGCCGCGAACTGGCGGAGTCCCGCGTCCACCGTGACGTCGAGCAGGCTCCGCTCACTTCCGGGCAGCAGCTGCATCTCCAATCGAGTCGAGAACTGACCCACGGCCGCCGCCGCGTCGCTGATGCTGTCCACCACCGGGAGCGTCACGGCCGAGAGGTTGCCCGAGTAGCCTTCGCCGGCCAACCCGCCCGTGACCACGAGGTCGCGAATCACCTGTCCGGCCGCCGGCGCCACGGAGACCAGCGGCACGGCGAAGGCCCCGAGGGCAGCCAAGAAGAGCGAAGCGCGAATCTTCATCAGGCGTCCTCCCCCGCAACGTTGCGGAAGCTCGTCGCCCTGGCCGTCAGTTGGTCCCGGAAGCCCACCAGATCCCCACGGAGCCGTTCGAGCCCGCGGATCTGATCTTCGAGCGTGCGCGGTCGCTGGGTCGCGGTCGAGTCACCCGTCGTCACCCCCACAACCGGGGCCGGATCGGGGCTACGGCCAGCCGGTCCCACGGGGAGGCGGTTGTCGTCGAACCGCCCCAACTCCGAGAGGTTGTCGCGACGGCTTCGATTGAACCGTTCCCGCTCTCCCAGGGTGCGGAGCTGTTCGTCGATGTCCGCGATGTTGTCGTTCGCCTGCCGGGCCCTGTGCTCCAGGAGCTCCGCTTTGGCGAGAATGTCGTCCGGCCCGTCGATCGGATCGATCGTGATGGACGACAACGCCACAGCCTGCACCACCATCGTGCCTTCTCGCACCAGCTGGTCGCGCTCGACCTCCAGGTCTCCCACGATGGCGTTGATTCCACGGTAGGTCACCGCACTCGCAGTGTCCGCAGCCACGACGAGGCGTTCGATTTCTTGGTCGAGGACGGCCGCGAGGAGCCCCCCGGCGTCCTGGGCCGCCTGGACTCGCTCTTCATAGCGCTCCGCCGCCGTACTCCGGGCGTCCGCAAGAGCCTCGGCACGCACGAACCACCTGGTACGTCCCGCCTCGTCACCCCCGGTGCGGGCCGCAGCGATGGAGTCCATCACTTCGGTCCATTGGCCATCACGGGCCTCGAGGGCGAAGCGGGCCGCCTCCGCCTCACTCACGGCGGACTGATAGTCGAGACGAATCTGCGACAGGTTAGGTGGGGTTTGTCCTGAAAGACCTGCTGGGAGCATCGCACAGGCGCACAGAACCGCCAGCGCCGCGAACGTCAATTGAACCCGGGGCGTCCTGTGCTCCGTGCGATGCGAAGGCTGGGTGGTCACGCCTCTATCCCGTACTTTTCCAACTTGTAGTAGAACGCGCTGGACTTCAGTCCGAGAAGTCTCGCTGCCTCCGCCTTTACACCGTGGGCCCTTTCGAGAGCCCGTCGGAGCATCTGCTCCTCCATGGTCTCGACCATGTCGTTCAGGTCCATGCCCGTCTCGGGAAGCTTCGCATCCGGGAAGGTCGCAAAGGTCTCGGCGGCGCCTTGGGGGAGCGGGATGTCGTCCGGCTCCAGCATTTCTCCTTCGGCCAGGACCAGTGCCCGCTCCATGACGTTCTCCAGCTCCCTCACGTTCCCCGGCCAGTGGTAGGACGACAGCTTGGCCATCGCGTTCATGCTCACCGATTGCACGGCGGACCGGGTCCGCTCATGGAGCTTCTCGATGAAGTACTGAACCAACAGAGGCACGTCGGACATGCGGTCCCGCAGCGGCGGGATCGTCAGGGGCACCACGTGAAGGCGATAGAACAGGTCTTCGCGAAATCCGTGGGACTCGACGAGGTCTTCCAACGGGACGTTCGTCGCGACGATGATGCGCACGTCGACGCTGATCGTCTCTTCTCCACCCACCCGCTCCAACTCGCGCTCCTGCAGCACACGCAGGAGCCTTATCTGGGTCGCCTGGGCGATGGTGGAGATCTCGTCCAGGAAGAGCGTGCCGCCGTCGGCCAGCTCGAAGCGTCCGCGGCGCTGCCTCTCGGCCCCGGTGAACGCTCCCTTCTCGTGTCCGAAGAGTTCGGAGTCGAGCAGGCCCTCCGTGAGCGCCCCGCAGTTCACGCGAACGAAGGGCCCGTCCGCGCGCTGCGATCGAGCATGGATCGCACGGGCCACGAGTTCCTTTCCAGTGCCCGATTCTCCGTAGACCATGACCGTCGAATCGCTTCGGGCGACGCGGTCCACCATGCGGAAGACGTCTTCCATGGGAGCAGAGGCGCCCACCATCTCGCCATAGCGAGCTTCCGCTTCCTCTCGCAGGTAGGCGTTTTCGACCCGGAGCGTCTCGTTCTCTCGGCGGAGTCGCAGTCGCTCCGCCCGGTCGCTCAGGATCCGGTCCACCTTGGCGCCGAACTCCTCTGAAGAGAACGGCTTGGTGATGAAGTCGACCGCCCCGTATTTCATGGCCGCTACCGCCTCTTCGATGGTGCCGAAGGCCGTGATGACCATCACCTCCGAGTCCGGGGACAACTCGCGCACGCGCTGAAGCACCTGGAGGCCATCCATCTTGGCCATCTTGAGGTCCGTAATCACCAGGTCGGCGCCCTCTTCCTGAAGGAGCTCGATCCCGCCCTCGCCATCCTGGGCCACCGACGTACGATGCCCACGCTTCCGCAGAAGGAGTTCGATCCCCTCCCGGATAGTGTCGTGATCATCGATGATGAGAACGTTGGCCATATCGCGAACGGCTGAAGTCTACGGGTTATGTGGCAGGAGTCATGCCGGGAGGAGGAGATCCTCCGATCCGTTGAAATATACGTGGAACTCCGTGCCGCTCCCAAGAGAAACGGCTTCTCCCGGGCCATCGGCGCTCGAAACCCATACCCGCCCACCGTTGGCCAGGACCAGCTGTTTGACGATCGCCAAACCCAGTCCCGCACCCTGTTCCTTGTCTGACACGAAGGGGTCGAAAATGCGGTCCTTGAGTTCCTGGGGGATACCGGGGCCGTCGTCCTTCACGATGACCCGGACCTCTCCGCGGTGCGCCTCACAGCTCAGGGTCACGTTGTCGCCGGCCTGCGCAGCATTCCGCAGGAGGTTCAGCGCAATCCGCTTCACGTGACTCGGATCGGCGAGAGCAACGAGCGGGTCCGGGGGCAAATCGATGGCCAGTCGGCAGTCGTCCTTGCTCTCCAGCGCCACCAGCTCGGCCGCCTCCCGCACCGGCCCGCACACGTCGTGGAGGGTCACGTTCGCATCCATCGGCTTCGCGAACGCCAAGAAATCGTTGATGATGCCGTTCAGGCCCTGCACCTCACTGCGGATCCGTTTGATCAACCGATCTCGCTCCTCGACGGACTCGGCATCTCCAACCGCCGCCGCGAAGAGTTCTAGACCACCCAGGGGATTCCTGATCTCGTGCGCCACCTGGGCCAGCATGAGCCGCAGGTGCTCGTCCCTTCGCACAATGCCCTCACGCATGCGCTCCATGGCTCTCGATAGTTGCCTTAGTTCCCGCCCCTGCTCCTCTCCCACCGGCTCGGCCCAACGGCCTCTCTGGATACGCATAGCCACACGACTCAGGCGTTCCAGCGGCCGTGCCACGTTCCGTGCGAGGAGCAGAGCCAGCAGGATCGCCGTGACCGCCGCGACCACGGACCCCCAGAGAATCCTGGCCCTCAAGAGCGCGAGGGGCACCAGGTAGTCGGCTCGCATACGTACGGCCAGGACAACGCCGGGATTCTGAGCGCCCAGCCCGATGAAACCGTACTTGAACGGTTGCCCGTCCATCGAAAAGAGGTCGGAGGTGGTGGTAGTGTTCAGGCGCTCGGCCTCACGAATCTCCTCCCGATACGCCTCGAAACGGGTCAGCGAACCGATGGGCACCTCACTGGCGGGAGCGGTCGACACCACCGACGTGTAATCGGCGGTTCGGATGATCCAGGCCTCGGCGACAAACTCGAGAAGCTGCTGGAGTCGGCTTTGCTGGCTCGTGTAGGTGCGGAGCGCCTCGTCGCCCGGCCTGAGCGCCGCGAGCCCGGAGGTGGAGAATCCCACTCGGGCGGCGGTTCCCGTGACCTGTTGCAGCTTGTCGTCCATCTCGGCCTCGAGGTCGGCCCGAACGATGAGCCACGTGCCCCATCCACCCACCACCGCGAGCACAACCGAGAACGTGACCAGGACGGTGATGAACTGGCGGCGCAGAGACATCACGCCCTCGCCACGCTGGACGCGGCGGCGCTCTGCCTGAGATTCTGCCGGGTCGGCTTCGTCTAGCCGCACGGAATCCTCTCCACCTGAGCCTCGGGAAAGAGCACCGGTGGCTCCGTTTTGGGCGCCATAACGATGTGGAATGGCACGTGGAGACGGGCCGCGGGTGAGCAGAAATCGCCGGGCACCCGTTCGACCACCTCCGCGAGGGTGCCACCATCGATCTGGAGAATCCGCCTCACTTCGACGCTGTCCCCTGCCTCGACGCGCAGGCCTACGGCCCCGATGACCACCATGTCGCGCTCGAAGTCCACATGGGGGGGGGTCTCATCACGACCGACGTGCGATCTCCAGAACTCGGTCCATCCCAGGGGAGACGTGAACGTGAACGAGGCCCCGAGCTCAGCGAACGAATCCTCGCCGCGATCCAGGGTGCCGAACGGCACACTGCCGCTGTACAGGGAGACGAAGTCCTCGCCCAAGGTGAACTGACCGGCCAGAGAAGCCACCTGGATAACCCTGCTGGCTGCCGCGTCCGGCCGGGCGCCGGCCGGCGACAGATTGCTGAAGTCGCCGGATGAACAGCGGACCCACGTCTCAGATTGGCCACGTGAGTTGTCCTGGATCGTCAGGATGACCGTCGTGCGTGTGATTCCGCAGATCGGGATCAGATCAGGGTCCAGCTCATCCGTAAAGAGCGTGAGCCCTTCCGTTTCGTTGATCTGGATGATCATGCCGGCGTAGGCCGAGGCGTAGGCGGACGGATCGCCGGGGTTGGGCCGTATATCCTCGTCCCCCAGCACCCCCAGGTACGAAATCCTCTCGGTGAGCTCCCACGCACCGGAGGACTCCCAGATCAGGGTCTGCTGCAACTCCCCCTGGTCTACCGACAAAGGAAGCAGCAAGGTCACCCGAATCTGTCCTACCTGCCCGAAGCGCAGCGTAGCCGGATCCGTGCCCGATCCACCGTCGCACGCCGACCCAATCGTGGCGGCTGCCACGAGGAGGATGCTGCGGATCCATAGGGAATTCAGGGTCATTCGGAACACCCGCCGAGCCTTGAGGGTTCGATCGCACTATGAGCAAACAAATGAATGAACGGGAACGACTCAAGGCTCTTCTTCTCGAGCGCTCCGTCCGTATCGGAGATTTTACCCTCGCGAGCGGAGCCCGTTCGTCCTACTACGTAGATGCCCGACGGACCACCATGACCGCAGAGGGCCAACGCCTCACCGGCAAGGTCTGCTACGATCTCATCGAGGAAGCGGGCTGGGACGTGTCACATATCGGCGGACTCACGTTGGGCGCCGATCCGGTCACCTACGCCATGGCCCACCACAGCTGTGAGCGCTCCAGGGTTCTCGACGGGTTTACGGTCCGTAAGGAAGCCAAAGAGCATGGAACAGGGCGGCAAATCGAGGGCGGTCTGCCCGAAGACGCCACCGTGGTGATCATCGAGGACGCCGTGACCAGCGGGGGGAGCGCTCTCAAGGCCATCGAAGCGATCCGCCAACACGGTGCGACCATCGCCGGCGTCCTCTGCCTCGTGGACCGACAAGAGGGCGGCAAAGAGTTGCTCGACGAGTTGAGCCTCCCCCTCCTGGCGGCATTCACCGGAAGCGAACTCCTGGCTGCCGCCCAAACGGCGTCAGGCGGTGAGTGAGGCAGTAGCACTGCGAGTAACCGCGAGCAGCGCAGTGACCGGCGCCCCCACCGGCGCCCCCACCGGCGCAGTGGAGTTGTCGATTGCTAGAGAACGTCAGTCGAGCAGCCTCAGCGGCATGACCAAGCAGAGGTAATCGCCCGGCCCCTCTCCCTCCGGCGGCACGGGCTCGATCGTCGCGGCACGCTCCGGAGCTCTGAACGTGATCTTCACGTCATCCGTCTCCATGTGGCGCAGCACCTCGAGTAGGTAGGCGGCGTTGAACCCGATCTCCAGGCTCTCTCCTTCGTAGGTGAGTTCCAGCTCGTCCTCGCCCTCACCCAGATCGGGAGTCAGCACATTGAGGTGCACGCGGTCCGCCTCGAACACCATCCGGATCCTGTGGGTCTGGTCACTCGCGACCACGGCCATCCGCCGAACGGCCGACGCTAGAGCCTTCTTGTCGACGATGGCGTGCTTGTCGTTGTCCTTCGGAATGACCTGCTCATAGTTGGGATACGCCCCTTCGATCAGACGCGTGTAGACCTCGGTGCCCCCGGCCCGGAAGCCGAGGTGATTCCCACTCCGTGCTACCTCTAGATCATCCTCATGCTCGAAGAGTCTCTGGACTTGCTGCAACGCTACGGGCGGCACGATGAAGTCGGCGCTCGTCGCACTCGACGCACCCGCAGGAATGCCCATGCGGGCAAGCCGGTGTCCGTTGGTGGCGACCATACGCATATGTCCGTCCCGGAGCTCCCAGAGTACACCATTCAGGATGGGACGACTCTCTTCAGTCGATACCGCGAAAGACGTGTGCTTGATGAGCCCGTGCAGATCGCTTCCTTTGACCTTCCATCCATCCTCGAAGTCGACCTCGGGAAGTGTAGGGAACTCGTCGCTCGGCAGACCGTTGAGCTTGAATTGGCTTCGCCCACACTTCAGTTCGATCTGGTCTCCTCGCGTCGTCACTTCCACCGGCTGATCCGGAAGCTCACGCGCGATCTCCTGGAGCTTCTTACCTGGGGCGGTCAAGCTACCCTGCTCTTTGACCTCGGCAGGGACTCTCACGCGTACGGCAACGTCGAGATCTGTGCCGCTCATCCATACCCCGTCCTGCCCAGCCTCGAACAAGATGTTGGAAAGCACCGGAAGAGTCGTCTTTGTGGGGATGCTCGCAGAAACAGCTGCGAGGCCCGTGTGAAGATTCTGCCGAGTGATGATACAGTTCATCGAGCCTCCCATAGAGGGGTTACGGCGTCGGTTGAGCCCGGGTTTTTCACAGTGCCTACTTAATTAAAGACTACACTATAAGAAATAACTAGTAGTAGTAGAGGGTGTGGAAGTGTGGAGGACTGCATTTAGCCCTGTGTCTCCAAGCATTTCCACTGTGTGACACGAGCGTGGAAAAGAATGAAGCTTCCTTGACGCTGCCCGCGCCCGTAGAAAACTCGGGAGAAACAAGCCGTCTTCCACATGCCTATCCACAGCCATCAGGCGGGTTTCATCAACTCGTCGCGCACGGCTTCGACACGTCGTCGGAACGATGCGTCGCCCGCGATCGTCTCCTCGACTTTGCGGATCGAGTGGATCACGGTCGAGTGATCCCGGCCACCGAACAGCTTTCCGATCTGCACCAAAGGGTAGTCGAGGAGATCCTTGATCAGGTACATGGCGACCTGGCGGGGGACCGTCAAGTCTTTCGTCCGGCGCTTGGAGCTCAGGGCTTCGTCGCGCACCTGCCAATGCCTGGCGACGACCTCGCGAATGCGTTCCGGGCTCGCCGGACCCCCTGTTGAATGCGGGTCGTATCCGAAGGTCGCCTGCAGAGCCCTGCGGGCCAGTTCGACCGAGATTTCTTGATTGGTGAGCGACGAATAGGCCAGGAGCTTGATGACGGCGCCTTCGAGTTCGCGGACTGACGACGTGCAGAAACGGGCGATGAAATCGATGACGTCGTGGTCCAGGGTCAGATCGTCGTCGGCCGCCTTCTTCCGGAGGATGGCGATGCGTGTCTCGTAATCCGGCTGCTTGATGTCGGCGACCAGCCCCCACTCGAAGCGCGAGATGAGCCGCTCCTCGAGTCCCGGGAGCTCCTTCGGCGGTCGGTCGCTCGTGAGGACGATCTGCTTCTGAGCGTCGTAGAGGGCGTTGAACGTATGAAAGAACTCCTCCTGGGTGCGCTCCTTGCCCTGGAGAAACTGGACGTCGTCCACGAGGAGCAGGTCCATCTGCCGGTAGGTGCGCCGAAACTCCGCTGTGGTCCCGTTCTGGATGGCGGTGACCAGGTCGTTGGTGAACTGCTCGGTCGGCAGATATGCGATCCGGCTGTTGGGCGTCGTCTCACGAATGGCGTTGCCGATGGCGTGCATGAGGTGTGTCTTGCCCAGGCCCACGCCTCCATAGAGGAAGAGCGGGTTGTACATGCGCGCCGGTTTGCCGGCCACAGCGGTACAGGCTGCCGTCGCGAGCTCGACATTGTCGCCGACCACGAACCGTTCGAAAGAGTAACGCTCGTTCAGCGTAGGAAACGTCGACGACGTTGCGACGTCGGGTGCGGGGGGTCGCGAACCGGGGGTCGCCACCTCTACGGTCGGAACCGCGAGTGGTGGCGTCGGGTCGCCGCATTGGACCTTGAGCCGGAGGGGACGTCCGAGAGTCTGCTCTATCAAATCGGCCAGCAGTGGCCCATACTTGTCCTCGAGCCATTCCACGTGGAAAGCGCTGGGCGCCTCGACGAGGAGTTCCGAGTCGGTGAGTCCGACCGCCGTCGTACCCGCGAGCCAGGTGCGGTAGGTCTGTTCCTGCAGGCGGCCTCGGGCAGCCTCGAGGACCTTCGACCACAGGTCGTCCGCGGTGAACTCCATGCGCTCCTTGGGAATGTCTGGACGGTCCGGCGACGCTAGTGCTGAATCTAGCGGAGAGTCAGCGGGCAGGCACGCTAGAATCCTGATGTGGAAAAGTCAATTTCGGTGGTATGCGTCAAGGAGTTTCAGGCTTCAGGGACCCGCCTGGGCTTGACCTCGGTTCACGCTCTCGGATATCTTTCCATGCTAATTTTGTGGCGGTCCGAACAGCGGATCCCAGGACGACAAAAGAAGGCTCCAACGCTATGAAGCCCACATACAGGCCCCGCAACCGGAAGCGCGTGAACAAGCACGGTTTCCGTGAGCGGATGAAGACTCGCGGAGGGCGGAAGACGCTGGCCAGGCGGCGGGCGCGAGGGCGCGCTCAGCTGGTGGTGAAGATCGGCTCGAAGTAGTCGCATGAACGCGGCCCGCTCGGCAGCCGGGCCGGGTCCGAGCCGGACCGCAGAGTTTCGCTTCCCACGCTCGGCACGCATCACCCAGACCCGAGAGATCCGGTCTCTGCTTCGGCAGGGCACCCGGAAGAAGACGCCCAACCTGGACGTCTTCTTTTTGTCTTCACACGGGCCGCGGAGCCGGTGGGGTCTCATCGTTCCCAAGCATAGGCATTCCATTGTCGAAAGAAACCGCGTGAAGCGCCGTCTGAGGGAAATCGGACGGATCCGGGTGCTACCGCGGCTCGACGAAGCGGGGACTGCCTTCGACGTGTTGGTGCGAGCCCGGAGAGAAGCCTATGCTGCCGGCTTCCGTACTCTCAAGGCAGAGCTTCAGGCGGTGACGGAGGACCTGTGTTCGGGCGAATGATTTTCGGGATGATCCGGTTCTATCAGCGAGGGATCTCGCCGTTCACCCGTGCTTCATGCCGGTTTTCACCTACCTGTTCCGAGTACGCGGCCGTGGCCGTGGAGCGCTACGGTCCGGCGCGTGGAACCTGGCTCGCGATCAAACGAATCCTGCGATGCCGGCCGTTCGGAGGGTGGGGCCACGACCCCGTGCCGGATGATCTCGAGGTTGCTCAGTTGAATCGACGCGGAAGTGTGGGGTAGATGAAACAGGAAGCGCGGTTCCTTCTCGCGATCTCTCTGATGATCCTCGTCCTTGTCGGGACGAACCTTCTCTTCCCGCCCATTCCGCCCGAGGATCTCCAACCGGCTGTGGGTGACTCGGTGACCTCTGCGGAGGCTCCGCCCGAGGCCACGCCGCCACCCGAGCTCGTCGCCCCCGGCCAAGCACAGACCGACGCCGTACCGGCCATTGTCAGTGATCCGCTGCAGCAGCCGGCCGGACAAGGCGTGCCGACCGAGGCTGCGCCGCCGCCGCCCCCGCCGGCGCCCCTCCAGCAGCCCGCCGCGGTTCCAGCCGAGGCGATCGTGGTCGAGGGGCCACTCTACAGATTCACGTTCAGCAACTACGGCGGTCGTTTGACGTCGGCACGGCTGCTCCAATTCCCATCGTTCGCCAATGAAGGACCGGTAGAGCTTTTCCACGAGGACGGAACGGGTGCGCTGGGCGTCGAGATCCAGGCCGACAGAGGCAGTCTGGATCTACACAATCTCCCCTTCGAGGTGGTACCCCGTGAGGGACTCGTCCTGACCGAGGGGGGTGGTCCGAAGACCCTGACACTGACCTATCGACACCCATCCGGAGCGGTCACGTTCAAGACGACGTACACCTTCGATCCGGGTTCGTACGAGATCGGAGTCCGGACGGACCTCAGCGGCGTCGATCGGTCGCTCCTGGTGACGGACATGGGGACCGGCCTTGCGTACAACGAAGCGAGGCAGGCAGACGAGTCACGCATCATGGGCTACGTGACGAATCACCTCCGTGAAGGCATCCAGGCGGAGCCGATGCGCAAGGTGGACGAGGATCAGTTGGTGGAGGGTCCGCTCCTCTGGTCGGCGCTGAAGAGCAAGTACTTCCTCTTCGCCGTATTGCCGGGAACGGGCAACGAGGAGCAGTACCTCGGTGGCCTGATGGCGAGTCCGGCGCTCGGTGAGGACCAGGCTGAGGTCTCCGTGACCCAGCCGTTCGGGGCGACCGGGTCCACGAGCTATCGGCTCTTCATGGGCCCTCAGGAGCGAGAGCTCCTGACGGTCTACGGCAACGGGCTGGAGGAGGCCAATCCCTTCGGGTATCGCTGGATGCGCGTGGTCGTCCGACCCGTCGTCGTGATCGTGCTGGCGGTCCTCAACTTCCTACACTCCAGGCTGAATGTCGGCTACGGCTGGGTGCTCATCATCTTCGGCGTGATGATGCGGGTGCTGCTGTTCCCGCTGAACCAGAAGGCGATGCGGGCGCAGATGCGCAACATGGCCGTGCAGCCGCTCCTGCAGGACATCCAGAAGAAGTACAAGGACCAACCGGAGAAGCTTCAGAAGGAGATGATGAAGCTGTACAAGGAGCATGGCTTCAACCCGCTTGCCGGGTGTCTGCCGATGCTGCTGCCTTGGCCCGTCCTCATCACCCTCTTCTTCATCTTCCAGAACACGATCCAGCTCAGGGGCGAGAGCTTCCTCTGGCTCCCGAACCTGTCGGCGGCCGATCCGTTCTACATCCTGCCCGTTCTGTTGGGCGCATCCATGTTCCTCATGCAGTTCATCTCGGTACGGTCGATGCCGGAGCCGAACCCGCAGATGAAGATGATGATGTGGATGATGCCGATCATGATGACGTTCATCTTCCTGAACTTCGCGTCGGGTCTGAACCTCTATTACGCGACCGCGAACCTGGCCACGCTACCCCAGCAGTACTTCATCGCCAAAGAGCGACAGAAGCTCAAGGCGCAGCCCCCCCTGAAGCCCGCTACCAGCGGTGACTGAGCACCTGGCGGTGGACACCATCGCCGCGGTGGCGACCGCCCCGGGGTTGGGCGCAGTCGCGATGGTGAGGCTCTCGGGAAGCCGGGCCTTCGACATTCTCAGGGTGCTTACACCCGATCAGTCCGACCCGGGAACGCCCCGTACCGCGCGCCTCTTGGAGCTGCGAGATCCTGATTCGGGCGGGCTGCTGGATCGCGCACTGGTCACCACCTTCCCGGCACCCGACAGCTACACCGGCGAGGACGTCGTAGAGATCTCGAGTCACGGGGGATGGCTGGTGCCCGCTCTCGTGCTCGAGGCCTGCCAGACCGCCGGTGCGCGTGTCGCCGAGCCCGGGGAGTTCACGCGGCGGGCGGTCTTGCACGGCAAGATGGACTTGGTGCAGGCCGAGGCGGTGCTCGACCTCGTGGAGGGACACAGCCGTGCGCTCCACGACAGCGCGCTCTTCCAGTTGGATCGGGGGCTCAGTACGCGGATCGGGGCGCTGCGGGAGCAGGTGGTCGCCGTCGAGGCCCTCCTGGTCCATCACATCGACTTTCCCGAAGAGGACGAGGCGCCTGTTTCGTTGGAGCGCGTCGTTGAAGAGGCGAGGGTCCTACTCTCCGACCTGGACGCGCTGTTGAGTACGGCACCCGAGGGCGAGTTGCTCCGCGAGGGGGCGCTCACCGTTCTGGCGGGCCTGCCCAACTCCGGCAAGTCGAGTCTCTACAACGCGCTGCTCGGTCAGGATCGAGCGATCGTCACGGAGATTCCGGGCACCACCCGAGATGCTCTGGAGTCCGTCGTGTCGTTGGGTGGTTTCCCGTTTCGATTGGTCGACACGGCGGGCATCCGGGATACAAAAGAGACCGTGGAGCGCTTGGGCATCGAGGTGGCGAGGCGCTATCTCGATCGCGCGGACCTGGTGCTCTTCTGCGTGGAGAGCGGCCGCGCCCTGCTCCCTGACGAGAGGGAATTCCTCGGGGACCTGGGAGACGTGCCGGTCGTGGTCCTTCGCACCAAGACCGATCTCGCGTCTGATAAGGGTGCCAACTCGGACGGCACCCCCCCCTCGGGCGAGAGCGTCGAGATCTCCGTGCTGGATGGAACTGGCCTGGCTCGCCTTCGACAGGTGCTTCCCACGCTCGTGTATCGGGGCTTCGTTCAGACCGGCGTCACCGTGCCCGCTCTGACCCGTGCGAGGCACCGGGAGGGAATCCGTGCGGCCCGGGACCATGTGGCCGGTTTCATCACGGCGCTGACGGACGCGGTGCCGGCTGAGTTGGCATCGACGCATCTTCGACCTGCCCAGACGGCGCTGGAGGAGTTGCTCGGAGTGGTATCCCACGACGAGGTTCTGGACCGGGTGTTTCGTGACTTCTGTATCGGCAAATGATGACGGACGAGCACACAGCTCTGCAGTTGGGCTTCCGGATCGAGGGCCGTGTCCAGGGCGTCGGTTTCCGGTGGTGGACACGCCGGATGGCGACCGAACTCGGGCTTCGGGGTGTGGTCCTGAACCGCAGGGACGGAAGCGTGGAGGTGCATGCCGTGGGCGACATCGATTCGGTCGAGCGGCTCGAGGCCTACTTGGTGGACGGACCCCCCGGGTCCCGAGTCGACCGAGTGGCACGGGTGGCGTCGGACCGGTCCCTGCCGGACGACTTCGAGATCGTCTCGGGCTCAAGGCTCTTCTGATGATCGTAGTGTGGTGCCGATGAGCGGCGAACGCTACGACGTGATCGTCGTTGGTGGAGGTCACGCCGGGTCAGAAGCGGCGGCCGCTGCGGCCCGAATCGGCGCTCGGACCCTGCTGATCACGCCCGACCTCTCCCGGGTCGGACAGATGAGCTGCAATCCGGCGATTGGTGGGATCGCAAAGGGCGTGGTGGCGAGGGAGGTAGACGCGTTGGGTGGCGTCATGGGACGTGCCACCGATGCCTCGCGGATCCAGTTCCGAATGCTCAACCGACGAAAGGGACCCGCCGTTTGGGGCCCGCGTGCCCAGTGCGATAGAGGTCTCTACCCGAGGGCCGTGCGGCGAGTGCTGGACGCGCTTCCGAACCTGGCGCTCTTCCAGGAGATGGTGACCGGGCTGCTCATCGAGGGGGACCGGGCAAAGGGAGTGCGCACGCGTGGGGGTTTGGACTTCCGGGCGGAGAGGGTGGTGGTGACCGCCGGCACCTTCCTACGCGGCCGAATTCACATTGGTGGTGAGGCCGGACTGGGGGCGGGTCGCGCGGGTGAAGCTCCTTCCATAGCGCTGGCCGAAGAACTGGAGGCTCGGGGCCTGGAGATCGCCCGTTTCAAGACGGGCACGCCCCCGCGCATCGACGGCCGAACCGTGGACTACTCCCGGGTCGAGAGGCAGGACGGCGATCCGGAGGACTTCCGGTTTTCCGCGTATGCCGAAGAGAGTGTCCCCGACCAGCGTCCATGTTGGATCACATGGACCGGAGAGGACCTGAGTAGGGTGGTCCAGGACAACCTGGAGCGCAGCGCGCTGTTCGGCGGTGAAATTTCCGGAAGGGGACCCCGATACTGCCCTTCCATCGAAGACAAGATCGTTCGCTTCCCGGACTCTCCCCGACATCAGGTGTTCTTGGAACCCGAGGGACTGGAGACGACGGAGCTCTATGTGAACGGGCTGTCGACGTCTCTACCGCCCGAGGTGCAGGTCGACTTCCTCAGAACCGTCCCGGGTCTCGAACGTGTCGAGGTCACGAAGGTCGGATACGCTATCGAGTACGACTACTTCCCGCCCCACCAGCTCCGTCATACGCTCGAGGTGCGCGAAGTCCCAGGCCTCTACTTCGCCGGACAGATCAACGGAACGACCGGATACGAAGAAGCCGCCGGTCAGGGATTGATCGCCGGGGCGAACGCCGGACTGAGCGCGCTCGGCAGGGCTCCGCTCATCCTGGAGAGGGACCAGGCGTACATCGGGGTGCTTATCGACGACCTGATCACCAAGGGTGTGGACGAACCCTACCGGTTGTTCACGTCACGGGCCGAGTTCAGGCTCATGCTCCGACAGGACAATGCGGCGCGTCGGCTGGGGCCGCTCGCGCGGGATGTCGGTCTCTTGACGACGGATCAAGAGGCAGCATTGGACCGTCGTGTGGAGCGAGAAGACGGCATCCGACAGTGGTTCGTCGAGACCGTGGTGAAGCCGTCGGAGGTGAATCCGCTGCTGGCACACGTCGACACGCCTCCGATCGAGCAGTCGGTGCGAGCGGCCGAACTGCTCAAGCGGCCGCAGGTTCCGGCGAGCGGCCTGGCCGTGGCCGGAGGCGCTCCGTTCGATCCCGCCCTGGAGGTAGATGCCGTGGCGGCGGTCGAGGTGGAGCTCAAGTACGAAGGGTATGTGCGACGCGAGGCCGAGCGCGCGGAGAGGCTACGGGAACAGGCGGACTTCGTTTTGGCGGACGACCTCCCGTACGCCGATTTCGTGAACGTGTCGTCCGAGGCGAGAGAAAAGCTCGCCCGGATCCGGCCCGAGTCCTTGGCGCAGGCGGCACGGATACCGGGTGTGTCTCCGTCGGACCTGCAGAACCTGATCCTCGAGGTTCGACGATGGCGGAGTCGGCGTGTGCTGGAGGTGACCGGCGAGGTGACCGGCGAGGTGACCGGCGAGGTGACCGGCGAGGCGACCGGTGAGGTGACCGGCGATTGAGGGTTGGCTTGCCTCAGTCCCTCGATGAACTCGACTCATCCAGAACGGTGTTGGCGAGCGCCCGCGCCACCGGCGCAGCCTTCGCGAGTCGTTCACCATCTATCTCCTGGCCCGGTGTCTGATTGGTCAACACGACCACGCAGATCTCCTCGGTGGGAATCCGTAGGATGAACGCGTTGAAGCCCGGTAGTCCCCCGCCGTGGGCGAGCGTGCGGTGGCCGCGTAGCTGCCCGATCCGCCAGCCGTAGCCGTACGACTCCCTCTCGGGCCGGTACAGGGCTGCATAGGCGGCCTCCGATACGAAGGAGTGGGACGAGAGTGCGACATCCCATCGGGCCAGGTCCTCGGCCGTCGAGTAGAGGTTTCCGCCGCCGGTGAGGATGGCCAGGAAGATGTCTGATGCGTTCTCGATCGTCCCATCCTCACTTCGGACGTAGCCTGACGCACGATCACGCAGAAGCGGCCCGGGGACGTCGGCCCCCGAATCGCGCATGCCGCTTGGCGTGAAGATCTCGGCGTCGAGAAAGGCCTCGTAGGGCTGTCCTGAAACCTCCTCGACGACCTTGGCGAGCAGGAAATACCCGACCCCGCTGTACCGGTAGTCGGTCCCGGGCGCGAAGACGAGCGGCTGCTCGAAGAACCGCTCTAACGTTTCGTCCAGGGTGGTCGGCACCGCCATCGTCTCCGCGAAACCGGGCAGCGCCCACGAGTGCATGATGCCGGATGTGTGCGTGAGAAGCTGATGGAGGGTCAGCGCCTGCCATGATTCGGGGACGCTCTGGAGGTGATCCCCCACGCGATCCTGGACCCGGAGCCGTCCTCGATCTTGCAGAATCATGATCGCCATCGAGGTGAACTGCTTGGTGATGGATCCGATCCGGAACTTCGTGCCGGGCGCGTTAGGCACACCCAGCTCGAGGTTGGCCATCCCGTATCCTGCAGACAGCACGGTCTCACCGGCCCTGGTGACGATGATCGAGCCGCTGAGGTCGGCCTCCTTTGCCACCTCGTCGAGCCGGTCCGCGAGCGGCTGGGCCTCCACCCCCGCGCCCGTGAGTGCGAGCGCCAGGAGTGTAAGGCAGGTCGGGATGTCGCGTGCCATGGTGTCTCCGTGTTGGACTTACCGAACCTCAAACGTGATGGGAATCTGCACCCAGACCTTCACGGGTTCGTCCTTGTTGAGTGCCCCGGTAAACCTATACACGCGGGCGACCTCCAGGGCGGCATCGTCGAGGGCGTCGCGCCCACTGGTCCGAGACAGGCGGCTCTCGATGGTCCTCCCCGTTTCGTCGATGTGGAACCAAACCAAGGTCTGTCCACCAACCCCCGCATCCCGGAGTACCTGGGGATACGCTCCCATCATGGCCTGAATCACCTCACGGCGATTGGTGATTTCGGGCCGGACCGTCATAGGCGTGAAGTAGGGTCCGTCCTGGGCGACAACGGAGGCCTGTGGCGGCGTGGTCGGTAGCTGTTCCATCTGACAAGCGGTCACGACCAACAAACCCGCGAGGAAGGTCATGCCGAGGGCTCGGCCGTAGTGGGGATCTGGGTTGTCTGTCATGGCTCGAATCCTCCTTTCGAGGAATGGTGCGGGGCGTGCGAACGCCAAAACGCCGGCCGGGGAGGTCATCCTTCGGGCACCGATCTCGACCAGAAGGCTTGCGTACGGCCTCACCTCTGACGAACGGCGAAGGACTCTATGGTCGCAGTCGATTTCGATAGCCAACCGAAGCCTACGGACCATCCACCACATGGGAACGCACCAAGGGAGCATGACCAGCAGCCAGAGGGCTGATGACGTTAACCACACATCACCCGCAGCTCGGTGCTCCGATTCGTGCTGGAGCATGAGTTCCTGCTCGGGCGCGGGCATCTCGAGTGCCCATGAAGGCATGACGATGGCCGATCTGACGAGTCCAACGACTCCGGGCCCAAAATTCTCCGCCAGGAGGATGTCTCGGTCTCCGAGCTTCATCCGAGTCCAGGTGGAGCGCTCGGATGAAAGGCCGACATGGGCGCAGAGGAGCACCAGGCCCACCACGAGAGACAGAGTTCCCCAGACTGCGGCGGCGTAGGGGTCGAGGCCGGCAGGAAGGACAAAGCTGGAGGTCAACTCTGTGAGCGACGCCGCAACAGGACCGCCAGCGGCGTCCGGACCGACGACGTCTACAGGCGTAGACGAGCCTCCAGGCCAAGGGAATACCAGCAGGGTGAACCCCAGCGATGTGGCGAGGGCCGCTGCCCAGATCCAGCGGGTGAAAAAGAGGAGTCCGCGCACTGCCCGTTCGCACGTGAAGGCTGCGAGGGCGAGGAGGAGCGTCACCGCAGTCACGTAGATCATCAGGCTCAACATCGTCAGTCCTCCTCTTCCGTTGGATCATCGCCCAGTCGTTCGTCTACGAGCTGGCGAATGCGCCGGAGCTGCTCTTCATCCATGCGCCGGTCGGAGACGAGCTCTACGAGAAGAAGCTCGGGCGAACCCTTGAATATCTTCTTGAGCAGACGGCCGAGTTCGCGTCCCCCGGCGGTCTGCCAGTCCACAGTAGGGTGGTAGCGGTAGGCGCGGCCCTCCGCCTCGTGTCGGACGTAGCCCTTCTCTTCCAGCGTCTGAAGGGCGGATAGGACCGTCGTGTATGCGAGCGAGTCCACCATACGCTCTCTGACTTCGGCGACCGTCGCCGAGCCCAGGTCCCAGAGGATAGACATCACGTCCAACTCGCGAGGGGTAAACGACTCTGGCGGCACTGGTTCTCCTTGTTTACGGGAATTCCCGTAGCAATATTGGTGTCGGCCGCATGGTTGTCAACGGGGAAACCCGTAGATGGGACTTGCGGCCCACGAACTCGAGGCGGCGGCGTAACACGGGCAGATCCGGCCTGTTCCACGTGAAACACCCGCATTCTGTTTCACGTGGAACAGCAAGCAACTACGGGTAAGTGGGGTCCTACCGGGGCACCAACACGGTTCGAAGGGTCGCCGCCTCGGTCGTGCCGTCGAGATTGAAGTCGAAGTTTGTGCCTCCGGAGAAGATCACGGAGTTGCCTTCCCGCTCCCAAGCAGCTCGGGACTCACCCGACGTGGGGAGCTCCCGGTTGAACACGATCTCCGATCCTTCGACCGTAAGCATCCCGGACTCACTCGATGATTGGCCGTATCCCGAGAGAATGGCGGTGTATCGGCCCGACGGCTGCACGTTCAGGGTGAACGCGGCATTGAGGGGGGGTGCGACGATGTCGGGCGAGACCTCGGGGTTGATCAGGCTTGTGACCACCATGGATTCGGCGATCCAATTCCCGACCATGAAATCCGGGCCGAACTGAGGGCTTACCAGGTTGCTGGTGTCACCGCCACCGCCGCATCCCAACGCGAGAAAAGCCAGCCACAAAGCGGTTGATCGGGCAGCGGCACGACAGTTGCGGATCATGTCAGACACTCAGCCTCATAGCGAATCTCAGGGAGGAGACTGCCCATGTCTCGGGCCCCTCAAGGCCCTGAATCTATCATCCGTCGGGCGCCTGCGGAACCAGTGCAGCCTTGCTTTACCGTGTGTCTCGCAGGCCGTATATTCCCGACCTCACCGAAGGATTCACATCCCAACGGTCCGTGCATGTCACGCGTCATCGCAATCGCCAACCAAAAAGGCGGGGTCGGTAAGACCACCACCGCAATCAACCTCGGCGCCTCGCTGGCCGTAGCCGAGTGTCGTACGCTGGTCATCGACATGGATCCCCAGGGAAATGCCAGTAGCGGCCTAGGTATTTCGGCCGGTCCAGACCTCCTCACGATCTATGACGTCCTCATCGGCGGACGCGAGGCTGAGGAGGCCATTATCAAGTCGGTGCAGTTCCCTTTCTTGGATCTGATGCCGAGCACGCGCGATTTGGTGGGGGCGGAAATCGAGCTCGTGGGAGCTCTGAGTCGGGAGACCATCCTCCGACGAGCCTTGGAGTCGATTCGCGAGGAGTATGACTACATCCTCGTGGATTGCCCCCCTTCCCTGGGCTTGTTGACGCTCAATACGTTGACGGCGGCGGATTCCGTGTTGATCCCGATACAATGCGAATTCTACGCTCTCGAGGGCCTGAGTCAGCTTCTGAACACCGTGCGGCTCGTTCAGCGGGCCCTGAATCCCGCTCTCGAGATCGAAGGTGTTCTTCTCACGATGTTCGATCGCCGCCTGAATCTGTCCCGCCAGGTCGCCGCCGAGGCCCGTGAGTATTTCCAGGATCGTGTGTATCGCACTGCCATCCCCCGTAACGTCCGATTGGCCGAGGCCCCGTCGTTCGGTCAGCCCATCGTGCAGTACGACGTGCTGTCACAAGGAGCCCAGAGCTATCTGGCTCTCGCGAAAGAGCTCCTGGTCGGGCGCGGGCCGGCAGCGGCGTAGAGTCGTGTCAGTCGTTCATCCATTGGAGGCCCAAGGCCAGTGACTCCCCCCGTGAAGAAGGACCGGTTGGGCAAAGGCCTCGGGGCCCTGCTCGGCGACTACATGGATCCTGCGGTCACCGGTGCCGAGGCGCCTCGCTTGCCTGTGTCGGCCATCGTCCCCAATCCCAAGCAGCCCCGGCGGACGTTCTCCGACAGCGATCTCGAGGACCTGGCGCGATCCATCGACGAGAACGGGCTTCTCCAGCCTCTGTTGGTCCGCCCTGCCCCGGGCATACCGGATCGGTACGAACTGGTCGCCGGTGAGCGCCGTCTTCGCGCAGTTCGGAGCTTGGGCTGGGACGATGTGCCTGCTCTCACGCGCCAGGTCGATGATGACACGCTCCTGGTGTTGGCGCTCGTCGAGAACCTCCAGCGCGAGGCCCTGAACCCCATCGAAGAGGCCGAGGGCTACCAGGCATTGGAGGCGCAACACGGTTTGAACCACGGTGCGATCGCCAAGTCCGTCGGGAAGAGCCGATCGACCGTGGCGAACATGCTCCGCCTGCTCCAACTCCCCGTATCCGTGCGCAAGTTGGTGGAGAAAGGGGATCTGGCCACCGGTCACGCCCGCGCGTTGCTGGCCGTCAGCGACCCCATCCAATTGGCTGAGCTCGCTCGCCGGACCGTCGAATCGGGCTGGTCGGTGCGAGAGGTGGAGCGGCGTGTGCGGAGGGGTCCGCCGAAGAAGAAATCCGGACCTCGGTCCACCGAGGCGCGGGATCCCGTAGTTCGGGCGCTCGAGGAGGAGCTTCGCTCGGCCCTGGCCACGAAGGCTCATGTCCGACAGGGTTCGGCGGGAACGGGGGTCATCGAGATTCCGTACCGGAATGCAGAGGACTTCGAGCGTGTCTTCGAGGTCATTACCGGGCGTGACGCGTCCGAGGTTGTGTCTTGAGTGATCGTCTCCTGAGGATCGTCCTCATTCCCGACTCCGCCGAGAGTCGTTCTTACAAGATCGGTTACCGTCGGCTTCGGATCCTCAGGGGTCTGGCCATCGGGCTCGGCGTCATCCTTCTCTTTGTGGTCGCCACGTGGGCCTATATGGCGGCTCGGGTCTCTCATGTGGTCGAACTCGAAGCGCAGGTTGCGGCCCTGCAGGCCGAGCGGGCCCGCTTTCCGGCTCTCATTCGGCAGATCAACGCCTTGGAGGAGCAGTACGAGGGCCTCCGTGCGCTGTTCGCACCGGATGGAGCCGGTGCGCCGTCGGAGCTCTGGCTACCTCCCCCGGCCTCCTTGAGTCGATCGTCAGCCCGAGACGAGAGCGGTGCCGGGGTTCCCGACAGCTGGCCTCTGACGGAGCGTGGATTCGTCACGCAGGGGCTGTTGGATGACCAAGGGCGAGCCCATCCGGGACTGGACATCGCGATCCCCACGGGGTCATATATTCGAGCCGCCGGCGCGGGCCAGGTACTCGACGTGGGTGAGGATGCCACGTATGGGTTGTATGTTCGTTTAGGACATGGAAACGGATACGAGACCCTCTACGCTCATGCCTCGGTCACGGCGGTGGAGCTTGGAGAGGACGTTCGGAAAAACGAAGTGATCGCGTTCAGCGGATCGACAGGACGGTCGACCGCTCCGCACCTCCACTTCGAAATCCTGCTCGAGGGAGCGGCGGTTGATCCCCTCGAGTTGGTTCAACAGCCTTAGAATCAGCCAGGAGAGCGGGCGTTATGGCCAAGAACGACAGGAACAACAACCACACCACAGCCCCCGAGGCGGTCATCTCCATCATCGGGGTGGGCATGACGCTGACCGGCGATTGTGAGACGGATGGCGCGCTCCGGATCGAGGGTACCGTCCAGGGTAACGTTCGGGCCGGAAAGGCTGTCGTCATCGGCAAGGAGGGACTCGTCGATGGTAACATCTACACTCAGGACGCCGTTATCTCAGGTCGGGTGCTGGGGTCGGTTCACGCCCAGTCGCGACTCGAGCTGCAGTCCACCAGTCAGATTTCGGGCGAGATCGAGGCGCTGCGGATGCAGCTCGAGGAGGGTGCTTCGGTCCAGGGGAAGGTCGCCGTAGGCGAGGCCCAGCCCGAGGCCAGACCGGCGGTCGCCACTCCGAGAGCGTCGGAGGGTGGGGTCGGAGGCCAGGGAGCCCCTGGGCCTTCAACCGCTGGGGCTTCAACCGTTGGGGTTTCAGGCGGTGTGACCCACGGGGGCGGTTCTGCAGTGTCAGCGTCTCCGGCCCGGTCAGCGCCGTCGGGCCCTGGGGCTTCAACCGCTGGGGCTTCGACCGCTGGGGCCGTGCCCTCGTCGCCCTCTCAGGCGTCGCCCCAGACAGCGCCGCAGACGTCACCCGGACCGGGTCCGTCCCAGTCTGGACCGGCTCAAAGACCGGCTCAAGGACCGGCTCAAGGACCGGCTCAAGGACCGGCTCAAGGACCGGCTCAAGGCGAGGGTCGTTCGGCTCAGGTGCCGCCGTCCCCTCCGATCACTCGACCCACGTAGCTTTCCCACAATGGTGGATATTCAAGTTATGTCGGTGGGGCACAATGGGTTACGGTAGCCTAACGTCACCCGGCACACCTTTGAATGGAGCCAACCACGGCACTTTTCCACATTGTGAAGACCTCCATACATGAAATTAGAATCTTTGCTCCAATACCTGGCGGAGTACCTGGAGGTGGAAGGGTTTCCGGATCACGCTTTGGCCCACAACGGGTTGCAGGTGGAGGGGCCGACCGAAATCGAGCGTTTGGCCGTGGCCGTGGATGCCAGCGAGGCCGTGATCGTCCAAGCGGTGGAAGCCGGCGTGGACCTGCTCATTGTGCACCATGGTCTCTTCTGGGATGGGCAGACCCCGATCACGGGGCGCAGGTTCAGGAAGGTACGCTCGCTCATCCAGGGCGGGACCGCCCTCTACGGTTGCCATCTACCGCTCGACGCCCACGTCGAGGTCGGTAACTGCGCCGTCTTGTGCAAAGAGATGGGTTGGGAGCCCGCCGGGCGCTTCGGAGGCGAGGAGGGGCGTGAGATCGGCTGGTGGTGCGAGGTCGACGTCGACCGGGAGGCCTTGGTCACGCGGGTTTCAGAGGTGGTGGGCGGCCCCGTTCGTCTCATCCCTGGGGGCCCCGAACACGTCTATCGAATCGGGGTGGTCACCGGCGCTGCTGCGAGCCTGATTCCCGATGCCGCTGAGTTCGGTTTGGATGCACTCCTGACCGGGGAAGGGTCTCACCACACCTTCAACGACGCCATGGAGTACGGGGTAAACACCCTATACGCGGGCCACTACGCGACGGAGACATGGGGTGTGAAGGCCCTCGGCGCCCACCTCGAGGAGCGTTTCGGTCTCACCTGGCAGTTCATCGACGCGCCTACGTGTCTCTGACGCGCCGACGGGTCTCTGACTCTAAAACAGTCCGTCGAAGTAGATGTGCAGCCGAGTCCCGTCTCCACCTTTGAGGACGTGGGCCAGGTCGAATCGTACGAGGCCATCGAGCAGCGAAGCACCGATCCCCGCCGATGACGCGTACCCCTCCGTGTCGAATCGCTCCTCGGGGCCGACCCAGGCGAAATCGGCGAAGCCCACGACCCGGACCGCCGGGAAGTTGGTCGCGACCTCGGCCCTTCCGAACCAGAATGCCGTCCCTGTCAGATCCCCGGTGTACATGCCCCGGAAGGTCTCCGGTCCTCCGAGATAGAAGTGCCGTTGGACGGGGGTGTCTTCGGCTGCCATGCCGATGCCGCCCTCGACGGCTCCGACCAGGTCGAACGGCAGCGGGTGGGACAGTGTGCCGCTGGCCAGCCAGCGCCAATACTCGATATCGCCTGTCCTATCCCGAAGGTCACCAGCTCCGCCCTCGAGCACGACACGGCCCGAGAGCATGAGCGCGGCGGGATCGACACCGCGATGCCCGCGGAGCCCCACCTCTCCCCCGTACACGGAACCCTCGACTGCCGAGATGTTCTCCGGCATGTGGTCGTCGGGCCCGATCGCGCGCTGGAGGTAGAAGTCGGTTCCCTTGGACACGGCACGATGCTCCTCGAAGAACAACCTCATCGTCCTTCGCGACGAACGCCCTGACGACACGAGGCTGAGCTCCGCTCCGAACGCGTCGAAAAAGGCACCCTGGTCATGGCCCCCCAACAGGTTGTTGAAGGACCGAGTAAACTCGAGAGGCCGTGCCCCGTCCGAACCGTAGTCGAGCCGTCGGTAGGCGGATATGGCCCATCCCCGGTCGGGCTCGCCGCGGTACACGGTGACCTCTCCTCTCGGCTCCCAGTCTGCGGTACCGATCCGTCCCTCCGCGCGTACGCTGAAGCGACTCGGAAGGGGTAGGGTGCCTGACGTACCGAGGCTCAGCCCCTCGATGCGGTTGTAACGGGCCATCCCTTCGCGGAGGCCCCAGGCCCATTCGGGGCCGGGTCGAGCCTGCGATGGCAGCAGGTCTTCGAGTTCGCCCTTGAGCTCGTCGATCTCACTGTCACTGAAGGCTGCGGGAGCGCGATCTACGGTGGCCTCCGACAGCTCGGGAGAGTTGACGATCGAGTCGGTGGGCGGCATGAGGATGGTCACGTAGCTGACCTGCCCGTCCCGATCCCTTCGGTGCTCGCCTCGGGTCCACCCGGGGGGGAGAGGCCCGACGATGGGCAGTTCCGATTCCTCTTCATTCACAATGTACCCGCCCACGGTCCACTCCACCGTCAGCGGGATCTCGAGAAACCGCCCAAGGGTGGCCTCGCCCTCTAACGCAAAGCGCCGCGGGAGCCAGTAGCGGAGTTCGTGGAGGCTGTACTCCACGGTGACGTACTCGATTTCGGCCGTGATGGGCTTTAGAAGGCCCGGCACCTCCTCTGCGTCCTCCGGCTCCATGAGGTCGAGGTCGAACGGTCGCGCGGGCTTGTAGCTCGCACGGACCAGACTACCCGAGTCCTGATCGAACCAGAGCGAGCCGGCCACCAGGTGTATGTCCGGCCGTCGTGGCTCGACCTGTACCTCGATCATCGTGAGCCGACGATCCGGGAGCGACAGGCGTAGGGTGTCGCCCGAGCCGAATCGATAGTGCAGCGCGGCCGAATCGGAGAGAGGATGGAGCACCCACTCGTCCCCGAAGAGCATGCGGTCGTCCCAGGGATCGAACTCCAGCGCTGCGGGCGGCTCGTCCATGAGGTCGTCACCGATGTCTTCGTTGATCTCGGCCTGCATCTCGGGGCTGTTTCCGACCAGGGGCACCTGATAGCGCGCGCCGATCCACTCGATGTACCGGTCGCCACCCCTCTCCCAGCGTATCCGGGCCACCCGCTCTCCGTCGAAGAGGCCCCGTTCGCGGCGGAAGCGCGTCACGTTCAGGCCCACGTAGATCCTCTCGCGGGCCAGCCCCTCGTAGCTGAGAATCCCCTCCATGTCCCTGGTGCGGGCCGCCGCGGCGCTGGCCAGAATCGTCTGAACTCCCTGGTCCTTGTAGGTGTCCTGCGGCACGGTAGGGGGTGTGGAAACCTGGAGAGAGGCCGCCACGAGCAAGGGGCCGAGCGTGGTAATCATGGCGTCGAAAACGTCTCCTTCAGGGGAGGTTGCCCCCCGTATGGCTCGTAGATACGATCCCGGTGCATTCCGGCTGTACATCCTTGGAGGAAACGATATGTCCTACCGGTTCCTGACCGGCCCTGCCCTCTCCTTCGTCGCGGTGAGCCTCCTGGCGGCTCAGAGCGTACCGACCCCCCGATCCTACTTCGGTTTCGCGATCGGCGACGAGCGAAAGATGGCGAATTGGACCCAACTTACTTCGTACTACGAGAAACTGGCGGAAACGAGTCAGCGCGTAGAAGTAGATACCCTCGGGGCGACCACGATGGGTCGTCCGTTCGTGATGCTCACCATCACGAGCGAGGAGAATCAGGCCCGGATCGACGAGCTCCATGCCATCCAGATGAAGCTCTCCGATCCTCGCCAGGTTTCCGGCGAGGACGAGCTCGCTCGCCTGCTCGACACGGGGCGGGCGGTCGTGCTCATCACCCACGCTATTCACTCGACGGAAGTCGGGAGTGCCCAGACCGCAGCCCGGCTGGCTCATCGCCTCGCCTCTTCCGATGATCCGAAGGTGCGGGAGATTCTGGACAACGTCATCCTGCTGGACATCCCGTCTCTCAACCCCGATGGGACTGAGTGGGTCGTCGACTGGTACAACCAGTGGCTCGGCACCGAGTACGAGGCGGCGCCCATGCCCTGGCTGTACCACTACTACGTGGGGCACGACAACAACAGGGACTGGTACGCGTTCACTCAGAAGGAGACTCAGCACACCGTTCTGGGCGCCCACAACGTGTGGCATCCCCAGATCGTGCACGATGTCCACCAGATGGGCGGCAACGGTGCCCGCATCTTCTTCCCGCCGTACATCGATCCCATCGAGCACAACGTGGATCCGGGCCTCGTCACGGCCGTCAACATGCTGGGCACCTATATGGCCGCCGAACTGACGTCTCAGGGCAAATCCGGAGTAGTCGTCGATGCCATCTATGATGGCTTCACCCCGGCCCGTGCGTATCAGCACTACCATGGGGGAGCGCGCATTCTGTCCGAAACGGCCTCGGCTCAGCTCGCTACCACGGTGAACATATCTCCGGATCGCGTCGGCGGCGGTCGGGGATACGATGCCGCGGTCGCCTCAGCCAACTACCCGGACCCATGGAGGGGCGGAGAGTGGGGTCTCCCTGATATCGTGGAGTATCAGGATGCGGGGGCCATGGCGCTCCTCAGCAATGCGGCCAAGAACCGTCGCTTCTGGCTCGAGAACTTCTACCGGGTCAACGAGCGGGCGGTGAACGGGTGGGACGAGTGGCCCAGTGCCTGGGTGCTCCCGGCCGACCAGGCCAATCCTGACGGCCTGGCATACGCTCTCCGTGTCCTCCGCATGGGCGACGTCGAGGTCCACGAGGCGTCACGAGCGTTCCAAGGCGACGGGAACCGGTATCCCGCCGGGACCTACGTGATTCCCATGAATCAGCCTTATGCGTCGTTCGCTCAGACCATGCTCGAGGTGCAGCACTACCCGGACCTACGGGAGTATCCGGGCGGTCCTCCGCGGAGGCCCTACGATGTGACGGCGCATACGCTGCCGCTCCTCTTGAACATAGAGGCCGTGTCGGTCGAGAGCGTTCAGCCCGGATTGGAAGCCATCGTCGGGGGCGAGGCGATACCGACACCGGAGTTCTCGTTCAACCTGCCACCTGGGTTGGAGGGAGACGACGCACCGAGAATCGCCGTGTACAAGTCCCGGCAGGAGCCCATGGAAGGTGGATGGACTCGCTGGGTCTTCGACCAACACGGACTGCAGTACGACACCCTGGGAGATGCCCGGGCCAGGGAGGGTTCGCTCAGGAGGAACTACGACGTCATCGTCTTCCAGGACCAGAGCCCCACGTCGATCTCCCAGGGAATCTCGGCGGGGACTCTCCCCGAGCCTTACGTGGGAGGTCTCGGAGAGGAGGGCCTGAATGCGCTCGAGGCCTTCGTCAACGAGGGTGGCCGAATCGTGGCGATCGAGGCCGCGACGGAGCTCGTCGCGGACCTCTTCGACATCGGGATCTCGAACGCCGTTGAGCGTCTCGAGTCCCGTGAGTTTTACGTCCCCGGATCGATTCTGGAGCTGCAGTTGGACACCGATCATCCGTTGAACGATGGGATGGACGAGTCGGTCGCGGCTTGGTACTGGGGTAGCAGCCGGGCGTTCGACGTACAGGATCCCGAGGTTCGGGTCACCGCCCGCTACAGCGAGGGGAATCCCGTACGATCCGGATGGATTCTCGGACCGGAACACCTGGCCGGGAAAGCCGCCGCGGTCGAGGCGTCCGTAGGCGGGGGGTCCGTGGTGCTGATCGGCTTCCAACCCAACTATCGGGCCCAATCGATGTCCACGTGGCGAATGTTGTTCAATGCGATGAACCCGTCCGACGGCGAGAGGCCGCGCACAGACGGAGATGCTTCATGAAGTGCACGAACTGCGGGTCGGAGGTGAGCGGCCGGTTCTGCTCGAGCTGCGGAGCCGCCCAAGGAGCCGCGAAGTGTCCGAAGTGCAGTCACGAATCGGCTCCGGGAGCTCGCTTCTGCAACCAGTGCGGCACCGCGATCGCCGGGGGAGGCGGAGGGGGCGGAGAAGCCGGACCGGCTGCGGCCGGGGGGGCACCAGCATCGGGTCCCGCCAACCAAGCGGTCTGGTACATGGCCGGAGCCCTCATGGTCGGCCTGATCCTGGTGGTAGCCTATCCGGTCTACGGACCGGGCCGTACGGCCCCGCCCCCGCCGCCGCCGCCGGCGCCGAACGCTGCGGCAATCGACCTCTCGACCATGTCGCCGCGGCAGGCTGCGGATCGGCTGTTCAACCGGGTCATGAGTGCTTCTTCGGCCGGAAACATGGCAGAGGTGACCAACTTCCTGCCGATGGCCATCGGCGCCCATGAGTTGGTCGAAGATCTCGACGCGGACGGCAAGTTCCATCTGGTCCTGCTCCGGCTACAGGGGTCGCTGAACGAGGACGCCCTGGCGTCGGCCGAGGAGATCCTGGCCGACCAGCCCGAGCACTTGTTGGGCCTGGCGGGAGCGGCCGACGCCTCCCTGGCGCTCGGGGACTCGGCCAGCGCACGCGCGTTCTACCAGCGCTGGCTGGATGCCTACGATGCCGAGATGGCCAAGGGCCTGTCGGAGTACAACGACCACGGTGCTCTTCTCCCCACCATGCGGGCGACGGCCCAGGTGCTGATCGGGAACGACTGACCGGCGTGGACGCCCCGGTCCCGCCGACCCCGGCACCACGGGTCCAGGTGCCGGCGCGAGTCTTCCTGACCGGAGGCTCGGGGCTGCTGGGATCTCATATCGCTGAGCGGCTGCTCGAGTCCGGGCACGAGGTGGTCGCGCTACAGCGGCCGACCTCGAATACCGGACTGCTCAGAGAGATCGGCTGCTCCGTTGCCGAGGGGGACATCCGCGACGACCCCGACCGGCTTGCAGCACACATGGAGGGATGCCGGTGGATGGTCCACTGCGCGGCCGTCGTGTACAGCGGTACGGAGTGGCCGAGCGTGCGAGCCGTCAACGTGGACGGCACCCGCAACGTGCTCGAGGGTGCGGCGCGTGCAGCGCTCGAGCACGCCGTCCACATCTCGTCGGTCTCTGTCTACGGACAGGTCGCCGCAGAGGCGGATGAGTCGGGACCTCTCGAAGGCCACCTTCGACCCCGGGATCTCTACGCGAGATCGAAGAGGATGGCGGAAGAGGTCGCTACGGAGGTACACGAGTCCGGACGGCTCGAGGTCACGGTCGTTCGCCCGGCCGTCGTCTACGGCGAGCGCGATCGGTTGTTCGCACCCCGGTTGGCCAGGTTTCTGCGGTGGCCGGTGGTGCCCGTGTTCGGATCAGGGGAGAACACCGTACCCGTCGTCTATGCTGGGAACGTGTCGGTGGGCGTGGAGGCGGCGCTGGACGGAACGGGCGCCGGTGAGGCGTTCAACCTTTCGGAGGATCATCCTCTGACCCAGAAGGGACTCCTCACGGGTCTCGCGAACGGACTCGGGCGATCTCCTCGATTCGTACACCTGCCGGCCAGTCTGATTCGGGGCGCGGCTCAACTCGGGGACGTAGCAGGTATCTCGGTTTCCGGAGCAGAGGGGCTCGCCCCGTCCCGAGTGGCGCGGCTCGCCTTGCGGGACAATCCTTATCGCTCCGAACGCGCCCGCGACATTCTGGGGTGGCGACCCCCTCACCGGCACGAAGATGCCCTCCGTCGAACCGGAGATTGGCTCTCCGGAAGAGCGAGGTAGAGAGACTTTGAGCGACGACAGCAGCGAGACGAAGGACCCGACGGTTCTGGCCCGTCCACCCCACACGAAAGAGACGGAGGACGAGCGCTTCCTTCAGTCCACCGTCGATGAGCTTCAGGAGCGGGGGCTCCTCCGCGGGGGTCAGGAGTCTTGGCGTGTCTTCAGAATCCTGGGTGAGTTCGTCGAGGGATTCGGGGAGCTGAGCAACGTCGGCCCGTGCGTTTCCTTTTTCGGATCCGCCCGGCTGACCGATGCGGATCCCGTCTATCAGGAGTGTGTCGATCTCGGCCTGGACTTCCGGTACTTCTTCGTCCGGAAGACCATGTTCGTGAAGTACGCCCAGGCCTTCGTCATCTTCCCGGGTGGATTCGGGACGATGGATGAGTTGTTCGAGGCCCTCACGCTGATCCAGACGGGTAAAGTGCGGAACTTCCCCGTCGTCCTGTTCGGAACGGAGTATTGGTCGGGACTCCTGGCCTGGGTGCAGGAGCGGCTGGTCGGGGAGCAGAAGATCTCTCCGGAGGACCTCGATCTGATCTTCGTCACCGACTCCCCGGCCGAGGCGGTCGCCCACGTCGTGGACTGTCAGCCCAAGGGATCGAGCGCACATCCCAAGCGTCGCAAGGAGGATGTGACGCGCGCGGGCGACGACCCTGGTCAGCCGGGTGGCGATGGGGCCCGCGCCGGAGATCTCGGTTGATCGAGTCCCCGCTCCTGCTGACAGCCGTTATCGCTGCCGCGACCGCGCTGGCGTTCCTGCTCGACCACAAGATTGCGCCGCTGTCCAAGCTGGGTGCCTCCCTGCTCGCGATCCTGTTCGGCGCCATCCTGTCCAACCTGGGGATCGTGACGGCCGCGTCTCCGATCTACGGGACCATCAGCGGGTCGGTCACGTCGCTCGCCATCGCGGGGCTGCTTCTGGCGGTCAATTTGGCCGACCTCAAGAAGGCCGGCCGGCGGATGGTAGGGGCGTTCGTGCTGGCCGTAACCGGAACGGCCCTCGGCGCCTTCGTTGGAGCCCTGATCTTCGCCGGGCGTTTCGAGGCGGAGACCTGGAAGCTGGCCGGCACATTGACCGGGACCTACTCCGGTGGTGGGGTGAACTTCGTCGCCGTGGGGAGGGGGCTGGGTCTGCCTGAGGTGCTGTTTGCCGGGGCCACTGCGGCCGACAACGCGATGACGGCGATCTGGTTGGGGGTGAACCTGGTGCTGCCGCTCTGGTTGATTCGCTTCTATCCGACGCCGATTCCCGGGGCAGGCGAAGGGTCCAAAACCGAGGTGGACCACCCCTTCTTCTCGAGGACTCCGCTGTCGACCCTGGATCTCGCCTCGCTCTTGGCGGTGGGCTTCGTCCTGCTCGTGGCGGCCGATTGGATGGGAGCTCTGCTACCGGCCGTTCCGTCGGTTCTGTGGCTCACGACGTTCGCGCTCGTAGTGGGGCACGTCGGGCCTTTCCGGAGCGCCCCGGGCGCCATGCAGTTGGGTACGCTTGCACTCCACTTCTTCTTCGTTGTCATCGGGATCTACTCGCGCATCGACATGATTCTCCTGGTGGGCGTGGCGGTCTTCTTCTATACGGTCGTGGTCGTGGGCGTGCACGGTATGGTAGTGTATGGAGTGGGCCGGCTCCTGCGCATGGATATCGCAACCATCACGGTCGCCTCGCAGGCTTCCGTCGGAGGACCCTCCAGTGCCGTGGCCGTCGCCATCTCGCGGGAATGGAACGAGTTGGTCCTACCCGGCATCGCGGTGGGCCTCCTGGGGTACGCCCTCGGGAACTACGTCGGGTTCGGGCTGGGGTACCTCGTGCGGAGTCTCGGAATAGGGTTGTGACGCCCTGAGGGAGACGCTTTCTTTATTGGCTCGGCCAGTGCGGGTTATCTAGGTCCCGCCTCCGATTCACCCCAAATACAGGTCGCAGGTGTCGAGAACTCTTACCGAAGCGCCGGGGGGTTATGCCCCGGGTAGCAAGGACACGGGAGTCGTAAAACCCAAGGGCCACTCCAAGATCAAGGCCCATGAGGGTTTGGAGACCGTCCCGATCCGTGACCGCAAGCCCTCGTGGCTCAAGGTGCGGTCGCCGGGGGGGTCCGAGTACCTGCGTCTCAAGAGTCTCATGCGTACCCAGTCCCTGCACACGGTCTGTGAAGAGGCCGGCTGCCCGAACATCGGCGAGTGCTGGGACGCTGGGACCGCGACGTTCATGATTCTGGGGGACGTCTGCACGCGCGCCTGCAAGTACTGCGCGGTGGCTCACGGGCTGCCGACGGAGCTCGACCTGGACGAACCACGACGGGTCGCCGAGTCGGTGCGCACCATGTCGCTCGAGCACGTCGTGATCACGAGCGTGAACCGTGACGAGCTGCCGGACGGAGGGGCCGGTATCTACGCCGAGACCATCCGTCGGATCCACACCTTGGTCCCGGGCTGCTCGGTAGAGGTGCTCATACCCGACTTCAAGGGTGACGAAGAGGCTTTGCGGGTGGTGCAAGAGGCCAAGCCCGCCATCCTCGGGCACAACCTCGAAACGGTCGAGAGACTGCATCCGGAGGTCCGCCCCGGCGGCCGCTATTGGCGCTCCATCTCATTTCTGGGAGCGGCCAAGCGGATCGACGCCTCCATGCTGACCAAGACCGGCATCATCCTCGGCATGGGAGAGGAAGAGGCCGAGCTCCACCAGGCCATGAAGGATCTGCGCGAGGCCTCCGTCGACATTCTGACGCTCGGCCAATACCTGCGTCCCTCTCTGCAGCACATCCCCGTGGCCCGCTGGGTCACGCCGGACGAGTTCGCGGACTGGAAGCGCGTGGGTGAGGAGACATACGGCTTCAAGCATGTGGAGTCGGGTCCGCTCGTGCGCTCCAGCTATCATGCCAAGGAACAGGCGCGAGAGGTCGAGGCCGGCGCCGTGGGCAGCATTCAACGTGTGCTCGAGGCCGACATCCCCGCTCCTGCCGAGGTGTTGCCGGGTCTGGAACTCGTGCAACTCGAGATGGGCCGTCCAAAGCGGCCCGAGTCGGGGTCTCACGGAGACCCGATAGGGTGGGACCGATGAGCGACGCCGAGACGACGACGAGAAAGGCCACCAACGGGGGCCCCGAGTTGGACGCCGAGCTGGACGCCGAGTTGGACGCCGAGCTGGACGCCGAGTTGGACGCCGAGTTGGACGCCGAGTTGGACGGGTTCGCGAAGGATCAGCTTCTGCACATTCTCCGCGAGATGCTGCTCTATCGGCGCTTCGAGGAGAAGGCAGAGGAGGGATACGCCATTGGTAAGATCGCTGGGTTCTGTCATCTGCATATCGGGCAGGAGGCGACCGCGGCCGGGTGCATTCTGCCTCTTCGCAAAGACGACTACGTCATCACCGCCTACCGGGATCACACCCAGGCGCTCGCCAAGGGTCTGACGCCGGAGGCCGTCATGGCGGAGCTGTACGGGAAGGCCGCCGGAGCGTCGGGCGGGATGGGCGGCTCGATGCACATCTTCGGCGCCGATATGGGGTTCATGGGCGGTCACGGCATCGTAGGCGGTCAGACCGGTCTCGCTCTGGGCATGGCGTGGGCCATTCACTACCGAGGCGGCGATCAGGTCTGCATGTGCTTCATGGGCGACGCGGCCGTGAACCAGGGCGGTTTCCACGAGTCCATGAACATGGCGGCCGTGTGGAACCTGCCGGTCATCTATGTCGTGGAGAACAACTCGTACGGCATGGGCACCGCGTTCTCCAGGGTTTCACGTACCGACATGGCGGCGAAGGCCTCGTCTCACGGGATCCCCGCGACGGTCGTGGACGGTCAAGACGTCATGGCGACGCTCACTGCGTTCGACGACCTCGTCACACGGGTGCGTGAAGGGGCCGGTCCTCAGTTCGTCGATCTGCAGTGCTATCGCTTCAAGGGCCACTCGATGTCGGACCCGGTGTCGGGCACGTACCGACCCAAGGAAGAAGTCGACGATCGGACGGAGAATGCCGATCCGATCAAGATCCTGCGGGACCGGCTCTTCGCTGCAGAACTCCTGGACCAGGAGGGGCTCGAAGCGATGGACGCCGAGGTCAAGCAGGTGGTCGATGCCGCGGATGAGTTCGCCGAGGCGGCTCCCGACCCCGATCCGGCCAACCTCTACGATCACGTCTACTCCGACATCAACCCGCACGGCCGTCTGTTCTTCGATGGCCGAGAGCGGTAGCGGGGGGCGACCAATGGCTGAACTGACCTATAGAGAGGCCCTGAACCAGGCCCTCGCCGAGGAGATGGAGCGGGACGACACTGTCTTCCTCCTGGGCGAAGAGGTGGCCGAGTACGATGGGGCCTACAAGGTCTCCAAGGGCCTGCTCGAGCGTTTCGGGGACAAGCGTGTGGTGGACACGCCCATCAGCGAACTCGGATTCACGGGCTTGGGAGTCGGGGCCGCGATGGTGGGCCTCAGGCCCGTCGTAGAGTTCATGACGTTCAACTTCTCGATCCTGGCGCTCGATCAGGTGATCAACAGCGCGGCCAAGATGCTCCACATGAGCAATGGTCAGATCGGGGTCCCCATGGTCTTCCGGGGCCCGACGGGCGCCGCGCTTCAACTGGGCGCCCAGCACTCACAGGCCTGCGAGATCTGGTATGTACACGCCCCTGGAGTGAAGCTCGTAACGCCCGCGACGCCGGCGGACGCAAAGGGACTACTCAAGGCCGCCATCCGGGACAACGACCCGGTCGCGTTCATGGAGGGGGAGCTCCTCTACAACGTGAAGGGCGAGGTTCCGGACGATGACGACTTCATCGTGCCCCTCGGTGTGGCGGACCTGAAGCGTTCCGGGGACGACGTGTCGATCATCACCCACGGTAAGATGGTCCACGTTGCCCTACAGGCGGCCGGCCAGCTGGCCAAGGAAGGAATCGAAGCCGACGTGCTGGACTTGAGGTCTCTCCGTCCTCTCGACGTAGACGCCATTCTGGAAACGGTCGCAAAGACGCACCGGGCGGTCTATCTGGAAGAGGGTTGGCCCTACGCGGGCATCGGCTCGCAAATCGTCTCCATTCTCATGGAGGAGGCGTTCGACGATCTCGATGCACCGGTTCTGCGCGTCACCCAGGCGGACATCCCCATGCCGTACAACAAGAAGCTGGAGGCCTGGACCAAGCCGAGCGCCAAACACGTCGTCGAGGCGTGCAAAGAGGTTCTATATGTCGACTAAGGTCCACATGGAGGCTCTCTCTCCCACGATGGAAGAGGGACAGGTGGTGAAGTGGCTCAAGTCCGAAGGTGACGAGGTAGCCAACGGGGATGTCATCGCCGAGATCGAGACGGATAAGGCGACCATGGAGTTGTCGGCTCGCGGGGACGGCGTCCTCCGGTCGATCCTCGTTGGCGAGGGCGCGACGGCTCCCGTCGGAAGCGTGATCGCGGTGATCGCGGGGCCCGACGAGGACATTTCGGAGTTCACCGCGGGTGCGGCGAATCCGGAGCCTGCCCCTGAGGTGACGGAGTCCGCGCCAGCTCCTACAGAGACCGACGTGGCGGTTGTCGAGGCACCTGCGCCGCCGGCCCCCGAGCCGATGGCCGCTGAACCCGCCCCGACTTCCTCTGCCGAGGGCGGGAGGATCAAGGCATCACCGCTCGCGAAGCGGCTGGCCGCCGAGTCGGGCCTGGACCTCGCGGCCGTATCCGGCTCAGGTCCTGCCGGCCGTATCGTCAAGCGAGATATCGAGGCGGCGATCACTGGGGGCGTGCCGCGGGCGTCGTCGTCGGCAGTGACGCACGCACCGGCGCTTGTCGCGTCGCGACCCGCTTCGGACGCCGACTACGAAGACGTCGCCCTCAGTCAGATGAGGAAGACCATCGCCCGGCGCCTCACCGAGTCCATCGGTCCGGTTCCGCACTTCTTCCTTACGATCGACGTCGACATGGCGCGGGCTATCGAAGCTCGCCTCACCATCAACGCCATGCTGGAGCCCGAGGGGCGCAAGGTCTCACTGAACGACCTCATCATTCGCGCCACTGCGGCGGCTCTGAAGCGCCATCCCGCTTGCAACGCCCACTGGCTGGGCGACTCCATCCGGCGTTTCAACCGCGTGCATGTGGGTGTGGCGGTCGCGGTGGAGGACGGGCTGATTACCCCGATCGTACGTGATGCGGACGCCAAGGGTGTGGCTCAGATCGGTGCGGAGGTCCGGGAGATGGCTGGCCGTGCCCGGGAGAAGAAGCTCCTGCCCGAGGAGTATACGGGGGCCACGTTCTCCATCTCGAACCTCGGCATGTTCGGCATCCACGAGTTCACTGCGGTGATCAATCCGCCCGAGGCCGGCATTCTGGCCATCGGTGGTGTGGAGGAGACGCCTGTCGTCGTGGACGGCCAGGTCGTGGTCGGGAGTCGGATGCGCGTTACGATGAGCTGCGATCACAGGGTGATCGATGGGGCGACAGGCTCCGCCTTCCTGGCCACGCTGAAGGACATGCTGGAGGAGCCGGCGGCCATTCTGGTCTAGGCGCGACCGCACCGAAGCCCGCCTGCGCGGGTGTGAGACCCTTCTTCTCTGGGGGGTGCGCCTCGCCACCGTGCTGCGTACCATTGCGTCTGCTGTCGGGCGGAGAGCCCGAAGCCGGCCGATGGAGGTGATGAGCATGCCGACCCTAAGTGACGTACCGATGTCGATTCCTGATGTCCCCCTCAAAGCACGATTTGCCCGGCGCCAACTGCCTGTGGTTCTTCTCGCCGCACTCGTGTTCGGAGCCAGTGCCGAATTGGTCGCGCAGACCAACCCCAGCGACCCGGGCCCGCATCCCGCCTATGCGGGGACACCGCAGAACATGCCGCCGGGCATGAGGGGGACTCCCAACATCCACGTGCTCTCCCACATTCCGCTCGGTGGATTCGTCCGGGTGACGGACATCGAAATCGAGCAGGAGGAGTCTCGTCCGTTCGCCTATGTCGGGAAGCGCTGGCAACCCTCCGGTTTCGACGTGATCAGCCTCGAAGATCCCGAAAACGCCGAGGTCATCTACTCGTGGAGGATCGAGAACGCCGAGCTGCATCAGGGCTGGGGATCATCGGACGGCCGTTACTTCAAGCTCGATGGGCGCTACTACTACGTGCAGGGGACTTCGTACCGGCAGAGCGGTCCGGATGCGGATCTAGGAGCCATCGTGTTCGACGTCACCGGTCTCCCGGACGTTTCCACGGTCGAGGAGGTCGGCAGAATCCGCTCTCCGGACGGGATTCCCAGCGGGTTCCACAACATCTACATGTACAAACACTCCGACGGTCGGGTCTTGCTCTTCGCGACGACCCGCTCGCCACGGAATCTCCCGTACGGGGCGGTGATCTACGATATGGAACGGTTCCTGGCCGGCGACGCCGATTTCGGTCTGGTAGGGACGGTCCCCCTGCCCGAGCCGCGGGGCACGTCGGACGGGTACCACGACATCTACGTGGGTTACCACCCGGCCAGCGGCCAGGATCGCTTCTACGGTCCCGGTCCCGAGGTCACCATGGACGGGGGCATGTACGTCTATGACGTGACGGACGTCACGAGCCCCCGTTTGCTCACGCAGATCGTGGGAGCCATGGGCCAAACGGGCGCACACACCTTCGTTCCCACGCCGGACGGGCGGTACGCCTTCAGCATGACCCTCGGTGAGAAGCCCATGCTCGTCTGGGATCTCAAGCAAGGGCTCGATGGAGCGGTGTCGAACATCACGAGGCCGATCGGGTCGTGGACCTCCACCTTTCCGAACACGCTCCACAACTTCGAGGTCCGCTGGCCCTACATCTTCATCGCCGGCTACGAGGAATCCCTGCAGGTAGTCAACGTGCTCGATCCCACGAACCCGTTCACCTCGGGTTACTACCGGACATTCGTCGGACCCCATGAATCGCGCGGACCCGGTGGCGACAGCAACGGCGCCTGGGGTATCGACGTCCGGAATAGCGACGGGCTCATCGTTATCAGTGATGGCACGACCGGCTTCTGGGCCTTCAAGATGGACGGCTTCGAGGGCTGGAACGGAGACGATTGGGGCGTGCCCAACGTGTCGAGCGCGCAGGACTGGGACAACGGGCCGACCGGTACGCGACGGCCCGTGAGCTAGTGCACCGGGCCGGAAGAGAAGAACTCCCCCGACCACGCATCTGAGGAGAGTGAATTGAACGACGCCGTCGCACGTGTTTTGAACATCAAGAAGGAGGAGTTGCCCCTCGCCCTCTTGGCAGTGGTCTTCTTCTTCTGCGTGCTGTGCGGCTACTACTTCCTTCGCCCAGTGCGCGACGCCATGGGCGTCTCCAGGGGGATGGATGAGCTCCGCTGGCTCTTCGTGGGAACTTCCTTCGTGTCTCTGGTGATCGTGCTCGCCTTTGGCGGCGTCGTGGCCAGGATGAACCGTAGGCGGTTCATACCGGTGGCCTACCTCTTCGTGATCGTGTGCTTGTTCGTGTTTTCCGGCATGCTCGTCGCGGACGCGGCCAGTGGTGGCGGCCTCATCGGAACCGACGCGGAGACGTCGGTTGCCCGCATCGTCGGGTACGTCTTCTTCGTTTGGCTCAGCGCCATCAACCTGTTCGTCACCAGCGTCTTCTGGGCCTTCATGGTCGATATCTTCGACGTCGATCAGGGCAAGAGGATGTTCGCCTTCATCGGCATAGGGGGGACCCTTGGGGCGCTGGTCGGGGGCTGGGCCACGAACGCGATCAGCGGAATGACCGAGTCGGTCTATCTACCTGCCGGCCTCATGCTGACGGGTTCGGTGCTCTTCGGGGCCGCGATCGTCGTGATGCTCGTATTGGACCGTAAGGCCGTCGCCTCCGACCACTCTCGACTGACGACCGGATCGACCTCTAGGACCGAGGGCAGCGAGGACTCCGCGCCGCAGGAGATCGGCGGGACGTTCTGGGAGGGAGCCAAGGCGGTCGCGACCTCGCCGTATCTGTTGGGAATCGGGGGCTTCATCGTGCTGATGGCCGTTTCCAACACGATCATCTACTTCGCGCAGGCCAACGTCATTCTCGAGAACACCGACACGTTCAGTCAGAGGGTGGCCGGCTTCGCACAGTTCGACATGTTGGCTCAGATAGCGACGCTGCTCACTCAGATCTTCGTGACCACCCAGGTCATCAAACGTGTCGGAGTGGGCTGGACGCTCGCGATTCTGCCGCTCGTGACCATGGCGGGCTTCGCCACCTTGGCCATCTGGCCCCTCTATGGTGTGATGGCGGTGTTTCAGGCGATCCACCGCGCCACCCGCTACGCCATCTCGAGGCCGGCCCGCGAGACCCTGTTCAGCGTCGTGTCGCCCGCCGAGAAGTACAAGGCGAAGCCGGTGGTGGACGTCTTCGTCTACCGTGGCGGCGACGTGGCCGGTGCCGGTGTCGACGGGATGTTCGCGGCACTCGGCATGACCCTCACTGCGGTGGCAGCGGCCACGGTGCCGGTCGCGGGGGCTTGGGCGATGCTTTGCATCGGGCTGGGCCGCGCTCAGCAGCGTCGGATGGATCCGGCCGATGATCCGGCCGAACCGGACGAGGCCGACGCTTAGAAGCCGCCCCCTCCGCCCCCTCCGAAGCCACCCCCACTAAAGCCCCCTCCCCCGCTGAAGCCTGATCCTCCACTGCTTCTCGGCTGAGAGGTCATCACGCTCCCTACCCGCCCGGTCATACTGCCCAGGTCGGTCACGAAGATGGTCGGGCGGAAATGATGACCGGCCGGACCGGAATACCAGTCCGGTGGCTCCTTGTACAGGTCCTCGAACGCGCGCGCCCACTTCTTCTCGACCTGCAGGGCCATGGCGTGGGGCAGGTATCGCTCGAACATGTCAGGTGAGTCGATCATGCGACGGAAGTGGTCCGACTCGACTCGATCGAGGAACTCCTGGAAGCCGAGGATATGCTCCAACTGCCGGGCGCCCTTTACGGTGCGGGCCGGCATGACGATGCCGAAGCCGACGACGGGGATCGCAGTCAGGATCGCCGCGGCGATACCCGCTCCCATGGGGAGCGACAGGGCATCACCGAAGAAGCCCAAGCCCATGATCATGAAGACACCGACGGCGATACCGCCGCCGACATAGGCGCCGATGACGCGGTCGGGGCGGTGGTGATAGAAGCCGAGGGCCAGTAGCCGGGAGTATATGCCGCTCTTGATGCCGTCCATGTGCTCGTAGAACTCGTTCTCCAGATCGTCGAGATCGACGGTCTTCCGGGAACCGCCCTTGAACAGGCCGCTCAAGAGGGCGTGCTCGTGAGGCTGCAATTCCGACCACTCGTCCAGCTCCCTGAGTAGCTGGAACGAATAAGTGTTGCTCTTGAGTGAACCCAACAGGCCGGTCGGCTCCCGTTCCTCGATTTTGATGAACCCCCTCACCGCCAGATCGACGATCGACGCCGTGATGTCGCGCATATCAGGGCTGTTGTCGATGAGCGTGCCGATCTCGGCGGGTGTCATCCCCTCGGGTGGCTTGTATTGCGGCGCGACCGCCAATCGGGTGGGATCGCGTCCTCGAAGGCGCCAGAGCTGGAGCATGAAGACGAAGCTCATGATCGGAAACAGGAAGATCCAGTTGGCACCAAAGAAGCGGTTGACCTTCTCGGCGACCGTCGGGCGGGTGATGACACCCGGATCCCAGGCCATGGAAACGGTCATCCCTTCACGCATAGAAAGGGGCTGAGTCGTCTCAAAATAGAATCCAGATTCTATTTTTCGTATCTGTGCGTTCGAGGACGTTGAGCCGAAGCCTCCGGTGTAGACGCGGGCACGGAGCCCCGTCACCTCCGGTGGGACGACGATTCGGGCGCTGGCTGCGTAGATGGGAATCTCCCACTCGTCTCCCGTGACGTTCCAGTAGAGTTCGTCGTGCCCCGACTCGAACTCGCTCTCCTCCGCGTCGATGAAACGGAGCGCATTCGGTGAGGAGTACTGGAGGTTGACGGTTCGGCTGACATCGACGGCGCCGGGCACCCAGATCTTGATCCTCTTGTAGTGGCGCTCGCGGCTCTCCTCGAACTGGAGTGACGTTCCGTCCTCCGCGGTAACGGAGTGCACGTCGAGCTCCAGGCGGAGATTGAAACCGCTCGGCGTCGTGTAGACGACCGGGATGTCCCGGTAGACGCCGTTCCAAGAGCCCGAGAAGCGGAAGCGGATCGCCTCGGAAACGTGTACCCGGCCGCTCTCCGCGACGGAAATCTCGGTATCGAAGCTCTCGATCTCGAGTTGCTTCGACTGGGCCGAAAGACTGCTGCTGCCGGCCGTCAGTATGGCGATCGCCGCCAGCCAGACTCCCCCCCAGACTTCCCGCCAGACCTCCGGACGGCTCCTATGCGTGCGTATCATGACTCCCCCGAGCCCATCAGAATTGTGCCGGACGCTTCAGCCACCGGATGCTTCAGCCACCGGACGCTTCAGCCGCCGGACGACTCCCCGCTGCTGTCGTCGGCGAACTTGACCTGCGGCACGGCCTTTTCGGCCTCCGGGATCTCGAAGAACTCCCGCTCGGCGAAATTGAAGCTCTTTGCGACGATGTTCGACGGTACCGAGTGAATCTTCGTGTTGTAGTCGCGCACCACCGCATTGTAGTAACGACGCGCGTTCTGGAGGGAATCCTCGAGGTCGGCCAGCGTTCCCTGGAGGTCCTGGAACCCTCCGGCGGCCTTCAGGTCCGGATACGCTTCGGCTAGGGCGAACAACGACTTGAGGGCCCCGGTCAGCATTCCCTCGGCCTGCCCCTTCTGGGCGGGCCCCTGAGCGGACATGGCGGACGATCGCGCCTGCACCACTGCCTCGAGCGTCTTCTGCTCGTGGGTCGCATACCCCTTGACGGTCTCCACGACGTTCGGAATCAGGTCGTATCTGCGCTTGAGCTGGACATCGATGTCCGCCCACGCAGCGTCGGCCTGTTCTCTGAGTTTCACGAGGGAGTTGTACAGCCCGACGCCACCGAGAACGACAGCGCCCACAACGATCAATTCCCACATTTGGACCCTCCTACCCGAGGAGTGAGGGGACGGGCGGAACCTGAAGCAGAATAGGCCTGCTCTGTCCCAACTGCAAAGGAATACGGTCCACGCCCCGTTCCTCTTCTCAGATCCCCTTCTGAGAGTCCCGGGGAGGGTTTACCAGCCCAAGCGCCCCGTCTAACTTCAGGGTCCACTCCCGGGGTCGTTCCAGAGGGCCGAATCCGGGCACGAACATGTGGAATCCTGACCAGCCCACTCGCGTGTCAGTCGGCGATCGGGCTCGTTCTTCGAGAGAGGGTAGGGCGTGTCAGAGAAGAGCTTCGACGTTCTCGTCATCGGTGCCGGCCCCGGTGGTTACGTGGCGGCCATACGAGCGGGACAGTTGGGCCTGAGCGCGGCGTGCGTCGAGGAAGACAAGCTTGGCGGGGTCTGCCTGAACATCGGCTGTATTCCGACCAAGGCCCTACTCACGAGTGCCGCACTCGTCAACGAGCTGAAGACGGCGGGATCTCACGGCATCACGTTCGATGAGGTCAACACGGCCCTGGGCCCGGCGCAGGAACGAAGCCAGGCCATCGCCGGTCAGTTGAGCAAGGGCGTGGCACACCTGTTCAAGAAGAACAAGGTGGCTCACATCGAGGGGCGTGGTCGCCTTCTGGGTGGCGGCAAGGTCGAGGTCGAGGGTCCGGACGGCTCTAAGGAGTCCTACTCGGCATCGCACATCATTCTCGCCACCGGATCGCGGCCGAGGGACATTCCCGTGCTGCCCATCGACGAAGAGCGCGTCTGGTCGTCGACCGGGGCGCTGTTCCAGACCGAAGCCCCGGAGTCGCTCGCCGTGGTCGGCGCCGGCGCCGTCGGCATGGAGTTCGCCGACGTCTTCAACGCCTACGGCACCAAGGTCACGGTGATCGAGGCGCTGGATCGAATTCTGCCGCTCGAGGACAAGGAGTCCTCGGCGACAGTGCAGCGGAGCTTCAAGAAGCGAGGGGTGGATTTCCACACCTCCGCGATGGTCGAGGCGGCCGAGATCGGCGAGAAATCGGTTCTCCTGACGTTCAAGGACAAGAAGGGTGAAGAGCAGACCCTGGCCGTACAGCACGTTCTCTCGGCGGTGGGTCGGGTACCGAACTCCTCGGACCTCGGTCTCGAGGCGGCCGGCGTTCAGCTCGACGAGCGCGGGTTCTTCGCGGTCGACGACTACCTGCAGACCAATGTTCCGGGTGTCTACGCGCTGGGCGACTGTGCGGGCAAGCAGCTCCTGGCCCACAAGGCCATGCACGAAGGCGTGATCTGTGTTGAGGCGATCGCCGGCGTGGGCCACGGCCCTGTCGACTACGGCAATGTCCCGAACTGTACCTACTGCCATCCCGAAGTGGCCTCGATCGGGCTCACCGAGCAGCAGGCGCTCGACGAGGGCTATGAGATCGAGGTGGGCAAGTTCCCCTGGCTCGGCAACGGCCGGGCGTTGGCCGGAGGACACACCGAAGGCTTCGTGAAGGTGATCCGCGACAAGAAGTACTCGGAAATCCTGGGTGCCCACATCGTCGGACCCCACGCCACGGAGCTCATTGGAGAATTCGTCGTCGGGCGCCATCTCGAGTCTACCGTCGACGAGATGGACCGGGCGATGCATCCGCACCCGACCCTGTCCGAGGCCATTGCGGAAGGGGCCTTGGCGGCGCTGGGTCGACCGATCCACATTTAGGAAGCACGATTGCAGGTAGGACGTAGGGCTTTTGGTAGGAAGCAGGACCTCTAGATCCCCGCCATCGACTGCTGCAGTTCAGCGAAACCGACAGGCCCCCCCAGGGGCAGGCAAGCCTACGGGAATAAGGAGGTGAGCAAATGCCTCATACCGACGACGTGGAAGCGCCTCGAGCGTCCAATATCGACGCGCCGGCGCTTAGAGACTGGAGCAGCGAGGACGAGCGTGCGATGAGAGTGTGGATCGCCCTCGCACGCTGCTACGCCACTTTTTCCCGCTCCGTGACGTGTAGAGTCAGCGAGTACGGTGTCACCGCTCCGCAGTTCGGCATCCTCGAAGCTCTGTTGCACCTCGGACCGCTGTCCCTCGGCGAGCTCGCGGACAAGCTGTTGGTTACCGGCGGCAACGTTACCTACGTGATGAACCGTCTCGAGGAGCAGGGGCTGGTCTACCGTGACCGGTCAGCGCCAGATTGGCGGATCGTTCAAGCCAAGCTCACACCAGAGGGACGGCGCATCATTTCAGACGCCTTCCCGCAGCATGCGAGCTTCATCGGCGAGTTGACGGCCGAGCTGGATCCGGAGGAGCAAGAGACCCTGCGAGTGTTGCTCAAGAAGCTGGGGAAGGGACTCGCCTCGGCCGAGGACTGCTGAACGGGCGGGGAGCCGGTGCCCTAGGAGCCTTCGCCCTCGGGAAGTGCGGTCTCCATCCCTCGGATCTGCATGATCCGCACGAGGGCTTCGCCGATCTTGTTGTTGGGGGTCGACGCGCCCGCGGTCATCCCGAGGTCGAAGGGCCCGTCCGGCAGCCAGTCCGTTTCCATTTGCTCTGGAGTGGCACCCCCCAGATCAGGCTTGTGGCGAATGGTGCCCTTTTCGACATCGATACAGGCCGCATCCTCGATGTGATACGTGGCGGTGAACTCCCTACAGAGATGTGCCAGGTGGTCGGTATTGGAGGAGTTGTACCCGCCGAGAACGATCATGACCTCGGGTGGCCCCTCTCCCATCATCATCTCGATAGCGTCCTGACGCTCCTGCGTGGCCGAGCAAATGGTCCCGAAGGAGCGGAAACACTGCTCGGCCTCCTCCTCGCCGCGGCCCTCGACCATCGCATCCCGGATCCGAGCACCGATCGCGAGTGACTCATTGGCGAGCATGGTCGTCTGGTTCGCCACACCGATCTTGAGAAGGTCGACGTCGGGATCGAACCCATCAGACGTCTTCTTGGCGAAGTGTTCGATGAACGCCTCACGGGAAAGACGATCCGGCCGACCGGCGATGTAGTCACAGAGGATCTCGGACTCGGACATATCGCGCACGATGATGTAGGTGCCGCCGTCGTGCCGTCGCACCTGAGAGGCCGTCGCCCGGGACTCTTCGTGGTAGTGCTTTCCGTGAATCACGGCTGTGAATCCGTCCCTGGCGTAGCTTTCGACCCGCTTCCAGACCAGGAGCACGGACCCGCATGTCGTGTCCACGAGCACACAGCCGATGTCTCGCAGGGTGCTGAAGTCACCCATGGTCACACCGAAGGCCGGCATGACGACGACGTCCTCCTCCGTCAGATGCGAGAAATCGAACGTGCCTGATGCGTCCGGCTGAATGAACTCCATCCCCATGTCGCGGATGCGCTGGTTCACGTGGGGATTGTGGATGATCTCGCCGACCAGGTGAATGCGGCGGTCCGGGAACTTGTGCCGAGTCTCGTAGGCGTAGTCGATGGCCCGGTCGACGCCGTAGCAGAAGCCGAACTCCTCGGCCAGCCGCACCGTCACGTCGCCCATGACCTTGGTGTTGCCGCCGCTGCGGATGCTCTGCACGAGTGCCGAGTGGTACTCGGAATCGATAAGGGGTTGTACCTCGGCCTTGAGGCCGAATCCCTTACGAAAATACGTCCCTTCCATGAGCCTCCAGCTCCGGGCACGGCGACTGCGGCCTCATCGATGCCGCGGGACCAAAACTAATGGTCCGCCCGCTTCAGGCGAAGCTATGGGCCACAGGGAGGCGACGGGAGGCTAGCCCAGCTCGAGCACCTCGGCGAACACGTCCGTGGCGAGCGTCATCTCTGCCTGGGTTCCCATGGTGATGCGGGCGTGATTGGGCAGGAGCGGGTTCACATCACCGATCTGTACCCCTCGCTCGAGACAACCGGCCCGGAACTCCAGGGCAGAGCGGCCGACGTCGACCAGGATGAAGTTCGCCTGTGAGTCGGTGTCTTCGAAGCCCGCGTCATGGAAGAACTGCCGGGTGTAGTCCCGCACGGCGGCGTTTCGGGCTTGTTCCTGCATGACCGGTCCGAGCCCACGCTCGAGCGCGGCCACCACTCCGACCCTGCCGGGCAGGTTCATGGAGCGATCCGGGCCACGCAGTTCGGTCCACTTGGCCACGGTGTCCGCGTGTGCGACCGCGAAACCGATGCGCAGGCCCGCCAGTCCGTATGCCTTCGAGAAGGTCCGGGTCACCATGACGTTTGGGTTCTCTACGGCGATGGGGATCGCGCTCTCGTGATCCGGGTCGGTCACATAGTGGTGATAGGCCTCATCGACCAGCACCATCGTGCCCGGCGAGCGGCGGTGTACGCGCTCGATGAAGTCCCGGGTGTTCGAGTCCGAAGTTATGGTCGCGGTCGGGTTGTTCGGATTGCAGTGGACGACGAGTCCGGCCCCGTCGCACGCGTCGATCATGGCGTCGAGGTCGCTCCGGTGATTGCCATCGAGTGGGACTCGTCGCACCTCGGCTCCGAGGAAGGCCGCGTATGCCGCCGCCGACTCGAAGGTGGGGTGCGGGCTCACAACCGGCCGGTCCGCCGATGTGTAGAGGTCGGCGGCAAGGCGCAGGACCTCGGAAGAGCCGGTTCCGAGGCGGACGTTGTTCTCGGCCACTCCGTGAGCCTCGGCGACCGCGGCCCGCGTCTCGTTCACCTGCGCGAACATGTACCGAGCGGCCCCCGCGCCGTCCGGACCGAGGATCCCCCGCATGGCAGCAAGGACGTGCTCGCCGGGCCCGAGAGGATTCTCGTTGCTGCTGAGAATGATGTTGCTCGTCTGGGGGAGGGCGAAGGGGTCGGTCGTACGCCCGTCGTGCAAAGCGCTCGCCCAGGCCTCGTGTCCTCTCGCCGAGATGTAAGCCGCACCGAGGCCCATGGTCGTGACGAAGGACCGTCGCGAAACCGGGGCGCCCCGCCTCCGGCCACTCATTCTGGGGCCTCCGGTGAGGCGTCGGAAGGCCCTTCGGTGGGCGCCTCGGCGGGCTCCTCCGTTGAAGCATCGGAAGGCGCCTCGGCGGGCGTCTCGGCGGGCGCCTCCGGTGACGTATCGGCGGGTGCATCGACGCCGAGCACGTCGGCGAAGACCCTACACGCCCGACGCATCTCGTCCATGGTCCCGAAGGAGATCCGGCAGTGCGTCTTCTCCATGGGGGGGAAGTCGCGAGCCACCAGCACGTGCCGCTCGGCGCAGGCCGCTCGGAAGGAGGCCGCGGGACGCCCCAGTTCCACGAACATGAAGTTGGCCTGCGACTCGGGCACGCGGAAACCCGATCGTTCGAAGAAGTCGGTGACGTAGTTGCGGACATCGGCGTTGCGGGCACGCTCGCGCTCGATGTGCCCCGGGTCTTGCAGCGAGGCGACCGCGGCTGCCATCACCAACACGTTGGTGTTGGCCGACATCTGGTTCAGGCGCATGGTCTCCATCGTGTCCACGTGCCCGACCCCGTATCCGAGCCGTAGTCCCGCCATGCCGTAGGCCTTCGAGAACGTACGAGCGACCACCACGTTGGGGCGCTGCGTTGCGAACGGAATCGCGGTTCGGTGAGCCGGATCGGTCACGTAGTCGTGGTACGCCTCGTCGACCAGAATCACCGTCTCGGGCGAGCCCCGGTGCACCTCGGTGACGAATTGCTCGATCGCCGTGGCGGGATGCAGCGTGGCCGTCGGGTTGTTCGGGTTGCACAGGTAGACCAGGCCAGCGCCCTGGGCCGCCTCGACCATGGCGGCGAGGTCGAGCCTCAGGTCGGCGTCGAGCGGCACCGCACGCCACGGGTAGCCGAACTGCTCGGCGGCCACGATCGGGGCGTCGAAGGAAAGCCCACTCGTGATCACGGACCGGTCCGGACTAGCGAACATCCGCACGGCGCTGCGCAGGATCTCGCTCGAGCCCAACCCGAGCGCGATGTGTTCAGGGGTGGTCTCGTAGTGGGCGGCTAGGGACGAGAGCAGATCGACGTGGCTCGGGCTGCTGTTGAACGGGTAGCGACCCGCCTGATCGAACATATCGACCACCGCACCCATGGCCGTCGGGCCGGGACCGAGTGGGTTCTCGTTCCCGTCGATCTTGATGTCTCCGGGCGCCGGAGCCGACCTCTGGTCTTCGGGGGTAGGCCGTGCGGTCAAAAGGGCCCGTCTCGATACGAGCATGTTCCCTCCAGGTGCATCGTGCTGCGGACTCGGCTGCGGACTCGGCTGCGGAGTCGACGAACGAGGTGCCGTCCAGGTTTGATCTAGGGCGGGGACAAGTCAAGTGCGGACGGCCGTAGGTGCGAGGACCAGCACGGAGGGCACGGTGTACGCACGGGTCATGAACGTTCTCGCCACACTCGCCCTCCTCTTCGTCATCGTCCCGCTACTCGAGCTCGCTCTGTTGATCGAGGTGGGGCAGATCGTCGGTTTCTTGCCCACGATGGCGTTGGTGGTGTTCACGGGGGTGACGGGCGCCTGGTTGGCCCGTCTCGAGGGGCTGAGAACGCTTTGGAAGCTCCGTGAGGACCTGGCCCGCGGCAAGCTGCCCGGCCAGGCGATTATGGACGGGATGAGCATACTCGTGGGTGGCGCACTCCTCCTCACGCCCGGGATTCTGACCGACTTCGTCGGATTCAGCCTGCTCTTTCCCTTCACTCGCCGTGCCATCCAACGCCGGGTACGGAAGCGCCTGGAGCAGAGCATTCAAGAGGGCGCGATCCAAATGACCGTTATGGATGGTCGGGGATGGTCACCCCCTCCGCAGGAGAGCGCTCCCTGGGAGAAGCCGGAGAACGAGCTGAACCGGGGGGATTAGGCGCCACCCCTTGAGCGGGCTGTCCGGACCAGTAGTTTCCGAACCATGAATGAACCCACCCCTTTTCTCGAGAGCCTTCTCGATGCACCCGGGCCCTCGGGCTTCGAAGTCCTCCCGGCTCGTGTATGGCGAGCCGAAGCCGAGACGTTCGCGGATACGGTCACCACTGATGTGAGTGGCAACACCCTCGCGCTCGTGAACCCCGACGGTAGGCCGAGCGTGATGATGGCAGGGCATATCGACGAGATCGGCCTCCAGATCACCCACATCGACGAGAAGGGCATCCTATATATCGCCGGTATCGGCGGATGGGATCCTCAGGTCTTGGTCGGACAGCGCGTTCGGATTCTGGGGCGGTCCGGCGAGGTGCCAGGCGTTGTGGGGAAGAAGGCGATCCACCTCATCAAGCCCGAGGAACGCACGAAGGCGTCGGAGATGGGCCAGCTCTGGATCGACGTGGGGGTGACGTCGGCCGACGAGGCCGCCGCCTTGGGGCTGCGGGTGGGTGATCCGCTCGTGATCGATGCTCAGATGGTACGGCTTGCCGGAGACCGAGTGGCCAGTCGCGCCATCGACAACCGCATCGGTGCATACGTGGTGCTCGAGGCGCTGCGAATGCTCTCCAAGTCGTCACCTACCGCGTCGGCCGTGGCGGTGGCCACGGTCCAAGAGGAGATCGGTGGCAAGTCCGGGGGCGGAGCCCAGAGCAGCGCCTTCCACATCGATCCCGATGTGGCGCTCGTCGTGGACGTGACGTTCAGCACCGACGTACCGGACGTCGAGAAGAAGGAGCTCGGGGACCACAATCTCGGTGGCGGACCCGTGCTCAGCCGGGGCTCCGCGGCGCATCCCATGGTGTTCGACCGCCTGGTAGAGGTGGCCGAGGCCGAGGGGATTCCCTACACGATCCAGGCTCAGCCCAAGTACACGAGTACGGATGCGGACTCCATCTACCTGAGTCGGGGCGGGGTTCCCACGGGTCTCGTATCGGTCCCCAACCGCTACATGCACTCGCCCAACGAGGTCGTGAGTCTCGCGGACCTCGACAGCACGGCGCGTCTGTTGGCGGCCTTTGTGCAGGGGCTCGACGGCGACACGGACTTCACTCCGCTCTAAGGCTGAGGTCCGCCCGAATAGGGCCTCCGCACCCCCCCCGGGCGCCTTGACCCTCAGAGGGCTCTCTTCTACCCTTCCGGTCCAGCAAGGACGCTGGAAACCTGGGGATTTCCCCGTGAAACAGAACTGGAACCGAAGCGCATGCTAGAAGTGAATGAACTGGTAGGCGAACTGCAGAGCCTGAGAGACGATGGCTTCCTCTCGGACGCTCTTCTTCGCCATGCCGTGAAGGGCATCGGAGCGGCCGACGAGCGATTCGACTGGGTGGGTGTCTACCTGCTGAACACCGAAGAGAACGTCCTCTGGCTGCACAACTACGTCGGCAAGCCGACCACGCATGCCAAGATCCCGGTGGGCGAGGGAATCTGTGGCACCGCGGTGGCGACGGGCGAAAACGTCAACGTGCCCGACGTGAAGGCAGTGGATCACTACATCGCGTGTGATCCGCGAGTGAAGTCGGAAATGGTCGTGCTCATTCGGGCCGGTGACGACATCCTCGGCCAGATCGACTTGGACAGCAGGACCGCCGCGGCTTTCACGGACGATGACGACACGGCGGTACAGTTGGTAGCGGACAAGTTGGCGGAGCAGCTGGCTGCGGAGCGCCGCTAATAAACGCCCGTGAGGCCCCGCTGCGTCGTAGCTGACAACCCGGGCCCGTTCACGCTAGACGGGACCCGTACTTATCTGGTAGGTCACGAGCGCGTGGCCATCATCGATCCCGGCCCTTATGTGGATAGCCACGTAAGGGCCGTCGTGCGTGCTGTAGGTGATGCCGAGCAGGTTTGGGTGCTGCTCACGCATGGGCATGCCGACCATTCGGGGGCCGCCGAGGCGGTGGCAAGCGAGCTGGGGGCGGAGATCCTCGGTGTGGGCGTGCCGGGCGCTCGGGCACTGGGTGACTCCGAGGTGGTCGAGACCGATCAGGGTCGCATTGCCAGCGTCGATACGCCGGGGCACAGTCGGGAGCACGTCACCTTCCACTGGATCGAAGCCGAGGCGGGGTTTCCGGGGGATGTCGTCCTGGGCCTGGGTGAGACCACGTGGGTAGGTGAGTACGAGGGGTGTGTGGCTCACTATCTCGACTCGCTCGAACGGCTGCGGGCCCTGGGGCTCCGGACGCTCTATCCGGGGCATGGGCCAGCGATCGAAGCCCCCGGGGCGACGCTCGATGCGTTCGAGGCTCATCGACGGGAGCGGATCAGGCAGGTGCGCGAGCTGTTGGATGTGCGACCTGGGGCCACCACCGACGAGTTGGTGGCCGAGGTGTACGGGAGCGCGATCCCGGCGGGGTTGGAGGGTGCGGCGCTGAAGAGCATGCAGGCGATCCGGGAGTTCCTGGGCTAGCGACCGGGGGTCGCCCAATCAAAGAGCCGGGCGTCGCAATCACAACGCCTGTCTTAAGCCGAGTGCGCGGCTTACTCTGGTTTCCTACGCTGGAGATGCAGCTCGGCGCCAGCGAAAGAGCCGTCAATCCACCGACAACACGGGGGCGCAGTTGCCTCTAGGCCAGTCACTCGAAAAGCAGCTCAAGGCCATCGTCGGAGATGACTGGGTCATCTCCGATCCGGGTCGTCTCTTGGCCTACGAGTCGGACGGCCTTACCGCCTATCGGATGCCGCCCGTGGCTGTGGTCCTTCCGAAGGACACGGACGAAGTCACCCGTGTTCTACAGCTCCTCTCCAAAGAAGGTGTGCCCGTTGTGCCCCGCGGGGCGGGCACCGGCCTTTCCGGAGGCGCGCTCGCTGGAGAAAGCTCCGTGATCATCGGCACGGCCCGCATGAACCGGATACTCGAGGTCGACGCCGAGAACCGCTTGGCCCTCGTTCAGCCGGGCGTCATCAACGCACACCTCACGGAGGCCGCGGCCCCCCACGGCTTGTACTACGCCCCCGACCCGTCCTCCCAGAGCGCCTGCACGCTCGGCGGCAACGTGGCGGAGAACTCGGGTGGGCCGCACTGCCTCAAGTACGGAGTCACCTCACGTTATGTGACGGGCCTCACGATCGTGACCTATGAAGGACAGGTCTCCCGAATCGGGGGCTTCGGACGGGAGTCCGGCAGCTACGATCTGGTAGGCCTGTTCGTGGGTTCCGAGGGGTGCTTTGGCATCGCCACCGAGATCGAGGTCCGCCTTCTCCCGAAGCCGGAATCCGTTCGGACGCTCCTGGGGATCTTCGACAGTGTCGAGGAGGCCGGACGGGCCGTGACCCGAATCATCGCCGACGGATTGCTGCCGGCGGCGTTGGAGATCGTCGACGGGGCCACCATCCGGGCCGTCGAGGCCAGCGTGTACGCAGGTGGATACCCGGTCGACGCCGAAGCGGCGCTCGTCATCGAGTTCGATGGGGTGGAAGCCGGGCTGGCGGCCGACGTCGAGCGGTCGGTCGTCCACTGTCGAGAGGCCGGGGCGAGCGAGGTCCGTACTGCCGAGTCCGAAAAGGAGCGTTTGGCCCTCTGGCAGGGTCGAAAGAAGGCCTTCGGGGCCATGGGACGTGTCGCCACGGATCTGCTCGTTCAGGATGCCACCGTCCCGAGGAGCCTACTGCCCGAGGTGCTTGGGGCGATCTCGGAGATCGGCGAACGGCACGACCTGAAGATCGCCAACGTGTTCCACGCCGGGGACGGAAATCTCCACCCGAACATCCTCTTCGACCGAAACGACGCGGACGAGCTCGATCGCGTCGAACAGGCCTCGAAGGAGATCATGGCCCTGTGCGTCGAGGCGGGAGGCACGATCACCGGAGAGCACGGGGTGGGCCTGGACAAGCGACGCTACATGTCGCTGGTGCACAGCCCGGACGAGCTGGAGGCGATGCGTCGGGTGAAGTCGGTGTTCGACCCCACCGGGAACATGAACCCGGGCAAGGTGCTCCCCGAATCGTTCGAGGCCGTGCCTTGAACCCGATCGCAGCCCTTCTCTCTAGCCAACTGCCCGAGGGCCAGGTGGTGGAGGGTTTCCGGGCCGAGACCTGGGCCGTATGCGACCGCGTCCCCCACGCGGTCGTCTTTCCCGAGGACGAGTACGAAGTGGCCAAGGTCCTTGGTATGGCCAGCGCCGAGGGGTGGCAGTGCGTGCCCAGCGGCAAGGGGACGTGGCTCCGAAGCGGGCAGCCGCCGGACGGAGTAGACGTCGTGCTCAGTACGACTCGGATGGACCGGGTGCTCGCCCATCAACCCGACGATCTGTTCATTCAGGCCGAGGCCGGTATCGGTCTGGATCTCTTGTCCCGGCGTGTTCTCGAGGGACGGCAGTGGCTCCCGCTCGACCCGCCGGGTGCGACGCGGGGGACGCTCGGGGCTACGGTCAGCACCGGGTCCGCCGGACCGCTCCAGGCCGGATTCGGCACCCCGAGAGACCACATCCTGGGGGCGACGTTGGTCACGGGAGACGGACGGGTCCTGCGTCTGGGTGGGAAGGTCGTCAAGAACGTCGCTGGCTTCGATCTTCTCAAGTTGGCCATCGGTAGTTGGGGTACGCTCGGGGTCGTCACGTCGGTGACGAGTCGGCTTCACCCCATGCCCGAGCTGGACCGAACCCTGTTGTTTCAGAGTTCCGACGTGGTTTCGGCCGCCCGGCTGGCCCGTGCCATCGCGGGATCTCCGGTGGCGCTCGCGGCGGTGGAGGTGTTGTCTCCCGGAGAGTGGGAGGGCGGCGATCAAGGCACCGTCCCACTGGTCGCGGTTCGGATCATGGAGTCGCCCGCGGCGGCCGCGGTCGTGGACGCCACCGTGTGCGAGCGAGCGGACGAGTCCCCGATCATGCGCCTCGACGGGCAGGACTCCCATGCGATCTTCGAGAACGTCCGCGCCATGGAGGACGGGGCGGAACTGGTTCTTCGACTGAGTCTTCTTCCGTCCAGGTTGGCCGACCTCGTTGAGATGGCCCTGCCGCTGGGGGAGCTCGCCGATCCCGACGTCGGGTGGGGCATGCGCATGGCGGCCCATGTCCAGAGCGGTGTGCTTCGCCTCATGATCGCTCGTGTGCATCGCCGAGAAGGATGGCTGGAGAGCGCGGTCGCCGCCCTGGCCGGTCTCCGCCTTTCTCTCGAGTCCGAGGGCGGGAGTGTCGTGATATCACAAGGGCCGATCGAGGTCGTGCAAAGCATGGGCGCCTGGGGGGAGGCCGGTTCGGCCATGGATCTCATGCGAGGGCTTCAGAGGGAGTTCGATCCGGCATCGATCCTCACCCCCGGCAGGTTGATCTCGTGACCGCGGTGGTGACTGGGCTTGCGACCGCCTTGAAGGCGCAGGAGGACCGCCTTCTCCCTTGCGTCCACTGTGGGTTCTGTCTGCCTGCGTGTCCCACCTACGTTCGGCTGGGAGACGAGAACGACTCGCCTCGTGGAAGGCTGCATCTGATGCGCGCCGTGGTCGAGGGAAGGCTCCCCGCCGCATCGGACGCGTTTCAGACTCACATCGACCGTTGTCTGGGGTGTCGGGCGTGTGAGCCGGTGTGCCCCTCGGGGGTCGAGTACGGCCTTCTGCTCGAGAGCGCTCGGGCGGCGGCCTTCGAGGCGCGCAAACCCAGGTTCTCCACGCGCGCACTCTTGGCTCTCTTCCGGCAGGGCGCTCTGCTACGCTGGAGCATGGGGTTGGCGCGGATGGCTCGCGGTCTCGGGCTGGCGTGGATCGGGGCCAAGCTCGCTCCCAGGCCCCGGGCGTTCCACCCGGTGCGGTTCGGACTCGCGATGCTGGCGGCGAGCCGAGGATCGAGCCTGCGGGCCATGTCTCCGGCACTCCCGGCCTCCCCCACGCCAGTCCCGGCGGACGGCGTAGAGGCTGTCCCGGAGGTCCCCGAGCGTGAGCGCCCCATTCGCGTGGCCCTGCTCACCGGGTGTGTCCAGGCGGGTCTGTTCGGCCGCGTGAACGACGCCACGGAGCGCGTGCTGCGGGCCAACGGGTTCGAGGTCGTCACCATGCAGCGCCAGCAGTGCTGTGGAGCCTTGCACGCTCACGGGGGTGACGCCGAGAGCGCTCGCAAGCTGGCTCGGGCCAACGTCGATGCCTTCGTGCTCTCCAAGATCGACTTCGTGGCCGTGAACGCGGCGGGGTGCGGCACGGCGATGAAGGAGTATGGACACCTCCTGAGTGACGACCCGAAGTACGCCGACTCGGCGGCCCAGCTCGCGGCGGCCACGCGTGACGTCTCCGAGGTACTGGCCGAGGTCGGGATACGCCGTGGTGCTTCCGTGCCCCTTCGGGCCACGTACGATGCCGCCTGCCACCTCTGCCACGCGCAGCGCCTGGTAGAAGCGCCTCGTGCGATGCTCGACGCGATTCCCGATCTGGATCTCGTGCCGCTGCCCGGCGAGGACGAGTGCTGCGGTGGAGCGGGCATCTACGGGATGACCCACCCGGAGCTGGGCGGGCGGATCGGGTCGGACAAAGTGTCCGCGGTGGTGGAAACGGGAGCCGACGTGGTGACGACCGCCAACCCGGGCTGCATCATGCAGATCGGTGCCGGTCTGATGCTCCGGGGCTCCCGCATCAAGGCCCTCCATCCGGTGGAGCTTCTCGACGAGAGCTACGAGCGAGCCGGTTTCTATCGATGATGAGACCAGCCGTGAAGGAGTGGAGGCGCGTATGACGGATCCGATCGCCGGACGGATCGTGGATTTCATGTCGAATCATCGCACCGAGATGCTCGCGTTGTTGACCGACATGGCCATGCTCGAGTCGCCGTCCCTCGTTCCCGAGACCCAGCTGCCGGTACAGAACCTCGTGGAGCAGGCCCTCGCAGACTGTGGGTTCGAGGCGACCCGCTTTCCGGGTGAACGGACGGGGGGACACATCGTCCTCACTCCTCGTGGCTACGAGGAGGGCCAGCGACCGATACAGGCTCTCCTCGGGCATACGGACACGGTGTGGCCTCTCGGTACCCTGAAGAGGATGCCCGTGGAGATCGATGAGGAGGGGGGCGTGGTTCGCGGCCCCGGCGTCTTCGACATGAAGGGGGGCGTCGTCCAGATGGTGTTCGCTCTCCGGGTACTCGCCGAGCTGGGTCTACGACCCGAGGTGATACCCGTCGTCTTTCTGAACTCGGACGAAGAGATCGGCAGTCCCGAGTCACACGCGCCCATAGAACGCCTGGCCAAGACCGCGAGCCGGGTGCTGGTGATGGAGCCCGCACTCAGCCCCGACGGCCGGATCAAGACCACGCGCCGCGGCGTCGGGCAGTTCCGCATTCAGGTGGTCGGCAAGGCCTCGCACTCCGGCCTCGCTCCTGAAGAAGGGGCCAGCGCCATCCAAGAGATGTCCCATGTGATCCAGTTCCTCCATGGACTCACCGACTGGGACAAGGGCATCGCCATGAATGTGGGCACCGTGTCCGGGGGGACTCGGGGCAACGTGGTGGCCGCCGAGTGTCGAGGCGAGTTGGACGTTCGCGTGACGACGATCGAGGACGCCCGCGCGGTGGAGGAGGCGATCCGGGGCCTGGCCGCCAGGACGCCAGGGACCCGAGTGGAGATCGAAGGCGCAGTCGATCGGGCCCCCATGGAGGCGACACCCCGCAATCGTGCACTTTGGGAGGCGGTACGGGGATGTGGGCTCGAGATGGGAGTGGAGTTGGTTCAGGGACTCTCGGGAGGTGCGTCGGACGGCAACATCACCAGCCTCCACACGGCCACGGTGGATGGGATGGGCGCCGTGGGTGACGGTGCCCACGCGGACCACGAGTACCTGGAGATCGACAAGCTGCTTGAGCGGACGGCTCTGCTCGCGCTCACACTCCTGGTTCCCGCGCTGGACGGATAGCGTCTTCGGCTCCACATCTCAGCGGACATAAGGAGTATCCTTGTGTGTTGGCTATGCAACCACTTATATTGGTCGTGCAACTTCTTGAGAGATGGAAATCAGAAAGGTGTAGGTACAACTTACTTTGTTGCTAATGCAATAAGAGGTGGCCGTGGCCGATCAACGTGCGGTGGGAGCCGGAGCCGGAGCCGGAGCCGGAGCCGGAGCCGGAGGAGTTGGAGCGGAGGGGGCAGACCCTCTTCACGACCTCCGAGCAGCCCGCGAGGTGCTTCGCTCCTGCGTCTGCAGTCGGACTCGCATGTTGGATCGGCTGCTCACCCGCCTGTACGACGATGCCCTGGAGCCGGTCGGGCTGCGCGCCAACCAACTGACGATGCTCTCGCTGATCGCCTCGATGAAGGGCCTGAGGGCCGTCGACATGGGCCGCTTTCTTGAGATGGACAAGTCGACCGTAAGTCGCGGACTGCGTCGGCTCCGGGACAAGGGCTGGGTAGCGGAAGAGGAACCACCCGGGCGCGGCCGGAAGACGCTGGCACTGACGCCGGAGGGCGCCAGCATCCACAGCCGTGCCATGCCCGCCTGGAGGGCCGCCGGAGAAGAGGCCCAGGAGCTCCTGGGGGAGACCAGTGCGGAAGCCCTGGTGTGTGCGGCCGACGCCTATCTTGCGCGGCGGGCCAGATCGTGAGGCCTCGGGGGCCCGCCCCGAACTAGCGGGGCCGCTCGATAAAGCTCACGAGGGCTTGCAGAAAGTAGGCACGCGGCGTCTCCAGAAAGGCCGCGTGATCCCCGCCCGGGACGACCACCCACTCGCGATCGGCCGTGGCAACCTGTGAGAGAAGGCCGCCTGCGCTTCCGTCGGGGCAAAGGGATCGTGCTCGCCCTGGATGAGGAGTGTGGGGACGATCACCTTGGCCGGATCCAGCTCGTTCCATTCGTGGAGTCGCCGCCAGTCCACCCTGACGGGATCGGCCTCCAGCGCTCACCTCACGTATTCGTCGATGGCCGCCTGGCTGATCGTCCCGGGAAGAATGAAGTCGCTGGCGGCCGCTTCGGCGGTGGTGGGCTGCGCGGGTGGAGCCGGTGGATCGTCGGCGACCGCGAGCTCCGCCCCGGGAGACCAGGGATATCCGAACAGGACCACCCCGGAAACCAGCTCAGGCCAGCGCTGGATGGTGAGTTGAGACACCATGGCTCCGTACGACCACCCGAAGAGCATGGGCCGCTCCCGCCGCCCGGTGCGTTCCCAGACGCGCTGGAGGACGGCCCTTAGGTCGCGGGCCGCCCGGTCGGGAGTCAACCAGCCCGTCTCGTCCCGCGGGGTGGCACCGTACCCTCTCAGGTCGACGGCGAACGTTGCATAACCGGCGGCGATCAGCCCGTCCATGAGTGAGAGGTCCTCACCCGGCACCTGAAGATCGAAGTCCGGGAGTCCGCTCCACGTGCGCCCGTGGACCAGAACCACCACGCCCTTCGGGCTCGGACCCGCCTTCTCCCAGATGGCGATCGGATGACCACCCACCTCGGCGGTCCGGCGAATGGGTTCCTGGCTCTGGACGGACGCCGGGAGCAGCGTCAGGACCAACGCGAGGATCACAGACGAGTCGAACAGCCGGACCGAGGTAGTCACGACTCCTCCTTCAGGATGAGAACGCCGGCCTCGGGACAAGAGGTGGCTCGGCGGCAAGCTGGTCTCGCGCACCCGGCCGCCGCAAGTTGCCCCGAGCGAAACGCACACGTCACGTCCAAAGGAGCCGCACGCGATGGGGTCCGAGTTCACGATCCGCCCCTTCGAGACAATAGAGGAGTTCCGCGACTGCGTGCGTTTTCAGGAGGAGACCTGGGGCATGGGTTTCTCCGAGCGTGTCGCCGTAGCCATCCTCAAGGTGAGCCAGCGCTTGGGGGGTATCGCTTCGGGAGCCTACGACGAGAGCGGAGACCTGGCCGGGTTCGTCTACGGAATGACCGGGGTGGACGGCAGCGAGGTCATCCATTGGTCGGATATGCTCGCGGTCCGGCCCGGCCTTCAGAACACCGGCTTGGGCGCTCGACTGAAGGCGTACCAGCGGGAGACGCTCCTGGCGCAGGGCATCACGAGGATGCACTGGACCTTCGATCCGCTGGAGTCCAAGAACGCCCACCTCAACCTGAACAAGCTCGGTGCGGTGGCGAGCGAGTACGTCCAGGACATATACGGCCAGACCGACTCGCACCTCCACGCGGGCATCGGAACCGACCGGTTCGTCCCGACTTGGTGGATGGACTCGGAGCGGGTGGTGCAACGCCTGGTCGAGGGCCGTTCGGGCCCGGAGGTCGGGGGGGATGAGGGCGCTGTTCTGGCCTTCGCGGTGGTCGAGGAGGGCAGCCTGCTGCTCCCGGGCGAACCGGACCTCGCGCTCGATGCGCCCCGTATCCTCACGCCGATCCCCTCATCGATCCAGGACTTGAAGGCCGAGTCGCTAGAGGCGGCCGTGCGGTGGCGTCAGGCCACCCGGGCCGTATTGTCCGGCTACATCGAGCGGGGATACGAGGTGAGAGAGCTCTACCGCCGCGAAACCCATTCCGAGTACCTGCTGGTGTCGACCCACGAGTGAGAGGAACCCTGTGAAGATAGATCGCATCGAGTTACGAGAGATCCGCATGCAGCTCACCGAGCCGTTCGAGATATCGAGCGGCGTGGCCTACGACCGGCGGATCATGCTCCTCGCGTTGACGTGCGACGGCGTCACCGGTTGGGGCGAGTGCGTGGCGGGCGAGCACCCGGACTACTCGTACGAGACCATCCACACTGCGTGGCCGACCCTTACCGGACTGATTCTCCCGAAGATCCTGGGAGCCGAGGCGGAGACGGCCACGGGCCTGATCGATCCCATTCGGTGGATCCGTGGCCACAACATGGCCAAGGCCAGCGTCGAGATGGCCGCCAACGACCTCGAGGCCAAGCTGAAGGGGGTGCGCCTCGCAGATCAGGTCGGGGGGGCGCGCGAGGCGGTGAAGGTCGGGGTGAGCATCGGTCTTCAGCCCGACGACGAAGCGCTACATCGCAAGGTGGGCGACTTCATGGAACAGGGGTACTCGCGCATCAAGATCAAGATCAAGCCGGGACGCGACGTCGAGATGCTGACCGGCCTGCGGGAGCGTTTCCCGGACGTCCCGATGATGGTCGACGCGAACTCGGCGTACACGTTGGAGGACGCCCCGAGGTTGAAGGTGCTGGACGGTCTCGACCTCATGATGATCGAGCAGCCGCTGGCCTACGACGACTACCGGGACCACGCTCGCCTGCAGGAGATGCTCGAATCACCGGTTTGCCTGGACGAGTCCATCCGATCGGTGCGTGATGCGGAGTTGGCGATCGAGATCGGCGCTTGTCGGATCATCAACATCAAGCCGGGGCGGGTAGGGGGCTTCGAGTCGTCCAAGGCGATTCACGATGTGTGTCTGGCGAACGATATGCCCGTCTGGTGCGGCGGAATGCTCGAGTCCGGTGTGGGGCGCGCACACAACGTGGCACTCGCCACGCTTCCAGGATTCACGCTTCCGGGAGACATCTCTTCGAGCCGTCGCTACTGGCACGAGGACGTCGTCGACCCCGAGTTCGTCATGGTGGATGGCGAAATGCATGTCCCCTCAGGGCCGGGCATCGGCGTCGAGATGAGGACGGATCTGGTCGAGGAACGAACGGTCCGGAAGGAGACGTTCTGAGCGGCATCAGGGATCCTCTCATGGACCCCGCGGCGCCGGATACGCGTATTGAGGGGAGAGGGACAGCCGGAGGTTAGGGGCAAGAGAGCCTACAACCGAGGGGGAGGCAGCCATGATCATGCCCACGATTCGTGCCTCACTGAGTCGTCGGGACGAGCGGCAGCTAGCGGCGCTCATCGGCCGTGACGACGCTGAGACTTCCGACGCAGCGCACCGCCGCCTCGACCAACACGGGGTCGACAGCCTTCTGGATGATCCCCGGGTCCTGAACGGCCTCCTCACCGACCCCGAGGTTTCCGTCCCTCCCACCATCGTCTTCTACGTGCTGGTGCGGCAGGCCCTGCTGGAGGGGGGTATCGACGACCGCGGCACAGCCGACTATGTCGCATCGTTGGTCGCCGCGTTCGGACGTGCTCGCAGGGCGTATCGGATCTCGGCGGAGGATGGCGGCGAGTTCCACTACATGACGGACATGATTTCCGAGATGCGGACCGCCGGAGGGCGACGACGCTTCCTCCTGCGGGTGCACCTTGGGGACTACGCTCTCTGGATGTCCGGGCTCTTCCCCGATTACCTGGAGGCACGGACTCGACGCAAGGGTGCTCCGCCGATCACGTACTTCGAGGAGCTGGGGGCCGACGGCTATCGGCGCGCGTCCGAGAGCCGAGAGGCCGAGGCACTGGGCATGAAGGCCGTGTTGCGCGGGATCTCCGACCGCTTCAAGGGGGTGCGCGTGGCGCTCAACCGGATCTCCGATCGCCACTTCTGGCCAAACGGTGGTGACCCGGTCGGTCGGCTGCTGCGAGAGGTGTCAGGCCAGCTAGAGGGCTGAGGCCGGCTAGAGGGCTGAGGCCCGCCGGAGGGCCGGGACCGGGCGGAGGCACGCAGGACAGAAGCGCCACCCGCGCCTCACTTGGCCCCCACACCGGCACAGTTCCCTCACATGCGTACCGCAGTGCGGGCATCCCAGAGCGTCCGTCGGGATCTCCCCGTCACAGCGAGAGCAGGGCACCACGGCTCCGGGGTCGGTTTGAATCACACGAGCGACCTCATGCGGAGTGGTCAGGCCTTCTGAGACCTTCCGGCGCGCGTCTTCCGAGAGAGAGGCCATCCCGCTTTCCACGGCCAGGCGGCGGAGCGTTGCCGTCGAAGCTCCCCGAATGATCTCGTCACGCATGTAGTCGTTGACCGCGAGCACCTGGAAAACACCGGTTCGCCCCGAGTAGCCGTCGGGGCAGCGGCCGCACCCGTCGACCGGCCTTCCGCGGCAGGCGGTGCAGAGGGTGCGAACCAGTCGTTGAGCGACCACCCCGGTAAGCCCCCCCGCGACGAGGTAGGGGGGGACGCCCATGTGGAGCAGCCGGGTGATGGCCCCCGGGGCGTCGGTAGTGTGAATGGTGGAAAGGACGAGATGACCGGTGACCGCCGCCGCCATCGCGATCTCCGCCGTTTCGCGGTCGCGGATCTCTCCGATCATCACTACGTCGGGGTCCTGACGCAGGATCGCTCGAAGGGCGGCCGGAAAGGTCATGCCGGCCAACGGTCGGACCTGAACCTGGTTGACCCCGGGCACGCGGTACTCCACCGGATCCTCCACAGTGACCACGTTCAGACCCTCTTGATTGAGCTCCGCCAGGGCGGCGAAGAGGCTGCTGCTCTTCCCACTGCCCGTCGGGCCCGCCGCGAGGATCACGCCTTGGCCCGCCGCACCCAGTCTACGGATCAGCTTCAGGTCTCGGTGGGCGAATCCCAACGCGTCGAGATTCCGTGGGGCCTGCAGCGGGTCGAGGAGTCGGAGGACGATCTTCTCCCCTTCGACAGTGGGGAGGGTCGAGACCCGCACCCGTAACGACCCACCAGCATGTGCGAAGCCGAACCCCCCGTCCTGCGGTCGCCGTTTGACCGAGATGTCCATGCCCGAGATGACTTTGATGCGCGAGGCCACGGGACCGAGGCTCGATCCGGGCAGGCTGAGCGAGCGCCTGAGCAGACCGTCGACCCGCCAGCGCACGACGAGTTGCCCCCCGGAAGGCTCCAGGTGAATGTCGCTGGCACCGAGCGAGGCCGCCTGATGGAGGACGTGGTTCACCAAACGCACGACCGGAGCCGATTCCGCGGCCGCTTCTGTGGCCCCTGCTGTGACCGTTGCCACGGTCACGTCGACGTCTGGCAGGCCCTCGACGAGATCCGCGAGTTCCTCGCCGTAGGACGTACGAATGGCTTCGGCCAACGCGGAAGGGGCGGCCACTACGGCCTCCACGTGACGGCCCGTGCTGAAGCGGGCTTCGTCCAACGTGACTCGGTCCAAGGGGTCGGAAATAGCCAGGCGCAGAGTGCGGTTGCCCGCCGACAGCGGTAGGACCTGATGCGCACGGGCGAAGGGGGCCGCGATGAGGTCGAGCGCCTCGCGGTCGGGGGTCAGAGGTCCTTCCGCGAATGGGAGCTTTAGCTGGTTGGCCAATGTTCGAGCGACGGCCACGTCGTCGACGTATCCCCGCGAGACGAGGATGTCCCCTAGGCGTCCACTCGTGCGGTCCTGCTCGGTGAGACCGGCCTCCAGATCGCGGGCGCTGAGGCTTCCCGAGTCCACGAGGAGCGTACCGAGTGGCGTGGGTCGTGTGGCCATGCCGGAGTGTGGCGCCCGGGGCGGGGCGTTCGAATGGCCGGTGCGGCCCTTGGGTCAGGAATCCAGCAGGTCCAAGACCAGGGGCGCCACGTCCAGAATGGACGAGGGAGTCCTCTCCGCTTCGGCCGCCGGTCCGGCCAGCAGGCCCAGCACGGGGTTTCGCGTGTGGCCTCCGGTGAGGTCTTCGAGGTTTCCGTGGTCACTGGCCACAACCAGCGAGTCCCCCTCAGGGAGGCCATCCACTACGGCGGACAGGAACTCATCGACCCTTTCGAGGGCCGCAACGGCCTCTTTGGCGCTTCCCTGGTGGCCGGCGTAGTCGGTGGTGTAATGGGCGTAGAAGGTGAGGTCGACGGATGCAGCGATCCGGGCCAGGTTGGCTCCGGCTTCACCCGGAGTGATCCGAGGCACCTCGTCGTGTCCCAATTTGTCCCTCCACCCTCCGTTTACGATCTCGCTCGAGACGGCATCGCCGGAAGCCAGTTCCGCAGCGTGCCGGTTCAGGAGGCCCGCGGCGTTGGCCGCCAGAGGTGGGGCGGCCGGGAACCGCGATCCGTGCCCCTCGAGGTACCCGTCCGGGTAGGCGTTGGCGAAGGCCGCGGAGTGGCCGGCCTCCAACGCCCGGCTGAGGACGTTCTTTTCGAGGAGAAGCGGGCGAAGGCGGACGGGCGCCCACGGACCGAAGTGACGCCCGAAAGCGGTGGCCGCGTTCTCGCCGGTCAGCAGGGCAATCTGGCCGGTGCCACTCTGTGGCGTTCCCGCGACGCCCAGGTTCGCATCCAAGGGGAGGGCCCGGGCCCGGGGACCCGTGACTTCAGGTTCGTCTAGGGTCGGTACCCGCCCAGCAGCCTCTCCAGGCCGGGCAGTTCTGCCTGAAGGAAGGGGTTGAGGTCGGGCTCCGACGGTCCGATGCCGACCCCGTCGAGGAAGATGAAGAGGACGGACACGCTGGGTCAGCGGGAACGTCGGAGGGCCTCGATCAAGCTCCGGGGCTGGTTGCGTTGCGGCGCTTCCGTGTTGAACAGGGAGCGCACAAGGGAATCGGGCCGGGAGAGATCGAAGGTCAGGAAAATGCCGAACAGGACGACGGCCAGGACAATCAGGACCCGCCCGACGTCTCTATTGCGTCCCGCCGACACGTCATCTACACCAGAGTAGAAAGACCGCTCTCTTCAGGGGGAGTCACATCGACAGGCCGTACGTCCATGGTGACCTGCACGGCGACGTGGCCCATGTCTGCGCGGTCTCGCAGTGCGTCTCGAATCCTCGGCTCGACCTTCTTGTACGCAGCGACCACCCCGTCCCGGATCTCGAGGCGAAGCACCTTGAGCGCGTTGACGTCGGGGCGGCTCGTCTTGGTCTCCTTCTTGGCTTCCACGAGTCGCTCGGGGAAGATCTCGAAAGGAGCCATGCCCACGTCGTCGGGGCGGGGCGAGTCGATGTATTGAATCGCGATCGAGACATCTCCGCGGGCGTGATGGGTGGGAATGTCACCCACGGCGCGGAAGTGCGAAGCCAGCTTGCCGAGCTCCACGTTGGCGGCGGCCTTCGTGTAGGCGCTCTCGACGATGGCGAAAATCCGTCTCATCCGCTCGGGCGTGGTAGCATCGATGTCGGGAATCTCCGTCTGGAGCTCTCTCCCGATGGCGTGCCGATCCTGGCCTGCGTGACCCTCCTCTTCCCGGGTGCGCTGCCGATCGATGTTCTCCAGGATGCGATCAGGGTTCGTCCGAAGGCTCATCTTCTCTTCTCCATCATCACGGGCCTGCCCGTGGTACGTGTCTCTTGAGTCATCAACGATAACCCGTGCGGTCGGCGGAGGCCAAGAGGACCCAAGTGACTCGGCCTTCACGAATTAGCGACTTTTCGAGAGACGAAGATTCCCTCGGCTCTGGTCGTAGAGTAGACTGATCGACGTGCAGCGATCCCTCGGCCGATCTGTTCGGGGGCCATACATCAAGAGGAGAAGTCGATGCGAGTCAGAATGCTCCCGTTGGGTGGTGCGGCGTTGGTGGCCGCGTGTGGTGGAGGTGCGGCGCTAGGGGGCGGAGCCGACGTGATGACGTATGGGGTTCCCGGTGGCGGCCCGCTTTCCTACGCGCGGACCGATTCGATGAGCTTGACGATTCAGGCGCCGGGAATGGGATCCTTCACGACCCGTGTGGATCAGGACATGACGCTGGGTGTCGCCTTCGCGCCGTCGGCTCCCGGTGTGCGCGTGACGGCAACGGTGGAGCGGCTTGCGGCTCGAATGACGAATCCCATGGGCGCTCCGGCCACTTTGTCCGAGGCCGACGTCGAGGGCGAGTTCGTGTTCACCGTGGATGGCCGAGGGAACGCTGATTTGATCGACATTCCGGAGGTGTCGGGAGCCTCGGGGCCGATCTTCAATGCGACGTCGCTCGCTTATGATCTGCTGCCCAAACTGCCGCCGCGGGGGGCCGTCCCGGGGAGCAGTTGGGTGGATACCACGACCTATGCGGGCGTCGACGCTACCGGATCCATCGAAGTCACCTGGGCGGGCACTTACACTCTGGTGGGCGATACGGTTGCGGACGGACGGCTTATGAAGCTCGTAAGAACGAGTGCCGAGGTCTCGATCGACATCGAGGCGTCTGTGTCGGGGATGAGCTTGACGCAGGGCATGTCGGGACCTGAGACCGGCTTCTATCTGTGGGATCCCTCCCGGGGTGCTCTGTTCTTGCAGGTGCTGGACCGTGATCTGGAGGGCACGGTGAAGGTCGCTGCCGTGCCGTCACCGATGAAACTGACCGCGAAGCAGCGGAAGACCATGAAGATGGCCGGCGGTTGAGCGGCCCCGAGACCCTATGAGCATGGACGAGACTCCAGAGGCGGCGGCGGCGTTTCCGGGTCTGCTCAACCGCTTTGTACAGGTCTTCGTGTCTCCGGGTGCCCTGTTCGATCGGCTCGTCGAGCGGCCCGTATGGGGCGGGGCCATGGCTCTGGGGGCTGGTTTGGTGTTGTTGGGTGTGGCCTTCTTGCCGCCCGAACTCTATCTGGCTGAGGTCCGGCAGAGCTTTCTCGAGAGGGGACAGCCCGTTCCGCCCGGCATCGACAACAGCGTGGGGCTCATCCGCTTCGGCGGCGCGGCGGCGGCGGTCGTCTCCTGGGGGGTCCTCATGGCGGCCTTCGCCGGCCTGGTTACGTTCGTGTTCGCGTTCATCATGGGTGACGAGGGCACCTACCGTCAGTATCTGGCCGTGTTGGTGCACGCCCAACTCATCGCCGCCGTGTCCGGTCTGGTCGTATTGCCCCTTAAGGTCATGGCCGGTGACCTCAGGTTGCTGCTCTCTCTCGGCACCTTCGCCTTCTTCTTGGAGGACGGTTACGTCTTTCGCTTTCTGAGCCTGCTGGACTTGTTCAGTCTTTGGGGCTGGATGGTGGTGGGGATCGGTGCGGCCAAGATCGGCCGCCGAGAGGCCTGGGTCCCGGCTGCATTAGGCCTGCTCGTCATTCCCGTCGGCCTAGCGGCGCTCATCGCGATCTTCAACGGGTGACGGACGCTAGGCAGAGCTTGGCGCGCCGAGCCATCGTTGCCGTGGCGGCGGCGGCAGCACTCTTCCACCTCTACGCCGCCGGATTCTCTCCGTTCACCGCGCTCGTGCAACGACCGGTGCACCTGGCGTTTATGGCCGCTCTGGGATTCCTCGGGGTCGGCATCCGCTCCTCGGGAGCGTCCCGGGAGGGACGCCCGAGGCGACGGTTCCAGGCGGCGATCTCGTGGGTCTTGGGGACCACGGTCGTGGCCTCCTGTATCTATCTCGTCACGCAGCATGAAGTGCTCGTGCTGCGATCGGGTGCTCCCACGCCGGTGGATCTGATCGGGGGCATCGTGACCATCGTGGTCATCCTCGAGCTCGCCCGCCGCTTCAACGGGTGGGGGCTGGTCGCGGTCTGTGTGATGGCGTTGGTCTATGCCGTAACGGGGCCCTACCTGCCCGGCGTACTCGCCCACAGGGGATACGGCTTGACCCGTCTCGTGGAGCACCTCTACCTGTCCACGGAAGGGATCTGGGGGATTCCGCTGGGCGTCTCCGCCGATTTCGTCTACCTCTTCGTTCTCTTCGGGGCGGTGCTCGATGTGGCCGGTGGAGGAGTCCTGCTCATAAGCCTCGCCGACCGCGTCGCCGGGAATACCCGAGGTGGTCCCGCCAAGACGGCGGCCGTCGCGAGTGCCATCATGGGGTCTCTGTCCGGGAGCGCCGTAGCCAACGTCGTGACCACGGGGACCTTCACCATTCCGCTCATGAAGCGCTCCGGCTTCAAGCCGTTCTTTGCCGGAGCGATCGAAGCGGCCGCCAGCACCGGAGGCCAGCTCATGCCTCCCATCATGGGGGCCGGAGCCTTCATTCTGGCCACTTGGACGAGCATTCCGTACACCAAGGTGGCGTTGGCGGCAGCCGTCCCGGCCGCCCTCTACTACGTGGCCCTCCTAATGGCCATCCACTTCCGCGCCGGCAAGATGGGGCTCGAACCGTCCGGGGGCGTCGGAGCGGAGCCGGTGTTGTCGCGCATCCACCTTCTGACGCCGCTCGTGGTCATCATCGCGGTACTGGTGCTTGGACGCTCTCCCATGCGGGCTGCGTTCTGGGGTGTCGTGTCGGCCTGGGCGGTGACGTGGCTCCGAAGAGACACCCGCCTCGGAACGGAGCCGTTGAAGAGAGCGCTGGAGTCGGGTGCGAGAGGGTCCGTGCAGGTGGCTGTGGCCTGCGCCGCCGCGGGCATCGTGGTCGGCGTGGCTTCGCTCACGGGCATCGGCCTGCGTATGTCGGAGCTGATCGTCACCCTCTCGAGGGGGAACCTACTCGGTGCCTTGGGACTCACTGCCGTCGGCTCGATCGTGCTGGGCATGGGTCTTCCGACGACCGCGGCATATGTCGTCCTGGCCGCGCTCGGGGCACCGGCTCTGACTCAACTCGGCGTCCCGCTCTTGTCGGCCCACCTCTTCATCTTCTACTTCGGCTGTATCTCGAACGTCACGCCGCCCGTTTTCCTCGCGGCATACGCCGCAGCGGGCATCGCCGATGCACCCGCCATGAAGACGGCGGTCACGGCCATGCTCCTCGCGGGGGCGGGGTTCATCGTGCCGTTCATGTTCGTGTACGTGCCGGAGCTCCTTCTCGAAGGCACGTGGTGGGCGATCGCCCAGGCGTTCGTCACGGCCACAGCCGGAGTGACGGCTCTCGCCGCGGCGGGAGTGGGTTTCGGACGCCGAGATCTGGTCCTCTGGGAGAGGATCGTTCTCGGCGTAGCCGCGTTTGCCCTCATGATGCCGGGGCTGGCCAGCGACGGGGTTGGGGTGCTGGCTCTGGCCGTTATCCTCTCGAGGAAGTAGCTATTGTCCCGTTACCATGGGGACAACGGGACTACAGATCTGGGGGACAGTATCGAGTCGATGAAGCGCATTATGAGCGGAAGCCCGGCCCGTGGCATGCTGTTCGGCACTCTGGTCCTGCTCGGGGTGGCGTGCGGAGGCGAGGGCGCCGGCGCACGCCGGTTCTTGAGCATCGGAACGGCAGGAACGGGGGGCATCTACTATCCGCTCGGGGGGGCCATGGCCAGCCTCATGTCGCTCGCGGACTCGACCCGGACGTACACCGCCGAGGTCACCGGCGGAGCGGTGGAGAATATCAACCGGATCCGGGCGGGACAGATCGATCTCGCGTTCTCAACCGCCAATTCGATCTACGAAGCGTACTTCGGCAGCCCGGACTTCGGCGACCCCATGGAGGACCTGCGGATCGTTGCGCCGCTCTACCCGAACTTCACGCACATTCTCGTCTCCGCCGATTCCGAGGCACGATCGGTCGAGGACTTCAGGGGCCTCAAGGTCTCGGTGGGTGCGCCGGGAAGCGGAACGGAGCAGATGTCGCGGCGGGTCCTCGAGGTACACGGCCTGACCTACGACGACGTGGACGTACGGTACCTGACCTTCAACGAGTCCGCCGGGGCGCTGAAGGACCGCGCGATCGATGCCGCGATCATCAGCGTGGGGTATCCCGCCGCGGCCATTCTCGAGGCGACCACCACAGGTGGGGTACGCCTGCTTCCGATGGCCGGCGACCGCATTCAGGAGCTCATGGATCTCTATCCGTACTTCGCTGCGGGCGAGATTCCCGCTGGTGTATATCCCGGTGTGGACGAGACCCTCCAGACGGCGGTGCTGCTCAATTGGGTCGTCGCACCCGAGAGGCTGGCGAACGACGTCGTGATGAGCGTGCTGCACGTTCTGACCGAGGAGCGCGACGCCATCGAGCGAGTCCATAACATGGCCCGCCAGATCGATCTCGACTTCCTGCAGAATCCCCCCATTCCCCTACATCGGGGCACGGAGCAATGGTGGATCGAGGGGCGCTGAGCTGTCAGAGGGAGGCCTTCAGCCTTCCCGACGGGTCCCACTACCTCAACTGCGCTTACTTCGGCCCGCTGCCGAAGGTCACGGAAGAGGCCGGGATCACCGGAGTCCGTCAGAAGCGGGCCCCCATGCTGGTGCATCCTCCCGACTTCTTCACGAACAGTGATCGAGTGCGCGAACTCTTCGCTCGTTTGGTCCACGCGTCCGATCCAAACTCGATCGCGATCATCCCCTCGGCCTCGTACGGCGTTGCGGTAGCGGCTCGCAACATCCCTGTGGAGCGGGGGCAGAACATCGTCCTGCTGGATGAGGCATTCCCCGGCAACGTCTATGCTTGGCGGCGGAAAGCCGAGGAGGCGGGGGCCCACATCCGGACCATCGCTCCACCCGACACGGCATGTCGCGGGGCCGCGTGGAACGAGCGCCTGCTCGATGCGATCGACGCGGACACCGCCGTGGTCACGGCGCCTCACGTGCACTGGACCGACGGCACCGTCTTCGATCTCGTGGCGATCGGTGCCCGTGCGAGGGAGGTGGGCGCCGCCCTCATCGTAGACGGCACGCAGTCGGTGGGGGCCATGCCCTTCGATGTGCAGGAGGTTCAACCGGACGCCCTCATCGTCGCCGCGTATAAGTGGCTTCTCGGACCCTATTCGACCGGGGCGGCCTACTTCGGCCCACGCTTCGAGGGCGGAGTCCCCCTCGAAGAGACCTGGATCGGTCGCGAACGGAGTGACGACTTCCAACACCTGGTGGAGTACGAGTCGACGTATCAGCCGGGTGCCATCCGCTACGACGTCGGGGAGAGATCTAACTTCATTCTCGTCCCCATGCTGGTCGCGTCCCTGGGCCTGGTCCTGGAGTGGACCCCGGCCGGGGTGCAGGACTACTGCCGGCGTCTCAGCGAACCACTCATCCGCGAATCGATGGCCCTCGGGTTCTCGCTTGAGGAAGACGCGTGGCGGGGGGAGCACCTCTTCGGCATGCGCATGCCCGAGGGACTCGAGCTGGCCGCCCTCGAGGCGGAGCTGGAGGCTCGCAACATCTTCGTATCGCTGAGGGGGAGCGCACTGAGGGTGTCGCCTCACCTGTACAACGACGAGGACGACGTGGGGGCTCTCATCGACGCACTGAAGGCGGCGGTCGCCTAAAGGCCCTGTCGCTTGGACGAGGCGGCAGCCTAGCGGCCGCTTAGTTGACCCTCACGCCGGGCGGATCGAAGACCACTTTCGCCTGGGCTCCCACACCGATGCCCTTCTCGGCGAACCAACCCTTCCGCACCTCGAGAGCGAACATCGCGGGGGCGGCGCTGCCGTGGAGATCCTCGGCCTGGGCCTCCATCTGCTGGATATCGACGATGCGGAAGTTCACGTCCAGGTAGGCGATGTCCAGCGCGATGTAGGTGTCCTTCATCCAGAATGAGCGAGGCGCCTCGCTCTCGAAGACGAAGAGCATGCCGGTGCCGTCCGGGACGGCGTCTCGGAACTGCAGTCCTCCGGCGCGCTCGGAGGGTGTGTCCATCACCTCGGCCAGAACCGTGTCGGCTCCGAAGACGATGACGGCCACGTCCGGCCGTGCCTCGAAGGCTCCGGGTGACAGGGTCGGCGATGTCGGGAGGATCCCCCAAGCCGCCGCCCCGCAGATGATCGCGAATGCCCTCATTTCACTCCAATGAATGAGACTCCCCAAGCAAGGCCAATAATGGTAGGTTTTCGGACTGCATACCAACCCGCTGAGCGGTCGCATTCAATACCGGTGCTCAACAAAGGCGTTCCAATGGTCGATCCTGCGCTGCTGGAGATTCTGGTCTGCCCGGAAACGCGCCAACCAGTGCGCCCCGCGGAGGCCGGCCTTCTGGAACGGCTCAACGAGGCCATTGGGGCCGGTGATGTGACCAACCGGGGCGGAGATGCAGTCGAAGATCCGGTAAACGAGGGCTTGATCCGAGAGGACGGGAAAGTGCTGTATCCGGTCCGTGAAGACATTCCGATCATGCTCATCGACGAAGCGATCGAGGTCGATCACTTGGGTTGACGCTCTACCGCACGACGAAAACTGAGTACGAGCTAGCTAAGACTATACATATGAAGGTCCAAACATCGGCGCTGCGGGGGCTGCGGGCTACCTTGTTCAGCCCTAGGGCCGGGTATGCGCTCGGCCTGATCGCACTGGTTCTGGTTGCCGCCTGCCAAGGCGAGTACCCCCAGAACAGCCTCGACCCGAAGACGGACTTCGCGGAGACGATCCACTCGCTTTATGTGAACGTCTTCTGGTGGACCATGGTCATTCTGGCGGTGGTCTGGTCGGTGCTCGCGTACATCGTGATCCGGTTCCGCGAGAACCCCGACCGGCCTGCTCCCAGGCAGATCCACGGCCATCTCGGCATGGAGATCGCCTGGACCATCGGCCCGGCCATTATCGTCGTGGCCATCGCGATCCCCACCATTCAGGCTGTCTTCCGGACCCAGACGCCGCCGCCCGCCGAAGACAACGCCCTAGTGGTGGAGGTGGTAGGGCATCAGTACTGGTGGGAGTACCGATATCCGGACCTCGGCGTATCGACCGCGAACGAGCTGCACCTCCCGGTGGGAAGGCCCATTACCCTGAAGATGTGGTCGGTGGACGTCATCCACTCCTTCTGGGTGCCACAGCTGGGCGGCAAGCGGGACGTGAACCCGCTCCGCCGGGTCCCCGAGGGGCAGGAAGCCCGATACACCTGGTTGTACTTCACCATCAACGAAGAGGGCACGTTCCTGGGGCAGTGCGCCGAGTTCTGTGGTGAGGCGCATTCACTCATGCGTACTCGAGTCGTGGCGGAGTCCGAGGCCGAGTTCGACGATTGGGTCGATACGTGGCAGACGCCCGGACCCACTGCGGCCGCACCCGCGTTGGACCCTGAGACCGGGCAGCCGGCTCCCGCCGAAGACCCGCAGATTGCGTTGGGCCGGACCGCTTTCTTCTCCACGACGTGCATCGCTTGTCACGCGGTCCAAGGCACGCCGGCCCAGGGCGTGATCGGGCCGAACCTGACGCGCCTCGGCGGCCGGAGCACCATCGGTGCGGGGCTTCTCGAGAACACCCGGGCCAATCTCGTGCGCTGGATCGCGACGCCACACGAGGTGAAGCCCGGGGTCCGTATGCCGGGTGCCCAGGTCGGCGGAGGAGGATTTCCTCCGACCAATCTGTCGGACGAGCAGGTCCAGGCGATCGCCACTTACTTGGGGAGCCTCCGATGAGCGGCCACGGCTCGCACGACACGGGTCTGTGGAGTTGGATCACCACCGTCGATCACAAGCGGATCGGCGTCATGTACTTCATAGCCTCTCTGGTCTTCCTGGTCATCGGCGGCATCGAAGCGTTGATCATCCGGATCCAGCTGTGGGCTCCGGACGGCGACTTCGTCACCGCGGAGACATACAACCAGCTGTTCACCATGCACGGAACCACCATGATCTTCCTGGTGGCCATGCCCCTCGCTGTGGCGTTCTTCAACTATGTGGTGCCGCTGCAGATCGGAGCCCGGGACGTCGCTTTTCCACGAATGAACGCTTTGTCGTTCTGGATCTTCCTGCTCGGCGGGATCTTCCTGAACTCGAGCTGGTTGTTCGGGATGGCTCCGAACACCAGTTGGGTCGGGTATGCCAACCTCACGTCCAGTCAGTTCTCCCCGGGTAACAACGTCGACTTCTGGGTGCTCGGCCTCTCGATTCTGGGTGTGAGCTCGATCATGGGTGGTGTGAATTTCATCACCACCATCGTCAACCTCAGGGCGCCGGGCATGAAGCTGATGCGCATGCCGCTCCTGACGTGGATGACGCTGGTCACCAGCTTCATCATCGTGACGGCCCTGCCGGTCATCGCGGTGGCGCTGATTCTCCTGCTCTTCGATCGGTTCTTCGGGGCGAACTTCTACGTGCCCACCGCGGGCGGTGATCCGGTTCTCTGGCAGCACCTGTTCTGGCTGTTCGGGCACCCCGAGGTCTACCTGCTGATCCTTCCGTCGTTCGGGATCATCTCCGACGTCATTCCGACCTTCTCGCGCAAACCGCTGTTCGGCTATCCCGTGGTCGTGTACGCCGGAATCCTGATCGGATTCATCGGCTGGGGCGTGTGGAGCCATCACATGTTCACGACGGGTCTCGGCCCCATCGCCGACGCCTTCTTCGTCGCCTCCACCATGATCATCGCAATCCCCACCGGCGTGAAGATCTTCAATTGGCTCGCGACCATGTGGGGCGGTCAGATCCGATTTACGACCCCGATGCTCTATTGCATCGGTCTCATCGCCATATTCACGTTGGGTGGGTTGAGCGGGATCATGCACGCCTCGGCCCCTGTCGACCTGCAGCAGCACGATACCTACTTCGTGGTCGCGCACTTCCACTACGTGGTGGCCGGTGGAGTGCTGGCGGGCATGTTCGCGGGGATCCACTACTGGTTCCCCAAGGTGACCGGACGGATGATGAGCGTCGCCTTGGGCAGGTTGAGCTTCTGGACCTACTTCATCGGGTTCAACCTCACGTTCTTCCCGATGCACATGAGCGGCATGTACGGCATGCCTCGCCGCACCTGGACCTACGCGGCCGAGCTCAACATTCAGGGGTTCAATCAGCTCTCCACCATCGGAGCGTTCGTGTTCGCGTTCAGCGCCCTGGTCATGGTCTGGAACATCGTCTGGAGCGCCCTCAGGGGAGCCGAGGCTGGGCCGAACCCGTGGGGGGCCTCGACGCTGGAGTGGGCCATTCCGTCGCCGCCGCACCACTACAACTTCCCGGTGCTCCCGACCATCCGGAGCAGGGAGCCGCTGTGGCACGACGGGGAGAGGGAAGAGCTAGAGGCAGCCGTCAATGTGATCCCCGATGTCGAACCGCTCATGCCGAACGGGTCCTACTGGCCCATCCTGACGGCTCTGGGCGTGGCGGGTACTTGGGGATTGCTGCTGACCGATATCTGGTGGACCCCGTTGCTCGGGTTGGCCTACACCATGTTCTGTGTTTTCAAATGGGCGTTCGAAGATCCGTTCGCATCGCCGGACGCGCCAACAAGGGATGATTCGATAGATGGCTGAGGCGGTTGCCGCACAGGAGCACCACTACACCTCCACCGGCTTGGACAGCTGGAAGGTCGGCTTCTGGGCGTTCATGGGGTCGGAGTGTCTGTTCTTCGGAACGCTGATCACGACCTACATGGTGTACAAGGGAGCCAGCGTGACCGGCCCCTACCCGGAAGAGATCCTCAACATCCCGCTCACGAGTATCAGCACATTCGTGCTGCTCATGAGCTCGACGTCCATGGTGTTGGCATTGGACGCCGTGCGGCGGGGCAACAAGAGGGCCACCCTCGGCTGGCTCGCCGGTGTGATCGTCCTGGGCTCCATCTTCCTGGGCTTCCAGGTCTACGAGTTCAACCACTTCGTACACGAGGGGCTTACGATCCAGCAGAACGTGTTCGGGTCGTCGTTCTTCGTGCTGACGGGTTTTCACGGGGCGCACGTCACGGTCGGCGTCATCTGGATGGCGACCCTGTTCGTACGAGGGCTTCAGGACAAGCTGCCGCCGGCCAAGGCACTCCAGGTCGAAATCGCGGGGCTGTACTGGCACTTCGTCGACATCGTCTGGATCGTGATCTTCACCCTCATCTACCTCATTCAGTAGAATGAGCTCAGTAGAATCAGCGGTCTGTTGTGAGCAGAGAGAGAGACATGAGTAGCGCTGAAGCCACGGCAAACACAGAGCACGAAGGCGGACACGCCTCCGCCGGCTTCTACTGGATGATCGCAGGGATCCTCACGGTCATCACGGGAGTCGAGGTGGCCATCTTCTACATCGAGGCTCTCGCACCCGTTCTGGTTCCGGTCCTACTGGTCCTGTCCACGGTCAAGTTCGCGATGGTCGTCATGTTCTTCATGCACCTGAAGTCAGACAGCAAGGTCTTCACGGTGCTCTTCCTGGCGGGACTCTCCTTGGCGGTGTTCGTGGTAGTGATGATGATCATCCTCTACCAGTTCCTGCCGCAGTTCGACCTGATCGGGGCTTAGACCGCGCCTATCTCCCGGTTCCTTGGACGAGGAATCGGTTGGCGAAGAAGAGAACGTAGCCGCCGAGCAACGCGATGAGTGACCACATCAGGTGACTTCCTTCCGCGGAGACGAGAAGCCAAACGCAGATGAGCAATGCCGTCGCCGCCATGAGGTGGCCGGCCGGCGCACGGTACTGAATCTCTTCCGGCCTCTTCCGGTGTCGCAGGATCAGCAGCGCGATGCAGCTCATGATGTACTGGCCGATCCTCGCGATCGATGAGAGCACGGCCAGGACGACATACGTATTTCCGATCGTTAGGGCGTACGTCAGCGCGAAGCTCACCAGAACGGCGACGTGGGGAATATGCGCCTTGGACGACACACGCTTGAATACGGGCGGCAGATGTCCTTCCAGGGACATCGCATAGAGGTAACGCGGCGTGGCCAATGCGCAGCTCATGTTGACGCCGATGACGGAGAGCAGGATGCCGATGGCGATGAAGCGGCCGGCAGGGCCCATGAACGACAGAGCCGCGTCGGAAACAGGGCTCTCGGAGAGCGCGGCGTTCGGATAAACCCCGATCAGGACGACGAACACCGACAGAAGTAGAGCTCCACTCGTCAGGACGACGATGAACAGTGCTCGGGGGATGTTCTGTTTCGGATCCCGAGCCTCCCCGGCGACGACCGTCATCATCTCGAAGCCGACCACGGCGAAGAAGATCACGAGCGTGGTTTCGCCGAGCCTCCCGACTCCTTGGGGCGCGAACGGGGTGAACTCCCCTGGGTCGATGTGAAACGCTCCCCACCCGAGGAACACGAGCAAGGGGATGACCTTGAGCACCAGTACGACGTCCATCACCCTCGAGTTGGATGCCACATTCCCCAGGTTGAGCGCGAGAAGAAACGCCAGGAATCCCGCGATCAGCACGGGTTCGGAGCCGCCCAGGGCCGGGAAGGCGGAGACCGCCGAGGTCGCGAAGATCACGACGAGCGCCGCGTTGGACGACACTCTCGCCAGGTAGCCCAGCCACCCAACACCGAACGCGGCTGCGGGACCGAGGGTGGCGTGGGTGTAGAGAATCGGACCACCGGTCTCACTGAACTGGCTGCTCAACTCCGCGAAGCAGAACACGAGCAGCGCTGCGACCAAGAGGGCGGCCAGCACAGCGAGTACGGAGGCTGGCCCCATGATGGCCATGGCCTCGCCCGGGAGGAAGAAGATCCCCGAGCCGATCATGATATTGAAGCCGAAGCCAAGAAGTCCGATGAACGTCAGACTTCGTGACAGTCTCTCGCTCACAGCACGCCTCAGCCTCTAGACGTCATGCCAAGATCTGACGGCTCGAGTCCGGTAGAAACAAGCCCCACGCGTGCCTCACTGAGGCTCAGTTGGGCACCCGCTCCTTCAACTCCTCGAACCAATTCACGACTAGGATCGCATCAGGAGGTGCGTTGTCCGTCGGGTCGTCGCGCTGAAACGCCCTCGCCATGAGGAATTGGCGCTCACCGGAACCGACGTCGTACGGGACCGCGATGTCCGAGGTGACCATGGTCACGCCTAGCTCGAAGAGTACCGTCCGGGCACCGACTCTGAACGCGGAGCTGGTCTCGACCGCGGCCGCCAGCATCTCCCGACTGCTGTTCATGAAGAAGATCTCGGCGCCGTCCTTGGACCAGCGAGGACTGAAGCCGCCATCCGTGGAGACCTGCCAACGTCCCGACTCGACATCCGCGAAGGGACGAACGAAGACCTCGTGTGTGCCTGTCTCGTTGGACGTATAAGCGAGCCAACGACCATCGGGCGACAGGGCCGGCGCTCTCTCGTCATAGTCCCCAACCAGCAGCGGGGTCGTCTCGCTGTCCGCGCCGGGGCGGATGGCGAAGATATCTCGACCGCCCAACTGACCCCCAATGCCCGCCGTGCGAACGACGAGCCACTGCCCATCGGCGCTCCACTCCACCTCCGCAATCGTACGCTCAAGATCGAGCAGGAGCTCGACGTTACCCGTACCGTCCGCCCGTTTTTGGTACACGTCCAGGTTCTCGCCTCGGCTCGAGATGAACGTCACGGTCTCCGGGTTCGGTCCCCAAACGGGCTTGCGGTCCCCCGCCTCGTCGAAGGTGAGTCGCGACCGCGGGCCTCCATCGAGCTCCTTCACCCAGATGTCGGTGCCTGCCTCGGTGCGCTCGCGCAGCGCGACGCGTGATTCGTCGGGGGATAGCCGCCAACCGGAATTGGCGCCCCCGTGGTCGAAGGACCAGCCCGCCTGGACCGGCGTCGCCACTCCGGATCGAGTCAGCCACACCAACTCCTGTTGCCCTCCGCTGCCGGTACCTGTCGTGTAAAAGAGTTTACCGGTATCGGAGATGTCGTAGCCCAACACGTTGTCGACCATCGCCACGACAGGCCCGGTCAGCTCCATGGCCTCCGGGTCGAAAGGAGCTGCCATCAAGGTCCCGTCGAGAACGAAGACAAGGTGGCCGGTCGGAGTGTACCACGGCTGCTCTCCGGCTGTGACCAGCGTCGATTCTCCGGTGGAGAGGTCCAGGTTGTGCACGAAGTCGGATCCGTCGGCCAAGACCCAGTCAATCGCATGTTCCCCATCCGGCATCACCTGGATCACCCCGTGGACTTCGTCCGACGGGACCGTGGCCACCGCCTCCCACTCTCCACCCCCGGGAGGAACCCGCACCAATGTGCTGTCCACACCGGCGTACACATACCCGTCCGTTGTCCATCGTGGGAAGTTGGCGCGTCCAAGTGTCCGCATTGGGCCGCCACCGAGGGGGGCCACCTTGATCTCGCCCCCCTGTGAGAAGACGATCTCGGTCCCGTCGGGTGAGAATGACGGGTCGTTGTGCAGGTCGGCATTGCGCACCGCTTGGGCCACGACGTCGTCCCAACGTCGAATCAAGAGTTGAGGAACGGTTCCATCTCCGGGTGGTCCTCGATACGCCAACATCGAGCCGTCACGAGAGAGCTTGAACGAGCGGTAGCCGGTGTTGACCATTTCCTGGCTGGGGCGGAACGGCGACTCGTATCGCGCCACGTGTAGTAGCGGTCGCTCTGGAGCGCGCTGGAGTGTCCATCCGAGTCCGAGCGTGGCTAGTGCCGCCGCCGCCGTCATTGCGACCGAAAGCGGATTCCAAAGGCCTCCCGAGCCCCCCCCGTGCATCGCCCCGACCCCATGACGGAAGCCGGCGTCCGCCAGCGCACGGGCGAACGACTGTGCATCGGTGAAGCGATCCGCCGGAAGCTTCTCAAGCGCCTTTTGCAGCGCAGCGTCTACGTTGGCGGGTATCGACTTGCGCAGCGACGTCGCGGAGACGGGAGCGCCCTGGATGATCTTACCGAGCACCGCCTGGGCCGTGTTGCCGACGTAGGGCGGTTCCCCGACCAGCATCTCGTAGAGCACCGCCGCAAGCCCGTAGATATCGCTCGCCGCACCGATCGACTGGTCGCCGGTAGCCTGCTCGGGACTCATGTAGTAGGGCGTGCCCACCGAGAGGCCGGTCTCGGTCAAACGGCTCCCACCGGCCGCACCGACCGCCAACGCGATCCCGAAGTCCGCGACCAGTGGCTCACCCCTGCTCAGGAGAATGTTGGCCGGCTTGATGTCGCGGTGGACGATCCCCGCATCGTGCGCCGTCTGAAGCGCGTTGGCCACCGCCGCGGCGATCCTGACCGCCTCGTCGACCGGGAGCTGCTTGTCTCGGTCGATTCTCTCCTGGAGCGTCTCGCCTTCTACGTACGGCATTACATAGAAGAGAAAGCGGTCCGCCTCTCCTGAATCGAAGAGCGGCAGGATATGCGGATGCTGCAGATTCGCGGTCGTCTTGATCTCGGCGAGGAAGCGCTCCGCTCCGACGACGGCCGCCAGCTCGGGCTTGAGGACCTTCAGCGCGACCTTCCGCTCGTGCCTGAGGTCGTCCGCCAGGTAGACGTTCGCCATCCCGCCTTCGCCGAGCTCACGCTCGATGGAATATCGGCCCTCCAGGGCGGCATTGAGACGAACGACGGGATCAGACAAGGGCACCTCGCGACCAAATGAAGCAACGGATCATGATACGGCGTGGGAGGTTTTCGCACAGCCCGTCACCTTCCCTCCACTTCCGTTCCCATTGACGGAGACCCAAGCCGCGTATATCGTCGTGGCCATCATCAAGACCGGCTGAGGGGCAGGCCCTTTGAAGCCGGGGCAACCTTCGGGGAACTACGCAGTCTCCGAAACAGGTGCCAAGTCCTGCGGGAACTTCGGTTCTCCGACAGATGAACTCGCGTCCGTTTCCGACCTTCCTGGTCGAGCTTTCGGGTCCGTCAGAATCATCCGCCGGCGCTCCTCGTTCCCCGCCGCCATGGAACTGGAGCGAACAGCGATGACTGAGCAGATCGGAATCGGCGTCTCGGGGGACCGCGTGTCTACGCCCGCCCTGGACGCATACCGGACGACGGGCTCGTCGCCCACGGTACACCTTCTCGGACCTGGACGTGTGGGTCGAGCCTTCTTGGACCTGCTCCGCCGGACGGGCCACACGGTGGCCGGTGTGACGGACAGCAGCGGGACCGTCACGGCGTCGGACAGCGTGGACTGTGAGCGGGTCATCGCTGCCAAGGAAGCCGGGGAAACACTCGCTTCCGCCCTGGGTGCCAGCCCCCTGTCCCTCGCCGATGCGCTCGCGGAGGTCGACGCGGATGTAGTAGTCGACACCACCGCCACCGACTTCGGTCGGCCCGAGTGGGCCGAGACTCTCGACGAGAGCGTTGTACGGCGCGGAAGGGGACTGCTTCTGGCGGCCAAGGACGCTGCGGCCTCCCACGTGGATCGTTGGAGCGATCCCGCCCTGGACGGACGGGTGGGCATCAACGCGGTCCTGGGCGGCGCGGGACGACAGTTGCTCGATTCCGTCAGCGAACTCCGAGGTGACTGGGTCGAGGCCGCCTTCGTCGGCAGTGCCTCCACCACGGCCATTATCGAGGTCCTGGAGGCTGGAGGTTCCTTCGAGGAGGGCCTGGCGGCGGCGGATAGGCAGGGCTTTCTGGAGTCCGACCCGGAGTTGGACCTGAAGGGCGTGGACGCCGCGGTGAAGCTCTCGGTGGTCGAGGCCGCGTTGACCGGCCGGCCGGCCGTCTTGGTCGTGGCTCAGGACCTGCGCGACGTGGATCCGGTGATCGTCCGGGAGCGGGTCGGTGAGGGCCTGACCACTCGCCTCGTGGGAGAGGTCAGGCGTGACGGTGCCAGCACGCTGAGCTACAAAGCCGTGCCCAAGGGGAGCACGCTCGACGTCGGCTGTGACGAGGTGGCGTACACGTATCGCCTGACCAGTGGCGAGGTCTGTACACATCGGGGCAAGGGACTGGGTCCGGGACCCACGGCCGAGGCCGTCGTCGTCGATCTCGAAGCGCGGTTCCCCGTGAGTGTGGGGAGGCCGTCATGAAGACCGTGACCGCTCAGCCGTTCGGCACCGTGACCCTGGAGGACGCTTCCGCCGGCGACACGGTGGCCTACGCCTCCTATGGTGCGGAGGACGCTCCTGCCGTCTTCGTGCTCGGGGGCATTTCGGCGCACCGCTTTGTGTGCGGAAACCCCGACGGGCACCCCGACGGAGGCGACGGATGGTGGCCGGGCGTGGTGGGTCCGGGCGTCGGCCTCGATCCCGAGCGTTACCGCATCTTGAGCATCGACTGGCTCGGGGGTGCCGGAGATTCGACCGGGCCCGGGACCAACGGTTCGGGCCCGCCCGTCGTGACTACGCAGGACCAGGCCCACGCGATCGCCCGTGTTCTCGATCACCTCGAGATCGAGCAGCTCCACGGATTCGTGGGGGCCTCCTACGGCGGAATGGTGGGGTTGGCCCTGGGTGTGCTCTACCCGGAGCGAGTCCGACGGCTTCTCGTGCTCTGCGCGGCGCACCGAGCGCACCCCATGGCCGTGGGGCTTCGGGTGCTGCAGCGCCGTATCGTGGGGTTGGCAGCCGCATCCGGCCGGGAGACCGAAGGGCTCGCGCTTGCCAGGGCCCTCGCGATGACGACCTACAGGACCCCGGAGGAGTTCGAGCAGCGATTCGCGTCGTCACCCAACTGGGTTGAAGGATCCCCGCGCTTCGCTGTGGAGGACTATCTCGAGTACCAGGGCGAACGCTTCAGCCAACGCTTCGACGCAACCGCCTTCAGAGTGCTCACGCAGTCCCTCGACATCCACCGGGTGGAGCCCGAGGACGTTCTGGTCCCCACGACCGCGATGTCGGTCGACTCCGATACGCTCGTGCCACCGTGGTTGGTGGCCGAGCTGGTGCGCAGGCTGCCCAGTTCGGGCAGGGCCGTGCGGATCGCATCGAACTTCGGGCACGACGCATTCCTCAAGGAGCACCAGGCCGTGAGCCGGCTGATCCTCAATGTTCTGGAAGGGGAGGCCCAGCATGGCTGACCGTCGAGCCGAGACCCGTGCGGTACGAGCCGGAGTGGCGGTCAACCGCGAGCACGGGTCCGTGATCCCACCCATCCACCTCTCCTCGACGTTCGCGTTCGAGGGCCTGGGCGTGCAGCGGCAGTATGACTACACCCGCTCGGGGAATCCGACGAGGGACATCCTGGGGCAGGCGCTGGCCGATCTGGAGGGTGGCCAAGACGCTGTGGTCACCGCGTCGGGTATGGCGGCGGTCACGTCCGTCCTGCAGCTGCTCGGACCGGACGACCTGATCGTCGCGCCTCATGATTGTTACGGCGGGACCCACCGTCTCCTGACCAGCTTCGCTCGCAAGGGCCAGTTCCGCCTGCAGCTCGTGGATCAGACGGACTCCGGCGCTCTGGACGAAGCCCTCGCGGCCGAACCACGCATGATCTGGGTGGAGACCCCCAGCAACCCGCTGCTGCGTGTGGTGGACATTGCCGACATCGCGGAGCGTGCACGCGCAGTGGACGCCCTGGTGGTCGTCGACAACACCTTCCTCTCACCGGTCTTCCAACGTCCCATCGAATGGGGCGCGGATCTGGTCGTGCACTCCACGACCAAGTACCTGAACGGGCACTCCGACGTGGTTGGCGGGGCGGTCGTCGCGCGGACACCGGAGTTGGCGGAGGAGGTCGCGTGGTGGGCCAACGCACTGGGTGTGACCGGCTCGCCGTTCGACTCGTTCCTGACCATGCGGGGCATCCGGACCCTGCACGCCCGCATGCAGATGCACGAATCAAACGCAGCTGCGGTCGTCGATGCCCTGAAGCAGCACCCCTCGGTGAAGCGCGTGTACCACCCCAGCCTCGAGGACCATTCGGGACACCACATCGCGCTGTCCCAGCAGTCCGGGTTCGGGGGCATGGTCAGCTTCGAGCTGGAAGGAGGAGAGGACCAGGTGAGGGCCTTCCTCGACGGCTTGGAGCTGTTCACGCTGGCGGAGTCCCTGGGTGGCGTCGAGAGCTTGGTGTGCCACCCGGCGACCATGACGCATGCGGCCATGGATGATGAGGCGCGCCTTGTTGCCGGAATCGGTGCCAGCTTGCTGCGTCTTTCGGTCGGAATCGAGGCAGGAGAGGATCTCGTACGCGATCTGACCCAGGCGCTCGACCGAACGATAGAGGCCCAGCCCGTGGTGTTTGCCGCTTCGGCGGCGGCCTCGGCGGCGCTCCGGACTGCGGTGGCGAAGGACCCCCGTGACACGCACTGGGTACGGAGGCGCGAACCGAGCCCCGTCCCGAGCCCTGTGCATATCCTACCCGATCGTGCGTGACGCTTTCTTCGACACCGAGCCCAGCCACACTTAGCGCGCCATTCGACGACTTCTCGATCTTCGGATTCGAGGTGCACGTCAGTGTGCTGGCCGGCTGTGTGTTCCTGGCGGCCGTCTACCTGGCGGCCGTGGGCCCGGCCCGGAGGCGCTTCGGGTGGTCTGACACGGGGGCGGGACCGTGGAGAGTGGCGGCCTTCTTGGGCGGCGTAGGCATCGTGTTCTTCTCGCTGAACGGGCCGCTCCACCACCTGAGTGACGAGTACCTGTTTGCTGCCCACATGGTGCAGCACATGCTGCTCATGCTCATCATGCCGCCGCTGCTCATCATGGGGGTTCCACCGTGGTTGATCAGCAAGGCACTAGAGCGATCGGCGGTCCTGAAGGTGGCCCGCCTGTTGACGCATCCCGTGCTCGCGTTCGCCGCGTACAATGTGGTCTTCATCGGGTGGCATCTGCCTCCTATGTACAACGCCGCCCTGGCCAACCACGACATCCACATCGTCCAGCACCTCATGTTCATCTCCGTAGCCACGATGATGTGGTGGCCCGTGATCAACCCGGTCGAGGAGTTGGAGAGGATTCCCACCGGGCCGTTGCTGATGATGTACGTGTTCGCGTTCGGCATTCCGTCGACGGCAGTGTCTGCGTTCATCACGATGTCGGACGAGCTGCTCTATCCTCTCTATGAGCTGGCTCCTCGCGTCACGGCGCTCACGGCCATGGAGGATCAGCGTCTCGGAGGCCTGATCATGTGGATTCCGGGAATGCTGATTTTCTGGGTCGCCATCTCGGTCGTCTTCTTTCGCTGGACCAAGGACGAGTACCGAGGCTGGAAGACAGAGGCCGCGGAGGGTCCCGGCTCGGAAGAGCCAGAGTGGCGACCCTGATCGCGGCTCAGCCCGAAGTGTCGAAGCTCACGATCTGAGGTACGTGATCCTCGGCCTCGAGGAAGCGCAGCAATCCCTCCGGAGCGATCGACGTGGTCATGCTGTTGTCGAGAGGGTGGACGTTCAGGGCCTCGCTCGTCCTCAGTTCCGAGTCAATGGCCACCTGCACGGCCTGCGATGTGTCGTTGATGACGGCCAGCGGCGTGACGGCGCCGGGAATGACACCGAGGTAGCCCATCAGCCGCTCGCTGCTGCCGAACGACAGTCGTCCGGAGCCGATGAGGGAGCCTACCTCTCCCTTGAGGTCCAAACGGCGGCTTTCGGGTGTCACCAGGAGCCACATCTTCCCCTTCTTGTTACGCAGGAAGAGGTTCTTGACGTGGGCTCCGACGATGGGACCGCGGTGAGTTTTGGCTTCTTCGACGGTGGGTAGTGGGTCATTTTGAATTGTTTAGGCCCTGCGCGGCGAGCTTGGCCCCGTTAGGTTTCAAGTATGCCGAAAAAGAAGTCCATCGCGAAGACCAAGCTCCGACCCGACATGAACGAGACGGCGCACCGCGTTATGCTGGAGGCGACTGGGCAGGCCTCGAAGACAAAGCCACCGGACGAGCGGGTTGACGAAGAGAAGAACCCGGAAGCCGTGAAGCGCGGGTCTAAGGGCGGGCTGCAGGGAGGGCACCGGCGCGCAGAAGAACTCTCACCGGAGGAACGAAGCGAAATAGCAAAGGGAGCTGCGATCAGTCGCTGGCAGGAGCATTAGCCCCTAGGCAAGGGCCTCTCTAATGGCCCGCATCTGCTCAATAGCCTTCTCAACACGTTCGATCTGCTGGCGCTTCACGTCATAGCTCGGATGTTCGGCAGACTCGTAAGCAAGCTTCGTATACTGGAGCGATTCGAGAATTAGTGGCATATCGAGGCCTCCCAGCGCATCCTGAATAGTGTCACTCATCGTCCTCTCCCCGAGCGAGCCGAAGGTACTCTGCCTCATTCTCACGCTTGATGCTCGCGACCAGGGCGCGGCGCTGCTTAGTCCGGCGGATGAAGTAGTCACACGAAGCTCGAAGGTCTTTTGGCACCTGGCCCTTCGCAATCGCCCACATGACTTCGCTAGTGTTCGCCATCGAGTGCGCCCGCTCAAGCTCAATCTCTTCCTTCCAACGCAGCCCCAAGAGGGGGTTTGCCGTGAACTTGAGACCGTAACCATACACACTGGCAAAATACAGAATGAACTCATCGGCGATCTCAACTCGCTTCTCGTAGAATAAGCGGCGGTGACTGCCAGGGTCAGAGGAGAAATCGAGTCCTCTGGGGAAGCTCTCGCATATGGTCCGCTTGGACAGCTCTTGGAACGACAACTCAATGACCTCGCCGTCCTCCAGTCCCGTCATTCCGGCCACCGAGGGCCGCAACTGCACCGCGATGGGTTGAAGAAGTTCCTCCCTCATCACTTCCCACGCGGTGCGATTCCGCTTGGTGCCATCTCCGCTCATAACATCCCCGCTGTGCACAGGCCAACGTCTTAGTCAGGCGACTTCGCGGACTCCTCAAGCTCTGCAGGCTTCGTGGGCAGCGTGAGCTTTGCTTTTCTCGCCAATGCCTGTAAGGCCTGGCCTGCTTCGTACACGATGCCTGCAAGCTGGAACGCAACTCGTGGCCCCAGGTGGCGAGCGTGCTGTGCGTGCCCTAGTCTGGAGATCGAATCGATGAATACCCGCCCCTTTCGAATCGTCTCCATTGCAGCCTCATCGGCCGCTCGTTTTGCACGCTCCTGGGCGTCATATCCGTAATCCACCTTGGCTTGGCGGACATCCTTACGGATCTCTGACGCGGCACGGTCCGCGCTGATTCGATCCGTCCTAAACTCACTACGCACACGCTTGAGCTTTCTGGTCAGCTCTAAGGCCTGATCGGAAGAGATCAGCCCTTTCTCTTCGGCCTGGTTAATTTCCGCTTCACCACGTGCAGGATCGGTCACAAACGCAGCTCGCTGATAGGTCGTTGCGCTCATCCCGGCTGCTGCTGCTGCCAACCTCCTCGGCTTTAGGTCTTCTGGAGTGGTGGGCGCCTTTCCATGTTGCGTCGCTAGACCAACCAGGTCATCCTGCGTGACTTCCCCTCGGTCCAGAAGATCGTGGTAAGCGTCGGCCTCCTTCTGGCGGACAAACATTGACTTCACCGAGCGATAGGCGTTGGCGAGCAAGATGTGGCGCCTTATATCCTCTTTGTCTGTTTCACCAACTACCCGCACCTCGATGTCTGTCCAACCAAGTCTCTTCGCAGCAGTCCATCGCCTCGCACCTGAAAGGATTTGGTCATGCTGGTCGATCTCAATTGGGTATTTCAACCCGAACTGCTCTAGGCTCTCAGCCAGTCCATTATCAGGCTGACCGTAAACCTCGGTGTTGAAAGGGTGAACGCGCAGTTGTTTCACGGACCGAACTGGCATCAGTGATTTCCGTCATGTTGAGGGGAATCATTGGAGTGTGGAACATAAATCTAAAAACGATGCGGGGGGACCGCAACGGTCCCCCCCAAGTCGTTGTACCATATAGCATTCCCCCCCTTGACAATGCTTGAGCACTTGACTAGTTTCCATCATGAACAGACTCTCAGACGCCAAGCGCGCAGCAATCCTCCGGTGCCTAACCGAAGGCAATTCCATCCGGTCCACGGCCCGCATTACGGGCACCGTGAAAGCCACCGTCCTAAAGCTGTTGGTCGAGGCAGGCGAGTTCTGCTCGAACTATCAGGACCAGGTTTTGCGGGATCTGGACTGCAAGCGCATCGAAGCCGACGAAATTTGGGCCTTCATTGGAGCCAAGCAGAGGAACGCGAAGAAGGCCGGGGACGGCGACATTTGGACGTTCACCGCCATTGATCCCGATTCCAAGTTGATGGTCGCGTGGTTCGTTGGTGACAGAAGCCCCGAGAGCGCCACCATGTTCATGGGGGATCTGGCGTCACGGGTCTCAGGGAAGATCCAGCTAACGACGGACGGCCACGGGATGTACCTGACCGCCGTTCGTGCGGCCTTCGACTTCCGCAACATCGACTACGCTCAGGTGGTGAAGCAATTCGGCCAGCCGGGCTCCACCGAGGAACAACGGCGCTACTCACCAGCGACACGCACTGGAGCCAAGAAAATCAGGAAGATCGGAAACCCCAACCCGGACCTGATCTCAACATCCATATCGTGGAGCGCAGCAACCTCCAGCTTCGGATGTCTTCGCGACGCTTCACCCGTTTGACGAGCGGATTCAGCCGGAAGGCCGAGAATCATGCGCACGCGGTCAGCCTCACCTTCATGGCGTACAATTTCTGCACGCCTCACGGAACGCTCACAAAGGGGCGTGGTGGCCTCAAGACCACTCCAGCGATGGCCGCTGGCATTACTAATCGTCCGTGGCATATCGAGGACATCCTGGCCCTTATGGAATCCTACCGCGTTGGAAATTCAAAATGACCCACTACCCGACGGTGAAGACGGGGCGGTGGTGTTGTGTCTGTACAGGGATGCCCAGCTCGGCGAGCCGCCGAAAGACGTCGTCCGGTGTCGCCGGTGGCGATCCGTCGATGAGTCGGCCGGGTTCCATCAGTTGCTCGCCCCTCTCATGGCACTGCCCCGGTACCCGGTGGATCACTAGATTGATGCCTCATCGATTCACCCGCGGAGAAGCACGTGTCCATCGTATCCTTCCATCGAATCCTCATCGCGGTGGCGATCCTCTTTTGTGCCGGCTACGGCGGGTATGAACTCGTGGGCTTCTCCAGAGAAGGCGGCACTGGAGCCCTGGTGCTCGGGGGCGTCTTTCTGATTCTCGCCGTAGCTCTCTCATACTACCTCTGGCGCCTCAACCGCTTTCTTGGCTACGAGGAATAGGCGTCACTCGTCATTTCCGCCGGGCGGCGGAGGTGGCGTCGACTCCTCGGGCTTAGGCGCCCCGGCCGGCGTCCGCTCCCAGTAGAATGGCATCCGCTCTCGGGGACGGTTCCCGATCTCATTCATGTCCTCGTCAAAGAGTCGCCCGTTGACCATGACCATGTTCACGGATTCGGAGTTTCGGATCGAATCCACCGGGTTCTCGTTCAAGACGACCAGATCGGCCAACTTGCCGACCTCGAGCGAGCCGACGTCGCCGTCCAGGCCGAGATAGCGGGCCCCGTTCAGCGTACCCACTCGTAGCGCCTCCACCTCGGTCATTCCGCCCTGCACGAACATCCAGAGCTCCCAATGTGCCCCAAGACCCTGCATCTGCCCGTGGGCGCCCAACGTGACCAATCCACCCGCGTCTTGGATGGCCTTGGCCCCTCGGGCGATGGCGACATGGTTGAAGTCGTCGTCTCCGGCCGCCATGACCCGCCGACGCGAGCGTGGGTCGACCACGTCGCGGGGGACGAAGCGGAGCAGCCGCTCATTCGCCCAGACGTTGGTGCGCTCGTACCAGTAGTTCTCTCCTGTGAGCCCCCCGTAGCCGACGACCAGGGTGGGCGTGTACCCGGTGGAGCTCTGTCCGAAGAGTTGGGCCAGATCGTCGTAGACCACCGGCACCGGTAGGGAATGCTCCACTCCGGTGTGGCCGTCGAGGACCATGGTCATGTTGTTATAGACCAGCGATCCGCCTTCGGGCACGACCATCATCTCGAGCTGGCGGCCCGCCTTGATGATCCGCTGCCGAGCGTCGCGTCGCCGCTGGTTGTAGCTCTTCACGCTGAATGCGCCGACAGCCTTCATGCGAGCCACATGCCGCGAGGCGTCCTCGCCACTGGTGACCAACGCTCTGCCCGCCGTCTCCGCCCCGTACAGGATGGCGCCCGTCGAGAAGAGGCGCGGCCCGACCTTCTCGCCGGCCCTGATCATCTCCGAATTGGTGAACACGGTGGCGGTGTTGCTCGAGGGGTCGTGCGACGTCGTGACCCCGTAAGCGAGGTTCGCCAGGAAGGACCAGTTGGTCTCCGCGGTTATCCCGCCTGAGGCCCCCCGCACGTGGGCGTGCACGTCGACGATTCCCGGTATGATCGTCTTGCCCGTGACGTCCACCCGGAGGGCGTCCGTGGGCACGGCGACTCTGTTGGTGGGGCCCAGGGCCGTGATCCGATTACCGGTCACGACGATGGTGCCCCTCTCGATCACTCCGCCATCCTCTCCCGAATCGGCTCCGAGTGGGATGATGCGTGCGTCGACCAGGGCGACCACACCCGACGGGACATCACTGGCGAGGGAGAACCCGATTTCGAGGCCGCCGCCCTCGGGATCGGCCGGCCCACCGGAGCCGCCGCGCACGAAGGTGAACGTCTCCCTGAGGTCCCGTGTGAAGTACTCGGGCCCCAGGCTCCAGTGGAGAGATCGTCCATCCCCCGACCAGTGCAGGTAGTCCCCCGTGTTCTCGGACACCTGGGCTACGGGAAAACCCTCTTGGCCGGGGCCGAGCGTGACCGTTCGTCCGGAGCGGGGGAAGGTCGCAAGGTAGGTGCGGAACCGCTCCGTGAACGCGACCCAGTTCCCGTCGGGCGACGGGATGATCTGCGTGGCGTTGTCCGACCTGAAGTGGACCACCTCGTCCCCGCCGTGAACGTCGACACTGAGGAGTACCCGGTCTCCATTCGCCGTGTCGTTGAGGAAGATTCGCTCCCCCGTGGGATCGAACATGGGCCTGGTTCCGCTCCGACGGACTCGGCGGGGTTCCTCCGACCCATCGACCGGGACGATGAAAATGCCCGGATTCTCGCCATGCGTCGGGCCGCGGACCTGGTCTCCTCCGGTGGACCGGTACACCAGCCAGAGGCCGTCGGGCGAGAAGGAGGGCTCGGTGTAGTGGCCGGGGGTCGTCACGGCGTCTCGCCCCCCACTCCCGTCCGAACGCACGACCCTGACGCGGCCCTTGTCTGCATCGGTCCAGGTGGCGTAGGCGATCCACTCGTCGTCGGGTGAGAACGAAGGAGCGAATTCGATCGCGTCGGCTCGTGTCAGCCGCCGGGGAGTCTCCAGGGGCAGCTCCTTGAGGTATAACTTGCCGATCGCCGAATAGGCCACGGACCGACCGCCCGGAGAGGTGGTGACGTCGCGCAGCATGCGCACGTCGAAGTTCTCGGGAGCGACCTCTTGCTGGAATCGAAGTCCCTGGTGGACGGTCTGATCCACCTGGGCGGTGAACGGAATGATGTTGGCCTCGCCGGTGGACGTATCCACCCGCCAGATCTTGCCCTGCCCCCAGATGACGATCGCGCTTCCGTCGGGCGTCCAGTCGTACTGGGTGTAGACGCCATGGATCGCCCAGGCCTCCTGCATGTCGCGGTCGAGCCCGTCGAAGAGTGGCCACTCCTCTCCTGTCTCGAGGTCGTGCAGGAACAACACGGACTGGAGGCGGACCCGTTTGATGAAGGCCAGCTTGGTGCCGTCGGGCGAGGGCCTCGGGGTGATGGACCCTCCGGGCCGGCGCGCCACGGCCCTCTCCTCGCCCGTGGTGAGGTCACGGCGGTAGATGGAGTAGATGTTCTGGTAGACGTTCTTGTCGTACTGGAAGAGCTGGCCCGGGTAGACATTGCGGCTGTAGTAGAGGAAGCGCCCATCCGCCGAGGCGACCGGCTCTCCCTGGTCCTTCTGCCACCCGTCCCGCTCGGTCACCTGCAGGCCCGCTCCTCCGCTCACGTGGTACATCCACACTTCACCGGCTCCGAGTGACCGCGTGTCGACGAAGTGTTTTCGGACGTAGACGTACTGACCGTCCGCGCTCCACGCGGGGCTGTTCACCTCCCGATCCCCCTCTTCGGACACCTGGCGGGGGTTCGATCCGTCCGGATCAATGAGCCACATGTTGAAGTTGCCGTCCCGATCGCTGATGAACGCGATGCTCGATCCATCGGGACTGAAGCGGGGCTGCATATCGAACGCCTGTCCCGACGAAATGCGCGTAGACAGGCCGCCCGTAATCGGCATGACGTAGAGATCGCCGAGCAGGTCGAACACCAGCGACCGGCCATCCGGGCTGACGTCGACGTTCATCCAGGTCCCCTCGTCCGTCTCGAACGAGACCTGGGTCGCGGGGCCCAGGGACTGGTCGACGTTCCAGGGGACCTGCTCGGCAGGGGCTGCAGTCGCGGCGCCTGCCACTGTGGCGTCTTGGGCCGAGATCGACCCTGCCGCCGGGAGGGCCACAAGCGTGGTGGCGATCAAGATCGACATCGACTGGGTCATGATATCCTCTGCAAGCCCACAGGGAGCACTTTCATTGACGTTCGCGCAATTGTAACCCACTCCGAAGGTACCAAAAACGCCCCGGGCGAGTGCCCGGGGCGTAGGAGTCTCTCGGCACGCTCGATCGTGCTAGTCCGTCTTGTCCAACGGTCTCTCCGAAAGGACTTTCCGGAGCTTCGGGTGCTTGATCCACAGGTACCATCCCATGGAGACCGACGCCAACAGATTCCCGACTGCGATCGCCCACCATGCGAGGGGTCCGAGTAGGAACTCGGCTGCCAGCGCCATAAGCCCCATGAAGAACGCCTCGAAGGCCACGAAGAGCATCACCCCGGCCAGGATCAGAGGCGGTGTGTCCTCGGCGTAGCAGGCGATGACGGCCGCCACGAAGCCCGTTCCGATAAAGGCGCCGAAATGAACGATGCTGTAGCCCAGCACGGTGGCGCTCGACACGTTCACGGCACTCAGGTCGGTGGACCCTAGGAAGAGCGCGGAGCCCAAGGCTCCCGGTGTGAAGAACGGCTGCCCTCGCCCCATATCGATGATCAGGAACCAAATGGCGACGACCCCGGCTCCGATGAGCCCCGAGACCAACCCCTCCTTGATGATCCGGTGCTGTCCCAGAACGGACCACCAGGACACCGGCGGCGTCGCTCCGGTCAGGTGGAGGAAGCCCATCAGGACGACCCCTGCGATGAGATTGCCGGCCAGTACCGCGGGCCAGCCGAGCTCTCCGACCACATCCACCCCAGTGATCGACACGCTCGTGTAGAAGACCATGTCGAACAGGGCGAATCCGAGAACCAGCCCGAGAAAGACGTTGGGGGCCGTGTAGATCTTCGACAGTGTCCACGACACCAGAAGCCCTACCCCGATGAACGCCGCGTAGTGGATGAACGTGTAGAGAAGGACCGGCCCCAGGCTGCTGCCGATGTCACCGGTACCGAGGAGGGCGCCGGCCAGGAACGCGGGCGTCCGGAACGGCTCCCCCTGCGAGCCGTCGATGACCAAGAACCAGAAGGCGAGGGCCGTGGCGCCGAGGAGTCCGGCCACGACCCCCCGGGGGATCACACCCTTGAATCGCGGCGTCATGGCGTCTTGCTCGGCGGAGACGATTCGGCCAGCAGGCGGTCCTTCTTGAACTCCTTGTAGAAGAAGACGAAGAACGCCACGCCCACGGAGACGGGCACGACGGCCATCAGCAAGCCGCCTAGGAACATCCCGAGTCGCAGTCCCTCGTTCAATCTAGAACTCCGTTATGACGGCCAGGACCAGGATTGCGGCCAGCGGAAGCGGTGAAACCGCCAACACCCAAAGGCGCCGAGGCTCGTAGCGGAGATGCATGTAGTACATGGCCACCAGCACGGCCTTCCAAAGGGCCATGATGATCAATCCCGAGGCCAACCAGAGCTTGGGCAGGTCCATGAAGGCGTACCCGACCTCGCCCAAGGTCAGCACGAGGAGGACGAACCAGATCAGGACATAACGCGGCGGTTCAGCATGCTCTGACATTATTCCTCCTCAGATCAGGTAGACGATGGTGAAGAGAATGATCCACACCAAGTCCACGAAGTGCCAATAGAGACCTATCACCTCGACGCCCTGATGATCCTCCTTGGTATATCCTCCACGGAGCGCTTTTACATATACGAAAATCAGGGCGAGTACGCCAAGGGTGACGTGTGCGCCGTGAAAGCCCGTCATGGCGTAGAAGGTCGCCCCGTACAGGGGCCCACCGAGCGACGGACCCTCGTGCGGGTTACCGCGGCCCACGGCGTGGTAGGCGTCCACCGCGGGAAGGAATCCCTCGCCGGATAGCGCGAGGTACTCGATGGCCTGGATCCCTACGAAAGACGCCCCGATGATGATCGTCGCCAATAGCCAGAGCTTGAGACCCTTCTGGTCTCCGTGCTCAACGGCCGCGAACGCCTTCACCATCGTCACCGAGGAACAGATCAGGAAGAAGGTGTTCAAGGCGGTGAGGGGCACGTTAAGCACGACTCCCGGGTCCGCCCAATGCTCGGGATGTGCGAAGCGCAGGATGATGTACGACCCGATCAGCGAAGTGAAGAACATCACCTCGCTGAGCAGGAACACCCACATGCCCAGTTTCTTGTTGTAGACCTTCATGCCGGGCATGGGCCTACGGTCCATCGTCGCGGTTGCAGCGTGGCTCACAGGTCAGTCTCCTGGCACGGGTTCAAGCGTGGGCGCTTCGACGCTCTGTCCACCTGAATCACTCGTGGGTGGCGGTTCGTCTTGCGGATAGAAGTCCGACTCCCGACTGGGATCGCTGTACTCGTAGGGCCCACGGTAGACGATCGGCATCTGCGGGAAATTTCCGTGGGGTGGCGGCGACGGAACGGTCCACTCGAGCGTGGTGCTCTTCCACGGATTATTGCCGGCCTCCCTGCCCTTCTTCAGGCTCCACAGGAAGTTGAAGGCGAAGATGGCCTGGGCGCCGGCGAAGATGAACATGTTGATGGTGATGAACGTGTTGGTCGGCTGCAGAGCCTGCAGGAACTCGTACTGGTTGGGGTCGTAGATCCGGCGCATCATCCCTTGGACCCCCAGGTTGTGCATGGGGAAGAACGTCAGGTTGTAGAAGATGAACGAAAGAACCCAGTGTACCTTGCCCCACCCCTCGTGCATCAGTCGGCCGAACATCTTCGGATACCAGAAGGTGATGCCGGCGAAGAGCCCGAAAAGGGAGCCGCCCACCAGTACGTAGTGGAGGTGTGCCACGATGAAGTACGTGTCGTGGATGTAGATGTCGACTGGCGCGACGGCCATGAAGATGCCCGACAACCCGCCGATGATGAACAACGACACGAAGGAAATGGCGTGAAGGAGAGGCGTATCGATGTGGATGTTCCCTCGCCACAGGGTGCCGAGCCAGTTGAACGTCTTGATGGCCGACGGCACGGCGATCACCACCGTGGTCGCCATGAACGTCATTCCCAGCATGGGGTTCATGCCGCTCTGGAACATGTGATGGCCCCAGACGATCCACCCCAGGAAGGCGATCGACGCCAGGGCGAGTACCATGGCGTGGTATCCGAAAATAGGCTTCCGTGACCTGCAGGCGATGACGTCGGACACGATGCCCATGGCCGGGAGAATCAGGATGTAGACCTCGGGGTGGCCGAAGAACCAGAAAATGTGCTGCCAAAGGAGCGGCTCTCCGCTGCCCTCCAGGCGGAAGAAGGCCGTGCCGATGGTCTGGTCGAACAGCAGAAGGATCAGTCCGCCGGTCAGGATCGGTACCGCCAGCAGGAGCAACCAGGCCGTGACGAAGAGAGACCAGGTCGCCAGGGGAATCCGGAACCAGGTCATCCCCGGAGCCCGCATGTTGATCACGGTGGAGACGTAGTTGATGGCGCCCGTAATGGACGAGAACCCCACGATGATGAGGCTGACGAGCCAGAGGATCTGGCCCATGTAGACGCCGGTCCACTCACCCGACGTGCTCAACGGCGCGTAGGACGTCCAACCGGCTCCAGCCGCTCCGCCTTCAACGAAGAAGCTGGCCAGCATGATCACACCGGCAACCGGGGTGATCCAGAACGACAACATGTTGAGGCGTGGGAACGCCATGTCCTCCGCGCCGATCTGAAGTGGAATCAGCAAGTTGCCGAAGACGCCCGCCAACATCGGCATGAGCGCGAAGAACACCATGAACGTGGCGTGCATCGTCACCAGCGAGTTGTAGAACTCGGGGAGAATGATGCCGCCGGGCGCCATGGCTTCGGGTAGGAGGTTGCCCAAGGGCATCGGCTGGCTCGGGAACCCGAGCTGCCAGCGCACCATTCCCGCCAGAATGCCACCCACCAGCAGGAAGAACAGTGAAAGGAACAGGAACTGCCGCGCGATCATCTTGTGATCGGTAGAGAACACGTAGGTCTTGATGAATCCGAGGTCGTGGTGCTCCTCGTGACCAGTGTGCGTTTCGGCCGTCGCAGTCGTGCTCATCGGTCGTCCTCCCCGGTGGCTTGCTGGCCAGCGAGCCAGGCTTGGAAGTCGGCCTGCGAATGGACCGTGATCGACCCCTTCATGCGGTAGTGCCCCAGCCCACACAACTCCGCGCAGGCGAGTGTGAACTCACCCGTCCGGGTGGCTTCGAACCAGACCGGGGTGTTCATGCCGGGAACGGCGTCCTGCTTTACGCGGAACTCGGGAAGGAAGAAGGAGTGGATCACGTCTTCCGCTTGGAGATTCACTCGGACCGCTCGATCTACCGGAATGTGAAGTGCGTTCCGGGAGACGAAATCGTCTCCGGTGCCGAGTCGGCCGTCGGCCCCGGGGTACGTGGCGTTCCACTCGAACTGCTTCGCGAAGACATCGATCTCATAGGCGTCGGCGGGAATGCTCGCCGGATCCCGGATCTCGTCCCAGAGCCCCTTGGAGTAGATGGCCAGCCCCATCACGATGACGAATGGGGTAATGGTCCAAATGACCTCGGCCTTGTTGCTCCCGTGGATGTAAGCGGCCTTTCGGCCCTCTTTGTGGCGGTATTTCACCAGAAACACCACCAACGTGATCTCCGTTATGAAGAACACGATGCCCGTAATCCACAGGATCACGTAGTAGAGGTTGTCCAGGGCCGGTCCGAAAGTGGACACGGTCTCTGGCATGAGCCACGAAAAGTTCATCCGATTCACTCTCCCGAGCGGGGATCGATCATACCAACACGACGAACTGGGTCCGCCGACCGCGAGCGAGCGACGGACCCAGCATGTTCGTTCTAGTCTTTATCGCCGGCTACCGTGTGATCATGTAGATCCACGGGCTCACCGAGCGGCACGACGGCTCCGGCCATCGACGCGCTGAAAGTGAACGTGACCTCGGCGGTCTCGCCGGTGGCCACGGTTACGTTTTGAGTCTGCGTGCCGTAGCGCTCGTGCCAGGCCTCGACCACGTAGTCACCCGGGGGCAGCGTGGACAGGTCGAAGCTGCCATCCGAGCCGGAAACCGAGTGGTAGGGGTGGGGCAGCACTCCGATGTAGGCGGTCATCCAGCCGTGAACGTCGCAACGCACCGGAACCATGACCTCGGCCGTACCGAAGCTCCTGGTGCTCTCCATGGTCGTGGGCTGGCTGGTGTTGAAGCCCCGCTGCTCGGTGGGCGACGCGTTGATGTTGTGCAGCAAGCCATCGCTGTTCCGGATGGTGATGTCCTGGTCGGTCATGACGCCCAATACGTGGGGCAGATACGTGCAGCCATCCTGGTCGAGCAGGGCCGGGCCGGGCGTCGGAAACTGCAGGCTCTCCAGACCCTCCTTCACATAGACGAACACATTCGCGAGCATACCGCCGCTCACGGACACTTCCTCGGCCATGGGCGTCGAGGAGTGTTTGTCCGCACACACCTGCTCGGCACCCATGTCGATGGCGTCCATGGCGGGCGCGTCCCCCTCGAAGACGATAGATCCGGCGATGTTACCGGCCGTAGCTGCGTCCACCGGGTTCTCGACCGAAGCGGCTGCGCCACCCCCTGAGCTGCTACCGCCACCGTCACCACCACCACATCCCATGGCCAATAAGGCCACCAGCGCGGGCGTGAACACCCGACGCAGTTCAATTCGATCCGTCATACTGCCTCCATACCTGTGATTGGTTCAGTTCAAGCCTTAGTTCAGTCTTCTACGATCTCGCCCTCTTCTTCGCGCTTCTGTGCTCTGCCCACCACGAGGATGCCGAGTCCGGCCGTGAGCACCATGGCCACGGCCGGGGCGATGTACACCGTGTTGGGTAGAGCGTCTTGGAGGAACAGGAAGTACCAGGAGCTCACGGAACCCTGCGTGCCTGATTCACCGTTGTCCCCATCCCACGCGAAGAACGCCACGGGTATGGGCTGCCCCGTGACGAAGTCCAGGTCGCCCTCGTCCTCGGTAATCAAAGAGCGGGTGAACATAACCTGCCACTGGCCGTTCACGTGAGAGGCGTGTAAGCCGAGGTCCTGTCCGTCGGACGGATAGCTCTCCGTACCGAGGCCTCTGGCTTCACCCTCCATGGCCGTTCCACGGTCGCTCTGCCATTGCCAGAGATAGACGGGGCGACGGTTGTCACCTCTCATGAAGTACGGTCGGTCCATGCCCTGAGGCATCTGCATGGGGAATTGGACGAGGAGCTGATCCGGCGTGGGGCCGGGCTCGCGTGGATCGCCCTCGACGGGGGCCATGAACGAGACGACCTGCGATTTCCAGTCGGCCCACTCGGGATCCGGGCTCAGGTTGGGGTCGCTCCATCGTACCCGTACTGCGACTTCCTGGCCGTCGTGGATGGCTTGCACCCACACGCCGTCGACCCGGGGATCGAACCACCGGGGCTTCACAATGATCTGACCTGCCAGCGGGATGTACGCTGGATCGGCGGAGTCCCACAACGGATCGTCCACGGTGATGGGGAGCGCCGCGTCCTCCAGGAGCTCGGCCCTCACCACCTCCTCGATCCCCGGGGCTTCTTCGGGAGAGAGGCTGCGCACGTAGTGCGCGAGTGCCCAGAGCTGGTCGTCCGTGATGACCTCGGCGTCGATCAGGTCCGAGAAGTTGGGCATGGGCGTTCCATCGAGACCCGTCCGGAGGCGGGCATAGATGTCCTCGACGTCGCCTCCGCCGTTGAACAACCAGTTCTCGGTGAGGTCGGCCGCCCGGACCGGAAAGTCGTTGTCGTCGGCGAGCGTCGGTGAAGACTGTCCCTCGCCTCGCCCCTGGTCGCCATGACACTTCCAGCACTCGATGGCGTCGTATTGGGCTCTACCTTCCACGAGCACTTCCTCGGACACTTTGGTCGGTTTCCCGAACGCCAACGCCTCCGGAACCTCGTCCGGCGAAAAGAACCGGGAGAAGGTCTTCAGGTACTGCACCAACGCCTCTCGCTCGTTCTGTGATAGCAGGTCTTCCCACCCCGGCATCGTCGTCCCGGGCATCCCCCGATTGATCACTTTCAGCATGTCGTCGTCCGTCGGAAGCTCTCCACTCGCTGTGGTCCGGATCTGGTATAACGCCTGGCTGAAGTCCCGAGGCCGCGGCAACATGATCGCCGCCCCATCCCCAGCCCCCAGACCGTCCACCCCATGACACCCCGCGCACCACTTCTCATAGGTGACCTGCCCGAGATCTTCCTGCCCCTCCAACCGCCCCGCCCCCAGCCAGAAAAAAAGGATGAGCACCGATGTGACCGCCACCACCTTGGTGAACCGCCTGATCAACGGATCCGTCCCCCGATGTGCTCCAGGGACCGCTGCGGCGTTTCCCTCGGAACGAAGTTCAATCGAAGATTGCTTGAGTGCAGAGGAAAACCCGCAAAAGGTCCCGACTTCGCGGGACGAGGATCCGACCCACCCGCGCCGCTGCACCAAGTACTCCGCGAAGCGCCCCATCAGTGCTCCTCCCCCCCTTCAGCCTCTTCCCACGTACGAGGCTCATGCCCAGTCTGCTCATACAAGAACATGATCACCGACCATATCTCGTCCGCGGTGAGAAAGTCCTCCCACGCGGGCATGGCCGAATTCCAGGGGGCGCCTTCGTTGGGAAGGCCGGGGCCGCCCTTCGCGATCCGCCAGAAGACGAAGCTCTCGGTGAGCTGGGCGATGGTACCGATGTCCTCGAAGTTCGCCGGGGCCGGGGTGAACGCGGCGGCGTAATGACCCTGCCCGTTCAGCCCGTCGCCATGACAACCGAGGCAGTTCTGATAGTAGACACGCTTGCCTTCCTCGTAGTGGTCCTCGAGCGAGCCCAAGGAACGCAGAGGGTTCTCCAGCCCTGAAAGCACCATGGTCTCGCCCTGAAAGTCGATCTGTCCGGGAGGAGCCGGATGGACGGACCGGAGGCCGATCGGGGCCCCCACCGACGGACGAACCCGGTTGTATGTGCCGAAAGCCACCACGAGCGGGATGGCCACCATGAACAGCCCGCGAACCGTTTTCCTCCGTGGATCCACCAGGGTCCGGTGGATAGGTGCCTTGAACTCCGTCCAACGCTCTTCGTTGTCGCTGACCCACAGCAGGATGCCGACCGCGGCGGTCAGCATGTACTGAAATATGACGGAACTGGGGACCGGGGCGCTCGCAATCCCGACCAGGGGCGGGAAGTACACGATGCCGTAGTTCAAGACCAGATACGACAGGATCATGACCACGGCCGCCTGGCCGAACGGATGCTTGAAATGCTTGCCCATGCGCGTTCCGCCTCCCCTTACTGTTGGCTGGCCAGGAACTGAACGACTGATTCGAGCTGCGCGGCCGTGAGCTGGGTACCGAAGATCTGGGGCATGACCCCGATGAACGCCTCGAAACCGGGAGACGCGCCGGCCGACGGATTAAGGATCGACTCGCGGATGTAGTCCGCTTGTACACGCCCTCCCATCCCGTCGAAGGGCGGTCCCATCGGTGTGCCCTCACCGTTGAAGTGATGACATACCAGGCAGGTGTTGGCCCGCATGATCTCGACCGGATCCAAGGACGCTGTCGCCGGAGTGGCGGCGGCGGGAGCCGTGGTCGCAGCAGGAGTGGCTCCCCCAGCCTCCTCGGTGACGTCCGCACCGGAAACCGTTACCTCACCGCCCTGGGACTGGAGGAACGCTACAAGCGACCAGATCTGCGCATTGGACAGGGAGCGTCGCATGTCGGGCATGATGGGGTTGTAACCTTCTACTAGGAACGAGGCCGGGTCTGTCATGGACATGTACAGGTAGGTCTTACAATCCTCCCCACTCACCCGACCGGCGCAGCGCACGCCGATGGTGCCCGTGCCGCCGTCATCCGTGAGGAGATTCGGGGCTCGCGTGCCCAGCCCATGGCAGGCCACACATCCGCCGGCGCCGTTGTAGAGGTTCTCGCCCGAGGAGACCAATTCGGCCTCGGAGACGTTGGCACCGAAAGACAGCTCCTGGGGCACTTCGGACTGCACCTGTGGGATCGAATTGGCCACGAGGGTGAAGAGCGCAAGAGTCCCGATAACGACTGAGAAGATCCTCAGATTCTCTGCAAGCATCGTGCGTCTCAGTCTCCCGAGTCAGAAGTTTCTTGGCACGTGTCGAAGGGCGAAACTGTCATCAATCACCCGCTGCCGGCGCGAGTTCGGCACCACCGGGAGCCCCAGCCCCGACGTTCGACACGATGGGCTTTTCGGCGAGTCCTCCGAGCCAGAAGATAAAGGCCACGAGCGTCAGGAAGATCAGCACACACGCCGAGATTACCACTGAAGCGTATCCCAGCGCCGGAGTCGCGGCCCACTCGCTGGTGTCCCTCATGACCTCCCAGACGTGCCAGTGCTGCCGGATTCCGCTGCGGGCAAAGCCCATGAGGCCCATCAGCCAGGTAAAGGTGACGGCGAGAATGAAGAGGGCGTACTGAGACCGAGGCGGCATCTGCCCCCAACGGATCTCGCCCCGGGACTCGGCACCTCGGGCCAGGAGCACGTCGATAATGACGACACCGAAGATCGTTACCAGAACCGCCAGCACCTGATAAACGGAGAATCCGATCCGCACGATGGCGCTGACGAAGTATCCGTAGATTCCGTAGAAGATCACGATCCCGGCCGAGATCACGAACAACGCCGCCTGAATCATGGTGCCTGTCTTGGCCCAACTCACCGTCGGCCGGATGTTCGCGCGCCGATACAGGAGGAAGGACAGGAACGTGGTCAGGATCATGATGTTCACAGCCGTATTCTTGGCGCTCATGACTCCCAGGACACCCAAGAACGGGTGGTTGGTACCGCCCATGGCGGCGATCTCTTCTCGGTTGGCGATCATGGTGTGCGGCGTCGCCCATACCATCACGCCGATCACAAGTACCACCAGCATGTACTTGGTATACGGCGTGAAGCGCTCTGCCCCTGGAATCCGGCCCATTCCCACCCACAGGTAGTAGTTACCGGTCAGGAAGAGCACGCCGATGAGGAAGGCCTGGATGATCCAAAGCCAACTCATGAAGCCGCCCATCATGGTGATGCCCATCTGCTGGTTGAACTCGTAGATCTCGCGTCCCAGGTAGTAACCGGCGAACGGTAGGACGATGAGCGCTCCGATGGCGATCAGGTTGCCGACGTAGCCCATCCAGTCGTAGTGGGCGCGTTCCTCGTCGGTCGTGGCCAAAAGGAAGCGGTACGCGGCGTAAGCGCCCACGATCGCCCCGCCGAAGACCACGTTGGCGATGATCCGGTGGATATTGATCGGCATCCAGGTGGCGTTGGCGAAAGCACTCCAGAACTGAACCATAGCAGGCGCCGTGTCGGGGCCGACGTCGGCGGGTGGGCTCATCATGTACGTCAGCCAAGAGTTGGCGATCAACATGACGATCGTGCCCCAGACGTTGAGCAGGATACCCAGGGTCCAGTGGCCGAGCTTGGCCCGTCCCTTCTTCCAGCGATCCCAGCCGTAGTAGTAGAGGTAGAGCGTAAAGGACTCGAGGAAAAAGAGCCCGACGTAGACCCACATCGAGTACTCGAAAACCTCAGCCAAATAGATCCAGAGTCTCGGATAGAGCGTGACGAGCAGGAACGACAGGATCGCTCCCCAAATTGCCGTCGCGGAGTACGCAACCAGGAGGAGCCGCGTGAATTCCTTGGCCAGCTTGTCGTACTTCTCGTGTCCGCCGAAGATTCCGATGGCCTCCGCGACCACCGCGAACATCGGGACTCCCAGCACGAATGCGGCGAAGAGAAGGTGCACCTGCGCCGCGACCCAAACCGCGACGCGACTCCCGACCAGGGGGAAGTCACCGTACTCCCGCATCGCAACGTCCTGTGCCCATGCGACGTCCGGGAAGATCTGGAAGGCCAGGGTCACCAGGCCGAAGGCTCCCAGGAGCTTCAAAGTCGTTCCACCGCGCCGAGCCGTCGGCTCCCGTCGACTCATCACGGTTCCTTTCTCGTCCACCGGTTTGGGGCGCGGAATCAAGCCGACCCTCCTCGTCCGAGGAAGAACGGCAATTTCTTCGAGAAGTCCACGGGGAGGCTGTTACGCACCTCTTCCATGACTTCGATATCTACGCTGGAGTAGCCCCTCTCGAGGGCGAATTTCTCGACGCGGGCCGTGACCACTCCCCGCACGAAGCTCGGGACCTTGTCCAACCGAGCACGGGCCTCTGGGGACCACGACAGCCCTGACGTGGCCGCCTGACCGTATGCCACGGTCTTTCGCGGGGCCACCAGCGGCACATCACCCGTGGGGTCGTACAGGCAGGAGTCGTCCGGGCCCAGGAAGTCTCCCCCGTCGGCGTAAGCCCGCGCGCGGCAGCCACCGCACACCTCTCGGTACTCGCACCGACCACAACGCCCGGAGAGCTGGCCCGACCGAAGGTCGGTGAAGACCTCGGAAGTCTGCCAGGTCGTGCGGAAACTGTCGGTCATCAGGTCTCCGGCCACCACGGGCATGTAGGGGCAAGGCGTCACCTTGCCCTCCGGCGTTATACGCACGTAGTGAACGCCACACGGGCAGCGGGTCTCGTAGTTCAGCAACGGAGAGTCCGGATCGCCCTGGAGGACGTGGCGCATGAGCTGCGGCTGACACTTGGAGCGGATCATCATCCGGCCCCGGTAGGTCTGTTCGAGCTCGACCAACTCCTTGAGGACCTCGTCATTCTCCGCCGGGGTCATGCCCTTCATCAACTCAGCCCGACCCGTCGGGACGACGAAATAGACGTTGAACGAAACGGCGCCGGCGGTGGCGGACCATTCCGCCAAATCGGCGATTTCCTGCCGATTTCCCGTGGTCACTGTCGTCTGAATGACGAAATCGAGTTTGCGGTCCGCACATCGTGCGACGGCTGCCATGGTATCGGTCAGCGCGCCGCCGCCGTGGCGGAAGCGATCGTGGTATTCGGACCTGAGCGAGTCGATGCTGACTGCGACACCCTTGACTCCGGCGGTCATCAGCGAGTCGATGCGTTCCTCCGTCAACCCGGTGCCATTGGTTCCGACGACCACGGTGGCGCCCCTCGAGGACGCTCGCTCGGCGATCGCCTCGAGATCGTCGCGCACCAGAGGCTCCCCACCCGTCAGGATGAGCATCGGGTTGGGGTTCACGTCGAGAATCTCGTCCAGGACGCGGAAGCACTCTTCGGTCGAGAGCTCTTCGGAGGCCAGGTGCCACGACCCGGCGGAGATGTAGCAGTGGGCGCACTCGAGGTTGCACCGCTTGGTCAGATTCCACGCAACGACGTGCGGCACATAACTCTCGCCGGAGCGCTCACTTCGAGTCTCTCCCCGCTCGGTGGGAACCGGAGGCGTCATGGTCGCCGCTGAGGGGGTCTGGTCGAGACTTCGGATCACGCTTTGCCGGTCTCTTTGTTCATGAACTGCTCGACCGCGGCCTTGGCGTCCTCGGGAGAGACGGTCTTGAAGTCCACGGGACACTCGTCGGCCGCCTCCGCCACATCACGGATGGGGCAGCGCGTCACGCCGCTGGCCTTGGCCTCTTCGATGAACTTCCGCATTTCAGGCGTGATGCCGTCCACTCCCTCCGCCTCGGCCCTGATCTGTTTGGTCTGTAGCTCGCGGAACATCACCAGCATGGTGTCCATGTCGAACTCGTCCGCCTCGATCATGGCCTGCTTGTTCTCGTCCATAACGGGGGTCGTCACTCGCCAGATGTCATGCTCACGAGCGAAGCGCTCCACTGTGTTCCGGGCCAAGGGCCGCGCGATGAGTGGAACGGCCTTGAGTCGCTCGAAGGCTTCCTGGGTCCACTGGACGGGGTCCTTGGCTTCGCGCTCGCGGTTCTCGATGTGGCCGGTGTACGGGCATTTCACCGATACCATGGGCGCCTCCGGCACCGGATCGGCGTCCAAGCCCTCTATCACCGTGCGCTTCATCGCCTCATCGGCCTTCACCTCGGCCAGGGCGAGCTCCTCGGCAGTGCCGATCCCCATGATCAACTGCATATGTGTGGGGAGCAGCTTCTGAATGGCCTCGTCCAGCCGGGAGCTGGTCACCATCGGGAGGCCGTCGGCTCCGAGAGGCGGCACCGCTGTGCCGCTCACCCCGTTCGTGACACCCGCCTCGTTCGCGTCGGCTCCGTCGGATCCGGCGCCGTTCGGGGTGATGCCATTCGCCGGGCGGATCGAATCCTCGCGGTAGGTTCCGTTGGCGCCCGGTCCGTAGTTGTCCAGCACGTACTCTTCGACTGCCTTGCGTGCTATGCCGAGCGCGAAGCTCGGTACCCGCAGAATCCGGACTTCGGCGTCGGGGGACCACTCCAGTCCGGTCTCACCGTCCTCTTCGATCCACGGGATGTCGTCGGGGCGCACGTCCTGGGTCCCCACCAAGAGGATGTTGCTGGGAGCCAGGCGGCAGAGATTGTCCGACTGCGAGCCCATGTCGGTGCCCTCGACCCGGTGCCCGCCGTGGCGCGCCAACACCACCAGGCTCGGCTCGAGCTCCTCTATCCACTGGAGAATGCACTGGAATGGCTTCCCGATGAGGATCTGGGTCTCGACCTCGACATCGGGGAACTCGTCCGCCATCACCTGCGCTCGCTTGAGGTTCGCCTGAGCGAGCTTCAAAAGACCCTTGTCGATGATGTTGTTATGGAGCTCTTCCTGCTCCTCGAACTTGAACACCTTCGAGGCCTGGACCGAGAGGATGTCCTTGATGTTTCCGAACACGGCGTGGTGGTATTCCACGTCGAAGGCCGAACACACGTGGAGCTTGGCTCCGAACTCCCTCGCCATCTCGAGAGCCAGACGCATGGCCTTATAGGCATACGAGGATCCATCGACGCAGATGATCCAGTTCCCGTTGGCCAAGGCCTTGTCGTCGCGCACGATCAGGGTGTCCTTCTCGACCCCGCGGATCACGCGGGAGATCATGCCACCGAGCTGGGAATAGGGCTGCTTACCGATGCCATGAGCACCGATGACCAACAGGTCGTACTTGCGGCCGCTCGAGCCGGCGAGCTTCTCGTCGTGCTCTTCGTCCTCCGCGATGATTCGTCCGTCTTCATCGATGGCCACGTCGCTCCGAACCTTGTCACCGCCGTCATACTTGTCGGCGATATTCGGATCGAAGCCGATCAGGCTCGGTAGCTGCCCGTGGCCGGCGTTGGCCTCGCGGATGATCTCCTCGTAGTGAATTCCCTCAAGGAGCTGCCTGGTGAGGGTGACTCCGGCGGCGTCACATGCCTTCGACGTTTGGTCGAGGAACGAGTCGGAGATGAGCTGAAGCCCCTTCTCGATCAGCTTGTCGTGGATCTTGCGTTGCCGCTTGATCTCTTCGGCGCTCTGGAATTGAGCTGGAAGGCCGGTTTCGAGTTGCCGAAAGCGCACGTCGTGCAGACGAGCTGCATAGACATGGTTGCCGGTAATCTGTCCGTCTGAGTGGGAACAGAATTCGATGGCCCGGTCCACGGCCCAATGCGAATGCTCGGAATTGTCTACAGGTACGAAGATTTCACGGTACATAAACACCTCGGGCACAGCCCATTAGCCAAACGCCTTCGCTCTGGTGGCGGCACCACGCCTTCCTCTCGAAGACATCTGGAGAATCCACTCTTCCCCCCCAAATGGGAGAGCGGATCATCGATCCAGGCCGAACTTCACCAGCTAGACCTCAGGCGCTCGGCGACGATTATCGTTGCCACAGCCTATAGGTATAAGGGGCCGGCGGCGCCGAACCCCGTAAACGAGGATTCAAGTCCTCGTAGACCTCGTATTATGCCCTTGTACCGTGTGTCCCGCGAGCCTCTGTCCTTCCCCTCCGAGGCCCGAGAGATGGTCCTACCGCCACTTGTCCGCGACGGGATCAATCGGGGCGTGCTATCCCGCCCCGGAGAAAATCACGGATCCTGCCGGGGGCCAGTATACCCGGTCCTTCTGAGAACTGTCAATAAACCCAAAGGGCCGTCTGGGCTGCGTCGGAAACGCCCATATTAAAGACGGAAATCAGGTCCGTGCACGGACCGTCAAATATCGTCCTAGAGCCCCGGTCAAGAGCAGCCCTGCCAGCAGCACCAGGGTCGGAAGGAGGAGGTCCGACGAGGGCCCGGCCCCTCCTGTGCTCCCGTCTACGTCGAGTAGGCTCTCGTGCAGCGGACGAAACGGAATCCACCGCTCCGCGGCGGCCCCCAGGCTTCCAGGGATCGGTGAACGGAACGTGCCGCCGACGTGCAGGAGGAGCAGCGCCGAGACTGCCGAAAACAGGGCTCCCTCCGCCACGGATCGCGCTACCGCCGCCGCCCAGGCTCCGAGGAGGTTGGCCGTGAGGATCGCAGCAGCAAAGGAGAGCAAGAGGACTCCCACCTGCGACGGCGACGCGCCCCGGGCGCCGACGATCAGCACGATGGATGGGATCAACTCCAATACGTCGAGTGCGGCGGATGCGAACACGCGCTGGAGAATGAGCCCACCAGGGTGAGCTCCCGCCAGCGCATATCGTGCGAGCAGGCCTGATTCACCGTCGCGGATGAGCGGGATGCTCGACCCGAAGGTGCCGAAGAGCGCGAACAGCACCGTAAAGACCGCTGCGGCGTGCGCCGCCGGGGCTGCGCTCAAGGCGATAGGCGCCACGAGTACCAGTGGAATCATCGTGTTGAGGGCCAGGAGCCGCCTTCGTCGCCCGGCTACGATCCATTCGCTCTTCCAGATGGGAAGGGTCACGCCTCTGGCCCCCCGTCCCCGGCTCCCCTCATGTCGAGTCCGGTGAGTCGAGTGAAGACATCGGCAAGATCCGGTTCACGCACCTCGACACTCTTGATCTGGCAGCCTGTGCCCAGGATCGCCTCGGTGAGGCGCGGTAGGACCCCTACGCCGGAGTGGCTCTCAGCCACGATGCGGCCTGGAAGCACGGTCACCTCCACCTGACCCGTCCCGTCCAGCTTGATCTCGGAGGGGGTCTCTCCCGACAACTGAAACTCGATCCGGGTCGCGCCGCGCAGCTCCTCGAGGAGTTCGGCCGTGGAGCCCTGCGCCACGATCTCACCCTCCGATAGAAATACCACGCGCGTGGCGAGGCGTTGGGCCAGAGCGGGCTCGTTGGTTGCCACGAGCGTGCAGGCACCGGCCCGAGAGCGCTCCTCCAGGATCGACACCAGGGCGGACTGGGACGGCGGGTCGAGTGCGAGGGCCGGCTCGTCCAGAACCAGCAACTCGGGCTGGTGGGCGAGGGCTTCGACCAACAACAGCTTCCTTCTCATCCCGTAGGAGTACTCGGCCACCGGAACGTCGCGTACGTGCTCCAGGCCGAATGCCGTGAACAGCGGTGCCAGAGCGGCGTTGGCCTCGTCCTGCCCGAGCCCGTAGAGCTCTCCAAACAGGGCAGCGTTCTCCAGCCCGGTGAGCGCGTCCACATGTACGGGCTCGTCCTGCATGACGCCGAGTCGCCGTCGGACTTCCCGTGGAACTGCACGGTGACTCTCGCCGAAGAGGAGTAGTTGGCCGGGGCGCGAGGGAAGTGCGGTGGATATCAGACTCAGAAGGGTGCTCTTACCCGAGCCGTTCGGGCCCATGGCCACCAGGCGCTCGCCCGGGTCGCCCGCCAGCGAAACGTTCCGGAGGCCGAGCCGCCCCGAGGGATACGTGTATCCGAGTTCCCTGGCCTCGAACAAGCCTACATCTCCTCCAAGCCCAGCTCGGTCCGGGCCCGGTTCATGGTGTCGGGCGTCATCTCGGCCACCCCGTTCTCCTTGGCCCAGTCGATGTAGATCCGCTTCACCATGCCCCGTACGAAGCTCGGGACCTTCTCCAGGCGCTCCTTCGCTTCTGGGCTCCACCCGACCGATTGGCCGGGTTGCAGGGTCGGCTCGACTTCCGGGGATTGCTCGCCTCCCGCGGATTGCTCGGACGGCTGCCTGGGGATGTCTCCCGAGATATCGAAAGCCTCTTCTCTTCCACCCTCCAGAGACGTGCGCACCATTTCCATGGGCTGCGTGGGAACCCCCCGACCGCCGATCTTCACACCCAAGCTCGATACGAGCTGCGTCTCCATCGGGTTCGTGAGCATCGCCACTTCCCGACCGCAGGAGCCGCAGCTGAAAACCGCGGTGAGCGTGCCGTCGCCGGGAAGCTGTCGCTCGGCGAAATCCATTACGTCGTCACATTCGAGACAGAGGAACTTCATCGCGCACTTCCCTCCGCTGCGGCGACGACTCTGTCTGCGAGGGCGAACAGTGCGCGGCTGGAGGCCGCCTCGGGATCGTCCTTCATCAGGGACGACCCGAGGTCCGTGGCGGCTCCGAGTCGAGCGTCGAACGGGATGTCCGCCCAGAGCGGCACATCAGACTCTTCGGCCAGGCGCCGCGCACCGTCACCGAGGAACAGCTGGGACGTGTGACCACAGGACGGGCAGACGTGCTCCGTCATGTTCGCCACCAGGGCCACCGTCGGGACTTCCGCCTCTCGCGCCATCCGCACGGACTTCGACACGACGAAGCGTGCGGTCTCCGACGGGATCGTCACGAGGAGCATCTGGTGGAGGCCCGGGACCAGCTCCAGAAGCCGCGCGATCTTGTCTGTTCCAGGCGGTACGTCCACCAGGAGAACGTCCAGGTCACCCCAGGCCACGTCGCCCAGAAACTCCCTGAGGACGCCGGTCTCCATCGCGCTCTGCCAGATGAACCGGCCGGTCGACGGCTCACGCCAGCGAAGCGGCGCGTCCTCGTCTTGCTGGAGCAGCTCCATGGACATGACCCGGACGCCGCTGGGGCTCAGGGCCGGCTCCACGCCCTCCGATCCATCGACGAGGTGCGCGCCGGACACCCCGAGCATCCTTCCCAACGAGGGGCCGTTCAGGTCCGCGTCCGCCGCTCCGACCTCCAGTCCCCGCCCGGCGAGCGCCACGGCCAGGTTCGCGGTGACGGCGCTCTTGCCCACGCCGCCCTTGCCGCTGGCTACGGCCACCACAGACCCTACGCCGGCGAGCCGGGCCGCGAGACGTTGTTGTTGCTCGACTACCTGCTCGAGGAGCTGGGAGCCCGTCTCGTGGGTGACCTCTCGGTAGGTTCGAATCTTCCGCATCGGATCGGTAGCAATCGTCGGACTAGGGGACGAGCTGGGTGCCCTCCCCATCAAGGGCCACGAGCGCGTCGACCGGACAGGATGAGCAGGCATCCAGCAGCGCCTCTTTGTCCACGTCCGGATTGCCCTCCTTGAAGACGGCGATGCCCTCGTCATCGAACTCGAACACATCAGGGGTCACGTCAATACAGTCGCCGAATCCTACGCAGAGATCTCGCTCGATCTTGATCGTGAGACCGGACAGAGGGCGCTCGGAAATATTGCTCAATGCAGCTTCAGCCGGAGATGGGGGCGAGGGGTCTGCCCTTGCGGGTGCCAAGGGGACGTAAACGTGTTCGGGGCGCGCGAGGTGGGCAAGGGGGCGATGCGTGATCGATTCGGAGAACACACCTAGGGTGTCGGGGGCCCCTCAGATCGTGGGGCAGGCCCCGGCCTCCGGCGAATCATGCCTCCCCGGGTGGTAGCACGAGGCTGCCTTCCCCGACCGTTACCGCATGTCCGATCAGGTTGACCCGGTCGCCGTCGACTCGCACACGCAGTTGGCCCCGGCGACTTCCGCCCTGTCGAGCCGTGAATTCGGATCGTCCGAGCACTCCTGTCCAGTAGGGTCCGAGGGCCGTGTGGGCCACTCCGGTCACGGGATCCTCGTCGATGCCGGCCCACACGGCGAAGACCCGCGAGGCGACGTCAGGGGCGGTAGAGCCTTCGGCTTCTGCGTCCGAACCGGCTGCATCCGGTGCCGTGACCGACAACACCATCACGTCGTTTCCCAGGTGGATGTCCCGCAACGTCGAGAAGTTTGGCGTGATCGCATCTACGATGTCGGGGCTGGTTACGTGGACGATGTAGTTGAAAGCACCCGACAGTGACGAGACCGCGTCCGTCAGCCCGAGCGCTGCCAATACGGCATCGTCGTGCTCGACCTCCGTGCACTCGTCCGAAGGGAAGTCGAGGCGGAGGGCTCCGTCGGGCTCACCGTGCACGAACAGGGAGCCACTCGCGGACCCGAAATGGTACGAAGGGGTGTGGCCCAGCGACCGGAGCACGTGGGAGGTAGCCAGTGTGGCATGGCCGCACAGAGGCACTTCGGTCATCGGCGTGAACCAACGCAGCCGGCGGACACCGGAGGCATCGGGAGCCTCGACGAAGGCGGTCTCCGACAGGTTCATCTCACGGGCCACGGTCTGCATGGCCTGGGCACTCAACGGCTGCTCGACCACGCAGACGGCCGCGGGGTTCCCCTGAAAGGGCACCTCCGTGAAGGCGTCGACGACGTGGTAGGAGATTCTCTCTTCGCTAGTCATACCGGCTCTCGGGAAGTTACTGGTGGGGCCACACTCTTTACGGGGAATCGCCTGCGGCCGCTCGTCGACCTAGGCGATATTGCGCCGCTTCCGCCGCATGAAGTCCATCATGATGTACTGCCCGAGCGTCTGGGTTGACGTGAAGTAGGCCTTTCCCCGGGCGATCTCCGACACCTTCTGAACGAACTGCACGAGGTAGGGGTCCTGGGCCAGCATGAACGTGTTGATCAGGATCCCTGATCGACGGCACGCCGAAACTTCCTTGAACGTCTCTTTCAGGATGTGCTGGTCCATGCCGCCCGAGTTCATGTAGATCTGCCCGTCGGGCATGGTGATGGCGCTCGGCTTTCCGTCGGTGATCATGATGATCTGCCGCATGTCCTTCTTCTGCGCCTTCAAGATGTTGCGGGCCAACAGGAGCCCGCCGGCGGTGTTGGTGTGGAATGGACCGACCTGCGCTTTGCCCAACTGGCTGAGCGGGATCTCCTCGGCCGTGTCACCGAACGTCACGACGTTCAACGAATCGCCGGGGAACTGCGTGCGGATGAGATGAGATAGGGCCAGCGCCACCCGCTTGGCGGGCGTGAAGCGGTCCTCCCCGTACAGGATCATGGAGTGGGAGATGTCGAGCATGAGAACCGTGGCGCATGACGAGCGATACTCGGTCTGGTGCACCATCAGGTCCTCGTAGTCCAAGTCGAGCGGGACGCCGATTCCCTCGCGCTCGATGGCGTTCTTGAGTGTCGCCGGGACGTCGAGGTTGAGAGTGTCGCCGAACTCGTAAGGCTTGCTCGAGGCGTCCGCTTCGACGCCCGTCGCCAGGAGGGGCGTCTCGTGTGAACCGAGGCTGGACTGACCCACCGCGGAGAGGAGGTTTCGGAGAGCCTTGTACCCGAGAAAGTCCACGCCCTTCTGGGTGAGGTTGAACTGCACCGACTGGGCCGCTTCCTTCGCCTCGTCGATGTCTCCCATCCCCGTAACGTCCTGCACAGCCCCCGGCATGGACGGGGTGCCGTCCTGCAACGTGATGTACCCCTCGTCGACCATGCGCTGAACGAGGTCGTCCAGGAGATCGGCGATCTGCTGCTGTACGGCCTCGTCGCCTTGGCCCTCTCCGCGGAGCTCGTCGATCATCTCCGGCGTGAGTTCTCCGCTCTCGATGAGCGCCTTCAAGAGGGCGTTCTTGAGCGAGTCGGTGGAGTCGGTGTCCTCCAGGCCGGACCATCCCCAATACGGGTGATAGTTGGGTCCACCCGCGAATCCCCCGTCCATCAGGAAGTCCGAGAGGAACTCCATGAGGTTCTCGAGATTGAGGGCGTCGAGCCAACGGCCCCGATACTTGGCGTAGGTCGTGAAACGCATGATCACATCAGGCGAGAGAGAGGTTGCTTCACTACAAGTGCTCCACTACAAGGGCTCCACTACAAGTGCTCCACGACAAGTGCTCCACGACAAGTGCTCCACGACAACAAGAGTAGTGGAGGCCGGAAGCGGCGGCCAATGACTTCATACACGGGTCGCCGTGTGGCTGGTCCCCAGGGCCTCGCCTACGTTGACGGCTATGAGCAAGACACCCGACCTCGCTTCCATGCGCCGAGAACTCCTCACGCACTTCGACGCGCACCGGCGGGATCTTCCGTGGCGGGACAGTGCAGACCCTTATGGCGTTTGGGTCTCGGAGATCATGCTTCAACAGACCCGCGTGGAGACGGCCGCTCCCTATTTCATCCGGTGGATGGAGCGCTTTCCGTCGGTAGCCGCCTTGGCCGATGCGGACGAGGAAGAGGTGCTCAAGGTTTGGGAAGGCCTGGGGTACTACACCCGCGCCCGCAACATCCATCGCTCCGCACGTATCGTGCGGGAACGCCTCAACGGTGTAATCCCGAAGGACTCGGGGAGCCTGAGGGAATTGCCGGGCATCGGTGAGTATAGCGCTGGAGCGATCGCGAGCATCTCCTACGGAGAGGCGGTGCCGGCGGTGGACGGCAACGCCCGGCGGGTGATCTCCCGACTCTTCGATCTGGCCGACCCGTCGGCGGCCGAGCTTCAGGCAACAGCTACCGCGATCCTCGAGCCGCATCGCCCCGGCGACTGGAACCAGGCGATCATGGAGTTGGGGGCGACCCTATGCTTGCCCCGGTCTCCGCGTTGTGGGGAGTGCCCGATCTCTCGGCATTGCGGGGCACGTGCGTGTGGGATGCAGGAGTCCAGGCCGATCGCCAAACGCCGGGCTCGTGTGCGGCAGGCCTCGTTCGCGGTGCTCGTAGCGGCTCGGGACACCGAGCTTCTTCTACGGCGGAGGCCGTCGAAGGGGCTTCTGGGTGGGCTTTGGGAATTTCCATCGGTGGAGATGGCTACCGGGGAGGGGTGGGAGGAAGCATGCTTCGGGGTGGCCGAAACTCTCGGAATGAAGCTGCCGGAGAAGGGAATAGCGCCGAGGCGCTTGGGAGCCGTGAAGCACGTCTTCAGCCACTTGAAGGCAGTCTACCGCCCATTGCTCGTGACCGTGGTGGCCCCGGATTCGCCGGCAGCCGAAGCGGAACCCGAGCCGGAACCCAAGCCGGAACCCGAGCCGAAGCCCGAGCCGACGGACGGCGCTGAGCGTTGGATGCGCCCCGACCAGCTGTCTTCTCTACCCCTTCCGGTGGCTCAGCAGAAGATCCTCGCCTTGGCGCGAGCGGAGATGAGCGACGCCCCGGTGCCGGGCTAGAGGTCGACGCCTCCGAAGGGATCGAATCCCTTGTAGCCCTTTCCGGGCGAGGGTTCCTGACGAGCCCGAGAGTATCCGCCGCCGCTGGAGCGGCTGATCCGCTTCTCCGCTACCAAGGCTTCAAGGACCAGCTCACAGGCTCCGACCCGGCATCCGTCCGACGACGACTTGGGTGCCAACCCGACGTGCTCTACGAGGTTCAAGAGTCCAGGCACCACCTCGAAGCCCTTTACGCACGCATCGGCCGAGCTGTCCGCACCCACCTGCAGGGCCCCGCCCATCTCGAAGTACTCGACGATCTCCTCGACGTCCGCTCCACCGGCACGGGTCTGGAACACCTCGTTGGCCGCAGCGCTGATCAACTCTTTGGCGATGCGGTCCGAGCCGTGCAGTTCGCCCTCGTACTCGAGCTCGATCTTGCCGGTGATGGCCGGAAGGGATCCGTAGATGTCGCTGAGACGCGGAACCGCCCGCTCCTCCTTCAGCGTGAGGGCCCGCCGCTCCGCCGAGGAGACCACGCTCTCCAGGACGGTGATTGGCATGCGTTGGCTGACGCCCGAGCGCTGGTCGATGCGCTTGTCGTTCCGTCCCAGGAAGGCAATGCGCTCCACGACCTCGGCGAGAAACTCCGGAACCTCGATATCGATGCAGCCGCGATCGACCCATGCCTCCTGCCCGGTGATATCCATGCCGGTGGACACCTCGACCGGGTAGTGTGTGCGGATCTCCGCCCCGATGCGGTCCTTCAGCGGCGTGATGATCTTTCCCCGGGCCGTGTAGTCCTCCGGGTTGGCGGTGAAGACAAGGAATACGTCCAGGGGCAGCCGGATCGGATAGCCCTTCACCTGCACGTCCCCCTCCTGGAGGATGTTGAAGAGTCCGACCTGGATCTTGCCCGCCAGATCCGGGAGCTCGTTCACTGCGAATATGCCACGATTGGCTCTGGGGAGGAGGCCGTAGTGAATGGTCAGTTCGTCGGCCAGGATGTGACCGCCCCGGGCGGCCTTGATGGGATCCACATCGCCCACGATGTCCGCGATCGTCACGTCGGGCGTAGCGAGCTTCTCGACGAATCGGTAGTCGCGGGTGATCCACGCGATGGGCGCATCGTCTCCCTCGGCTTCTAGCACGCCGCGGGCGTACTTGGAAATGGGCCGTAGGGGGTCGTCGTTGATTTCGCTCCCCGCCAAAATGGGCATCTCGTCATCGAGTAGTTCCACGAGCTGTCGGAGGATCCGGCTCTTCGCCTGACCCCGGAGCCCGAGAAGAATGAAGTCGTGCCGGGCCAGAATCGCGTTCACGATCTGGGGAACCACGCTGTCGTCGAACCCGACGATGCCCGGGAAGAGTGTCTCTCCCCCCTGGAGCTTCGCGATCAGGTTGCTTCTCAGCTCGTCCTTGACGCTGCGGGGCTTGTAGCCTGCCGCCTTCAACTCTCGGACGGTGCGGGGTCGGCTCGATGTCATGCCAGATTCTCGTCCTGGGTCAGGTGTGCGACTGCCAGTGCCGTAGTGATCACGGTGAGGCGCCGAGGTGAGGCGCCAATGGTCGACGCGCCGAGGGTTGAGGGCCCGACGCGAGCGGTTAGGATACACTGGGCCGATCCAACGGATCCAGAGCCAATGATGGCCGTCCTCGTCAGGGGGCCAGACCGATAGAAGGAGCCAGCATGTCCGATCAGAGCCAGCTCGCGGGGCCGGTGCAGCCGGCGAAGTACCAACCGCCACTTCCCGTAGACGAGATGATCCTGCGGGAGGTGCCTGACGATGAAGCGGTGCCGATGGACGTCATCTTCGTCGGCGGGGGCCCGGCGGGACTCGCGGGGGCCATCGAGTTGGCCAGGCTCGTGGCGAAGGACAAGGAAGAGGGTGGAGGGCTCGGCGAAGTAGAGATCGGAGTGCTGGAGAAGGCCGGGCAGCTTGGAGAGCATTCTCTTTCCGGCGCGGTCGTCAATCCAAGTGCCTTCCTGGAGCTCTTCCCGGAGCTCGACATGAGCGACTTCCCGCTCCGAGGGCCGGTCACCAAGGAAGCCGTCTACTTCCTGACCGAGAGCAAGGCCGTACGGATGCCGATCCCGCCGACGATGAAGAACCACGGCAATCACATGGCGTCGATCTGCGAGATCGTCCGCTGGCTAGGAGAGAAGGCGGAGGGGCTGGGGGTCAACGTCTTTCCCGGCTTCGCTGTGGGCGGGATGCTCGTTGAGGGCGATCTGGTCATCGGCGTGCGCACCACTGCGACAGGGCTGGACCGGGACGGGCAGCCCGGAGGCGGAGACTACATGCCTCCCATGGATCTGACGGCCCAGGTCACCGTTCTCGCAGAGGGTACCCGGGGACCCCTCACACAGGCGTTCCTGCAGTGGCAGGAGATCCGGTCCGAGAACCCACAGATCTATGCTCTCGGGGTGAAGGAGCTATGGGAGACCGAGAAACCCCTCGACCGGGTCATCCACACCATGGGATGGCCGCTTCCGGGTGACGCGTTCGGAGGTAGTTGGATGTACCCACTCGAGGACAACTTGGTCTCGCTGGGACTGGTCGTGGGTCTCGACTATCGCGACGCGCGCTTCGACGTGCACGACGTCCTTCAGCGCATGAAGCTCCACCCGCTCTTCAAGCCCTACTTGGAAGGTGGGGAGATGGTGGAGTGGGGAGCGAAGACTATTCCCGAAGGCGGATACTACTCCGTGCCCTCTCAACGCCATGGGGCGGGCGTGTGCATCGTGGGCGATTCGGCCGGTTTCGTCGACGTCCCGTCCCTGAAGGGCATCCACTACGCTATGCACTCGGGCATGCTCGCCGCGCGAGCCATCTTCAAGGCGCTCAAGGAGGGGGATGTGTCCGAGCAGGGCCTCCGTTCCTATACGGATTCGATCGACTCGAGCCGAATCATGAAGGATCTGCTCAAGACGAGGAACGTCCGCCTCGCGTTCAAGAAGGGTTTCGTGGGCGGCTCCATCCGGGCCGGTCTCATGACCGTGTCGGGTGGCGCGCTGTTGGGTGGCAAGGTCCAGGTTCCGGAGGACGTCGGCGAAGCCAGGATTCTCGGGGACGGGGGCCCGTCGGTACAGCCCGACGGCAAGCTGACCTTCAGCAAGGTGGACGCGGTCTACAAGGCGGGAAACCAGACCCGCGACGACGTTCCCAGCCACCTGATCGTCGGACCCGACGTCAGCCCGGAAGCGGCCGAGATGTACACGCACATGTGTCCCGCAGGGGTCTACGAGCGGGACGGATCAGAGCTTCGCGTGAACGCCCCGAACTGCATCGACTGCAAGGCGACCGACGTGCTCGGTCCCCGTTGGATGCCCCGCGAGGGAGGGAGTGGGCCGGCCTACCGACGGATGTAGCGCCGGCTCGGGTGACCCACAGGGCGGTCAGTCCGAGATGATCTCCGGGATTCTCATTCCGATCCCGTCGGAGGTGCGGATCAAACGGGGAAGCACGCTGGGTATCCGACGCCCACGAAAGTCGTCCAGGATGTCGGCGGTCGTAGCGAAGTCCACCATGGCCTCCAGCGTCTTGATGGTGGGAAAAACCATGGGCAACGAGCCCTCACGGGTTCGCTGCAGCGCCGCGGCCGGAGTGATCCAAATCGCCTCGAGCATCTCCGCGGCGTGGATGGCGGCCTCGGAGTCGGGTGCGACCGTCGCCGCGAAGAAGCGCGCGTCGTAGCGACGAGGCTCGGCGATTGGTGTGATCCAGTGACCGATGTACTCCACGGCCGTGTCGTCGATTCGCGCGCCGAGGTCGTCCAAGGCCTCGGCGAAGGAGCAGGCCTCGTCCAGCAGCCGGTCCCGGACCTCGAGGACGTCCGCAGCGGCGGCGCCCGTGGGCACGGCCTGTCCGTCGGTCCTCCTGCCGACCAAGATGCACGTCTCCTCGAACGCCTCCCTCACGGCAGCCAGGTAGTAGGCGACCGCAGGCGGGTCGGCGTCGTGGAGGCGCATTCGCTCGGCCGCCCCGTCGGCGGTGAGACCAACGGTCCGGTCCAAGACGGCCGGGTCAGCATCGCCCCCGTCCACCCGGCCCCCCGGGAACACGTAGGCCCCGGGTACGAAGCCTGCGCTATGGACCCTCTTGAGGAGCAGGATCTGCACACCCTCCGATGCGTCCCGCATGAGCACGACGGTGGCCGCGGGACGAGGGGTAGCCGGGTTCTCGGGAGGATCGTCGATTCTTTCGGCGATTCCTTCGGGGAGGTGGTCCTCCGAGACGATGAATTCAGAGTCGTCCATCAGAAGGCTGCCTAACGACCGACGGCCATCCCGTCCTTTCTGGGATCGGAGCCTGCCGCCCACCCCCGCTCGAGTTTGATGATGGCCTGGGATCCGCCGAACGACCCGCCACCCTGAACGGAGAGCTCGTGACCCAGTGCCTCTAGCCCGGCTCGAGTGTCCTCCGTGATCGGACTCTCGATCGCGACGCTATATCCCGACAGGTGACGGAAGCGTGGAGCATCGATCGCGTCCTGGAGGTCCATGCCAAAGACCAGGAGGTTCAGCAGCAGTTGCGTGTGACCCTGGGGCTGCATCGCTCCGCCCATGAGACCGAACGTCATCCAGGGAGCGCCTGCCTTCGTGACGAAGCCGGGAATCAGCGTATGGAAGGGCCGTTTACTTGGCCCGGCCTGGTTTGGATGTCCGTCCTCCAGCGTGAAGCCGCCTCCGCGGTTCTGGAGCGCGAACCCGGTGCCGGGAACCACCACCCCCGAGCCGAAGGCCGAGTAGTTGCTGTTGATGAATGAGATCATGTTCCCGTCGGAATCGGTGGCCGACAGGTAGATGGTCTCCGTATCCGTAACAGCGGGCCCCGGCTGGACCCTCTCAGTCGCCCGGTCCGGGTCGATGAGGGCCCGACGGGCCGTCAGGTAGTCGTCATCCAGGAGCTTCTCCACCGGCACGTCCATGTGGTCCCGGTCTGCCACGTACCGCGCCAGATCCGCGAACGCGAGTTTCTTGGCTTCGATCAGGTGATGCAGGTAGGGGGCGGAGTTGTGGCCCATGCCCTCGAGGTCCAGCGGCTCCATCATCTTCATCATCTGTAGCACCGCCACACCCTGCCCCGCCGGGGGGAGCTCCCAGATCGTGTAGCCACGGAAGTCGATCGAGATGGGATCGACCCAGACCGCCTCATGGTTGCGAAGATCCTCGAGTGTCAGGTAGCCCCCGAGGTCGGCGAGACCATCGACGACGGTCCGGCCCAACTCGCCTCCGTAGAACGCATCGGGGCCCTGATCCGCGAGTATGCGGAAACTGTTGGCGAGGTCGGGATTCCTGAACCAATCACCGGCCTGAGGTCCCTTTCCTGCGTCATTGAGGTATGTGGCCCGGGCGCCCTCGTTCCGGGCGAGCTTCTCCTCCTCGGCGCGCCACTGTGCGGCGATGATTGATGTGACCGGAAAGCCCTCTTCTGCGATCCGAATCGCGGGAGCCAGCACTTCGGCCAGGGACATGGTGCCGTACCGCTCCAGGAGCGCGACCCATCCGGAGATGGCTCCCGGTACGGTCACCGCTTCGGCCCCGCTCCCGGGCATCCGTTCGTGCCCTTTGGCGCGAAGCGCCTCGGGGGTGAGGAGCGAGCCGGATCGTCCGCTCGCGTCCAAGCCCACGAGTTCCTGATCTCTCGCCGACCACAAGATGGCGAACATGTCGCCGCCGATTCCGGTCATGTGGGGCTCGGTCAGGTTGAGGACCGCCGCTGCCGCCACGGCCGCGTCGACCGCGTTCCCACCCTGCTGCAGGATCTCCAGCCCCGCACCACTCGCCAGCGGCTGACTGGTGGCGATGGCCGCTGTTGGTGCGTAGACGGTGGATCTGCCAGCCATGCTGTTCGGGCTCACCTGGGCGTACGCCGAACCCGCGAGCACGAGGGCCGCGAGGCACCCGGCGCCGAGCGCGACGGACCCCCCGCCGAGCACTTGTCGGACACGGGACATATGCTTGACTCCTTGATCATGGCGTGGGATGGCAAGGTCTGACCCTCAGCTCGGCAGACCCGGCTCGAGGATCTCGACTTCTCCACTGAACAGCTCCTTGAGCCGCTCCGCGTCCTCTCTCGTACCGACCGGTCCACCCCAGTGGACCGGGATCACGAGCTGAGCCTTGCAGGCCTCGGCTGCCCGGGCCGCGTCCTCCGGACCCATCGTGTAGTGGCCCTCACACGGAAGGAAGGCCACGTCGCACCGGATCTGGTTCATGGCGTCGAGATAGTCGGTGTCTCCGGAGTGGTAGTACGTAATGCCCTCGACGGTGAACACGTATCCAAGCCAGGCGCTCTCAGCGGGGTGGAACTTCTTGCCACGGTTATACGCCGGTACGGCCAGGATCTCGATGCCGTCCAGGTGAATCATGTCGCCGGGGCGCATGAGATGGTCCACATCCGCGAGCTGCTTTCGCATGGATGCCGGTGCAACGACGATGGTGTCGGGCCCTCGCACACGTGCGATATCGTCTTCGGAGAAATTGTCGAAGTGGGGATGGGTGACGAGGATGTAGTCCGCACTACTCTCTTCAGAAATCCCCCAGGGATCGACGTGCAACTCGATCCCGCCCCGGCGAATCCGAACCGACGATTGCCTGAACCAGGTGATGCCTTCGAGCATTGCTGAGACCCGGAAGAAGAGCGTGACTTGGCGGGTGGGAGAAGCTAAGCGCTCAAATGGTGCCAAAAAAGGCCGTCATTATGACAGGTAGACTGCAACTCCGGCATGTTTTCGAGCGCAGGGTCTGGCAGGATTCATGCAAGGGCGGTCAATTCCGGAGTTGGTTCGGGTTTCAAGTCGAAATGAGGAATCATGGGTGAGCGATACACACTTCCGGTCCTGCCGCTGCGCGACACGGTGGTCTATCCCGGAGTAGCGGTTCCGATCTCCGCAGGACGCGCCGGTACGGTGGAGGCGGTGCAAGATGCTCTCGACGGCGACCGCCGACTGTTCGCGGTAGCTCAGCGTGAGAACGTGGACGACCCCGTCCCCGATGTGCTCTATACCGTCGGAACGGTTGTGCGGATCATCCAGACCCACAGGGTGCGCGGCGGCGTGCAGCTGCTCGTGCAGGGTGAGGGTCGAGCGCAGGCCATCTCCTACCAGTCCGATGGTGAGGAGATGCTTCGGGCCGTTCTTCTGGAGATGGACCGGCAAGAGGCCACCGACGCCGAGGACCCGGCCTTCTTGGCGCTCAACCAAGAACTGCGGGAGCGTGCGGCCGAGCTCGGGACCCGGCGTGGAGTGCCGGCCGAGGCGCTCAATCAGCTCATCCAAGGAGTCGACGAGCCGGGTGCCTTTGCCGATCTGGTGGCCTTCTATCTAGAGCTGCCGACCGAGGACAAGCAGGCCCTGCTCGAGACGCTGGACGACGAGGAGCGCATGCGTGCCGCCCTGGTTGCGGTGGAGCGAGAGTTGGCGCGACTGGACGCTCAGGAGGAGATCCAGGCGAAAGTCCAGGAGGAACTGGGCGAGCGGCAGCGCGAGATGTTGCTGAGAGAGCAGCTCAAGCAGATCCAAAGGGAGCTCGGGGACGAGGATGAGCGGGACGATGTCGAGGAGCTTCGGGAGCGCGTCGAGGCCCTCGAGCTGAATGAGGAGCAGCTCGCCGAGGTGGAGCGCGAGCTGAGAAGGCTGGAGCGGACGAGTCCCCAGTCGGCCGAGTATCAGGTCATCCGGACCTTCTTGGAGTGGGTGACGGAGCTGCCGTGGAACGTCCGATCGGAAGACAAGATCGACCTTACGCTGTCCGAGGAGATTCTCGAGGAGGACCACTACGGACTCGAAGACGTAAAGGACCGGGTCCTGGAGTTCCTGGCCGTTCGCAAGCTGCAGCTCGAGCGCTTCGAAGAGGATGCGGCCGAGGAGGCAGCGGTGACGGCGGAGGCCGAGGCGGCCAAGGCCGAAGCGGTTGAAACCGATGTCGGCGAGAACGATGTCGCCGTTCCCGACAGCGATGTCGAGGCTGCGGACGGGTCCAACGGCGCTGCTGAGCCGGTCGAGGAAGACGCGGAGCCCGTCACCGACACGGGCCCTGTGGGGGGTCGAGGACCGATTCTCCTGTTCGTAGGTCCTCCCGGTGTCGGTAAGACCAGCATCGCCCAGTCGATCGCTCGTTCCTTGGGACGGGAGTACGTACGGATATCGCTGGGTGGCGCTCGGGACGAGGCGGATATCCGTGGTCACCGGCGGACCTACGTCGGTGCCATGCCCGGCCGGATTATCCAGGGCATGCGACAGGCGAAGTCGAAGAACCCCGTCTTCCTCCTGGATGAGGTGGACAAGCTGGGGGTGTCGTTTCAGGGAGACCCCAGCTCCGCCCTCCTCGAGGTGCTGGATCCGGCTCAGAACTCGAGCTTCACCGACCATTACTTAGGGATTCCGTTCGATCTCTCCGAGGTGCTGTTCGTCGCCACCGCCAACTACGCGGACCGGATTCCGGCTCCTCTCTATGATCGCATGGAGAAAGTCGACTTCTCCGGGTACACCGAGGCCGAGAAGCTCGAGATTGCCAAGCGCTATCTGCTGCCTCGTCAGGAAACGGAGAACGGCCTGAGGGAAGGTGAGCTGCTGCTGGACGACACTGTCGTCTTGGCGGTCATTCAGGAGTACACTCGCGAGGCGGGTGTGCGGCAGTTGGAAAGGGTGCTGGGCAAGCTCGGTCGCAAGGTGGCCCGGAAGATCGCCGCCGGTGAGGTGGAGAGCCTTGACGTGACGCGAGACGTCATTCGCGAACTGATCGGGCGACCCCGGGTGCATCCCGAGCAGATGGCCGCCGACGACGCGGTGGGGGTGGCAACCGGCATGTTCTATACGCCCATGGGCGGGGACATCATGTTCGTGGAGGCCAGCGTGATGCCCGGCGAGGGTGGGTTAGTCCTCACCGGTCAACTCGGCGATGTGATGAAGGAGTCCGGCCGGGCTGCCTGGAGCTTCGCCAGGAGCAACTTCGAGCGCCTCGGCATCGCGGAGGACAGGCTCAAGGGCCGTGAGGTGCACATCCATGTGCCGGCCGGGGCGGTTCCCAAAGACGGGCCGTCCGCCGGGATCACGATGGCGTGCGCGCTGGTGTCCGCGCTCTCGGGCGAGAAGGCCCGCAGCGACGTCGCCATGACCGGCGAGTTGACCCTCACTGGGCGTGTTCTGCCGATCGGAGGGGTCAAGGAGAAACTGCTCGGCGCCATCCGGGCGGGGATCAGCGAGATCATTCTGCCGGCTGACAACGAGGCCGATCTGGACGACCTGCGAACGGAGGTGAGGGAGAAGCTGACGATTCATCTGGTGGAGGATCTCGATGAGGTGATCGCCATCGCTCTGACCGATGCCGACAGCCCCTCGGCCAAGAAAGCCGCGAAGTCGGCTGGCAAGACGCCCGTGGCCAAGAAGCCGGCCGCAAGGAAGTCGACTGCCAAGGCGCCGACCACGAGGAAGCCGGTCGCCAAGAAGTCAGGTGCCAAGAAGCCGGCGGCGAAGAGGCGCCAGCCTAAGCCTCAGGCCAATACGTAGGGACTCTCGCTAGGAAGGCTAGAGGATCTTGATCGTTCCGGGTGCCCCTGCCGTGACACGGCCGATGACCGTGGCGGCGGGGGCATTTTTCGACAGGTCGTCTAGTAGCCTCTGAGCGCGATCCTGCGGTACCGAAATGAGCATGCCACCCGACGTCTGGGCGTCGCTTAGCGTGAGGCGAAGCGCCTCGTCATGGCCCCCGAAATCGACGCGATCTCCCAGATCCTCCAGGTTGCGCCTCGTCCCGCTCGGAACGTGCCCGTCGGCGATGAGTCGCTCGACCCCCGGAAGGACCGGAACCGACGACGCGTCGATCTCGGCCGCTGCGCCGGACTGCGTGAGCATGTTGGCGAGGTGCCCCAGCAGGCCGTAGCCGGACACGTCGGTCGCGGCCACGACACCGGCCTCGGCCATCGCCTCGGCTGCTTCGCGATTGAGAGTGGTCATGCTGGCCACTGCCGCGTTCACTTCATCGGGAGTGGCCGCCTCGGCCTTGATGGCGGTGGCGACGATGCCGGTACCAATGGGCTTGGTCAGCACGATCGAGTCTCCGACTCGCGCCTTGGCGTTGGTCACCACGGCCTCCTCCCGGGCCTCACCCACCACGACCATGCCGTACTTCGGCTCGGGGTCGTCGACCGAGTGACCCCCCATTACGGGGATGCCCGCCTCGCGGGCGATGTCCGACCCTCCCCGGATGATCTCGTCCACGATGCCCTCGTTCAGGAGGTCCCGGGGGAAGGCGAGTAGGTTCAGCGCGAAGAGAGGACGGGCACCCATCGCGTAGATGTCCGACAGCGCGTTGGTCGCGGCGATCCTCCCGAAATCGTACGGGTCGTCGACCAGGGGCGTGAAAAAGTCCAGTGTCACCACGAGGGCACGACCGTCGCCGAGTGAATACACGGCGGCGTCGTCGCTGGTGGAAGCGTCCACCAGCGCTTCAGCGCTCTCGATGGGGACCAGGTGACGCAGAACCTGCGCCAGCTCGGACATGCCGAGCTTACTGGCTCAGCCGGCTCCGTGAGCCAGTGTGGTCAGCCGGATCCTGGGCCTTTCATCCCTGGGTTCGTCGGACATATGCCTCACGACATGGCATCCGCCGCGGCGGAGTCGGGTTTGACGGTGCGATCCACGGATCGATGATGCGGCCAATGTAGACGGGGGCGCTTGCGCGGGAAACTCAGTAGATTCCTGCCATGAGCGCTCCGACCCGATCCGCCCGAGGCCTTCTCCGAGAGGCCGTCCAGAAGTCGGAGCGTGATCTCGAGCTCGGACGGGCCGTCCTCTATATCGCCATGGAGGAGTATCCACAGCTTCCCGTCGAGCGCTACATGACGCGGCTCGATTCCCTCGCGGAGTCGGCGAAGGACAGACTCGATGACGAGACGGCGGGCCCGGTCGTACTGCGTGAGTTGATCCATACGCTCTATGAGCGTGAGGAATTCCGTGGGAACAAGGACGCCTATCATGATCCCAGAAACTCGTATCTCAACGACGTATTGGATCGCCGAGTCGGTATTCCGCTGACTTTGGGAATCGTGCTTCTGGAGGTGGGATGGCGTCTGGGCCTGCCTCTGGAAGGCGTCAACTTTCCGGGTCGCTTCTTGGTCCGATACCGGGGCACCTCGGAGCACCTCCTCGTGGATCCGTTCGACAACGGGCGGATCCGGTTCGAGGACGAGGCCCAGGAGCTCCTGGATCAAGTGTACGGAGGCATGGTCCGGATGCAGGAGCAGTTCCTCAGGTCGGCGACTAAGCGGGACATGATCCAACGCCTTCTGGTCGACCTCAAGGGCCTTTATCTGAACGTACACGACGACGAACGGGCTCTGGCCGTCATCGAGCGGTTGTTGTTGTTGAGACCGGACTCCCCCGGTGAACGGCGGGACCGGGGCATGCTCCTCGTCAAGCTAGGTCGGGCGAGTGAGGCCAAGGCGCAGCTCGAGGAATACCTGGAGTACGCTCCCCAGGCCGCCGACGCGGCGCGCATTCGTTCGCTGGTGCGACGGTTGGAGAGAGACGGCGAGGCCGCCTCGCTCGCCGGGGGTGACGATGTGATCGATGACGTGGTAGGAGACTCGGCGGGAGGCTCGGCGGGAGACTCGGCGGGAGACTCGGCGGGAGGCTCGGCGGGAGGCTTGGCGGATGACGCGGGGGACGATTCGGTGGGCGACGCGATCGACGGCCAGGATTGAACGGCTGATGGGCGGGCTTACACGTGAAGATCACGAACAGGCGGGTGCCCTGTTCGGTCGCGTCCGGGAGGCCGAGGTCGCACGTCACTATGGCGACCCCGCGTCCGAGTACTCCGCGGCGGCAAGCGCCGTGGCCGTGCGCGATCGCGGTCACAGGGCTCGCCTTCTGGTGACGGGACGGGCCCCCGTTGCCACCCTCACCGGGGTCCTCACCGGCCGGATGCCGACTCCACCGAGGCCTTCCGCGCAGGGGGACGTGAGGGGGAGTGCGGAGTATTCGGCCGTGTTGACGCCGAAGGGGCGAGTCATCGCGGACCTGCGTGCGATGTGGGGGCCGGACCCCGATGAAGAGAGTCTTTGGCTGGATGTTCCCGCACCGGCTCTGGGTCCACTTCTCGCTCACCTGAAGCGGTATGTGCCGCCGCGGCTGGCGGCGGTTGAAGACGTCTCCCCCGGCTCGGGGCTTCTCACCGTGATGGGACCGGAGGCGGCCACCGTGATCGTAGAGGTGGTGTTCGTCTCGGACGTCGATGCCGAGACCCTCCAGAGCCTCGAGGAGGGTGAGTATCTGGTAGGCCCGGAGGGAGAGCGGGTTGTGAGAAGCGGAGACGTGGACACTCCCGCATGGGACCTCGTCACTTCGGCCGAGGGGGCCATAGCACTGTGGGGGAAGCTCTTGGAGCGGGGGACCAAGCCCGTCGGCGTCGGCGTGTGGGACACGCTACGGGTAGAGGCTGGTCGACCCGCCTTCGGCCAGGACATGTCGGAATCGACCCTCTTTTCGGAGGTGGGTATCGTCGATCGGGCGGTGGACCACTCGAAGGGCTGCTATACGGGTCAGGAAGTCATCGTCCGGATTCGTGACCGCGGTCACGTGAACAAGAGTCTTCGAGGCCTGAAGCTGGGTGACTCACCGGCGCCGGGGGCCGACTGCGAACTCTTTCTCGAGGGCGACGTTGTGGGACATGTCACCAGCGCCGTCGAATCACCCCGATCCCAAGGAGGCATCGCCCTCGCCTATGTTCGCCGAGAGGTGCCAGCGGGTGGTGTGGTCGAGGTGGGTGCGTCCGGGGGGACGAAGGCGACCGTGCGAGACCTGATGCCGGGGTGGGCCACGACCTAGCTGCGGTGGCCTTCCGCTTTCGACCCTAGGCCGCCTCGATCCTCTCCAGCAGCGATCGTACGAGGGTTTCGATCTCGTCCCGGACCTGGTTGCAGTCGTCCGGTTCCATGTCCCTCGGGTCCGGAGGTCCCAGTCGTCGCGTTCGACGGCGGGCAGGAAGGGGCAAGCGTCGCCGCAGCCCATCGTGATCACGAAATCAAAAGGGCCCCTGGGGACTTCCGAGACGGACTTGGATCGGTGGGTGGAGAGATCGTAACCCAGCTCGTCCATGGCACGGACGGCGCGCGGGTTTACCGTAGCTGACGGTCGTGACCCGGCCGAATAGGCCTCGAGAATCCCTCACCCTTGGATCCTGGCGAATCCCTCTGCCATTTGGCTCCGGTTCGAGTTTTCCGTGCACACGAACAGCACACTGGTCATGCCGTCATCTCCTGGTCCTTGCCTACGCTGTGAGACTCGGGAACTGTGGGGCAACTCGCCCGATATTTGGTGTATCACAGCCGATCGGGCGAGCAGGGGATACCCTGAAGGCCCGTGAGGTTGCCGTTCGCGCGGCATTTGTGGGTAGATCCGACCTGCCGTCGCCGCTATTGTTTTCTGCTCTAGACGCAGGTCTTCACATGATTTCTGTACTTAAGGAGTTGTCCATGTTGCGCCGTGTGGCTCTTAGAAGAGGCTTTTTGGCCGTCGGTGTTACCGCCGTGGCCCTTATGGCCGGTGGTGGATCGCTATCGGCTCAGGAGCCGGCTGCCACGAAGATGGCTGTCTTCAACGCCGACCGTATCATGGCCGAGTCCCTGGCCGGTCAGCAGGCACTCGCGCTGTTCAATCAGCTTCGCGACCAACGGGTGGGCGAATTGTCGACGCAGCAGGACGAGATCAACACCCTGCGGCAGCAGGGACTCGCGGCGGACCCCAACAGCGTAGAGGCGGCTCAGCTCGCTCGGCAGCTCGAGGACCGCATGCTCACGATGGATCGCCTCCAGCAGGATGTACAGCAGGAGCTGGGCAATCGGCAGAACGAGCTGACGGGTGGCATCACGCAACTCGTTGGAGAGATCATCGAGGAGATCGGGCTGGACTCGAGCTACTCCCTGATTTTCAACTCTGTCCAGAGTGGATTGGTGTTCGTGGATCCAGCCATGGACATCACGGATGAGATCATCCGACGTCTCGATGCGGCTGAGGCGGGCGACCGCTAAGGTCGGACCAAGCGGGGCCGAAGCGAAACGAGGGGGATCGCCGCCAGGCTGATCCCCCTCGTCTTATGTGTGTGATTGCAGTTGGAGTCTCGGCTCCAACACAGGTCAGAGCGTCATCCCGAGACGGAAGCCCCGTGCGAACGCGCGTCGGCGCATCTGCGCCCGGTTCGAAGCTCGCACGGCCCTGGCGAATCTCCGCTGGGACTGCCCTCTTCGGGCCATCGCCCGGCCGAATCCGGCCCGACCCGCCGGCCCTTGGCTGAACCCACGGCCGGGGACCTGCCCTCGCTTCATCATCCCTCGCCCGCGGCCGCCCTGTCTCTGGAGCGACTGTAGCTGAGTCTTCTGATCGGCGTCGAGTATCGCGTCGATCCGCTCCTGGAAGCCGCTCCGCTGCTGCATCATCGCGGTCCGATGGGCCATCATCAGTTCCCGGAACTGATCCTGAGTGATCTCTCCGTCGCGAAGCTGATCTCTCATGCCTTGCATCTGGAGTTGACCACCGGTGTGGATCTCCCGGGCGGCTTCACTGATGCCCTTCAAGTCCTCGACCTGTTCGTCTGTGAGGTTGAGTTCCTCACGGAGCATCAGCACGCCATCGGCACCAGCCATGCCCATTCCCATGCCGCGCTGACCCTGCATACCTTGCTGACCCTGCATCCCGCGTTGGCCCTGCATACCTTGCTGACCCTGCATCCCGCGTTGGCCCTGCATGCCTTGCTGGCCGTGCCTACCTTGCTGGCCCTGCATTCCCCGCTGCCCCTGCATACCCCTCGGGCCGACCTGACCCTGTAGGGGCACTGCGAGCAACAGCATCAATGCGGCCGCTCCTCCTGATAGTGCCCTCATAGTTATACCCTCCAACTGGGTTCGTCTGCGTTCGTGGTCGGGCCGGCGAATGGCCCTTGGTGAGACCTTGATCTCGGCCTCTGTCTTCTTAGATGACAGGACGTCGGAGGTCGTTAAGTGGTCCGCCGGAAAACGCGGAGGGACTGGTTTCGCAATCGTGGAACGCCCGCAGGCTCTACCCTTCGGGGTCCCCCGGCGGAAGCTCGGGGCGACTTTTGCCCGGCTCGAGGAGGTCCTTGTAGAAGTCCCGCTCCGCCTCCAGGCGCTCGAGGCGGCCACTGAGGTCGGACATGGTCTCGCGAATCCGGTGGAGCTCCTCGGTGCCGAGCTGAAGGGACTCGTCACGTCGCGGTCTGGAGAATCGCCGCTCCGCGACCCTTGCGCCGGCTCCGACGATAGCGAGGGCGAGAATGAACTCGAAGAAGCCCAGTTTCCGATCCTTGTCAGTCGTGGGTCAGTCGGTGGAGCCGCTGCATCCCGTCTCGCTGATCTGCGGAACGGCCTGCCGACCACATCGTGAATCTACCGGATCCGGCGTTTCAGTCCATCGTTTCCCCGCCCAGATCGACGAGACACCACGCGAGGAAGATCGGCGTGGCCGAGGCCACGAGTGAGTACATTGAGGGGAGTGAACATTCGATAGTGTGGCGACTTCAAGGGAGCGCGTCGTGAGGAAAATGATCGTAGCGTTGTCGTTCTTCGGGATTCTTGCCGTGCCTTGTGAAGGGCGGGCGCAAGTCGTCGGGGGCGTGTTCGGGGCGTACGCCCAAGACGCATTCGACGGTATGTCTGGGGTGGGAGCCCAGCTCGGGCTGGACATCCCTGTTCTTCCCATTGACGTATTCGGGTCCGGAACGTGGTTTCTACCCAGCTGCGACGACTGCGAAGTGAAGGGCTGGTCCGTGGGGGCGACGCTGCGGCCCTTCCCGTTTCCCGTAGCTAGGCCCTACATCGTGGCGGGTCTGACGTCCAGAGATCTCGACGATCCGGCGAATGGCTACACCCTCAGCCCAAGCGGTCCCTTCGCGGGGGTCGGCCTGGACGTGGCGCTCATGGGGCTCCGAGTCTTCGCGGAGGGGCGTTACGAATTCCTGGACGGCGAATTGGAAGAGGCGGTAGTGAGAGCAGGGCTGCTCTTCTTCTAGAGGCCGTCGCTGCTACTCAGCGGCCCGCGAGCGACTGGACGATCTTGGCCCCGTGCAGCTTGCCGTTCTCGATGAAGATCTTGTTGGCGTTGTAACCGGCGGCCAGAACTCCGGCTACGTAGACCCCCGGCACGTCAGTCTCCATCGTGTCGGGATCATGGGTGGGAATACCCGTTTCGCCGTCGATGGTCACGCCGAGAGTGGCCAGGAATCCCCGATTCGGGCGCCATCCGGTCATGGCGAGCACCCAGTCGTTGGGAATCTCCACGGTCTCGTCGGAGCCCTCTCGGCGAAGTACCACCGAGGTCTCGCGGACCTCCGCAAGCCGATGTTCCCAGTAGACGGCTATCTCGCCATTGGCCAGGCGGTTTTGGATGTCGGGTACGACCCAGGGCTTAACACCGCGGTCGATCTTGTCGAGGAAGTGCACCATGGTCACTCGAGCACCGGCCCGGTACGTCTCCAGAGCCGACTCCACCGAAGAGTTGCCCCCACCCACCACCAGCACGTCCTGGTCGTAGAACGGATACGGCTCCTGGTAGTAGTGCTTCACCTTGGGGAGATCCTCGCCGGGCACGCCGAGGTAGTTCGGCTCGTGGAACCCGCCGATGGCGATCACGACGGCTCGCGAGCGGGTCGCATGCTCCTCGCCGGAACGAGTCAGGCTCCGGACCGTGAAGTCGCCTTGTGCGCCCTCGATGGAGGTGACCTCCTGATACTGGCGGACGTCCAGGTCGCAGTGCTGCACCACACGGCGGTAGTAGACCAAGGCCTCGCGACGAGTCGGCTTCATCTCTGCGATTGTGAACGGCACGCCGGCGATCTCCAGCTTCTCGGCGGTGCTGAAGAACGTCATGTAATAGGGGTAGTCCACCAGTGAGTGGGTGATGCACCCCTTGTCGTAGAGGATGGCGTCGAGGCTGCCTTCAGCGGCCGCCGCGCCGACGGCGATACCACACGGGCCAGCGCCGACCACGACCATGTCTGTATGCTCGCTCATGTCGTCTCATGCGAAGTCGATGGGGAGCGTCCAACCTACCGAGCATGACCTCTGTTCCCAAGGGCGCCGAGCGAGCATTTTCACCGCGTGCGCTGCGTTGAAGCGCCTCACACGCCGTCGGCACACGCGCCTGGGCTGTCCCCCGAACAAGGGTTTCTCCTCCCGATGACCACGCCTGAAAGCGAAGGACGCAAGGCGCTGAACCGATTGCGTCGGGCCGTGGAGAAGAGTCGCAGGGAGGTGGAGGCCCTACAGGGAGCGATCCGTCATGCTGAAGGAGACGATTTTCCGGAAGCCGAGTACGAGGATGCAATGAACAACTTGAGGGAGATCGAGGGCTTTCTCGACCGGGAGGCCGAGCGTCTGCAGGAGAAGATTCTCTCGTTCCGTGGACTGGAGCCTGGTCGGATTCGTCGAGGATCGTCCACGTGAGGCGCCGGACCTTTCTGCGAACCGGCGGGGCGTTGGGTGCGGCTGGTGCTCTCGGGGCGACTGACGCTCTCGGGGCGATGGAAGCCCTAGGTGGGACGCTGCGAACCGGTGGAAACCCTCCCGATCTGATCCTGCGACGCGCCACCGTTTTCGACGGGACGGGCGCCGCGGGATTCGAGGCGGACGTGGCGATCACGGCCGATCGAATCACGGCGATCGGGAGAATCGCCGAAGCCGGGGCCGAGGAGATCGATCTGGCCGGCATGGCACTCGCGCCGGGGTTCATCGACATCCATTCGCACGCTGACCTCTCGCTTCTGGTGAATCCCGAGGCGGAAAGCCGCGTGCGACAGGGTGTCACGCTCGAAGTCGTCGGCCAGGACGGCAGCTCGGTGGGTCCTTGGTCCGAGGGCGGCTTCCAGTCCACGAGGGAGCGATACCGGGAGCGCTACGGCGTCGACATCGACTTCCGCGATGTCGGTGGCTTTCTGGATCGTCTCGACCGTACGCCCCCCACGGTCAACGTGGCTAGCATGGTCGGGCATGGCACCGTTCGGGGATTGGTCGTCGGCTCCGAAGATCGGCCGGCCACAGAGGCTGAGGTGAGCCGCATGAGAAGCTTGGTGGAGTCTGCTTTGGGGCAGGGGGCGGTGGGCTTTTCATCCGGGCTCGAGTACACGCCGGGGTCGTTCGCCGACACTTCTGAACTCGTGGAACTGGCGGGTGCGCTCAAGGGGACGGGCTATCCGTACGCTTCGCACATGCGCAACGAGGACGACCGGCTGCTCGCGGCCATCGAAGAGACGATTCATGTGGGACGCATGGCCGAGGTGCCGGTGCAGGTCTCACACCTGAAGGCACAGGGTCACAGGAATTTTTGGAAGGCCGAGGCCGCTCTGCGGGCGATCGAGGAGGCCCGGGCGGTCGGCGTCGATGTCCATTTCGATCGGTACCCCTATGTGGCCTACAGCACGGGCCTCTCCAGCCTGTTCCCCACTTGGGCCCGGGCCGGAGGGACCGCAGCCTTCTTGGGCCGCCTCCGTGATCCGGCCGAACTGCCGGCTATCGAGCGGTTCTCCCGAGCAAAGGTGGCCCTCCTGGGTTCCTGGGACGCGGTGCAGGTCACCTCGACCCGTACGGAGGCGAATGCTTACGCCCGGGGACGGCGGCTGGGTGAGCTGGCGGAGGAGCGTTCGGAGGAGCCGTTCGCCATAGCCGTTCGGCTCATCACCGAGGAGAGCAACAGCGTTGGCATGATCGGCTTCGGGATGTCGGAGGAGAATACCGCGAAGATCCTTGCACACCCTCTCGGCATGGTCTGTTCGGACGGAGGAAACTACGCCCCGTATGGGCCGCTGTCGGGTAGCTCCCCCCATCCCAGGGCGTACGGGACGTTCCCTCGCCTGATGGGCCACTATGTGAGAGAGATCGGAGCGCTCTCGCTCGAAACAGCCGTGCAGAAGGTCACGTCCATGCCGGCCACCAAGCTCGGGCTGGAGGGACGAGGCGTCATCCGGACGGGCGCGTTCGCCGACCTCGTGGCGTTCGATCCGACAACGGTCGCGGATGGAGCCACGTTCGACGCTCCGCATCGGTATCCGATCGGTATTCCCCTCGTGGTCGTGAATGGACGGGTCACCATCAGGGATGGCGAACAGACCGGGGCCCGGGCGGGACGCGCGGTCCGTGGTGGGGGCACGGCCGGCTAGGCCGTGGATGAGGTGGGCGACACCTTCCAGAGTCTGTCGGATGATCTGATCGCGGCCTTTCGGGTGGGTGTGGCGGAACCGTGGTCCGAAGAGCGGTTCAGCGAGTTTGCTCTCAGGGTCCTCGAGTACCAACTCGAAACCAACCCCACCTACTCGCGCTACTGCCGCAAACGGGGTGTCACCGCAACCAGCCTCGGCAAATGGGAGGGTACGCCGCCGGTCCCGACCTCGGCGTTCAAGGTCGTTCCGCTGATCTCAGGAGATCCGTCTCGAGTTCAGCGCGTGTTTCGGACCAGCGGGACCTCACGCGGCACCCACGCTCGTGGGGAGCATCATGTGCTGGGTCTGGATCTCTACAAGGCTTCGCTGATCCCGAACCTCGAGGCTCACGTGTACGGTGGACCGCATCAGGCGGCCGGCCGGCCGATGCGCCTGTTGGCGCTGGTACCGTCACCCGACGAAGCGCCCGACTCGTCGTTGAGCTTCATGTTGGGGGAGACACTCGCCACGCTCTCCGATGGAGATGGCGCTTTCTTCGTGCGGCTCGACTCAGGGTTGGACGTGCCGGGACTTCGTGCAGCGATCGACGAGGCGATCCTGGAGGACCAGCCCGTCTTGTTGGCGGGGACGGCGTTCGCCTTCGTTCACTGGCTCGACGCCTTGGCGGAGGCCGATGCGTGTCTTCAACTGCCCTCCGGCTCCATGATCCTCGAGACCGGCGGCTTCAAGGGACGCTCTCGGGTCCTTTCTCGGCCGGAACTCTACGGAGCGCTTGCTCGAGCCCACGGCGTGCCGACCGACCGCATCGTGAACGAGTACGGCATGACGGAGCTGTTGTCGCAGTTCTATGAGCCCGTCTTATCCGCTCCCACTGGGTCCCTGGAGACCCGAGCGCATGTCGCTCCGCCTTGGATGCGCACCAGGGTGTTGGATCCGATCACGCTCGAGCCCCTCCCCAGCGGTGAATCGGGGCTTCTCTGCCACTATGACCTGGCCAACGCCGGCTCGGTCATGGCGGTTCTGACGGAGGACATGGGGACCGTCGATGAGGAGGGGGGGCTCCGTGTCCTCGGGCGGGTGGAGGGCGCTGAGCCTAGGGGCTGCTCACTGGCCATGGACGAACTGCTCGAGGGAGAGAGGCCGGCGTGAAGTCTCTGGATGCTGTAGCCCTGCCGGAGGGATTCGTCTTCGAAGCAGTATGGGAGAGCTTCGACGTAGCACCTGGAGTCGAGGTCCGTTATCCGACGCTCGCACCCGGCGACTGGGACCGGCTGCTGGATGCGCTGCGTGCCGCTTCGGAATCGCTGGCCGAACGGCCTGTCAGCGACGTGGTAGGGAGTGTCGGGAGAACCGCCGAGCGGTTCCTCGATCCGGCAGACCCGATGCGGCGTGCTGCTCTGGAGTGGCTCGTCCCCACTGCGGGCATCTCGGCGGAGATGGCTGATGTGGTGCTCACCGGCATGGCTCGGGACTGGACCGGGGAACGTCTGTCCGAGCTGCTGAAGCGCGAATTGGGGGTACCCGAAGTTCTCGATGGCTTCCAGCGGCTCGACTCGGGCCGCATCGTCCGTGCTGCCGGGCCTGTGCTGAGCCTTCATGTGGGTGCAGGCACTGTCCCGGGCGTGAGCGTCTCCTCCCTGATCCGAGCCCTCCTGGTCAAGTCGGCGGTCCTCCTGAAGCCGGGCAAGGGAGATGTCGCACTGCCTGTTCTCTTCGCGCGCGCGCTGGCGGAAGAGGATCCCCGCCTGGCCGCCGGACTGGCGGTGGCGTACTGGCCGGGCGGAGCCAGTCCGGCCGAGACTCTCGCGCTCGCGAGTGCCGAGGTGGTTGTGGCCTATGGCAGCAGCGAGTCGGTCACGGCCCTGCGAGATCGCACACCGGTCACGGCGCGCTTCGTCCCGTATCACCACCGCGTGAGTCTGGGCATGGTCGGCCGCGAGGCGCTGGCCGCCGATCTGGCATCCCAGACCGCCGCCGCTGCGGCCGCGGCCGTCTCGATGTTCGACCAGAGGGGGTGCGTGTCCCCGCATGTGCTCTACGCGGAGCGCGGAGGAGTCGTGAGCCCAGAGGCTTGGGCGGCCGTGCTCGCAGAGGCGATGGCCGACATCGAGGCAGGGCTACCCGCGGGGCATCTGACGCCGGACGAGGCCTCGGCGCTCCACCAACTGCGTGGAGCAGCGGAGTTCGAGGAGGCCTCGGGTAGCGGTTCGCGGGTGTACCGTGGAGACACGGGATCCTGGACCGTGATCTACCAGGAGAGCCCTGCGTTCACCCTGTCTTGTCAGAATCGGGTAGTGTACGTCAAGCCGGTGTCACACTTGGAGGAGGTGCCTGAACTGCTCCGCGATCTGAGACGCGTACTGCAAACTGTAGCGCTCACGGGGTCCGGGGACCGGCGAGGCCACCTGGCGACCGCCCTCGGCCGAGCCGGTGTGACCAGGGTCACCTCATTCGAGGCTGCACCATGGCCCCCTCCGTGGTGGCATCACGACGGTTCGTCCGTATTCGACGGACTGATCCGTTGGATCGACTTGGAGGAAGGGTGATCTCGAGAAGACGAGATCGTCGTTGTGGAGAGGTCGGCCTGCTCGACGCACAGCGGGCCAACGGAGTACAAAATGGAAAAGAGGAGCGGCGGCTACTCTTCGGGCTGCTCCTCCGCGCGCCAGATCACCATCTGCCGACGTCCGTCCGAAGTCTCCTCCACACGAACGGTCAGGGCGTCCCCCGCGGCAAGTCTCAGGGTGTCCCGCAGGTCCTGAGGGATCGTGACCCGTCCTCCGACTCCGATGGTCACGTCCGCGTAGAAGAGCGTACGATAGATGGCCATCCGGCCTCCTCTTGGTTAGTCAATAGCAGGCGAAATGTATAGAGTTTGGGGGTGGCGGCAACCGGCGCTTCCCAATTGACCGGCGGGAGTTGAAGATGCGTGGTCGCCCGCCCGTATGGGGAGAGGACGCGCCACCGCAGCAGCAGTTCGTCAAACGAGCACATCGTCTACGGGAGGATTCCTGAACACCACGAACGGATCAGGTCCAGCCGTCGCGCTGGAGGGCGTCACGAAGCGTTTCGGTAGCCATACCGCGGTCTCTGAGCTCAGCCTGGAGATCCCGCGAGGCACCATCTACGGCCTTCTCGGACCCAACGGATCCGGGAAGACGACCACCATTCGGATGATGATGGGCATCCTACTTCCGGACGAGGGTGGTGTGACCCTGCTGGGGGGCGCGTCTGACGGGCCGATGCGTCAGCGCGTGGGTTACCTACCCGAGGAGCGTGGGGTCTACAAGAAGATGAAGGTGATCGAGCAGCTCGAATTCCTCGGTGAGATTCGCGGGATGGCTCGCCGGACGGCGAGGGAGCGTGCCAACGCCTGGCTGGAGCGGTTGGGCCTGGATGGGTGGGCGGACAAGAAGATCGAGGACCTGTCGAAAGGCATGCAACAGAAGGTCCAATTCATCGGAACGGTGCTTCACGAGCCCGACCTCTTGATCCTCGACGAGCCGTTCAGTGGCCTCGACCCGATCAACCAGGATGTCCTCGAGGACATCGTGCGGGAGTTTCACGAGATGGGAACCACGATCCTGTTCTCCACCCACCTGATGGGGCAGGCCGAGAGGCTCTGTGAGCGTGTGTGCCTCATCTCGAAGGCGGAGAAGGTCCTCGACGGGGAGCTGAAGGAGTTGAAGCGAAGAGAACGAAGCGGGGCCATCGCAGTGGACTTCGAGGGGAAGGACGGGTGGCTGCGGGGGCCCGAGGTGGACACGGTCGAGGCCACGGATACCGGGGTCCGCCTCCTACTCCTCGACGGGGGCGACGCTCAGGCCGTTCTACGCCGGGGTATCGACGAGGGAGTAACGATCAATCGGTTCGAACTGGTCGAGCCCAGCCTGCACGAGATCTTCGTTCGGCATGCAGGCGCGGACGCCGCGGGTGATGCCGGTGTGCCCGCCGACTTTCAGCGGAGCGGAGGCGCCGCGTGAGAGCGCTCATTGCCGTCGTGCGACGCGAGTACCTCCAGCGGGTCCGGAACAAGTGGTTCATCCTTGGCACCATAGGCCTTCCCGTCTTCATGATTGCCGTCATGGCTATTCCGATCGTCATGGAGGCCCGGAGCGAGGCCCAGGAACGAGTCATCGTCATCGTGGACCAGACGGACGTCCTGTACGACGACGTGGCAGCCGACCTCGGCAACTCCTTCGAGGTGGAGCGCGTTCCGTACACCAACGACGTCATCCAGTCCCTGGACCAGCGAATCGAAGCGGGAGAGATCGCCGGATTCCTGCTGTTGGGTGACGAGACTTTGTCCGCGGGTAGGGCCGTGTTTCGGGGAGCCGGCACTCCGGGTACGGTTCGCCGGATGAGGCTCCAGCGGGCGGTGACACAATCCGTGCTCCGGGTCCGACTCGGAGGGGCCGTGGCCGAGGCCGAAGGACTCGACGAACTTCTGTCCGGAGGGTCGATCGACTACGTCTCCCTGCGGGAGAGCGACCTGGAGGACGGCGAGAGGGAGGCGGGCATGGTCGCGGGGTTCATGGGCGCCATGATGCTCTACATGGTGATCCTGCTCTATGGTGTACAGGTCATGAGGGCTGTCCTCGAGGAGAAGACGACCCGCATCGTCGAGATCATCATCTCGACCGTGAAGCCATGGCAACTCATGCTCGGGAAGATCTTGGGAGTCGGGGCGGTGGGGCTGACTCAGTTGGCCATATGGGCTCTGAGCATGGTGCTGCTCCTGACCTTCGGGCTCCCCTATGTGGTGGCGGCTCGCCCCGAACTCCTCGAGATCAAGACCTTGGTCGAGTTGCTCCCGGTGGGGGGAGGCATTGCGCTCTTCATCGCCTTCTTCGTCATGGGCTTCTTCCTCTACTCGAGCCTCTACGCCGCTGTGGCGGCCCTGTGCTCGAGCGATGAGGAGGCACAGCAATCACAGATACCGGTGATGATACTCCTGATCATCCCGATCATGTTCCTGGCACCCGTCATGGAAGACCCCAACGGAGCCCTCGCCACCTGGCTGTCCTTGGTGCCGTTCTTTGCGCCGGTCCTCATGTTCCCCCGATTCATCGGGGGTGCGCCTCTGTGGCAGGTAGGACTATCCTTGGTGCTGGTGGCCGTGACCGTAGTGGCGGTCGCCTGGGTTGCCGGGCGGATCTACCGGGTGGGCATTCTGATGCAGGGGAAGCGGCCGACTCTGCCCGAACTCATGCGCTGGGTCCGTCAGTCGTCCTGACAACAGTGGGTTTCCCGCTTGCACAACCGCGGGTCACTCCTCTTCGGGGAGCACCGAACGCAAGAGACCTTGGAGCTGGTGCTCCTCGAACGCTCGGGCCTTCCGTACGGCTTCCTCGTACACGTCCTCGATGATGAGTGTCGTCGTACGTAGTGCCGCTTCTTCACCCTCGGTGTCGGCTGGCGAGAAGCAGAGAAGGCCTCGGTAGCTCGAGGGCCGCCGCGGGTCATCACTGAACTCCAGGTAGACCTCCCAAAACCGACCGTCATGGCTGATGGTAGCCAAGTGCTGTCCAGTGCTGGGGGGCGGCGGCCTTGGGGGGTCGGTCGGGGTCGTCATGACACGAAAATTAGCATCGCCTCAGGCGGACCGCTACGAGAGAGTGGCCGGGGGGCCCAGCGGCGACTCGCTCCGGAGTGCACGCCGCACCGCGGCCAAGGCGGCCTTCATCTCCTCCTGGTCGGACTCGTCGAGCGGCTGGCCACCGAATCGAGAACGGAGGTAGGTGGCGACGAGACTCTGGGCAGGCCGATGCGCGGGGTGCCCGAGGCGAGCGAGTTCGTCGACCAGGCCGAGAGGGGCGATCCCCTCGCTGAGAACCAATCCGGCTCGGCGGCAGCTCTCACGCAACCTCAGATAGAGTCTCGTCTCCGGCCCCCCAGAAGGACCGCGGGCGGCCCAGCGGAGGCTGAGGGCGAGCGCCAGGATCATAAGGGCACCCCAGAACATGGCCGCAGGGTCTCTCGAGGTGCTGGCGTCGGCGTTCTGGTTGGTCAGTTCGTCACGGCCGAACATCTCCGAGGCGCGTTGGATGAGGCTCGACTGGGAATCCTGGTCGTAGTCCAGGATCCACTTGTTCCAGCGGTGTTGGAGTCCGTCGAGGAGGAACCGACCGGGCCAGAGCCAGGAGGTGAGAGCCTCCGACGTCCCGGCACCGGCGGGTGTCGGATCGAAAGGCACCCACCCGTAGCCGGGAAACCAGACCTCAACCCAGGAGTGCGCTTCGTTCTGGGTCACGGCCAGGTACTGCCCGAACTCGTTCCACTGGCCACCGAGAAAGCCGTTTACCTCTCTGGCGTGGATTCCCATCGTGCGCAGTAGCACGACCATCGCCGTCGAAAAGTATTCGCAGTGACCGGCCATTCGATCGAACAGGAAGTACTCGAGCGTGGCTTCCCTCGCCGAACGGGGCAGATCGAGTGTGTACTCGAATTCGTTGTGGAAGAACTCCTCGATGGCGACGGCGCGATCGTAGTTGTTGTCTAGGCCCTGAGTCAGCGAGCGAGCGAGGTCGCGGGTCCGCTGGGATAGACGAGGGAGTTGGGTGAAGTGGTTGCGGGCCGGGGCAAACCCCGATCGTGCGGCGCGAAGGGCCTCGGGCTGCGGTCGGCCGGCGACGGAAACGGCCTCGTACGAGGGATTCCCGGATCCCCAGTACACATGATCCCCCGCGTTGTCGAAGAGCGGCTGAATGCGAGGGTTGTCGGAGCGCACGCCCAGCATGGGATGGAGCGCGAACAAGACGCGCACATCGAGTGCCGCGGAGTAGATCTTCTGGCGAACCCTGTCGGGATTCCAGGCCTCGTACCAACGCTCCATGCCCAAGGACGGCGGCAGGGACGGAGATCGGCTCCAGCGGACTCCGTCGAAGCGATCATAGGAGCGACCCCTCCAGTGGAGGCCTCCCATGTTGGCTGGTCGCCCGTCGGGGAACTCCACCCGCAAGACGATCTCGGGATTCGGGAAGATCCTCGAGCCGTGGTTTCCGATGGAGACCTGGTCGGCGAACCCCGCGATCGACGTGGCCAGGACCTCGCCACGAGACGCCCATCCCCGTGAGAACCGGGGGAAGGCGACGAAGACGATCCCGCTCATCATGAGCGTGACACCCGACAGGCCCGCCATCCCCATCAGGAACTTCCGCTCCAGCACGATCTCACGGCCGCCTCGCGCCGGGACTCGCCGGTGCAGGTGTCCTACCATCAACGCGACGGTGGCGAGAGCGACGTACGCGACGAAGGCCACGGCGAAGAGGACGCCGGGGCGGTACGCGGTCGACGCCAGGAGCAGTGCGAAGGTCAGCGCATAGAGCCGCGCGTCGTTCGGGGCGTCGAGAGACCTCAAGGCTTCGGCACTGAGAAGAAGCAGGAGAAGGTCCACGACGGGAATCACGACATCGTCGCCCACTAGGAAGACGTGATAGAGAGATCGAATCACGAGAATCGCCGCTAGAGGCAGCCAGAACTGCTCGAGGCGAAGAGAGAGGTCGTGGTCGGGCTGCCAGACGAACGCGAGCACGAGGGCGATGGCGGCGAGGATCGCGCTGATGGGTTCGAAGCCTGCACCCCCTGCGAAGGCCACGAGGGCCACGAGTCCCATTCCGACCACTAGTCGGCGATGAAGCAGCTCGAGCCTCATCCGGCGTGCCTTTCGCTGGCCGCCGAGTCGGCCTCGTGTTCCGAGGGGTCGTCCGACCAGTGCCCGGGAGGTACGTAGGCCCCGTACGAAGACCGCCCCGCTCCGGAGATGGATACGAGCACGCAGGTGGATGGATCGGAGGGCGGCGAGAGTCGGGGGCCCGAACGTTCGAAATCCACTCTCGCGAGCACGTCCAGTACCCGTTCGAGTTGCCCTGATCCGGTGCCGGCACCCACATGACCCGTCGGGGTGGCCAGGGCGAATCGCCTCCCCTCCTGGAAAGCGCGGGCCGCCAACGATGCGGCGGTCTCGACCGCGTTCTCCGCACGGTCTCCGGGCTCATCACGCGTGTCGAGGCAGATCCAGATCGTCTCGGCCGAATCCTGGTCGTACTCGCGCACGACCGGCTCGCCGGTCCGGGCCGTGGATCGCCAGTGGATGTCACGCGGATCATCTCCCACTCGGTACTCGCGGAGGCCGCGGAACTCACCTCGCGCTCCGACCGTCACGCCTGATACGTCCGAGTAGCGAGGGCGGCTCGTCCCCCCGGGAGGGGCGGGCATCGAGACCGGACGGTCGGCCCTCGGCCAGATCACGAGCTCGCCGGGAAGCGTCAGATCACGCTCTTTGGTAAAGAGGCCGAACGGAAACGCGGTCGAGAGTGTGAGCGCCTCCAGCCGGTAGACCCCCCTCTTGATGAAGTGGTTCTCCGACCGCACGGTCACCGATTCGCGCGGGTCGAGCCGACCGATGCAGGCGATCCCGGGCAGACCTTCTTCGATGAGGTGTACGGCGAGCGTTGGGAATCGAGGCTTCCGATTCGTTACGTGGTAGGTGATACGGAACGTCCTCCCGACCGTGACGCCCTGTGGCGTCCGCCGAGTCACCGTGAGACCGCGGAGGACCTGTTCCGAGAGCCAGCCCGACAGCGCGATGAACCCGAGCATCGCGCCGAGCAAGAGGTAGAGCAGGTTGTTGCCGGTGTTGACCGCAGCGAAACCGATCGCGAAGGCCCCGGCTGTGAAAACGGCTCCACCGGTGGTGAAGCGGATGCGGCGCCACGCGCGCAGGCGTCGCCAGGTGTCGCGTAAGAACGTGGGAACGGAGGCCACAGATTCGAGGAAGTTCATCCATCGGTCTCCACGTCGGCGCTCGGCCAGGCTACACCGGGACCGCGACGTCCTCGAGGATCTCTTCTACGATTGCGCCGGCCTCTTCGTGAGCTTCGTGGGTGGCGGCCGTTGCCCCGATCGGGAGAATCCGATGGGCCATGCAAGGGCCCGCGACGTGCTGGATGTCGCTTGGTACCAAGAAGTCCCGTCCGCTGAGCAACGCAAAGGCCCTCGATGCCCGATAGAGGCCGATGGCTCCACGAGGGCTGACGCCCATACGAAGGCGCGGTTCGACTCGGGTGCGTCGCACGATCTCCATGAGGTAGGTCATGAGGGATTCTTCCGCCCGCACCTCCGAGACCTGGTTCTGAAGACGGAGCACGTCGGTCGGTGTGAGCACCGACTTGATACGGAGCTCCCAGTCACCCTCTTCGGTAGAGTCCTCGAGAATCTGACGCTCCGCAGCCGCTCCGGGATAACCGATGGTGATACGCATGAGGAAGCGATCGACCTGGCTCTCGGGCAACGGGTAGGTACCGTGATGCTCGAGGGGGTTCTGCGTGGCCATCACCATGAAGGGTTGCGGAAGCTCGAACGTCTTGTCGTCCAAGCTCACTTTGCCCTCTGCCATCGCCTGGGGAGCCCACTCTGAGTGCGAGGCGGAGCCCGGTTGATCTCGTCCGCCAGGACCAGATTCGTGAAGATGGGTCCGGGCCGGGTTTCGAACTCCGAGGTGCGGGGGTTGTAGATCGAGACCCCTAGAACGTCGGAGGGCAGCAGGTCGCTCGTGAACTGTATTCGACGGAACGAGAGACCGAGCGCCGTCGCGAGAGCATGGGCGAGAGTGGTTTTGCCCACCCCCGGGACGTTTTCGAAGAGGATATGCCCGCGGGCAAGTAGAGCTGACACGGCGAGCCGGACGACCTCTTCCTTGCCGTGGAAGACATGCTCGACCTCAGCGATCAGTCGCTCGAGAAGGTCGACGGTCGGCGGGGCGTCGGTGATGGTTGTCGTATCGGCCAAGTCCTACTCCGGTCCGGGGTTCTCCGAGGCCTTTTCCAGAAGGAAAAAGTATAACACTCACGCGGAGAAAAAGGTTCTTTTTGGCCGCTCCTACGACGTTGACACGACCCTGGGGCTCAGGTAGGTTCCTGCCGTTTCAAACAGACAACTCTTGCTCCCACCCAACCCTTTTTCGGGGCGGCAGGGCTTTATGACGAAGCGATGGATAGGTGCATCGGTCGTCGCGCTCGCAAGCCTGGGTTCGTTGGCCTTCGTTCAGACCCAGGACAGCAGTGCGGCGCAGGAGTCGGAAGCGACGAGCGAGGCGACCGCGGACATGGTCCAGCCGATCGCTTTTCCGCATGATATTCATGCCGGCGTGGACCAGATCGACTGCCAGTACTGTCATTTCTCGGCAGAGCGATCGGTGGACGCCGGAATCCCGCCCGTCAGAACCTGCATAGGGTGCCATCAGATCATCGGTGGAACCGACGAGAGGCAGCAGGCCGAGATCGCCAAGGTCCGGGAGTACTGGACCAACCAGGAGCCCATTCCCTGGGTTCGCATATATAAGGTCGCCGATCACGTCCACTTCCCCCACATGAGGCATGTCGCCGCCGAAGTCGATTGCGCCGAATGTCACGGACCGGTAGAGGAGATGGGCGTGCTCGAGGAGGTCAACCAACCTCTGGCCATGGGTTGGTGCGTGACCTGTCACGTCGAACGCGAGGTCTCGCGGGACTGCGCAGTATGCCACTACTGATTCCGGGACCAAATCGATGAGCGACGGACTGAAGAGACGCGAGTTCCTGAAGGTACTCGGCGTCAGCGGGGCAGGGGCCGGCATGGTGGGCTGCTCGACCGAGAGTGTCGAGAAGCTGATGCCCTATGTGGTTCCCCCGGAAGAGATCACTCCCGGCGTAGCCACGTGGTACACCTCGGTGTGCGGCGAGTGTGAGGCCGGATGCGGCATCTGGGTGCGTACGCGTGAGGGCCGGGTCATAAAGGTCGAGGGGAACCCCGACCATCCTGTCTCGGGCGGAGCCCTTTGTTCGAGAGGGCACTCGAGCATCCAGGGGCTCTACAACCCCGACCGCTTTACGGGGCCCATGGCTCGACGGAACGGCCAGCTAGAGGCAATCTCGTGGGACGAGGCCGAGCAGATGCTGGCCGATGGACTAGGGTCGGCAGGCGGGCACCTCACGTTGTCCGGAGGTCTCGCTGGGCCGTCCCTGATGATGCTCATGGAGGAGTTTGCCGGAAGGACGGGCGGAGGTGTGGTGCGCTTCGACCCGCTGGCCGACGCTCCGCTACGCGAGGCGAGCCGGATCGCCTTCGGGAAGAACGTGATCCCCTGGTACGACATCGAGGAGGCACGCCTTCTCGTCTCGTTCGGGGCCGACTTCCTCGAGAGCTGGCTTTCGCCGGTAAGGGATGGGCGTGCGTTCGCCCGAATGAGCGGCGTCGACGAGCAGGGTGGCAAAGGGCGCTTCGTATTCGTCGGATCCCGCTTGTCCCTGACGGGCCAGAACGCGGACGAATGGCTTCCGATCCAGCCGGGCAGCGAGGCGCTGGTCGCGCTCGCCATGGCCAACGTGATCTCCGGTGCCGGAGCTGGAGCCGGCCCTTACCGGGACATCGTCAACGCCTACACGCCGGAGAACGTAGCGGACGCCACAGGCATTTCGGCAGACAGTATTCGCGAGCTGGCGATTCGGTTTGCAGAGGAAGGGCCCAGCTTGGCCGTCGGCCCGGGCGTCGCTGGACAGCATCGCAATGCCACGGCTGCGAACCTTGCCGTTACGATCCTCAACTCCGTGGCGGGGAATGTGGGTCGGACTGTGCACTACAACACGCCTCAACTCAACGCTCCCCAGTTCGGGTACAACGGCGTGCAGCGGGCGATCCAGGCGATCGGCCAGGGCTCGATAGGCGCGGTGATGGTCCACGGCAGCAATCCGGTCTACTCGGTGCCGGCGTCTTCGGGTCTCCGAGAGGCTCTCCAGAGCGTTCCGTTCAAGGTGTCGTTCGCGTCGGCTCCCGACGAAACCTCGGCTCTGGCAGACCTTATTCTCCCAGACCGGCATTTCCTCGAAGCGTGGGGCGACTCCGCCGTACGACCGGGCATGTGGGCGCTGCGGCAGCCGGCCATGCAGCCGGTGCCCCATTTCGATAGTAGACCGACCGGTGACGTTCTACTCTCGGTCGCAACGCGCATGGGCCAGGACCTCGGGTCCGCGACCTTCTACGACCGACTTCGTGCGCACTGGCAGACGGTGGCGCGATCGACCGGCTCCACCGACTTCGAGGGCTTCTGGCAGGAGGCGCTCAAAACCGGTGTGGTGGAACTCGCCTCCGGTGTGCCCGGCATCTCGGAACAGCTCCGCCAGCCCGATCGGGCGCTCGTTTTCGATCCGCCCGACTTCGACGGCCGAGGCGACCTGCACCTCATGGTGTATCCGTCCTCACGTTTCGGTGACGGTGCCCTGAATTCCAACCGCCCGTGGCTCCACGAGTTGCCGGACCCCGTAAGCAAGATCACCTGGCACTCCTGGGTGGAGATGCATCCGAACCGTGCGGAGGCCATGGGGCTCCGAAAGGGAGACCTGGTCGTACTCTCTACCGACCACGGCTCCGTGGAGGTGCCGGTTTGGACCTATCCCGGTATTCGCGAGAACGTCGTTGCCCTGGCGATGGGTGGTGGGCACGAAGGCGCTGGCCGATTCACCGATGGGAATGGCGTGAATCCGCTCGACCTGCTGCCGGCCGAAGCCGAAGCGCTGTCCGGTGGCCTGGTCCATTTCGCCACCAAGGTCACCGTCACCCCCACGGGAGAGCGCCGACCCTTGGCCACGATCGCGGGCTCGGACGTCCAGAGCAATCGTCCGATCACCCCTGCGGTGGCGCTGGCTGCGTTGACCGCCGAGTCGACTGCCGAGTCGACCGCCGAGTCGACTGCCGAGGATGAGCACGAGGAGGAGGGCGGTCACGGGCCACTGAAGGAGCTTCAGGGAGTTGGTGGCTTCGTCCCGGTCGAGACCGAGGGCCGTCCCGAGGACTTCCCCCTCGAGGGTGCCCAGCACGGTGAGTACGGAGATCCGGAGACGCCGCGATGGGCCATGACCATCGATCTCGACAAGTGTACCGGCTGCAGCGCGTGCGTCACGGCCTGTCAGTCCGAGAACAACGTGGCCTGGGTCGGAGAGAGCCAGGTGACGATGGGGCGCGACATGGGGTGGATTCGCCTGGAGCGGTACTACGAGGCGGTCGACGCGAGCCACGCAGGCCCGCTCGACGTTCGGTTCATGCCCATGATCTGCCAGCACTGCGGCAACGCGCCGTGCGAGCCGGTCTGTCCGGTCTACGCCACCTACCACACACCGGATGGGATCAACACACAGGTCTACAACCGGTGCGTAGGAACGCGGTACTGCCTGAACAACTGCCCGTACAAGGTCCGTGTGTTCAACTGGTACACGTTCACGGACGAAGAGCCGGTTCGTGAGGGCCTGGGACATGCGCCCGAGCCCATGAACTGGGCGTTCAATCCCGACGTGACCGTGCGCGAGAACGGGATCATGGAGAAGTGTTCGTTCTGTATCCATCGCATCCGCGGCGCTCAAGACCGCGCCGCTGTCGAGGGGAGCACGATACAGGACGGCGAAATCATACCGGCCTGTCAGCAGAGCTGTCCGGCGGAGGCCATCGTCTTCGGCAACATCCGGGATACCCGCTCCCGGGTGGCACAGTCGGTTCGGGGCGAGAGGGTCTACCGAGTACTGGACGAGCTCGTCAACACGCAACCGGCGGTGAGTTACTTGAAGAAGGTGACGTTCCACGACGTGGACTCGGGAGCACATTGATGTCTACCGCGACAAAGGAACCGAGGGGCGCGGTACCCCACCCGGATCTGCAGAAGCTCGATCAGGTCAATCGCGACGTCCTGGTGTCGCTCGGTAAGCCGGGACTCGGTTGGTGGATACTGCTCGGGATCGCAATTGCTGGGATCGGGCTTGCTGCGGTCTCTTGGAGCATTCAGATTTTCGACGGAATCGGCGTCACGGGGCTTACGAGTCCCGTCGGGTGGGGGGTCTACATCACCACCTTTGTGTTCTGGGTCGGTATCGCACACTCAGGCACGCTGATCTCGGCGATTCTCTTCCTGTTCAGAGCGCCCTGGCGTCAGTCGATCTATCGGGCGGCCGAGGCGATGACGGTGTTCGCCGTCATGACCGCCGGACTGTTCCCACTCATCCACGTTGGACGCGTTTGGCACGCCTACTGGCTGATTCCCTATCCGAACAGCCGCTTTCTGTGGCCCAACTTCCGCTCACCCCTCGTTTGGGACGTCTTCGCCGTCACCACGTACTTCACGGTTTCGGCGGTCTTCTTCTACTTGGGGACCATTCCCGACCTCGCCGCCGCACGTGACGCTGCGACGGGATTCCGGAAGAAGCTCTACAAGGTCATCTCGCTGGGATGGCACGGTACGGACCGCGAATGGCACCACTTCGGGAAGGCCTACATCTTCCTCGCCGCGCTAGCGACCCCGCTGGTCCTGTCGGTGCACTCCGTGGTTTCCTGGGACTTCGCCGTGAGCATCGTTCCCGGCTGGCATGCCACGATCTTCGCTCCCTACTTCGTGGCCGGCGCCATCTTCTCGGGTGTCGCCATGGTCATCACGCTCACCGTGCCGCTCAGGAAGGTCTTCGGCCTCGAGGCGTACCTCACGACCAAGCACTACGACGCCATGGCGAAGCTCTGCCTGCTGACGTCCTTGATCGTGTTCTACGCGTATCTCTCCGAGTTCTTTATGGCGTGGTACAGCGGTGAGGAAGTAGAGCGGGCGGCGTTCTGGGCGAGGCTGTTCGGTCCCTACTGGTGGGCCGCCTGGACGATGCTGGTGTGCAACGGGTTCGTGCCGGTCATGCTCTGGTTCAAGCGGGTCAGGTACTCCATACCCGCCCTCTTTACGATTTCGATCTTCATCAACATCGGGATGTGGTTCGAGCGCTACGTGATCATCGTCACTTCGCTGCACCACGAGTACGAACCCTTCGCTTGGGGCCTGTACCGGCCTTCGGCGGTCGAGATGGGGATTCTGGCGGGGAGCTTCGCTTGGTTCGGCTTCTGGTTCCTCCTCTTCACGCGGTTGCTGCCCGTTGTGGCCATCGCGGAGTTGAAGGAGGTGCTGCCCACGCCCATGCGGAACGCCGCGCCCGCCCACGCCGGTGGGGAAGGAGGTGAGGGATGAGTGCCACGACCGGCCTTCTGGCCTCATACGAGTACGTCGACTCGGCGGTTGATGCCATCGAGAAGCTCAGGGGTACCGGGCTCAAGAAGATCACGGCTTACATGCCCTATCCCGACCACCATATCGAGGCGGCTCTGGGCTACGACCAGAGCCCCGTGAGAGTCTGGGCGCTCGCAGGAGGACTCTGCGGTGCGGCCGGAGGTTTCGCGTTCACGTCCTTCACGTCCATGGATTGGCCTCTGGTAACGGGCGGCAAGCCGATCCTCTCCATTCCGGCGTACGTCATCATCGCTTTCGAGATGATGGTGCTGTTTGGAGCTCTATCGACAGTGATCGGCCTCTTCATCAACAGCCGTCTTCCCTATCTGAAGCCCATGGTGGTCTACGATCCAGAGTTCAGTGCGGGTCGCTTCGGCGTGTACGTGACGGCCCCTCCGGATCGACTGGATGAGGCCCGCGGAATTCTACAAGGACAGGATCCGGTCGAGTTGCGGGAAGACCCCGCGGGGGTGGCCCATGCTTCGTAGAGCGCGCTTCGGGGCGGTTCTGGCCCTGCTCGTTACATTGAGCGCATGCAGTCCTCTGGACGAGGTCCTGGGGAACATCTTCGGCCGTCACATGCGTGATTCGCGGTCGTTCGATCCATACGAGAACACACTCGCACCTCCGCCCAACAGCGTGCCGTTCGCGGCGGGCAACATCACGCCCGGGCCGGGACAGCTGAACACCGGACAGCCGGAAAGGGGCTTCATGGCGCCTCCCTTCGGCCAGGCGGATCTCTTCCAGCCCGTGGTGCAGACTCTGCCCAATCCGGTCGCATCAGACGAGACTTCGTTGGCCCGTGGCGAGGTGATGTTCAATCGCATGTGCGCCGTGTGTCACGGCCCGGCTGGCGTGGGTGCACAGGCCAATATCATCGACAAGTATCCGCTCTTGATCGCGTACAACCTGTCCGGCCCCGTGGTCGCCGGTTACAGCGACGGGTACATCTATGGGATCATGCGGGTGGGTCGTGGCCTCATGCCGCCGTATGGCCACCAGATCAGCCACTTCGATCGTTGGAACATCGTGAATTACATCCGTGTGCTCCAGCGTCAGGCCGGAAACGAGCCGATGGTTGTCGGGGGGGATAACTAGGCCATGAGCCATATGCATGTCCCCTCAGAGATTCCGGTCCGATACCTTATGCGTTCCAAGAATGCGAACGTTCTGTTCGTGGGCATGTTCCTGGTGGGCCTCGCGGGTTTCGTGTTCGCTTTGAGCACGGACGCCGATCGGGCCTGGCAGTCCTACGTCTCGAACTGGCTGTTCTTCACCAACGTGGCCATGGGGGCGATGCTGCTCACCGTGGCGACGTGGATCACGAAGTCGAAATGGAACTGGTCGGTGCGCCGAGTGGGCCTGTCCTTCGTGGCGTTCCTCCCCATCTCGTTCGTGATGCTGCTGCCCATGCTGGGCCTCGGGGAGTCGTTCTTTCCCTGGATCGCCGAGATGGCTCACGACCCGATTCTCCAGAAGAAGGCCGCGTACCTCAACATGCCGTTCCTGGTGACGAGGAACGTCGTGGGAGTGATGGTGCTGTTCGGGGTGTCGCTTTACTTCGCTTATATGGCGCTCCGTCCCGATATGGGGTTGGCCAAGGACGACGGTGACACCGACGCGGGCCGGGTCCAGTGGCGGGATCGTCTGACGCAGGGCTGGAGGGGTCAGGAGACCGAGGAAGTCCATTCCTATCGGCGGATGACCAAGCTGGCACCGGCCTTCGTCATCATCTACGCCCTGGTCATGAGCATTCTGGCGTACGACTGGGTCATGTCGTTGGAGCCCCACTGGTTCTCGACGATGATGGGCCCATGGTTCTTCATGGGGGCGTTCTGGAGCGGCATCGCCGCGACCGCTTGTGCGGTGACGCTTCTGAAGAAACGCGACGACTATTTCGACAAGGTCATGGGACGTCAGCAGCTACACGATCTGGGTAAGCTGTCCTTCGCCTTCTGCGTTTTCTGGGCCTATCTGTTCTTCGCCCAGTACCTGGTGATCTGGTACGGCAAGCTGCCATGGGAGCAGGCTTGGCTCATCCACCGGGCCGAAGCGCCGTGGGGCAAGCTGTCTTTGATGGTGATCGTGATGTGCTTCGTGCTGCCCTTCGCATTACTCATGGGGCGGAAGGCCAAGATGAACCCGACGTTCCTCCGGACCGTCACGTTCTCGATCTTCGCCGGACTGTGGCTCGAAAAGCACCTCATGGTGGCTCCGTCCATCCGCGACCATGATACGCCCACGATCGGGGCGACCGAGTTCCTGATCGGCCTCATGTTCCTGGGCCTGTTCCTGTTCGCGGTGAGGTGGTTCCTGTCGACCTTCCCCGTCGTTCAGGTCTGGCAGCCCATGGTGGATCCGGAGACCTTCGAGGTCGAGGTCACCGGAGAGGGTGCGTCGGTTGGCTAACGCGCCACGCTGACACCCATGACCAAGGCCCGGCCCCCTCGGGGAGCCGGGCCTTCGTTCCTTCGGGCCGGTGGACCGCTGCCTCCGGTCAACTGCGCTTCGGCCGCTCCTTGTGCTGATACATGTCCCTATCGGCTGACTGGATGAGCTCGTCGGCTCCGACCATCTGGTCGGTCTCGAAATGGGCGATCCCCGAGCTGACCGTCACGCCATGGGGGGCCAGCACGCGATCGGCCCTGATGCGTGCTTCGACCCTGTCCAGGTAACCCCGCGCGCCGTCGTCGTCACTCTCTGAAAGCACCGAGACGAACTCGTCACCTCCGTATCGGGCCACGAGGTTCATGGCCCGGTTCTCTTCCGCCAGAACTCGTCCGAAGGCTTTGAGAATCTGGTCGCCCACTATGTGCCCCAAGGTGTCGTTGTAGTGCTTGAAATCGTCCAGGTCGAAGAGCACCAAGGCCAGGCGTCTACCCCGTCGAGCCGCGGCTACCTCTCGTTCCAGATGGAGCTGGAGGTGTCTCCGGTTGGGGAGACCCGTCAACACGTCGGTCAGGGAGAGGGCCTGGATGCCGGCGTGAAGCTCGGCATTGTCCAAAGCCACGGAAGCTTGGCCCGCCAAGCGCGTGAGCAGGGCAATGTCGTAGGCGGAGAAGCCTCTGGTCTCCCTCGACCCGGTCGCCAGGGCGCCCGCGACTCGGTCACCGATCACGAGAGGGATGGCCATGCCGCTACCACCCTCCAAGAACTCCCTCATGTGGTCCGGAACGAGTGGACTGGCGGCGAGATCGTCGATGACGAACGGCTTTTCTCCCTCTACCAGAGTCTCGTACAACGGACCCTCCATATCCCACGTCGACCCCACGGGAATCTGGATCTCGCCCACCGAGCTGCTCACTGTCGCGATCGTGCCTTCGAAGGTCCACACACCGGCGCCGTCGGCGTCCAGTAGGTCCATCGCCGCCGCCGACACCCGGCCTAGGACTTCCTCGAAGTCGAGAGAGCTGGTGAGTGCGCGTCCGATCTCCTCGAGCTTCTCCGCTTCGCGCGAACGCCGATCCAACTCCGTTACGTGCCGCGCGTTCTCGATGGCCACAGCCGCCAAATCCGCGATTCCTTCGAGCAGCTCGAGGTCGTCGGCGTCGTATCCGTTGGGATGATAGCTCTGCGTGCTCAGGGCACCCCGGACCACGCCCTTGTAGATCAGCGGAGCGGAGATCGCTGAGCGGGTGATCTCGGTCTCCTCTTCGCCCAGCAGCATGACGGACTCGGCGTTCAGGCGGTCTTCGACCGTCGTCGACTTACCGGTTCGGATGACCTCGCTATCGGAGCCCTTGTAGGTGATGTCACACCGGCTCTCCTCGCCGCGGTCCGCGTAGAAGACCACGGGGTGGCGAGGTCCGCCTCAGCGTCGTACAGGGAGATATAGAAGCCACCCGCCTCGACGACTCGAGCCGTCTCCCGGTAGATGCTCCGATAGAGCTCCTCCGGGCTGAGGGTGCCGGTCAGGGTACGGCCTATACCCAGCAGAACGCGGTAGCGTTCAGCTAGAGGCGTACCGGTTCCCGTTTCGGCAGAAGGCATGTGGAGTCCCATTGGGCCGCGCGGCGGAGCTGCGGCACGTTCGAGTTAGTCCAACATATGGACCCGGCCCGGGACGTACAACAATAAAGCGGCTAACTGGTTGGCTCTTCAGGGTTCTGGGCCCGATCGAAGTAACGCTGCATCTCGTACCCCATGGCCCGCACCAGGCGCACTTCTCGAAGATCCGGCTCGGCCCTGGAGAACAGCGTGCGCAGCGTGCGGAGGACGCCCTCGGGGTGCCGATCTCCCTTGAAGAAGTCGATCCGGTGGAAGCCTTGCTCCAACGCTGAGTACATCTGCTCCAGATCCGCCAGGGTGGCCGGTCCGGCATCCCTCTTGTATCCGGGCAGTTGTGCGTCGTCGGTAGCTACCAGTCGGATCTCGTAGCAGAGCACGAGGCACGCCTGAGCCAGGTTGAGGCTGGAGTACTCTGCGGTGGGTACGATTGCGATGGAGTGACAAAGGTCGAGCCCTTCGTTGGTCAGGCCGCGATCCTCCCGTCCGAAGACCAACGCCACAAGGCCTTCGTTGGCTCTCTCGACAACCTGGGGCGCTACGGCTCGGGGTCTCAGATAGTTGCGTTGAGCCGTACGTGCGCGGGCGCTGGTGCCCAGGACGAACACCGTATCCGCCAGTGCTTCCTCCAGCGACGGGAACATCTCGGCCGACTCGGCCAACTCATCGCTGCGGTGGGCAATGCCGGTGATTCGGTGGAGGTCGAATTCCTGCGGCTTCACCAGGCGGAGCCGGGACAAGCCCATGTTCATCATGACCCGTATGACGCCTGCGATGTTCACGACGTCCTTCGGCTCGTCTAGGACTACGACGATGTTGCCGAGGGGGGATACCGCCATCAGAACGTCGCTCTACGAGTCGTCGTCGTTCCCAGGGTCGTCCAGGGTGCGGTCGTCGGAATCGTCCTTCTCCCCACCGAGCGCCCCCTTGAAATTCCGAATCCCCTCGCCGAGCCCGCGCCCGATTACCGGAATGCGCTTGGCTCCGAAGAAGACCATCACGATGAGGAAGATGAGCACCAACTCCCAGACGCCGAGACCGGGGATCACTGGAGTAGGGCCTTGGCGATGGTCTGGAGCTGCATGTTCGTCGTCCCCTCGTAGATGGTGCCGATTTTCGAGTCCCGGTAGAACTTCTCGACCGGATACTCACGGGTGAAGCCGTATCCGCCGTAGAGGTCGATGCACAGCGACGTCACGCGCTGGGCCATTCTGGAGGAATGTAGCTTGGACATGGCCGCCGGTACCACGAAATCTTCACCGGCATCTCGGAGGCGGGCCGCGTTGTAGACCAACAGGCGCGACGCCTCGAGGTCGGTGGCCACTTCGGCGAGCTGAAACTGTACACCCTGGAACTTGCCGATGGGCCTTCCGAACTGCTCCCGCTCCTGCACGTACCGAAGAGTGTTGTCGAGTGCCCCTTGGGCGGTCCCCACCATTTGGGCGCCGATGCCGATGCGGCCTTCGTTGAGGGTCTCGATGGCCACCTTGTAGCCCTTGCCGACCTCACCCAGGACCCTGCTGCCTGGTACCCGGACGTTCTCGAGAATGATTTCGGTCGTGGAGGAGGCGCGGATGCCGAGCTTGTCCTCCTTCTTGCCGACCGCGAAGCCCTCCAGGTCGCGGTCCACCATGAAGGCGGTGATGCCCTTGTAACCGGCGTCCGGGTCGACCGTGGCGAACACGATGTACGTGCCTGCCTCGTTTCCGTTCGTGATCCAGAGCTTCTGGCCCGTGATCACCCAGTCGTCGCCGTCCTGCGTGGCCCGGCAGCTGAGCGCGAAGGCGTCGGATCCGCTCCCCGCCTCGGAGAGCGCATAGGCTCCGACCATATCGGTGGCCAGCAGGGGGAAGTAGTGGGCTTTGAGCTCGTCGCTCGCCCAGTGCTTGAGCGCGTTGACGACCAGCGTGTTCTGCACATCGACCAGGGTCCCGACGGAGGGGTCGATCCGCGACAGTTCCTCGACCACGAGAACCGAGGTGAAGAAGTTCGCATCTGTTCCCCCGAATTCCTCCGGGATCTCGATTCCCATGAGACCCAACTCGAAGAGCATCGGAAGCAGTGAGGGATCCAGTTCCTGAGCTTCGTCCATCTTCGATACGAGAGGCGCGACTTCGGACTGAGCGAAGTCACGGACGGCCTCTCGGAACATCCCTTCTTCTTCGGTCAGCGAGGTGACGGCGGGCCGAGGTTCACCGGTCAGCGTGGTCGACATATCTGCTATCTTTCCCGCGGGTCGATTGAGTGATTCTGGTTGGATACCGAGCCCACGAAAGTTATCCGTGCGGGTCGGGCGTGAAAAGGCGAGGGGACCGGGTATCGCCCTCAGCTGTGCCGCGCCGTTCCTGACCTTGACGCTTCTCTGAGGCCTTCTCTATTGTGACCGCCCCAGACACTTGAACACGGAGGAACGATGTCCGAGATCCCCGAGGGACTTCGATATACAGAGGAGCACGAGTATCTCAAGGCCACCGGCGAGGACGGAGTCTATCAGGTCGGTATTACCGACTACGCCCAGGGCGAACTGGGGGATATCGTGTTCATCGAGTTGCCCGAGGCCGGATCGAGCTTCGACAAGATGGCTACCTTCGGTACCATTGAGGCGGTGAAGGCGGTCAGCGACCTCTACTGCCCGCTCACGGGTGAGATCGCGGCGATCAACCAGGCCTTGGACGACGATCCCTCGCTTGTGAACACCGACCCGTATGGCGCAGGATGGATGATCCTGCTTCGCGTCGCCGACGAGAGCGCGTTGGATGCGCTCTTGGATGCCGCCGGTTACCAGGCTCTGGTGGGCGAATAGGAGCCTATTCCTAGTATTGCCGTCGGGGCCTCATTGGCCGTTCGTCGACGTCCCTGAGGCCATCATTGATGACCTCGTTCACGGACTGACATTTCTGAGGAAGAACATGTCCCTTGATATAGATACGGTGGGTCGATTCGCCAGCCGGCATGTCGGTCCTCGTGACCACGAGATCGAGGCGATGCTGGGCTCGCTTGGGCTCAGTTCCCTGAGTGAGCTGGTGGACCAGACGGTGCCCGAATCTATTCGCCTCGCTGGCGACTTGGATCTACCCGATGCGTCGCCCGAGCACCTACTCCTTCGCCGGCTGGAGGAGATCGGCTCCAAGAATCAGGTCTTCCGGTCCTATCTGGGCATGGGGTACCACGACACCGTGGTGCCTGGGGTGATCCTGAGGAACATCCTCGAGAGCCCCGGATGGTACACCCAGTACACGCCCTATCAGGCCGAGATTGCACAGGGGCGCCTCGAGGCACTGCTGAACTACCAGACCATGGTGATCGATCTCACCGGTCTGGAGATCGCCAACGCGTCCTTGCTCGATGAGAGCACGGCCGCCGCGGAGGCCATGGCCATGCTTTTCGGCGAGAGCCGCGACGAGAGGCGGACGCACTTCTTCGTTTCCGAGGCGTGCCACCCACAGACGATCGCCGTTGTAAAGGGGCGTGCGGCGCCCTTGGGGATCGAGGTCGTCGTCGGGGCCCACGACAACTACGACCTGAAGTCCTTCGGGGACCGACTCTTCGGCGGACTGGTGCAGTATCCCGCTACCGACGGGGCGATTCACGACTACCGCGCGTTCTGTGACGAGTTCCACGAGCATGGGGCCGGCGTGATCATGGCAGCCGATCTCATGGCTCTCACCATGCTCACTCCCCCGGGCGAACTGGGGGCGGATATCGCGGTCGGGAATACGCAGCGCTTCGGGGTGCCGATGGGGTACGGCGGTCCTCACGCTGCTTACCTGGCTGCCCAGGACCGCTTTAAGCGGAAGATGCCTGGCCGGATCATTGGCGTATCGGTGGATGCGGACGGCAATCTGGCGCTCCGGATGGCTCTTCAGACCCGCGAGCAGCACATCCGCCGTGAGAAGGCGACTTCGAACATCTGCACCGCCCAGGTGCTCCTGGCCATCATGGCGGGCATGTACGCCGTCTATCACGGCCCCGAGGGGCTGAAGCGGATCGCGGGCCGAATCCATCATTTGGCTTCGACGCTTGCGCACGGTCTCGCGGAGCTCGGACACAGCGTCGTGCACGAGCACTTCTTCGACACGCTTCAGGTGGTGCCCGCGGGTGTCTCAGGGGCGGAGATCATCGATCGTGCCCGCGCACTCGGAATGAACCTCCGCGACTATGGAGACGGGACCGTCGGGATCGCGGTGGACGAGACGACGCTCCCGGAGGATATCGAGGACCTGTTCAACGTCTTCAGCGACGGTGGTCCGAAGGGTGGGGGCGTGAAGCTGACTGCCGACAAGATGTCCCAGGAGGCGACATCGCCGGTTCCCGCTGGCCTGTTGAGGACCTCGCGCTTTCTCGAGCACCCGGTCTTCCACAGCTATCGCTCAGAAACCGAAATGCTCCGGTACATCCACAAGCTGGAGAGCCGCGATCTATCGTTGAACACGAGCATGATCTCGCTGGGCTCCTGCACCATGAAGCTCAACGCCACGACCCAGATGCTGCCGGTTACATGGAGGGCGTTCGGCGGTATGCACCCGTTCGCTCCGATCGATCAGACCCAGGGCTATCAGGAGCTTCTCAGGGACTTGGAGAACTGGCTCGCCGAAATCTCCGGCTTCGCCGCCACCTCACTCCAACCCAATTCCGGGGCTTCGGGTGAGTACGCAGGCCTCCTTGTAATTAGAGCCCTTCATGAGAGCAAAGGTGAAGGACACCGGGACGTGTGCCTCATTCCCTCCTCGGCCCACGGGACGAACCCTGCCAGCGCCGTCATGGCGGGGATGCGGGTGGTGGTGGTGAAGTGCGACGAAATGGGCAACGTCGACCTCGCCGACCTCGAGGCTCAGGCGGATGCACACGCCGCCGATCTGGCGGCCATCATGATCACCTATCCGTCCACCCATGGCGTCTTCGAATCCGAGATCCGGAGGATCTGCGACATCGTCCACGGTCGGGGCGGGCGGGTCTATCTGGACGGCGCGAACCTCAACGCTCAGGTCGGCCTGTGTCGTCCCGGTGACTATGGTGCCGACGTCTGCCACATCAATCTCCACAAGACGTTCTCCATCCCTCACGGGGGTGGCGGGCCCGGTGTCGGACCGATCTGTGTGACGTCCGAGTTGGCGCCGTTCCTTCCGGGGCATCCGGTAATCGAGACCGGTGGGTCCGATGCGATCTTGCCGGTCGCGGGTGCGCCGTGGGGTAGTGGTGGGATCATGTTGATTTCGTGGTCCTATATCGCGCTCCTCGGAAAGCAGGGGGTTCGGCGAGCCACCGAGGTGGCGATCCTGAACGCCAACTACATGGCGAATCGGCTGCAGGATGAATTCGAGGTGCTGTACCGCGGAGAAAACGGTCGTGTCGCCCACGAATTCATCTTGGACCTGCGTCCGCTGAAGAAGGCCAGCGGAATCTCGGACGAGGACATTGCGAAGCGTCTGATGGACTACGGCTTCCACGCGCCCACGATGTCCTTCCCCGTGGCGGGAACGATCATGGTCGAACCGACCGAGAGTGAGTCCAAGTCGGAGCTCGATCGGCTCTGTGACGCCCTCTTCTCCATTCGTGCGGAGATCCACGAGGTGGAGTCCGGTGCGGTCGATCCGGAGGACAACCCACTAAAGAATGCACCACACACGGCCGCGATGCTCACAGCGTCGGCCTGGGAGCATCCGTATTCGCGTGAGAAGGCCGCGTATCCCGCTCCTTGGACGCGGGACTACAAGTTCTGGCCTCCCGTCCGCAGGGTGAACAACGCCCACGGTGATCGACACCTGGTTTGCGCCTGCCCACCCATCGAGGCCTATGCTGAGGTAGCCGCCGGGACTGACTGAGGACTCTCGACGACAGCGGAGGATCCGAAGATGGCGAAACTCGATTATCACGGAAACTCGACGTTCACTCTAACGATCGATGACGGAACCCGTATCGTCATCGACCCGTTCTTCAACGACAACCCCTGGACGGAAATACACGCCGCAGACGTCGAGGCTGACTTCATCTTCTGTACGCACGGACATCCAGATCACTTTTCGGATGCCATTGCCGTAGCTCGATCCACGGGCGCCATGCTGGTGGGGACCTTCGAAGTGGTGAGCTACGTGGAGAGCCGGGGTTACGAGAACGTCCACCCCATGTCCATCGGTGGAGGCTGGAATTTCCCCTTTGGCCGGGTGAAGATGACCATCGCGCATCACGGCGGGATGGTAGTCGGCGAGAGGGCGGAGGGCTTCACCACCACGCCGGCGGGCTTTCTCTTCGATCTGGGGCCGGGCAAGCGCCTCTACCACGCGGGTGACACGGCCCTGACGTTGGATCTGCAGCTCCTCAAGGGCAAGGTCGACGTGGCGCTCCTTCCCATCGGCGACAACTTCACGATGGGGCCGGAGGACGCGGTGACCGCCATCGAGTTCATCGAACCGTCCGTCGTGATCCCGATCCACTACAACACCTGGCCCTGCATTGATCAGAGCGCCGAAGACTTCCGTGCTCTGGTGGGCGATCGAGCCACTGTCGAGATCGTCGAGCCGGGTCGGGGCTCGTACGAGTTCTGATCCAAGCGAGGGCGAGGAGCACCCCCGATACGGGTGCCCTGCGCTGGCGGGTCCTGGAGGACGAGCCCGCGTCGGGGGTGGTCAACATGGCGGTCGATCACGCGCTGGCTACGTGCCTCGGTTCCGGCGAGGGAGTGCTCCGCCTGTATCGGTGGACAAGCCCGACGGCCTCGTTCGGAAGGAACGAGCCCTCGAAGGATCGCTACGACCTCCAGGCCGCCAAGAACGCGGGCATCGAGTTCGTGCGTAGACCGACCGGCGGGCGCGCGGTCCTCCATGACAGAGAGCTCACGTACGCGGTTGTCATGCCGATCACCACGGGAATGAGCCTACGGGGCGCATACAGACTGGTGAACGAGGGCCTGGTGCGCGCTCTTTGCTCTCTCGGTGTGCCCGCGTCGATGGCTGCGGCCGGGGAGCGTGCCCTGTCGCCAGCGGCGGGGCCTTGCTTCAGGCGGCCGACGGAGGGTGAGGTGATCGTGAACGGCAGGAAACTCGTGGGGAGCGCCCAGGCTCGCCTCGCGGGTGCGATGCTGCAGCACGGCTCGCTCCTGGTGGGGTCCGGGCAGGAGCGACTGGCCGCCCTGCGGGGCGAGATCGAAGAGGCCTCCCAACCCACGTGCCTGGATGAAATCCTGGACGTGGTGCCTTCCTGGGACGTTCTTGTAGGGACGGTGGTGGCAGGATTGAGCGACGTATTGAGCGGAGAGTGGCATCACGAAGGGCTCAGGGACGCCGAGCGAGCGGAAGCCCGGCTCCTAGAGACCCACTATGCTTCCGCCGGGTGGACGTGGCGTACGTAGCGGACGCGAAGCCTACGGGTTCCGCATGCAGCGCCGGAGCGGAGAGAGCTGACATGAGACAGTCGAGGTGGACGGTCCTGGCCGTGGCGCTCGTGGTTTCGGGAGCGTGTGGAGGTGGGGAGGCGGGTCCCAGTGGAGAAGTCGTGCCGTGGAGTCTCGATGGGGGCGTAGTAGACATCGGCGATGGTATCCCCTTCTGTGAGGCCGCGATGGCACGTGTCGCGGAGTACATGGGGCAGTTCGAGGGGCAGGTGCCTGCGGATGAGCGGTACGGGGGCACGGCGGCGGTGGCGGCGATCGGTCCCATCCCCGGTGGCGTGAATGCCCATGTCTCCGCCGATCAGGGGGGCAATGAGCATCAGACGTTCATCAACCTGATGACGCTGATCAAGTACGATACCGAGCTCAATGCCGTTCCGTACTTGGCCCAGTCGTGGGAGGTTTCAGACGACAACACGCAACTCACGTTTCACCTCCGGAACGATGTGTATTGGCACGACGGCGAGCTCACTGACGCGTACGACGTGGCCTACACGTACCAGCGGGCGATCGACCCGGAGACCGGATTCCCTCAGCCCGCCTTCTGGGCACACTACGATCAAGATCCCGGAGGCGTGGAGGTCGTGGACTCCTTCACGGTCAGGTTTCGCATGCGGCCGCACGCCGAGTTTCTCGACCCCTGGCGTGAGTTTCCCATCATGCCGCAGCACCTGCTGGAGGGTGTGCCGTCCGCGGAGTTGCGGCAGCACTCCTACGGGGACGTATGCCCAGTCGGCAACGGTCCTTTCGTCTTCATACAGCACCAGCAGGGAGCCAACTGGACCTTCCAGGCTAATCCGGCCTTTCCGGCAGGGTTGGGCGGCCGTCCCTTCCTCGATCGATACATCTATCAAATCATCGTCGAACCGACCACGATTCTCACCGCTCTGCTCACAGAGAATATCGACGTATACATCGCGCCGACGCCGGACCAGGTGCAGACCATCCTCGACTCCGACGACTTGGACTTGAGGGTTTACCCCTACCGGCAGATCAATTTCGTCACGTGGAATGCCCGCCGGCCCCAGTTGTCCGACAAGCGCGTCCGCCAGGCCATCACCAAGGGCACGGACCGCCGGCAGATCGTGGAGGCGTTGTTCGGCACCTATGCCCGCGTGCCGAACACGACCCTACCCTCTTCTCACTGGGCGTACGACGCCTCGATCGGGGCCGAGACGATGGCGTACGACCCGGAAGCCGCGAGCGCTTGCTGGCCGAAGCCGGATGGATAGACCGGGACGGGGACGGGGTGCGGGAGAATGCGCAGGGTCTCCGCCTCTCGATCGAGCTCATATACAGTCAGAACGCCCTTCGGCAGCAGGTCGTGGAGATCATGCAGGCACAGCTCTCCGAGATCGGAATCGAGGCTCAGCCGACCGTTTTGGCGTATTCGGCTCTTCTCGACCGCATCTTCGACACCGAAGCGCGGGACTTCGACGGGATAATGATCGCGTTCACCATGAGCTTCAAGGCAGATGACACCGACTTCTTCCACAGCGACAATATCGATAACGCCTTCGGCTTTTCCGGGACGCAGCGCGCCGACATGGACGCTCTACTCGAGCGGCTTCCGCTGATCGTTGATCGCGAGGAGGCCAAGCCTGTCTGGAAGGAGTACCAGGAGCTCCTGGTTGACGAGCAGCCTTGGATGTTCGCCTATGACGCCAATCGTTTCGATGGAGTGAACAAGCGTCTACAGGGTGTCGTCATGGACGCTCGGGGCGAGTGGCAGAACGTCAAGGACTGGTGGATCCCTGCCGATCAGCGAAAGGGCCCCGGACGCTAGAAGGCTGTTGAAGAAGTACAGCGGGTCGCGCACAGGGTGCAACCACCCTGTGCCCAACAGACGAGTTGATATGAGCTTACGTGTTCGTGGGTTGCGGTGGCACGACCCCATCTCCGTTGTTGGAGCTCCTAACCGTAGCTATGGCTATGGCGTCGTCGCTCCGCCTAGGATCTGGGGTCGTGGCATCCGCAACGCGGCCCACTGTACTTCTTCAACAGCCTTCTAGTGCCCCCTCGACAGAGGTCGCGTTGACCCGGGAGTCCGCGGTGTGACCCGGTACGTTGCGCGGAGAGTCCTCGCGGCGATTCCGCTGGTCCTCGGGGTCGCCACGATCGTGTTCTTCGTCGTCAACCTGGCGCCTGGAGATCCGGCGCTCAGGTACATCAACCCGAGGCTCTCCTCCGACGCCATAGACCAGATCCGGGCGAGTATGGGCCTCGACCAGCCGGTCCTTGTCCGGTACGGGAAGTGGATGGTGGCCCTGGCCAAGGGGGATCTGGGATACTCTCTCACGCAGAATCGACCAGTCCTCGACATAGTCCGAGACCTTCTGCCGAATACGCTGCTACTGTCGGTGACCGCCGTGGGGATCGCCTTCGTCGTTGGAGTTCTTCTCGGGGTCGTTCAGGCCGTGCGCCAGTACTCCATCCTGGACTCCGTGTCTTCGGTGCTAGCCCTCTTCTTCTACTCTATGCCGTCTTTCTGGTTGGCACTGATGATGATCCTCACCTTCGCCCTCTTCGCGCGGAACGTGTGGGAGTGGCCCATCTGGTTTCCGCCGTCTGGTATGATCGACCAGGCCCGGTACCCCTTCATGTCCTCACTCGAGAAGGTGCAGGACAGGATCATGCACCTGGTATTGCCGGCCACATCGCTGGCCCTCGTACTCGCCGCCGGGATCGCGCGCTTCACTCGAGGCAGTATGCTGGAGGTGATCCGACAGGATTATGTTCGCACGGCCCGCGCGAAGGGGCTTCCCGAGTGGGTGGTGGTCATGAAACACGCCTTGCGCAACGGGCTCATTCCGGTCGTTACCCTCCTCGGGCTTTACCTTCCGTTCCTTTTTAGTGGAGCCGTGTTCATCGAGTCGGTATTCGCGTGGCCGGGAATGGGTAAGTTGCTCGTGGATGGCGTCGTCGAGGGGGACTATCCGGTGGTCATGGGAACGAGCCTGATCTTCGCGACCATGGTCGTTATCGGTAATCTGATCGCCGATCTACTCTATGCCGTGGTTGATCCACGGATCCGGTATGACTGACCACACGCTGGATGGGCCGAGCCGGAAACCTCGTGGAGGAGCACGCCTCTCGGCCGTTCTTCCGGGGCTACCCCAACTACTTGCTGGCCGGTGGGCGGTCGGAACGATGAGCTTGCTGGTCTGGGTCGGCTTCCTGAGCGTGCTCGCCACGCGCTGGAACCGTTTCCAGGAGGCCTGGTCAGGCCCGGCGGATCATCGACTCGCCGCCGTGATCCTGGTGGCCGGCCTCCTCTCCGCGTGGTCTTGGTCCATGAGGGACACGAAGCGCCCTGCGTTGGCGAGAGAAGGGGGGATTAGCCAGTGGGATCTGGCGGTAGAGGCCTTCAAGAGGAACCGGATCGCGGTGATCGGCTTGTTCGCCCTCGTGTGCTTCTACCTGATCGCATTGATCACCCCCTTGATCTCGCCGCAAGACCCAACGGTCCAGAACTCGCTCACGACGCAGCGGATGCTTGCTCCGGGCGGTGGTTTTCCACTCGGCACAGACCGCTTGGCTCGGGATGTGTTCTCACGGATCCTCTACGGCGCGCGCATCTCTCTGTCCATTGGCTTCGTGGCCGTGGGGATCAGTCTCACAATCGGGACCTTGTTGGGCGCGGTTTCAGGCTTGCTGGGGGGGGGGGTGGTGGACGGACTCATCATGCGCTTCGTGGATATGGTGATCTCGTTTCCGCAACTCGTGCTTCTTATCGCGATCATCGCCGTCTTCGAGCAGTCCTCCATCTTCACGATCGTCGCCGTCCTCGGCCTTACGCAGTGGCCCGGAACCACGCGGCTCGTGCGTGCGGAGGTGCTCAGCCTGAGGGAACGCGAGTTCGTTCAGGCGGCCCGGGCTCTGGGCCTGACTCGGATGAGAATCATACTCCGTCATGTGATCCCAAATACGATGGCTCCCGTGATTGTGGCGGCGACCTTGGGCATCGGAAACGTGATCGTGCTCGAAGCGGGGCTGTCCTTCTTGGGTATCGGAGTCCAGGCCCCGACACCGTCGTGGGGGTCGATGGTGGCCGAGGGACAGGATTACCTGTTGAACGCCTGGTGGATCTCGACCTTCCCCGGCCTTGCCATCGTGTTGACGGTAGTGGCCTTCAATCTCGTTGGCGATGGTCTCAGAGACGCCCTCGATCCGAGGCTGCGCACATGAGTCGCCTCCTCGCCGTCAACGACCTCCGCACTTACTTCAACACCGACGCGGGTGTGGCTCGGGCGGTTGACGGCGTGTCCTTCCATGTAGAGGAGGGGGAGACGCTGGGCATCGTGGGCGAGTCCGGGTGCGGCAAGACCGTCACGTCCCTCTCGATCATGGGACTGATTCCCGATCCGCCGGGTGAGATCCTGAACGGAAGCTCCATACGTTTCTGCGACGAGGAGTTGGTGGGCGCGTCTAATCGGCGCCTCAGGGAGATCCGAGGGAACGACATCGCCATGATCTTCCAGGAGCCCATGACCTCGTTGAACCCGGTCTTCACGGTGGGCAATCAAATCGCGGAGGCCCTGAGGCAGCACCGGGGTCTCAACAAGCGAGAGGCCCGGACGGAGAGCGTCAGACTGCTCGGCGAGGTCGGAATTCCCGGGCCCGATCAGCGCTTTGACGAGTACCCTCACCAGTTGTCGGGGGGCATGAGACAGAGGGTAATGATCGCGATGGCTCTGTCCTGCGAGCCCAAGCTCCTCATTGCCGACGAACCCACCACCGCTCTGGACGTCACGATTCAGGCTCAGATCCTAGACCTACTCGCGGCGCTTCGACGAGCGCACGGGATGTCCATGCTGCTCATCACTCACGACCTCGGGGTCGTGGCCGAGGTGTGTGATCGCGTTGTAGTCATGTACGCGGGACAGGTGGTAGAATCCGGGTCGGTGGAGGAGATCTTCGAGAATCCGCGCCATCCCTACACCCAGGGTCTCCTGGCCTCCCTGCCGGAGTTGGGTGGCAAGGGACGCGAGCTCAACCCTATTCCGGGGGTGGTCCCCAGCCCGGTCGCCTGGCCGGAGGGATGCCGTTTCCGGGAGCGCTGTTCCTTCGCCTGGGAGCGCTGTCAGGGCGAGATGCCCGAGTTGCTGACCGTCGAAGGAGCTGCGGGGCGGGCCGCGCGGTGCTGGCTCGAGGAGGACTCCGGTTCTCCCGACTCGCCGCCGCCCGATTCGCTCGCCTCTGAGTCCGCCAGAGATCTCCCATGAGTCCGGGCTCAGGGAGCGGCAGCGGGTCGCCCGGCGATGTCCTGGTCGACGTCCGGAATCTCGAGAAGCACTTCCCGGTTCACCGTGGTGTCTTGGGGCGCACGGTTGGACAGGTCAGGGCGGTGGACGGCGTGAGCTTCCAGATTCGCCGGGGTGAGACATTGGGGCTCGTCGGCGAGTCCGGCTGTGGAAAGTCGACTACCGGCCGTGCCATCCTCCGACTCCTCGAGCCGACGTCCGGCCAAGTGCTGTTCGATGGCGAAGACGTCGGTGCCATGGACCGCGATCGGTTGCGGGGATTGCGTAGGAGGGCGCAGATCGTCTTCCAGGACCCCTTCAGCTCTTTGAACCCGCGCATGACCGTCGGCGCGATGCTCAAGGAGGTCCTCAAGGTCCACGACCTGGCTGAGAAGGGCTCGGCACGACTGAGGCGCGTGGCCGAGTTGTTGGAGATCGTGGGATTGCGCGCCGAGGACGCCCACCGTTATCCGCATGAGTTCAGCGGAGGTCAGAGGCAGAGGATCGGCATCGCGCGTGCCCTATCGGTGGAGCCCGACTTCATCGTGTGTGATGAGCCGGTATCGGCTCTGGACGTGTCGGTTCAGGCGCAGGTGATCAACCTGTTGAAGGATCTGCAGACGGGGTTCGGTCTCACCTACCTGTTCATCGCCCACGATCTGGCTGTGGTGGAGTACGTGAGCGATCGGGTGGCGGTGATGTACCTGGGCAGGATCGTCGAGTCGGCCGTTGCGGAGGACCTGTATCGATCTCCTGAGCATCCCTACACGAGAGCTCTCCTCTCCTCCGTGCTGAGACCCGATCCGAAAACCACTCGAGCGCGGGAGCGTATCATGCTCCCGGGAGACGTGCCGAGCCCCATGAATCCCCCAGCGGGATGTCCTTTTCATCCCCGTTGTCCGCATCCGGGGAAGGACGAAATGTGCGGCCAGGTCGTTCCTCCGCTGGAGGAAAGAGCGTCGGGTCACTATGCGGCTTGTATCAAAGACGGAATGCCATAGGAGAGTCTTGGAGAATTAGGGTTGACAGGGTTGTCGGGCCGCTCCACAATTCGACTCCTTGCAAAAATCAGGATGTCTTGGCCTCCCGCATTTTCGGCCGGGGCGTGTGGTGGAAAAAATCCTATGCTGGAGGTTCCCTTGGTCGGTGTGACGCGTGTCTACAGTGCCCTGATGCAGATCCCCGGGGTCGATGCACCCAATCTGACGCTGCAAGAGCAGTTGTCGACGAATTGGGATGGAATGGGCTTCATGCGCTGGCCATTGGCTTTATGCGTCGTTCTCGGAGCCATCGTCATTACATGGAAGTTCTTCGACCTGCTCGTGAAGTCCGCTCGCACGAAGAAGGTGCTCAGCGAGGTCGACGAGCTCCTGAGCCAGCATCGAATCGATGAGGCGCTCGAGGCCACGCGGAATTCCGATGCCCCCGCGGCCAAAATCCTCTATGCTGGTCTCGATCGGCACGAGGAAGGCACGGAGCGTGTCATGAAGGCCATCGAGAACCAGGGCTTGATCGAGCTGAGCAGGCTCGAGAAGGGACTCGTGATTTTGGCGACGCTGACCAACGTGGCGCCGCTTCTCGGCTTCCTCGGCACGGTGATCGGAATGATCATCGCCTTCCAATCCATCGAGGCGGCCGGTGAGGTCGAGGCGACGCTGGTGGCTGGAGGAATCAAGGTGGCGCTGCTCACCACGGCGGCCGGACTCGTCATCGCCATTCCGGTGAGCATCTCGCACAACTTCTTCGTGTCGCGGATCGACAGCTTGGTCATCGACATGGAAGAGTCGGCTCAGAAGATGATCGACGCGCTCCACGCGATGGAGACGGATCGAACCGCCAGCAGCTAAGTCTGGCACCGACTCGATGAGCACCGAGAGGGGCCACCCGTCAGGGTGGCCCCTCTTCTTTTCGCCCGTGTCCGACGGTGGTGCACGACGGTGGTGCACGATGGTGGTGCACGACGGTGGTGCACGATGGTGGTGCACGACGGTGGTGCACAGCGGTCGTGGCGCGCGAACTTCTGAGACACCACACTAGTATCTAGAACCTGTTGGCTTCCTCAGTACTATTCGGTGGGATTCGCAGCACAGTGAGATCCGGCGGCACACTCCTTCTTCTGACCCTTCTTTCGGGGGCCGCTCCCGGTCCTCGGGTCGAGACCGCTCCGACTGCCCCGAATCTGACTGGTACCCTCTCCCCCTCCTCCCCATTCCGCTCCGATGCCCTTCTGGATTCGGCCCGAGCGGAGTTCGACGCCGGCCGGTATTGGCACGCCAGCCGTCTCCTGAGGTCGAGGCCCGAGGACGCAGAAAGGGAAGTCGCCGAGGTCCTTCTGCTGGCTCGTGCCGACGCCGGATGGAAGAACTGGTCGGGTGTCGTGGAGAGTCTCGAGGGGGTGGAGTGGCTGGATGCGCTGGAGGGTGCCGAAGGCCGCCGGCTCCTGGCCCGCGGGCTGGAGGCCGAGGAGCGCTGGGATGCCGCCGCCGATCATTTCGCTCTGTTCCGTAGGACGGATCCTAGCGGGAGCGTCGTAGCGCCCGAGGCTTCACGAGAGGCTCGCTCTGCGGCCAGGGCAGGCCGATGGGAGTCGGTCCCTGAGGCGTTGGAGATGGCCGGTGGGGAGTCCCCCGAGCTGGTGGCTTGGACGGCCCTCGACGTCGCCGAGTGGTCGGCGGCGGACGCGGACGTACAGCGGGTGCTCCAGCTGCTTCCGTGGATCCGGCGTGACTCGGCCGCCGCCGAGGCGGCGTGGGACATCGAGCCTCGGGTTCTCCTCGCATCAGGGGATTCCACCCGGGCCCTCGAGGCCTATGCGCGGAGCCTGGAAACCGAGACGCACCCCTCACGTCGTGGACGGGCCTTCTCGAGGGTAGGGCAGTTGAGGCTCGCCCAGGGCGACTCTGCGAGTGCGAAGCAGGCGTTTCTTGCCTCGCTCGCGGCCTATCCCCGGGGGCGGAGCGGTGCACGGTCCGCCAGCGCGGTGATCGACATGAACGGGTTGGACACCGATCTCTCGCTCTTGGCGGCGCAGGCCCTGGACAGGGCGGGTGATAACAGACGCTCGCTCGATGCCTACGAACGGTACGTGGAGCTGCGCCCCGACTCACTAGAAGCTGATCCCGCGGTGCAGCTGGTCATGGCCCGTCTCCTTTCGGCGACCGGGCAGTATGAAGCCGCGGTCCGGGATTTCAGGATACTCGTCGAAACCGACGATCCCGACTTCGAGCTCAGAGTGCTCGATCAATGGCTCCGCACACGGAGGCGGCAGGGCAGACGCGATGCCGCCCGCACGATCCAGGGCTGGATCATCGAGCGCTTTCCCGAGAGCCGGCAGGCCGTCGACATCGTGTTTTCCTGGGCTGCTGCCGCTCACGATCGGGGCGCGCATACCGAGGCCTTCGCGGGCTACGAGAGGGCGATGACCATGGCGCCGTCCCTCAGCTCGGCCGGGCACGCGAGGATGCGACTGGGGCAGATGCACCTCCTGCAGGACGACGTCGAGGCCGCAGCCGGTGTGTTCGAGGGGTACCTCGAGGACTTCCCGAATGGCCAGCGGTGGGAGGAGGCCGCCTATTGGGCGGCCTCGAGCCTGGAGTCGCTCGGTCGGGATCCCGAGGCCGAGGACTATTTGCGGATGATCCAGCGAGGGAGTCCGATTTCCTACTACGGGACCCTCGTTTCGGAACACCTCGCCGAGCCCTACGCCCCTTCGGTTCCCGACGGGCCTGTCTCCGACCCACCCGGGTGGCTGCGCGCCGGTTTGGCGACTCTGGATCTCCTCGCCGCTGCCGGCTTGGACGCCGGCGCGGAGAATCAGGTCGAGCAGCTCGTCTCGAGGTCGGACGGCTCTGTGCCGGAGAGCCTGGATCTGGCCGACAACCTGATCGAGCGGGGATTCACGATCGACGGGATCAACGTGGGCTGGAAGCTGCTCCGCGAGGGGAGTCCATACAGCCGCAGACTCCTGCGTGTGCTGTATCCCTTCCCGTACCGGGACATCGTGACTCGGGAGGCCGAGGAGGCCGGCATCGAGCCCTTCTTTCTCGCCTCGCTGATTCGGCAGGAATCGGCGTTCGCGCCGGCGATCCGGTCACCGGCCGGTGCCATCGGTCTCATGCAGGTGATGCCGGAGACCGGGCGGGAGCTGGCGAGGGGGCAGGGCATTCGGGGATTCACGCCCGAGAGCCTCGAGACGGCGGAGATCAATCTCCACCTTGGCACCACCTTCTGGGTGGATATGGAGCGTCGCTACGGGGACGGCAATCTGCCGTTGGCCCTCTCGGCCTACAACGCTGGACCGACGCGGGCGCGACGGTGGCGGCGCTTCCCGGAGGCCGAGGATCCCCTACGCTTCACCGAGCGGATTCCCTTCGATGAGACACGTGGCTATGTGAAGAACATCACGCGCAACATCCACGTGTACCGCTTCCTCTACGGGCAAGACTGAGCGTTTACACGGTCCGTCGGGGGCCTTCTTGACGATGGGCCCGCCTGCCCCCTAACCTAGAAGTGCGGGTCGGGAGACCCGGTCGCCGCCCTCGGCTGGACCGCGAGCTCGGGGCGCCGAGTAGCTAGCGTTTCATGCTGCAAAAGGAGTGGTCGGAATGTCCAAAGGGACCGTCAAGTGGTTCAACGATTCAAAGGGGTACGGCTTCATCTCTCAGCAGGAGGGTGAAGACGTCTTCGTCCACTTCTCCTCTATCGTAGGGGACGGCTTTCGCACCCTTGCGGAAGGCGAGGAAGTCGAGTTCGAGCTGGCCACGACCGAGAAGGGGTGCCAAGCCGCGAAGGTCATCCGGGCATAGACGCACTCCCCATCCCAAAGCAAGACGCCCCGCGGACCGCAACGGTCCGCGGGGCGTTCTGTTTCCTGTTCGAGCGCCGGCGGACGAACGCCGGTGGACCAACGCCGGCGGACGAACGTCGGTGTCGGTTGCCTGACGCCGGTGTCAGTTGCCCTGTCGAAGCGAGATCGAACCGTCTCCCGTTCGTAGATCGATCATCGGCCCACCTCCGTTCAGCGTACCCTGGACCGAATGCTCCCGGATGCGGCCCATGAGCTGAAGACCCTGCTCGACGCTGAGATCTTCGCCGTCCATGTGTACGTCTGCGGCGATGTCTGCAGGCGCTGTCAGAACGATGTCTCCGTCGCCCGTCGACACCGAGATCTCGTTCGCATCAAGCAGGTTGATGCGGATGTCCCCGTCGCCCGAGGCCACGTCTAGCGGGGCTCGGACAGAACGGAGGATCACATCGCCGTCCGACGTCCGTATTTCGGCCCGTTGGCTCTCGAGCCGATCGACGATGATGTCTCCGTCCGAGGTATGGATGTCGAGATCCCCGTTCTCGGCGGCGTCCACGGCGATGTCACCATCGGAACTCCTCAGGACGGTGTTGCCGGAGAGGCTGGTGGCCTGGATGTCTCCGTCGTCCGTCTGGACGCGTACATCCGTGCCCTCGGGGATGGCTACGACGACGGTGACCGAGAAGCTGCGATGCTCCCGCCACTCGCTGTTGCTGATGTCATGGTCGTCGGCTTCGACGTAGACCGTGTTGTTCCGCTCGGTCACGCCGAAGTCCATGTCCTCGAAGACCTCGAGAGCCCACTCCATGTCCGAGGCGTCTACATAGGCACGCACGTCGACAGTGGAGCCCGAAACGGATTCCAGGACGATGTCCGCGTCGGCCAGGTCCACGTCCAGTCCACCGTCTCGGACGTCGAACTGACGTGTGAAGACTTCCTCGCCGTATGAAGAGTATGCGGCCCTCTGCACGTCGGCCTTCTCTGCGACCCGGGCTTCACCGGGGCTTTGGTGAGCCGATAGGCGCGCCTGGATCCTCGCGCCCGCAATGCCCAAGAGAGCTACACTGGCGATACCGGCGATCAGGAGTCTTGGTCGTGTATTCATCGTCTTCCCCGCGTCGAGATGGAGCTTCCTTCTGCTCCGTGTTGGACGGCGTCCGAGGCAGGAGGGTTGGAATCACGAGAAGACCGGGTAGGCTGCTGGCCGGCCCTGTGTACCGGGTCTAGATTCCTCGGCCTATGACACCCCCGCGGCCACCGCTCTCCTAGCATATGGACGTCCCTCCCAAGGAGGCTCCACGCCTCTTCCTGATCGATGCCTATGCCCTGATCTATCGGGCGTTCTTCGCATTCATCAACCGGCCCCTGACCAACTCGAAGGGCGAGAACACCTCTGCCCCGTTCGGATTCGCGAACTTCCTCATCGAGATCCGCGACAAGTACCAACCCGACTACCTCGCGGTGGTCTTCGACGCGGGCAATAGCCACAGGGAGAAGGTCTTCCCGGCCTACAAAGCGACCCGGGAGAAGATGCCCGACGAGCTGCGGGCGAGCCTTCCGAGGGTTCGTGAGCTCGTGGCTGGCTTCAACGATGCCCTGGTGGAGCTGGACGGATACGAGGCGGACGACGTGATCGGCACGTTGGCGGTGAAGGCGCGTGAGGCGGGCCTTGAGGCGGTGATCGTGTCGGGGGACAAGGATCTGTACCAACTCGTGGGGCCCGGCATCCACCTCTTGAACCCTGGACGAGGAGGTCCGCATGGGGTCGCGGCCGAGTGGGTGGATGAGAGCAACGCTCACGAAAAATTCGGGATTCCGGCGTCCAAGGTCATCGACTACCTGGCGCTGATCGGTGATTCCTCCGACAACATTCCCGGAGCCAAGGGAGTGGGACCCAAGACGGCGCTCAAGCTCTTGGAAGAGTTCGGGAGCGTCGACGCCATTCTGGATCGGGCCGAGGAGATATCGGGGAAGCGGGCGAGGGAGTCCCTCACCGAAAATGCGGACGAGGTGCGTCTCTCCAAAGAGCTCGTCACTATCATGACCGACCTCGACGTGGATCTGGATCTCGATGCGCTGGAGGTCCACGAGCCGGACAAGGAGAGGCTGCACCGGTTCTTCGTGGAGATGGAGTTCCGCCGTCTGATGGAGCGATTCGCGCCGAAGGGAGCGCCTGATGCGGCTCTCAGCCCGGTGCCGTCTCCACCGCAGGACGCAGCCACCGAGGTCATGCCCGATCCCGGTAGCGAAGGCGGGGCCATTGAGGGGGAGGGCGGCTCCACTGGAGGTGTACCGGCCCCGCCTGCGGTGGTGAGTTGCACACTGATCACCGACGTAGATCAGGTGGCTGATCTACTGGGACGCATCAGGGAGGCGGGCCGTGTGGCCTTGGCCGTCCATACCGCGTTTCCCGACCCACATCGAGCCGGCCTGGTGGGCCTGGCGTTGGCCGTCGAGCCCGGGGAGTGCTTCTACCTGTCATTCGATCATGTGCCTCAGGGCGAGCCGACGCTGGCCTTCGAGTCCGTCGGCATCAGCAATCTCCCCGCTATGGATACGCCCGAACTTCGGCCGCTCGTGGGGCTGCTCGAGGATGCATCGATCGAAAAGGTGGGCGCTGACCTGAAGGCCTGCGCGGTGGCCCTCGATCGATTCGGCGTTGCGTTGGCGGGGATCGATTTCGATGTGACCATCGCGTCCTACGTTCTCGATCCCGGTCGTCGGGCTCACGACTTGGGCGCTCTATGCCAGGATTTCCTCGGGTTTTCGCTGTCGCCCTACAACGACATCGTGGGCACCGGGAAAAAGCGGGTCAGCTTCGCCGAGGTAGATCAGGAGATCGCCCTCGACTACGCAGGCCGGCAGATCGACGCGGCGCTACGCCTGGCCGAGCGCTTTCTGGTCGACCTCGAGGATCAGGCCCTCGGGGCTCTCTTTCACGATCTGGAGATGCCGCTCATTCCGGTACTGGCCGGGATGGAGCGCGAGGGCATCCGTATCGACGCCGGGTTCTTTCAGGCCATGGGCGAGCGGCTCGATCGGGACCTGACCCTGATCCGAGAGGAGATCCACAAGGTGGCAGGGGAGGAGTTCAACCTGAACTCGACGCCTCAGCTACGTGAGATCCTGTTCGAGAAGCAGGTTCTTCCGGTCATCAAGCGGACCAAGACCGGTCCTTCCACCGATTCGTCGGTTCTCGAAGAGCTCGCAGCCGAGGGCCATGAGATTCCGCGGCTGATGATGGAGTACCGTGAGCTCGAGAAGCTCCGCTCGACCTATGTCGACGCGTTGCCGCAGCTGGTGATTCCACGAACGGGCAGGATTCACACCCGCTTCAATCAGACGGTGGCGGCCACGGGTCGCCTCTCCTCGAGCGAGCCCAACCTGCAGAACATCCCGATCCGCACCGATCTGGGGCGTGAGATCAGGAAGGGGTTCATCCCTGCCGAGGGATACGTTTTCTACGGTGCGGACTACTCCCAGGTCGAACTCCGGATCCTCGCGCATTTCTCGGGTGACGAGCCCCTCGTAAGGGCCTTCCGGGACGGCATCGACGTCCACAAGCAGACGGCGTCGGTCATTTTCGATGTGCCGCTCGACGAGGTGACCTCCGATCAGCGGAGCCAGGCCAAGACGATCAACTTCGCCACGTTGTATGGACAAGGCGCCTTCTCGCTCGCCCGGCAACTGGGTATCGATCGCGAAGAGGCCAAGGTGTTCATCGAGCAGTACTTCGAGCGATTCAGCGGTGTTCGTGCCTATCTGGACGAGCAGGTCGCGAGTGCACACGAGAAGGGCTTCGTAGAGACGCTCATGGGCCGGCGACGCTACGTACCGGAACTGAAAGCCAAGAACTGGAACGTGCGACAGTTCGGGGAGCGGGTCGCGCAGAACACACCTATCCAGGGCACGGCGGCCGACATGATCAAGAAGGCGATGATCGATGTGGACCACGTGCTGGCCGAGGCGGGCACCGGCGCACGTATGCTCCTGCAGGTACACGACGAACTGTTGCTCGAGGTGCCCGTTGGGGAAGAGGATGCCCTCGCAGAGTTGGTGGTCGACCGGATGGAGGGGGCCATGGAGCTGAGCGTCCCCTTGGTTGCCGAAGGTGGCGTGGCGACGTCCTGGTACGACACCAAGGGGTAGTCGCCAACTCTCGGCCTTGCGGGAGCCTCTCGGCGGGGTGAGGCCTCAGAGTCCCGTCCGGCCATCCCACGGCCCGGACAGCCCCATCAACTTTCCGTTCCACTCCAGGCCGACCGAAGGGAACGGAATCTCACGGCCCCTTCCTCTGTGGCCGGAACCACACATGGGAGGAGCAGCATGAGCCGCACCGTCAACAAGATCACGCTCGTCGGAAACGTAGGGCGGGACCCGGACGTTCGTGAAACCAAGAACGGCACCAAGGTCGCCCACCTGTCTTTGGCGACCAACCGTCCCCCATTCGGAGACGAAGCTGAAGAGCGCACGGACTGGCACCGTCTCACGTTCTGGGCCCGCCTCGCGCAGTTCACGGAGGACAACGTCAGAAAGGGCGACCGGATCTACGTGGAAGGGCGTCTGGAGTACGACACCTACGAGCGGGATGGGGTCAGCATCCCGACCGCCGACGTGAACGTTCGAGAGCTCGTGCTGCTCTCGCCGAAGGACCTCGTGGTGGAGGCGGCTGCCTAGCGAGCCGCCCTGGAAGCTGCCTTGGGATCTGCCTCCGGGGTGGGTGGGGGTGACCCCCGCCCCGGAGTGCCCGCCGCGCGCCCTCCTCCTAGGCCCCTAGAGCCACTCCCAGAAGCGTCGCTGCACGGAAAGGACGAACTCCCAGTCGCCGCCCTCGCTGAGTCCACGACCCGCGTCGAGATGGAGGAGGTCCCAGCCCAACCCGACACCCAGCCCGGCCGAGCTCTTGAATCCGCGAGTGCTCTGACCAGGCCACCCATCGGGCAACGTCCGGCCACCGAACCTGGCCTTCCCCGCGACGGCAAACGCTCGCAGGGACAACCAAGGGGCGAACAACGGCTGGGCGCCCTCGATCTTCATGAGTAGAACCTGGTCACCGACGAAGGAGCGGTATCCGTGGCCGGGAAGGGTGTGCCTTCCGCCGAGGAGGAAGAGCGACTGGACGGGGGCCTCCTCCGACACGAGGCCCAACCGCAGGCTGGTTTCGATTGTCGTGCGAGAGGAGGTCACCTGGCGCTTGAGGCTGGACTCCCACCAGAGCGACGCGTAGCTCTGGCCGTCGAGGGCGCCTAGACGTCCCGTCGCCGATGTCGTGAGGCCCCGCTCGTCGGTCCGTCTCGAGTAGGAGGCTTCGAGAGCCCAGCCGTCTCCCTCATCGACGGGGAGGACGGGGCGGTACCTCCCCGTCCCGGCCGCAACGTCCACGGCGACGTTCTCTCCCGAGTCGAACCGTTCCCAGAGTCCGGCCAACCGTAGCGTTCCCAATCCGCCCACAGACCAGTCGTACCTAACTTCCGCACTCGATGTGAAGTACGGATCCGAATAGTCCTCGTCGGCCAGGAGCCCCCCCAACGTATTGAGCGCTTTGCTGGCGCCGGGCAGCCGTGCGCTCGATTCGCCAGGTTCGTTCCACCCGACTCGGATGGCGAGCCCCTTGCTGGACGGCGCACGGGCGAGGGTCATCGAGAGCTGGCCCTCGTCGCGCCCGAAGGCGTATCCGCCAGTGGACTGCAGTCGCCAGGTGGGCCCGAGCAAGAAGGCCGCTCCACCTCCCGCGAAGGAGCCTTCCGCTCGGTTGTACCGGTAGATCGAAGAGACGAAGGGCACGTATAGGCGAGACGGCTTGAGCCCGCTCACGTACCGGCGACCCACCACAGCCATCGCCTGCCTTCGAATGCCCTCGATATCCGGAGACGTCTCGAGGCCCTCTTCCTCTAGCTGATCATACAGCCCGGTTTCGAACGGGAAGTTCTCGCGGACCTCCGTGGGAACCGACGAGACGGGTCCGCCCGCGAAAATGAAGTCACCGAGGGGAGGATTGAAGGTGTAGTCCCGTATCTCGAAGCGGCCCCGAATGATGCTCCCGGCCAAGAAGTCGATCACCGGGAGTTCTCGCCTCAGCTCCACCTCTTGGCGGTACGGCAGCCAGTACTTCCCGTCCCAGACGGAGTTGTCCATCGAGATGCGGATGTAGTCCAGGTTGCCGTCCACGTAGGAGGCCGGCGTGAACGTGAAGTTCATTCGGACGATCGCCCCGGACCCCCTCTGCAGGAACACGCTCCCGATCACACCCGGTGCGTCCCGGTCCCTGGGGCGGACCTCGACTTCGTACACCCGTATGTCCGGGGTGGGGCCTGGCAGCGATACGGTCAGCGAGTCGGAGAGTCTGAAGTCGTAGATCCGCTCGGCTCCCGGGGCTACCGGGTGTGTGACTGCGGCCACCTCGTCGCCGTCCCCCAAGCGAATGAGGTCCCCGAAATCGTCCTGTACCACCGTGAGATGATCGAGATGATACTTGATGCTCGTGGGGAGCAGCTTCTCATCTCGGAGGCCGATTACGCGCTGCTTGGTTTCATCCGGCGCCCGCCAGAAGAGCTTGAGAGCAATCTGGTCCGTCTTCACCAGGTTGCGCTCGTCGCTGTCGGGACGGTCCAGGAAGAAGTAGACGTAGCCTCTCGCGTCCGCCTCATAAGATTGGAACGCCGAGTCGATCGCGGTGGCCTGTCGCAGGTCGCGTGCCTCTCTCACGAGCTGCACCGCCCTCGATCCGTTCCAGCCGTCCTCCGACTGCGCGTCGAGCCCCGGCACGAGCCACACTGACAACGCCAAGCCCGCGACGGTGAGACCCCAGCTCCGGGTCGGGTAGGTTGGGCCGGTCCTATCGGTCATGCAGATCGTACGCCCCCCTACGATCCCGGTTCCCCGCAAAAAGGGCCCCGTCCACTCATGGACGGGGCCCCGGAACTCCCAACGAGAGTCTGTGCGTCAGTTCGCGCTCCAGAATCCCGAGAGAGAGTCACCATGCGGGCTCTCGCGGAGCTTCTCGAAGGCCCGGTTCCGGATCTGGCGGATGCGCTCGCGCGTCACCCCGAGGAGCGAACCGATCTCTTCCAGCGTACGCTCCTCACCATCGTCGAGCCCGTAGTAGAGATAGAGGATCTTCCGCTCGCGCTCGGTGAGGTAGCTGTCGAACATCGTCTCGAGAAAATCGCGTCGTGCGATGGCCTCGACATCCTCCTCGATATCGATCGCCTCGGCTCCGGCGAATCTCTCACCGAAGCTGGCGCTGTTGCCGTCACTCCGATCGATCGGGGCGTCGAGGCTCAGCTCGCTCGCGGCCACTCGGCGGAGCGCGCGGATCGTCTCGATGGGCTCGTCCATCTCGCGGGAGATCTCCTGGATCGTCGGCGAGCGGTCCAGCTGCTGCGTGAGAGCCGTATCGATCCGGGCCAGCTTGGCCAGGTTCGAATTCTGGTTGAGCGGAATGCGAACGGAGCGGGTCTGCTCCGCGAGAGCCTGCAGGACGGTCTGACGGATCCACCAGACGGCGTAGGAGATGAACTTCACGCCCTTGTCGGGATCGAACTTCTTCACCGCCTTGAGCAGCCCCTCGTTTCCGATGCAGACGAGCTCGGCGAGACCAAGGCCACGGCCCTGGTACTTTTTCACGTAGGAGATGACGAATCGCAGGTTGGCGGTGACGAGGCGCTCAGCGGCCTCCTTGTCGCCAGTGCGGGCTCGGCGGGCCAGGGCGCGTTCCTCCGCGGGGTCCTGGATGAGTGGGTATTTCTCTACGTCTTGCAGATACTGGTCGAAGGAGTCCAGGCCTCGGGAAGTCGAAAACATTCGTTCCGGGCGCCTCGTTCTGGAGGTGAAGAAAGTGACTAGCTACGCAAGAAACCAACGTCCTTCATTGCGATGCGACCTGCTAAACGAGGCGAGGAGAACGGCTTAACCCGCATCGCGAGAAGGGTGTGAAACTTATAAAAGTGTGTTTCCCGAGTCAAAGGTTTTCTTCACGTATGGGTGGTGGGGCGAAAAAGGGCCGACCCGGTGTCAATATGGCAGGTCGCAATCGCCCGATTCGGAGAGGGTTGAGGCGCTCGCCCGCGGGCCTATCGGCGGCTTCGGAGGAGCTGGAAGTCCTCGAATCCGTGCCTCAGTCCGAGCAGTTCGCTTGCCGTCACCCGGAAGACGGGCTCCGAAAACGCATCGGGTCCGTTGATCGGGAAGGCCAGATCGATTCGGATCACTCCCCGCGTCCCACCCGGGAAGCCCACCCGCAGGCCCCCACCGGCGGTGGCCCCGAAGCCGGAGTTGTTGCCGAACGGGGCATCGCCACGCCATACCGAGCCTGCGTCCACGAACGCCGTGAGGCCGAGATCGAAGACACCACCCGGCGACCAGAGGTAGACACGATCCTCGATCGAGCCGACGAGGCGTCGACCGCCCGGGGCGTGATCCTGGCTGTAGCCCCGTAGGTTCGATGCGCCTCCCAGCGTCAACTGAAAGGGGATGGTCATGGACCATCCCGCGGCTCCCGAGATGCGGGCGTACAGCGTGTGTCGTGAGAGAGCGGATGGCTGCCAGTAGGTGTATACGTCGAACTCCCCAATGGCGTCCCGCCACCCCTCCCGCGGCCCCTCGAATATCTGGCGGCCCTCGAAGCCCACACTCGCAGCGAGGATCCAGCGGCCGGGCGCCATGCCTCCGTAGACTCTTAGGCGCCCGAAGAAGTCGTCGTCCTCGGTCTCCGAATCGGGCCCCAAGAATCCGATGCTTCGGCCCAGGGTCAGAGCCACCTCGCCGCCCACCGGCACGTCCTGGACACCGCGAAGTGCGTCGAGTCCGGCCCGCCGTTCGAACCGCAGGTTCCTCTGACCGAGCGTGAAGTTGATTCGGGTCGATCCGGTTCCCTGGGTCTGCGACGCGATCGGTCCGGAAAGCTCCGGGGGGGCCGGGTCCGTGTTGGCGAAGTCCCGATTCGGAACCGCCTCGGGACCCTCCTCGAATCGCGCGAAGTCGACTTCGTCTCGAGAGAACCCGACTCCCAACGTCGTCAGCCGCCCCGCCTGTCCCAACCGGGCCAAGACCGCGGCCTCTGCCCGCTCCCTCAAGAAGGGAGTTACGACATGTGTGTACGTGCCCCCCTCCGGTAGGCTGTATGCGAAGAGATCCTCTCTCCGGGTATAGGACTGCGTGGCGGCGTAGCGCCCGATCTCGCCTACGAACGGGTAGACGAACGCCTGCTGGAAGAACGGACCGACGCGTGTCTCGCCGGCCCGGAGGTGAGCATCCCACCGGGTGCCCAAGAAGCGGGCGGTCTGGAGTTCGCCCCCGATCTCGCGAGCCTCACGGCGCTCGCGGTAGAAGGCCCGTGCCGAGACTCCCCGTCCGAGCACGTTCTCTTCGGTGACGTCGATCCCGTTGAACTCGAAGCCTTCGTCGAAACGGGCCCGGAGCGTTACCTGAAGGGTCCATTCGTCCTGAGTGTCCACGACGACATGCACCGAACTGTCCGCCTGTGGGACTGCGAAGACGTCCACTCGGGCGATGAAGCCCAACTGGCGGATGATCCTCTCCGACTCCGCTGCGAGAAACGGGTCGTAGCAGTCGCCTACCTCGAAGAGCAGCTCCCTCGCGATGAAATCGTCATCGGTCTCCATGTGGAGCCAGTTGGCGAAGTCGAAGAACCAACCGAAGGACTTGCCAGTGTCGAGGTTCGCAGTGTCGAAGACCGGGTGGCCGTTGATGAAGACGAAGGAGATCTCACCCTCCGCACACGCCTGCCCCACTAGCCCAGCAGGCCTCGCCGCGGCCAACGCGACGATGAGGATCAGTGCTCGGCTGAGACTCCAGGCCATCTACGCTCCAGTGGTGGTGATTGACACTCGGTCATGCTCGGCTAAGCTAAACATCCCCTCTACATAAGGCTTCCGAATGGACCGTCGTAGCAAAGCAGCCTTGGACTATCATACCAAGGGCCGCCCTGGCAAAATAGAAGTCATTCCCACCAAGTCACTGGGCACGCAGAGGGAGTTGTCCCTCGCATACAGTCCCGGTGTGGCGGTGCCGTGCCTCGAGATCTACGAGAAGCCGGACGACGTTTTCAAGTACACGGCACGGGGCAATCTGATTGCCGTCGTGTCGAACGGTACGGCGGTGCTGGGTCTGGGCAACATCGGTCCCTTGGCGTCTAAGCCCGTCATGGAGGGCAAGGGCGTGCTGTTCAAGAAGTTCGCTGGCATCGACGTGTTCGACCTCGAGGTCGGCTCGGAGGATCCCGAGGACGTCATTCGGTTCTGCGAGCTGCTCGAGCCGACCGTAGGCGGCATCAATCTGGAGGACATCAAGGCTCCGGACTGCTTCGTCATCGAGAGGCGACTCAAGGAGTCGATGGACATTCCGGTGTTCCACGACGACCAGCACGGAACGGCCATCATCGGCGCGGCGGGGCTCGTGAACGCGCTGGAGCTCGTGGGCAAGAAGGCGTCGGAGGTCACGGTCGTCTTCAGCGGGGCCGGCGCATCGGCCATCTCCACTGCCGAGCACTTCACTCGCCTCGGTGTTCCGCGTGAGCACATCCTCATGGTCGACAGCAAAGGCGTGATCTACGAGGGCCGCGAAGAGGGCATGAACGAGTACAAGGAGCCCTTCGCGGTGCCGACGGACCGGCGGACCCTGGAAGACGCCATGAACGGGGCCGATGTGTTCATCGGCCTTTCGGTTCGCGGGTTGGTAACCAAGGAGATGGTCGCCTCGATGGCGGAGCGTCCCATCATTTTCGCTCTGGCGAATCCAGATCCGGAAGTGACGCCCGAAGAGGTGGCCGAGGTGCGCGACGACGCTCTCGTTGCTACGGGCCGCTCGGACTATCCGAACCAGATCAACAACGTGCTCGGTTTTCCGTTTCTGTTCCGGGGCGCTCTCGACGTGAGGGCTCGTGGCATCAATCAGGAGATGATGCTGGCCGCGACCTATGCTCTGGCGAATCTGGCGAAGGAGACGGTGCCCCAATCCGTCACTGCGGCCTACGGCGGCGAGCACTTCGAATTCGGCCCCGAGTACCTGATCCCCAAGCCGTTCGACTCTCGAGTGCTCTTCCATGTCGCCCCGGCCGTCGCGAAGGCGGCGATCGAATCAGGCGTCGCACGCGAGACCATCGACCTCGCGGAGTACGAGGACCGCCTCAAGGCGAGCCTGGGACCCAGCGGCAACGTGATGAGGGGTGTCGTCGCTCGTGCGAGAAAGCGGGCCATGCGGGTGGTTCTTACCGATGGCTACAACGAGCGCGTCATCCGGGCGTGCCAGCAAATCGTGGAGGACGGGATCGCGGTCCCGATCCTCATTGGCCGCGAGGAGAAGATCAGCCAGATCTGCGAGACCCACGGTCTCGATATCACCGGTACCGAGATCGCACACCCCACGATGGACGAAGACGTACGCCACCGATACGCGGAGGAGCTCTACCGATCACGAATGCGGAAGGGTCTGACCCGCGCCGAAGCCCGGGCCAGGATGTACCAAATGACCTACTTCGGAGGCGTGATGGTTCGTTCTGGTGATGCCGACGCCATGGTCGCGGGCATCGAGTCGCACTATGCCGAACTCCTCCGGCCGGCTCTGGAGATAATGGGCACGGCGGAGGGGGTCCGGCGGGTGGCCGCCATGTACATGGTGGCGCTGCGTGACCGAGAACTACTCTTCTTCGGTGACACCGCAGTGAATATCGACCCTGATGCGGAGACCCTTACGGAGATCGCGCTCCATACGGCCGGATTCGTCGAGAAGCTCGGCATCGTCCCACGCATCGCCATGCTCTCCTTCTCGAACTTCGGCTCGTCCCGCCATCCCAAGTCGACGAAGGTCCGGGCGGCGGTGGAACAGGTGAAGGAGGCTCGTCCGGATCTTGAGGTCGATGGTGAGATGCAGGCCGACACAGCGGTCAATTTCCGACTCCTGCGCGAGCACTATCCATTCAGTACGCTGACCAAGGCCGCCAACGTCCTCATCTTCCCGAACCTGGCTTCGGCCAACGCGTCCTATAAGCTGTTGTCGGAGATTGGAGGGGCAGAAGTGGTCGGTCCTATCCTGATGGGAATGAAGCATCCGGTACACTTCATTCAGCGGGGGTCGACCGTCGAGGATATCGTGAATCTGGTAACCCTCGCGGCGGTGGACGCGCAGGCCCGATCTAAAGAGAATTAGGGGTATATCGGCCCACGGCGGTCGGTGGCTTGATTGACGTTGAGCTCTACAGAGAGAAGGAATAAAGGACCGACAAATGGCGACTCAGACTGAGGGTAATCCGTCGGTGATCGGAAACGCGTCCGCTCGAGCAGGACTGGACACCCACGGGCTCGACCCCAAGAAAGAGGTGCACTGGAACCTGTCTCCCGCGCAGCTCTACGAGCAGGCGTTGGCGAGGGGCGAAGGCTGCCTCGCTCACGGTGGTGGGTTCGCCGCCATCACGGCGCCCCACACGGGCCGCTCACCCAACGACAAGTTCACCGTGAAGGAGTCGTCCACGGAGGACAGCGTGGACTGGGGCGGTGTGAACGTGCCCATCAGTGAAGAGCACTTCTACATGCTCCGAGAAGGGGTCATCGACTACCTGAACGGACAGGATCTCTTCGTCCGGGATGCCAAGGCGGGCGCCCATCCGGGTCATGGCCTCAACGTGCGTGTCATCAATCACAACGCGTGGCACAACCTGTTCGCCTACAACATGTTCTTACGGCCTTCGGCCGAGGATCTGGCCGGCTTCCAGCCCGAGTTCACCGTGCTGCATGCACCCGGCTTCCTGGCCGACCCCGAAAAGCACGGCACGAACAGCGGCACGTTCATCGTCGTGAACTTCAAAGAGCGTCAGGTGATCATCGGCGGCTCCAACTACGCCGGTGAGATGAAGAAGTCGATCTTCTCCGTGCTGAACTACATGCTGCCTGATCAGGGCGTGCTCCCCATGCACTGTTCGGCGAACATCGGCCCCGCGGGCGACACCGCTTTGTTCTTCGGGCTCTCCGGTACCGGGAAGACGACCCTTTCGGCCGACCCGGTTCGAGGACTCATCGGCGACGACGAGCACGGCTGGGGTGAATCAGGGGTCTTCAACTTCGAGGGCGGCTGCTACGCGAAGACCATCAAGTTGTCGCCCGAGGGTGAGCCGGAGATCTACCGGGCCACCAAGATGTTCGGGACGATCCTCGAGAACGTCATTCTGGACGAAGAGACGCGCGAGATCGACTTCGACGACGGTAGCATTACCGAGAACACGAGGGCGTCCTACCCGCTCCACTACATTCCGAACGCTATCGTTCCGAGTGTGGGTGGACACCCGGAGACCGTGGTGTTCCTCACCGCCGATGCTTTCGGCGTGCTGCCTCCGATCTCGAAGCTGACGCCCGAACAGGCCATGTACCACTTCGTCTCGGGCTATACGGCCAAGGTTGCCGGAACCGAGCGCGGGATCACCGAGCCGAAGGCCGCCTTCAGCGCCTGTTTCGGGTCCCCGTTCCTGCCCAGGCACCCCGGCGAGTACGCCCAGATGCTCGGTGAGCGACTCCGCGAGCACGGCTCCGACGTCTGGCTGGTGAACACGGGCTGGAGTGGAGGCGGTTACGGCGTCGGCAGCCGCATGAACCTGTCGTACACCCGGGCCATGGTGAACGCTGCTTTGACGGGTGATCTTGCCGACGTTGCGACCGAGGCTGATCCGGTCTTCGGCCTGCACATCCCGGCCGAGGTGCCCGACGTTCCGAGCGAGGTGCTGAATCCGCGTACCACTTGGGCCGACGGCGCCGAGTACGACGCGGCCGCTCAGAAGCTCTCCTCGATGTTCAAGGAGAACTTCGGGCAGTTCGAGGAGCTCGTGCCGGCTGGTGTGAAGGAGGCAGGTCCGAAGTAGGGGGAACCCGGGTGGTGGGCGGTATCATGTCTGATATCAACCGTCAGCCTCTCTTGCGGCTACCCACAACCACCGCCGCGCCGGCGCTGGCCAGGACGGTGAGCATAGTCAAAAGGACGGACAGTCGGTCGGTCGACGGGCCCGCCCTCTGAGGCCCCTGTTGAGCCTGCGCCCAGCGCATGGTCCATTCGACTATCGGTTCTCCGAACGCGGCCAGGAATGCCTGGTCGGGGTCCTGCTCGGACGTCCAGAACCGGCGAAGCCGCTCCACCCCGAACTCTTCCTCCAGATCTGCCATCCACCAGCTCTCGGCATCGCCGAACCGGCCCCTTGCTCCGTCCTCATGTATCCATAGAGGAAGTTGAACGAAGGCCTCTCGCCTCGTGTCCCTGTGACCATGGACCAGGTTCCGGCAAGCCACGGTCCGACCGGCGAGGCATCCTTCTCCGGCGATGACGCTGCTCCCGGGGTACGTCTGTCTCCACATGCCCCACATCGCCCGATGCTCAGTCATCTCGGCGGGGAGCTGCTCGCCCAACCAGCGGTTCTCAGCCAGTGAGTATGCTCCCTCGTCGCGCAGCCATCGATCGATCCCCGGTCCCGGGGCGCCGTAGGCCAGATAGAGTCCGCACACTCCCAGTATCCCCGTCGGGTATGGCGCGGCTTCCGGTGCCCAATCGCGTAATACGCGGCTCAGGCTTTGGCTGCCGACGTCAGCGAATCCTCGAACCACGACACAGACTTCCCGCTCATCCACTACTCCCGCGAAGTACTCGGACCCGAAGACGCTCCACGCCCTCCTCAGCGACGGATGGCCCCCGGCCTTCTCATGCACAAGCGCAACCCCGACCAGCACATGGGGGTCGAGTGTCTCTACCAGCTGGACCTCATGTCGCACGGCGGTGTGAAGTCGCTCCATCATTTCAGTAGAGGCCATGTCTGGAAGTGTCACGACGAAAGGTTCCGTGACCCCACCCTCCGCGCGGACCAGGCCAATCAGGGAGTCGCCTACCAGGGTCCGAGCGATGACCTCGTTCACCCTCTGGGCTTCGAGCCCGATCCGGCGCGCCTCGCGCCGTTCGGGGGTGAGCTCTGCCCGGCGGTACCCGTCCGAGAACCGGTCCTGCGTTGGGGGCAACAGCCAGATAGCGGTCAGGACACAGCCCAGACCCAAGAACGAGATCCAGCGCCTCATGCTAGTCGCCATCGAGTACTCCTCATGGAAATAGCGGCGAGTATGAGCAACCATGCGAACGACGAGAGTCGGCTCGGCACTCCCCCTCCATCGACGGGGGGCCGGGCAGCGATGACGGCCTCACGCCACGAGGTGATGAGTGCGTCGGGGGCAACGCGCGCAGCTGCGGCGAGCCTGTCTCTGATCGCTCCATCCGCGCCGGCCAATGCCTGGAAGGAGCCGGGTCCCCCGAGAGACAGAGCGTGTGCGACCAATGTCATTCGTGCGGTGGTGTACAGCGGGATCGCCTCGTCGTGTTCCCAGGACGACATGAGCTCCAAGCAGGGGTCGTCCAGATGGCGCTCCACACAAGCGCCGACTTGTGGCGAGTCTTCCAAGAGTGCGTAGCGGTCGGCGACGAAGGCGATACGGTCGTCTGCATCATACCAAGACGTCGACCACTCCGACTGATGATCCAGGCCCAATGCGTCCCAGCACCGTGTCAGGACGCCGTGGTAGCAGTCTGCTACGGCGCTGGATCGGGTCATGACCAGTTGCCGATAGGTCCACTCCAACTCCTGATCAGGATCCGACGGAAGGAAGAAGCCGCCGGTCCATCGAGCCAAGTCCTCCGGGAGGCTCTGATTGAGCACGACGCCCATTCGCTTGCTGACGAAGCTTTCTCTCGATCCGGGGGCCCACCTGGCGTCCACGACGGTGGCGTCTTCGATGCCCAGATCCGGATCCCTCCAGCGCGAATCGGTCTTGCCCAAAAAAGAAAAGAGGTGGCGATCCAGGGGACTGGGGGCGGTACCGACGATCTCGGAATAGCCTGCCCACGCGTGATCGAAGTACTTCTTCGCGGTCCGCGCCTCGTCCTTGGAAGCGATCACGAAGAAGGGGCCGACCTGGAGCGTGTCGATCGCATTGTCGCCAGCGAGCTGCTCGTGCCAACGAATCGAATCCCGGACGTTTGCTGCATGGTTGGCCTGCGTGCTGGCTTCCCTCAACGAATCGAGGCGGGCTGTGAGCCTCGACAGGTCAGGCTGTCCCTCCTGGGCCGCCGCGTGGCTCGTGGTGCCGAGTACGAACGCCGCGAGCAGCCCCAGCCGAAGTGCGCGCCGAATGTCGGGGTGCGCGGCCCTACACATCGATCAGGTTCCAGTTGCCGAAGAACACCTCGAAGGGGCCTGGCCACTCCGTCACGACTTGCGTCACCCATACGCCCATGCTCCACTCGAACTCGGGGGACAGGGTCGAGATGAATTCGGTTACCGCGTCGCCGCCGATGAGCAGGATCGGCACCCCAGCGAGGATGATACTGGTTGTGCGGACCGTTCCGGAGGCCATCGCGAAGAGGAGTCCGTAGACGATCGCTGCGGCCATCAGGAATCGCGTGGTCAACGCGGCCGGATAGGCATGGAGGCCCGCGGGGAGATCGAGACTTCCGGCCGCAAGGAAAGTACCGGCCCCCATGGCCACTATCGGGAGAGTCAGAAGGAGACCACCGGCCCCCATCTTGAGCAACACGTACTTCCATCGCGGGACAGGCAACGAAAGCGAGTACACATGCTCGGCGCGGTGATCCCAATTCCATGCGTTGAGGGCGAGTACGACTCCGACTACGACGGCCAGGCTCGGGAAGAGCGGAAGCCAGATCTGCCAGCTGCCGAAGATCTCCTCGGCACGAGCCGCCGTGGACGCGTCGCTTGGAGGCGCGAGATCCTGCACCGCCAGCAACGGCAGCGCGAACGACACGATCGCCATCGGGAGCAGCCCGAGCCGGACCGACTTCCACTGGGTGTAGAGAATCTGTTGAAACATGGTTCTACCCTCGGCTCGGGTTGGGACGGGAGGAACGAAGGAGCTCGACGAAGCCCTCTTCGAGGTCCAGGTCTATGATCTCCCTGACTGTGGCTCCCACACCGTCGAAGTATTGCGTCATCGGATGTTGCCATCCTCGCACAATCCAAGTTTCTCCTGCCGCCAGGCCGTTACTCGAGCTGCGGGCAAGGAGGACGAACGGGGTGTCACCGGCTGTCGCGGGGGCGTCGGTCACACGAATACGCTTGATGCCGTTCTTGAAGCTCTGCATAGGCAGCTCTGCCACGAGTTCTCCGTCGTCGAGCACGCCGACCCAATCGCAGATTCGCTCCAACTCATGGACCAGGTGGCTCGAGATGAAGACCGTGGCTCCCGCCGTCGACACATAGTCCAGGACGGCCGTTAGAACCTCTCTCCGCACGACCGGATCGAGACCGTCCGTCGGCTCGTCCAGCACGAGCAAGTCCGGCTTCTGGGCGAGGGCTTGGACGATCAAGAGCTTGCCGGTCTCGCCCTTGGAGAGGCGCCCGATGCGTTGGTCGTGCTTCAGCCGCATGCGGCCGAGCAACTCATCGGCCCACGCCTGGTCGAACGTCTTGTAGAAGGCCGAGTGGTACCGGATCGACTCCTCCACCGTGAGAGCCTCGTAAAGGTGAGGGCTTTCCGGCACGTAGCCGACCTTCGCCAAAGCCCGCGGCGCATCCTTCGGAATCGCATAACCCAGGACCGAGATTTCTCCGCGGAGCGGCCGGTGCATTCCGGTGAACAACCGAATCGTCGTGGTCTTCCCTGACCCGTTGGGGCCCAGGAATCCGTAGATCGATCCGTACGGGACCTTCACGGTCAGGTTGCGGATCTCGAAGGACTCCCCGGCCTTGTAGCCGACGTCCCGCAGCTCGATGGCGTTACTCATTGGATCCATTGTGGAACTCGCTCGAGAGGGCCTGTCTCAGAATGTCACTGGAGATCCCCATTCGGGCCGCGTCGCTCATCAGATGTCGCACGAGCTTGCGGCCCTGCTCCTCCAACTCCTCGTCCCTGTACTTCACCGGCACTTCCTCGACGAACGTTCCGGCTCCGTGACGCATCGACACGAATCCTTCCGCCTCCAGGTCGCGGTACGCCTGTACCACGGTCGCCGGATTGACACGCAAGAGCGCAGCGAGTTGGCGTACCGAGGGCAGTGGTTCTCCCGGTTGGACTTCTTCCGAGGCCACGGCCAGGCGGATGCGCCCCGCTATCTGCTCGTAGAGCGGTGTGGGGCTCCGTGGGTCGATGTTATCGAACATTGAAGACGTTTCGACAGAAAGTGTATTAGTGTACCAGCACACTATGACACATCACTATCAGTTGTCAAGCATGATGTTCTAGGCGTAATCTCCGAGCCCGTAGATCGGGGGAGCCGCTCGGGAATCACCGAGCAGGCCAAGGAGACCCCTCCCCGCATCCCAACCCGAGCGAAGAGTGACCATGCCCAAATCCTACTGGCTCATGAAGAGCGAGCCTCACGTCTACTCGATCGACGACCTCAAGAAGGACAAGACGACCTATTGGGAGGGCGTGCGGAACTATCAGGCCCGCAATCACATGATGGCGATGAAGAAGGGTGACGACGTGCTCTACTACCACAGCCAGCAGACGCCTCCGGGTGTGGTGGGAGTAGCCCGCGTGATCAAGGAGGCTTACCCGGACTTCACCCAATTCGACAAGAAAAACCACTACTACGACGCCAAGTCCAACGAAGAGAAACCGCGCTGGTGGATGGTAAACGTACGGTTCGTGAAGAAGCTGAAGTCGGAGGTGTCCCTTCACGACATCAAGGCCGTGAAGGCGCTCTCCGACATGGTCCTGGTGAACAACTCCAGGCTCTCGGTCCAACCGGTCCGGAAGAAGGAGTTCGACGCCATCCTGAAGATGGGCGGGGGTTGAAGGCGCAAATAGCTCGCAGGAACGACCCTCAGACCCTTAGATTGCCGTCTCGAATGATCTCGTTGAATGGAGGAGTGCCGTGATGGTCGATGTCAGATTCCAACTTCGCGCTGGTGCAGTCGCAGGACTGCTGGTATTGGCGCTCACGCCCGTGCCGGTGGCTGCCCAGGGCATCCCCGACGAGTTCACCAACCTCGAGCTGCTGCCGGACGACATCAGTCGGCGCGAGATCACCAGTGTCATGCGGGGCTTCACCCGGGCGCTCGACGTGCGGTGCTCCTATTGCCACATGGTCTCTGACGACCTTGAGTCGGCCGACGACGACTTCGCCTCGGACGACAAGGAGACGAAGGTGGCTGCCCGCCTCATGATGACCATGGTCGCAGCCATCAACGGCGATCACCTGCACGAGCTTCCCCACGAGCATGCGCCCGCCGCGGCGGAGCATGACGAGGGAGCCGAAGAGCATGAGCACGCAGAGCCCGAACCTGCGGAGCATGAGCACGAAGAGGGTGTCGAGGAGCATGAGGACGAGGCGGCCGAACCCGTCGCGACGGCATCGGCAGCTGCGCAACATCGGGAGGTAAGCTGCGCCACCTGCCACTCGGGGATGACGCGACCTGCTACACTCGTGCAGGAACTCACCTGGGCGGAGCAGGACGGGGGCCTCGATGCCCTGCAGGCGCGGTACAACGAGTTGCGTGACGAGTACTTCGGCCGTGGCGCGTACGACTTCGGTGCGCGGTCCTTGGTGGACGTGGCTCAGGCCTTGGTCCGGGACGACGCCGACGCGGCCATGACGGTCGTGGACCTGAATCTCCAGCACCATCCGGAGTCGGTACCGACCTGGAACCTCAAGGGGCAGATCCACGCCTTCGAGGACCGGACGGATCAGGCGATCGAGGCGTACGAGAAATCCCTCCAGATCGCACCGAACGATGAGCAGGCGACCGAGGCTCTAGAGCGACTCCGGAGCGGAGGCCCCTAGGCCACCGGCTTTTGTGAGGAGGCGTCCCCGAGGGAGGGGGCGCCTCCATCCACTCCCAACCACTGGGATTGACACACCCCACGGGAGTCCGCCCCCCCTGGAAGGCGACCACCATCATGACTGACACACTGACGGCAACCGACACCGGAACTGCTATTCCCGTGGTCGGTCACTTCATCAACGGCGAGGCAGTGACCGATTCCGGCAGTAGCCAGGCCGTTTACGATCCGGCCAACGGAGCCATCGTCCGCCACGTGGCCCTCGCCGACAAAGCGACGGTCGAGCAGGCGATAGCGGCAGCCCACGCGGCGTTCCCGGCCTGGCGAGACACGCCGCCGGCCAAGCGGGCCCGGGTCATGTTCCGATACAAGGAGCTGCTCGAGGAGAACGCCGACCGGTTGGTGGCTCTCCTGAGCGAAGAGCACGGCAAAGTGCTCGAGGATGCCGCGGGTGAGCTTCAGCGGGGGATCGAGAACGTCGAGTACGCATGTGGCGCTCCCGATCTGCTGAAGGGCGAGTACAGCAAGAACGTCGGTCCGTCCATCGACAGCTGGTCCGAGTTTCAGCCGCTGGGCGTGGTCGCCGGCATCACGCCGTTCAACTTCCCGGCCATGGTGCCGATGTGGATGTACCCCATCGCGCTGGTCTGCGGGAACACGTTCGTTCTCAAGCCCTCGGAGCGGGATCCGAGCGCTCCCATGCTGGCGGCCGAGCTCCTGAAGGAGGCGGGTCTGCCGGATGGTGTCTTCAACCTGGTCAACGGCGGCAAGGAGGCGGTGGACACGCTCTTGAGCGACGAGCGGGTTCAGGCGGTCAGCTTCGTGGGGTCCACGCCCATCGCCGAGCACGTCTACCGCACTGCGACGGCCAACGGCAAGCGCGTGCAGGCACTGGGGGGCGCGAAGAACCACGCCATCGTGATGCCCGACGCCGACATGGAGAACGCGGTCAACGCGCTGATGGGGGCTGCATACGGCTCCTGCGGCGAGCGTTGCATGGCGATCTCGGTCGTCGTGGCGGTCGGGCAGGAGACAGGGGACGCCCTGATCGCCGGGTTGAGGGAGCGCATCGAGCAGATGAAGGTGGGCGCCGGCTGTGAGCTCGGGAACGACATGGGTCCGTTGGTGACCAACGAGCACTACGAGAAGGTGAGGGGCTACGTAGACCTCGGTGTGGAAGAAGGCGCCGACCTGGTCGTGGACGGCCGGGGCCTGGAGGTGCCGGGTCACGAGGACGGCTTCTTCCTGGGTGCCTGCCTCTTCGACAACGTGACGCCCGAGATGCGCATCTACTCGGACGAGATCTTCGGGCCGGTGCTCTGTGTGGTTCGCGCCGACACCATGCAAGAAGCCATGGACGTCACCGATGGGCACGAGTTCGGCAACGGCACCTGCATCTTCACGCGCGATGGCGAGGCCGCACGCTACTTCAGCGACCACATCAAGGCCGGAATGGTGGGCATCAACGTCCCGCTTCCGGTTCCGGTCGCGTACCACAGCTTTGGCGGCTGGAAGCGCTCTCTCTTCGGCGACCTTTTCGCCTATGGGCCGGATGGAGTGCGTTTCTACACGCGTCGTAAGACCATAACCCAGCGATGGCCATCGGCAGGAATCAGGGAGGGGACGAAGTACGCCTTCCCGAGCAACACCTGATCGGCAGCCGTCTTGATCGGATGGGGGCTCCGCGGCCCCACGCCACAACCATGGAGGTAGGATGGAGACCAGCGGAGCGGAAACGATGTTGAAGAGCCAGGCCGTCATGGCGGGGCAGAAGGAGTACATCTTCCCAGCCGTGAAGCCTCTATACGACGATCCGGTCGTGTTGGCAGAGGGCGACGGCGTGAGAGTGCGGGATGTAGACGGTGAGGAGTATCTCGACCTGTTCAGCGGCATCCTCACGACCTCGGTGGGGCACTGCAATCCGAAGGTCGTGACCCGCTCCCAGGAGCAGATGGCTCGCCTCGGCCATACGTCGACGCTCTACGTGACCGAGCCCCAAGTAGAGGCCGCCCGGAGGCTGGCCGACATCGCGCCGGGTCAGCTGAGCCAGACCTTCTTCACGAACTCGGGCACCGAGGCCATCGAGACGGCCATCCACATGGCCTGCCTGCATACGGGCCGGACCGAGATCATCGCTCTGAGGCAGGCTTACCACGGCCGCAGCTTCCTCGCCACCAACATTACGGCGGTGAGCGTGTGGCGGCCCATGGCCACCACGTTCCCGGGCATCAAACACACGCTGACCCCCTACCCTTACCGGTGCCCGTTCAAGCAGCCGTGCGACGAGAGCTGTACGGACGCCTTCGTGAACGATCTCGAGGACGTCATCCGGACGACGACCAACGGCCGGCCGGCCGCGTTCATCGCGGAGTCCATCATGGGTGTGGGCGGGTACATCATGCCGCCCCCTGGATATTTCGAGCGGGCCGCCGAGATCATCCGGTCGCATGGCGGGCTCTTCATCTCGGATGAGGTGCAGTCCGGCTTTGGCCGATCCGGTGACCGCTGGTTCGCCATCGAGCACGCATCAGTAGAGCCCGACATCATGGTCATGGCGAAGGGCATCGCAAACGGAGCGCCGGTAGGCGCCACGATCACACGTCCGGACATCGCCGCGTCGTGGGAAGCAAAGACGATCTCCACGTTCGGAGGCAGCCCGGTATCCATGGCCGCCACCGCAGCCACGCTTGAGGTCATGGTGGAGGAGGACGTGCCTCAGCGCGCCGCGGAGCGTGGAGCACAGCTATACGCCGGGCTCATGGAGCTTTACGCGCGCTTCCGGTGGATCGGCGACGTTCGCGGGATGGGCCTGATGCAGGCGATGGAGTTGGTTGAGGACCCGGACACAAAGGAGCCGTCTCCCCAGAAGACGAAGGCGCTGCTGGAGGCCGCCAAAGCGGAGGGTCTGCTCATCGGCGTCGGAGGCCTGCATGGCCACGTCATCCGCATCGGGCCGTCCTTGCTGATCACCGAGGCCGAGATGGCCGAGGGGCTGGAGCGCCTGGAGCGGGCCTGTCACCGGGTCGAGGGCGCTTAGTGTCGGCACGCGGATGCTGAGTACGTGACCGTCATCATCGCGGTACTCGTCGTCTACCTGCTCGTCCTCCTGGCCCTCGGGGCGTGGGGGAGCCGGTCGTCGGGGAGTGTCGCCGGGTACTACGTAGCCGAGAAGCAGCTTCCCTCCTGGGTCATCGCCTTCAGCTCTACGTCCACGGGTGAGAGTGCCTGGCTGCTGCTGGGGCTCACGGGCATGGGGTACGCCGTCGGGTTCCACGCCTTCTGGGTCGTACTCGGCGAGTTCCTCGGTGTCCTCATCGCATGGAAGTACGTGGCCCGGCCGTTCAAGGAATACACCGACCGGTACCACTCCATCACGGTTCCGGACTACCTGGAGTCCCGGTTCCACGATGTCGGCCATGTCATGCGAGTGATCAGCATGGTCATCATCGTGAGCATGGTCACGGCGTATACCGCGGCTCAACTCACGGCCTCGGGCAAGGCCTTCGGGTCGTTCCTGGGCACCAGCTATTCGATGGGCGTCTGGATCGGGGCCGCGGTCATCCTCTACTACACGTCTGTGGGTGGCTTCAAGGCGGTGGCCTACAGCGACCTTCTCCAGGGCGTCCTGATGCTCATCTGCCTGGCCGTACTCCCGATCGTGGGCATCGCGGCGGTGGGCGGTTGGCCACAGATGATCGCGGGCCTGCGTGCGGAAGATGCAAACCTCCTGGGCCTCATGGGGGCAAACGGTCTGAGCGTTCGTGGCTTCGCCGACGTGGCCGGGTTCATCGCGATCGGCCTGGCCTTCATGGGAGCGCCTCAGCTTCTCACGCGCTTCATTGCCGCTCGGAGTCATCGAGACATCGTCCACGGCGGGAGGATCGCCGTGTTCGTGATCCTGATCTTCGACATCGGGGCGGTTCTGGGGGGGATGGCCGGCCGGGTGCTGTTCCCGGGGCTCCTGGATCAAGAGACGATCCTTCCCGTGATGAGCAGCGAGCTGTTCCCGGCGCTGTTCACCGGGATCTTCCTGGTGGTGGTCCTCGCCGCCATCATGTCTACGGTGGACTCTCTGCTGATTCTCGCGTCTTCGGCGGTCGTGCGGGATATCATTCAACAGATCTTCCACCCCGACGTCACGGAACGGCAGCTCTCCCTCTACGGGAAGGGAGTCACGGTGGTCATCGGAGCGGTGGCGCTCGCGGCGGCGCTCACCGAGGCCCGCGCGATCTTCTGGTTCATACTCTTCGCTTGGTCGGGTCTGGCGAGCGCGTTCACACCGGTGGTTCTGTCTTCTCTGTTCTGGAAGAGGACGACACGTGCAGGTGCCATCGCGGGCATGGTGGGGGGCTTCTTGGCTGCGGTGCTCTGGGTTCTGTTGTTCAAGGAGCGGTTCTACGAGCTGTACGAGATGATCCCCGGCTTCGTGGTGGGATTCGCCTTGACGATCGGGGTCAGCCTCTCCACGTCGGCCCCAGAAGACGCCGCTGAACAGATGGATGCCGTTCGGGATGCGGTTCGGGTGCCTACCTCGTAGAGGCACCTGCCTCGACCTAGAGGTGCCTACCTCGTAGAGGCACCTGCCTCTGCCTAGAGGCCTGACGATTACTGCGGCTCCTAGCTAGCGGCTCCTCCACCCAGCAGATCTTCGATTTCGGCCGGACCGTATCCGAGCTCTGTCAGGACCTCACGCGTGTACTCTCCCGCCCGAGGGGGCGTACTCCGCGTCGCGGGGCGCTCATCGTCCCAGCGAACGGGCATCGCCACGTCTCGATAGTCCGTGAGTTCCGGATGATCGACTTCGGGGAGCATACCGGACGCGTCGACCTGCGCATCCTCGGTGACCGCTTTCATGTCCTGAATCGGAGCGGCGGGGACGGAGTGCTGCCCCATGAGTTCCCAGAGCTCCAGGGTGGAATGCCTTCGCGTCGCCTCGGCGAGCAGTTCATCGAGCGCGTCGCGCCCTGCAACCCGGGCCGGATTCGTCTCGAAGCGTGGGTCACGCGCGACTTCCGGAAGCTCGAGCGCCTCACACAGCCTGTCGAAGAGAACGTCGTTCCCCGCGGCGATCATCAATTGCCCGTCACTCGTGGGGAACGCGCCGTAGGGCGCGATCATTCCGAAGCGAGACCCCATGGGGCCGGGCACGGTGCCGTCGGCCAGGTATCCCATGAGGTGATACGAGACCCAACCGAGGGCCGTATCGAGCAACGCCGTCGTCACGTGGCAGCCCTCCCCCGTCTCGCTGCGCTTGTGCAAAGCCGACAGGACGCCCACCGCTCCCCACATGCCCGTGCCGTAGTCCACGACCGAACCCCCTATGCGTGCCGGACCGGTTTCAGGGTGACCGGTGACGGACATGATGCCGCTGTACGCCTGCATGAGCGGGTCGTATCCGGGCAGGTCCTTGAGGGGCCCGTTCGGCCCGTAGGCGGTCACGGACACGTAGATGATCCCGGGTCGCCTCGCTTTCACGGACTCGTAGTCCAGACCGAGCTTCTCGACGACACCGCCTCGGAGGGACTGCACGAACACGTCGGCCTGCTCGATGAGCCTCCACGCTACCTCCCGTCCGGCGTCGCTTTTCAGATCCAGACGAATACTCCGCTTGTTGCGGTTGGCGCTCAGGAACAGCGGACTCTCACCGCCCCAGAACGGTGGACCCCAGGCTCTGGCGGAGTCTCCGTTGGGAGGCTCGATCTTCACGACCTCCGCTCCGAGGTCGCCGAGGATCTGCGTGCAGTACGGGCCCGCGAGATTCTGCGTGAGATCCACGACTCGAAGGCCCACGAGATGATCGGTCACGCCGGCACGCTTCGTTTGCTTCGGCGGCGCCGACGAATGGATCCATGCTCGAGCCACTGCTTGGGGGTGGCGGTCCGCTTCATCTCTTTCGGTCGGAGTTCGAACCAGCGCGCCACCAACAGGATCTCCGCCGCATCGTGTGGTCGCAGCGCCGCGGGACCGCGATCGGCGCTCCGGTAGATCTCCTCCACGGCCTTCGACACACGGATGCGATCCCGCGCGGACTTGGGATACACGTAATCGCGCTGAATGCGGCCCCGGCGGATCAGATAGAGGCGATCGTCCCCCGCGAAGCCCGTCACTCTATAGAGGAACGTCAGGCTCTCCACACGTCCTCGGAACGCGGCCAGTCGGTCTTGGAAGGCCTGGAGCCGTTCGATGCGATCCCGGAGGACTCCCGCATACTCGAAGTCGAGGCGGTCCACGGCCTCTTCCATGCGACGTTCGAGACCGACCAAGGGCTCTCGGGTCCGACCCTCGAGGAACCGGCGTACCACGTCGACCTGCCTCTGATAGGCGTCTCCGGTACTACCACCGCAACACGGAGCGAGACACGTGCCCAACTCCGCTCTCATGCACAACGGAGTGCGTCTGCCCTTGAAGATCTCCAGTTGGTCGTCGAAGAACACCGGGGTGGGCCCGGGGCAGTCCCTCAACCCCACGGCGTGCGCGAGTTCACGCACCGTGCTCCCCACCTGTCCCACGGCCGGAAACGGCCCGAAGTAGATGGATCCGTCCGCGATGACCCTGGTCACGGGTAGGACGCGAGGGGCCAACTCGCGGGTCAGCTTCACGAACGCATACGCACGTTTGCGTTTGTGCTGGACGTTGAAGCGGGGTTGCCACCGCTGAATGAGCTTCATCTCCCGTACCAGGGCCGAGAACTCGTTGGGGATGTACTCCCACCGGATCCGGCCGGTCTCGCGGATCAGATTGGCGGCCTTGTCGCCCGCCGGTGCCCGAAAGTAGGAGAGCAGGCGGGTCCTGACCCGGACCGACTTTCCCACATAAAGGGGGTGCCCATCGACGCCGAGCATCTGGTAGACGCCCGGTCGGTTTTCGGCGTGGGTGCGTACGTGTTCGCGGAGGGCGGAGGTCGGCACGCTTATGGGTGTCGGAGTCACAGGACTTTCGCTTTTCGTTCGGTAAGTATAAAGGGCGCTGTCCCAAAGAGCCATTGCTCCGCGAGGCGCAGAACCGCTAACGTCCGCCCATGTCTTCAGAGAGCCGCGATCGGATCGTTCGGGACCCACTATGGAACACGATCCGCCTCGATGAGACCGCCGTCCGCATCGTAGACACGCAGGCATTCCAGCGCCTCCGCTACATACGCCAGCTCGGGTTCGCCCACCTCGTCTATCCCGGAGCGACCCACACCCGATTCGACCACGCCCTCGGGGTCTATCATCTTACCGTAACGGCGATCCGAAGCTTGAAGGAGACGCGTCGCATGCCCGAGGATATCGGGGATGAGGCTCTGCTGGTGCCCTACGCGGCGCTCCTACACGACATCGGTCACTACGCGTTCTCGCACGCCCTCGAGGAGTTGGAAACTGACCTCCTGCCGGGGGATCACGAAGCGATCAGCGCGCGCTTCTTCGACTCACCCGAGCTGAATGAGGCGTTGGCGACCATCGGACCCGATGTCGGGCCCAAGATCCACGCTCTGATCCGTGGAGAGAGCGAGAACCCGCTCGGTGGGCTGGTGGCGGGCAGCTTGGATCTGGACAAGATGGAGTACCTCCGACGTGACGCCCGTTTCTGCGGGGTTCCGTACGGCGAGGTCGATGTGGACCGGCTTCTACAGGGGATCGCGATCCTTACCGACCCTGCGACGGGGAGGACGGAGGTCGGCGTGCAGGAAAAAGCGGTGGCGGCTCTCGAGTCGCTGCTCTTCGCCAAGTACCAGATGTTCAGGAACGTTTACTGGCATCACGCTGTACGCGCCGCCACGTGTCTGTACAAACGCATTGTCGACGAGGCTGTGCAGGACGAAATCCTGGACCCGGAGGAACTCGTCGGGCCTACCGACGAGGAGTTGATTTACGAGACGACGCGACGGGCTCGGGCGTCCGACAGCCCCATCGCGGAGCGGCTCGCGACCCGGTGGCTCCCCGCGCTCCGAGCCCGAAAGCTACCGAAGCGTGCGTTGGAGGTGACCGCGGCCGAATTGGGCGATCGTGTGGTGGAGGACTGGGCGGTCTCCGAGACGGCCATGAAGCGGTCCGTCGAGGATCAGTTGGCTGAAGAGGTCGGGCTGGAGCCCGGCGAGGTCGTCATCGACTTCCCGGCCAAGCGAGCCATGTTTCAGTTGGATCTGCTGATCGAGAGACGGGGCGGACAGGTCCAACGTCTGGGTCTGGGGGGATTGCCGGGACTCATCGATCTACCGCGCCTGGCGCAGGAGCTCTACACGACGACCCGGGTCCTCAGGGTCTTCACATTCGAGCGGCGTTCGTTGGACCGTGATTCGGTTCTGGAGCGGATCACGCGCCAGGCCTAGGCGGCCCCAAGCGCCAGCCACCCGATGGTCACGTTGTCCGGCGCCCCCCTGCTGTGCGCCTCGGCTACGAGTCGCGACGTCATCTCCTCGAGACCGTCCCAAGTGAGGCCGTGAAGTGCCTCTTCGAGTTCAGCGTCCGTCATTAGGCCGGCCAGTCCGTCGGTACAGAGCAAGAAGATGTCGCCGGCCTGGACGGATCCGTCGAAGATATCGGACTCGACCTCCACTCCAGTCCCGACGGCCCGGCTGATCAGGTGGCGGAGCGGGTGCTCTCCGGCGGCCGATACGGTCAACGCCCCTGATTCCACCAGCGCCTGCACGACCGTGTGGTCGCGAGTGATGCGGAGGAGTGTTCCGTCCCGATAGAGGTAGGCCCGGCTGTCACCGACGTGGCCGATGACCCACTGGTCCGAGTCGTCCTGTAGGGAGAGCGCAGTCACCGTGGTGCCCATGCCGGCGCGCTCCGGCTCCACGAGAGCGGCCTGCCAAACGTTGTGGTTGGCCAAGGCGACCGCCTCCGTCATTCTCTCGCCCCAGCCCCGGGTCGACTCTTCAGAGGTGAGGTGCTCCCGGATGCTCCGGGCGGCCTCTGCGGAGGCGAAGTCACCCGCCGGGCGGCCCCCGATTCCATCGGCTACGATCACGATGCCGGCGGCCTCGTCGAGGAGCAGCGTGTCTTCGTTACGGCGTCGCTTGAGCCCCGGGTCCGACGTGCCTGCCACCCGCCACGTGAGTGCCAAGTATGCTCCAAGGTGAGAGAAGATCGAGCAAAAAGCTTAACCACAGCGTGATGATGCGCAAAGCGAAGAGAGACGGTCCGGCGTGTTGCGGAATCACCCGAATTGCGGGGAACCGAAGGGGGCCGCAGGGTTAGCACAGGGTGGTCACCGACCTGCCTGATCCACCGCCCTTTGAGGGCTGGCGCCGAAGCTATGGAGATCACGTCGCGGGTGGCCTTGTGCGTTCCCACGAGTGGGAACCCCTCTCGTGGTCCGGTGTCCAATACGCTCTCGAAACATCTGGACAAGAAATCGGTATGTCGATATCTTGAACGGCTGCATATCCTACGCATGCAGCGGTCGGTCGAGGATCGGCTGATTAGCAATGACAAACTCGAGTACTTAGGAGCATAGATTTTCGATGGCTACGGCAACTACGCGGAAGCGGAAGGGACGCAATCCCCTGGCCGGCTTCGACGCTAGCATCGAAGAAAAGACCGCCCTGGATCAATATCTGAGGGACGTAAGTCGCCATGAGCTCATCACTCCCGACAAGGAGAAGGAGCTTGGTGCCCTCGCTCAGAAAGGTGACCAGGATGCGATCCAAGAGCTCGCACGAGCGAATCTTCGATTCGTCATCAGTGTGGCCAAGAAGTATCAGAACCGGGGCGTAGCCCTCACGGACCTGATCCAAGAGGGCAACGTCGGCTTGGTGACGGCCGCCCGGAAGTTCGATCCGGAGCAGGGCGTGAAGTTCATCAGCTACGCGGTTTGGTGGATTCGGCAGGCGATTCTCGCGTCTCTGGCCAATCACGGTCGGGCCGTGCGGGTACCCCTGAACCGAGCCTCCGACCTGGCGCGCATCTTCCGTGAGAAGGAGCGGCTCAAGCAGGAGTTGAATCGCGAGCCCACGTCGGACGAGTTGAGCGCGGCCACGGACCTCACGCCGGAGTTGATCGAGTCTCTCCAGACGCTCAACGCCGCAGAGATTCGGCTCGATGCCCCCATCGGCGACAGTGAGGATTCTCAGCTCGTCGAGCGGTTCATCACCGAAGAGGCCGCCGAGCCCGAGCAAGAGGTCGAGAGCCGGCTCCTGACCGAGACGGTCGGTGCCGCGCTGGACACCCTCGAGGCGCGTGACGCACGCGTGCTTCGCCTGTACTTCGGTCTCGAGGGCGAGCGCGAGCACACACTCGAGGAGATCGGCAACATGCTGGGCGTGACGCGTGAGCGTATCCGCCAGCTCCGTGACCGGGCCCTCCGGAGGCTGCGCGAGGGTGGTAAGGGAGATGCGCTGGAGTCGTTCGCGGCGTGATCCACCAGCAGGAAAGCCCCGCCCGCCCCGAGACGAGATGTTCTCGGTGGGGGGCGGGTTTTTTTTTCGTATGCCGCCTATCCGGTTGACCGAGTGACGGGCATGGTCCACCAGGTCGGCGGTGGGGTGTACACCGTTGCCCTCGAGGGCGGAGGCATGGTCGAGGCGTCCCTACGGGGTCGTCTCAAGCTCGAGCAGCGTACGGGCGATCAGGTGGTCATCGGCGATCGAGTCCGCATCGCGGAGGCGGGTGACGACACACACGTGATCGAGGAGATTCTGCCCCGCGAGACGGCCATCACGCGTAGCCGCTTCGGAGGCCGGTCCACGAAGGTCCTCGTTGCCAACGCCGAGCGACTCCTCGCGGTCTTCGCTTCCAGCAGGCCGAAGCCACGCCGTGATCTGATCGACCGCCTCTTGGTGGTGGCCGAGTATGGTGGCGTCACCCCAGTCGTCGTCCTCAACAAGATGGACCTGGAGGGCGCGGCAGACTTCGCGGAGGAGCTTGAGAGCGTGTATGAGCCTCTCGGGTACCTGGTCCTGAAGGTGAGCGCCGAGACCGGTGAGGGCCTGAGCGGGCTCGCCGAGCAAGTGTGCCACGGCATCGCGGCCTTGGCCGGGCCCTCCGGGGTGGGCAAGTCGAGCCTGGTGAATGCTCTCGAGCCCGAGCACGCCCTCAGGATCGGTGAGCTCAGCCGCAAGAGCGGTACGGGCCGCCACACCACGGTGTCCTCGCGGCTGATTCAGCTCCGCTGTGGGGGGCTCGTGGCGGATACGCCGGGCTTCAGCGACATCGGGGTTTGGGGGGTGAAGCAGGGAGATCTCGACGAGTGCTTCCCGGAACTGCGGGCCCTCGCGCCCGGCTGCCGGTTCCGAGGGTGCAGCCACCTGCACGAGCCGGACTGCGCGGTGCGTGAGGCGCTAGACGCGGGCGAGATCGACGTGGATCGCTTCGAGAGCTACAAGATTCTGTTCGAAGAGGCCGAGTCTTAGGGTCCAGCTTCAGGAACAGCCTCTCTAGGGCCGGTAGCTTCCCGAGAGGGGCGTTACCCGCAGGACACCGGTACCCGGGTCGTCATCGACGGACACGGGCCATTGGTAGACCTGCTGCAGCGTCTTCTCCTGCAGGACCTCGCGAGGTCGTCCCTCGGCCGCGACGCGGCCCCGATCCAGAAGCAGCATCCGGTCTGCGAAACGGGCCGCCAGATCGAGATGGTGTGTGATAAGGAAGATCGTCATGCCCCCGTCCGCCGAGGCGCGGAGCAGCTCGAGGATCTCCATCTCGTGACGGATGTCCAGGCTGGCCGTGGGTTCGTCGAGCACCAGGACTTCGGGCTCCTGGGCGAGGGCTCGGGCGACTCGTGCCCGCTGGAGTTCTCCACCGGACAGGGTCGAGACGAACCGGTGTCCGAGTTCCCAGACGTCGCAGCGTTCCATGGCCCGCTGGACGGCCTCCCGATCGGTTGGGGTCTCCGCCTGTAGCGGCCCCAGGTACGGATAACGGCCCATGCCGACCAGGTCCCGCACGGTCAGTGGGAAAGCGACCGACTCAGCCTGGGCCACGACCCCGACCTCTCTGGCCAACGCCCGCCGGTTCCACTCCGAAACCGTCCGTCCCGAAACACGGGTCTCTCCTGTGGCCGTCGGGACCATGCCCAGCAACGCCCTGAGGAGGGTCGACTTTCCGGAGCCGTTCGGCCCGAGGACTGCGTAGAAGGCGCCCGGCGGGACCACCATGGATACGCCGTCCAGCGCCGCGTCTTCCGCTCCCGGATAACGCACGGTGAGATCGACGGCCTCCAGGGCGTTGGATCGGTCCGACATCAGCCCTCCCCGCTCCCCAGGCTGCGCCGCAGGAGGACCAGGAACAGAGGCACTCCCACGAAGGCCGTGACGACGCCGATCGGTATCTCGGTCGGCGAGAGAACGGTCCGGGCTGCGACGTCCGCGAGCGTCAGGAAGACCGCTCCGGCCAGGAATGACAGCGGAAGGAGTGTTCGATAGTCCGATCCGGCAACCAGCCTTACTCCGTGGGGGACGATGAGTCCGACGAAGCCGATTACGCCTGTTGCGGCTACGCCGGCCGCTGTGAGGAGCGAGGCCACCACGTAGGCCATCTTCTTCACGCGCTCCACGTTGGTGCCGAGGTAGCCGGCTGTCTCCTCTCCGATCGCCATCAAGTTGAGTGGGCGCGCCAGGCCGGCCAGCAGTATGGCCGCCGGTAGCGTGTACAGGGCCACCGTCGCCACGGTTGCCCAGTCGGCCCCGGCCAGGCTGCCCATCATCCAGAGAACGGCGCTTCGTACTGTGCGGGCCTCCGAGACCGACAAGACGAAGGCGATACAGGCCGCGAAGAACGCTCCTACCACGACCCCGGCGAGGAGGAGGACTCGCACGTCGACCCGGTCGTCCGCCGCCAACGCCACTCTCAGGACGAGCACCACGGCCAATATGGCACCCGCGAAGGATGCCGCCGGGAGCGCCCAGGAGTGGCTGGCCACCAGGCCCAGAGCCAGCGCCAGAACCGCCCCGGTCGCTGCCCCCCCCGAGATGCCCAGGATGTAGGGCTCAGCGAGCGGGTTACGGAGCAAGGCCTGAAAGACGGCTCCGGCCAGGGCCAGGCCTCCGCCGACCAAGATGGCGAGCGCGGCCCGGGGGGCCCTCAGCTCGACGACGATCTGTCGCAGGGCCGGATCTCCGCCACCCGTCAGGGCCGCTACCACCTCCGACGGCGAGAGTTCGACCGAACCGAGCCATATGCTCAACACGAAGGCGGCGATCAGGACGACGAGAAGTGCTGCAGCCCAGGCGAACCGCCTCACCGGAAGGCCTCCGGATGAATCAGGCGAGCAATCGCTGTGGCCGCCTCTCCCAATCGAGGCCCGGGCACCTCCACCCAGCTGGGCACCGGTGCGTGATCGACGTCGGAGAGCTGGCGCGGAACCTCGCCTGAAGACACCAGGATCAGATCCACCTCTCGTGTAATCAACTCTTCGAGACTGATCGGGCCGTAGAGACCATCCAGGTCGCCGAAGACGTTGTCCGCCCCGCCGGCGGCCATGAGTTCGTGTATATAGGTCCCAGGACCGGCCACCCACGGTGGCTCACCGCCCATCAGATAGATGACGTTTCTGCGGGGTAGGCCGGCAACTCGGTCCGCCACGTCGTCGAGAGCCCGCCGCATGCCCGCCAGAATCGAGTCCACGGTGTCGCCGGTGCCAGTGATCGCCCCAAGACGCTCGACGATCGCTCGGACGTCCGCGATGCCGTCCGGCTGGATGGCGAAGTGCGGAATGCCCAGATCACTCAAACGATCGGCGGTAGCCCGATCCGACTCCCCCCCGAATCGGACGACCAGATCTGGGCGGAGCGAGACCAATACCTCCAGGTTGGGCTGGAGTCCTCCTCCGACAGACGGTAGCTCCGCGAGCGCCGCCAAATCGTCGTAGTCGGTGCGCCCGACGAGGTGATTCCGGACCCCAAGCGCGAGGAGCGTCTCCGTGGCCGAGGGCACGAGCGAAATGATCCGGGTGGGGGCGCTGGCGAAGCGGTGGCGCATACCCGAGTCGTCTGTGACCTCCAAGGGAAAGCCGGCTGCCGGAGCCACCTGGGTCCCGGATCCGACTCGGCTCCCGGGCTCCCCATCGCCTCCGCAGGCCAACTGAGAGGCCAGAAGCGCCCACACGCCCGCTCGGAGGAACCGCTGCCAGGCCCTGACGGGAGCCACTAGCTGACGGCCACTAGAATGCGGACGGAGGCCTCAGGGCGCGCCGGCGCCCTCGGGCGCCGGTAGGCCACAAGAGTCCCGATACACTTCTGTCCAGCCGCCACTTTCTCTCTGAAGGGCCGAGATCCAAACGGATGTCTCACCGACCACCTCGAGAATGAGTTCGGGGGTGCTGTCACCATCGACGTCGATTCTGCCGAAGTAGCGGGCCGCCCCTTTTCCGTGTTGGCTCCAGATCCTGTGGTCGACGTAGGTGGTCTGGTAGCCACGACCGTCGGGATCGGAGGCGACGAGGAACACCGAGTAGGCGTTGCTTGGGGCCGGTCCGACCTGAAGAGAGTCCTCGTACACGAAGGTTGCGACGACCGTGGGAGCTACCGAGGACTCGCCGTTGAAGACCTGGACATCGCGCCGGACACCGAGGACGGATGCGGGCCAAGGAGATCCCAGGGTGGGCAGAAGCTCCCTCATCATGTTGAGGGACGTGACTCTGAGGTCTCGAGTCTGCTCCACCGGATCGTAGTCGTCGTATCCCACCGAGGTCGTGATGTCGCTTGGAACCGCGAGAAACGTGGTGGCCGCGGCAGCGCCGGGCACCAGTTCAATCGGACCGTTGACCTGGGCCCTGCCCCCGCAATACGCGTTGCTCGCGCTGTAGCCGGTCGCGGTCAGCGTGCCCACACGCACCCCTTCGGAGAAGAGAGTGAACGTCGATCCTGCCGCAAAGTACCGCTCGCCAAAGGCCTGAGCCTCCTGTCCTGATCCCGCACCCGGAAGCTGATGCAGCCCATCAGGATGCAGCTCCGCGACAGGCACCAACCAAGCCTCGGACCCTATGCGGCGTCCGAGAAGGAGGACGGGCTCCGGGGGGGTAGAATCCACGACGGCCTGGGTCGTGTCGACCGGCGGAGCGGGAGTCTCCATGATCGTTGGTGCCGAGGGGGCTCTCAGGCCCACGTCGACCCCTCCCCACTCCACGTTGTCGCATCCCAGGGCGACCATTACAATCCCGAGCAACGGGATCCTCTGAAGGCCTTTGACCATGCGGAAAAGCTATCCCGGCCCTTGGGGGAAATCAAAGGTGCCTCTCTACCACTGGACTGCCCCGAGCGAGGTCGATTTGTGGAAGACGGCGACTCGTTGAGGACCCGCCTGGTCTGGGTGCCCTCTTTTGTGGTGGGTGCGGCCGCGGCCACCTCCGCGGCGGTCGCGGTGGCTCTCCTACTGTATTCCGGCGAGGGTATGCTGCGATCATTGACGCTGATCGTCGCGGTGGAGCTCCTGGCATTTGGTGTGGGCCTTGCCGGACCCTCGAGCGGCAGGGATTGGGCCAGAACGGTCGAGGCTCTCCGAATCCGTTGGCTGAACGTCCTCATCGCCTTCCTGGCAGCCTCGGTCTTTGCGGTGGCGTGGACCTTCGGCGGTGGATTCGGGGCTGAGCAGGGTACACAGGCCCTTGGGCTGGCTCTGCTGGGAGCGCTGCCGTTGTATGCCTGTGGTCGGCTCCTCACGGCGATTTCTTCGGTTTCGGCGGGGGTTGTGCGCAGCAGCCCCGGTGCGTTCGCGTCCCTGGGAGCTGCTCTCGGCGTGCTCATAAGCGGGTCGACCGGACTGTCGCGCCTCGGGGCCCCGTCTCTGTTGTTGTTCTTCCTGGTCGCGCTCTCTGGCACGGCGTTGATGCAGGGATCGGTTCTAGGGGACCTGCGGGAGGTGTTGGACGGAGGCGACGCCGCGCCGACGGGAGTCGAACATGGGGCCGGACCTGAGGCTGAGCTCGAGCCCGAGCAGCACTTCTCGTGATTATCGCTCACCTCTCCGATCTGCATCTAGGCTATCGTGCCTACGCCCACGTGGAGCAGGGCCGGAATGTCCGGGAAACCGACGTGGCCCGCGCCTTTCACCAGGCGGTTGAGAGGGTGATAGGGCTGAAGCCCGCCGCGGTAGTGGTCGCGGGGGACGTGTTCGACCGGCCGGAGCCCCCCCACTCCGCGTTGGTGGCCCTGGCCCAGGGCCTGCAGGCACTCAGAGAGGCCCTGCCGGACACCCCGGTGCTCCTCGCTGCCGGCGCGAGGGATACTCCCCCCCCCGTGGCGGATCCGGGGCCACTGGCCACGTTCGACACGATGGCCGCGGTCGAGGCGGTGACCGGAACGACGCGGTCGGTGTACTACTCCCAGTTGGGATTGAACGTGACGCTCGTTCCGCATCGGGCTACGCTGCAGGGGCCACCGCCACCAGTGGCTCCCAACCCCGATGCCCAGTGGAACGTGCTGGTGGGTTATGGGTCGGTCGATGGAGGGGACGAGTCCATGCTCGCACTGGATCCTTCGGACTGGGACTACGTGGCGCTCGGCTATGAACATCATCGCCGGCAGGTCGGTGGGCCCGTGCACTATGCGGGGTCCCTCGAGCGGGTTGGTCCCACGCCGTGGGAGGAGGCTGCCGAGGAGAAGGGCTTCCTGACGTGCGAACTGGACTCTGGGCGGGTGCGTTTCCACGCCATCCACGGTCGACCGGTGGTCTCCTTGGCCCCGATTCCCTTTGAGGAGCATCGCCCGGAGCGACTCCGTGGGCGAGTGCAGGAGGTGCTGGACGAGGTTCCGGGTGGAATCGAAGAGAAGATCGTACGTATACGCATAGAGGGGCTTCCACCGGATCGCTTGAACCTACTTCATGGGTTGTTGCCGGAATACCGACGCCGGGCCCTGCATTTGGAGGTCCAGCTCGATGATGTTCCGGGAGGGGAATCGGCCGAGGAGCGGCCTGCAGTGCGGTTGGCGTCGAGGCTCGCGGAGCGCCTTGCGGCGGAGGGCGACAGCCTCGAGGATCTAGTAAAGCTGGTGGAGGATTGTCTGCCGGCGGTGCGGCTAGGGAGATAGAAGGTTGAGCCACCTCGATATCGGCACATCGTCGTTCGATCAGGACCGACCCGCCTTCCGGTTGGGTCCCGGGTTGGCCGCGCTCATCGGTGGCGACGGACCCCGTCGCAGCGAGATTCTCGAGCGCTTCGCCGGCCCGCTGGTGAAGGGAGACGAACGGCTTGCGACGCTGGTCGCCGGGCACGGGCTGGCGGAGCCCGCACAGGCCTGGCGTCGCGCGGTGCGAGTGTTGGCGCAGTGGCTCGGGATGGAGGGCGTCGATAGAGAGATTTCGAATCTCGAGGGGGATGCTTCAGCCAGCTCGAGTCTTACCTCGATGGACTCCGGAGTGGAGAACCTCCGTGCCCGGGTCCAGGAACTTCGTCGGCTCCCGGAAGCCGTGCTGATGAAGGAGCGGGAGTTCCGCGAAATGAGGGCGGACAACGTCGAGGTGAGCGGCGACATGGAGGTCGCCAACATGGAGTGGCTCCGTGAGAGACAGGACGCGGAGACGCATCTTCTCGCTTATCGCGATCGGGCTCGCGAGCTGAAGGTTCGGCTTCAGCAGCTCGAGGTGGGGGGCCCCGAGAGCGAGTGCCCCACCTGTGATCGCCTGCTCGCGGAGCGGTACGAGTCGGTCCTGACGGTGCTGCGTGAGGAGTGGGAGTCGGTCGTTCAGGACGGCAGCTGGTGGAAGCGCCGGCGGGAGCAATTGGATTTCAAACCCTCTCATCTGCAGGATCTCGAGGGGAAAGCAATTCGACTCCAAGCCGCCATCGAAGAGTGTGCCGAAGAGGTCGAGCGTCTCCGCGCACGCCTACCGGAGCTGGCCGATGCCGAGGACACACTCGCCGCCGTCCGGGCGGCGGGAACGTCGAGGGATCGGCGTAAGTCCGCTCAGGGTGAGGATCAGGCCACCGCAGGCGTGGACGAAGAAATCGATCGGCGTCGCCGGGCGCTCAAGGCTCTGCGGGCGGAGCTGCTCTCCGACGCTCGAGACACGCTGGCCGCGCGAGCGGGTCGGTACCTCAATCGTCTGACGAGCGGGGGCGTGCTGGGTGTAGGCGTCACGGGCGACGGAGAGCCGACGGTGATTCGGGACGAGGGAGAGAGACGGCTCCAGTCCGACGAGGAAGTGGCAGCCTACCTCTTTGCGCTCCGGATGGCGCTCATCCACCTCGGTGTCGCTCAGGGCATTCAGTTCGACGAGGTGCTGCTCGGAGATACGTTCGATCGACTCGAACCGGAGGCGAAGGTCCGGGCCGTCGGTCTGCTCAGGAGCATGCTCCCACAGGTCTCGAAGATCCTACTGTTCTGCCGAGGCGAGATCCTGGACACGATCCCCGAGTCGTTCGATTGGATCGTGGATCTGCGCGTGGACCGGGCGGGAGCCCCTCAAACGCGTGTCCGCAGCAGCGGGGTGGGGAAGCTACGCGTCCACTGACCCACTCGGGTCTTCGTCGGACTCACCCCATCTTATTCGCGCCGCCGCCTCGAGAATGGCCGCTTCCACCTTATCGCGGTCCCGGTACTGCCCGATCGAAATCGTGGTGCGCCCCCGACGGGTGCGGCTGACGCGAATTCGGACATCGCCGCCAAGGTCCCCTGTCCGTATGAAGTCGTCCTTGGGGTCGTCACGGGACTGGTAGCGAAGGCCGGCGTCCAGTACGGCCGCCTTGTACCTCACCACGAGCTCTTCGCGCACCAAGTCACTGTGAAAGTGCGCACCCCTGTAGAAGGCGCCTGAGGTGGCATGGCTGAACGTGGCCTCGGGGGGGAGCGCCATTCTGAAGCCTGGCCAGCCCTCGTCCGCGAGGTCCGGGAACTCGGCGTACCGAATCCCGTCCGTCTCCGACTCTTGGATGGACTCACGGCCCGAACCCAGGATGCCGGCGGAGCGGGCCACGTCCTGCAAACCCACGTACCAGCGGTCGACGGTTTGAACGAGCCGCAGAATGATCTCCGCCTCGATACCATGGGACTGAGGCGGATCGGGCGCGACGCCTATTCCATCGGACGCGGTGTCTATGCGGTCAGATCCGTTGGTTGTCGGCCCGCCAGCTCTTCACGCGCTTCTTGACCTCGGCTCGGTCCGAGATGCCCTCGGCGATGATCGCGTTGAAGAGCTCGCCGACCTCACCGTCCGAGGCGAAGCGGAGGCCGATCAGCAACTCGGTCTCCATCCCGTGGATGGTATCTCGCTGATCCGACCCGAGAATGCGCTCGAGGCGGGCCCGTTCCTCGAGACGAATCACACGATCCTGCACACCAAGTGCGAAGACCCTGGCGAAGAAGAACGTGATCAGAATGCCAACAGCGAAGAGTAGAGACAGGAGTGCTCCGACCGAGAAGGCGGTCACGACGACATACAATGACCAAAGGGTGTAGACGGCGATGAGCCCAAATGCCACGAAGTGGTACAGGGGCACCAACTTGGCGTGACTCTCGAAGCTTTGCGGGACGCTGCTCACAGGGTTCCTCCAGGCAGTGGGATTCAGTTCTGGATGAGGATAGCCGACGAGGTCACGCCGCCGCCATCCCCCGCTCTACCTGGTCAGGGCCTGCCAAGCCAGCAACCGCTCCTCGTACGGCGCCGCCGAATCCGGGTCCTCACCCTGGAGCGCGCCCTGCACGAGTGCGGCGTACGCCCATGCGTAGTAGTGCGGTATGCCGATCGTCGAGCGGTCGGGCCAATGCAGCCACCCGTCGGGGATCCCACCCCGGTGCATGAACACGTCGTCGACCAGCGTGCGGGTCCGCACCTCGTCGAGCCACGGACCGGTGACAGGGACGAGGCTGGGGTCCTGGATGAGCATATTGGTCGGGGTCAGGTCAGGAGGCCCTGGATTGAGCCGGAAGGCGAGTCCCTGCCTGACCAGATAGGGCGACAAACCCAGAGAACGCGCCGCGTTACCGCTCGAGGCGAAGTAGATGGGCCGGTCGTCGATACTGTTCTGGATGAGCGACAGCGCGAACTGCTGCCACGGGAAGACCACCGTACCTCCGTCCAGCCTGGCGATCACCGGACCGAGGCGGAAGTCTCGGGCCTCATCCATCGCGAAGTACCCGGCCGGACTCGCCACCTGATCGATCACGGAGTCCTCGAGGGCAAGGAGCGACTTCAGTGGCCTCGTCACCGGCTCGTCCATCAGGATCCCAATCTTGCTTTGCCTCTCGGCTTCGACACGATCGTGGGTATACATCGCCGACGTCGTGGCGGCGCTGTAGGGACGTTGGCACACGATGGTCGTCGGGTCCTGCTCGGGATCGACGTCGTCGGGGCAGGGACTGGTCAGGTCCCGAATCTGCTTGGTGTACCAGCCGGTGTTGAGATAAGACGTGACGATGACCGTGACGTCTCGGCGGATGCCCTCGGCCTCCTGCAGATACCAGAGGGGGAACGTGTCATTATCCCCGTTCGTGAAGAGCACCGCGTAGGGCTCGACGCTCATGAGGAGGTTGTATCCCCAGTCCCTGGCGGAGTAGTCGCCCTTACGGCTCGCCCAGGACCAATTGAGCATCAGCGGGACGAGGGCCAACAGCAAAACAGGAGCTGCCCGCATCCAGTTTCCGTTCAGCCGCTCTGCGAACCGCTGCCAGAGAGCCGTGATTCCTAGTCCGGCCCAGAGCCCCCAAATCGAGAAGCCGGCGACGAAGAAGTAGTCGCGTTCCCGCACTTCATGGAACTCGAGCCCCGGCGTTGGCGACGCGAGCGAGTATCCGTACTTGAAGTTCAGGTAGAAGACCAAGCCCAGCGACAGGGTCGCGAACAGCACCAGGGCGTAGACCCCCGTGGCCGAGTCGCGTCGAAGGTGCTGGCTCGCTCCGTAGGCGCCCAACCCTGCGAACAGGAACGTGAAGGGGAGCCTGAGGAGTGGGAAGACCGTCTCCGGTCCCGCCACCCCTCGAGCCCACTGCCAGTCGAAGTACTGAAGGTAGTTGGCGTATTGAGATCCCAGGGACGCCAAGCGCGGGAAGAGCGCGGGCTTGTCGTACTGCTGCCTCGAAAGCGACGCCGACAGTTCCGCACACCCCGCCTGCCCCCACGTGACGATGCTGGTCAGGGCGCTCCACACGCTCGGACAAGTCGGGTCTGCCTGGTTGATCACCGGGGCTAGGCCCGCGCGCAGTGGAAGGAAGAGATGAATGGAGAGGCCGAGGAACACCGCCACGGCTCCAACCGCGTACAACCGCCAGTTGAGCAGCGTCCGAGGTGATACCAGCAGGATGAACACGCCCAGAGCCGGAGCGGCCAGGAACGCCATCAGGTGGTTCCCCACCGAGAGCGCCAGGATAAAGGCCATGAGCACCAGCAGGTTGTCGTCCCGACCCTTGCCCAGGTTCTCTCGCCAGTGGAAGGCGAGCCAGGTCAGCAAAGCGATGGTGAAGAGGGAGACCGTGTAGACCTTCTCGTTCACGTTGGACTGATTCCACACCGTGAAGGCCGTTGCGCTCACGAGCACTGCGGTTACGGCGCCGACCAAGCGGAAACGCCGATCACTGGAGAAGAATCCCAGCACGTGGTACACACAAAGAAACCAGAGGCCGTGGGCCAGACTCCCCATCAGGGCTGAGAAGAGGTTGATGCGGGTGGCTACCGACATCCCGAGGGGGGCCAGCAAGATGTCCCAGGTGCGCGCCAGCACAACGAACAGGGGATTCCCAGGCGGATGGGGAATCCCGAGGATGTGACCCGTGGCGATGTACTCGCTCGTGTCCCAGAACGCCGTGGTCGGAGCCAAGGTCAGCGTGTAGAGAAGGCCTACCGCTAACGCGACCACGCCCGCCCACTTGTAGGGCGGATCGACGGCATCGGGGCCGTTCGTCACCTTCTCGGCTGGGACGAGCCGAGGGGCGTTGTCGGTGTCAGAGGGACTCATCTAGGGGCCTGTCGAGCATCGGTTCGAGCATCGGGTCGGAAGCGTATTGGCGGTTCCAAGATAGCACTGCGCCCGTCCTACTGTGCCGCCAGGTGGAGGTTCCCGTACTCGTCCAGGGTCAGTTGCCACCCCTCCGGCACCCACGTGGTAGAGCTGTACTCCAAGACCACGAGGGGTCCGTGAAGCTCGTGCCCAGGAGACAGCTCACCTCGCCAGATCCGCCCGGCCTCCACCCATTCTCCGTCCACGTGAACCCGCGTGGCGCCGGGGGTGGCGGCCTCGGTCGCGGGTTCGAAGCGCTCGAGCGCCAGCTCGGGTCCGGGTGCCGACGCGACGACGCGGAGCGTAACCGCCTCGGCCGGACTCCCGTCTCGACGGTAGCCGTACCTCTCCTCGTGCAGATCGTGGAACGCGGCGACCCAGTTCTCCCCGGGCACCCGGAGCTCGAAGCTCTGCCCTGCGTAACGGGCGTCGACCCACCGTCTCAGCGTGATCGTGGCCTCATCGACATCCTCCTGACGCATCGCTTGGAGCGCCTGGCTCTCCAACTCTACGTATTCCGCCTCGATCAGGGCTTCTCCCGAAGGCGTTTCCGTGGAGACCAGGACCGTCCGCGACGTCTCTCGGGTCACGTCGGCCGCCAGCATCCCATAGGCGGAAAGCAGGCCTGGCAGCGGTGGCACGATGGCGCGGGCGGCACCCAACGTCTGAGCGAGGCGTGCGGCGTGCAGTCCTCCCGCTCCGCCGAACGCAACGAGAGCGAAGTCCGCAGGGTCGTACCCCCGCTCCACAGAGATCACACGGAGAGCCCGCTCCATGGCCGAGTCGGCCACCGCGAGGATTCCCTCCGCTGCCTCTTCGAGGCTCGTGCCCAGATCCTGGGCCAAGGCAGCGAGGGCGGGCTCGACGCTGTCCCGATCGAGCGTGGCCTCACCCCCCAGGAATCCGTCGACGGGCAGTCGACCGAGCCAAACATGGGCGTCGGTGACCGTAACGCCGTCGCCTCCTTTCCCGTAGCAGATCGGCCCGGGCTCTGCACCGGCGGATTGCGGACCGACCCGGAGTGCCCCGCCTGGGTCGACTCGGGCCAGGGATCCGCCCCCGGCCCCCACCGTATGGATGTCGATCACCGGGATGGCCACCGGCTGGCCTGCGATCTCGAACTCTCTCGTGTGCAGAAGGCCGCCCGGACACAGGGACACGTCGGTCGAGGTGCCGCCCATGTCGAACGAGATGATCTGGTCGTATCCGGCCAGGCGTCCCCAGGCCATGGCTCCCACGACTCCACCGGCCGGGCCCGACAGCACCGTGTGGATCGGCTCCCGTGATGCCCGGGCCACCGGCAGAGAGCCGCCGTTGGAACCCATGATGCTCACCCGATCCGCCCCGGCCTCTCGATGTAGCCGCTCCAGGTAGGCCGACATCCGAGGTGCCACGTAGGCGTTTACGACCGTTGTGGACGTTCGTTCGTACTCGCGGTACTCGGGAAGCAGCCTCACGGACACGGACAACGGTACGGTGAGGTCCGCCAGGGCGTCGGCGACACGCTCCTCATGGTCTGGCAGCGCGTAAGAGTGGAGGAGTACCACTGCGACCGACTCGGCATCGGTGAGGCGCTCGGCCAGGGTGTTCAGCTCGTCCTGGTCGAGGGGCTCCACCACCTGGCCCTCCGGTCCGACCCTGCCCCCGATGCCGATGCGGTCGTCTCGCTGGACCAACGGGGCGGGGCGGTGGCCGACGAGGGCGTACAGCTGTGGGCGATTCTGTCGCCCGATCTCGATTACGTCCTCGAAGCCCGAGTTGGTGACGAGCATGACCCGGGCACCGTCGCGCTCCAAAAGGGAATTGGTTGCCACCGTTGAGCCGTGTAGGAGCAGGTAGTCGGCTTGGTCACCGCCGAGCATGGTCCGTACCCCATCGAGAACCGCGTCGGCGGGGTCAGCAGGCGTAGAGGGCACCTTGAGTGATCGGAGGCGGCCGGCATCGAGGACCAGCACGTCGGTGAACGTGCCTCCCGTGTCGACCGCGATGATCAGCGGGATCTTTCCCTTCTCCGCTTCACTCATAAGTTCTCCAGGCCTCGACCCGGGGTCTTCCTCACGAGACGAATGAAGTCCATGCAGCTCAAGCCCACCTTCGACGAATTCCGCTCAAAGGCAGATCGCTCCGGCGTCCTGCCCGTGTGGCGCGAGTTCCTGTTCGATGTAGACACCGCCGTTACCGCCTACGCTAAGGTCCGCCGTCCGCCCTTCGGTTTCTTGCTCGAGTCCGTCGTAGGAGGCGAACAGTGGGCCCGCTACACGTTCCTGGGCAGCGAGCCTGCTGAGGCATGGCGCCTGCAAGAAGGCCGAACTGAACTCTGGACCCGTCAAGATGGCTGGCAGCCCATCTCCACCGACGACCCACTGACCGATCTCGACGAGCGACTCCGAGCCCGAGAACCGCTCGCCACTGGAGGCCTTCCCCGGCTGTGGGGAGGCGCCGTAGGGTACTTCGGGTACGACGTGGTGCGCCAGATCGAGCAGCTTCCCGACGGACCTCCGGACGATCTCCAGCTTCCGGACGGCCTCTTCGTCTTCATCGACGTCGTGCTAGCCATCGACAACCTCTTGGGGCGTGCCATGGCCATCGCCACCGTCGAGGTAGAGGAGGGTCTGAGCGAGGCGGAGCTCCGCAGACGTTACGACGAGGCTGCGGAGAAGACACAGACGCTGGTCGATCGGCTGAGCGAGGAGCCGTCCCCGCCACCCTTGGAGCTCGGCCCCGAGCCCGATGAGGATCCGGACTTCAAGAGCACCATGACGCGTGAGGATTTCGAGGCCTCCGTGGAGCGGATTCGCGAGTACATCATGGCCGGTGACGCCTTCCAGGTCGTTTTGAGCCAGCGCCTCGAGATGCAGCTGCCTGCGGGCCCCTTCGACCTCTATCGAGCCCTCCGGTCGCTGAATCCGTCCCCCTATCTCTACTTCCTCGAGTTGGATGGACTGTGCCTCGTGGGCAGTTCGCCCGAGGTGCTGGTGCGGGTCGAGGATGGGGTCGTCACGGTGAGGCCGATCGCAGGGACGAGGCCGAGGGGCGGGACCCCCGAGCAGGATCGTGCGTTCGCCAAGGACCTTGCGGAAGACGAGAAGGAGTTGGCGGAGCACCGCATGCTGGTCGATCTGGGACGCAATGATGTGGGCCGTGTCGCCGAGTACGGCTCCGTCGAAGTGCCCGACCTCATGGTGGTGGAGCGCTACTCACACGTCATGCACCTGGTCAGCCAGGTCGAGGGCAGGTTGCGGCCGGAGCTGTCGGCAATGGATGTGTTTCGGGCTTGCTTCCCGGCCGGGACGGTATCAGGAGCGCCCAAGGTGCGGGCCATGGAGATCATCGACGAACTCGAGCCGGTCAGGAGGGGCCCCTATGCCGGGGCCGTGGGTCACTTCAGCTGGGGCGGTGCCGCGATGGACACGGCCATCACGATCCGGACGGTCGTAGTAAAGGACGGCACGGCGTACGTCCAAGCGGGTGCCGGTATCGTGGCCGACTCCGACCCCGGTCTCGAGTATGACGAGACGCTCAACAAGGCCCGGGCGCTGCTGAAAGCCGGCGCCATGCTGCCTTCCCTCTAACCGAGCTCCTCATAGAGGTAGGCCAGGGCTCGGATGCCCTTCTCGATGTTCTCCTCGGGGAACCACTCGTTCGGCGCGTGCAGATTGGCCCCCGGAAGCGAGAAGCCTACCAGCAACGCGGGAGCGCCCAAGACCCGCTCGAATTCCCCGACGATCGGTATGCTCCCACCCTCGCCGGCCAAGACGGGCGCAGCGCCAAAAGCCTTCAGGAGCGCCGCCGTTGCCGCCTCCTTGAGATTTTCGTCGAGTTTGGCTCGCCAAGGCATTCCGCCGTGGAGCTCCTCGACTCGGGTCGTGACCCCGGTCGGGGTGACTTTGGCGACGTGTTCCCGGACCAACTCGGAGACCCGTTCGGGAGTCTGGTCCGCCACCAGGCGGAAGCTCACCTTGGCCATGGCCTTCCCGGGTAGCACGGTCTTCGCGCCCTCACCGGTGTAGCCGGAAAGCAGTCCGTTCACCTCGCATGTAGGCCGAATCCAGAGTCGCTCGGGCACGGAGTATCCCTTCTCGCCACCGGCGAGGGTGGCACCGACCGATGCGGCGAAATCGTCCTCATCGAAGGGCAGGCTCCGAATACCGTCGCGGGTCTCGGAGTCCCAGTCGAGGACATCGTCGTAGAACCCGTCGATGACGATGCGTCCTTCATCGTCGAACAGCGTCGCCAGAATCTGGGCCAGCGCCATCGCGGGATTCACGACGGGACCGCCGTACGCACCGGAATGCAGGTCGCTGGACGGACCCTCGACGTGGATCTCGCAATAGGCGATGCCGCGTAGCGAGAAGAGCAGGGACGGCAGACCCGGCGCGAACATGGCCGTGTCGGAGATGATCACCGCGGCGCAGGCCAGGCGGTCACTGTTCGCCTCGACGAACGGCACCAGGTTCCGTGAGCCTACCTCCTCCTCACCCTCTGCCAGGATGATGAGGTTCACGGGCAGTCCGCCCCCCGCCTTCAGGTGCGCTTCGGCCGCCTTCACATGAAGGTAGAGTTGCCCCTTGTCGTCGGCGGAGCCACGGGCGTATAGGCGGCCCTCCCGGAACTCCGGCTCGAACGGAGGAGAGTCCCAGAGCTCGAGGGGTTCCGGAGGCTGGACGTCGTAGTGGCCGTATACGAGTACGGTCGGGGCGTCTTCGCCGGCCCCGCGCCACTCCCCCAGTACGATCGGGTGACCGGGTGTCTCGATGACCTCGGCCTCCAGGCCGGCGTCCACCATCCGCGCCTGAAGCCACTCCGCCGTGCGGCGGGTGTCATCGTCGTGGTCCGATTTGGCACTGATGGACGGGAGCCTCAGGAATTCGAAGATCTCGTCTGTGAAGCGCTGCAGTCCGTTGCCGATGTATTCCTGGACATCACTCATGATCGAATCTTCTTCAAGAGGTCCACAACGAAGAGGCGCCGGCCTGCGGGCCGCCGCCTCCTGATTCCCACACGTGTCGACCGGTCTTCAAATGAGGCCGCGGATGCCCCACCGGTAGACGAAACTCATCAAGGCGGAAAACGCCAAGGCGCCGCCCATCCCTCCCGCGCTCAGCGCGAGGGGATCGTCGAACTCGAATATGCCGACTCCCAGCATCCCACCGATGACGGCACTGAAGGCGCCGAGCACCATGAGGAGCGATACGTGTCCGGACGTCTCCTCGGGGCGCTTGACGGCCATGCGCATGACGAGGCCGATAAGGGCCCCCATCACAATCCATATGCCGATGCCGATCCAGTTCTCCATTTGTCACCGTTTTGGGTCAGGCGTGGTCTCGTTGTCCGAGGCGAGGCCTCAGGAAGGAGAATCTAAGAAATCCACCGGTCCGCGCCACCGGTGAAGCGCCGCCGGTGGAGCGCCGCCGTGTGCGCCGTAGGAATCTCATTGCGCCTCAGCGCATGTGGGTCTACGGTTGCTTCGTGAACGACGACGTCATCGATCTTACCAAGTATCTGGGCCGAACCGGGCCCGAGGCGGCGCAGGAAGGCGCTCGCGGCAACTTCTCCGTCTGGGGTGGTGACGGAGAGCGATCGCGGTTCGCCCTACCAATATGGCGGTCGATCTATCTGGTCGGTGGCGGCCGGGGCGGTTTGGTCTCGGTGGCCCAACAGGGTGATTCCGAGCCGGAACCGCTCTTCGTGCTGGATCTGGGGGCCGAGCCCGCCCGCACCGAGTTCACGCTTCCCATGGTCGAGGCCGATATCGGTGGTGATGCGCCCGCGCTCCTGGAAGAGGGGGATACGGTGGCCGTGTTCTTAGGGGAGCGGAAGGGGCGGAATTGGTTCTTGGTTCTCGACGATCGAGGCGAGGGCCACGAAGCCGCGGCGGCCGGAACCAGAGAAGATCTGCTGTTTCTTGCGGGAGAATGTGCCGGCCTGCTCTTCTTCCGCGAGCTTGCGGAGGCTGGGGAAGAGCTGGATCTGGACTAGAGGCTTGCCGAGGCCCCGGGGCATCTATCCGTCGTCGTCCTCGCCCATCGCCCGCTTCAGGGCGTCCAATCGAGCGTCGACATCCATCGGAGGTGGTGGAGGAGGCGATCTGAACTCGTCGAGTGGGTCGTCGTCCATCGCCTCGTTCACCTCTATCTGAGCCTCTCGCCGGGCGTCGTCGTCTTCTAAATCACCCGCGATGCGGTCCAATTCGGCGAACAGATCCTCGGCCCCGTCGATCGAGTTGCGAGCAGTGGCGCGCCCTGCGGTCGCGGTCAACGTGTCACGGTTCTTCTCGGCGTCCTTGATCGTCGCGATCATATCCTTGAACTCGGCCCGGCGCATATCGAGCTCTTCCTTGAGGACGATGGCTTTTTGCTCGAGGACTTCCCGACGGTGCTCGTGTTTCTCGGCGTACTCTCGAGCGACTCGGGCGGTCTCTTCGTCACCGATGTCGGAGGCCATCTTCTCGCGACGACGACACGTCTCTCCCTCACGCTTTTCCTTGTCGGTCGCTTCTATGGCCTTCTTGATGGCCGCTTCCAGCCGCTGGGTCTCGGCTTGGGTGTCGGCGGCCTCGCGCTTCATCGCCCGGAGCAGATTATCCACGGCTTCCGGGACGTCATCGCGGTCCAGCTCTTCCTTGAAGTTGTCCACGGCTTCTCGGAAGGCTCGGCGTAGGTTGTCGAACATAGTCCTAATTGTGGAGCATTGGACTTAGTTCAGGAAGGGCTCTATCCGCTGGGCGAATGAGTTCCTGGCGCGATGCAGCCGGCTCTTCACAGTACCGAGATTGACGCCGGTGATCTCGGCGATTTCCTCATAGCTCTTTCCATCGAGCTCACGGAGTCTGAAGACCAGCCGGTGGTGTTCCGGCAGCTCCTCGACGGTGTCCTCGACGAGGCGTCTCAGATACCGCTTCCTGTAGAGATCGTCCGGCCTCATCCGGAAATCCTCGAACTGCAGGGGCCGATGGTCGTCGTCCCAGTTGCCGGTGAGCCGCTGAAAGAGAATGAGGGGGCTCCGTGACCGGTTGCGAAGCTCGTTCTTGGAGAGGTTGCTCGCGATGGTGTAGACCCACGTGGAGAACTTCTTCGTCGTGTCGAACCGGTGGAGGTGTCGAGTCACTCGAATGAAGGCCTCCTGGACGAGATCCTGGGCCCTGTCGCTGTCTCCGGTCTTACGCGTGACGAAGTGTACCAAGCGGTCGTGATAGCGTTCGTAGAGGTTCTCGAAGGCACCCTTCCGACCCTGCAAGTGAGCCGTGACGAGGTCCTCGTCACTGAGCTGCGTGAGGGGCTCCTCGGAAAGGTAGGTCACGAATTGCTCGGTCATATTCGGCTTTACCATGCGCTATTCCAGTGAGGTACGGCCGTCGGTGAGGATCTTCGGCGTCGACCTGGTGGGGCCGTTACCAATAATGATTCTCACTTTCAGATTGAAATATGCTCCGTCGGGTACTCGCCTACAAGGGCCAAACCTCAAACCGGCCGGCGGTCCAGTCCCGATAGCCGCGCCCCGTCCGAAAAGCCCGTATACAGGGCTTGTTCCGGCTCGGGGAGGTCTTCTCGCGACCGCAGAGCCTCCTCGGCCGCTGCGTCTACCAGGGTCCCAGCTTCTTCCTCGATAGAGTTCAGCTGCTCCTCCGAGATGCCCTTGCTCTTCAGGAACTCCTCGAAGAGGCCAACAGGATCCCGGCGTCCCCAGGCCTCGAACATCTCCGAGGGGAACGTCGCGCGGGCCTCACCCTCGTCGTGGGTCGCGTGTCCACCCATGCGGAACGTCTCGGCCAAGACGATGGCCGGACCCTCACCTTGTCTGCACCGGCGAACCGCCAGGGTCGTGGCCGCGAACACGTCGAGCAGGTTGTTGCCGTCCGCGGTCCAGGACGGGATGCCGTACATGTCGGGCCACCGCTTCAAGTCCCCAGCGCCGTGCTCGTCGAGTCGGGTGCCGAGCGCGACCTGGTTGTTCTGGATTACGAACACCGCCGGGACATCCTGTACGGCAGCGAAGCCCAGGCCCTCGTGGCACGCCGCGGTTCGGGTCGCCCCATCGCCCACCCACGTCATGGCGACACGGTCTTGGCCACGTTGCTTGAACGAAAGTGCCACCCCGGCCATGACCGTCACGCTCGTGCCCATGTGGCTGATGGGTTGTATGACCCCGACCGACAGGTCGCCGGCATGGAGGTCGCGCCCGCCACTCGGGGAGTCTGCTGTGGCCAGGTAGGCTCGGAAGAGGTCGGCCATGGGCATGCCCATCATGTGGCAGGCCCCGGCGTTCCGGATCATGGGACACACTACGTCCCGCTCCGGATCGAGCGCCGAAACGGTCCCCACCGTTACCGCCTCTTCACCTGTGCCCAACCAAGCCTTGGAGAGCACGCCCTGTCGCACCCATCTCTTGAGTCCGATGTCGTGAAGGCGGGTCAGCAGGAGGTCACGGTATAGGGAGCGAAGCCGGCCGTCGTCGAGTTCGGTGACGATCGCCGCTCGATCCTCGTCGTCCAGCACTGTGCGCTCGTACGCCTCTACGTCACCTGGCTCCGGAGTCCAATCCAGGTACTCTGGCGGGTCGTAGGTGGCGTACCGCTTCATCCGCGCAAGCTAGACGGATCCAGGGGACGGAACAAACAGGAACGACAAAGGGCGAATGAAGGAACGGTCGTCGCGGCTCGAAGCCAGCCCCCCCAGGGTGGCCGCACGATTCCCGTCACACTTCACCCGCCCCAATAGGCGATGCAATGCCATATCGTCGTTGGTCGTAACGCTATATACGGCTCCCGCCCGGACATGTCACTCTCATATCGGTACGGACCGCACATTGGCCCCGAGCGGGGTGCGTTGCCGGGTGGCAGATGCTCCGCGAGATTAGCCGCAGCAACCGCCCCCGAGGCCGCACTCTCATGAGGTGGACACCACTCCTCGAACACCGACGGCTACGAAAACCACCGCGATGGACCACAGCCCAACACCTGCTACCGACAACGGACGCCCGCGCGTCTCGGCTGTGGTCGCCCTTACCTTGCTCGAGGTTATTCAAACGCACGATCGACCCTCCGAGGTATTCGAGGAGGAGGACACCTCGATCACGATGCCCCGTAGGCTGGGGCTGAGCGATGTCGTGGAGCGCCAGATCCGCAACTATCAGGAAGAGGTGAAGCGAGGGCGGAAGATCTCGGACGGTGAATTCAACAACCTGGTGGGCCTGGTCATCAAGAGACCCGACTCCGAGGAAGTGTTGTTCGAGTGCGGGAGGCGGCTCGCGAACAAGTCGAACGATCGTCGCTCTCGGTTCATGCCTCGCGGGCTGGCGGTGGCATTGGCGCGTCGGCGCGTACGTCGCCGACTCAAGGCCCTTTTCGGAAGACGGATCGGGGGTTTTGCCGGGGGTGGCTTTACGATGGAGGGACGGGCGCTACTCTTTATGCAGAGCGATCCGGGTGGTGATGCGTGTGCCATCGTGTCGGGTCTGTGCTCAGCGGTGCTCGATGCGACCATTAACGGGGCTCCCGCTGTGGATCATCTGGCTTGTGAGGCGCGCGGCGACGCGTTTTGTCGGTGGGGGATTCCGGGAGGGATCGAGCAGATTCCTCATCGTTGAGTGATTTGCTGCGTTAGGTTCTCGATACATCACGGGGCTCCCGCGAGCGGTGGGCCCGATTGCGGAGGGATATGGAAGCGTTGTCGACGGTAACGGTAGTCGCTGCCTTTGTGGCGGCTCTAGTGGGCTTCTTCGTCGGAAGGAGCTCGAGTCGCGCCAAGGGAGGCACCTTTGGCGGCGGATCCGGATCCGGCTCCTCCGCACGGGGGGGCAGCGGTCCCGACGAGGCGTTCAACCTCGCCCTCTCCCGCATCGGCGGTTATCTGCGGGAGAACGTGGATGCTCCGTTGGCGGCGGCCTTCAAGGACCGGAGACTCTCGCTCAGAAAGGCCGCCGAGCAGGCCGTCGCGGCCGTGGACGACCTCCACTTCTACCTCGAGGATCCGTCGGGCGAAACCGATGAGGACGACCTTCTGCGGCTCGCCAAGGAGGCCGTTACCGACTTCGAGGCCGATTGGGACCTGTCGGTACGGGTCTCGGCCAAGGGGCCGGTTCAGGTCCATGTGAACGCCGACGCCCTGCTCGACGCGCTCTACCTGATACTCCACAACGCCGCGGTGTTCGGTGAGGGCAAGGGAGTGGTCGTTACGGTGTCCAGCGATGTGGAGTGGGGTCGGGTGTTGGTGCAGGACGACGGACCCGGCTTCACGGCCGAGGCTCTCTCGAGAGCGTACGACCCCTTCTACACCACGAGCGAAGACGGACTGGGGTTGGGCCTGTCGCACGCGCGACGCGTTGTGGAGCTGCAGGCTGGTCGAATCCACCTACGGAACCGCACCGACGGAGGTGCGGAGGTCGAGATCGCCCTACCGCTGGCCTAGCTGCCCGGGGTCGCGGCCTCGCTTCCGGCCTCGACTCCAATGGAGGCTGACGCGGCTCTCTGGGGAGCCCAGGTCATCACCGCCACGGCTACCGTGAAGGTCAGAATCGTAGCCGCCAGAAGCGTGTGCAGGGACACGGGGATGACGGCCAGCCGCATGTACACCGAGAGGAACCCCAGCGCCACCTGAGCGACGACCAAGGCGCCGGCCGACAGCGCCAGTGTCCGGGCTACCGAGGGGCCCAGTTCCTTGACCGCCCGCACCGTGAGGATGGCGAGGGACACCAGGAGCAGGATCCCGACCACCCTGTGCCCGAAGTGGACGGCCACCGTCGCGGTCTGCAGGGGCGGAATCCACTGCCCTAGACACAGCGGAACGTCCGGGCAGACGAGACCGGCGTCCATGTGCCGCACCGCCGCGCCGAGAACCGATTGCAGGAAGGTGAGGACGGCTCCCGCTAGCGCCACGTTGCGAAGCCCTATCAGACCCGCCACCGGACCCTCCCCGGATGTCCACCTGGGTGAGGTCACTACCGCAAGGCCCGTCGAGAGCGCCAGGAAGAGAAACGCCAGAGCCAAGTGAGTGGTGGAGACGGCGTCGGGGAGCTGCATGAGGACCGTGAGCCCGCCGAAGACGCTTTGAACGATGAGGAGCGCGATCCCCGCGATCGCCCACCGCCGGACCGCGGGCCGGTGCGCCTCTGGCTTCCATCCCATATAGGTCGCTGCGGCGAAGATCAGGACGAGGCCGCCGGCAACCAGTCGATGCAAATGCTCCCAGAAGACACCGCCTGTCATCTCTGGAACCATGCTGCCGTAACACGTCGGCCAGTCCGGGCAAGCAAGGCTCGATTCTGTGGCGTGGACAACGCTCCCGAGGAAGAGGAGGCCCAGGGTCCAGACCGTCGTGATGTAGAAGCCTCTATGGTGATGCACGGTGTTCATTCCGGATCCTCGTTCATATCATTGGCCGGGGTAGAGTCCCCAGCGTACTGGCCTGGAAATAGCCCCGAATCCCGACAACTTACCGGACCGTTCACGGATCCCATAGACGAGAGCCTCACAAATGCCGCCAAGGGAGCAGTCCAGGCGGTGGTCAACTTCTCCCAGAGCTACCTGATCGCTTCGGTCTCCGAGAGAGTCGTAGCGGATCTCAGACGGGACCTCTTCAGCTCTCTCGTGCATCAACCCCCCGGCTTCTTCGCGTCCCGACGTGTCGGTGAGCTTACGTCGCGGCTCGCGTCGGATTCGGGGCTCATCCAGGGTGTGCTGCGCTTCGGCGTCCCCGAGATCATCCGGCAGGGCATATTCCTGGTGGGCGCCTTGGTCCTCGTGACCATCACCCATCCACGGCTGACACTCGTGACGCTCACGGCGATTCCCTTTGCCGCACTGGTGGGTTGGTTCTTCGATCGCAGGGTCCGACATCTGAGCACGCGCATTCAGGATCGTCTAGCCGATGCCGTGTCGCGCGCCGAACAGGTCTTCACTCAGATCCGGACCGTTCAGAGCTTCACCCGTGAGGGGTACGAGGCACGGGCCTACGCGACCGAAGTGAATCGCGCCCGTGACGAAGGCCTGGCGTTCTGAGTCTAGGTCGTCGTAGCCGGTTCACCGACCGGCTCGGAGGCCACGGGCGGTGCAGGTGTGGACTCGGTAGCCGGCGAATCCGTTTCCGCGACCGGGATCCAATCCTCCCTCACGAGTCCTTCTTCCACCCACTCGAAGACTCCTTCCATCGCTTGTTGCGCCACCTTGTACGTGGCGGAGTCATTGTTCGAGAAAAGGCGGCGGAAGCGGTCTTGGATGCGTGTCCTGGACTGCCTGCAGAAGAGATCGGCCAGCGCATAGGGCGACCGATCCGACGGATTCGCGCGGACTAGGCTCTGGGCCCGGACCACGGTCGACACCATGACGAAGAGTTCGGCGCCGATCTCGACGATCCTGCCGAGAACCGCCTGCTTCTTTTCGAGGCCGGGGCCGAAGCGGATCATGGAATAGAAGATCGACCTCGCCAACTTGGCCGACGTTCTGTGCGCGTACCTCAAGTGGCCTGCCAGGGGACCGAACTCCCCGTAGCGAGGCCATCGGCCCCAGGTCAGCCAGCGGCTGGGATACCACCACGCGTAGTGAAGGCCCGCCCGGAACAAAGCGGCGATGCGTTCTCGGACGGGCGCCTTCGGGTTGATCAGGTCGCCCGCAACGCTCAGGTGACTGTCCACGGCCTCGCGGGCGATGAAGAGCCGCATGATCTCGCTGGACCCTTCGAAAATGAGGTTGATCCGGCTATCCCTGAGCGCCCGCTCGATGGGATATGGATGTTCTCCTCGGGCGCGCAGTGAGTCCGCCTTCTCATATCCTCTTCCACCCCGGATCTGTACGGCGTCGTCGATGACTTCGTAGCTGACCTCGCTGTTCCACATCTTCGCGATAGCCGCCTCGAGACGAATGTCGAAGCTCTTCGCGTCGGCCATGCGTGCGGTGAGATCGACCACCGCGTCGAGGGCGAACGTGTTGGCGGCCATCGTGCCCAACTTCTGGGCGATGGCGTCGTGCTTGCCCACCGGGGCTCCCCACTGGAAGCGCTCGGCCGCCCAGGTCCGGCACGAAAGGAGGGCGCCTTTGGCTCCGACGGCGCAGAAGGCCGGAATGGACAGCCGCCCCGTGTTCAGCGTGATCAGAGCGAGCTTCAGCCCGCGACCCTCACCCCAGAGCAGGTTGTCCTTCGGGACCTTCACGTTGTTGAAGTGCAGGACGCCGTTCGACAGGCCGTTGAGGCCGAGAAAGGTGCAGAGGTGTCCTACCTCGACGCCTTCCCACCCCGTCTCCACGATGAACGCGGTGATCGGCTTACGTCCGCGCACTCCCTCGCGCGCGGGGGTCCGTGCCATCACCACGATGATGTCCGACCTCGGTCCGTTGGTGCACCAGAGCTTCTCGCCGTTCAGGATCCAGTGTTGGCCGTCTTCTGAGAGCTCCGCCGTCGTGGCCAGGTTGGCCGGGTCCGAACCCACGTCCAACTCCGTGAGCGCGAAGGCCGACAGCTCTCCCGCCGCGAGACGGGGTAAGTACTTCTTCTTCTGCTCGTCTGTGCCGAAGTAGATGAGCGGCTGAGGCACCCCGATGGACTGATGGGCGGACAAAAAAGCCCCGGTCGAAGCACAGCGGCTGGCGACGATCGCGAGGGCCTTGTTGTAGTGATACTGAGAGAGTCCCAGCCCACCGTATTCTTCTGGAATCTTGATGCCGAAAGCGCCGAGCTCGGCGAGGCCGTCCAGGACCTCCTGGGGCACCCAGCTCTCCCGGTCGATGGCGTCACCGTCGATGTGGGCGATGGTGAACTCTTCGAGCGCCTTCAAGAACGGCGCGGCCTTGGCTTCGTCTTGCGGACTCGGGTCAGGAGGCGGATATACGACGCTCAGGTCGAGGGAACCGTCGAACAAGTCACGGGCAAAGCTCCGGTTCGCCCACTCCGTCTCTCGTGCGGATTCGGCGACCTGCCGGGCTTCTTCTTGGCTGGCCAGTTTCTTGTTGGGCTCCTGCGACATGACCGTTCTCCCATGGTTTCGGCTGGAGCGGGAACTCAGCTGCCGGTACAGATGCACCCTGAGAATCTAACTCTTGGCGTCCCGAGGCGTGTGCCCGTTGTATACCCTGAGGGGCCCCGTCGGGCTCCCCGGCGAGCTCCCCCGAGGTCAGTCTTCGTACTTCCCGGCTAGGATGAACTCGTCGATCTCTCCGGCTCGCTCCTCGGCGTCGTTTTCGCCGAGCTCGATGAGCCGATGGATGTAGTCTGGCTGGAACAGGACCAAGCTGAGGAGGTCCGGGCTCGTGGTCTGCCGCGTACCGAGTCCTCGGGTGAGGAAACGGAAGGTCTTCGGCAGGTGCGGCTCGAACTCGTTCGCCAGACGCCCAAGATCGACCGAGGGACGCAGGACCAGGAGCCTTACCAGTCGTAGCCCGTCCCGCCCGTTCCGGGGCACTTGGTCGATCAACTGGTTCAACCGTTCCAGGCGCAGCGCGTCCTGGTCGAGGAGATCGAGAAAGACCGAATTCAACAGCACCCCGAGTACCTGGGCCGGGGGCGGATAGCCGGTCACCTCGGGCACTCTGGCCTCCGCCGCCGACCGGTCGTAGCGCGTCGAGATTGCCAGGATTTTCTCGGCCCCGAGATGAAGGGCGGGGGAGAGGGGTGCGGCCAGGCGCACGCCGCCGTCTCCGTAGAACTCGTCCGCGACGCGGATGGCCGGAAAGAAAAGCGGGAGCGCCGATGACGCCATGACGTGATCGACGGTGAGAACCGTCTTGCGTGAGCGTCTCTGAGGCCGGCTCCAGTCCTTTAGATCACACCCTTGGATCCAGGTGACGGACTGACCGGTGGTGTAGCTCGACGAACTGATCGCGACCGCTTTGAGCCGGCCGACCGAAAGGTTGTACTGGATGCCCGTGAGCTCGCCGTCCACGGCGTGCATGACCTCGGCCAGATACGCACGCAACGGTGATGTGTCGACCAGCCCTTTCACCCGCACTGCCCCCCCCACACCGCCAGACAGCAACTGGAACACCCAGCGTGTGCCCGTCCATCCGAGGGACGGCGTGTCCACACGGAAGACGTCCTCGACCGTGAGTCGCTGCCAGAGGGCGACCAACTCCTCGACAGACTGGTGAAACGACCCGTGGTGTGACGCCAGGTGCGCGGCGTTGATCGCACCGGCGGATACGCCGGTGACGATCGGGACCTCGAGGTCGGGATACCGACGAGCCAGGTAGCGGAGGAACCCTACCTGATATGCGGCCCGTGCTCCCCCACCCCCCATGACCAGCCCCAGGTCGGGGCCGCCTCTGGGGGCCGCGTAGAGCGGGGAGTCGGGTGAGTTTTCTGGAGTTGTCGTCATCTGCGCCTAATCACGACTCGGTGCCGGGGGTTTCCGCCTAGCCTACCAACGGTCGGCCGATGGCCATCATGCCTACCGCGATGACGATGAGGGCAACGAGCGCCCAGACGCCGTGAGGAAGATAGGTCTTCTCCTCGTCCGGTCTCCGGCGCATGACCGAAACGGGAATCTGACCCGCGGCCGCGGCGAAGAGCATCATCACGAGGTGCCCGGCCACGGCGGGCTGGAACCGACCCGAGAAGATGAGCGCCAGTCCCAGGAGGAGCTGAAGGTGCATGAGTCCCGCGAAGCTCGACGAGATGATGCGCATCTTGCTGTCGTAAGGGCGTTTCGAGACCGCGCCGTAAATGGAGTACAGCACGGTCAGGATGCCCGCGAGGAGGACCAGGTATCGAAATCCCGAATGGGACTGAAGGAAGAAGGTGCTCATTTGACCCTTGGTAGTTAGGCGATTCTCTGCTCGCGGCGTATCTCGCTGCGAGCGTTACATGGACTCCAGGACCCGAGCCAGCCGGGCCTCCAGGGCGGCTTTGCGCCCCACGTGCTCAGCGGTGGGAGGATAGAGTGAACCGGGCTGTACGGCACCTCCGTCGAGGGCATCCGAAAGCTGTTGGGCACTACGTCGGATTTCACACAACTCGCCGTCGGTCCCTGCGGGTCGTTCACCACCGCCGAATCCGAATCCGGGGCAGCTCAACCCCGGCCGCACTTCCTCGATGCTTCGGGCCACCTCAAGGAGATCCAGAAGGAACGCCTCCCGCTCCTCGTACATGGCCTGCGTGACCGGCATTTGCGGATCGCCCCGCACGTCGACCGTCTGGCTGGAGGTCTCCCCCCGCGCCTCCAGGGTCACCGTATACCGTCCGGGCGACACCCACGGGCCCAGGTTGTCGATCGGCCGCGCCAGCTTTGGATCCTCATGAGGACGCCATGTCTCTCGCTCGCCTGAAGGGGCATTCCGCAGGTCCCAGTTCATCCGATGGATGCCGGCCCCGGACGGCACGGCGAAGTCCCGTACCATTCGTCCCGACGAATTCGTGACGATCATCCGTGCTTCGCCCCCTCCCGCACCCAAGCTGTAGGTGATGAGGGCGCCGGACACCGGGTTCTCTCCCGCGAACTCCGCTTGGCCGCGATACGACGTGACCTTCCGGTAGTTGAAGATCGTGGCGTGCTGGATGCTGAATACGTGCGCCCCGGCGGAGGCCACGTCGGCGGTCCACTCGGCCAATGGACTGGTATCATCGAGAATCCAGACACTCTGGCCGTGCGTTCCCAGCACCAGGTCCTTTTCCCTCGGATGAACGACCATGTCGTCGACATGTGTGGTGGGCATGTTGGGCAGCTTGGCCCAATTCGCACCGCGATCCGTGCTCACGAACACCGAATGTTCGGAGCCGGCGAAGAGGACGTCCGCATTGTCCGGGTGCTCGACCAAGGAGTTCAGAGAGCCAGAAGGCAGGCCACCCACGACCGACTCCCAGGTCTGTCCGAAGTCCTCGGTGCGGAACAGGTAAGGGTCGAAGTCTCCGTCGCGGTGCGCATCGAAGGCCACATAAGCCACCCCACCCCCCACTTGTGAGGCGACGATCCGGCTCACGTAGGTGCCATCCGCGATACCGGTGACGTTGCGGCTCACCTCGATCCAGTTGCGGCCTCCGTCGCGGGAGACCTGCAGGTTCCCATCGTCCGCCCCGACCCACAGGATCTGGGGATCGAGGGGCGACTCGGCGATGACGCTGATCTCGCTGAAGTTCGACGTCCCGTCGTTGGGTGAGATCGTGAGGTCAGAGCCGTAGACACCCATGAGCTGAAGCTCGCCTCGGTCGACGTTGCGGGTCAGATCCTCGGTGCGGGCCCACGAGTCGCCACGATTGCGGGAGATGAACAACCGATTCCCGCCCAAGTAGACCACCGACGGGTCATGTCTGGACACCAGGCTCGGCGACGCCCAGTCCCAGCGGTATGACGACTCTCCTTCGGGCGCGCGGGGCCGAATGTCGAGCATGTCGCCCGTTTCCGCGTCGAGGCGGTAGTAGCCCCCTCCGTTCGAGTTCGCGTACACGTACCGGTGACTGGTCGGGTCGACCTGCTGGTACATGCCGTCGCCGAAGCCGGTCTGCATCCAGTCATCGTTGATGATGCCGATCCATCGGCGCGTCTCTGAGGGACCCATCCAACTGTGGTTGTCCTGCATGCCGCCGTAGACCCAGTACGGGTCGCGGTTGTCCACACCGATGGCGTAGAACTGTCCGATCGCGAAGTTGTTGAGCTTCCGGAAGTTCACACCCTGGTCGTACGTCTCCCACAGGCCCGCGTCACCGACCAGGTAGAGGTGATTCGGGTCGTTGGGGTCGATCCACAGTCCGTGTTGGTCCGCGTGGACTCCCACGTCGTAGGTGGGACGCATAGCGATCTCCGTCCAGGTGGTCCCCCCGTTCTCGCTCTTGTAGGTCGAGGTCCCCAAGACGTATACGCGGTCTTCGTCCGACGGGTCGATGAAGATCTCCGAGTAGTACATCGGCCTCGGGTCCATGGAACTGACCCTGCGCCAAGAGGCTCCTCCGTCTTCGCTCCGGTAGGTGCCCTGCTGATCCGCGTCGGCGTGCTGAACGAGGGCGTTCAGCACCATCGGATTCGACTCGGAGATGGCGAGGCCGATCCGACCCTTGTCTCCCTCCGGGATGCCTCCAGTGAGCTCACTCCAGGTATCCCCGCCGTCGGTGGTCTTTTGGATGCCGCTCCCGGGCCCGCCGCCGTTGAATCCCCAGGCCCGTCTCAGACGCTGGTACGTGGCTGCGTAGAGAGTCCCCGGATTGCGGCTATCCATGACCAGGTCCACGGCCCCGGTGTACTCGTCGATGAACAGGACCCGCTCCCAGCTTCTGCCGCCGTTCCTGGAACGGTAGACACCGCGCTCCTCGTTTCCGCGCCACAAGTTTCCGAGCGCTGCCACGTAGACCACGTCGGGGTTCGTGGGGTCTACCAGCACCTTGCCGATGTGCCGGGTCTCGACGAGGCCCACGTGACGCCAGGTGTCCCCTGCGTCGTCCGAGCGATACACGCCGTTGCCCCAGGACGAGCTCTGGCGGTTGTTCTGTTCACCGGTGCCGGCGTACATGATGTCGGGGTTGGACGGGGCGATCGCCACGTCACCGAACGTGCTGACTTCCTTGTCGGCGAAGACGTTGCTCCAGGTGTGGCCCCGGTTGCTGGTCTTCCAGAGTCCGCCTGACGCCGAGGCGAGGAAGATGGTCGAGGGATCGTCGGCGAGCGATTCCACGTCGTGAATGCGTCCACCGGTTACTGCGGGTCCGATGAGACGCGGTTGGAAGGTGGAGAGCTGGTCGGCGGAGATCGGGACCGCCTGTGAGGAGCCCTGGGTTGGGAGCATAGCGAGGGCGGAGAGCATCACGAGCGCAGGGAGTATCACGGAGGCGGTGAGTATCGTGAGGGCCGGGGGCACTGTCTCCAAGGACCTCATTTGGCTGGCGCGAAGCATTAAGGACTCCAGTCGTATCGGAAACTCTCGGAGCAGGTTCTCGCCGGAGGCATACCTCATAAAGCTCCCGAGAGACGGTAGAATTAGGCGGGTGGCACCGGGCCCGCCAGGGCTTCTCGGACGATATCGAGTACTTCACCTGACATGTCCTGCGCGCCGAGCATCCACTGGAGGTAGTCGGGCTCGGACAGAGCCACCTCGGCAAGAGATCGCCCCTTGTGTTTGCCCCTCCGGAAGAGACGACCGTCGGGCCCTGATTTGAACCACTGGTCGACGGCCGTTCGGATCGGCATGACTTCGTCGCAGTACCGATTGAGAGCGTCCATGTCGCGGGGCAGATCGGGATAGCGGTCCATCTGGGCCGCCAGGACGGCGGCCGTCGTACGGATGTCACCGAGCGCGCTGTGCGCCTCCTGGTGCTCACGGTCCAGGTAGAACCGCGCGGCCGCCGACAGGTCACGGGGTTCCTCCCGGTGGAAGATTCCCTGCACGTCGATGATCCGGCGCGACTTGTAGTCGAAGTCGAGGTCGGCGCGTTTGAATTCGGCCAGGAGCATCGGGAGATCGAAGCGGCGGATGTTGAAGCCGCCCAGGTCGCAGGGGTCGAGGAGATCGAAGAGGGCCTTCGCTCGTGACGTGAACGGGGCCTCTCCCGCTACGTCCTCGTCCGAGATCCCGTGAACCGCAGCGGCCTCGGGATGGATGGGCACACCCGGGTTGAAGCGACGTACACGCTCCAACACGTCACCCTGTGGGGAGACACGGAGGATGGCCATCTCGATGATGCGATCATCGGTGGTGCTCAGCCCCGTCGTCTCGAGATCGAAGAAGACGATGGGCCGGTCGAGCTCGATGGGGAGCAGCATCAGGCGGCCTGGCGAAGAGTGGGCATCAGCCTATGATAGCGGGCATGGAACGAACAGGCAGCATGCGGGCGGTCGTCATGGACGAACCGGGAGGGCCGGAGGTTCTCTCGGTGCGATCCGCACCCATGCCGATCCCCGAAATCGGCGAGATCCGAGTGAAGGTTGCAACGTCCGGCGTCAATCGGGCCGACCTCCTGCAGCGGATGGGGAACTACCCGGTCCCGGAGGGTTGGCCCGAGGATATTCTGGGCCTCGAGTTCTCGGGTGTAGTGGACACTCTGGGTCCCCAGGTCGAGCGGTGGAGTGAAGGGGACCGGGTCATGGGCATCCTGGGTGGCGGCGGATATGCCGAGTACGTGACGACACACGGTACGTACGTCGTACCGGTTCCGGATGCGGTCGGACTCGAGGAGGCCGGCGCGATTCCCGAGGTGTTCATGACCGCGTTCGATGCGGCGGTGATGCAGATGGGGCTGCGATCCGAAGAGACCATCCTCATCCACGCCGTGGGTAGCGGTGTGGGGACGGCCGCCGTGCAGATCGCGAATGCCCTCGGCGCGCGCACGCTCGGTACGTCTCGCACGCCCGCCAAGCTCGAGCGGGCGATGGCGCTCGGCCTGGAGCACGCCGTGCCGGGCGACGCCGAGTGGCCCGAGCGGGTGCTCGAACTCACGGATGGTCGCGGCGTGGACGTGATCCTGGATCTGGTGGGCGGACCCTACCTGGAAGGGAATCAGAAGGTCGTGGCGGTCCGCGGGCGGCACGTGGTCGTGGGAGTCCCGGGCGGAGCGGTCGCGACCATCAATCTGAGGGCCATGATGGGCCGACGAGCGACGATCAAAGGCACGGTCCTGAGAGCGCGGCCCCTCGAGGAGAAGGCAGTGCTCGCTGCGGCGTTCGAGGAGCGCATACTTCCGCTGTTCCCGGGTGGGCAGGTGAGCCCGGTGATCGACCGTGTGTTCTCACCGGAGGAGGCTGGGGAGGCTCACCGGTTGATGGCAGCGAACGAGAACTTCGGGAAGCTCCTGCTCCACTGGGAGTAACCCGCCCTCGGTGGTGCCTCGTCGGTGGTGCCTCGATGGTGGTGCCTCGATGGTGGTGCCTCGATGGTGGTGCCTCGATGGTGGTGCCTCGATGGTGGTGCCTCGATGGTGGTGCCCGGTGGCTACCCCGTCTTGAGCGACTCGCGGATCACCCGAGCTTGTTCGACCACGTGGCCGATGTTCTTCCCTTCCGCGGGGCTGGCGCGTTCGGGACGCGCTACGTGGCTCAGCTTGAGTTCCCGAGGCACCACGGCTCGAAGGCGCGGGCCCACGTATGAAAGGGCTCCCATGTTCCTCGGCTCTTCCTGAACCCAGACAACCTCGCGCACGGCAGGGTAGCCGGCGAGCAGTTCCTCGATCTCGGATGCCGGGAACGGATAGAGTTCCTCGAGTCGCACGACCGCGACCCCGGATTCGTCTTGTCGCAGTTCACTGCCTGCCAGGTCGTAGTACAGCTTTCCGGAGCAGAGCAGCAGGCGGGTGACCGAGTCGGCTTCGGTCACCACGGGATCGTCGAGTACGGGCTTGAAGCCCCCTTCCACGAGATCGGCGACGGCTGATGTGGCTCGAGGGTGCCGGAGAAGGCTCTTCGGCGTCATGACCACGAGGGGGCGCTCCGGGCGGACATGTGCCTGCCTTCGGAGCAGGTGGTAGTACTGCGCGGGCGTGGTGGGTGACACCACCCGCATGTTGTCCTCGGCGCACAGTTGGAGGAAGCGTTCCAGCCGGGCGCTCGAGTGTTCGGGCCCCTGGCCCTCGTAGCCGTGAGGGAGGAGCATCGCGAGCGTGGCGACCTGCCCCCACTTCTCCCAACCCGAAGACACGAACTGGTCGATGGAGACCTGGGCCGCGTTGGCGAAATCGCCGAACTGGGCTTCCCACAGGACCAGGTCCTTCTCCGAGGCCACGCTGAAGCCGTACTCGAAGCCCAGGACGGCCATCTCGGAAAGAGGGGAGTTGTGCACCGTGAAGCGCGCTTCTCCGTACTTGGCGAGCGGCGTGAACTGCTGGCCCGTCTCGGCGTCGTGGAGCACCAAGTGTCGATGGCTGAACGTCCCGCGCTGCGAGTCCTGCCCGGTCAGCCGCACCGGAACGCCCTCCCAGAGGAGTGAGCCGAACGCGAGAGCTTCCGCGTGACCCCAATCCAGAGAGAAGGCGGGACCGAACCCGTCGTCACGTCTCGAGAGTTGCCGCTCCAGCTTGGGATGGACCGTGAAGTCCTCCGGCGTGGCTACTGCTGCTGCGTTCACCTCCAAGAGAACGTCGAGCGGAATGGAGGGAATGGAGCCGCGCGGCGGCCCCAGGTTCGAGTCCTCCATAGCGTCGGCGGCCGAGTGCTCTTCGCTCTGCACCTCGTCCTGAGCGTCGCGAAGGTAGCCGGAGACTCGGGCGGTGATCACATCCACGTCGTCAGCGCTCAGCACGCCCGCACCGACGAGGGCGTCCGCGTAGACCGCCCGAACCGTCGGATGCTCCTTGATCCTCTTGGACTCGAGCGGTTGGGTATAGCCCGCTTCGTCACCCTCGTTGTGGCCGTAGCGACGGTAGCCCACCAGGTCGATGACCACGTCATCGTGGTACTCGGCCCGATATGCCATAGCGAGCCGAACGGCGGTCATGCACGCCTCGGCGTCATCGGCGTTCACGTGGATGATCGGGAAGCTGAAGCCCTTGGCCAGATCGCTGGCGTAGCGCGTGGAGCGATCGTCGATCGGAAGCGTCGTGAAGCCGATCTGGTTGTTGGCGATGAGGTGTACCGTCCCGCCCGTCGTGTAGCCGGGCAGCCTTCCGAGGTTGAGCGTCTCGGCCACGACGCCCTCACCCGCGAACGCGGCGTCACCGTGGATCAGAATAGGCACGACGGCCGCCGTATTTCGCTCGGTTCCCTGGTCATCGCCTTCATGCTGAAGCGCCCGCGCCATTCCTTGTACGACAGGGTTCACGAACTCGAGGTGACTCGGATTCGGCGCCAGCGTGATGTGGATGACCGATCCGTCCGGCAGGCTGCGTTCACCCTCGGCCCCGTGGTGGTACTTCACGTCACCGGTACCCTCCACGGAGAAGGCACCCTTCGCTTCAATGCCCTCGAACTCGCGGATGATCTCCTCGTATCCGACTCCCACGAAGTGAGCAAGAACGTTCAAGCGGCCCCGATGAGCCATGCCCAACACGACCTGCTGGGCCCCGGCTCGGGCGGCCTCTTCGAGGGCGAGGTCCATCATGGGGACCATCATGTCGGTCCCTTCGATGGAAAAGCGCTTCTGGCCCAGGTAGGCCTTGTGAACGAACTGCTCAAGCCCCTCGACCTCAGCCAGTCGCTGTAGGAGCCTGACCTGGTCGCCGGCCGCCATGGGCTGTGCGTGCACCCCGGACTCCACCTGGTCCCAGAGCCAACGTACCGCCGAGGGGTCCTCGAGGTGCTCGAACTCATAGCCGATGGTCCCGCAGTAGGCCTTCCCTAGCCTCTCCAGCGCCGACGCCAGGGACTCCTCTCCCACTCCCTCCATGACCAGAGAGGCGGGCAACTCCTCGAGCTCCTCCATGCTGGTGCCGAAGAACGACGGATCCAGCTGAGGATGTCCGGGCGGTGCCGATCCCAGCGGATCGATCTGGGAGAGGTGGTGGCCATGGTCGCGGTAGGCCTGCACGAAGGATGTCGCGCGCGCCACCACCGGAAGGAGCCGGCGCATGGCATCGGCTTCACCCTGCACGGCGTGCAGTTCCTCGGTCCGGAACTCGGTGACCTTCGCTGCAGGAGCGTCGACTGAGCCGCCCCCGTTCGCCGCCAAGCTCTCGGGTACCATGAGGCCTGCTTCACGAGCCGCCGCCGGCCCCAACGAGAAGAATCGTCGCCACTCTTCGGGGACCCCTGATGGGTTCCGGGCGAACTCTTCATAGAGCGCCTGAGCGTACGCGGCGTTCTGGCTGTCGAAGGGCTTCTCTTCCATCACTCACGACTTCGGGCGGGCCGAAAAAGCGGTCCTAGCGGACCTCGAAAATGGAACTCCTAACCTAGTGGAATTTCCCTCCCCGGCGAGCCCTGTCACCGCGTGGTGAAACGCTCGGGCTCTTGTTAATCGACTCGGGGATCTTGAGTATCCCTGACATGTTCGCTGACTCTACCGTCCCGTTTCATCCATTGAATGAGTGGGTGGATCGCTTCCCCTGGGTGATTGCCGGTATCACCAATGCCGGTGACGCGGACGAGCCCTTCGATCTTCGCCTCTTCGGCGACGCGCCTCCACCCTCCGCGCCCGACCGCTGGAAGGCCCTTCTCGAGGCATCGGGCTTCTGGACTGTGGCCAACACTCAGCAGGTGCATGGAGCCCACGTGGCGGTACACTACGACCTTCCCCGGGGCGTGCACGTCCAGAGTGGACCTGCGGACGGGCATGTCACGTCTAGGCCGGGTGTGCTCCTGGCGGTCACGATAGCCGATTGTGTGCCCGTCTACCTCGTCGACCCGGAGGCGCGCGTGGTCGCTCTCCTGCACGCCGGTTGGAGGGGCATAGCCGCCGGCATCATGGTGGAGGGGGTGGGCGCACTCCGGAGTCGGTTCGGCTCCCAGCCTGCCGACCTACACATGCATCTCGGACCGGCCATCTGTGGCGCGTGCTACGAGGTCGGTCCCGAAGTCTTCGTCGCCCTCGGGTTGCCGGCACCAGCGGGCCCGACCCCCGTGGACGTGCGGGCCGCTCTGGTTTCGCGGGCCCGGGCGGCCGGTGTGGCAGAAGGCCAGATCACGGTCTCGCAAGAGTGCACGCTGTGTGGAACGGCCGGCCTCTTCTCCCACAGAGGAGGCCGATCCGAACGCCAGGCAGCGTTGCTGGGGATTCGGCCGTGAATCCCGGAGTGGGCCTCTGTGAGAAGTGTGCCTTCGTTCGGGTGGTCGAGAACAATCGAGGGTCTATCTTCCATCTCTGCGAGCGATCAAGCGAGGACTCGAGCTATCGAAAGTATCCGCAGCTGCCCGTGCTGACCTGTCCGGGCTTCGAGGTTGCGAGAACAGAACCAGACGGGGAGGTGGCTGAATGAGCGATCCGTTCTACATCGCGCGGGCCGACGTGGGAAGGCTGTCGGGCATCCATCGGCGTGCTCTCCTGGAGGATGGCACCCAGGTCGACTTCGGCGTTCATGGTCCGGTGAAGTCCCACTACGGGCTGGACTCGGAGCCGAACCTGCCTCTACCCGTAGACTACATCGTGGCCGCCGCCGCTGGCTGACTACTCGGGACTCTAATAGGCGCACTGGAGGTGCGCGGGGTCAGGCTACCGAGCGACCACATCCGTTCGAGCGCCGAGGGGATCAACGAGATGCGGAATAGGATGCCACTCCTCACTGAGATCCACGTTCAGTACACCATCCAGATCCCGGAAGGCGACAGGGAGACCGTGGACAAGGCGTTGGCAAGGCACGTGGACAAGTGTCCCACGGCCCAGAGCCTGAAGGACTCGGTCGAGATCAGCTGGACGGCCGAGATCGAGGAGAGCGCATAACGTCCGGAACCCGATGCTCGCCGGCCGGGTTTGAGGTACACTGGGGCTGCGAGTTCAATTCTCATCGAGATTTCAACACCTGGGCGAGCTGATGCCGGAAATTCTGGCCTACATCACGTTGGTTGTCACGGCAGGGGTGCTCGCCCTGCTTGTGCCTTTTGCGCTGCACCGGACCTACCTGCTTTGGCTCTCCCGACGGAAGCGATCTGCCATTCGGGATCCCTGGCCCGAGTCCGAGCTCCCGCGAGTCACGATCCAGTTGCCGGTCTACAACGAGCTTCATGTCATTCGACGTCTCGTGGATGCAGCGTGCGCTCAGGATTATCCCCGTCATCTTTTCGATGTGCAGATCCTGGACGACTCGACCGACGAAACGGCAGACGTCGCGGGGACTGTGGCCGACGAGTGGCGGGCCCGGGGGGTTGGGGTGGACCATGTGCGCCGCGCCACTCGGGGCGGGTACAAGGCCGGCGCCTTGGCTCGTGGGACGCACCGATCACAGGCCGACTTCCTGCTCGTCCTGGATGCCGACTTCGTTGCGCCCCCTGATCTGATCCGGAGCCTGCTACCCCCGTTTCGCGACCACGCGGTCGGCATGGTGCAGGCCCGCTGGGACCATTTGAACGCGGACGAGAGCTGGCTTACTAGGGGTCAGAGTCTATTCCTCGACGGGCACTTCTTCTTCGAGCAGGGCGGCCGGTACAAGAGCAGACGTTTCTTCAACTTCAACGGCACGGCGGGCATGTGGCGGCGTACCTGCATTCTCGACTCGGGGGGCTGGCTGGCCGATACGCTGACCGAAGATCTCGATCTCAGCTATCGCGCACAGATGAAGGGGTGGGACTTCGTCTTTCTGGAGGATGTCGGTGTGCCTGCGGAAATCCCGTCGACGGTGGGGGCGCTCGAGGTCCAGCAGAGGCGCTGGGCTCAGGGAGGGATCCAGACCGCGAAAAAGGTCCTACCGGAGCTGCTACGAGGACCGTGGCCCCTGGGCGTGAAGGTGGAGGCGACGGTGCACCTGTGTGGCCACCTCGCTCATCCACTGACGCTCATGCTGGGTTTGCTGCTTCTGCCCTCGCAGATCGCTCGGCGCACACTCGGCGTCGAACACTATTTGCTCCCGGATCTATTGGTCTTCACGGCGGCCACGCTGCCGTTCCTCGTGTTCTACGCCCAGGCAGCCCACCGGAGGGGTCGAGATCGAGGCTGGAGCCTCCGCGCCGTCCCCCAGGCATTGGCGCTCGGCATCGGATTGACCGTGGCGGTGACGGGGTCCGTGATCCGAGGGGTCGTTCACCGGGGTGACGATGCTTTCGTCCGAACCCCGAAGAAGGGAGAAGCCACCCTCACGTCGTATCGGACGCCCGTGGCCATGCGTGACCTCGTCCTGAAGTTGGCCGTTGGTGCGGTGATGGTCGGATACCTGTTGGGCGCCCTCGTATCAGGCTTCTACGGGTCCCTACCGTTCATCGTGCTCTTCGGGGCAGGCTACCTGGGTCTGGGGCTGCGTGGACTGGGCGACCTAGGCCTCGAGCGTCCGTCCTGGGAGCTTGAACGCGTCATAGGCGAGCAACCCGAACACCGGCACCCAGAGCAACACGCGGGCCCACACGGGCTGAGGCCAGACTCCCTGGGTGTGATACGTCTCGAGGCCCCAGTAGCCGAGGAATGCCAGCCCGCTCAGGAGGATCCAGCCTCGGCTCCGGCGTAGGGCCGCGAAAGGCAGCGCCCAGAGCACGTACCAGGGATGGATCGTGTGAGAGAGCAGCAGGCCGGTCCCCAGAATCCAGAAGAGTGCCTTCTCGGCGTCGTATGACTTCCAGGTGGTCCAGCCGATGACCGCCAGGACGATCAGCCCCGCCGCCACTCGCGGCGCACGAGGGCCCGGGATGATCCACTCGACGACCGCGAACGCGCCTTCCTGGAATCGCCAGTGCTCCGCAAAGGTAGACAGGCCACCCCACAGCATCGTCCCAGCCGACGCATACGGCAGGTAGAAAACCACGATGGCGACACCGAAGGCCAACACTGCCCTCCATCCATACCGCCTCCACAGTGGAGGCAGTGCGGCCGCCGGGGCGAACTTGGCCAGGGTCGCGAGGCCCAGCGCGAGGCCCATGCGTATGGGATGGGTACCCAGATAGAGGAGAAGCGCGATGAACACGAGCCCCAGCGTCTCAAGGTGACCGTTCCAGGCTGTCTCGATGAGAAGTAGCGGTGACCACAGGTAGAGAATCAACACTCCGCGCGGGTCACGGCCGGATCGGCTCGCAACCTTGCCGAGGAGCCAGCCCGTCACGAGATCCAGACCCACCCACACGATCTTGAGCCCCAGGATGGTTCCGCCGAGCAGCGCGTTGAGCAGGAAGACGATCTGGGCCAGGGGCGGGTAGATCGTGGACACCGAGGGGTTGTTGATCGATCCGTGCCAGGGCGTCCGAAGCGCTTCGAGTGCCGGGTCACCCGGCGCGTGCAGGTAGGGGTTCACTCCCTGCAGCTGGACATGTCCGTCCCAGAGGTATCGGTAGAAGTCGTCGGTGAGTTCCGGGGCGACGGGTAGCAGGGCCAGGCGCATGGCTACGGCCCATCCCCAGATGATGACGAGGTGCGTGCGGTGGGAGCCAGGCGCATTCTCGGCCTGTCGTCCGGCCGCAGAAGCCGCGAACGCGTAAACCAAGAACGCGCCCGCGACGAGTCCGAGCCCGGGGGACGGAAACCCGCGACCGGGCCACCACGCGGCAGTCGCGAGCAAGACCAACTCGACGGCGCCCATCGCCGCGAGGAAACGGCCCCCACCCGTGAGGGGTTCCTCTTCCGCAGGCGTTAGCTTCACCATCGGCGCCTCACCATCGGCGCCTCACCATCGACGCCTCACCATCGACGCTTCCTTCACCACCGACGCCTCACCATCGACGCTTCCTTCACCACCGTTCCCTGTCTGCCGTGACCAAGTCCGTAGCCGTGCTGATTCCCGCCCTCGACGAGGAGGAGACCCTTCCGGGTCTTCTCGCCAATCTGCGGAGTCGATCTCTGGGTCCGGTCGTGGTGGTCGACAACGGCTCCCGGGACCGCACTCCCGACGTCGCCGTCGAAGGAGGGGCATACCTGGTCACGGAGACCGAGCGGGGTTACGGGGCCGCGTGTCTGGCGGGGATCGAGTTCTTGCGGTCCATGCCCAGCCCGCCCGCCGTTCTGGTCTTCCTCGACGCGGATCACGACGAGGGTCCGGAGCAGATCGAGATGCTTACGCGCCCCATCCTCGACGGCGAGGCCGATCTCACGCTCGGAGTCAGGCAGCGCGGGATCGGCAAGGTCGGCACTCTCTTTCCACATGCACGTCTCGGAAACCGCCTGATCACTTCGATGATCCGCCTCCTCTATGGCCGGAGCTTCCGCGACCTGCCCCCATTCAGGGCCGTCGACTTCCGCAAGCTGATCGAGTTGGAAATGGACGATCGCAACTGGGGTTGGACGCTCCAGATGCAAATCCGGGCGGTTCGACATGCGTTCCGCATCCTCGAGATCGAGGTCGCCCATGGCGCTCGTTCCGCAGGGGAATCCAAGATCTCAGGATCGGTCATGGGCACGGTGCGCGCCGGGAGCAAGATGCTCCTCACTATGGTGACGGAGCGTTTGAGGCGTCACCACCGCCGTCGCCGCTAACGTCGCCGTTGACGTCGCCGTTGACGTCGCCGGGGACCTCGCCCCTGAGAAAGCTCTCGACGATCTCCAAGGATTCCCGGTGCAGCTCCTCGGGGGGCAAGTGGCCACAGTCTTCCAGAACCTGCAGCCTGGCGTTGGGCAGCGCCGTCAGGAGCTTCTCGCCGACGGACAGCGGGACCACCCGGTCATGGCGTCCCCAAAGGAGCAGCGTCGGGACGTCGATTTCAGGGTATCGAGCGGTCAACGTGTCGAGGTCCAGCGGGACGATGGCCAGCGCCGTCTTGATGAGCGCCGACCGGTGGGGCGCGCTCCGGAGCGGTTCGGCGTAGCCCTCCACCTGTGCTCCGCTGATGGCCGACGGGTCGTGGACGATGGACCGGAGGACCCATCTGATAAGGCGCCGCTTCGGTACCAGAGTGAAGACAAGCCGGGTCAGCAGACCCTGCCGTGCCAGCTTCACGAAGGGAGGCAGCCGTTGGGCATATGCGGCCCCGGACACGAGGACCAGTCTCCGGAGTCGGCCATCCTCCAACAGGCGAAGGGCCACGAGCAACGCGATCCCTCCACCCATCGAGTGTCCGAACAGGGTCAGATCGCGGAGGTCTTTCTGGATGATGAAGCGGTAGACCAGTTCGGCGTGGTCGTACGGAGAGTAGCGATCGTCATCCGGCGCCGGCGCCGAACCGTGCCCCTTCAGGTCCACGGACCACACCTCGTGGTGCTCCGCCAGGGCCGGGACCCAGTACCGCCACGAGAAGGAGTTTCCTCCGAATCCGTGAAGGAGCACGAGGGGACCGCCGCCCTGCCCGGAGCACTCCGCGTGGAGGGGAAGGGCGTACTCCTCCTGCGGAGGCCACCTCGTCACGGCAGGTCGATTCTCTGGGCACCGTGCGCCGCCAACTCGTCGGCCCAGGGGGCGTGGCAGGTCATAACGAACACCTGACGGGTCTCCGAAAGCTCGCGCAGGAGCTCGAATCCCCTGTTGCGACGAGGTGAGTCCCAGTTCACGAACGCCTCGTCCACGAAGACGGGCAGGCGCTCCTTGCCCTCGTCCAGATGATCCGTCACCGCCAAGCGGATCGCTGTGTAGAGCTGCTCGCGACCTCCGGTGGACAGCTTCGCCGCCTCCACCGGCCCGGCCGACTCGGGTCCGCGCACATGGAAATCACCACCCTCGCCGACCGTGATACGGTCGTAGCGACCGCCCGTGATCGTGTTCAGGAAGTCAGAGGCCCTTCGCACCACATCGGGCTGGTGCTCTTCGCGAAAACGGCGGTCGGCCTCTCGGATCAGGTGGGCCAACAGAAGCTTGCGGTCGTGCTCCATCTCGAGATTGGCGAGGTCGGCCTCGAGCGCTTGGATCTCCCCGTCGATCTGATCGGCCGTCGTCTGCTCCCCGGCCCGGGCACATACGCTCTCGAGTGCCTTCATCCGCCCCGTCAGCTCCTCGACCTGGTCGGACTGCTCCTCGAGGGCGAGCCGGGCGGCTGCCAACTCGTCGTCTCCCATGCCGCGTCCATCGGGGCCCTCGAGCTGGTCGAAACGAGCGGTCAGTTCATCCAGGTCGGGATGGGAACGGGTCAGGTCCTCGCGGATCTGTTCGGCGCGTTCACGGGCGCGTTGTCTCCGAGCGGCCGTCTCCAAGCCCGCTGATATGTCCTCGCCACCGAGCGTCCGGACTGCGTCTTCCAGGCGGTCGAGTTCCTGAGTGTGCCCGTCGAGTTCCTGCCGTAGCTCCTGCTGGCTGCGGTCCAGGCTCTCCAACTCTCGACGGGCCGACGTGGACGCCTCCTCGGCTCGCTCTGCCTCGCGCAGCCTGGATTGCAGCACATGAACCGCCGCCGAATCGTCCGACGGGAGATCGATCTCCAGGTCGCCTCCGATGGTAGCCAGGCACCCCTCCGCGTCGGTGAAGGCACCTCTGAGTTCCACGGTCTCGACAGTCCGAGCGTCCAGGTCGTCGAGCAGTTCCTGGATTCGCACGACGACCGGACCCAATTCCGCCCCGGCCTCCTGGAGGTAGTCGTCCCGGATCGGCAGGTCGCCAAGGACCCCGCGCAGCTGCGCGAGAGTCGATGCCACGGTTTCGGAACCGTCGGCGTCGCTTTCGGGCGGGCCGAGACCACCACCGGGAGGGGACCCGGCAGGACCAGAGCCCGAGGCCCGGCCGTAGGCCTCGCGCATGGTCCACCAGCGCGCGAGGAGCGCTACGGATGCCACCGCCAGGCTCGCACCGACCACCCGCTGCCAGGTCGCATCGCCGCCCAAGAGCCAAAGGACCGCGGCCCCCAGCCCCGACGATATGCCGCCCAGGAGCGAGCGGGGGGACGGTGCAGGGGCCTCTACGTGGAGTGTCGAGCGCAGAGCCCGCTCACGCTCACGGTCCCTGGCTCTAGCTGCATCCCTCACGCGCTCCCTCAGCTGCTGCGGCACGATTCGCCTCAGGGCGCTCTCCTCGGCCTCGCTGAGAGTCTGCGTGAAGATCTCGTTCAGGGCCGCATCGGCATGGCGCCGACGATCCTTGATCTCCCGTTCGAGCGATCCGAGGCGGGTGCGGGCGGGTTTCAGACCGGCCACCTGTGCTACTACGTCCTCGATCGTGGCCCGAGCCTCGAGGAGGCGTGCGTCGGCCGCTCCGAGAGAGCCAGCACGCATATGGGGGCCCGCAGCCTCCTCGCACGAGCGAGCGAGTCGCTTCTGGAGCTTGGCCACCTCGGAGACGAGCCGCTCGTGCGTGCCGACGGGATCGGAAGGAACGGCGTCCAGCTCTCGGGCCGGGCCCGCCTCTTGGTCGAGCTCAGCGGCCCGATCGAGCAGCTTCCTGGCCGGAAGGAGCGTGGTCGTGCGCTCGATGAGGAGCCGCTGTTGCTCGCGGACGAGCTTTCTGTCCTTCAGCTCCTGCCGGACCCGCTCCAGGTCGTTCATCGAGCCTCTGAGCTGGCGATCGGTGTCCAGCGCCTCACGCCGTCGGGCCCCCGCGCCGTGGATGCGCCCCCTCAACTCACGGATCTCCTGTTTGCCCCGACGGTCGGGCCGCCACAGGCCGCGGGCCTCGAGCTCGAGCACTTCCGCCGCCGATCGTGCCGGCACGAGATCGCGCGCTCCCATCGCCCCGATGAGCCGGTCCTGAATATCCGACCAGGCCTCGGACTCGAGTGTGGAGACCTCGGCGTGGGTCAAGGCGAATACCTGATGGAAGACCGGGCCGGCGACGTGGGTCGCGCAGGACAGCGTCTCATTGCGCAGCGGCCCTTCGTGGTCGCTCCGGCTTATCTGGCCTGTCGGAGACGCCAGAAGCCGCCGGCGGACACTCCATAGTTCGTCGTCGTCCAAGCGGAGGTCGGCTTCGATGTCGAGGTCATGCCCGCTCCATGGCTCATACGGATGCAGATCTCGAGAGCTCGGATAGAGCCCGTAGATGATCGAGATCAGCAGGTGGAAGAAGGTCGTCTTGCCCGATTCGTTGGGCCCGACGACCACCACCAGCCCCGGGAGTGGCTCTTCTCCCGAGTCGAAGCCCTCCAGGGTGCCGAAAGCCGAGGCGCGGATCCGCTCGAACTTCATCGTTGCTCGACGACCGTCTTGAGCATGCGCGACAGGAGCTCTTCTTCGGCTGCATCCAGGAGGGTCGAGACATACGAATCGAGCGCACCGTCGCCCTCGAGGCCGATGAGCAGATCCGCCGACAGACCGTCGACGGCGGTCTCACCCGACCGAACCGACGACACCAGTCGAAGCACCTGACCCAGCACGTCCTCGCGAGCTGCGTGTTCCTCCACCTGGATCTCCGGATGCACGCTCCCGACCTGAAGGGTCGCGTCGAGCAATCCGAGACGATGAATCAACTCCTCCCGCAGGTGCTCCTGATCTTCTTCGCGTGACAGCTCCCTCCAGAGCGGCGTGGCTCCCGAGATGCGGATGCGCGCTATCCATCCCGAGACCCCGGTGCCATCCGCCGTTTCGTCCCATCGCGAGGCGACGGTGCGGACGAGGGCGTCGAGCGTACCGGCGTCCGTGGGATTCCGTACTTCCACGTCCTCCCATCGAATGGGAGCCAACTCCCTGAATTCCACGCTGGGGGGCGCACCCGGCGATAGCTCCACCAGCAGGCAGCCCTTTGCCCCACGTTCGCCGTGAGTCCGTCCTTGGAGATTCCCGGGGTAGTGGATGCCGGGGTGTTCGCACAGGCAGGAACGCTTGTGCACGTGACCCAGCGCCCAGTAGTCGTAGCCGGCGTTCTTCAGGGCTTCGAGGTGTGAAGGGGCGTACTTCGCGTGGTCGGCCGCTCCGGGTGAGTCGACCACCTGGGTGTGCAGAACGGCCACCTCCGGGAGGCGTCCTTCCGGTCTGGGGAAGGCCGCCGACAGGTCCGCCGTCTCGGCGGCGCTTTCATGCCCCGCGGCCGTCACGATGCCGACGACTTGGCCCTCTCCGTCCTCGACGGGGATGCGGATGGGCCCGGGGCCTCGGACCACCGTCACGTTCTGGGGCCACGCCAGATCCTGCGATCGCCGCCCCGCGTGGCCGGGATCGTGGTTGCCGGTGGCGTATACCACGGGCATGCCGGCCTGCTCGAGGCGATGGAGCTGCTCCATCAGGAAGCGCTCCGTCTGAAACGACAGCCGCTCGTCGTCGAAGAGATCCCCCGCCAGGAGGACGGCGTCCACACCTTCGGCCAGCGCCAAATCGACGAGCCGCTGGAGCGCGATGCGCGACGCCTCGCGCAGGCGCTCCCGAACCGTGTTCGTGCGGCTCGAGAAAGCGGTGTCGAGGTGTATGTCGGCGGCGTGGATGAAGCGCATCGGTTGCCTGGGATGGTCAACGAGTGGGCCGGCGCACGAAAGCTAGACGCAGCCGGTGGGCGAGGGCCAGGGCCGGCCGGGCAGCGTAGACGTCGAATGCCCGCGAACGTGCTTCTTGAAGGGACCCTCCACGGTTTCTATCTTTGACGATCTCTCGCGAGGACTCCACTCACGACCCCCGATCGTCGCGATGCCAACGCGCACAGGCTCCGCCTGATCCACCCATGAGCGACACTTCCGAAGTGACGGTCCGCCAGGCTCGGCAGGACTCGCCGACCGTCGACGCCGTTTGCCGGCAGCTCGAACGACAGGTTTCCCCGGACGAAACCGAGATCGTCATTTCGTTCGCGATCATCTTCCTGTCCAAGGCGACCCGGGAGTTCCTGCAGGAGCGCAGTTCCGACGCACTGGCCCGCATGGTGCTCGGGGCGTGGCGTTTCCTTCAGCGTGGCCGACCCGATCGGGTCGATGTCGAGGTGTTCAATCCCGACGTCGACAACGAGGGCTGGTTCGCACCCGTAACGGTTCTGCGGACCAACATCTCAGAGCGTCCCTTCATCGTGGACTCGCTTCGCGAGTTCCTGCACACGCAGGACCTTTCCATCGAACACCTCATCTACCCCGTCATCCACGTCGAGCGAGGGGAGGATGGCCAGGTCACGGAGGTGCGGTCCTCCAAGGAGGGTGAGACCAAAGAGTCGCTCGTGCACTGCGAGGTGGCTCGAGTCACCGATCCGGTGGCGTTGGATAGTCTGCGTAACGAGGCGAACCGCCGGCTCCAGGACGTGGTGCGGGCCACCGACGACTTCCACCCCATGGTCGATGCGGTGAACGGCGTCGTGGCCGAGCTGGCGGAGAGCATGGGCGAGCTTCCCGACCTCGGTGAGGAACTCCGAGAGATCCAAGCATTTCTGCGTTGGCTGCGAGACGGAGGTTACGTGTTCCTGGGGTATCGGGGCTACGACCTGGTCGACGCCGACGGGGGAAGGGCCATCGTCGTAGAGCCGGGGTCGGGTCTCGGCGTGTTGAGGAACGAGGCCGAGTCGTCCTACGCCGAGCCGGTGCTCGTGAGCGGCCTCCGGCCCGGGATCAGGGAGCTCGTGGAGGGAGGTCCCAATCTGATCATCAGTAAGACCAACGCCCTTTCCACTGTGCATCGCCTGGCCCGGATGGACTACATCGGGGTCAAAAAGCTCTCATCGGCCGGGGAGGTCGTTGGAGAGCATCGCTTCGTCGGCCTGTTCACCTCCAAGGCCTATTCGGAGGAGGCGGAGAAGATCCCGATTCTGCGGCGCAAGCTCGAGATGATCCTCGAGGCTGCCAGCGCCCCCGAGGGATCGCACGACTACAAGGAAATCAAGACGATCTTCAGCTCTCTGCCTAAGGAGGAGCTGTTCGTCTCGACGTTGGAGCAGATCGGCGCCGACATCCAGATCGTCCTGACGTCGTACCACACCGATGATGTACGCGTCACGTTGAGAGAGGACCCCTTCCGTAGGGGCTTCTCGGTCATGGTGATCATTCCCAAGGACAGATTCTCGGGAGATGTCAGGCGGGCCATCGAAGAGGCCCTCGTTCGGCATCTCCAAGCTGATGTTCTCAACTATCACCTGACACTGGGCGAGGGTGACCAGGCGCGTCTGCACTTCTACATGGCCTCGCCCGGCGAGAAGGTCGAAGGGGTCGATCCTCACGATCTCGAGAAGTTGATCGGCGAGCTCATCCGCTCCTGGACGGATCGCGTACGAGGCGGCCTCGAGAAGGTGCGACCGCCCGACGAGGCCCGCCGTCTCGCTCGTCGATACGGCGAGGGCTTCAGCCCCGAGTACCGGGCGGCCACAGAGCCGGCGGTGGCGGTCAACGACATTCTCGAGCTGGAAGCCATGTTGGCCGACGACCGCATGGTATCCATCTCTTTTGCCGGAGGTCAGGCGGGAGACGAGGAGGGCGCCACCACGGAGTTGAAGCTCTACCTGTGCGGCGAACGACTCATCCTCTCGGACTTCATGCCGATTCTCGAGAACGCGGGTCTCCGGGTGATCGCGGTGGTGCCCTACGAGATCAAGGGGCAGGGTACTCCCGACGCCATCATCTACTCGTTCTCGGTGCAGGATTCCGAGGGGAGACCGCTGGAGGCCGAGGATCAGGGACCGTTGCTCGCCGATGCCATCTTGGCGGTCCGCTTCGGCGACGCGACCAACGACACCCTCAACGCGCTCGTCATCCTGGCGGACCTCTTCTGGAGGGAAGTCGACGTGCTGAGGGCTTACGCCGCCTACGCCTTCCAGTTGGGTGCGGTGCCCAGTCGCTTGTCGCTTCCGACCGCGCTCGTGAGCTACCCCAACATCGCCAGGGTTTTCCTCGACATCTTCAAGGCGAAGTTCGATCCCAAGGGGCCCGCCACTCGCAGTGAGCGGGAGGCGTTGGTAGAGGACCTTCGTGTCCTCCTGACCCAGCTCATGACCTCGGTCACACTCTTGGCCGATGACCGGGCTCTCCGCCGCATGGTGGCGCTCCTCGACGCCACGTTGCGCACCAACTACTTCCGCAACGGCGGCCGATCGCCGACACGACGGTCGGGGGGCGTGCCCTACATCTCGTTGAAGGTTTCGGCCCAGGCGCTCCGGGACGTCGCACGCACGAGGTTGCTGTACGAGGTCTGGGTCCGGTCTTCGCGGATGGAGGGGGTGCACCTCAGGGGGGCACGCGTCGCTCGCGGGGGGATCCGCTATAGCGACAGGCCCGACGACTTCCGGACCGAGATTCTAGGGCTCGTGAACACTCAGATGGTCAAGAACGCTGTCATCGTCCCTGCCGGATCCAAGGGTGGCTACATCACGCTCCGGAAGATCGCCGACCGGGACGAGATGGCCGAGGAAGCGCGCGAGCAATACAAGACGCTGATGCGGGGCCTGTTGGACCTCACCGACAACCTCGACCACGAAGGCGAGACCGTGCCGCCGGAGCTGGTGGTGAGTTGGGACGATCCCGACCCCTACCTCGTCGTGGCGGCGGACAAGGGAACGGCCAAGTACTCGGACGTGGCCAACGGTGTGGCGGCCGAGTACGACTTCTGGTTGGACGACGCGTTCGCTTCAGGAGGATCGCACGGCTACGACCACAAGGTCGTCGGGATCACGGCGGGAGGGGCCTGGGAGTGTGTGAAACGGCACTTCCGCGAGCAGGACAAGGACATCCAGACAGAGCCGTTCACCGTGGTGGGGATCGGAGACATGAGCGGCGACGTGTTCGGGAACGGCATGCTCCTCTCCCGGCAGATCAAGCTCATCGCGGCGTTCGACCACCGACATGTCTTCATCGACCCGAACCCCGATGAGGAAGCCTCGTTCGTGGAACGTGAGCGCCTGTTCGCGTTGGGACCGTCGAGCTGGGAGGAATACGATCGAAACGTCCTGAGTCCGGGTGCCATGATCATCCCTCGAGGGGCGAAGGAGGTCGATCTCACACCCGAGGCCCGAGACGCTTTGGGAGTGCCGGATGAGGTAGAGACGCTCGACGGCGAGTCGCTGATCCGAGCCGTGCTACAGGCGCCGGTGGAACTGCTGTGGAACGGTGGGATCGGCACCTATGTGAAGGCGCCCTTCGAGTCGGACGCCGACGCCGGAGACCCCTCCAACGATGCGGTCCGCGTGAACTCGGACGAGCTTCGCTGCAGGGTCGTGGGTGAGGGCGGAAACCTGGGGTTCACCCAGCGGGCTCGGATCGACTTCGCCTTGCGTGACGGCAACCTCAATACGGACGCGCTCGACAACTCGGGTGGTGTGGACCTTTCCGATCGGGAGGTGAACCTGAAGATCCTCCTCAGGCACCCCGTCCGCTCGGGGGCCATGGGTGAGGACCAGCGAAACCAGCTGCTCGAGGACCTCACCGACTCCGTGGCCCAGTTGGTTCTGGCCGACAACGAGAAGCAGAGCCTCGCGATCTCCCTGGACCAGCATAGGACCAAGGAGAACCTGGACGACTTCAGGGATCTCATGTCCGCGCTGGAAAAGACCGGTGGGCTGGATCGGGTGGCCGAACACCTTCCCACGTGGGAGGTCCTGTGCGACCGGCTGGAGGAGCAGGGGCGGTCCCTCACCCGTCCGGAGCTTTGCGTGCTGCTGTCTTACGCCAAGATGGAGCTCATGGGTCGCCTACTCAAGAGCGACCTCCCGGACGACCCCGCGACCAAGGAGTACCTGCTGCACTACTTCCCCGACGCCGCTTTAGACGCTGCGGGCAAGCAGGGCCTCGAAGCCCACAGGCTGCGTCGCGAGATCGTGGCCTGCCAGCTCACCAACGACTTGGTCGACCTGATGGGCGCGACGTTCGTGAGTCGCGTATCGAGAGATACCGGTAGGGAAGCCGCCGACGTCGCTCGTGCCTGGCTCGTCGCGGCGCGCCTGGCCGGTCACCAAGAGCTGGTGCGGCGGGTGAGCGGGGCCGAGGCGGGACTCTCGTCGAAGGTGGCGTACCGATGGCTGCTGGGGCTGTCGCGAGTGCTCGAGAGGACCACGCGCTGGATCCTCGCCAACGTGGACGGCGAGGGCCGCACGGCGATGCTCGTAGACGAGAATCAGGGTAAGCTGGAGACACTGCGTGCCGACTTCGGAGATTTCGTGGCGGGAGAGGACAAGATCGTCTTCGAACGGCGTGTGTCGGAGATCGAGCGACACGGTGCGGAGCCGTCCTTCGCTCGGAGCCTGATCACACTTCGATTCCTGGACCAGTTGCTGGAGATCCTCCGCGTGGCGAGGGAAACCGGTTCAGAGCCTCTCGTTGCCGGCGGGGCCTACTACAAGGTGTCCGAGCGCTTCCACATTCCGTGGCTGAGGCAGGCGATCTTCGGGTCGGCTTCGGAGGATCGTTGGGAGCAGCGGGCAGCGCAGGCCTTGGCCGCCGATCTGAGTCGGGCGCATTCCTCTCTCACCCGGCTGGTGGTGGGGTCCGGAGACGGCAGCGGAGCGTTGAACACCAGTTCCGGCGAGTACGCGCGTTTTAAGGAGCTGATGGAGGAGATCCGCGCCGAGGAGACGATGTCGGTGTCCGGACTCTCCGTAGCCGTCCGGGAGATCGCCCTCGTGGCGGAACGTGCCAACGGATCGGCATCGACCGAATAGGACCCCCGCTGGACTCTGAGGGGGCTGCGGAGCCCCTAGAGAATCAGCAGGACGAGGGTGAGGCTCATTCCCTGGAGATCGGCATCTGCCAGGTTGAGCAGATCCTGGACTCCGAAGACCGCCCGATAGCCCGCCGCCGCACCGAGATGCACGGGGCCTAATGCGCGTACTCGTACCAACACTTCGGGCTCCATCACCAGAAAGTTGTCGGCTCCGAGTTCGTTGCCTACGGGCACGGCACGGATCGACGCATGCCCGGCGCCTACTAGGAGTCGCCCGGCCAGCGAGACGCTCCGGCGGGTCCGAGCCTGGTATCCGAAGAGCAGGCCACCGTATCCCATTCGCAGGTTCGTACCGAGGTCGGCCCCCGATTCGACCACGGGTACCGAGTTGAGCAGCCCCCCTCCGACAGCTCCGATCGAAAAGTGGCGTGAGAAGTGGAGCGAGGCTTCGCCGCCCATCATCGCCTCGGTGCCGCCCAGGATCTCGGCGCCGCGAACGAAGGTGCCGATGGAGGCGCTGACCCCGTCGTCGGACCCTGGATCGTCCAGGTTCTGGGCGTGGAGACCCCCGTGTTGGGTCCACGTCAGGCCGATGAAAAGGCCGCCCGCGACCAGGGGATGGGCCAGACGGAATGCCTTGCGGGGTATCGGGATCTCCTCATGCCGCGGTAGGATCGAACGGTACTTGCACCGTTCGAAACAAGGTATACTTCCCATCCTCTCAGGGAACAGGGCAAACCCACGCGCCCGCTGGAATACCAAAGCTGGAACACCAAAAGGTTGAGAACTGAGACATAACGTAACAATGTTCAGATAACGCATTGGGACGCAGATACTTGGGCTTTACGAATTGCAGCGGCTGTTGGAGGAGTGGTGATCGCACGACGAGTCTAGGCTTTACGCTTCTCGAACTCGTGATCGTCATGCTCCTCCTATCACTCTCGCTCGCGGCAGCGGCGGGGGTGTTTTCGGCTTATCAAGGCCGTACATCCGCTCAGCGCGCAGCGCAGGTGTTTGCGCTCGATATCGGGCTTGCCAGGACGAGTGCCGTCAGGAGTCGAGAGAAGGTGGTTGTCGATTTCGACGAATCTCAGGTGACCTACCTGCTTCGGTTCGAATCGGGTGACACGATTGTGAGGCGGGAATTCAGTCGGCAGAACGAGATTTTCCTCGACTCGGTGAACCTCCAGCTGACGGGAGACAGCTTGGTCTTCAGTACGCGCGGTGTGGGTGACCTGAGCGGAGCAGGCTCCTCCTTGGGGGTGGCGAGCTTCGTCGCTGGCGCGGCGGGGTACGAGGTGTCCTTCAACGGCATGGGGGCTTCAAAGGTCGAGAAACGTTGAGCAGACGGCGTCGCAAGCGGCTGCGCGTCTCCTCGGGGGGCTTTACACTGATCGAGGTGATCGGAGCGTTGGTGATCTTCTCGGTCGGCGTGCTGATGGTGATGAGCCTGACCGGAACGCTGTCCCTTCGAATGGAGACCGCCGCGATCCGGTCGGAGCTCAGCGTCATGGGGCAGGAGCGGTTGGACAGCCTGGAGGTCATAGACTACGACGCCCTTCCCGTCACATTTACATGGGCTCTCACGGAGGTTCGAGGATCATCGTACTACTGGGTAATCATCGTAGCCGACTCGACGGCGCTAGCGCGCCACGCCAAGGTATGGCTGCTTCCGTCCAGCGGGTCGGGTCCGTCCTTTACCGGTTCCACGTTCGTCACAAAGTCCTGGTAGCCGACCGCTCGGACGCGGGTTTTACTTTCCTCGAGGCCATTCTGGCGCTCACCCTTTCCTCGCTGATCGTGGCGATGGTGGCGTCCGTTTTTCTTGCTCAGAACGACTTCTACGCGCTCGTCGTCGAGCGGGCACACGTGCAGGACAATCTGCGCGTCGTGTCCGACCTCATCGCGTCCGAGGTCCGGGGCACCTCGGCCGGGGGCGTCACCACGGCCCAGTCACGCGACTTCGTGGTTCGCTTGCCGTTGGCTGTGGGTGGTGTGTGCCATGATGAGGCGAGTCACGGGCGGGTGTACATGCCGGGCCTGGCCGACATCGCGACCGACGAAGTGGCCGGTTATGCCAGGCGGGACGTGAACGGTGATTGGACCTACACCACCGGCACGTGGTCGACGCTGCTGGTGTCGTCAGGGTCCAATGACGCGAACGAGTGCACGACCCGATCCGGTTCGGATACAGTAGGCGCGACGCAGGACTTTGGACGCCTCCTGATATCGGGGGGGACGACTCTCGGAGAGTCGATCATGATTTGGCAGGAGATCGAGTTCAAGATCGACGAGTCTCAACTGGACTCGACGACGTTGGCGGTGTTCCGGGGAGTCACAGGCGACACTCTGAGAGAGTTCGCCACGGGGATCACGCCCGACACGAAGTTCGAGTATTCGACCGACGGCGGCTCGTCGTTCTCCGACTCCGAGACGGGGGGCGACCTCGACGACATCGACGTGATTCGAATCACGGCAGCGGCCGTAGCAGCGGATTCCGCGGGAGTCGATGAGGCGTACAACTATCAGTGGACCATGAGAATCCCCCTGAAGAACTCGAACTGACCGTGCACCGGACTATCGCACCCACTGCGCGTCGGACCACGGCGCCCACCTTGCGTCGGGCCGTCGATGCGACAATGAAGGACGATCCGCGGGCCGGGTTCGTGCTCGCGCTGGTGGTTCTCCTTCTCTTCGCCATCGGAATCGCGGGCGCCGCGGGGTATCGGATCGTGCTCAACGAGGCCCAAATGGCCACGCACGCGAAGGAGACGCAGCGGGCACTGTCGATCGCACGAGCCGGGCTTCAACGGTACATCGCAAACCAGATCGGTGTGCACGACGACACCGTGACCTATGCCATCGAGAACGGCGACGCAGTGGTCACCGCCCGCCTGGTAACCGAGATCGACGACTTCGAGTCGCTGTATCTGCTTGGCTCCGAGGGCGTCTTTACGGATCCCACGTTCAGGGGTAACGCCGCCAGGCGGACGGTCTATCAGTGGGCCAAGAAGCGGGAAGTGGCGATCGATCATTTCGCCGCGATCACCCATGCCTCGGGCAATGTATACCTACGAATCTCTTCCGATGTGGACGGTGACGATCAGGCCACGGTCGGAGCGTGCACCCAGACTTCGACCAACATCGGTGGCGTGGTTCGTGGCGGCGGCTCACTGATCATCGAGGGAGGCGACCCGATCCACGGGCATCCCGACGATACGGATTTCGGGTTCTACGATGCTGTGATGGACTCCCTCGGGCTCGACTGGAGCCTGCTGACCGACACGGGCTTCCCCGTCGACTACGAGAACACGTGGCCCGGGTGCGGGCTGCCCTCCGACTCGTTCACGGTCACGCGCTTTACGGGCAACCTGAGCGCTCCTTCATCGGCGTGCGGACAGGGCGTGCTGATCGTGACCGGCGACCTCACACCCGGGAACAACTTCTACTGGGACGGCATCGTCTTGGCCGGATACGTCGTTTCGACGTTCAACAATTTCAGAATCTACGGAATGCTGGTAGGCGGTCTGGACAATGGTGGGGTCCAGACGAACTACAACAACGACACGTGGGTTCGGTACGATCGCTGTAAGGCGTTCAAGTCCGGTAGACGCTTGAGCCACTTCCAACCGATCGGCTCCACTTGGTGGGAGAGTATGTAGCTCCCGAGGGCCGGTCCCGGTTTCCTCAGCTTGCCAATCCGGCGTCAGGATGACGAAGTTGCCCCATGGCTGAGATCATGTCCCTCATGGCGCTGGTGGAGCGCATCCTGGACCACCTCGAACACGGCACGCTCGCTGTGGGGTTCGAGGAGCCGATCCAGAGAGGTTCCGCCTCGGGTTTCGTGGGCGTCGTGCGTCAGTCCGAAGGCCCCGAGGGCCTCGTCTTGGTGGTCCGCCTCTCGATCATGCGTGTGCCGCAGGATCGGCACGAGGAATTCACGAGCCGGCTCCTGGGCCTCACCCACGACTTCCTCGGGCGCGCCGCATTCTCGGTGGCCAAGGACGGCATCGTCTTTCTCACTGCGGGACGTCCGGTCGAGGACCTCGATCCGGGTGAGATCATCGACCTTATTCTCTGGACCTCGGAACAGGCCGATCACTTCGATGACATACTACTCTCGGAATTCGGTTACGAGCATTCACTTTGAGTAATCCTGAGACCAATCCCGAGCGGGGGGTCACGGATCGGACGGCCCGGTCCATGGTCCGCATCTCGGTCTATTATGGACTGCTGGTCACCTCTTTCGCGGTTCTGATCTGGGCCTTCCCCTGGTTCACACAGGCCGTCACCCGGTCCCAGGAAGACGGCATCTCGGACGCCATCACGGAGACGTTCGGGGGGGTGCCGCTCACGGACGGGTTGTCCAGTCAGGGTTTGGAAGGCCTGGCCGTGGAAGGGATCTCTCTCCTGGGTGCGCTGGCCATCATGATCCCGGTGGCCTGGACCTACATCATCATCAAGAGGAGGAGCGGCTACGACCAGTCCGTCGTGCACACCCTCATCATCCTGCCGGTGGCGGTCACGGGCATCGTGATCGTGGTCAAGACGAGCGTGGCCCTGGCGTTCAGCCTGGCGGGCATCGTGGCGGCGGTTCGGTTCCGCACGACGCTAGAGGACACCAAGGACGCCGTTTACGTCTTCCTGGCCATCGGTGTGGGGCTGGCCGCCGGTGACCAACGGCTCGGGACCGCCCTGATGGCGTCGATCGTCTTCAACGTCGTGAATCTGGTTCTCTGGAAGATGAACTTCGGCAACATCTACGTGGATCAACTCAAGCGCACATCGGGCCTGGCGCTGGGAGACGTACTTGCGGGACCCGAGTCGGCAGCGTCCGCACTCAAGATCGGGGATGAGGCACTCCTGACCGCAATGCCGCAGACTGACCTCAGGGAGGTCGCTCGCCGCAAGGCGAGGGTGGAGAGCTACCTGGAGGCGGAGACCGACATCCACAAGGAGAAGAAGCAGTTTTCCATTCTCCTGATCTACTCGGACGCGGCCGGTGAGACGCAGCAGATGGTGGAACGGAACCTCGGCCTATTCGCCGTCCGTTGGCGGCTGGCCGAGATCATCCCCGGTGAGGACGGCGTGTCGATTCTCGAGTACCTGGTGCGGGTGAAGGAGCATGTGCCCGCCGGAGCGTTGTTGGACGCCATTCGCAAAGAGGGCGGAGATTCTGTGCGTGCCGCGGAGCTGAGGTCGCTCCAAGGACTGAAGAAGAGGAGCTAGCAGACCATGTGGAAACCCGTCATTCCGGTACTCGTCGCAGCCGTTGCCTCCGCTGCCCTCGTACCCGGTTCCGTCATCGCCGCTCAGGTCCAGACCGCCTCGGCGGACGCTACCGAAGGGCCTTCACCCGTCCCCCCGCTTTTTGCGTCCCATGAAGTGGTTGAGTTCACGCTCACGGCGGACTTCGACAAACTCAAGGGAGACCGCAAAGAGGAGAGCGAGTATCGGCCCGGCGTCGTCAGCGTAGCCGGGGACGATGGCTCCCAGAAGGAGATCGAGGTCAAGGTGAGGACGAGGGGGAAGTTCAGGCTCAAGACCTGCCGGTTCCCCCCCCTGCGGCTGAACCTCCCCAAGAATTCACTGGGTGGGACCGTGTTCGAGGGACAGAACAAGATCAAGCTCGTGACGCACTGTCGGGATGGTGAAGGCGACGAGCAGAACCTACTCGAGGAGTACCTGGTCTACCGGACCTACAACGTCATTACGGACTACAGCTTTCGGGTGCGCCTGGCGCGCATCACCTACGTGGACAGTAGCGGCGAGGACGATACGCTGACACGGTTTGCGTTCCTCATCGAGGAAGAGGACGCCATGCCCGAGCGTCTGGGCGGTATGATCCTCCACGTGAAGCAGGTCCACCCCAAGCACCTCTCGGCCCGAGAGTCGGCGCGCATGGCCTTGTTCCAGTACATGGTGGGCAATACCGATTGGTCCATGATCTACTTCCACAACGTCGTGCTTCTCAGAACCGCGGAGAGCGTCCACGTTACCATACCGTACGACTTCGATTGGGCGGGATTCGTGGCCCCCTCCTACGCCAAGCCGGATGCCAGTCTCAACATCCGCTCGGTGCGTGACAGGATCTATCGCGGGTTCTGCAGATCGGACGTGGATTATACGGACATCTATTCGGAGTTCGAGGGGCTCCGGCCCGATTTCGAGGCACTCTATGCCGGCCTGGAGGGGTTCCAGGAGGACAAGCTCGAAGACGCCCTGAGCTACACGAGAGGCTTTTACGAGGTCATCGGGTCCGAGAACCGTGCGCGCCGTCGCATTGTCGACGCCTGTCGCAAGACCTGACCGGCAACGCACCTCCCCCGCGGCCGGGCTGCCTTCCGCTCTAGTGCTTCTTGCGGCCGGCGTTCGGGTGATCCAGGTGCTTCCAGGTGTCGCCGCGTCGAACGGCCAGGATCGTGCTCGGGGATACCTTCAGCAGCTTGGCCCAGTGGCCCGCCGCATGACGCCAGTATCCCTTCTCGTCGTCCCAATCGTCGAGCACCTGCATCACGTCCTGCTTCGTGAGGAGGGCATGGGGAGACCTCTCACCCTGCAGCCACGGATTATCGGGCCAGCGACGGCGACGTTGGAGCGGCCCGGGGGCCTTTGCGCCGGAGTGCCCGAGACAATAGTGCCGGATCTGACTGGCAGTGTACTCGGGGTGAGACTTGGCGATATCGGTATAGAAACGGCCTTCCTGCGCCAGGTCTCTCCACTTCACGATCAACGGTAGGGGGGGTTTTGACATGTCGGTGCATCCGAGATTGAACGGCTATGAAAGCAAAGGCCCCTAACGTGCTAGGGCCCATCCGTAGACTCCGTAGTTGCCGGCGGTTCGTGCCGACACCTTAAGATACGGTCGGGCCTCGATCAGGTACACCCATCGACGAGGCCCTCGGGCCGGCTGTTACATCCTTGGCACACAGAGACGTCCGGAACGGCTCCGTCAGGCCGAGCCGAGCCCACCGCGGTCGCGTATGAGGGGTACCATTCCGCCCGCCTCGAGGAGGTCCTGTGCGGTGTCGGAGAGCCTCCCGGTTCGAACCGTCGAGCCTCGGGTCAGGTTCGTTACCTGGACATTCTCTCCAGACAACACTACGGCGATTCGGTCGAGATCCTCGATGTCTGACACCTCGCACTCCAGCGGAATGAGCCCGTTGTTCAGTGCGTTCCTGTAGTAGGTGCGAGAGAAGCCGGCAGCCAGCACGACTCGGATTCCCGCGGCAAGGAGGGTCGTGACTGCGACTTCCATGGCGGACCCGCACCCGAAGTTGGCTCCAGCGACCAGAACGTCCCCCTCTTCCACGGCGTTGGCGAATCCGGGCCTGGAGGTCTCGAAGAGGAACGCCTTCAGGCGGTGGGGGTCGAGCGTCTCCTTCTTGCGAGACGATGAGATGATGTGGTCGGTGTTGATGTCATCGCCAAGGCGGTGGGCGCGGCCCTCGGTGCGGAACTCCATCACTGCCCGATCAAACCGCGGGGATCGGTGATCCGTCCCAGGGTCGCGCTGGCGGCACACGTTTCCGGAGAAGCGAGGTAGATCGACGCCGTGGCTGCACCCATGCGGCCCTGATAGTTGCGGTTCGCGGTGGAAATGACGCGCGCTCCCGGTGTGGGGATGGGCTCCGAGCTGCCACAGCAGGGACCGCACCCCGACATGGTGACCACGGCGCCCATATCGCGTAGCGCGTCCAGGGTGCCATCGTCGCGCAGTTGGTCGTGGACCTCCCGGGAGGCCGGCGTGACCACGACGCGAACCCCCTGTGCCGGCCCGCCCCCGGCGCGGAGGACGGCCAGGGCGCGATGAAAATCTCCCACTCTGCCTCCGCTGCAGGTCCCCAGGAATACCATGTCGATCGGCTCCCCCAAGGTCTCGTCGATTCCCACCACATTCGTGGGATCGTGAGGCAGGGCGACCAGAGGCGACAGACCCGCGACGTCGATCTCGATCTCACGGACGAAACGGGCATCGGGATCGGACTCGACCGCGTGCCAATCGTCGGAGCAGCGCTGGCTCAGGTAGTCGCTGGTCGTCTCGTCGGCTCGGAAGATCCCCGCCTTGGCACCCATCTCCACGACCAGGTTGCTCACCACGAATCGTTCGTCCATGTCCATCTCGGCCACGCCGCTGCCGTCGAACTCGATAGCCATGTATCCGGCCCCATCGCCTGCCGTTTCGCGGAGCACATCCAAGGCGATGTCCTTGGCCGTCACCCCGGGCTGGAGCTCTCCTTCGAGGCGGATCCGCATCGATTCGGGCACACGGAGCCACACCTGCCCGCACGCGAAGGCCCCGGCCAGGTCTGAGGATCCGATCCCGGTGGCGAACGCGTTGAGGGCGCCCAGCGTGACGGTATGGCTGTCGGCCCCCGCCACCAGATCTCCCGGCCGCACCCAACCCAGCTCGGCGGCCAACTGATGGCTGATCCCGTCTCCCACTCCGCAGACCTGCACCCCGTGGGTCCCGGCGAAGCTCCGGACCCGCTCATGAAACCCGGCCGTCGCGTCGGAAGAGGGAGGGGAGTAGTGATCGAGCGCGATCAGCACCCGCTCGGGGCGCAGGACCGCCTCGCTTTCCATCTCCTCGAAGTAGTCCACCGCCATCGGAGTCGCAGCGTCCGTTCCGAGGAGGCGGTCGGGCTCACAGATGACGACATCGCCGGCGGAGACCGAGTCGCCCGACTTCACCGAGAGGATCTTCTCGCTGATGGTCTTGCCGGTCACGGGCCCAGCTCCTCGAGCACCTCCGTCAACGCGGTAAGGGTCCGCTCGACATCGCCGGGCCGGATGTCACCCATATGGCCGATGCGAATGCTACGGCCCTCGAACGGTCCGAGACCCACGGCGACCAGAATGCCCTTCTCTCGCATTCCGCTCCGGATCGCATCCGCGGTCAACTCCTCCGGTACATCGATTGCCGTCAGCGTGGGTGAGTGATGCGGAAGGGCGGGGCATTGCAGCTCGAGCCCCAGGCTCGCCACATGGTCCGTCGTCGTACGACCCATCGCCTCGTGGCGGTCGAATACCTGTTGCAGTCCCTCCTCGTGAATCATCGCGAGAGCCTCTCGGAGCTGGAGGACCAGGTGCACCGGCGTCGTACCCGGGGTCTCGGGACGGGTGCCCGCCAGGGTTTCCCGTATGGCTCCGAAGTTCCAGTAGTTCGCGGGTAGGCTCGCCGACTCGGTGGCCTTCCAGGCCCGAGGTCCCATGACGGCGAACGCCAATCCCGGACTCGACATCAAGCATTTCTGACTTCCGGTGACCGCCACGTCGACGCCCCAGTCGTCGAAGCGGAAAGGAACACCTCCCACTCCACTGATGGAGTCGACCAGTGTGAGCGCGCCCCTGGACCGGGCGAGAGCCGCCACCGCTTCGACGTCGTTGAGCACGCCGGTCGAGGTGTCGGAGTGCACCACCAACAGGGCCTTCGTCCCCGGGAAGTCGACGAAGGCCTGTTCGATCTCCGCATGGTCCAGTCCCTGGCTCCAGTCCTTCGAGACACGGTGGACCGTGAGCCCGTAGGACTCGGCGAAGCCCGACCACATGTTGCCGAACTTGCCGTTACAGCAGGCGATCAGCTCCTCGCCCCGCGAGAACAGGTTGCAGATGGCTGCTTCCATCGCTCCCCTGCCCGTGGTGTGGACGGGGAGCACGTCTCCCGTCGTCCCGAACAGGGGCCTCATCATCTCGACGACCGCGCCCAACTGCTCGGAGAACTCGGCTGTGCGGTGGTGCATGACGGGCTGCCCACCGGCCTTCAAGACCCGGTCCGGAACGCGACTGGGCCCCGGGGTCATGAGAAGCAGAGGTGCGGTGGGGGTCACTCAATGACTCCCTTTTCGCGGAGGCTCTCGTCGATTTGGGCCTTGAAGACTTCGCCTCCGGCGATGGCCTCGATGCGCGCGGCCTCGCGGGCCTGCAGTGCTTCTACGAGGTCCGCCACCTCCTCCGCCGCCTCGCGCGGCACCACGACCACACCGTCCTCATCGCCGATGACGATGTCCCCCGGCATCACGACCGTACCCCCGCAGGCAACCGGGACGTTGATCTCCCCTGGGCCATCCTTGTCACATCCGCCCGGGTTCACCGATCGGCTGAAGACGGGGAAGGACAGATCGGTGATCTCGGCAACGTCGCGCACCGCCCCGTCCACCACGATGCCGCCCAAACCGGCGGCCACGGCGGAGTTGCACATGAGCTCGCCGATGACGGCGCTCGTCGTGTTGCCGTTGGTCGTCACCACGACGACGTCGCCCGGCTCGGCGACCTCCAGGGCTTTGTGCACCATCAGGTTGTCCCCCGGTCGACAGCTCGCGGTCACCGCCACTCCGCACGCGGATACGCCGGACCGGCTGACGATGCCCGGGTCCATGAAGTGGAATCGCCCCATGGCGTCGGCGGCGTTCGAGCTGGGCACCCCTCTGAAGCGATCCACCAGATCCGGGGTCGCTCGGGGGAGGTCCGTAATGATGCGGAAGCCAATACGTCCGGTCTGCTTCATCCACTCGCTCGCTTGATCACGGTTCTGGTACCCGTCGGTTATGCCGTGCGTCTGATCCCGGCGGGGTTGGACCAGGAGCCGCGGCGCGGGCCCTGAGGCTACGATGGAGCGGCGTACGAACCGGGGCAACTAAGGGGACGCGAGAAGCCGCCCCATGTGTTTCGCGAACCGCCTGCTAGGTCCGGGCCAAGCTGTAACCCGACGCCCGCAGCACCTCCAGCGAACTCCGCATCAGGTAGACCACGCCGGCCAGGCGACCTCCCAGGAATCCGATGAACGCCGCCGTGACACCTACAAGATCCAGGCCCCATCCAAAGGTCACGAAGAGGATGGCGATAGCCCCGACTTCGAGGGCCGTGGCCATCGTGATGGGATGGGTTCTTCGTCCCTGCATGAGCACCGCCCGCTGTAGCGACAGCACGACCGACAAGGCCGGAAGCGGCACCAGCCACCGGGCCGGCGTCACTGAGAAGCTGATCAACTCGGGGGTCAGTCCCTGAACCGTCCCGAACCACACTGAGGCCAAGGGCGTGAACGTCACCAGACCGAGCGCGGCCGAGCTCACGGCTCCGAGCCAGAGCGCGAACTTGGCCAACTCGGGGAAGTGCTCATGCCGTCCTCCCATGAGGGCGAGTGCGGCCTCCTGGAAGCTCAATCCCAATGACCTGAACAGGAATGAGAGGGCGTGGACCACCGGAAACACGGCGAGCGACTCGATCGGTGAGAGGGCGCGACCCATGAAGAACGTGAGGAGCGGCTGCACGGTGAGGCCGATCAGAGAGGTCAGTGCCAACGGGTAGTAGAACCGAGCGATCCCCCGGTACCCGAGCGGCTCGCCGGAGTCGGGGCTTCGAGTGTGGGTCGCGAGAAGTTGGCGGATGGTGGTGATGGCCATGATGCGCGAGGCGATGGCCTCCATGCTGACGCCCACCGTCAGCGCGGCGGCCCCGACCCACGCCCCCGGCAGCGAGAACCCCCAATACAGGATGAGGGCGGTGGCGGCCATCGTCGTGAGCCGCACCACGGTTCCCAGGGCCACCAGGCGGGTGCGGCCTGATCGGATGAGGAGGCCGTGCAAGAACCGTCGGTATCCAATGGCTCCGGACCACGGCAAGAAGATCCAGAGGGCTCCGTAGGTCAGGTCTGCCACCTCCGGCGGCAGGCCGATAACCCCGTCCATCAGCCAGTCGTACACAGGTGGGATCAGCACGAACAGCAGCAGGCCCGTCGACAGGGCGCACAACGCGTATGTGAAGTGCCTGAGCTTGCGGTACGTCGCCGAGTCCTCTGCCAAGGCCGTCGACGCGCTCATGAGCATGATGACCGGCGACTCGACGAGGATCGCGAAGGCGAAGGCCACACCGTAGGCAGCCAAGTTGAACTTCGGGTCGGCCAAGCGTGCGATGACCGCGGCGACGAACGGACCCTCCGACGCCATCATCACCCACGTGGCAGCGAGTGGTGTCCAGAAGAGGAGGATGGAGGAGGCGGAACGTCTCAAGAATCGGCCGTCACAGTGCCTTCAGCGACTTCGTCGAGCACCCGGAGGAAGTTCGTACCGAGGATCTTCTCGATGTCCGCTGCCGCGTGACCTCGGTCCAGCAGCCCTCGGGTGATCCTAGGAAAGTGGGTTACGTCGTCGAAGCCTTCCGGAGTGGACAAGTATGGCACGTCCAGGTCTGAGCCCAGCCCGACGTGGTCGATCCCCGCCACGTCGACCATCCGGTCGATCTGGTCCAACAGACTCTCGAAGGGAGGACGCGGCACGTCGCGTACGGCGTGGCCGTAGAGACGCTCGCGTGCCATACGATCCAGGTCTTCGGCCGGCACCTCGACGGGCTTGTTCATGGCAGCCAGCCCGTCCTCGTGTGTGTCTCGATACGCGTCGAGGTAGGTCTGGTCCACGAAGGCGGAATAGAAGTTGATGCCGATGACGCCACCCCGCTCCGCGATGCTCTTGATGAGATCGTCGGAGAGATTGCGGGCGTGGTCGCACAGCTCACGGCAGTTCGAATGGCTGGCGATCACGGGTCGTTCCGACGCGTCGAGCACGTCTCGCACCGCTTGATCGGACGTGTGGGACACGTCAACGGCCATGCCCAGACGATTCATCTCCGCGATCACGTCTCGGCCGAAGTCGTTCAGCCCGTTCCAGCGAGGCTCGTCGGTCGAGGAGTCGACCCAGTCGGTCGTCCGAGAATGGCAGAGAGTCATGGAGCAGGCCCCGAGCCGGTGATAGGCCCGAAGAATGCCTGTATCGTTCTGAATGGCGTCGCCCCCCTCGATGGAGAGGAGCATGGCGAACCGCCCTGCCGCCGCGAGTTCTCGGACGTCCTGGCCGGTGCGGGCCAACCCGACCCGGTCAGGATGCTTCTCGAGCACACGGTGGAAGGCGTCGATCTGCTGGAGCGCGCGCCGCGCCGCGTGGTGCGGCAAGTAGATCGTGTCCACCCAGACGGCGAAGATCTGGGCGTCGACCCCCCCCTCGGCGTAACGGGGCAGATCGGCCCGCTCCGCCATGGTCTCGTCAGAGGAGCGGACGGAGAGATCGACGCCGTCCATCACGGGACGCTGTAGCGTGTCCGTGTGGGCGTCCAAGACCAGTGCGCTGGCGTGCAGTTCGTCGCCGACGCTCAACCGCTGGGGATTCAACCGCTGGGGCTTCAACCGCTGGGGATTCAACGAGTCTCCTGCTAGCTGGTGTGAAATCCGTCAGAGACCCGCATCTTCCTGAAGGATGGCTGGTCCGGCAAGGTGCGAGATGTGCGACGATTCGCGATCGTACCGAAGGTAGCCTGATGTGCACGACCCGAGGGGGTCATGAACGGGGGAGCGAAGAGCAGTGCCACGATTTTTCGGCCGCAGAGCTGCGGTATTCGGCAGCAGAGCTGCCGTGGCCGCGCCTCTTTTGGTGTTCGGGTGCTTGGGTTCGAACGACGGGACGGGACCCGCCCCCGATCCGGGACCCGGGCCGGACGTGCCTCTCCAGATCCAGTCGCTCATCCCCGCCGCCAACGCGATCTCGGCCGGCGCCTCCGATGCTCTGATGGTGGGGTTCGACCGACCCATCGACGTGGGGACCGTATCGGCGGCAGACATCAGGGTGTTCGGTAGGTGGTCCGGAGTCCTGACGGGGTCTGTGACGCTGGTCGACGGAGGCCGGACGCTTCGTTTCGCTCCCGATCGATCTCTGTCTGCGGGGGAGTGGGTGACGGCGACGATTCCCTCGGGGGCCGTTAGAGGTACCGACGGCGGCGAAATGAATGACGGCTTCACCTGGACGTTCTGGGTCGCCGTCACCCCCTCGTCCATGTCCTTCGAGGAAGAGATGGCCGTCGACGTGCGAAACCCCGGAGAAGGCCGCATCGAGACGTACGGTGCCTATGCGGGGGATCTCGACGGGGACGGATGGTCCGACATGATCGTGCCCAACGAGGGATCCGACGATCTGCGGGTCTTCATGAACGACGGAGCCGGCGGGTACGGCCCCTTTACCGTGATCCCGATTCCTGAGGGAGACGGGCCGAGCCCGAACGAAGGTGCCGATTTCGACGGCGACGGAGACATCGACTTTACCGTGGGAAGTGCCGACGGCAACTACGTGGCGGTCTTCCACGGAGATGGAGCCGGCGGTCTCACGCACAGACAGAACCTGGAGGCCGGCGCACAGGTCCGAGGGCTCTGCCTGCTCGACTTCGAGAACGACGGCGATCCCGACATTGTCGCCGCTACGCGAGAGGGGAACCATGTGGCTCTCTTCCAGAACGACAGCGGAGTCTTCAGTCCGGCGGGCACCCTCGAAGCGGGAGACGGAGAGTGGGCCTGCGCCGTGGGAGATCTGGACGAGGACGGCTTCGTGGACCTCGTCATCGGCGCCCGGCTCGGTGGCGAGCTGAGCACCCTGCTGTCGAACGGTGACGGGACGTTCACCCTGACCGCCGAGGTATCGGCGGGAGGCGATCCCTGGATGCTCGCGAGTGGCGACCTCAACGGAGACGGCCATGTGGACTTCGCCGGAGTGAACGCCGTTGAGGGTACTCTGGCGGTGTACCTCGGGGACGGGCAGGGTGGCCTGCACCTGGACCAGAACCACGTGTTGGGCGACTTCCCATTGGCCATCGACCTTGGGGACCTGGACGGAGACGGAGACCTGGATGCCGTTTCGTCGCATTTCCAGTCGGGGACCTACGAGGTCCTCGAAAACATCGGCGACGGCACGTTGGTGCGGTTCCCGGTCTCCCTCACGGCGCCCGGCGCGGCGTCGTGCACCATTCTCCATGATCGCGACAACGATGGAGACCTGGACATCAGCGGGATCGACGAACTGGACGATCTCCTGATCCTCTTCGAGAACCGGTGAGGGGCGGCTGAAACCGCCGTGTCCGTGGGGCTCAACCCGTGTATGTTGTCGCAGACGCCCGGACACCATGTGTCCCGGCACACTTCGGACCCCCGGTCACGAGGAGGATAGCTCGCCGTGTCCAAGAACCCACTGACCCGGCGCGACTTCGTCGGGGGCGCCTCGAAGCTCGCATTGGGCGGCATGATCGTGCCGCGACACGTCCTGGGAGGAGTCGGCTATCAGGCTCCCAGCGACACTCTGAATATCGCGATCGTCGGTGCCGGTGGCATGGGCGGTGAAAACGCCCAGGAGCTCGGCAGCGAGAACATTGTCGCGGTTTGTGATGTCGACTTCGATTACGTGACCAGGAAGGTCGCCGAGCGGACCGTGGACAGTGACGGGAAGGCCCGGCCGAAGGGACTCCGTTGGCAGGAGCAGTACCAGACGGCGACCCGGTACAGTGATTTCCGCGAGATGCTGGACAAGCAGCGCGATATCGATGCGGTGCTCATCGCTACCCCGGATCACGCGCATGCCGCCATCGCCAAAGCGGCCATGGAGCTCGGCAAGCACGTCTACGTGCAGAAGCCCCTGACGTCGACCGTGGCCGAGGCCCGCCTGCTGGCGAGGATGGCGGAGGAGTCGGGCGTCGTCACCCAGATGGGCAACCAGGGGCATTCCGGCGATGACGGACGGCTGGTCAACGAGTGGATCGAATCAGGCGTGATCGGGCCCGTGCGGGAGGTGCACATCTGGACCAACCGCCCCATCTGGCCCCAGGGGCTGCCTGTGCCCGTCACGCCCGAGGAGATGCCGGACGAATCGAATTGGTGGCCCGGCTCCATGGACAGTCGTGTCGCCGCAGCGATGGACGGCGGCTACGCTCAGCCGCTCACGCTGGATTGGAACAACTTCGTCGGGCCGATCGCCGAGGAGGTGGCGTACCACCCCATCTACCACCCCTTCCATTGGCGTGGTTGGACGGCGTTCGGCGTCGGGGCCCTGGGTGACATGGGGGCACACCTCGTGGACCACCCGTTCTGGGCGCTCGACCTCGGGTATCCTACTACCGTCGAGGCCACGTCCACGCCGTGGGGCGGCCCCCGCGAGGCCCCTGTCAGCTACCCGGTGGCCATGACGGCCCACTACGAGTTCCCGAGCCGTGGCGACCGTCCCCCGGTCGACCTGCATTGGTACGACGGAGGGCTCATGCCGCCCCGCCCGGAGCAGCTTCCACCCGACGTCGTTCTGGAGAGAGAAGGTGGCGTGATCTTCGTCGGAGATCGCGGGATACTCATGCACGAGACCTACGGCGGGAATCCGGTCCTCTTCCCGGAGGCCCTCCAGGAAGAGGCGGCCGGGGTAGCTCAGACCTATCCCCGCATCGAGGAGAGCCACGAGATGAACTGGGCTCTCGCCTGTAAGGGAGAAGCGACGGCCACGTCGCCGTTCGACTACGCGGCCCGACTCACGGAAGTGATGCTCCTCGGCATCGTGGCGCTGCGAACCGGGCAGGGTCGGAAGATCGAGTACGACGGGGCGAACATGAGGGTGACCAACGTGGACGAGGCGAATCAGTACCTGACTCGCGAGTATCGGCCCGGGTGGTCGATGTGAGCGGCGTGATGACGAGTCGACCGTCCGTGGCCGGGAGCCTGTCCGTAACGCTGATGGTCGCTGTGTTCGCTGTCGGCCCACTGATGCCAACCGGAGAGGTGGGGGCCCAGGAGATGCCGCCCCAGGCGCCGCTGCCCCAGGCACCGCCGATCAACTCGCTCACAGAAGCGGAGCGAGAGGCGGGGTGGGAGCTCCTCTTCGACGGCCAGACAACGGCGGGCTGGCGAGGCTACATGATGGACGACATGCCCGACGGATGGCGGGTTATCGACGGCGAGCTCACTCGCACGGGGCCGGGCACGGACATCATCACGACGGAGCAGTACCGGAACTTCGACCTGACTCTCGAATGGAAGGTGGAGCTAGGGGGAAACAGCGGCGTCTTCTACCGGGCGGCAGAGGGTTCCGAGAAGATCTACATGGGCGCGCCCGAGTTTCAGGCCCTCGACGACGAGAATCATCCGGACGGTGAACTGGCCATCACCTCGGCCGGATCCAACTATGCCATGCATCCCGCACCCCGGGGCCTGGTGCGGTTTGCAGGGGAATGGAACTTCGTCCGGATTCTGGTCGTCGGCGACCGCGTCGAACACTGGATGAACGGCGTCCGTATCGTGTCCTATGAGTTCGGGAGCCCCGACTGGGTGGAGCGCGTGGCCGCCAGCAAGTTCAACGAGTGGCCGGAGTACGGGCAGGCATCAGAAGGCCACATCGGCCTGCAGGATCACGGTGATCGAGCGGCGTTCCGCAACATCAAGCTTCGGCGGCTGCCGTGACCCAAGCGCGGCAGGAGTACGACGTCATCATCGTCGGGTCCGGCGCTGCCGGCGGCATGTGCGCGTACCTGTTGGCCGTGGCCGGCGTGAAGGTCCTCCTCCTCGAGGCCGGGCGCGACTACGACCCGGTCACCGAGACCCCGATGTTCAACCTTCCCAAGGACGCGCCGCTCCGGGCCGGTGGCACACCGGAGAAGCCGTTCGGTTTCTACGACGCCACCGTGGACGGTGGTTGGGAGGTCCCGGGCGAGCCCTACACGAGCGCCGAGGGCACCGACTTCAGGTGGTGGAGGGCCCGCATGCTGGGGGGCCGTACGAACCACTGGGGCCGGATCTCCCTTCGTATGGGCCCGTACGACTACAAGCCCCGTACGCGCGACGGGCTGGGCTTCGATTGGCCCATGACGTACGAGGACGTGGAGCCCTACTACGAAAAGACCGAGAGGCTGATCGGAGTCTACGGGTCCAACGAGGGGATGGAGAACACACCCGATTCGTCTCCCGGAGTCCTTCAGCCGGCGCCCGCGCCCCGTGCCCATGAGCTCTTCACGCAGCGGGCGTGCGCCGACCTCGACATTCCAGTGATTCCCGCCCATCTGGCGATCCTCTCGGAGGTCCAGGACCACGAGGCCCTTCCGGGGCTCATCCACCCGAACAACCCACTGGCTCAGCGGGTGCTCGCCGAGTCGATGCGCTCGCGGGCGGCGTGCTTCTGGGCCACGCCGTGCGGTCGGGGCTGTTCGATCAAGGCCAACTTCCAGTCCACCACGGTCGTGATTCCTCCGGCCGTGGCCACGGGAAACGTGGATGTCATCACCGGAGCCATGGTCCGCGAGGTGACGGTCGATGCCCGGGGCAGGGCCACGGGCGTCCACTACATCGACAAGACGACGCGCCTCGACGAGCACGTCAGCGCCCGGGTCGTGATCCTGGCGGCGAGCGCCTGCTCGTCGGCCCGGATTCTGCTGAACTCCAAGAGCGGGCTCTTTCCCGACGGTCTGGCGAACGGGAGCGGATTGGTAGGGAAGTACCTGATGGACACGGTGGGTGCGGGCGTTTCGGGACAGATCCCCGCGCTGGAGAACGTGCCGCCCCACAACACGGACGGCGCCTCGGCCATGCACCTGTACATGCCGTGGTGGCTGTACGGGGAACAGGCACGCGGGCAGTTGGACTTCGCCCGGGGCTACCACATCGAGTTCGGCGGGGGCCGTCGAATGCCGAGCGGTGGTTCGTTCAGCCGGTTGGAACGCTTCACTGAGGGGTCGTACGGCGAATCGTTCAAGGAAGATTGCCGCCGCTACTACGGCTCGTTCATGGGATTCGACGGGCGGGGAGAGATGGTCCCCAACGAGGACTGCTACTGCGAGATCGACTCGGAGACGGTCGATCAGTGGGGCATTCCGGTTCTCCGCTTCAACTGGAAGTGGTCGGATCACGAGCTGAACCAGGCCCGGCATATGCAGCACACGTTCGCGGAGATCATCGAGAGCATGGGGGGACGGGTCCTGAGCACTATCCACGAAGACGGGGCCGATGCCATCCAGAATCCGGGCCAGATCATCCACGAGGTGGGGGGCGTGATGATGGGGGACGATCCGTCCCGGTCCGTGCTCAACTCGTTCTGTCAGTCCTGGGAGGTGGACAACCTCTTCGTGACTGACGGTGGCTGCTTCGTGTCGAACGCGGACAAGAACCCCACCCTGAGCATCATGGCCATCGCTTGGCGCGCGGTGGACTACCTGGTGGACGAGCTCCAACGTGGGAGCATCGGATGACCGAGAAGAACCTCCCCGTACTCGGGCGCATGGACCGACGCATGGCCCTGAAGGTCATGGCGGTGGCGGCAGCCACTCCCGGTCTGGCATCCTGCTCCTCGGGGGCCGAGCAGGGACAGCCCGCCCGCAACGTCTTGGCCGCCGGAACGGCCGCAGACCCCGATCTGCTGGCTCCGGTGATCCCCTGGGAGCGCGTCCTGACCCAGGACGAACTGGATACGTTGGCCGTGCTCTGTGACGTGATCATCCCGGCCGACAACCGCTCTCCTTCGGCGAGTTCGGTGGGCGCTCATCACTACATCGACGAGTGGGTGAGCGCCCCCTACGACGGGATGCGCCGGGACCAGGTGCTGATCCGGGGAGGGCTGGTGTGGTTGGATGCCGAGGCGGGGCGCCGGTTCGGGCAAGGCACACGCTTCCGTGACCTGGACTCGGCTCGTAGGGACCAGATCTGTGCGGACATCGCCCATGTGCCCGATGCGCGGCCCGGATTCGAGGCCGGTGCGCGCTTCTTCGCGAGGGTGCGTGATCTCACGGCCGGGGCCTTCTGGACCACCCAAGAGGGAATGCAGGACCTGCAGTACATCGGCAACGTTCCGCTGGCGCGATGGGATCCCCCGCCTCGCGAAGTGCTCGAACACCTAGGACTGGCTTGACCATGACCGAATCTCCTTCGGCCGAATCAGGGAGTGGCGGCGTGCCCGGCGGGCTGCCCGGCGGGCTTCACGGCGGGCTTCACGGCGGGTTTCACGGCGGGCTTCACGGCGAGGTTCACGGCGGCGCCTTGCGCGACAAGCGGCTCTTCCTGGGCAGTTGCATCGCGCTCATCGCCACGTCGGTTGCGTTCGCCACCGTGGGCGCCATCATGCTGGCCTTGAAGCGAGAGTTTGTTCTGACCAATCAGGAGGTGGGGTGGATCGGTGGGGCGGCCCTGTGGGGATTCGCGGTGTCGCAGCTCGTCTTCGCGCCGCTGTGCGACACGTTGGGGATGCGCTTTCTGCTCAGGCTCTCGTTTCTGGGGCACCTAGCCGGCACTCTCGTCATGATGATGGCGGGAGGCTTCTGGATGCTGTTCGGCGGAGCCCTGATCATAGCTATGGCGAACGGCCTGGTGGAGGCGGCCTGCAACCCGTTGGTGGCCAGCCTCTATCCCGACAACAAGACCGTGAAGCTGAACCAGTTCCACGTCTGGTTCCCGGGTGGAGTCGTGCTCGGCGGGCTCGCCAGCTTCGGGCTGGACGCCGTAGGTGTGGGGGCCTGGCAGCTCAAGCTCGGCCTGATCCTGATCCCGACGCTGGTCTATGGGTGGCTGCTGCTCACGCAGCCATTCCCGTCCACGGAAGGCGTGCGGGCCGGGGTCAGCGTGGGGGAGATGTTCAAGGCCGCGTTCGCGACGCCTCTCATGTGGATCATGCTCTTCGCCATGGCGCTGACCGCCTCCGTGGAGTTGGGCCCCAACCGTTGGGTGCCGGCCGTGCTCGGGGCCGGCGGCATGGCCGGGATCCTCATCCTGGTGTGGATCAACGGGCTTATGGCCGTGCTGCGCTACCGGGCGGGCCCCGTGGTCGAGCAGCTCTCACCGACGGGAGTTCTCTTGGCCTCGGCGGTGCTCTCGGGAGTGGGTCTCCTGGGATTGAGCCTGGGAGGCGCGGGGTGGGCCACGTTCGGATCAGCCACGGTGTTTGCCGTCGGTGTCTGCTACTTCTGGCCCACCATGCTGGGGGTGGTCTCCGAGCGGGTGCCACGGAGCGGCGCCCTGGGACTGGGCCTCATGGGCACGGTGGGCATGGCCACCGTGGGGCTGGTAACGTCGCCCACCATGGGTGGGATCGCTGATCGGTACGCCCACGAGCGGTTTCCCGTCGAGGCGACGGTGGCTCTGCTCGAGTCCAGTGCGACGGCTCTCGGCTCGGGCGACTCCGACGCGCGGGATGCGGCCCAGGCTGCCGGCTCAGTCGTGTCTGACTACAGAAGCGCCGGGTCTCTTCCCACACCCGCGACCGCGAACGCGCTTCGAGCCGTCATCGCCTCGGACGCCTCGCTGGAATTGGTTGCTGCGGCCCAGGCGGTTCTCGGGCCGGCGGACAACTACGGCGGCCGGATCTCGTTCCGCTACGTGGTGCCGCTGTGCGGGGTCCTGACGCTGATCTTCGGAACGCTCTACTTCAGGGATCGACGGGCCGGCGGATATGTCGTCGAGAGGATCGGGGCGTGACGCCCGTGCGGTATGGCATGGTGGGGGGCGGTCCCGACGCCTTCATTGGACCGGTGCACCGGATGGCTGCGGCCTTGGACGGGCAGTTCGAGCTCGTGGCCGGCGCGTTCTCCTCGGACGCCGAGCGCTCGAGACAGACCGGGGCGGAGTTGGGGCTGGATCCGGATAGGACCTACGGCTCCTACGAAGAAATGGCTCGGGCCGAGGGTGCGCTTCCCTCCGATCAGCGCATCGAGGTCGTCGCCATCGTCACCCCGAACCACCTCCACTATCCGGTGGCTCGAGCGTTTCTCGAGGCCTACATCCACGTCATCTGCGACAAACCGCTCACGACAACCTTGGAGGATGCGGAGACCCTCTGCCGTCTCGCCTCTGAGAGCAATCGTGTCTTCGCGGTGACCCACAACTACACGGGTTACCCCATGGTGAAGGAGGCGCGCGAGCGGGTGCGGTCGGGTGCCCTGGGGACCGTGCGGAAGGTGGTCGTGGAGTACTCGCAGGGCTGGCTCGCCACCCTGCTGGAGCGGGAGGGCCACAAGCAGGCCGAGTGGCGAGGCGACCCCTCACGGGCGGGTATCTCTTCCGCCTTGGGGGACATCGGATGCCACGCCCACAACCTGGCCCGCTATGTGACCGGGCTCGAGATCGAGGAGCTCCTCGCGGATCTTGGGACGGTCGTATCGGGCCGGGCCCTCGAGGACGACGCGACGCTGCTTCTCCACTACGAGGGCGGTGCGAGAGGCCTCCTTTTCGCCTCTCAGATCGCGACGGGGGAGCGCAATCATCTTCGTCTCCGCGTATACGGATCCGAGGGAGGTCTGGACTGGGGTCAGGAGTCGCCCGACCGGCTCAGGCTCCGATCGCAGGACGGAACCGAAATGGTGCTCTATGTGGGTGGGGCGAACCTCTCGGATCGAACTCAGGCTCACACCAGGTTGCCGGGGGGGCATCCCGAGGGGTTCATCGAGGCGTTCGCGAATCTCTACCGCAACGTCGCGCGAACGGTACGCAACCGCACGAGCTGGTCCGAGTCGGGTCCCTTCGACGACGATTTCCCCACCGTGCAGGATGGAGCGCGGGGCGTGCACTTCATCGAGGCCGCCGTGGAGAGCGGTCAGACTGGGGCGTGGGTGTCGGGGTCCTACGAGCCTCCTGGATCCTACGAGCCTCCCGGATCCAGCGGACCTTCTGGATCCGATCAGCCGTCTGGAGAGGAGGAATAGCCCATGACCCGACCGGTAACCCTCTTCACCGGCCAGTGGGCCGATCTACCCCTGGAAGAGCTCTGTCGCAAAGCCGCAGAGTGGGGATACGACGGCTTGGAACTAGCGTGCTGGGGCGATCACTTCGACGTCGTGCGTGGCGCAGAGGACGAGGCCTACTGCCAAGAGCGCCGGGCGCTCCTCGAGTCACACGGACTGAAGGTATGGGCGATCAGCAACCACCTGGTCGGACAGGCCGTCGCCGACGTGGTGGATGAGCGCCACCGGGATATCCTCCCCACACATGTGTGGGGGGACGGTGACCCCGAGGGAGTCCGTGTTCGCGCCGCGGAGGAGATGAAGCTCACCGCCCGCGCCGCGGCCAACATGGGGCTCCAGGTGGTGAACGGGTTCACCGGAAGTCCGGTCTGGCCGCTCCTCTATTCGTTTCCTCCGGTGAAACCGGAGACCATCGAGCGGGGCTTTGCCGAGTTTGCGACACTCTGGAATCCGATTCTCGACGTGTTCGACGAGGTCGGCGTGCGGTTTGCGCTGGAGGTGCATCCTACCGAAATCGCCTTCGACATCGTCACTGCCGAGCGGGCGCTGGAGGCCGTCGGGTACCGGGAGACCTTCGGGTTCAACTACGACCCGTCCCACCTGGCCTACCAGGGCGTGGACTGTGTCGGGTTCATCGACCGCTTCGAGTCCCGCATCTTCCACGTCCATATGAAGGACGTGTGGTGGTCCGAGACCGCCATGCCCTCCGGAGTCTTCGGGGGACATCTACCGTTTGGAGATGCGGACCGATTCTGGGACTTCCGATCGCTGGGCCGGGGCCGCGTGCCCTTCGAGGAGGTCGTTCGGGCTCTGAACCGAGCCGGATACCAGGGGCCTTTGTCGGTCGAGTGGGAGGATCCGGGAATGGACCGGGAGCACGGAGCCGCGGAGGCCTGCCGCTTCGTTCGCGAGATCGAATTTCCGCCCTCGGACACGGCCTTCGACGCCGCGTTTCAGGGCGAGGAATAGGTCCCGTCCGCCCTCGAAATCCAGTACCACACCAAAGGCACAGGCCGGCCGGCCGAGGGTATATTTCTGATACGCACCGGTTCCATCCTCTATCGTCGAGGATCCACCATGCTTACCAAGCACTATTCCCGATATGTAGTCGCCCTGGCTGCGGCACTTCTCATCCTGCCCGCGGCGCTCTCTGCTCAGCCGAGGGCCAGCGAGCGTGCTACGGTCAACCAGATCGTGAACGGCACGAGCATCACGTTCGACTTCAGTCGTCCGGTCGCTCGCGGCAGGGATCACCTCTTCGGGGGTGTCGTTCACTGGGGCGAGCTCTGGACGCCCGGAGCGAACTGGGCCACCACCCTTGAGGTGGACCATGACGTCAAGCTGAACGGCCACGCCGTCCCCGCGGGCAAGTACTCGGTCTGGATCCGGGTGCAACCGGAGGAGTGGACAGTCTTCCTCAATGACGAGACCAGGCTCTACCACGACACGCCGGTCTCTGAGGACAAGCACCTGCTCAGCTTCGCGGCGACTCCCATGGAGGGACCGCACATGGAGGCCTTGGCGTGGTACTTCCCGTCGGTAGGCCCCATGGACGCCGAAATCCGCGTGCATTGGGGGACTACCTACCTGCCCCTCACCATCGAGACGCTTCCGTTCAAGGCGGCGACACTTTCCGCCAAGGAACGGGCGAAGTTCGTGGGCAAGTATCAGGTGTTCGGAATGGACCCGACGACCGAGGGTCCGTTGTCGTTGGTGCTCGAGATCACCGAGAACGGTGAAGAACTCGCCGGTATGTGGGGTAGGGCCCCCCTCGACCTGATCCCCAACGGGGAAGGTGAGCTGATGCTGGGCTTCCTGCGGAATGGAGCGCTCTTCGACGTCGCCCCCGAGATGACGATACGTGTGGTCGAAGAGGGTGACCGCGAGGGTGGTATCGACCTGCTCTGGGAAGGCTGGGAGTTCGCGCAGGGCGACCCGATTCCCTAGGGGAATCCGAGGCGAGGGGCCTTGCGGGCCTAGAGCCCCAGGGTCAGCGTCGGGGAGTACTTGAGCAGCAGCGTGCGCCGGTCGCTCAGCGGGCGAACCGGATTGAATGAAAACCGATCTGTTACCAGGCCTTCATTCCAGACCAGGTACAGATCGGTTCCTTCTTTGGGGTTGTAGCGCAGCCTCAGGTTGACGGTGACCGCGTTGGCCGCGCTGCTGTACTGGATCAGTGCGCCTGAGCTGATCCGTGTGTCCAGGCGGGCGTCGGTGCGTACTCGGAAGATGTGGGCAGTGAACCCCTCATTGCGCTCTTCGAAGTCGACGTTTTCTATCTGGTACGTGCCCTCGAATTCGAAGTGCTTGGAGGGGGTCCATGTGCCCCTGACGGAGGCCGACGTGCGCTGCCCGTCGAAGAAGCCGCCGGCTTCCGCCGACAGGCTCGTGCGGAACATCGAACTCGAGGACTGCCGGAACTCTACCCTCGCGGCTGTGAAGTCGTACTCGCCCTCCGGGACGCCCGATGCTCCGGGCAGGGAGAAGCCGCGGTCGAGATCCTCGTGTGTGGCGCGCACGGTGGCAGTGAACTCGTGCCCCGACTTCATCTCCACGACCAGCTCGGGCACCAGTTCGGCAGTTTCGATGGACCCGTCCTCTGAGCGGCGGTACGCCGTGCCGCCTGCTCGGACACCGGCGGAAAGCACGCTCGATTCGACCCCCGGTCGCCAGCCGTATCCCACCTGGGTGGCCCCCTTGGTGTAGTTGCGGCGAAACATGAAACCGAGTCCCGGCTCGAACGTCTCGCCAGACCGGGTGAGGTCGAACTCGTAGTTGAGACCGTCGATGCCGCGCCGCTGCCAGAAGACACGCGCCAGGCTGCGATCGAGGAATCCCTCCGCTCCCTCCACGTTGGGGTCGAAGCTCTGTGCCCAATTCAGGGTGACGTAGTCCTCCCCGAACACGCGTAGCAGTGCGTCCAGGCCGTACACGACGTTTTCGCTCGCCGCGTTGCCCAAGCGCGTGGTCAGAATACCGCCGACGAAGGAGTTCTCGTTCAGCACGCGGCGACGCATACGGAGCACGCCCAGGTTCTCAGACGAGGCACCCGGCTCGGCGGCCGCCGTCTGCATGTCCAACCCGGCGATGTCCCAATCTCCGATGCGGCCGACGAGACGGCTGCCCCCGTAGATCCTCACCCGCTCACCGTCGGCGAGGCCCATCTGCCTGGAGTGGAAGAGGCGCTCCACGCCTCCGAGGGAGTAGTCGAAGACGTTGCTGCGTTCCTGGAAGAAGGCCCTCTTCTCGGGAAAGAAGAGTGAGAAGCGGGTGAGATTCACCTGCTGATTGTCGGCCTCGACCTGCGCGAAGTCCGTGTTCCCGGTGAAGTCCAGCGTGAGGTTGGAGGTGATGCCGTACTTTACGTCCAGCCCCACCTCGGTCAGGGCGTCGCGGTCGCGGTCGTAGCCCGTCTGGTCGGCGTTGGGGCTGTTACTGTGCCCCCGACCGACGATGCCGTAGGGCGTGACGTACAGCGGATCGGAGCGCCTGGCTCCGTGGATCACGACTTCTCGCGTCTGAGACGCCTTGTATGCACTGAACCCGCCCCACTGCGGAGAGATGGCCGGGAAGGTCGAGAACTCGTTCTTACGAGCGATCACACGGACGAGAGACAGACCCATGACGACTCCGGCCTCCGACTGCTGGAACCGGAGGCTCGTGAACGGGATCCGGATCTCGGCGTACCATCCGCGATCATCCTGTGAGGCCGCTGCGTCCCAGTAGGTGTTCCAGTTGAAGTTGGCCCCCGCCTCTGTGTCGTTGGCGAAGATCATGTCCGTCCGCAGCCCGGCAGGGGTCGTGCCGAAGAGCAGCGCGGTCTCCCTGTCGTTGAACGTGTCGAGCATGAGAATGCACCAATCGCTGGCGTATCCGCCCAGGTCACGTTCCAGGGATGACGCTCGGACTCCCGCAGGGTCGGAGTCGTACGCACGACACGACACGTAGAGGTACTTCTCGTCGTGGGCCACCCGGAACTCGGTCGCCTCGCTCGGGGCGAGGCCGAAGTTGGGCGTGTGCATCGTGGCGGGGAAAACGGGCACCGCCTCCCAAGCGGGCTCGTCGACACGCCCGTCGAGGTCGATCTCTCCCTCCAACAGGGGGATGACGATGCGCTCGAGCGTCCCGGTGGATTGCTGAGCGGTCGCCGACCCGGCGAGGACGAAGGCGAGCGCGAAGACGGAGAGACGCCAGCTGGACATGCAGACCCGGTGCACCCTACATCCGGAAGAGGTAGCTCAGCTTCATGAAGAACCCGTCACCCGTACGCTCCAGGTCGTCGAAGTGGAACGAGTCCTCTTCGGTAATGCTGCTGCCGTACCCCGCGAAGATCACGGTCCCGGGGCTGGGTTCGTATGAGAAAAGCGCGTCGAGGCGGAGGTCGTTGTCGGTGAAGCCCAGCGCGCGTTCGAGTTCCCCTTGATCGTTGCGAATGTAGATGGCGGCCTCCGTCCTGGACTGGTCGTGGAGGTCGTCGATGTTGGTGGCCCGGTACTGCCCCACGAAGCGGAAAAAGATCGCCCGGGTGAGCTGGTACTCCAACTTGAGGCGCGGAATGTCGACCTTCCGTTCCGCACTCCAATCGTCCGGACGGTAGCCTCTCTGGCTGACCAACCTACCCTCGATGCGGAGCTGATCGGTGGGTCGCCATGTCGCTTGTAGCGTCAGGAAACTGATGTAGGCCGAGGCCCACTCGTTGAAGTTCTCGTCCTGACCCCCAATCCAGGAGAAGCTGCCTGTGAAGCGTGAGGAGCTGGGCGTGTTCAGCCTGAGGGAGATCAGGTAGTTCTGAAGCTCCGGCGTTCCCACGTAAGGCTCGTACACCGTTCCGGTGGGCGTCTGCAGCTCCACGAAGTAGTCCGTGTAGAGGGTCGCCGGGTAGTAGAATTCCTCGATCAAGACAGACACTCCGAGCCGCCATCCTCCACGGAACACGAAGTTGTTCGCGTATGTGAACCGTATGGCGTCGTCGACGCTCCCCCCATTCAAGAAGGTCTCGTACAGCCACGTGTAGGACAGATTGAGGCTCGGCCGATACTGCTCCACCAGTGCCCCTTCGTTACCGTAGAAGGTGAGGCTGGTCGAGCCCCCGATGCGGACGGTGCCCGAGCGTCGCACGAAGCCGCTCCCGAGGGCCAGATCGTCGTCGTAGGCGGTGAAGCTGGTGTTGAAACCGAACCTGCGCCCCGAGCGCCGCAAGCTCACGTCCCACATGTAGGCGTCGTCCGTCTGCCCGTCCTTCCGGTCGAGGGTCACGCCTCCCTGTGCCTGGAAGTCGTAGTTACCGCCCAGAATGATTCGGCTGTCGATGCCGATCACCCGGTTGTAGTCGGACCCTTCGATCCGGTCGGTGTAGGCGAGCCCGATCGTGGACTCGTCTCCGAGGTTGCGCTTGATGCGGAGGATGTTGAAGACGGGGTTGTCCAAGCCGGTCTCAGAGAGCGCCTTGTCGTCTACGGCGGTGAGAAACCCCACCTCGGTCCCGGAGATCTTTCCGGTCAGCTTGGCCGCCGCCACGGGGTTCGCGACGCTGCGCGTGTGGATCAGGTTGTTGGGCGTCTGGAAGCTCTCGCTGCCCTCGAGAAAGAACGGGCGCTTCTCGGGAAAGAAGATGGAGCGTTGCGGGTTGAAGTCGGTCTGTCCGACGTCGGCTTCCACCTGAGAGAAGTCCGGGTTCACGGTACCGGTCAACGTCAGGTTCCGGGTCAGCCCCCACCGCACGGTACCGCCGAACTCCGGCGTTGATGCGTCGTAGTCCCACCCGGCGTCGGTCGAGGCTCCCGCCACAGAGCTCGTCACCACCGGGTTGATGTCGAGCACGAGACCCCGATCCATTCCCTGCAGTCCCTTTAGGGTGCCGCTCTGGGCGAGAAAGGAGGAACGGCCCTGTACTGCCTGTGTCCAGGTCTGGTCCCTGCCGGAGTGCTGGACCCGGCGGATGACGTTGAGTCCCCAGTCCTGGGTCTCTGCCGGCTGGAAGGAGAGGCTCTTGAAGGGGATGCGCACCTCGACGGCATATCCGTAGTCGGTGACGCGGCCTCGTGAGTCGAATAGATAGTCCGGCGCCAGATCCACGGGGCCGGTCGCGGGTCTCGTGGAGCTCGTGGAGCGTTGCGCGCCTCGCTCCACCCGAATGCCGTCAGCCTGCACCCCGAGGGGGTTCACGCCGAAGACCAAGGCGCGGCGGCCGTCGTTGAACGGATCGATCAGAAGCTGCAGATGATCGTCGTTCTGGATGTTGTCCCTATCTGCCAACGTCGCATTGACGGCACCGTGAGGTTCGAAGGCACGGATGCCGAAGTGGATGGCAACAGAGGAGTACCAGACGAGCACCTCGGTCCGGTCGTCCGCGGGCACCCCGTCCATGGGCTGGTATTGAGAGAAGCCCGTAAGAACGGCTGCCCCGCTCCACACTTCTTCGTCGAGACTCCCATCCACCAGTATCTGCGCTTCGATCCGAGGCGTCGCCACGTCGAGTTGCGATCGCACACCCTCGTAGGTCTGTGACGCAGCGACCTGGTTCGCAGGACCGGAAGCGACCTGGAGTACAGCGAGTAAGGAGAGAAGCACGTGAAGGAGGCTCTACATCCTCAAGAGGTAGCTCAGCTTGACGAAGAACCCGTCGCTCGTGCGCTCCAGGCGCTCGAAACGGAAGGAGTCCTCTTCGGTCAGGCTGCTTCCGTATCCGACGAAGATCACGGTTCCGGGACTGGGCTCGAATGAGAAGAGGCCGTCGACCCGGAAGTCGTTCCTCGTCCACCCGAGCGCGGGCTCGTAGACCCCGTCGTGGTTCCTGACCAGGATGGGGTCCTCGGTCCGCGTATCGTCGCGAAGGTCGTCGACGTTGGTAGCGTCGTACTGGCCCACGAACCGGAAGAAGATCGCCCGGGTGAGCTGGTACTCGATCTTGAGTCGGGGCAAGTCACGGATTCGGAGAGTGCTTCTGTCGACCGTGCGCAGGTATTGCTGGCGAACGAAGCTGCCTTCCATACGGAGTTGGTCCGTCGGACGCCAAACCAGGGTGTTGCGCCAAAGGAATAGATAGCCGGGGGCCCACTCGTCGTAGTTCACATCCTGGCCGATGAGGAGTGACGTGCTGCCGCTGAAGTGCTGTGACTGCGGCAGAGTCAGGCCGAGGCTCAAGTTGTAGGTCGCGATCTTCGGCACGCCAACGTATGGAGTGATCTCGGTTCCCGTCGCCGTGACACTCTCGGTGGCGTAGTCGTCGTACAGTTCGTGAGGGTAGAACACCTCTTCCGTGATGAGCGACGCCCGCACTGCCCAACCACCCCGGAGCGTCAGGTCACCACCGACGATCGCCCGCCAGAACTCGTCGAGGCCTCCACCTGCCAGAAACGTCTCGTGTCGCCAGTTCGTATCCAGGCTGACGCGCCCCGAGTACCGCTCCACCTTGGCGCCGGGCTGGCCGTAGCCCGTGAGGCTCGTGCTCCCCCGGAGCTGTACGATGCCTACCCGGCTGAGGAATCCGCTGCCGGCCACGAGTTCGTCGTCCAGACCCTTGAAGGCGAGATTCCACCCGAACTGTCGGCCCCGTCGAGCGAGGCTCAGGTCCCACAAGTGACCGTCGGTGACTCCACCGTCGGTGCGGTCGAAGCTCATGGCTCCCTGCATCCGGAGATCGTAGATACCGCCGAACACGAACCGGGTGTCCGCGCTGGCCAGTCGGTTATAGTCGGAGCCCTCTATACGGTCGGTGTAGGCGAACCCCACCGTGGATTGGTCGCCCACATCCCGTTTGACGCGGACCAGATTGTAGATGGGGTAGTCCTCGCCGTTCGCCGACAGCGCCTGATCGTCCGCTGCCGCAAGAACGGCCAATTCCGTGCCCCCGATTTTGCCCGTGAACTTGGTCGCAGCCACCGGGCTCGAGACACGGCGCGTGTAGATCAGACGATTCGGTGTCTGGAAATACTCACCCCCTTCCAGGAAGAACGGGCGCTTCTCCGCGAAGAAGACCGCGCGTCTCGGGTCGTACTGCGTCTGCCCCTGATCGGCCTCGACCTGAGAGAAGTCCGGGTTGATGGTGCCGTTCATGGTCAGATTGCTGGTCAGTCCCCAGCGGATGTTGCCGCCGAACTCGGGGTCTTGAGCGTCGTACTCCCACCCGGCGGTCTCGGCCCCTCCGTTGATGGCACTGGTGACCACGGGATTGATGTCGAGGACGAGACCCCGCTCGAAGCCGGAGAGGTCATGCAGGGTCCCGCCCTGGGCAAGGAAGGATGCTCTGCCCACCAGTGCGGGCGTCCACGTCTGCTCGTGACCGGAGTGCTGAACCCGACGGATGACGTTGATCCCCCAGCTCTGCGTCGCCTCGGATTGAAAGGAGAGGCTCTTGAATGGGATGCGCACCTCGACCTCGTACCCGTACTCGGTGAGGCGTCCTCTGGATTCGTACAGAAAGTCCTGGCTCAGATCGACCGGGTCCCGACCTCGGGTCGAGCTGGTGACCCGGGTCGTAGTGCGCTGTTCGACCCGCGACCCATCCGATTGGACCCCGAAGGGGTTCACCCCGAAAACGATAGCGCTGCGACCGTCGTTGAAGGTGTCGAGGAGGAGCTGAATGTGATCGTCGCTCTCGATCTTGTCGCGGTCGGCCAGGCTCGCGTTCGGCGGGCCGTGCGGCTCGAACGCGCGGATGCCGAAGTGAATAGCATCGGGCGAGTACCAGATCAGCACCTCGGTGTTGTCGTCGGCCGGGAGTCCGTCCACGGGCTTGTACTGTGAAAAGCCGGTGAGAATGGCCGCGTCCGCCCAAGGAGCGTCGTCCAGGACGCCGTCCACCTCGATCGATGTTGCCAGCCGGGGCACAACCACGTCCAGCTGGCCTAGGGTGCCGCTATAGGTTTCGGCCAGGGAGGCCGCGGAAGCGGCGTTGGCGGAGGGAGGAGGACTCGGTGGTTCGGTCGTGCCGCCCGATACTCCAGTTGCTACCTGCAGCAGTGCCAACAACGGTACGAGCATCCACGAACTCCCCTGAGCCTACGAAGGGAGAGCGTCACCCCCCGACAGCGTGTGTATGGCCAACTGCGCAATGTGCCACCCAAATGACACGTTTGTCAGGTGGAACGTTTACCGGATGGCGCCGCAACTCTCAGCCGGGACTCCGTTCTCTACATCCTCAACAGGTAGCTCAGCTTCATGAAGAAGCCGTCGTTCTCGCGCTGCAGGTCGTGAGACGACCGGACCGATGAACTTGAACGAATTCTGCTCGGTGAGGCTGCTCCCGTACCCCGCGAAGATCACGGTACCTGGGTTGGGCTCGAAGGAGAAGAGCGCGTCGAAGCGGAAGTCGTTGTCGGTCCGAGCCAGCACGCGCTCGTAGCCACCGTTACCGTCGGGCACGACGATGGGGTCGTTCGTACGTGTGTCGTCGCGAAGGTCGTCGACCCGGCTAGCATCGTATTGGCCCACGAATCGGAAGAAGATGGCCCTCGTGAGCTGGTACTCGAGCTTGAGGCGCGGGATGTCGCGCACGCGCACGGTGCTGCGATCGGTCTTCCGGATGTACTGCTGCCGGGTGAAGCTCGCCTCGGCCCGGATCTGGTCCGAGGGCCGGAATACCACATTGCCCGTCCCCAGCCAGATGTATCCGGAGGCCCACTCGTCGAAGTTCTCGTCCTGGCCGAAGACGGCGAACGCGTTGGCACTGAACCGTGTCGAGTTAGGCGTGCGCACCGTCAGTACCAGATCGTAGTTGTCCAAGGTGGGCTCACCCACGAACGGAACGATCTCAGTGCCCGTCGCGGTCTGCGTCTCGATCGAATAGTCGCTGTAGAGTTCGGCGGGGTAGTAGAAGCGTTCGATGAGGAGTGACAGACCCAGACTCCAGCCGCCCCGCAGCGTGAAGTCGTTTCCGAACGTGTACTTCAGCCAATTGTCCGGTCCGCCGCCGTTCATGAAGGTCTGATGGAGCCAACTGAACTCCATCGTCATGCGTGCGTTGTACCTCTCGAGGAAGGCGCCTGCGTCTCCGAAACGTGTCAGGCTGGGGCCACCCCGTGCGGTGACCGTCCCCACCCGACCGAGGAACCCACTCCCGGCGATCAGGTCGTCCGAGAAGCCCTTGAACGACATGTTGAAGCCGAACTCACGGCCCTGCCGCCTGAGGCTCACATCCCACAGATGCCCCTGCTGCTTGACCGACGAGGTGCGATCGAAACTCAGAGCGCCTTGCATCTGAACGTCGTAGATGCCCCCGAATACGATGCGGGTATCGGCGCTGGCGAGCCGGTTGTAGTCGGAGCCCTCGACCCGGTCGGTATAAGCGATTCCCAGTGTGGACTCATCGCCGATATCCCGCTTCACCCTGAGGATGTTGAAGATCGGGTTGCTCCCACTGTCCGCCAGGTCCTCGTCCACGGCCGAGAGGAAGGCCAACTCTGTGCCGGACACCTTGCCCGTGAACTTCGCCGCGCCGTGGGGACTCACGATCCGCCGGGTGTAGATGAGCCGGTTCGGCGTTTGGAAGTTCTCGCTCCGCTCCAGGAAGAACGGGCGCTTCTCGGGAAAGAAGACGGCGCTTCGCGGATCGAACTGGGTCTGTCCCGCGTCGGCCTCGACCTGGGAGAAATCCGGCTTGACCGTGCCGTTCATGGTCAGGTTGCTGGTGACCCCCCAGCGCACGTTGCCGCCGAGCTCGGGGGTGTTCGCGTCATAGTCCCACCCTACGGTGTTGGGCGTTCCGGCCACAGCCGCGGTCAATACCGGGTTGATGTCCAAAACCAAAGCCCGGTCGAAGCCACTGAGGTCGTGGATGGTGCCACTCTGAGCCAGGAAGGACGCTCTGCCCTGCTGAACCCGCGTCCAGGTTTGCTCCCGACCCGAGTGCTGGACCCGCCGAATGACGTTGATTCCCCAACTCTGTGTGCCGTCGGACTGAAAGGAGAGGCTCTTGAACGGGACACGCATCTCGATCTCGTATCCGTAGTCCGTCAGGCGCCCCTTGGTCTCGTAGAGGAAGTCCGGACTCAGGTCGACCGGGTCGCTACTGCCCCGTCGGAGAAGGCTTCCGCGTTGAACCCCTCGGTCGACGCGCGACCCATCGGACTGCACTCCGAGAGGATTGACACCGAACACGGTGGCCGTCCGACCGTCGTCGTAGGTGTCGAGCAGAATCTGGATGTGATCGTCGTTCTCGATCTTGTCTCGGTCGGCCAGGGTCGAGTTGACCTCGCCGTGGGGCTCGAAGGCCCGGATGCCGAAATGGATCGCCGTGGGCGAGTACCAAACCAGGACTTCGGTGTTTTCCACGGCTGCGACGCCATCCACCGGGCGATACTGGGAGAATCCCGTCAGCACGGAGGCGTCGGACCAGGCGGCCTCGTTCAGGACACCGTCGATCTGGACCGCGACTTCGAGGCGCGGCACGGTGACGTCCAACTCGCCGTCCACGCCGCTGTAGACGATGGTCGCTGCGGTCGTCTCTTCGGCGCCCGTATTCGAGGACTTCTGGGCGGTGGCGGGAGCCACCTGAAGTAGAGCCAGAAGGGGGACGAGCATGTACCGGGACTCCCATACCGAGGAACTGAGCCGGAGATCTACGGATCTGTCCCGAGATCTATCCGACGGTCAGCCTCAAATATCGCATGTGACCGGACACCGTGTCAGGGCAGGGGCCGATTTACTCCTCCCGCAGCACTACGGCAGGGTCGATTCGAGTGGCGCGTCGCGCCGGAATGTAGGCCGCGAGCAGAGCCACCCCCATGAGAATGCCAGAGACCGCAAGCAGCGTGACCGGCTCCGTGGCACCGATCCCGAACAGCAGACTCTGGTGAAGCCCGGACGCCTGGCGAGCGTGCGGAAGACGTACTTCAGGTCTTGGACCAGGGTGTCCATGGAGCCCCTCCAAACTGTCTAACGGGTCGAAGGGGCACTTCACCTCTCTCACCACGTCCGGCCCCTGTTACTGCTTAGATAGGACGGCGGCTGGGCCCGAAAGGTTGGGCCCGCCTCAGACTTGGGCCTCGGCCTCGCTTCGCCCGACGTAAGCCACGCACACCAGGTCCCCCAGCACGTTCACCGTGGTGCGCAGCATGTCCAGAATACGGTCGACGCCCACGACCAACGCGATTCCCGCCGCCGCCTGGGGCCCCAGGCCTATCGCGTTCAGAACGATCAGCGTAGTGACCAAGGAGCTTCCGGGCACACCGGCCCCGGCTAAGGCGGCGAGGGTCGCCGTGAGGATGATCGTCACGAGTTCGCCGAACCCGAGTGTGAGGCCGTAAACCTGGGCAATGAATACGGTCGTAAGCGCCTTGTAGAGCGCGCCGCCATTCATGTTCAGCGTCGCCCCCAACGGAAGTACGAAGCCGGCCACCTCGTTGGACACACCGAGCTTCTCTCGGGCCACATCGATGCTGACGGGCAGCACCGCGTTCGACGACGAGGTCGAGAACGCGAGGAGCGGCGCTTCGGCGACTGCTCTCAAGAAGGCCAGCGGGCTCTGACGGGCCAACGTACGGACCGCGGTCCCGAGCACCACGCTGGCATGGATAAACAAAGCGATCGCCATCAGCGCGGAGTAGAAGAGCAGGCTCTGGAGGAGTTCCCAGCCGAAGCGCGCGACGACGGAGGCGATCAGAGCGAACACGGCATAGGGCGCGAGCTTCATGACCCAGTGGATCACGACCATACAGAGCCCGTTGACCGCGTCGAAGAAGCCTACGACCGCAGCGCGCCGCTCTGGCTCGATCACGGTCGCGGCAGCGCCGAAGATGAGCGTCGCGATGATCAAGGGCAGCAGATCCATGTCGGCGGCGGCCGAGAACGGGTTTCGTGGGATCATTTCCACGAGAATCTGGGTGAGCCCCGGGGCCGTCTCCGCGTTCGACGCCGCGGACGACGTGCGTTCTCCCTGGAATTCCGCCGCCAGCGCGTCGCGCACCGCGGGATCCATCGCCTCTCCGGGGCTGAACGCGAGTCCAAAGCCGAGGCCGATGAGGGCGGCAATCACGGTCGTGACGAGGAAGAACACGAGGGTCTTCCGCCCGATACGGCCCAGCTTGCGGACGTCGCCGAGCGAGGCCGCCCCCACGAACAGGCTGGCCACGACCAGGGGCACGACCACCATCGTGATCAGCCGGATGAACGCATCGCCGAGGGGTTGGATCGAGATGAGCGTGACCCCGAGCCACTCGATCTCGAGGAGTTGAGCGGCGATACCGGCCACGGCTCCTGCAACGAGCCCCACGAGGATCTGCGTGCGGAGTTGCATGGGCGTTCAGCTCTGCCTGCTGAGGGTGATCGGGCGCCGCTCGATTCGTCCTGAGGGGTCTCGCGTTCCCGCGGGCGTGGAAACCGGGGTGCGGGCAATATACGGGCGGCCGGTCGGCGGGGAGAGGGGTGGGACCGGTGCCCGACGGTGGCATTGCACAGCGCCCACACCGCGCCCACGATACCATCCAGATGCGATTCACGACCCGGTAGAGGGGAAGAGTACCATGAGGACGACAATCAGATGGACCGCCGCCATAGTGTTCACACTGACCGTCGCGCCGCTCGCGGCGGAGGCGCAGACCTTCAGGACCGACGACCCCGTGCTTCAGAGGATCTGGAAGTTGGGAATGGAACAGTCCCGTGCATCCGAGCTGGCACAGATTCTCATGGATTCCGTCGGTCCCCGCCTCACCGGATCTCCGGGCCAGCTCGCCGCGCACGACTGGGCCGCGAAGACCTATGCGTCCTGGGGCATCGAGGCCGAGAACGAGGAGTACGGTACGTGGACCGGGTGGCGGCGCGGCATCCATCACGTGGACCTCATCGCGCCTCGCGTGAAGACGCTCATCACCGAGGTGCCTGCCTGGAGCGCCGGGACCGACGGGCCGGTCGAGGCCGAGGTGGTGCTCCTGCCCCGAGTGTCCCGGGCCTCGGAGTTCGAGGCTTGGCTGCCGCAGGCCCGCGGCAAGTTCGTCGCCATCGTGCCGGCGTTGTTGTCCTGCCGGCCAGACCGGAACTTCGATGAGTTTGGCACGCCGGGTGCCTTGGCACGCGCCGACGCAGCTCAGGAAGCCGCGAGCGCAGATTTCAACCGGACTCGAGTGGAGCCCACGGGCCTGACCATCGATGAAATCCGGGCCCGGTTGGGCGAATCAGGCGCTCGGGGGCTGCTCCAGTCGAGCTGGAGGTATGACGGAACCCTGGGCGTGAGCCGATCGCGGGTGCGGACCGTTCCGACCATCGATCTGGCCTGCGAGGACTACGGGTTGGTCTATCGTCTCGCGGACAACGGCCAGGGGCCGGTCTTGCGCGCGAACATCGACGTCGAGTTCACCGGAGTGGCCCCCACCTACAACACGATCGCCACCGTGCCGGGCACGACTAATCCGGACGAGTACGTCATGCTCTCGGCCCACTTCGACTCCTGGGACACGGGGTCGGGTGCCACCGACAACGGGACCGGCACGATCGTGATGATGGAGGCCATGCGCATCCTCGCGGAGGTGTATCCCAACCCCAAGCGCACGATCATCGCCGGGCATTGGAGCGGCGAGGAGCAGGGCCTGAACGGATCGGAGGCGTGGCGAGAAGATCATCCGGAGGTCGTGCAGGGCATGCAGGCGCTGTTCAATCAGGACAACGGAACAGGAAGGGTCGTGCGAATCTCGACCCAGGGACTGACCAGGGCCTCGGAGTACTTCGCCCGGTGGCTGACGCAGGTGCCGGAGTCGATCAGCCGGCACATCACGGTACAGTCTCCGGCCACGCCGGGCACCGGCGGAACGGACAGCAGCTCGTTCATCTGCGCCGGCAGTCCCGCGTTCAGCCTCAGTGCCATGAGTTGGGACTACGGTGTGTACACCCACCACACCAATCTCGACACCTACGACAAGATCGTGCCGGAGGACCTACGCAATAACGCGACCCTGTTCGCCATGCTCGTCTACCTGGCGTCGGAGGATCCGGAGATGGTTGCGCGCGATCGACGGTCGCTTCCGGCCATGGCTCCGGGGCGTGGTGGGCGGCCGGCACGTGAGGTGACCGAGTGGCCGCAGTGCCGGGAGCCACAGCGCAACGATCCTCAGGCGGGGCTGATTCCCTAGGCCGAGCCGGTCTTCCTAGCAGGAATGCGGCTCCGGGCAGCCCCTGCAGGGAGGCCCGGGGCCGTCGTTTCCTTGTGGTCAAGACACGGGGAGGGCAATCTTACAGTAGTTGGGGTGAGCGCCCCGCGGTGCTCTCCCCTCAGCCCCGCTATTCCGCGCCTCACCCCCCCCAAATGGGACACATGCCTTCAGAGCCGACCCGGACGCTCGTGGTGGAGGACGAACCCTCCTCGCGCCATCTAATCAAGAGCATCCTTCAACTGCGTGGCCACGACGTCGAGGCTTGTGCTGATGCCGAGTCCGCGTGGGAGATCGCCAAGCGCGACCGATTCGACCTAGCCGTGCTCGATATGCGGTTGCCAGGGATGGACGGTGTGGAACTCTGTCGCCGACTGAGAAAGCTCCCTGAGGGTGGACAGATGGTCGTGATCTTCGTCACGGCTTCGGATCGCTCGGAGGATCTGGGGAGAGCGCTCGAGGCCGGGGCCGACGACTACGTGCTGAAGCCCATCGTCGACGCGGACCTCCCGGTGCGTTTTGCCCTCGCCGAGCGGAAGGTCCAATTCCTGTCGGATCGAAAGCGCACCGAGGAGGGACTGCTCAAGGACGCGTTGCGCGACTCCGTAACGGATCTCGTCAACCGGACGCTCTTCACCGAGCGGCTGCAGCGGATCAGCCGAAGGGCGATCCGGGAGAACGAGAAGCCTGGAACGAGCGGGTATCTATACGGAGTGCTTTTCGTGAACCTGGACGGATTCGCCCAGGTGAACGTGCGGGTCGGATATGAGGCCGGCGACTCGGTTCTCAACCAGGTAGGTCACCGCCTAGAGGAGTGCGTCCGCTCTGCCGACACCGTGGCTCGATTCGGGTCGGACGAGTTTGCGATCCTGCTGGACGACATGACCGACGTTAGTGACCCGACGCGCGTCACTCGGCGTATCGAACAAGCCTTCCACAAGCCGTTCGAGGCCGGCGGAGAGGATGTTCGCCTTACTGCGTGTGTGGGCATCGCGTTGAGTATCGGTAGGATCGTCGATCCTGCGGAGCTTGTCGACGACGCCAGAAGGGCCTTGCTTCGGGCCAAAGAGGAAGGGCCCGGCTCAGTCATGACCTTCGACGCAGTCGTACACGCTTGAGCGATCGCCCGATTGCAGCTCGAGTCGCGTCTCAGGGACGCGGTCGAGAACGGGGAGATGGTCCTGCACTATCAGCCCATCACGCTCATCGAGACCGGGGTCGTCGCCGGATTCGAGGCGTTGGTCCGGTGGAACGAGCCGGATCGCGGCCTCGTTCAGCCTGAGGAGTTCATTCAGGTCGCGGAAGACACCGGCGTGATGATCCCCCTCGGACAATGGATCCTGGAAGAGGCGGCACGCCAACTCTCCGAGTGGAGGGAAATGTCGCCCGAGCCCGACATGCCGTTTGTCAGCGTGAACGTTTCTGGGCGTCAGTTCATGCTGCCCAACATGGCCGAGCAGATCACCACCCTCATGACCAAGAGAGATCTGCCTCCGGGCTCCATCCAAGTCGAGATCACCGAGACCGCGCTGATGACGGATCTCGACGCCACCAGGAAGACCATCGACACGCTGAACGAGGCTTCGGTGGAGGTCCATGTCGATGACTTCGGCACGGGGTACTCGTCGCTGAGCTACCTGAGCCGACTCCCGATCGCGGGCCTGAAGATCGACCGCTCGTTCGTGAACCAGCTTACTCATAGTCGGGAGGACATGGAGGTTGTGCGCACGATCTCCCGTCTAGGCGCCAGCCTGAACTTGAGCGTCATCGCCGAGGGCGTGGAGACGGAGAGGCAGCTCGAGGAGCTTCGAACTCTCGGTTGTCAGTACGGGCAGGGCTATCTCTTCGGACGTCCACGGCCGGCTACCGCGATCACGCAGTTCCTGCACAGTCTCGAGGCGACGGACTGAAAGGCGTCGCCTCAGACCGCCTCTAGCTCGCCTTTGTTCAATGCGAAGAGCTGTGCGGGCGCCTCGCGGCTGAGGGCCACCAGGTGGTTGGGCGGAACCACCGTCCACTCGGGGTCGGCGGTGAGGCGCTCGGAAGAGACGACCACGGATCCGGACTGCTCGTAGCGCCGCCGTCCGGGTGAGTCCTTGGCCGCGGGCTGGTAGAGTTCTCGCTGGATGTAGTAGAGGCTCGGTGGATCGTCGTCGCCCGTGATGTACCGCGATATCACGGCCTCCCGTCCGTCGGAGACGGCCACATTCAGCTTGCTCACTTCGCCGTTGCCATACGTCTTCACCAGCTCGTGTACGCGCGTGATGGCGGCGGCTAGCGATCGGGCGAGGCGGAGCGACGCATGCCCTTCGTCCGAGCGCTTGAGGAGCTCATCGATGAACAGGGCGAAGAAGTGCTCGGTGTCGGTGCTCCCGAACACGTTGTTGTATGCCGTGTCGCAAACCGACTCCATGCCTCCGCTAGTAAAGATAGCGGGGGACCGCGGGTGTTTTGCACCCCGTCGTCGGACGCGTTACCCCTGGCGCATCAGGAGAACCAAAACGCAACAGGGAGCAAGAAGGCCACGACCGCTGCCCACACGCCGTAGACGGGGAGGTAGCTTGTCACGACCCGCCGCATGTCGGTGAACCCGGCCCTGCCGCGCACCGTCAGGACGTAGGTCCAGCACATCCACGCGAGGTGCACCATGATGATCAGGTTCGCCCCGAGCACGGTCACTCGGTTCGGTGTGAACCCGAAGGAGGCCAGCCTGAAGACGATTGCGGAGAGCGCGATCACGTCGATCAGGAGTGTCACGGAGGCGAGCGCGATGTTGATGTAGTCGATCAGCCCCGTCGGCGAGTCCTTGTCGCGCTCCACGATCGAAAAGACCGTGATCCCGAGTACTACCAGGAGCAGGCCGTTGCAGGTGATCAAGAAGTCACGATCGACCAAGGGATTCTGGCCGCCTAGAAAGGCCACGATCAGATACGTGGTCGCCATGACCAGGAACAGCGGAGCGAAGACACGCGCAAGCACCGCTGCTATGCCGGTGCGGCGATTGAACACGGAGTCGTACAGGTAAGTCCCCGCGACCGGCACCGCGGCAGCACCAAGGACTCCCACGTTCTCGAAGTACAACTCCTCGATGTTTTCAGACACCAACTCGAACAAGGCGACCGTCACGCCACTGAAGACGAGTCCGCCAAGCGCTACCAGACTCGCGAGGACGACGAGCTCACCGTTGTAGCGGACGAAGAGGATCCGCTGCTCCGTCTCACGCCAGGAGTCGCCGGTGAAGACGAATCCCAAGAGGGCCCAGAACACAACAGGGAGGTGAATCAGGGCCATCACGACCGAGTCCGTGTACTCGGGCAGAATGCTCACGTATGCAGCCGCAGCGAGCGTGAGACCAAGTCCGGCTGCAAGACCTCGACGGTCGTGGGTCCCGATCCAGAAGTAGGCGCTCAGTGATAGCATGACCAACGACGGGCCGAAACGGGGGTAGTACCAGTCTTCCAGGAGAAAGAGGGTTGGGAGCCGGACAAACGCACCGCAAATCAGTCCGACCGCGATGGCGGCCGCCAACCTCCCACGTCGGTCCGCCCCATGATCCGGTCCCTCGTCCGGCCCCTGGCCTGGCCCCCGGTCCGGTCCCTCGTATGCGAGGCGAGCTCGCCAAACGCGCAGCACCGGGGAGTCGGGTGCTACCCGGAAGGCCTCTTCGAGTGAGCTACGGAAGGACTCCGGATCCTGCCGATAGAGCGCCTCCAGCCCTTCGGGATCATCCAGAAGCTCTCGAATTCGGCTCATGGTCCATCCTGTCCCTCGCCCAGGCTGCGCGGTTCGTCGCCGGACTCGAGCGCGGGCCCGGCTCTTCGGGCGAGCATCAGGGTCGCTGTGGCCGATCCGCCACCCAAGAATACGAAGATCGCCGCGTTGCCCATGGCGGTCCTGAGGGTCCAGGCGTCGGCGGCGTTGATGGCAAGAACCCCGAAGAGAAGCAGGCCGGCTCCAGCACCCAGCGCGGCGAAGAGGGGGAGCGAGAGCCTGTCGAACGAGCCGCCCCGCCTGGTCAGCGCGAGAACACCAGAGAAGGCCACACCCATCGGAAAGGCCCAGATCGAGCTTGCGACGACCAGCCGGATCATCTCTGGATCGCGCCCAAGAAGTAGCCACGGAATCACGGCAACCAGCGAAGCGACCACGCCGACCCCCACGGAGAATGTCAGTCCCATACCGAGCATCCCACGAAGAACTCTCAGCCAACGGGGCATAAAGCGGCCTCCATATGCGGTGACACTTTGTGCTGCAAAGTACGCTGATCGACGGAGTCGTGTCAACGATGGCCCGCCGTCCTGTCGGCGAGCCCTTTGGCGCTCGCCCACACTTCAGCAGTTCGTCCTATCCGTGTCAACTAGTGCGGACATGCCGGGGCCTTCCCGCCCGCCCCGGCCATCGGACCATCGCTTCAAAGGCTCCAGCGACGAGCCCAGCCGAGGCCCACGAAGAAGTCTCCCGACTCGATGTCGACCCCTCCAGTCAGGTCCCACTGTGTGTCCGGGTTCGGGAGCCACGTGATTCCACCTTCCACCAGGTGCTGGTCCCCCGAGAGATCGTCCGTCGACTGCTGATCCAGCACATCGAGGTCGTCGGAGAAGAAGCCTGCGTATCCCACGAAGACGGTCATGGGACTCCCCGTGGGGAGGCTCAGGGAGGGCGTGAGGATGACAGACATCTGGTCGTCGGCATCGGCGAGCCATCCACCGAAACCGAAGTTCCCACTGAACGAGAGCGTCGATGTCAGGGGCAGGTCCGCCAAGAGGACGGCAGCGGGGACGGCCTCGTCCGCGGTGAAGGATCCCGTCGGAATGGACAGGGTGGTGAGTAAGGAGAGGCCGAGCCCGCCGGGACCGGACGAGACGAGCCGGAGCTTCCCGCCGAGGCCCTGATCCTGCAGTCCTATCTCCGACTCGCCGTCGCCACGGAGCGCGACGACGGAGTTGAGCAGTCCCTGTATCTCGATCCCCGCCCACACCCCCAGTCGCAGCACCACCTGGCCGACGGAGTACTGATCGAGCGGGTCGATCCGCGCGTACTCGACACCCGACTCCACCTGCAACATCCCGGCTTCGAGGAGTACTGATCCACTTCCGAGACCCGGCCGGTCGGAGGCGATGGTCTGTTGGGCCGCCAGGGCATATGGCAGGCCGAGCGCCAGAAGCGACAGCCCGCCGCACATCAGTGTGAACCACCGCTTCATCGTGATTCGCTCCTCGTCTGTACATTGCGTTGTCCGTTCGACCGCCTTGCTGGGGCCCGCGCAGTTGCCGGTAGCGTCAAGACAATTCGGCACGTTGAGCGTCTATCCCCCGTTGTCGGGCGCGGACCGACCGACCTTCCGCTAGTCGGACACCAGCAGTCGAGCGAACGCCAGGTTGAGGTTGAATGCCCTATGCTCGTTGTGGGCCATGACGGACCGTTCCCAACGGCGCGCATCGGTCACGTTTCCCAAGGCTTCTTCGACCAGCGCCATGAAAGCCATTTCCCATGGGCGCTGAAGGCCGGACTTGAGAAGCATACGTCGGGCCCCTTCCGCGTCACCTTCCACGAGCAGGGCGTATCCCATGAGTGCGAATACGAAGTCGTCGTCCGGCCCCGCGAGTGCGCCGAATGCGTCAGCGGACCTTCGCGCCGCCTCAGCGTGCCCGGCGATTCCGTGGGCGATGCTCGCTGACGCATGGTGAGCCGCTGTGGGGTCGCGATCCTTAACTACCGCTGCCAGGTGATCCTGCACCGCTGAAGCATCCCCGAAAAGGGCTTCGGCGATGGCGAGTTCCTGGTGAGCCAACGCGGCCAAATCCCGGTTGTCGTCTTCCTCGAATCTCTCGGCGGCCGCCTTGAGCGTCTCCAGGCCACGGCGAGCATCGCCTTCCATCAGATACGTGTTGGCCTTTGCCCTGAGCAGGTTGTTCACGCTTCTCGTCGACCCCACATACGGCACCCCTCGGTCCAGCGCCGCACGGGCCATGTCTCCCTCGCCCGCCAAGCTGTAGGCCTCGGCGAGCCCCGTGTACCCTCCCGGGAAGGTCGGGTCCAGCTCGAGAGCTCTCGTGTAATGGTCGATCGCGTCCTGGAACAGCCCGCTGAACTGGAACAACTCCGCGTACGAGTCGTGTGAGTTCGGATGAAGGGGATCCAACTCCAAGTAGCGCGTCACGCTTCGCCGGGCTCCTGCGGCGTCTCCCATGCTCCACTGGGTGTACGCGATCACGTCGGCGCTTGCGGGAAAGTCAGGATGGGCTTCGCGAACCTCGGCCAACGCCGCCAACCGCCGTGGTGACGCGGGCGTTCCCACGCTGAGCGCGTGGTACAAAGCGACGTGCGGATCGTCCGGGACCATCGCATACGCCGCACCGTAGAGGGCGCGGGCCGCTTCGGTGTTGCCCAGGAACTCCTCTCGGATTCCGGAGGCCAGGGTCAACTCTGCTGCGGAGGCGTCCGCGAGGGTTCCCAGAGCATGGGCCATCCGGTCCAAACGTTCCGAGCGTCCAAAGCCGGGGGCATATCGGGCGTGCATGAACTCGGCCATGCCGAAGTCCGAATCCAGATCCAGCGCGGCTTCCAAGTGCCGGACCGCACGCGTCGTGAAGAAGTTCTCGATGTCGTCGAAGCCCTTCCAGAAGTGTGCTTTGGCATCGGGCGAAGCGGTGGTCACCGTAAGGACGGCTCCTTCGCCCTTCGACTGGGCGTGGGCCGCTTCGGTGGCAGGGCCTATCCAGCCCCCCACTATCATCGAGGCTACCAGGCTGGGACGGAAGGCGTGGAAACGGCTCATGAATGGGTCACCTTGTGATGGCTATCCCGATCGTCCCTCCTGGGTACTCGAGATAGGTGATCAGTTGCTCACGTTAGAGCTTCCCGCTTCCCGGCGACAGCTACTGCGAGGTACCTCTTGGCTGCGCTTCGGGCTCCGCCGGATCTGGAGAAGTCGGCCGCGTCACGGACCACCCGACGATGCACAGCGCAGCCCACAACAGGCATCCGATGACGAGGAGTGTCCGAGGCAAGCCTGTCGGCAGGCGGGGGAAGGTGAAGCTATAGAGAGCCACAGGTATCAAGACCGCGGCCGCGAACCAAGGACCGACCTGAATGCGTCCCTCGGAGTCCCGAGCTTGTTCTGCTAGCGGACCACCCACGACGATCCCTACCAGCGCAACCACGAAAATGCCGAGCGCCGTCCCGACGATCTCGAGGGCCGAGGTGAAGCCGGGCGGCATCATGAAGACGCCAAGCGCGGTCAGAATCAGCGCGACCCAGGCAGCCTTCCACACTGCCGCACCTAGGGTAGGGTTATTCTCAGCCATCGCAAATAGGGCCCCGAGGCGGTAGCCGTCCGCCTTGTTGAGCCTCCTCCTAACTAGTGATCGAACTGTATAACTCATATCACATAGCTCTCCTTTTCGCGCCGCTCGACGTTCCACGATATTCTTGCCGATCAGGTCCCACCAGGCCAGAATCGGACTCTGTCAGGCCTTCGCGCCGCCGCGCGAGGAACGCACAATCACGGAGTCTCGATCATGAACCGCTTCTTCCGACCCGCCCTCAGCGTCTCTGCTGCGTTCGTACTTCTAGCCGGGCAGGACGCTCGCGCCCAACAAGTGACTCTAGTCCCGGGCCTCGGCAGCTTGTCGTTCCCCAACTCGGGGGCGCCCGCGGCTCAACAGGACTTCCTCCGCGGAGTCCTCCTCCTGCACAGCTTCGAGTACGGGACGGCTGCCGAGGCCTTCCGGCGCGCGCAGCAGGCCGATCCGAGCTTCGCCATGGCCTATTGGGGCGAGGCGATGACCTACACTCACCCAGTCTGGAATCAGAAGGACGCGGCGGCTGCGCTGGGCGCGCTGGCCCGCCTCGCCCCGACCAGCGCGGAACGGCTGGCCAAGACTGGAACAGAGCGGGAGCAGGGCTTTCTCCAAGCCGTGGAGACACTCTACGGCCAAGGCCAGAAGGCCTCGCTGGACACCCTCTATTCAGCGGAGATGGGGGCCTTGGCCGCACAGTACCCGAAGGACGTCGAGGTCCAGACCTTCTATGCGTTGTCGCTCCTGGGGCTTAGTCAGGGTGATCGCGATGTGCCAACCTACATGGAAGCCGGGACCATTGCGCTGGCGGCGTTCCAGGCCAATCCGGATCATCCCGGCGGGGCCCACTACACGATCCACTCCTTCGATGACCCCACGCACGCGATCCTGGCCATGCAAGCGGCGCGCACGTACGCCCAGATCGCGCCCGATGCGGCTCACGCCCAGCACATGACCACCCACATCTTTCTTGCCAGGGGAATGTGGGACGACGTGGTGGAGATCAATATTCAGGCCGACGCTGTGACGGATCGGGCCCGCGCGGCCAACAACCTGCCGCCCACAAACTGCGGCCACTACAACCAGTGGCTCATGTACGGCTACCAGCAGCAGGGGCGGTATGACGCCGCCGACGCTCTTCTCATGGGGTGTTTCCGGCAGGTGCACGACGAGCGCCTCCCGCTCGCCCAGCGCCGGACCGCGGCCCGCTCGTACGTGACGATGCGGAGTTCAAACCTTGCCGACACACGTCGCTGGGACGGGAAGCCCGCGTCGTCGGAGATGGATGCCTCGTCGTTGTCGGTCGGCAGTCAGTTGGCTCAGGCTTGGGGAACGGGACTGGCCGCCCTTCATCGGGGTGACCGGGCCACGGCTGAGCGGATGCACGAGGTGTTGGTGAAGGACGGTGGGTTGGACGGCGAAACCTACGCACCGGTCTGGGAAGGCACGTTGCACGCCCTCCTCCTCCAGGAAGGGGGTGACGCACCTGGAGCGCTTATCGCCGCGAAGGCGGCCGCCGACTACGAAGCTTCCCTGCCGGTGGATTTCGGGCCGCCCATCGCGTACAAACCGGCTCGGGAGCTCGAGGGTGAGCTGCTGCTCGCCAACGGCCGGGCCGAAGACGCCATGGCGGCATTCGAGATGGCCCTGGCTAGGACGCCCAATCGAATCCTTGCGCTCGCCGGATACGCGCGTGCGGCCAGTGCGGCAGGCCGGACCGGGGTGGCCCAGCGGAGTTATGCGACGCTGGCGGAACTACTTGCCCAAGCGGACGGCGACATGAAGGAGGCTCAGGAGGTCCGTCAGGGACTGTACCAGCAGGCGCGACGCTAACAGCCGATACCGGTGGGAATCTGGAGGTCGGCGGCCTAGGTGCCAATAGTGGGGTGCTCTACAAATTCGACTCGAGCCCCATCCTCCGAGATCGCCCAGCGTCCCATAGGCCACGCCGATTCGCGCGGGATCCTCGTAGCGTCCCTCGGCGACGATGAACTCGTCGAGGAGTTGGCGAGCCTCGGCGCTTCTTCAGCTCTAGGCCCCCACCTCCACCACCTCGCCGTTCCGCCGGGCCGATTCATACAGCGCAGCGATCACCCGCATGTTGCGAGCCGCTTCCTCGGCGGGGTAGCGCAGGGGCTGGTCGTTCAGCACGCACCCCGCGAAGTGCTCCACCATCAAGCGGTACTCGTCGTCGCCCGGCACGGTGTGCTGTATCGTCTCGCCCCGGCCGCGGACCTCCTCGATGATCACGTCGCCGGTCCCGGGAAGGAAGGCCGCCGGCACGGTCAGGTACGCATCCGTACCCCCCATGACGAGGGTCTCACGTCGCTCCATGTTCAGGGAGCAATCGAACTGCGCGAACAGGCCGTCCCCGAAACGAAGCGTGCCGACCATCTGTTCATCGACGCCGCTCGAAGACGGGACGGCTACCGCCTGCACCTCCACCGGCTCGGCGCCGGCGACCGTCCGGCTCACGTTGACGCAGTAGCAGCCCACGTCCATCAACGAGCCTCCACCCAACTCCGGGTCGAGCCTGATGTTGTCGGGGTTCCGGAGCCGGAAGGTGAACGCGCTGGTGATCATCCTCAGCTCACCTACTGTGCCGCCCCTCACCATATCCACGACCTTCTCCGTCCGCGGATGGAAGCGGTACATGAAGGCCTCCATGAGCTTCACACCGTTGGCGTCGGCCGCGGCCTGCATCTCGGCGCACTGGGCCGCATTGAGCGCCAACGGCTTCTCGCACAGGACGTGCTTTCCCGCCTCGGCGGCCCGAATGGTCCACTCGCGGTGTATGCTGTTCGGAAGCGGAATGTAGACGGCATCCAGCGAGTCGTCGGCCAGAAGAGCCTCGTAGCTCCCATAGTGCGTCGGGATCCCCCACTTCTCGGCGAAGTCCCGGGCCCGGGCCTCGTCGCGGCTGGCCACCGCCAAGAGCTCTCCGTTATTCGACGCCTGGATCGCGGGGTTCACCGCGGCCCGCCCGATGTTCGAGGTGCTGAGGACGCCCCAGCGCAGCTTGGTCTCCGTCACTGCATGCTCCCGTGTCGACGATGGTTCCTCACTCTGTCCTCCCTGTCGGGTCCAGCGCGTCTTGGAGCCCATCCCCGATGAAATTCACAGAGAGCACGATGAGCAGGATCGCCAGCCCGGGAAAGATGGTCAGCCAGGGCTTCGTCGCCATGGTGGCCTGGGCGTCCATGAGCATGTTGCCCCACGTGGGGATGGGCGGCTGGACGCCCAGACCCAGGAAGCTCAGTGAGGACTCGAGGATGATCGCGTTCCCCACGGCGAGGGTGGCTCCCACCACGATCGGGCCGATGGCGTTGGGCAGGATGTGGCGCCAGATGATCCTCGGGTTCGCGACCCCGATGCCGCGGGCGGCCTCCACGTAGGCCATCTCTTTGATCGTGAGGACGTCTCCGCGCACGACCCGGGCCGTGGCCATCCAACTGAGCAGTCCGATCATGAGCGCCATGGAGAATGCCGCGGCCTGCGTGTAGGAACTGAGCACGATGAGCAGCGGCAATGTCGGGATCGAGTACGCCACGTCGGTCAGCCGCATGAGCACGTTGTCCGTCCGGCCCCCGTAGAACCCCGCCAGGGCCCCCACCAACGCCCCCAAACCGGTGCCGATGATGGCGGCCAGGAGTCCGATCAGTATGGACACCCGACCTCCGTACAGGACTCTCGTGAAGAGATCGCGGCCGAGATCGTCGGTACCCATCCAGTGCGCGGCAGAGGGCGCGGCGCGGATACTTCCGAGGTCGATGCCGTCGAACTCGTATGGGACGAACAGCGGGGCGGCCACGCATGCGGCCGCGATGACGCCCACCACACCAAAGGACGCGACCGCCAATTTGTGCCGCTTCAGTCGCTGCCAGACCAGGCCCCGGGGGACTCGAGCGCGGGTGCCCGTCATTCGTACCGGATCCGCGGATCCAGGACCGCGTACAGGACGTCGGCCACGAGGTTGAACACGATGACCATGACCGAGCCCATCATCATGATGCCCATGAGCAACGGGTAGTCCCGGGAGAACATGGCCTGCACGAACATCCGGCCGATGCCGGGCCAAGCGAAGATCGTCTCGGTGATGACGGCACCGGAGAACATGTCCGCGAGGCCGAGGGCCATGATCGACAAGACGGGGATGAGCGCGTTGCGAACACCGTGCACGCCGACCACCGCCTGCTCCGGCAGACCCTTCGCCCGGGCGGTCCGGATGAAGTCGGCCTTGAGCACTCCCAACAGGCTGGCCCGGAGGTAGCGGGACCAGCCTGCGATATTCCGGAACGACAGCACCACGGCAGGCAGGATCAGGTGCTTGAGGTGATCGCCTAAAGACGTAGCCCCCACCGTCTCCGTTCCGGCTACGGGCAGCCACCCCAGCTGCACGGAGAACACCAACTGCAGGATCAACGCGAACCAGAAGACGGGCATGGCGATGCCGACGAACGACACGCCTGTGCTGAAGTAGTCGAACCAGCTGTACTGCTTCACGGCGCTGAAGATGCCCAATCCGATGGCGATGACGGCCGCCAGGAGAAAGGACGAGGCCATCAGCTCCAGGGTGGCGGGTAGCCGTTCCAGGATCATCTCGGACACGGGCCGGGTGGTGGAGAAGCTGACCCCCAGGTCCCCGACCATCGCCGCGGAGATCCAACGCACGTACTGGATGTGGATCGGCTGGTCGACGCCTAACCGTTCACGGTAGGCCTCGATCACCTCCGGATCGATGAAGCGGCCGGTTTCCAGCAGGCTGCCCTCCGGACCTCCCGGCGCCATCTGGATGACGGCGAACAGGATGAGCGAGATCCCGAACACCAGGGGGATCATCTGAAGAAGGCGACGGCCGATGTAAGTCAGCATCGTCCTGGCCCGAGCCCTCGGCGCCTGCCAGACCCCGCGAGCACGCTGCTAGTACTTTGCTGCGGCGACATCCGTCTGGCTGAAGTCGTCGCCCTTGAACAGCAGAGACTCTCCGGCGGCCATCGCCGCACCGTACGCCAGGCAATCGCCATAGTTGAGCACCGCGGTCGATCCCACGCCCTTTCCGAACCGGGAGTAGGCGAGACGTGCGAGCCTGGCGGCGTCCTCCGTGAACGGAATGGTCTCGATACCGAGGCGTTCTAGAAGGGCGTCCAGGGCCACCTCGCCGCCCGGTCCCTTCCTTGCCAGCATGACCGCTGCCGTCTCGACGAGAGAAGGAGCCCCCACCAGGGCCCGGTCGGCTTCGACAACCGCCTGGACGAGTCGCGTCGCATCGGGCTCGCGGAGCAAGATGGCGATCAGCGCCGACGTCTCGATGACCACGGCGCCGCTAACTCGGAAGGCCGTGCTCGTCGTAGCCGAGAATCTCGTCGGCAGAACGGCAGTCACGGTCGGGAAGGGCCTCCACGAAGTCCTGCAACTCGGAGATGGCGGCTTCGACGCCGGCCGGGAGGGTCTCCCGCTCCACGGACGCGAGACGTTCGCGGAGAGCCACGGTCACAGCCTGGGTCAGGCTCTCACCGGTTGCTTCGGCCAGCGCTTGAGCGAGGCGGTGGGCCTCGGGATTCTTGATGTTCAAGGCCATCTGGGTTTCCGTGGTAGCATGGTAGAAGCTAATCCACCCTTCTACCATTTACAAGAATACGCTTCTCCTCGAAACGAGCCTCAGGGTCCGGCCGAAGGCCTCCTCAGTCCCTCAACGTCCACTCGTACAGGTTCCAGAAGCTCCCGAAATTCGTGCCGCTCCCCCGGTAGTTCCCCACCTGAGTGCTCAGGACTTCCGGAGTCACGTTGTAGTAGATGGGCACGTACCGGTCCGAAGCGGCCAGGAGGGCCTGGGCTTCGTCGAGAGCCTGCTTCCGTTCGGTGAAGTCGAGTGTCTGGTCGGACCGCTTCAGCACCTCGTCCAGCGTGGGATCACAGAACGCCGTGAAGTTGTTGGCTCCATCACAGGCGTAGAGCCCGGTCACACTGGGGTCCGCAGGGAGGAACCACGCGCTCACGAGCCCTTCCCATCTGCTGTTGCGCCAGGCCTGGGTCCAAGCAGCAGCCTCCAGCGTCTCGAACTCGATTGCGATGCCGACGTCCTTGAGTTGGGCCTGGATGACCTGGGCGATCGCGATCCGGTCGGCGCTGCCCGCCCGGTTGATCACCGTGAACGAGAACCGGAGGCCGTCTTTGACCCGAATACCGTCGTCGCCGGGGGCCCAGCCTGCCCGATCGAGCAGTCGTACTGCCTGGGCGGGGTCGTATGCACGGCCGGTCACAGAGGAGTTGTGGAAGGGGCTGCTGGGGTTGAGAGGGGACGTCGCGAGGGTCACCGTCCCCTGCATCAGCTGCTCGGCGATGGCTCGGCGGTCGATGGCATGGCCCATGGCTCTCCGCACGTATAAGTCGCTGAAGAGCGTGCGGCTCCGCTCGGTGTTCAGGGACACGTCGAAGTGCATGAACCCGTTCGTGCTGATGAGATGGACGGCGTATCCCTCGAGGTCGGCGATCTCGGCGACCTGCACCGGGTCTACCTGACCGTAGTGGTAGAGCCCCGACTTGAGGGCGTTCAGGCGCGTGTTCGAGTCCGGAATGAACGACCACACCACCTCGTCGATGAGCGGATAGTCCCGACCCCTCCAATAGTCGTCGTTGCGCACGACCCGGATATGCTCGCCGGCCCTCCACTCCACGAACCGGAAGGGCCCGGTGCCTACCAGTTCGTCCCCGCGATTATAGGGGGTGTAGTTGATGATCTCCTCGGTGGTCATGTGACCGAGGATGTGCTCGGGAAGGACGGCCTCGAAGAGCCCGGCGTAGTAGCCTCGGACGCCGTCCCAACGGAAGACGACCGTGTGGTCATCGGGCATGAGACAATCGAGGATAGCGAGATACAGTCCGCGATTGTACACAGAGGATCCGTCGCTCGACACGAAGCGCCAGGTGAAACACACGTCCTCGCTCGTGAAGGGCTCGCCGTCGTGCCAGCGCACGCCTTCCTGCAGTTCCCACGTCATGTCGATGGTACCTGATTCGTTCCGAACGACGAGGCCGTTGTCTACGGTGGGAATCTCCTTCGCCAGGACCGGGATGTACGAGTTGTTTTCGTCCGTGGTGACGAGTCCCTCGACCATGCTGAACTGCACGTCCAAGAGCATCTGGCTGGTCAGGGCGTTTAGTACGTCGATCTCGCGGTTGTACGCGACGCGCAGGATGGTGCGATCACCGTCGCCGATGCCACTACCCGCGTCCGACTCGCTGTCGGAGCCCCCTGTGCCGCAGGCCAACGTACCGAGGGCCATACCGAGCGCCGTGCAGAGAAGGACCGCAGGCTTCATCGGACCAGCGTCATCGGACCAGCAGCCAGTAGTTGACCTTGAGCGCGAAGACGTTCCGTCCTGGCCCGGTGAACGAATCCCGCAGCTCGACGGGTCGGACGAGCCGGCCGTCGCTCGTTCGCTCGGAACGGTCCTGCTGCCAGACGAGAAACAACGTGCTGCCACGCACCCACTCCCAGCGGAGCACGAGGTTGCTTCGAAAGGAATTCACGTTGAAGTCGGGGTTCGGCAGGCTGAAGCTGGACGCCCCGTCGGTTACACGCAGGGAGCCGTCCGCCCCGTGCTCGAGTGTGGTCCCCTGCGTGCCGTAGGTGCGTAGCGTCCCGGCGCCCGCCTCCGTGAGTTCGCCCACGTCGTAGTACCTGCCACTGGCGGCGAACGGCTCGGCGTAGAACTCCAACGTGAGATCGGGGCTGAACGAGTAGTCGAGACGGATCTGCGCCGAGAGCGTCGAACGCTCGATGAACGCGAAGACGTACCGCTGTCCGAACGTGGCCTCGTGTCCATCGGCGAGCGTCCTCAGGTACTGGCGAGGGTTGACCTCGCGGCGGTATCCCGGGTCCAGGGAGAGGGACCAGCGTCCGTTGGGGCGCATCCAGAAGCCGGCGCTGGGCGCGACGACCCAACCGCCCAGTTCGTCGTTCTGGTACTGCAGCCGCGTTCTCCAGCCCGAGGTCTGGCGCCGATCGCTTTGCACGTGGGCGTTGAGAAGCCAGTGCTGAGGCCGCTCCATGAGGGGGCCGCCCCGCGTGAGCTTGTCGTCGAGGGCTCGTGTGTCGAATTGGAGGTTCATGCCGGTGGAGAGGTAGTTCAGCCACGTCAAGTTCGCGCTGACCCCGAACGTGGTCGCCTGCCGAGTGCCGCCGTAGTTCCAGCCAGCCTTCCCATTCGTACCGATGGTGTAGTTGTAGAGCCGAGAGCCCGGCTGGTTTTCGCGGTAGAGTAGGCCCCAGTTCACGTCGATGTCGTCGCCCGCGAAGAGCCGTCCAGCTTCATTCTGTTCGAACCCGGCCGACTCGAGTTCGCCCCACAGGTTCCAAAGCCAGTGACGCCCGCCGATCTTCTCGACGCGCCAGAGCAGGTTGTAGCCGGACATCGACTCGGCTGTGGGATCCAGCTCGACGTGATCGGCATCGGGGCGGCCGAAATAGTGGGCGCTCCGATTCTGGAGCGCGGTCATGAAGGCGGGGTCGCCCCTCACGTGGCTGAATCCGACGTTGCCGCTCACTCCGTACTGGCCGCCCTTGAAGCGAAGTCCCCAGTCGACTCCACCCGTGTAGGCTTCTCTCGCGGCCTCGCCGGCCATGGGGTCGCCCGGAGCCACGTCTCGTCGCACGCCGGTCAGGGTGAAGCCGACCGTCGACTGGTCGGGCCCGAACTGCTTGAGCGCGCGCACCACCCCGTAACCGCCCAGGGGCTCCACCTCGAAGTCGTCGAAGGTCCCGGTGTCGACGTCGAAGGTCCGAGCATGTTCGCGTCCGGTGAGGGCCGCGAGGGCACCGATCGACAGGTCCCTCGTCAATCGACCCGAGAGCTTTGCAGCGCCCAGGATCGTGGTGTTGTCGGGCCGATCCACGAAGTCGCCGGGTGCGAATCCACGGGGTGAGGCTCCGATACGGCGCGAGTAGAAGTGCTGACTACGTAGGAGGTCGGCGCCCTCGAGAAAGAAGGGGCGGCGCTCGGAGAAGAACGTCTCGAAGTCCGTCAGGTTGACCTCGGCCGGGTCCGCCTCCACCTGACCGAAGTCGGGATTGAACGTGGCGTCGAGGGTCAGGTTGGGTCCGAGGCCGATCTTGACGTCGGCTCCGACGCGACCGACCACTTCGCTTCCATCGTTGAACGGGTCCGATGCGTCAGGGTCGTTGTCACGTGTGGCCTCGGAGGCCATGTAGGGAAGAAGCTCGACACCGCGCGACGGACTCACACCCTCGATGCCGACGAGGTTGCCGAAGCGCGACGCCCATCCCTGTTCGTTCTTGGGGATCAGCACCCAGTAGATGTCTTCGTTCCGCTGCGGAATCCAGCGGTTGATGTTGAGGCCCCAAGTCAGGACGTCGCGGTCGTTGAAGCGAAGCTGCGAGAAGGGAATCCTCATCTCCGCTGTCCACCCGGCCTCGTCGACGGTCGTCGAGGTCTCCCAAACCGGGTCGTAGGCGAAGTCCCTGAAGTGCTCGTTGTCTCCGGGGTAGTAGTAGTCGATGCGCCCGCCCGCCACGGTCGTCGCGAACGCATAGCCCGTGCGGCGGTCGAGGAAGGTGTCCAGCGAAACGACCACGACCTCGGACTGGGCGAACGCGTCGCGCCGGGTCACGAAGGGCCGGGCGTCCCAGGGGTTCGCGTTGTGCATACGAGCGCCGATGTACAGCGCGTCGGCGGTGTAGACGAACGCGAAGTCGGTGCCGGCCTGGGGAGCGGCTCCCTCGACGGGTTCCTTGGCGGTGAAGTCCGAGAAGAACTCTGCGTCCTGCCAGGCGGCCTCGTCTAGGCGACCGTCCAGAGTCGGCGCGTTCTCCTCCGCGATACGGATGGCAACAGAGACCGCTCGGTCCTCGTCTGCCGTCGTCTGGGCGTGACCTTGGGAGGGCGCTAGGAATACAGCGGCGGCGATGAGGATGTGGATTCCCCTCATCGCGTCACAGCAACCTGATGCGATTCACGCCGCAGGAGCCTGCCGGGGCTCACGTCGACCATGCCCCCGTCGTCGATCACGGGCACTCCGTTCACGAACACGTAGTCCATCCCTTCCGCATACTGCATCGGATCTCCAAAGTCGGCTCGGTCGACCACGTTGTCGGGGTCGAAGATCAACAGGTCGGCGGCCATACCGGGGGCGATGAGGCCTCGGTCGTGCAGTCCGAGGCGTCGCGCGGCCAGTGAGGTCATACGCCGCACGGCATCCTCCAGGGTGATGACTCGATCCTCACGCACGTACTTGGCGATCACCCTCGGGAACGCTCCGAACGCACGCGGATGCGAACTCGCGCTCGTGGCCGGGTTCACGGGCGAAGCGTCCGTGTCGATCATCACCCATTCGGCCCGGAGCGCTTGCCACTTCTGCTCCTCGTTCATGCTCTTGGGGTTCACGCTGACTCCGCCCGCCTTCACCAGGTCGAAGAAGGCGTTCCACTCGTCCGTGCCGAGAACCAGTGCCGCTCCCGATACGGACCGGCCGATGACCCGCTGGTCGATCGACGAAGGCGCCGACACGATCAGGACGTTGTCCCACTCCATCCCCACGTGCCGGTACCAGTTCTCCCAGTCGGCCGTGGACTCCACCTCGCTGCGAAGGGCCCGCCTCAGCGCGGGATCGTCGAGCGTCGCCAGGAAGGCTCCGGTGCCTTCCGCGTAGTGCCGCGGGTGCAAGAAGGAGCCAAGCCCGATGCCGTTCCGGATGTACGGGTAGATGTCGGCGGTCACGTCCATCCCTGATGTGCGCGCCGAGTCGATCAGCGCGATGGCCTGAGCCATGAGTGGCCAGTTGTCCTGACCGGCCGCCTTGAGATGATAGATGTGGACCGGCACGTCGGCGCCCGTCCCGATCTCGAGAGCCTCGCGGATGGCCTCGAGAACCGCGTGGCTCTCGTTGCGCATGTGCGTGAAGTAGACGCCCCCGTACTCCCCTGCCACGCGGGCCAGCTCGATCAGCTCGTCCGTCTTCGCGTATATCGCCGGAGGGTAGATCAAAGACGTGGAGACCCCCACGGCGCCGTCCTCCATGGCCTGCCGCACAAGGGCCTTCATCTCCTCGATCTCCGCGAGATCGGGCTGCACGTCTCCGTCGCCGAGTACCACCCGGCGCACCTGCGTAAGCCCCACGTCGTGCACCACGTTGATGGGAATGCCGAAGCGCTCGATGATCGCGAAGTACTCCGCGTACGTTTGCCAGCGGAGCGTCTCGCCGTTCACCACGGGCGGGTTGGAGAGTGTGGCCTCGCTCTGCGGTGCGGGGGAGCCGCCTTCGCCCGAGAGATAGGTCGTGATCCCCTGGCGCAGCTTGCTTTCCGCACTGGGGGGGTTGGTCACGAGCACCTGGCTCGCCTGACCCATCACGTCGATGAAGCCCGGGCTCACCACGCGGTCTGCTGCGTCGATGGTGCGCGTTGCCTCCCGGCCGTCGAGGTGGCCCACGTCCGCGATTCGATCCCCCCGAATGCCCACGTCGCCCCGGAACCACGGGTTGCCTCCGCCGTCGACGATGCGGGCGTCCAGGATCAGGATGTCGAGGGGCTCAGCCGCGCTCGATCGCGGGTCGGCGACCTCCTCTGCGCACGTAGAGAGTGCCAATACGAGAAGGACGGCGGCGAGGATTAGACTGAGACGCATGGTTCCCCCGGGCAAAGGACAGACCTAGCCGGTCACCTGCTTCCGCTCACGGATGAACCGCCTGAACCGGAAGGCGTTCTCCGGCAGCTCGAGGTCCATCCCGTAGTTGTCGGGGCCGACGGCCAGGACCTTGGCCACGATCACGCTCAGGTCCTCCCGCTCGAACGATTCGAGGACGGCCTCGCCGAACTGCAGGGGCGTCTCGGCGGTGGCGACGTGCTCCACGCCCGCCCCCTTGGCGATTTGAGCCAGGTCGGTGACGCCAGCGGTCGTCTGGGAGTCGAAGCCGCCGGTCGAGAGTAGGCTTCCGTTGTCGAAGATGATGTGAATCAGGTTCGCCGGGCGGTAGCGGGCCAGAGTCGTCAGCGTGCCCAGGTTCATCAGCACCGAGCCGTCACCGTCGAGCACCACCACACGCTCCTGCGGTAGATGCATCGCGAGCCCCAGGCCGATCGAGGACGCCAGTCCCATGGCGTGTTGTAGATAGAAGAAGTTCTCCCGGTGGCCCAGGTTGTAAAGCTCCTGCGCGCAGGCACCCATGATCGTGACGACCAGCTTGTCTTCGAGCTCCGGATAAATGACTTCGAGACACTGTGCGCGTTCCATGTCAGTCCTCCATCAGGTCGCGCGTGAGGAGCAGTGCGACCGGTGACAGGGAACTCTGCGAGAACGTGTAGGCCTCTTGGATCTGTTGGCCCACCTTGTCCGGATCTCGGGCATATTCGAATGGAATGCTCAGCGCTCGCAGCACCTCTTCCGTGACGATTCCACCTCTAGTGTGCCACGGGTAGGGCTCCCCCCAGTGACCCCGCAGCGCGATGAGCATGCACAGGGGGATGCCGTAGAGCTGGGCCAGAGACACAACACCATTGATCGCCGCCAGGAAGCCGTGGTTCTGCATGAGCAAGATGTGGGGGTCTCCGGCGAAGTAGGCGCCGGCGGCGATGCCGATGGCCTCCTCTTCCTTCGCCACCTGGATCAGCTCGACGTCGGGGTCGTCTTCGGCGCGCTGCAGCAGGAGGCCCAACCAGGTCTCGGGTAGCGCCGACACCGACTTGATCCCGGCATTCTTGATGCCCTCGAAGACGATCTTGGAATTTTCGTACGAGACGGGCATCATGCCTCCGTCGGGGTCGCGCGTCGGTCGGTGTCGGAACAATCTTGGCGGGCCGTGGTCCGAGGACCAGGGGGAGTGATCTTTCAAGCCGAGGACAGAACAACATGAAGATGTCACGTCGCGAGATGCTGAAGGTGGGTGCCGGGACCGGCGCTGCTCTGCTTCTCGGCGATCTCGATGCGCTGGCCCGGTCCCTAGCCCAGTCCCCTCAGCTGATGCGGCGCACGATTCCCTCCTCGGGTGAGACGATCCCGGCCGTGGGACTCGGCAGCGCCGGCACGTTCAGCAGGAGAGCGGGCGACGCGGAACGCGCGGACATGAAGGAGGTGCTCCGGCTCTTCCGAGAGATGGGCGGCACCGTATTCGATACGGCCCCCACCTATGGCCTCTCGGAGAGCGTGGCGGGCACACTGGCCCAGGAACTGGGGATCGAGAACGACCTCTTCTTCGCCACCAAGATCTCGACGGGCGGTGGACGCGAGGCCGGCGTGCGGCAGCAGGAGCAGTCCATGAGGTATTGGGGCCGCGACACCATCGACCTCAACCAGGTCCACAACCTGCGTGGCGTCGAGACGCATCTGCCCACGATTCGTGAGGCGAAGGAAGAGGGCCGGACGCGATATGTGGGCATCACCATCTCCCGACTCCGTCAGTTCGGGGACATGGAGGAGGTGATGCGGAGGGAGGCCCTCGACTTCATCCAGATCAATTACTCCCTCGGGGAGAGGGAGGCCGCCGACCGGATCCTGCCGTTGGCGCAGGACCGAGGCTTCGGCGTGGTCGTCAACGAGCCCTACAACCGTGGCAGCCTCTTCCGGACCGTGCGGGGGAGGGAGCTGCCCGAATGGGCATCTGAGTTCGACTGCGAGAGCTGGGGACAGTTCTTCTTGAAGTACATCCTGTCGCACCCGGCGATTACGGTCGTGATACCGGGCACGGGTGACCCGGGACACTTGGTGGACAACATGGGGGCCGGGTTAGGGCGGCTACCCGACGAGGCGACCCGCCGGCGCATGGAGGCGTTCTTCGACGGGGTGAGCTGAACTCCTCGCTGAGTTCCTCGCTGAGTGCCTCGCTGAGCTCCTCACGAGTCTCCTGAGCATAGAGTCATCCCAACACAGCTGGAGCCGAACACATGATCCGCGTCGCCATCTCTGGAATCCCCGGTCGCCTCGCGACCGCGACCGCGGCAGCAATAGCCGCCGCTGACGATCTCGACCTCGTTGCGCTCTACAACCCGAATCGCGGCGGTGAGGCGTTCAACGGAATCCCGATCTCTACGAATCACGATGAGATCGACTGTGACGTCGTATTCGAATCGACAGAACCGACTGTTGTGATGAGCAACCTCCGGGCATGGCGCGAGGCGGGACTTCACGCTGTCGTCGGCACGTCCGGCTTTACGCGGGAGCGCCTCGACGAAGTCCGTTCGTTTTGGGGTGAGGATGGCCCCGGGTGCCTGATTGGGCCCAATTTCTCGATCGGAGCCGTGCTGATGATGCGGTTCGCCGAACTGGCCGCGCCCCACTTCTCGGGCATCGAGGTGGTGGAACGACACCACCACGACAAGCCCGATGCCCCCTCCGGGACCGCCATCGCGACCGCAGCCAGGATCGCTGCGGCTGGCGGTTCGTCCCATGAAGAGTCGTCAGAACTCGTGGCCGGCTCACGTGGAGCGACGGTGGAGGGCGTTCGTGTCCATTCACTTCGGCTCGAGGCGACCCTCTCGAACCAAGAGGTGGCAATGAGCAAGAGTGGCGAACTGCTGTCGATTCACCATGTCGGCACCGAGTACGCTTCGTTCGCTGACGGTGCTCTTCTTGCCATCCGGCATGTCGCGGACACCAAAGGTGTGACGGTGGGTCTCGACGCCGCCATCGAGTCCGCGGCGCCGTAGCCGAGTGGGTTGCAGAGGGGAGAATCACGCGGATCAGGAACCCGACCAACTACGCGAAACGCGTATACCCATAACGGCGGCGCCCGCGCCGTCCCTTGCGAGAAGGGGTGGTGCGGGCCCAACCTGTCCGTCCCAACGAGTTGGGTGAAGTGTTCGTGTCGGAGTCGTTTCCGCTAGCCGGTTGATCCAATGGCCGCTCTCGAAAAGACCGCCGAAGCCCAGGGCCTCGGCCGCAAGCCCGTCGACGATCAGGTCGACTTCTACGGGCTGACCCACCAGGGATTGGTCCGTAAGGAAAACCAGGACCACTTCCTCGTCTCATCGCTTCACAAGCGTATGGAAGTGCACCTGACCAGCCTGCCCAATGCGAGCCGGCTGTATGTGCAGGCCGAACGTCTCGCGTTTCTGGCCATGGTCGCCGACGGGGTCGGTGGGGGACCTGGCGGTGAGGCCGCGAGCCGGAGGGCGCTGGAGGCCGTGAGCCAATACGCGGCCCAGAGCATGGACTGCTACTACACGGCCGACCCCACGGACGATCAGGCGTTCACCCAGGCTCTGGCCGACGCGGCGCTGCACTGCCACGCCGACGTGCGTGAACGCTCGGACGCCGAGCCGGGCGAGGGAATGGCGACGACGCTCACGCTCATGCTCTTCGTGTGGCCCCGTGCCTACCTGCTTCAGGTGGGGGACAGCCGCTACTACCTACTCCGCGACGACGAGCTGACTCAGATCTCCCGAGATCAGACGCTGGCCCAAGTGCTCGTGGACGACGGCGTGTTCTCGAGAAGTGAGGCATCCAAGTCTCCGCTCGCGCACGTCCTGTCGAGCGCCATTGGCGGTTCCGAGACCTCACCCGTAGTGACCGGCATCGATCAGGGTTGGGGTCACGTCCATATGCTTTGCAGCGATGGTCTGACCAAGCACGTTTCGGACGAGCGGATTGCGGAACGGCTCCGGTCCATGACGTCGGCCCAACAGGTGTGTGAGGATCTCCTACAGGACGCGCTCGACGATGGAGGTAGTGACAACATCACGCTCATCGTGTGCCGGGCGGTGCGCGACGGCGGGTAAGGGTGGGGTCTTCAAGCTGCCACGGCCCGTAGCCGGGGCGACCGCGCTTCACGCTCAGCGCGACGGCGCACCGCCATCCCAGGTACCTGACGATAGCGGTCGTGGAGCGGGTACACTCTCGTTTTCGCGGTCGGGGACGTTCTTGCCCGCGTTGTTGCCCTCGTTGATCCGCGAATCGGGTTCCACGAGGAACGAATCTGGCACGAAGGTCGCCCAGGCGAACCAAAAGGACACATAGGCCTCGGCGACCTGCCGCAGCCTCATGCCTTCCAACGGTCCCGCGATGGCGGCACCCTCGAACGACCACTCGCTGCCCGTGTCCTCGTCGAAGAAGCGCCCATCCACGAAGCGGTTCAGACGGAAGAAGCTGAGAGGTTGACCGTTCACCGTCGACTCGTAGACCACCGCGGCCTTCAGCTCCGCATCCCAAAAGAGGACGACGGGTCGACCCTCGGCCTCCCACTGGAAGATCTCTCGTGTCCCGAGGCCCTGAAGGCTCTTGAACGGAAAAGCGATTCCTCCCCCTCCCGGGTAGGGAAGACCGATCACGCGGTCCTTCGGGGGACGTCTCGCGTCGAATTCCCCTTGGGGGAAGTAGGTGAGAAAGTTGTGGACACCCGCATAGTCTCCGTATGGATACGTGGTGTAGTCGTACGACCGGCCCGTCTGACTCGAAACCACGCGGGTGTCCGGATGCAGGGCCAACCATCCCGCCCACTCGATGTCGATCGCGGGGTAGGGGGCGAGCGTCGGAGCACTGCCGGGGGTTCCACAAAGGGCTGCGGGGGCCATCTGTGGCCAAAGTGAGCCTGCCTGCCCATTCCGGTTGGTGTCGACCATGACGAGGCTGTTTTGGAGCACATTGTCGGAGACTCCGATCTCCGCCCCACCGACGGATCGCCGGTCGAAGACCATGCTGGAGCCACTCAAAGGTGAGTAGGTCACGGCCAGGGGTACGCCGGCGACCTCCAGGTTCACGATCTCGTGCCACCAGAGGATGTTGTACGGAACGGCCACGAACTCTCCGTTCGTCTCGAAGCCGATCACCCTGTCCGTAGCCTCGAGATATTGTGCCGCGGGATCGAGGCCTCCGATCAACTGCGGATTGACGAGGGCCGCGATGTCCGCCCTCGCCTCGCCGCCGGGTACCAACATGTCGTCGAGGCACTGCTGGCCTGCGTTACCCGCGGATTGGAACGGATCGGAGGGCCCTCCGTCGCCCGAGCATGCGGTGAGCGCGACCAGGAAGGCGACAAGCCCGACGCGGAGCGGCTTTTCGAGGATCATGTATCGCGTCATAAATAGGCCAATCACGAGTCGTCACCTGGGCTGTGAGGCGCGGCAACTACGAAACGCTCGGCCCTTCCCGGAAGTTCCACGCACGGGTACCGCGATGGTATCGTGGTATCGTGGTATCGTGGTGGCGGCTCCGAGCGGCCCGGACCCCTCAAACCGGCGGGAGTCGGAGCGGGCCCTTGGCCGCCCCGGCCGGATGCTCCTTCGTGTAGAGGCTCAGGTAAAGTCGGCCTTCCCAAAGCGCGTCGAGTTCCGGCCCGCGCAAAGTAACGCTCCCGGTGGCAGAGGCTGCTCCGGCACCTGACAGCATATGGATCACGGGTCCGACGGGTGTGTCCGCAGCGCGATGAAGATCGACCGCGTGAATCTCGCCCGCCGGCAAGCCGGTGACGTCGAGATCGTACGACAAGACCCCGGTGGGCAGGTCGAGCACGAACCGTGCCCTGAGTCGAGCCACCGGCCCGTCCGCGATGAGGGCGAAGCTTACGGGGGCGGGAGCCAAACCGTCCTCTAGGGGCGGGGTGCTGAACGGTGCTCGGCGAGGTGATGTTGCCTGCTCGTACGCGAATCCGAGCGCGAGCAGCTGTGCATCGGCGAAGGGCCGGCCCAGCAGTTCGAGCCCCGCCGGGAGACCACTGAGGGTGAACCCCGCCGGGATGCTGAAGGCCGGAAGCCCCGCCGACGCGCTCAACTGGCAGTTGCTGCCCATTTGGAGATCGCCGATCTGTGCGGGTGGCCGGCGCATGGTCGGATAGATCAGGGCGTCGAGTCGCTCGTCGTCCATCGCGGTCACCACGGCGTCTCTGACCATCTCCCGCTTGGCCAAGGCCTCACGGTACTCTTCGCTGTCCCGGGACTCCGGGGCATTACGTAGACTGAACCTGCTCTCCAGGGCGGCGTGATAGAGACCTTGGTCGAGGATGTCCTGCAACGACCCCACCGCCGCACCAGGCGTCGCCGCCAGGTAGTCGATCAGGTCCCACTTGAACTCGTGCGCGATGACGCTCGAGTTGGCGAGAAGGTCTTCTAGGTCAGGGATGATTACGTCGATGACGTCGGCGCCCGCGTCGAACATCTGCGCGATGGCGGTTCGGATCACGCCGCCCATCTCCTGATCCTCGGGGGCGTCTCCGAACATGTTCGTCAGCACGCCCAGCCGCACTCCCTCGAAGGTGGCCGTCCCCAGCGAGTCGGCGAACCGGGGAAGCCGGCGACCGCGGAGCGACGCGGTGGCCGGGTCCGCGAGATCCATGCCGATGGTTGCGTCGAGAGCGATGGCCAGGTCCGTCACGGTCCGGGCCAGCGGCCCCGCCACGTCCTGCGTGTGCGAAAGTGGGATGATGCCGTCGATGCTGGACAACCCCTTCGTGGGCCTGAGACCGAACAAGTTGTTCTGCGACGCCGGGATGCGAATGGATCCACAGGTGTCCGTGCCCCATCCGATCGCCGCGAAGCTCGCCGCTACGGCCGCTCCGGTGCCCCCGCTGGAGCCGCCCGGATAACGCGACAGGTCGTACGGATTGAGCGTCTGTCCTCCCAGTGAGCTGATGGTCGTGATCCCGGCCGCCAACTCGTGGAGGTTGGACTTGCCCACGATGATCGCGCCTGATTCACGCAGCTTGCGGACCTGGAAGGCATCGTCGGGGGGAACGAGTCCGGCGAGAGCCACCGATCCCCCGGTGGTCGGCATATCGGCCGTGTCGTAGTTGTCCTTCAAGATGATGGGGATGCCGTGGAGCGGGCCACGCACCGCTCCCGACGCCCGCTCTCGGTCTCGAGCCCGAGCATCGGAGTGGGCGTTGGGGTTCAGGCGGATCATCGCGTTGAGGCGGGGTCCCTGCTGGTCGTATGCGGCGATCCTGGCCAGGTAGGCATCCAGGAGGTCCACCGCCGTCGCACGTCCGGAGGCCATCGCCTCCTGCAGCTCCGGAATCGTCGCCTCCACCACGTTGAACTGACCGGTCCCGGCCATGCGGCCGGCCAGGAATCCGTTTTGGCCCGACGCGCACAACGGTGACAGCGCCAACAAGAGGAGCGGCATCGTGAGCCACAGGAGACTGGTGGAGAAGCTCGTCGAGGAGCCCGGCGAGGGGCCCGGCGAGGAGCCCGGCGAGGAGCCCGGCGAGGGGTCCAGGGAGCGACCCTTGGGGCACCCTGCTGAGCAGCTAGAAAAATCCATCCGTGAAGATCCCCTGAGTGACGTGTACCCACAAGAGAAGGCGCTCCCACGACTTGGCACGTGTCCTGCATCCCTTGGACTTCGGCAGCGACCGGGTCCTGTGATCGCAGATCGTGTTACGCCGCCCTTTTCACGCTGGATTACACAGCGGAGCGGGCCGTTATGCGATTGGCACATTTTTCCGGATCCCGTACAGAAGTAACGATTCTAGTCATTGCGGGGTTCCTCGGCCTCGGCACTGGTGCGTGCAGCGACGAACCCACGGGTGTCCACCTGTCCAGCGTTCGGGTCCTTCTCACAGGCACTCCGTCCGACGTCATCGCAAGCGCGGACGTTTGGATCTCGAGGGTCTACCTGGAGAGCGACGATGACCTGCCTGGCGGTGGGGTCGTCGATCTCTTCAACGATCCCGACAGCCCCCAACGGTACGATCTCCTCACCCTTCGCGATGGCGTCACTGCCGACCTCACCGATGTGGTCGATGTAGACGTGGGGCTCTATGGCACGCTGCGGTTGGTCGTGGACAGCGCACGGGTGACTCTGGTGGAGGGCTTGTCGTTCGAGGACGGCACCGAAGCCTCCACGCTCCGCGCGCCCGGCGGGAGCACGAGTGGCATCAAGGTGCTCCTGGACTACGACCTCGAGACGGTGGAGGGTGAGATCACCACCGTGACGGTCGACTTCGACGTGGACGAGAACTTCGTCATCCAAGGGAACCACGCTCCGAGGGGAGTGCGACGGGTCCTGTTCACGCCGCTCTTGAGGGAGTTCGCCCGTTACAGGACCTGAACGCGGGCCCCTGAACCGGTTGCGTGGATCCCTTATGGGGGGGCGAGGCGTTTAACGAGAGGATGCGAACCGGCATCCATTCGCTAAGTACGTGTCGATTCCAGAAGGACTGCCGTGATCCGCTTCACTCCGCCGCTCCCGATTCCGAGATCTTCGACTCAGCCGCAAGCACATACGGCTCTTTCGATCGCGTACCAGCGATCGCGGCTTCTTGTATGGCTCACCCTGACGGGTGCGCTTGCCCCATTCACCCGACCGCTGGCGGGGCAGTACGCGCCGCCCAGCGTCGCCGATTCCATGGAGCTTCTGGAGGACGCGAAGGACGTCCAGGCTCGTTACGAGCGCTATCGAGAGCAGCGCACCCCCCCTGCTCTCGCCGACCTGAGTCGCCGGTGCGACGACATCGTCGGGCGCTTCTGTTCCCGGTTTCCGGACCACATGGACGCGGACGAATGGCGGGCCCCGGAGGAGTTGCCGGAGCTCGAGCTGGCTCGGACCCGGGTGCTCAAGGATCTCGGTGAAATCGCCCAGGAGATTCCGGGTGATCTTTGGATTCTGGGCCAGCGGGTCTACTACCTGATCGACAAGGGCGCCCTCGCGAGCGCCGCCGGTCTGGCCAGGAGGTGCGGGGGTCGTGCCCACTGGTGGTGCACGGCGCTGGCGGCCTATGTCCACCATGCCCGGGGGGCGTGGACCACGGCCGACGAGGTGTTCGCACAGGCCCTGGCCGAGATGCCAGCCGACACCGCCGCCCGCTGGCGCGCTCCAGGGCATCTTCTCGAGGAGTCGGCGCTTGATATGTACGAGAAGGCGGTGGACAAGGAGAGTGTAGAGCGGAACCTCTGGCTGCTTGCCGATCCCCTTTATCTGGTCGAGGGCAACGATCGTAAGACGGAGCAGTACGCTCGGCAGGTGCTCGTCCGGATGAGAGCCGAGGCCATCAACGGCACGGGCCTGGACTGGGATGAGGATCTGGAGGAGGTCACGCTCCGCTGGGGTCCGCCAGAGGCGTGGTCCCGCGAGCGTGAGTTGCCCACAGGGGACTCCCTGGTGGACAGCCGACGCATGGTGAGTCACCGGAGGGGACAGGCTTTCCTGCCGCCGGCGAAAGTCCTCGAAGATCCCTCGGAGGTGGCGCCGGCGGAATGGGTCTTGGGGGAGCGGGCGCGGATGGAACTTCGGCAGAAATCAGCGCTCGTGGATCCCATCAACAGCGGCAGCATGCTGGAGCGGGCTACCCAGAACAGTGACCTGTTCGGTGATTCCGCTGATCTGACCGCCATCTTCCGCGACGGCATCATCAGGTCCGGACCGCGCACCGGGTACACGGCGCCGTACGCGAAGGATTTCGGTCTTCTCGAAACCCAGGTCGCCCGCTTCAGGCGGGGCGACTCGCTCCTGGTGGCGGCGGCGTTCGCCCGCAAGGCTGCGGAGAAGCTGGATCCCGGCGCTCCACCGCCGGTCGCTCCGCGAAAGGAAGACGGTGTGGACCTGAGAGCGGCGCGCAACGAGAGCCGTTCGGACAAGCAGAAGAGAACGAACCCGTTCGGTGAAGTGCGTGAGGTACCCGTTCCGTTCATTGCCAAGGCGTCCGAGGAGCGCATCCAGTCGGGGCTGTTCCTGATCGACTCCGAGAGCGGACAGCCGTTCGAGGTTCGGGGTGAGGGTGCCGGGGGCACCTTCCAGCTCAGGGCGCCCAACCGGCATTATGTCGTCGGATTAGAGGCGTTCAGCCCCGACGAACAGAAGGCCTGGCGAGATCGCCACGGTTTGTGGCAGGACCCGCTCGTGCCGGGGCTGGCGGCCATCTCGGACCTGCTGATCCTGGAGGGAGGTGGCGGACTCCCGACTTCGTTGGATGAGGCACTCCCAACGGCGCTACCCGCTGTAAGGATCGAGTCGGGCGATGGATTCAAGGTCGCGTGGGAGCTCTACGGGCTCAGGGTTGGCGAGTCGGCGAGCGTCCGGATCGGAGTGAACCGCGGTCGAAGCAGCATCGTGACCCGCCTGGGTGAGTTCTTACGTGTCGTCGAGCCGAACGAGCCCGTGGTCATGACCTGGGAGGAGGCCGGCCCCGACGTGCTCGGAACGGTGTTCCGCGCGGTGGAGCTGAATCTGCCCGACCTGGAGCCGGGCGACTACACGCTAACGGTGGAAATAGAACTCTCCGGTCGCGAGCCCATGATGGTCGCACGGCCCATCAGTATCGTGCCGGGGTCCGAGTAGGTTCACCGGGCGACGGGGTTGCAGGTGAGACGATGAATGGGCACCCGTACGGGCCTGGATGATGATGGCGCCTGTCTCTCTTTGACGGTAAGTATCGGGGTTTGCTGCCTCGTACATCGCCATTGGGAGACCGCCATGACACCGACGCTGCCGGGGTACGCCGCGATTGCGGGCGTGATCCTGACCCTCGCCTTGGTCACCACCCGAATGCCGCGGCCCGCGATGTCGGGGCTCGACCCGAGGTCAGGGACCGCGTCGATCATTGAAACGAGAGACCAGGTGAAACCGAACAACATCGTCGAGCTCCTGAAGGACGGCCAAGCCGTGTTCGGCGTCTTCTCGGGCGACAAGACGGCGGAGCAGGGGGCCAAGATCGTAGAGAACCGGGAGACCGACTTCGTCTTCTACTCCCTCGAGACGGGCCCCTTCGACATTCCCGCCATGGAGGTCTACATGCGAGCCATGGTGGACGCTGGGGGTGACGATGCGCACCCCATCGTGCTCCGTATTCCACCCATCCGCGACGGCCGCGAGGTAGCGGGGCAACGGGTGGGGCGAGGTCTCGATGCGTGGGTCGACGGGATCGTCTTTCCGCATGTGGAGACGGCGGCCGAAGCCGCCTTCGCGGTGAGTTCCATGGGCGACGAGCTGTGGCCGTCGAATCCCGAGGGGCGGTTGCTCAACATCCTGCTCATCGAGGACCAGATAGGGGTCGCGAACGCCCGTGAGATCGTGAGCACACCGGGTGTGGGTGTGGTGATTCCCGGACCTGGCGATCTTCGGCGGGCCTACGAGGGGGACGCCGGGGCCATCGAGGGCGCCATTCAGACCGTGCTGTCCGCCTGCAAGGAGTTCGACGTCCCGTGCGGCATCACGGCAGGGGCCGACGACATTGCGGAACGCCTCGATCAGGGCTTCCGGCTCATCATCGTCAACGGTGATGACGCTTTGGCCGTGGGAAGGCTCGCCGCGGGACGCGACGACTAGTGCGACCTCTCTCGGTCGTCTGGAGGACGCTCGCCGTGGGGTTGCTGATCCTCGGCGGCACCGCCTGTCAGCCGGACGCAGCCGGTGAGGAAGGGGAGGGCGCACAGACCGCGGAGGTCGCCGGTGAGCACGAAAACGTCATCATCGACCTTTGGGCCGCCGGTACCGCGACGTTTGGCGTTTTCGTTCCCAATGAGCGCCCTCCCACCGAGGAGCAGAGGCGGGGCGGAGAGCGACCCGCCCCGGTCTACACTCGCGAGGGTGGCGAGAGGCTGGCTCAGAATCCGCTCTACGACTTCCTCTTTCTGAATCTGGAAGGCCGATACGACGTCGCAGCGGTCGGGGCCATCGCCGAGGGACTCCGCAGCTCCAGTGCCGTCGGGCGAAAGACGCTCCTGGTGCGCATCCCGCCCCTCGAGAGGGATGGAGAGGGGGTCACCCGGGCCCGCGTGAGAGAGATCCTGGAGCTCGGGGCCGACGGGATCGTGTTTCCCCACGTCAGAAGTCCGGAGGAGGCTCGGACCATCGTGAGTTTCTTCGATGATACCGGGGCAGACGTGTGGTCCCCCGCGAATCCGACCGGTGAAGTACTCGCCATGATCATGGTCGAGGATCCCGCGGCCGTGGCCGCTGTGGAGGAGATCGCCGATACTCCCGGCTACAGCCTATTGGCCTGTGGCATCGGGAGCCTGAGGGGGGCGCTCGACGGAGATCGAGATGCCGCAGAGGCGGGGAACCAGGAGGTGCTCCGGCACGCCAGGCGCGTGGGGCTGCCCGACATGATCACGGCCAACGCCGGGGACATCGAGGCGCGGATTCAGCAGGGCTTCCTGGGCCTGCTCATGCAGGGCCCCGAGGCCGACGAGGTGATTCGGATCGGGCGGGCGGCGGCAGGCCGGTAGCCGGCCGCAAAGATGGGCCGGCCCAGCGGGTGGAACGCCTAGCGGCTTCCCGTCGTGTCGGGTGGCTCGGTGTTCGCCGCGACGTAGGCGGTCGCGAACTCCTCGACCTTGCCCTCTAGAGCTTCCTGAAGAGCCGCTTGGGCCGTGGTCGCATCTCCTACACCCACCTCGGTCGACCACCAGGTGACGGCCTCCGGCAGGGAAATCTGGGAGTCGCGCGTCATCTGGGCCGACTGTTGCACGCGGACCGCAACGGAGTAGGCGACGGCGCCCGAGCCCTCTCCCGCGGCACACTCCAGTGTGATCCGCAGCTCCGGCAACGCCGGATTCCGGAGCATCTCTCCCTCGGTGAGCAGGTCGACCTCCGATTCGACCAGAATCGATTCCGCGTCGGCCTGAACTACCTGGCGTGTCATCCCGACGCTCTGGCACGTGGCTGCTTCGGTTCGTACGAATACGCCGCCGAGGTCCTCGAGCGTGTAGCGATTCCATACCGTGTCTTGCGCTACCACGTCCGTGGGAATCGACATCACCGTCAGCGCGACGAGCGCGCACACTATCCGTCTCATTCTTCTACTCCGTAACGTCTATTCCGTAATCGGCCGGCTCTATCTCGACGCGCCGCCGCAGGATCTGCACTGATGGTTGTTCTCTGAGCCCAGCTTCTCGAGCAGGGCGATCGTGACGGGGTGCGGCTGAGCTCTCTGCTCGGGGCTGTTCGCCAGGTCGGCGGTGGTCTGGCCGCGCCGGCTGATCAACATGACGTCCGCTCCCTGACTGACCAGGTAGAGGATCGTCTCGTTGTCCCCTCGCGCGGCGGAATGATGAAGGGCGGTGTAGCCGTCCTTGTCCCGCAGGTTCGGGTCGACTCCCAGCTCTTCGATCAGGTACACCACGGCGGGAAGCCATCCCTCAGGCACGTGCCGGTGCGTCTGCGCGACACGAGACGTACCGAAGCCCACGCCGGACGCGGCGTGGATGGCATGTGTGCCGGGCCCACCGTGGGGCACTACGGGCAACCCGGAGGGATCCTGCGGTTCCGGCTCATTGTTGGCCGGGTTGTTCGGTACGTCCGGGTCCACGCGACGGGGGCGAGGAAGGTTGTACGTCCAGATGTTCGGGTCGGCGCCGTTCGCCACGAGCAGCTGCATGGCCCTCACGTCCGCGGCGTAGGCGGCGCGCCAGAAGGGCGTCGCGCCCGCGAAGTCCACGCCCATCCGCCCCGCGTTGTATGCGGCGTACCAGATGTGGGTGGTGACCCTCTCATTCGGGTCCGCGCCGGCCCGGAGGAGCAGCTCCATGAGGTCGAGATAGGAGGTTTCCTGCTGGCGGAACGCCTGGGGCTGAGGGTACCAGGTCCTGAGCGACCACTCGATGTTGAGCGTCGCGAACAAGGGCCCGGCCCCGTCGTCACTGAGCAGGTTGGGGTCCGCCCCGGCCTCGAGGAGATCTCTGCCCAGGTCGTAGTTGCCGTTGATCACGGCGACCAGAAGGGCGCTCGACTGGTCCCCGGCCGTCACTTGATCGACGTCGGCCCCGGCGTGCACCAGAAGACGCGCCGCATCGATGTGCCCTTCGCGCGCCGCGAAGTGGAGTGCCGTGAACCCGCCCTGTAGCCCGATCTGCTCATTGGAGGAGAGGAGTTTCGGGAGCTTGGGGACTCTCGGCTCCTCTGCGGGCGTCGCGGAATTCTGCTGCCCACCGCTGGGTTCCTCGGCCTCAGCATCCGGGTCCGGATCTTCGGCGGCTTTGCGCACTCGCGCGCGTCGCTCGCGTTCGGCCGTCGCCGCGTCCGCGATCTCGACGTAGTTCTTCACGGCGGTCGTCGCGGAAAGGTCGGCCCCGGCGTCCAGGATCGCCTGCATGGCCTCGAGTGCGTTTCGGACCGAGGCGAACATGATGGGTGTGCGGTTCGAGAACGAGTCCTCGGCGTTCACATCAGCGCCGTACTCGGCCAACGCGGCGACGGCATCCGCGTCGTCGGCCTCGGCCGCAAAATGAAGAGCCATGACTCCGGTGGTCGTGTACTCGTTCGGGTCGGCTTCGGCCTCGAGCAGCGCCCGCACGATGGCCGAGTGACCTGCCCGACTGGCAAGGTGCAGGGGCGTGTACCCACCTACCCGCGTGACCGGTTTCACCGTAGCACCGGCGTAGAGCAGGACCCGTGCGATCTCGACTTGGTCGTTGAGGGCCGCCCAGTGAAGCGCGGTGAGCCCGTCCGCCTGGGCCGCGTTGGGATCGGCTCCCTGCTGCAGCAGCGTGCGCACCGCTTCTGCATCGCCCCGCTGTGCCGCGTCGGCCACCGGCGCCTCCACCGGCGCTTCCACCGGCGCTTCCACGGGGGCCTCGGCGGGCGTGGCGCCCGCCAGCACGGTGAGCGTCAGCGCCAGGAGTGACGCCGTCCGGAGCCTCGCCTTCTGTTTTCCTACCATGTCTCGTTCCCTCTGCCCATATGAGGCCCCTTCAGCGCCCCCTCCTAGATGGAGAAGGTGCCCGTGCTGTTACCGAACTTCTCGATGTCGTTCACCCCCAATTTGTGCAGCATGTCGAGCATGACGTTCGCCATGGGGGTGCCGATCGGCGCCTGGATGTGCTGTCCGCCCTCCAGCTGACCGTTGGCGCCGCCCACCACGAACAGGGGACACCGGATGTGGTTGTGGAGGTTGCTGTCCGCCATGGCCGATCCGTAGACGATCATCGTCTTGTCCAGGAGATTGGCGTCTCCCTCGACGGTGTTCTTGAGCTTGTCCAGGAAGTACGGCAGCATGGACACGTGGTACGCATTGATGGCAGCAAAGTCCTTTACGCGATCCTCACGACCACCGTGGTGGGAAGCCGAGTGGAATGGAGTGCTGACGCCGCTCTCGGGGTAGACGCGGGGTGATGCGTCGCGCCCCATCTTCAGCGTGAATACACGGGTTGTGTTCGACAGGAACGCCAGCACCTGCAGGTCGAACATCAACTCCATGTGCTCGGCGAAGTCGTCCGGAACGCCGACCGGTGCTTCGGGAATCTCCCTGACCTCACCGCTCGCGTTCTGCGCTTCGATGCGTTGAATGCGCTGCTCCAGCTCACGGATGTTCTCCGTGTACTGGTCGAGACGGTGCTGGTCTGCGGGGCCCAACTCCCGGCGCAGCGCCGAGATCTCCTCGAGCATCCAGTCGAGGATGCTGCGATCGGCTTGGCGACGCTGAGCGCGCTGCTCGGGCGTGCCCCCCGCGCCGAACAGCATCTCGAACACGGCCCGCGGATCGCGGACCATGGGGAGCGGCTCGCCCGGCGCAGCCCAACTGATGGTGTCGGTGTACGCGCACGCGTAGCCATACGCGCATCCGCCCGCCTGGTCCACGTTCTCGATGGACAGCTGCATCGACGGGATGGGCGTGTCCTGTCCGAGGCTCTTGACGTAGAGCTGGTCCAGGGACGTCCCGATGTGAACGTCGGAGCCTTCGGTCTGCTTCGGGTGTGCCTGCGTGAGGAACACCGCCGCGGTCCGGAAGTGGTCTCCGCCGATCTCTTGGGGGGAGAACGCGTCGGCCATCCTCGAATCCGTGTCGCTGACAATGGTCAGGTAGTCGCGGAAGGGCTCGAGTGAACGCAGGCTCGTCGGCGAGAGGTCGAAGTCACGGCCCGTGGCCTTGGGCGACCAGAGGTTGAGGGACTCTCCAAGCTCGTTACAGCCGGCGGCACCGTGCACCTGCTCGATGCACACCAAGCGCGTGCGCTCGGCCGCCACCACAGCGGGCGACGATGCCCACAACCGCCTCGCCGGGATCATCGCATCGAGAAGCGGAAGGCTGAACGACGCACCCACGCCGCGCAGGAGTTGCCGTCGTGAAATGTGCTTGCCGGTAATGAACTCCATCGGTTCCGACCTCGTCGAGGTTGCTTGTACAGGAAGGCCCTACAGGCCCGCCGACGTCTCCTCATCTTCGATCCGCGTCATCTGGAAGGCCGGGCTGTTCACGACCCCCATCACGAATGAAGAGAAGCGGTAATCGTTTTCGGCGGCGGCGCGCGTGATCGCACGAACCGTCGGTAGATCGAAGTACTCGACGCGCCTGCCCAGCCCGTAGGCCATCAGGTTCTCCGTGAAGATGCGGTAGAAGACCTCGGGACGGCTCAGCAGTGCCGCTCTCAGGTCTGCGGGCCCCTGCAGGGGCGTTCCGTCATAGAGCTCGCCGATCGGGTCAATGGGGTTTCCTTCGTCCCGAATTCGCCAGGCTCCCGTTACGTCGAAGTTCTCGAGCGAGAGCCCGATGGGGTCGATGACCCTGTGACACGCCATGCAGACCGGGTTGGCGCGGTGCTGCTCCATGCGCTCGCGCACGGTCAGGAAGCGCCCGTCGATGTCCTCGTCGGTCTCTTCGAATGCGGGTACGTCGGGTGGCGGCGGTGGCGGCGGCGTCCCGAGCAGAACCTCCAACACCCACTTGCCCCGGAGGACCGGTGAGGTGCGGTTCGCGTGAGACGTCATGGCGAGAATGCTGCCGTGTCCCAGGATTCCCCGACGGCGGTCGTCGGGATAGGTGACTCTCTGGAACTCGGGTCCGGTGATGCCCGCGATGCCGTAGTGCCGGGCCAGACGCTCGTTGATGAACGTGTAGTCCGCGGTCATCAACTCGAGGACGCTTCCGTCCTCGTGGATGAGATGCGAGAAGAGCAGCTCGGTCTCACGCCGCATGGAGTGGGCGAGAGTCTCGTCGAAGTAGGGGTACGAGAGAGCGTCCGGATCGATCTTGTCGAGATCCTGGAGCCGGAGCCACTGGCCCCCGAAACGGGATGCAAGAGCGTCCTCGGCCCGTGGATCAGCGAGCATCCGGCGCGCCTGGCGCTCCACCTCACCGGGACTCGAGAGCCGGCCGCCTTCAGTCAGGTCGATGAGCTCCTGGTCGGGTGGGGCGCCCCAGAGGAAGAACGAGAGGCGCGACGCCAGGTCCACATCGCCGATGCGGTGTACCTCTCCCGGACTGGCTCCGGCGGGCCGCTCTTCCATCCGGAACAGGAAGTGCGGGCTGGCCAGCATCGCCTGAAGCGCCATGCGGATGCCGCCCTCAAATCCGCCGTCCTCGGCGCCTCTGTCATAGAAGGCCAGCAGCCCCCGGGCGTCGGTGTCGTTGAGTGGCCTTCGATAGGCCTGGGCGCCCAGGTCGGAGACGATCTGCTCGGCGCATGGCCGCGCTTCCTCGGGCGACGTCGGACGACACGTGAAGACCCGCTGACGGGTCGGCGTGTCCGACACTCCTGTAACCTCGTAGGGCCCCAGGATCGTGAGCCGCTGCAAATGCGGGATGGTCGTGACCCCGTAGCCGATCCCGATCTGTCCGTCGGCCAATGTATGCTCGATCGGCCGGATCAGGTCGTCCACTTCACCTTCGAACGTGCGCAGGAAGGCCGCGGTGACGCGCTTGGGGCCCGCCGTCACGTAGATCGAGTCCGACCGCATGTTCAAGCCGCTCGGCTCCGATTCGTGCATCCAGCGATCCACGGTCATCAACGCGACCCGTGCACCGTCGAGGGAAACCTCGATCTGGACGTTGCCGAACGTGCGCCCGAAAACCTCACCCTCCACCGCTGGATAGGGCTGAATGTGGAAGACGTACTTTCCGTCGGCGGGGAAGTTGTGGAGCGTGGAGACGCCTCCGCGGGTGCCGAACGGGGCACCCTCTGCTCGGTCCTTCTGCGACGCGGTGCGCGGGAGCCGATAGCGGGTCGAGTTCGGCTCTGCGTCCGGATCTCCCAGAGCGATCCGGCTGATGTGATTGGCTGCCCGCAGGTACCCATCCATGACCGTCGCGGAGGGCATCTGAACGTCCGCGATGTTGTCGAAGTTGGCACTCTTGGTATCGAGCGGCAGGAACGTGCCGACGTCGATCTCGAGTCCTAGGAGATCTCGAACCGCGGTGGAGTACTCCGCACGATTCAGACGCTGGAAGGTTCTCCACCCGGGATTGGGGTTCTCGGCCGCGGCCTCGTCGATGCGGGTCTCGAGCTCCCGGACCAGCATCATCAGGGTGTCGCCACCCGGTCTCGGCATGCCTGCCGGGGGCATCATGCCGGCGCGGAGCTTCCGAATCATGCGCTCGGCCGTCTCGGCCATCTGAGGGGCCTTCTCCACCTCGAAGCCGATCAACGACAGGTTGCCGGTGAGCATGGCGTCGTTGTGACAAGCCATGCAGTACCGTTGGACCATCACCGTGAGTTCTTCGGGTGTGGCGTCGGGCGCGGCTTTGCCGTGCAGCGTGACGGGGAGGATCTCACCGGCGCGGACGTCCGGGAGGATGGCGGGCAGCACCTTGGCCGCGGGCACGGCGGGGCCGGACTGGGTCGCCAAAGGCCGTAGCACGGTCTCGTCACGGGAAGTCCCGGCGTCCGCTGTCTGCCCTACGAGCACCAGCAGAATTCCCAACGTTGCCAGTGCGGCACTCAATGCTCTCATTCTCGCCTCACGCTCTACGACTGGAGTCCCGGAAAGGACCTGCGTTCTCTAAGGTTGCCCTAAGCCGGAATTTGCTGGAAGAATAGCGCCGATTTTAGCCTTTTGGCCAGCCTGCCGTTGAGTCCTATACCTGCCCGACGTGGGATTCTACGTGTTCTGTACCGGACTCATGTGGTGGCACTACGTGAGGGAGAACGCGCCGATCAAGGTCTAGGGGGCCGTCGACGGTCGGCAGTTGAAGGACCCCGCGATGGCTCGTGCCACCGCGGGGTCTCCAAGCCACTTCGCCCGAACCGGTGCGGTGGCCCGCCGCACCTCGTACCGAGAGGTCCTGCTACATCCCGCCCCCGGAATCCGCAGGGCCGGAATACCCGCCGCCGCCGCCGTCGGCCGCAGCGGGGGCGGCACCACCCGACATCTTCCCGTAGACCACGCCCACCACCACCCATCCGACGAGGAGGAGCACTGCGCTCGCTCCGGCGGCGGCGATTCCCCGCGTGCCGTTCATCACATAGAAGACGTCCACGAGGAGAATCTGTGACAGGGCGACGATCAGACCCGACTTGACGGGATTTTGGACGGACACGTTCACCCAGTCGTAGAAGAGGACAAGAACCACGGACAACACCGCCAACGAAGCCCAGGCCGGCATCATGGCGTCGCCGGGCATGTCGTTGGCACTGATCGGGCCGAAGAAGTACGTGAGCCCGAGGAAGAAGATGACGTACGCTGTAACCAGCGCACCTAGGATCGGCTTCATTCTTGCACCCATAACCATTGGCTCCCTTGTGGGGGAAGGAGGGATGGGCCATAGAAGTGAGCGGGCGAAGCTCGATTGTTAGGTACGCATCAGGACTCGCCTGTGCAACGGTTTTCGTCGGGGCGTTAGATTCTCCATCCGATTCGGGCCACCGTCGGTTGGTCGATGTATGGACGGATCGGTTCACGACAACGAAGGGTCGAAATGGGATTGGCGAGTCGGACGTTGGTTATCGCGCTACTGTCGGTCCTCGTGTCGGGGTGTCGGACCGCAGACGAGGCAGCCGCGCGCGCGAGCGCTGTCGACGGGCCCGAGCTGGTTGTCCTTGTCGTGATCGACCAGCTCCGGACCGACATGCTGGACCACTACGAGACCCACTTCACCGGTGGTCTCAGGCGGTTGATAGACCGGGGGTATCGCTTCCCCAACGGGACCCACGACCACGCGGGTACGTATACGGCTCCGGGCCACACCTCGTTGGCCACCGGCGTGTACCCGACTCGGCACGGTATCGTCGGAAACGAGTGGTGGGAGTTGCGCTCGGGCGAGTGGCAGGAAGTCTACTTCCATGGAGGACCCCGAGGCCGCCATCCTCGGCTACCCTGCCATGGCCGGTCGCTCTTCTGCGAACATGTACCGCGGAGGGCTCCCGGACTGGATTGCGGAGGCGAGCCCCGACGCCCGCGTGGTGTCCATCTCGCGGAAGGACCGCTCCGCCATTGGCATGGCCGGCCAGGTTGCGGGCGAGGTGTACTGGATGGACGACCCGGTGGCGGGGTTCATCACATCGACCCACTACAAGTCCGAGTACCCTGGTTGGATAGAGCGCTTCAATGACGAGGTGATGCCGGAGATCTTCTCCGATACGGTTTGGGAGAGCCGTGTGCCTGAAGAGGCCGCGCAGCTGTCTCGTCCCGACACCTCCAACCATGAACGAGGCGGCCGACGTGGGGTCTTTCCCTATCGCCCCTCCCAGGCCGCGGTACGGGTGAACCCGGCAGCCCTGACGGTATGGCGCTCCGGCACTCCCGCGCCTGATGCGGCGGTGCTCGGTCTCGCGGAGGCAGCGATCGCTGAGTTCGACCTGGGCCAGCGGGATGTTGTGGATTACCTGGCTGTGTCGTTCTCGCAAGTCGACCGCATCGGCCATCGCTACGGTCCCTGGAGCCGCGAACAGCTGGACAACCTGCTGCACCTCGACGCCGTGCTCGCAGAGCTCTTCGAGTTGCTGGACGACGCCGTGGGCTCCGAAGGCTGGGTGGCAGGATTCTCGTCCGATCACGGCATTCTCGAAGTCCCCGAACACCTCGCTGAGACGGGCGTCGACGCTAAGCGGTTGGGGCGGGAAGAGATCACTGCCTATCAACGAGCTGTGCTCGGCGTCGTGAATGGTGGTGCGCGGGGTGAAGCTCTCGCCCGGGCAGTCAAGGCGGCTATCGAGGAACTCCCCTTCGTCGGGGCGGCCTACACCTTAGCGGAGGTCGAGGACGCCCAGGCTCGGCCCGATTCATTCGCCGTCCTCTTCGCGCGCTCATTGTCTACGAAACGCGCCGTCAGCCTGTCTGCCCGATACGGGGTCTACCATCGTTGGAGACCCAATTACTTCGCGAGTAGCGACGTCACGACCCACGGAACGCCGTACTACTACGATCGCAGCGTCCCCATCATCTTCCTCGGAGCGGGGGTCGAACCGGGCGTCTCGCAAGAGGCTGCGGCCACCGTGGATGTGGCGCCGACGCTCGCGCGTCTCGCCGAGATCGCTGCTCCGACCGACCTGGACGGCCGCGTGCTTCTGGAGCCGTCCACCCGCTGATCTTCCCGCTGATCTTCACGCTGATCTTCTCGCGTCTGGCCTAGCACGGCGATCGACCCGTACTCTCGGGGGAAGATGCCAGACCACACCCTGCTAACCGGCGCGACCGGCCTTCTGGGCCGCTACCTGCTACGGAATCTCCTGAGTCAGGGGACCCCGGTCGCCGTCGTGGTGCGCCCCGCGGCGAAGCTCTCTGCGGTCGAGCGGATCGAAGAGATCCTCGCCCTTTGGGAGTCGCAGTCGAATGCCGAGCTGCCCCGCCCGCGATGCCTTTCGGGAGACATAAGGTCGGAAGGCTTGGGACTCGATGCCGAAGACCGATCCTGGATCGCGAACAACTGCGATCGGGTGATCCACTCCGCGGCCGTGTTGAGTCTGTCAGCCTCCACGAGGGACGGTGAACCCTGGGCGACCAACCTAGACGGGACCCGTCGAGTACTCGACCTGTGCAGTAGCGCCGGTATCGGCGATCTCCACTACGTCTCGACCGCGTATGTCAGCGGGCGCCGAGAGGGCCGCGTTCTGGAGTCCCAACTCGACGAGGGGCAGGAGTTTCGAAACGACTATGAGGCCAGCAAGCTCGAGGCGGAGCAGTTGGTCCGAGCGGCCGACCACCTCGAGAGTCCCACGGTCTATCGCCCGGCGGTCATCTCGGGCGACTCGAACACCGGGTACACCAGCACATACCACGGACTCTACTTGTATCTGCGCCTGATGGCCCTGGTCGTACCCAGGCAGCCGATCGGTGAGGACGGCCTGAGACACACGCCGATCAGACTGCCGATGTCGGGAGACGAGCCTCGCAACGTGGTGCCGGTGGATTGGGTAGCGGAAGTCATGACCCACCTGCTCAACACCCCTGAGGCACGCGGCGGGACGTATCATCTCGCTCCTGAGGTTCCGTTGACACCTCGAGCGATCATCGACGCGTGCTACAAGTACTTCCACTCGACCGGTGTCCAGTACGTAGGCCAGGACTACCGACACGACCCGTCCGACATGTCCGAATTCGAGCGCCTGCTCCTCGAGAACATCACGGTGTATGATGCCTATACCGCTACGGATCCCGTGTTCGACAGGACGAATCTGAAGCGATTCGCGAGTCATCTGCCCTGCCCTACCATCGACGAAGCCACGCTCCATCGATACCTGACATTCGCGGAGGAAGATCGGTGGGGGCGAAAGCATCAGACGGACCCGCAGTGAAGAAACCGTTTGTCTACGCCTGAGTCTCCGGTCTATATTCGATTCATGCCCGTCCATTCCCACACCTAATCGGCACCAGCGATCCACTAGCTGGCCAGCACCCCGGAGACAAGATGAAGAAGCGGTTGATGCTCGTAATGCGGCTTTCCATGGTACTCCTCCTTGTAGGCGGGGTCGCCTATTGTGGTGGGGGAGATGACGGCGGCCCCACGGTCGTCCAACCACCGCCACCGCCACCTCCGCCACCGCCTCCGCCTCCGCCACCCCCGCCGCCGCCGGACGTAGCTACGCCGGCCGGAGGCACGGTGACGCTCGACGATGGCGCCGTCACGGTGGAAGTGCCTGCGGGTGCAGTGACTGCCGACATCACGCTGACCGCCGCGGCGGCTACGACGGCACCGGCCAGTGACCTTGCGGTCACCGGCGGAGCGGTCGATCTGGGCCCTGAAGGGACCACCTTCGCGGCTCCGGTTACGATCAACCTCACTTATGCCGAAGCCGACCTCCCGGCTGGGGTCGACGAGAGTGAGCTCCGGATGTTCAAGTCGGTGGACGACGCGTGGGAGCTCCTCGAGACCACCTCGGTTGACGCGGCGACCAACACGGTCTCCGGGAAGACCTCGAGCTTCTCCATCTATGGAATGCTCGGCCTCGAGGTGGACGGGGTTACGGTAACGCCGGCCACAGCTGGCGTTACGGTCGGCTCGACCGTGGCGCTGACAGGGACGGCCGTAAGTGGCAGCACGGAGCTGCCGCACAGGTCGCTCACCTGGAGCACGGATGACGCGGCTGTCGCGACGGTTGACGACATGGGCGTGGTCACCGGCGTCATGGGTGGGACGGCCACGATCACCGCGACCCACACATCAGGAGAGAGCACCTTCAGCGCGACGGCCACCGTCACGGTGACCGTCCCGGTCACGACCGTAACCGTAGCGCCGGCCACGTCGGACCTCCTGGTCGACGAGACCGTGCAGCTCACGGGCACCACTCTCGGACCCGGCAACGAGGATCTGGGAAGGACCATCATGTGGTCTTCGTCCGGCGAAGCGGTGGCCACGGTGGATGCGAACGGCCTGGTGACTGCCGTTGGCATCGGCACTGCCACGATCACCGCCACCAGCGACGGCGTGTCGGGGACGGCCACCGTCAACGTGACCGATCCGGTGACGACGGTGACGGTCGTCGCACAGGGAGCCGCTCCTGAAGACGATTCACCTATCCTCACCGTGGCCGGGACCGTCCAGCTCGAGGCTACGGCCACCAGGGCATCCGGCGCAGACGCCAGCGGAGACCCCACGACTTGGATGTCGAGCGACGAGGCGGTCGCCACGGTCGACGATATGGGTCTGGTGACGGCTGTAGCATCCGGTATGGCGACCATTACAGCGACCGTCGACGGTGTAGAGGGATCTGAGATGGTGACGGTGAACACCGGCATCGCCTCACTGGTCGGCAGGTATGAGGGTGCCTGGGTCGACAACACGTTCGCCACCACGGGAACGGCCTCGTTCGTCATTGCGTTGGACGCGGGTGTGCTGACGGTGATGTCGGACCTGAATGGCTTCGTCTACGGCATTCAGGACTACCCCGAGGAGACATGGACGGCGGACTTCGATCCCTCGTCGGTCACATTCAACGAAGCCTCGGCCACGTTCGGTACCCTGACCCTAACGGTCAACGCGGACGGAAGCGTCACAGCCGAGGGTCTCGGCGCGGGCGGGTTCACGAAGGTCACGTGGACCGGGACGATCGACCAAGACACGATCAACCTGACCTGGATGCTCTATACCGGAGCTACCGCTACGGTCTTCGGGACACACATCCTCAACAAGGTACCGTGATACTCTGAGGATCCTCGGAGGGAAGAACGGCCCCGTTCGGCATTGCCGGACGGGGCTTCTTCTTGTTGCTATCCGTCGTGGGCCGCGAGCACCACGCACGAGTTGAGTCCGGCGAATCCACGTGTGACAACCACAGCCGCGCGGCCCCGGGGAGACCGCGCTCCGCGCGAGACGTCGGCCGCCCGACAGTCGTAGGCCTTGTCTTGTAGGGTCGGGATTCCCGGGACCACGCCGTCGCGAAGTGACAGCAACGAGAGGATGCTCTCGATGACCCCGCTGGCCGCGATGGTGTGCCCCAACGACCACTTGAACCCCGTAGCCGGTGCCGTATCGGTCCCGAAGACACCTCCGAGGGCCTTGGCTTCACTGGCGTCGGAAGCGGGGGTGCCGTTCCCGTGGGTCGTCACCATGCCGATCGCCTCCGCGTCGATTTCGGCGTCGCCGAGGGCGCTCCGAATCGCGCTGGTAAGGCCGTCTCCGTCCTCACGAATCCCGAGGACGCCCAGAGCGTCAGAGCTGATCCCACTGCCTAGGATCTCACCGTGGACGACGGCCCCACGCGCCCGCGCCCCTTCCAGGGTTTCGAGGATGAGAGCACCGGCCCCTTCTCCTAGGACGGTGCCGTCGTGGGCCGTATCGAACGGCCGGAGGCCGGTCCGGCTCAATAGCCCAGAGGAGCCGTAGTAGGTCACGGCCTCGGGCTCGGCGGGACAGTCGAACGCTACGACCACGGCCCGGGCGATGGACCCTTCGCGCAGATGGTAGTGCGCCTCCGCTATGGCCTGAGAGCCGCCCACGCCGTGACCCGTGAAGTTGTGATTGGCACCCTTGAATCCGTAGTGGATCCCCGTGTAGGCCAGGACGTTGTTGGGCAGCGTACGGAGGAGCCAGAGCGGGTGGACCCGGTCCATGGCGTCGGAGGCGAACCGTGCGATGTCGTCGTCTCCCACCGACAGCGACGGCAGGAAGTCGTAACGCTGCAGGTACTCGCTCGCCGGGGCCCCTACGAACACGCCTGTCCGATCATTGAAGGTGGCTGCGTCGGAGACGGTGTCCCGATGGGTCAGCAGCGCGCTGTGCTCCAACGCTTGAGAAACCGCGTTGAGACCCAGCACATCGGGGCGGGTGATCACCTTGAGTAGCTTGCGATCGGGCACAAGCTGGCGGGGATCGTACCTCGCTATCTCGGCGGCCAGGGGATAGAGCCAGTCCTCGGTGGCAGGGTCGGCCATTCGGCCGATCGCGGATCGGCCGCTCGTCACCGCGCTCCATGTGCTCTCAGCGTCCATACCGGCTGCCGTCAAGCACCCGAAGCCGGTCACGACCACGCGCCTATCCACCTGCCGTGCTCCTGAACACCAGGCAGCTGTTGGTGCCCCCGAATCCGAAGGAGTTCGATAGGGCCACGTCGACTCGGGTTTGGCGCGGAGCGTCCGTGACGTAGTCCAGATCGCACTCCGGGTCGGGATTGTCCCTGTTCCGGGTCATGGGGATGACGGAATCCCGGATCGCCAGCACACAGAGTGCCCCCTCCACGGCGCCCGCCGCCGCGATCAAATGACCGATCTGGCTCTTCGTCGAGCTCACGGGCAGGCCATCGGCCCGGCTCCCGAAGACGGCCTTGATGGCGTTCGTCTCCGTGAGGTCGTTCATCTGTGTGGACGTGCCATGAGCGTTCACATAGTCGACGCGATCCGGCGACTCCCCCGCGTCTAGCAGCGCGGCACGCATGGCCTGGATCGGCCCGTCTCCGCTGGGATGAGAATCCGTGATCCGATAGGCGCTCAGCGACGATCCCTCGCCGGCGAGCTCCGCGTAGATACGGGCGTCACGCGCTCGCGCATGCTCCCACTCTTCCAGGACGAGGAAGGCGGCGCCTTCCCCCAGGACGAACCCATTCCGGGTACGGTCGAAGGGGCGACTGGCCCTTTCCGGCTCGTCGTTGTCGTTCGAGACCGCACCGAGAAGGCAGAAGCCCGCGAGCCCGAGAGGGTTGATCATCGAGTCGTACCCGCCCGCCAACACGCAGTCGGCGGTCCCCCTGCGAATCGCCCGGGCCCCTAATCCCAGCGCCTGGCCGCCCGAGGCACACGCCGTGTGCACGTTGTTCGAGTATCCTCGGATCTCGAACCTCTTCTGCAAGAGACCCAAAACGCAGACCGACTGATGCCGCGCGAACTCCACGGGAGAGATCAGGCGGTCGCCTTCGGTGCCGAGGCGGTGGAGGTCGAGCGTGCCGTCCGGGGCGAACTCCTTCTGAAGGCGGTCCAGCGATCCAAAGCTCGTGGTCATCATGCCGCTGCCGCCCACCACCCCCCAGCGGTCCGCCGTCGCCGAGCTGGGGCGGGCACCCGCGTCGGCCATGGCCTCCTCCGCGGCCACAAGGGCGAACGCGGCGAACGACTCGGCGTACCTCAAGAGCTTGCGATCCTCCACACGGTGCTCAGGCACCAGCCCTTTCACCTCGGCGGCGATCCGGGTCGGGAAGCCCGACGGGTCGAAGCTCCCGATGCGGGCGACGCCCGAGGCTCCCTCGAGAATCCGGGCCCAGCTCGAAGGAGCATCGTTCCCGACGGGCGTTACCATCCCCACGCCGGTAATGGCGACCCTACGCGCCGGGATCGTCATCGTTGCGGGGTGGAGAATTCGACTTTGGCCTGGCAGATACGCCGGCCGTCCAGATCGCAACGGACCCGGAATCGTGCGGTGTGATCTCCCCGCTCCAGCAAGCGTACGGTGACCGTGATCGAATCCGCCGGCTCGATGAACCGGTTGATCTTTGCGTTCCGAACCGTGATGTGACTCAACGTATCCGCGTCGTCCGAACCGTCACCCGAGCCCTCATCCAGCAGCCGACGAGCCAGCCGCAGGAGACACTCCATGAGCACCGTCATGGGTACCACGGGCTTCCACGGGAAGTGATCTGCGAAGAACGACTCCCCTGTGTCGAACCGCTTCTCGGCGACGATATGCTCGCCCGGCGTGTGGGCGAGGATGCGATCGCAGCCGTAGTCGATCGGCCGAGCAGCGTCGTAGGAGGTGAGCGGTGAGGGGGGTGGGTCACCCGGTTGATGAATGAGACGAAAGTGCTGGCTGAGGTCGCCCGATGCGTCGAACTCCTCAACGGGGAGAAGGGGGCTGTAGGCCTTCTCGAAGGTGAACACGTCCACCCCTTCGATCCGAGCTGCGCCTCCGTAGACCACGGCTTCGTCGTCGTGATTGGCGATGTTCACTTCGAGACGCACCGGATCGTTGGCGCGCACCTGCCCGAGGATGTCCACCCTCTCGATCAGCGCCCCCACCGGGCGTAGCGTGAAGTCGTTCGCGGCCATGACGGTCCAGGCGGCCAGTTGCCCCACGGCCTCACCCAGGATACAGGGAGGCACCGAGAGCTCGTCGGTGTCGCGGAAGCCCGGGTGTCCCGTCCCCAGGAAAGCCTCGCAGGTACTCAACCGGGTAAGCCCGACGGCGCGCTCTCCAGGTACGAGCTCCAGAATGCGGTCGACGAAGAGGAACACGCTGAGGCGCTAGGACCGAAGCACGACCCGACAGAAGGTTTCCACCGTAAACAAGGTGGGAATCTCGGAGACTCTCAAGCCTGATGTGAAGCGGTCTTCGGGGACCTCCTCGAGGTACGCCTTGAGATGCTCCAGCCCTTTGTCGGTGAGTCTGCCCTGCTGCTCGAATTCCGGTTCCGATAATTCGCCGCGAGCCTCTCGCTCGATTCGCCCCCGCGGGATCTTGATATCGAACTCGTGCTCCAACTGAAAGACGAGATCGGCGAGGTCGATCGACTCCGCACCGAGGTCGTGGATGAGGCTGGCGTCCCGCCGAATCTCGTCCTCTTCGATCGCGAGCACGTCGGCCAGGATCGTACGTATTTTGGGGTAGACGCTACTGATGTCCACGTGGCTCCTATGGCAACAGGGCCGGCCTCCTCAGGCCGACCCGGGGCATCGCTGAATCCGTCATCCACTTCGATGAGCGGTTCATAACGTAGTCTGCACAGCCGGGTGTGGGGAAGCAATCAGGGACAGACGTCCCGGCCCAGATCGAGCAACCCCAGTCAGCCGAGGATCGAGAAACCCGAGTCGACGACGATCGTCTGTCCGCGGATGGGGGCGGCCTCGGGGAGGCAGAGAAGGTACACGGCGTCGGCAACGTCTTCCGGAGACAACGTCTGGCCGGTCAGGGATCGTTTGGCGAATCCCGCGAGTATCGCCTCCCGGTTCGGGAAGTTCTTGAGGGCGTCGGTGTCCACTGCTCCCGCGGAGATCGTGTTGACCGAGATGCCCAGCGGCGCCAACTCGAGACTCAAGGACCGGACGAGCGCCTCAAGTGCGGCCTTAGACGCGCCGATAAAGGCGTAGTTGGCGATCGCCCGATGGGCGCCGAGGCTCGACAAGGCCAAGACTCGCGACCCCGGCTCCATCAACTCCTTGGCGTGCTTCACGAGATGGTTGAGGGCGAGTGCGTTGGTCTCCATGCACCACCGCCAGTGCTTCGTCGTCATCTCGGTGGCGGGCTTCAGCACGCCGCTCGCTGCGTTGCTGACCAGAATGTCCAGACGGCCGAATTCGGTGCCAACCGCACCCAGTAGGTCTTGGACCGACGCCTCGTCGCTCACGTCGGCTTGGTATGTGAACGCTCGCAGACCGAGAGCCTCGATCTCCTCCCGCAGCTCGGCGGCGCGATCGGAGCTGTTGTAGTAGTTGATACCGACGTGGCATCCCGCCCGCGCGAGCCGCATGCAGGTCGCGCGCCCGATCCCTCTTGCCCCCCCAGTGACCAGGGCAAACTGTCCGTCCAGTGGTTGGCTCATGGCTCCAAGTATAGTGGCTCCTTGTCAGGCCGGAAGCGTCGGGGCACCGCCGGCTCATCGCCACCTCGACCCTACTCTGCTATTCTCTTCGCCGTGCATCGACTCGACCAAGCTACGCCGTGATTCTACGCGTCTTCATCATACAAATCCTGTTATTCGGTGCCGGAGCCGCGCTGCAACTCCGTACCGGTTTACTATCGGTCCGTGGGGTGCCGGGGGAGGGTCTCGGATATGCTCAGGTGGGCATCCTTGCGGCGGCGGTCCTGGTGTACTTGCTGTCTCTCCTGTTCATGGGATGGAAGTTCGATCTGCAGCCTCGTCTGAACGGCTTCCGTTTCAATCGTTCCCAACGTCGGGAGAAGGTTCAGGAGCAACTCGTAGGATTCCCGACTTTCTACGACACCACGGAACAAGGCTTCGCGTGGGTTGCCGAGCTAGAGGGGCGGGCATCGCAGATCGTAGAGGAGATCCGGGCCTTCCTCCTCAGAAACCCCACAGAACCCGTTAAACCGCACAGATACGCCTAATACGCACGGTAGCGGGGGTAGCGGATCGCGTCGTTCCAGGCCCGAAGCGCGCCCGAAGGCCGGTACCTTTGTCAACGGTTTTCACAACGCCCCATTTTCGCGCAGGTCCGGCCCGGACCCCTTCCGCGAGCTCATAGACCGGATCTTCGACGACGCGGGTGCCTGGTGGCTCAGGGGGCCCGGATGAGCGTCCGGATTCACGTGGGCGACTGCCTAGAGCGGCTGCGCACCCTCCCGGAAGAGTCCGTCCACTGCGTCGTGACGAGCCCGCCGTACTGGGGGCTGCGGGACTACGGGGTCGCGGGCGCTATCGGGCTGGAGCCGACGTTGCAGGAACACCTAGAAACGATCGTCACCGTGTTCCGCGAGGTGCGGCGAGTGCTGCGCAAGGACGGCACGCTCTGGCTGAACTACGGGGACTCGTACTCTAGCGGAGATCGTTCGACGCACAGAGCTGGAGCCTCGGACAATAAGGGTCGTCTCGTACAAAACGGCTTGGCACGCCCCAAGACACCGTCTGGCCTCAAGCCGAAGGACCTCGTGATGATGCCCGCCCGCGTCGCCTTGGCGCTCCAGGCGGACGGCTGGTGGCTGAGAAGCGAAATCGTGTGGCACAAACCGAACCCGATGCCGGAGAGCGTGAGGGACCGGCCCACCTCGGCGCACGAGAAGCTGTACCTGCTCACGAAGGCCGCCCGGTACTTCTACGACGCGGATGCGGTGCGGGTGACATGCAGCCCGAACACACATGCCCGGCGAAAAGGTCGCGAGAGAGTACCGCGCAAGGGTTCTGATACGTATGACCGCCGTGCAGGCACATGGAAGGAAAAGAGAACGGTCGCCGAACAGGCAGAAATAGGCGCGAACCTGCGCAACGCCTGGACGATCCCGACCCACGCATATCCCGGCGCCCATTTCGCCACGTTCCCACCCAAGCTGGTCGAGCCGTGCACCAAGGCGGGCACGAGCGAGAAGGGGTGTTGCCCGGAATGCGGGACGACCATTGGCTTAAGAACTCGTGTCGCTCCGGTCAAAGCTGCCAGTGGAGCGACCGGCATGAGCGACCCTTCCCCTGACAACGCAGTTCCGTTTCTGGCCCATCTGACGCCGCCGAGCGTGCGGGAGATCCTGGCGACCCAAGACTTCGACCCCGGCGAACTCGTCGAGACGGCGCTGGAACTCGTGTCCGGCATCGACGTGCGCCACGGCGGCGACGTCCTGCTTTTGGCGCTTGCCATTGGCTGTCTGTGCCAGGGAATCACCACACTCAAGAATGGGCAGGCCGTTGATGACTGAGCGGGGCGACTATCGGGCGATCCATACAGTGCTCCTGGAGAGCCCCGAGTTCGTGGACATGAGCGCGCACGCGCAATTGATCTGGTTCCACCTGAAGCTGCGCCTTGGGGCCACGGGGATCGACGTCATTCCGGCTGCGGAGGCGGTCCTATCCGAGGCGACGAACCTGCCACCCGAAGACGTCCGAAACGCTCTCTTCGAGCTTCAAGGCGAATCCCCTTCGGAGGGGATACCCAATCCCATACCGGAGGGGATACCCAATCCCCCTCGAATGGGATGGCTGATGCGTGAACGCAACGTTTTCTGGCTGCGCAACGCTCTGAAGTTCGAGCCGAGCCGGACGCTCACGAACGACAACCACCGCAAGAATGTAATGAAGCACCTTTGCGGCTTGCCTAAACTCAAGGTTGTCAACGACTTCGCGGATTACTACGAGCTCGTCAGGCCTTTCCCGGACCTATCCCCTCCCCCATCCCCTCAGGTATCCCCTCCCCCATCCCCTCCGAAGGGGATACCCGATCCCCTACCCGATCGGAAGAACGGGAACCGGATACGGAAGAACGGAATACGGAAGAACGGAATACGGAAGAACGGAATACGGAAGAACGGAATACGGAAGAACGGAATACGGAAAAAGAAAAACCCCCCTATCGGGGGGCCAAAAGAAAAGGGCCGTTGCCGGGTGATTGGGAACCGAACGCCACCCATTCGGAGATCGCCGGGGCGGCGGGCCGGGATCTCGCGTTGGAGGCCGCGCGGTTCCGCGACCATGCGCTGTCGAACGGCCGGGTGCAGATCGACTGGGACGCGGCGTTCCGCAATTGGCTACGCAGCGGGTACGGGCGTCCGGTAGGCAACGGCACGGGACCGCCCGACCCGCTCGACATCGTCAACGACCGGGCGAACCGCGAGCGCTGGTACGAGATCCGCGACGAGCTGGAAGCCAAGGGCGTGGATGCTGAGGCGGCCGCCAAACAAGGCCTCGAAATGCTGAGGGCCGAGCTGTGAGGTGCGTCAAGTTCATCGACGCACAGGCAGCGATCAACCGGCTGCGCTTCGTCTATCCGCTGCCGAGGGACGTGAGCGCGAACGAAGCCGCCAAGCTATGGGCCGAGGTGCTCGATGATCTGCCGGTGGATGATCTGGAGGCTGCGGTCACGGCCTACCTGCGCGACGGCGGGCGGTACTTCCCGAAGCCGGCGGAGATCAGGAAGCTGGCGAAGGCGCATCGGGCGAGCCGCAGCAACGGACAGCGGCCCTCGGATCTGCGCTCGCGTTACCTGCGCTGGGAGAGCGAGGGGGGCAGCGAGGGGCCGTGCCCCGTCTGCGGGGCCGAGCTACGCGATCTCACACCTGCGGAGCGGGGAGTCGAGCCGATCGTCTGGGACGCGGAGACGGGGCGGATGGTTCGTCGCACCACCCCCGGTCCGGTCCGGTTGGGCGTGCTCCACGACGGTCCGAGACACGACGCAGCGAGCATTCCCGCTATCGGATACTGGACCGAGGCCCGGACCGGTCGAGTGAATGGATGAGACGACGTGAGAGCCTACTACAACGAGATCGAGCCGTATGCCGCCGAGTGGCTGCGCAACCTGATCGCCGAGGGGCTGATCGCGCCTGGCGACGTGGACGAGCGGAGCATCGACGAGGTCGCGCCGGATGAGCTCGAGGGCTACACCCAGTGTCACTTCTTCGCCGGGATCGGCGGCTGGGGCCACGCGCTCCGGCTCGCCGGATGGCCCGACGAGCGGCCCGTCTGGACCGGCTCCGTTCCGTGTCAGCCGCTTTCGAGCGCTGGACAGCGACGTGGCCATGCCGATCGAAGACACCTGTGGCCCGCTTTTTTCCGGCTCATCGCCGAGCGCCGGCCTGCAACGCTCTTTGGAGAGCAGGTTGCGAGCAACCTTGGACGTGAATGGCTCGCCGGAGTACGCGCTGATCTGGAGCACGTGGGATATGCCTGCGGGGCCGCCGATCTGCCGGCTGCGAGCGTCGGCGCACCGCACATCCGTCAGCGGCTTTGGTGGGTGGCCGACGCCGATGGCCGGGACGCCAGCGCAGAAGGGATACAACGCAGCGGGCAACACGGATTCCAGCCGGAAGACGACGGACCTGCTGGCGGGCTGGCCGACGCCGAACGCCAGCGACGACAACCAGGACCGGCGAACGATGGCCGGGACCGTGAGGGAGTGGAATCGAGAGGGGGCGAGCCAATCCAGCCTCCCCTTGGTGGCGAAGATGCTCGCGGGCTGGCCGAGCCCGACGGGAAGCACGGGCGGCCCGGAGCCGGACGGGCAGACGGGCCGCAAGCTAGCAACCCTCGCGGGCTGGAATACCCCGGTGGCATCGGATCACAATGGCGCGGCGGAGAACAGGAAGGATCCATGTGCCACTTTTCAGTTGAGGGATCGAGTTTTTTGGACTGTGCGGACGGAAAAGCGCGGCGCGTTGAATCCGGCACATTCCCGCTGGCCCATGGGGTTCCCAACCGCGTGGGACGCCTGCGCGCCTACGGCAACGCGATCGTCCCGCAACTCGCCGCGGCGTTCATCCGGGCCTACCGGAACGTGAGCGAGGTGGCGTGAGGATGGCGGGGGAGAATCGAGAAGGGTTGACTCACAGTCAAGAGAGGAGAACTGATATGCATCGAGGCATCGGACGCCGAGTGAAGGACCGTATCACGGGCTTTGAGGGCGTGGTGACGGGATACTGCGAGTACATCACCGGCTGCAATCAGGCGTTGATTGCCCCGCCGACCAAGGACGATGGTGAGTTTGTGGGGTCACGATGGTTCGACGAACAGCGCCTCGTCCAGCTGGGCGACGAAGCGATCACCCTCGACAATGGCTCGCACCCCGGTCCAGACAAACCGGCACCGATCCGGTGACCACTATCAGGCCGAGGCTGCCCCTGGGCACCCGCATCCGGAAGACGTTCTACGGCCTTCTGACGGTGCTCATCCTGGGGGGCCTGTTGAGCGGGCTGTTGCTATCGGTGATCGCGCTGAACGTCTGGGCTTGGCGCTGGATCCTGGAGGGCCTGGGCTGGTGAGCAGTGACGCCGGGGCCCAAACAGTTGCCGAACTGGCACGCGCTCTCAGAGAAGCAGTCGGTTGCGGGCCTGGTTTCAGGGGCTCGATCATGCTCCACTTCGACGACGGAGAGGCAACCCGCTACGAGTGCAAGACATTCGGTAGAGTCGGGGAAGGAGTTGACCACCGAGAGGCGGGATCTGTAGCTTTGCAGTAGGAAAAGCTAGTCCGGGCACCAGACTTAACTGACCCCGGCACCACGAGCCCCAGAGAGCGCGAGGGGATGAGGTGTCGGGTTTTTTCGTTTGAGGCGAGGAGGGCGTGACACAGTGCCAGTAGCACCAAAGCGTCCGTGCATGCAGCCAGGCTGCAACGTACTGGTGGAGCGCGGCAGGTGCGGTGAGCACACGCGGGCGCACCACCGGCTGGACACGAAGACGCGTGGCAGTGCGAAGGCGCGCGGTTACGGCGGGCCGTGGCGCAGGATCAGGTCACGTCAGCTGAAGGCCGAGCCGCTGTGCCGCCACTGCGCCGAGGACGGCCGCGCGACAGCTGCAACTCTGGTAGATCACGTCGTTCCGCTGGACGCGGGCGGCACGCACGAGACGTCGAACCTGCAGAGCCTGTGCCGGTCGTGCCATGCACAGAAGACGCTCGCTGAGCATCCGAGGACGGTGCGGGCATGAGCGGGCGAGAGACGATGGAGGGGAGGGGGGCTCGCAGCTCTGTGGCCCTCAGCCGCCGAAACCGGTCGGGTGCTTTGTCTTCACGACCGCAGGTTTTGGAGGGGGGGGTTGAGGTGAGCGAAGCGGTGGCCAGCCCCCTGATCTTGAACGGGCTGGACCTAGCGCCGCGGTTGGAGCCGGCGGATGGGTAAGCGTGGCCCGTCACCGAAGCCCACGCGGCTGCGGGTGCTGGAAGGCAACCCCGGCAAACGGGCGTTGAACGACCGCGAGCCGGAGCCACCGGCGGGGCTTCCGCGCTGCCCGAAGGAACTCGACAGGGCTGCGCGGGCGGAGTGGCGCCGCGTGGGCAGCGTATTGGAGGAAATGGGCGTAGTAACGCAGGTGGACGGAGCGGCGCTGGCGGCCTACTGCGCGCTGTACTCGCGGTGGCTCGAGGCGGAGTCACAGATCAAGAAAGACGGCATGCTGATCAGCTCACCGAACGGCCATCTGATGCAGTCACCCTACCTGAACATCGCGAACAAGTGCCTGGAGAAGATGCGCGGGTTCCTTCAGGAGCTTGGCCTGACACCCTCATCGCGGAGCCAGGTCACGGTGCTGCCGAATCGCAAGAGAGGCCGCAACCCATTCCTCGAGGACGTGGGATGAGCCACGCCGGCCGGGCTGAGCAGTACGCGAGGAACGTGGTATCGGGCGGCGTTGCTGCGTGCCGCTACGTCGCGCTCGCTTGCCAGCGCCATCTAGGCGATCTCAAGGCGCAGGAGCAACAGGACTTTCCGTTTGAGTTCAACACGTCGGCGGCCAACAGGATCTGCCGATTCATCGAGCTGCTACCGCATGTGAAGGGCCAGTGGGCAGAGCGCGGCGAGCAGCTGCGCCTGGAGCCTTGGCAGTGCTTCATGGTTGCCGTGCCGTTCGGCTGGCGGTGGAAAGCTACGGGGCTGCGCCGCTACCGGATCGCGTATATCGAAGTCCCCAGGAAGAACGCGAAATCGACGATCAGCGCTGCGGTCGGGCTCTACATGTTCGCCAGGGACGGCGAGCACGGTGCCGAGGTGTATTCCGGTGCGGGCACCGAGAAGCAGGCGAACGAAGTGTTCGGGCCCGCGCGGCTGATGGCGAAGAGCACGCCCGAGCTCTTGGAAGCGTTCGGGATCGGGGTGGGCGCCAAGAACCTGAGCATCCTGTCGAACAACTCGAAATTCGAGCCCATCATCGGCAAGCCGGGTGACGGGGCTTCACCGTCGTGCTCGATCACCGACGAGTATCACGAACATGCGACGTCCGAGCAGCTAGACACGATGCTCACGGGCATGGGCGCGCGTGAGCAGCCATTGGCGTGGGTGATCACGACTGCGGGGAACTCGATCGAGGGGCCGTGCTACGATCTCCGCTCGGACGTGGTGAAGATGCTGGAAGGCTCGGTCGATAACCCGGAGCTATTTGGGCTGATCTATACGATCGACGAGGGCGATGCGTGGGACTCGGTCGAAGCGCTACGCAAGGCCAATCCAAACGCCGGGGTGTCTACGCGTGAGCAGTACCTGCTGTCCCAGCTTCGGGATGCGATCCACAACCCGAGGAAGCAGTCCACGTACAAGACGAAGCACCTGAACGTCTGGGTGACGGCGTCGTCACCGTACTTCAACCTGGAGAAGTGGAAGCGTCTCGCGGATCCGGGGCTTTGTGTCGAGCAATTCGCGGGTGAGCCCTGTTGGGTCGGGCTCGACCTCGCGTCGAAACTAGACCTTACGGCGTACGTGCGGCTCTTCGTTCGCGAGCAACCGGGCAGCTGCAGCAGGTGCCGTGGCACGGGCCGACTCGCCGACGAACCGTGTCCCCGTTGCGATGGAGCGGGAGAGGCCGCCGAGGAGCACTACTACCCGTTCCTGAAGAGCTACCTGCCGGAGGAGCGCTTGGGGCCAGCGGAGAGTGCGCACTACCGCGGCTGGGCGGCTGGCGGCTGGCTGAGCGCGACAGCGGGCAACATGACCGACTACGACGAGGTCGAAGAGGACATTGTCGCGGACGCGGAGCGCTGCCCGGTCGCGGAGCTGGGCTTCGATCCCTACAACGCCGCGCAGCTAATCACGCATCTGGTGAACCACGGGATCGAGTGCGTCGAGGTCCCGCAGACGGTGCCGCACCTGTCCGAGCCGATGAAGTGGGTGCAGGCGCTGATCGAGGATGGCCGGTTCCACCACGACGGCAACCCTGTTCTCACATGGGGGATCTCGAACGTGACCGCAAAGGAGGACCGGAACCAGAATGTGTTTCCACGCAAAGAAAAACCGGAGAACAAGATCGATCCGTGCGTGGCGCTCATCATAGCGGTAGGCCGGGCGATGTCATGCACAGCGAAGCCCGAGCCCAGCATCTTTGCGATCGGATCATGAGACAGCTGACGAGAGGCGAGAGAGCGGAGCTGGTCGGTGACTTGCACACCTACGGGGGAGCGGTGCTCGTTGCGGGCGGAGCGGGCTGGGCCTATCCACCGGCGGGGTTGATCGTGTTCGGAGCGGTGCTCATGTGGCTCGGACTCTTCTGGCGCAGAGGCTCCGGATGATCGCGGAACTGCTGCGCGCCGTGCTGCCGAGCCTCGGGCAGCTCGAAGAGCGCCAGTCCGAAGGCGCCCTGGACGACTTCTGGTACACACCGGCGTGGATGCACGGGCGCGGCGGCAAGGTCCAGAGTCCGGAGGACGCACTAGGCCTATCGGCATGGTGGAACGCGATCGCGATCATCGCGGGCACCATGGGCTCACTGCCTCTGAAGCTGTACAGGAAGGAGGGCGAGCGGCGGGTCGCGGTGCGCGACGATCCACGCTACCGGCTGATGTTCCGGCGTCCGAACGGCTGGCAGACGGCATTCGAGTGGCGCGAGATGGCGCAGGGCCACCTGCTCGTGCGCGGCAACCACTACTCGCGGATCATACGAGATCAGCTTGGCCGTCCGGTTGCGATCGTTCCGCTGCATCCCGATCGGGTGCAGCCGGAGGTCCGGGGCGGCGAGATCGCCTACCGGTTCCGTGCACCGAACGGTGGCGACGAGCTCATCCGAATGCGGGACATGCTCCACCTGCGGGGTCTCGGATCGAACGGGGTCACGGGCTACTCCGTGGTGGCGGTCGCGCGCGAGTCGCTCGGCTACTCGCTACAGCTTGAGCGGTTCGGCTCGCAGTTCATCGAGAACAAGGGCCGGCCGGGCGGGATCCTGCAATCGGACGAGGTGCTACAGAAGGAGCAGAGGCGCGAGCTCGGCGAGCAGTGGGACCGGATGTTCCAGGGCGGCGGCCTAGGCAAGACGGCGGTGATCGACTCGGGTCTCAAGTGGCAGCAGGTCGGGTTCTCGAACGAGGACGCGCAGTGGCTCGGCAGCCGCAGTCACCAGGTGACCGAGATCGCGCGCTGGACGAACCTGCCGCCGCACTTCCTGAAGGATCTCACGCGGGCAACGTTCTCGAACATCGAGGAACAGGCGATCGAGTTCGTCGTCCACACGATACGTCCGTGGGCAGAGCGCTGGGAACAGCGGCTCGACTGCATGCTCCTGAGCGAGGCGGAGCAGGGCGAGTTCGGGTTCAAGTTCTCGCTCGAAGCGCTGCTTCGCGGCGACGCCGCGAGCCGCGGCGCGTTCTACCAGCTGCTGTTCAACATGGGCGCGATCACCCCGAACGAGATCCGTGCGAAGGAAGAGATGAACCCGCACCGGGCGGGTGGCGATCAGGCGTTCGTACAGGTGAACCTGATGCCGCTGGATCAGGCGGCCGAGCCGTTCGCTGCGGTGGACAGTAGCCTCGATCGAGCGTTGGGTGGGACCGAAGAGGCACGGGTCCTAGCGGCTCCCGCTGCAGAGAGCTTCGAGGAACGCTCGGTGCGTTCGGTCGCATCCAGACGCCGGATCATGAACACGTACCAGCGGCTCATGGAGGATGCGGCGGGCCGCATCGTCCACCGTGAAGTGCAGGATCTGCGGCGGATCCTGGACGCGGTGGACGATGGCGATGTGGATGAGTTCCTGCGGCGTCTGGACATCTTCGCGGAGGGCCTGCCGCCGGCGGTTCGCACCATCATGGGTCCGGTACTGGCCACCTACATCGACCTGGTCGCCGCCGACGCATCGGATGAGGTCGAGCTCGAAGAGGTCCCCCAGGAGTCCGTTGACAGATTCCGCTCATCCTACGTCGAGAGATTGGCGGCCGGCCACACGTCGGAGACGGTTGGCAGGCTGCGGAACACGGCACTCGAGACGCAGGGCGACGCGTTCGCCAACGTGCACCGGATGCTGGACCGTTGGGAGGAGAACCGGGCCGCCGAGATAGGGCTGCGCCATGTGGTGGCGGCCGGGGCGGGTGCGGCGCGCATGATCTACACCATGGGCAGGTTCGACACGGTGTGGGTCACGGTCGGCGACAGCTGCCCGTACTGCCGCAAGCTCGCAGGCCGGGCCGTAGGTCCCGGCGAGCGGTTCCTGAACGCGGGCGACTCGATCGACCCGGAGGACGGCGAGAGCGAGCCGCTCACGGTACGGCGCGCGATCGGCCATCCACCGGCACACAGTGGCTGCGACTGCACCGTGGCTTCACGGAGGAGGATCATCTGATGGAGATGGAAATCAGGCGTCTCGAACACTATCCCGGCGCGCTGTGCGAGATCAGGGCCGGCGATGAGGGTGACTCGCCGAAGCTCGCCGGGCTCGGCGCGCCCTACGGGGTCTGGTCGGAGGACTTGGGCGGCGGGTTCGGGAAGTTCCGTGAGCGTTTCGAGGTCGGCGCATTCCGTTCATCGGTCGCGGCCGACGACATCCGGGCGCTTTATAACCACGAGTCGGGCCAGGTGCTCGGCCGCGTGAGCGCCGGAACGCTGCGGCTGAACGAGACGGAGAGGGGCATCGAATACGAGATCGACCTGCCGGATACGAGCTTTGCGCGTGACCTGGCGGTCTCCGTCGAGCGGAAGGACGTGACGGGCAACTCGTTCGGGTTCACGGTCCCGGATCCGGATACGGACCAGCACTGGGAGGAACGCGACGGCACGGTATGGCGGACGATCACACGGGCCAAGATGCTCGAGCTCGGGCCCCAGCCGTTCCCTGCTTATCCGCAGACCGACGTCGAGAATCGATCGCTACGCTCCGTGCTCGAGCAGGCGAGGCGGGCGCTCGGGCCGCAGGGAACGTCAGCTGAGTTGGCGCTTCGGTTGCTCGAGCTCGATGAGGAGGACGCGGCGCTATATCTTGCGGAAGGGATCTGAATGCACCACGACATCCGGTGTCCAGTAGCCCAGGGGGGTTGACCTTTTCTTGAGAGCAGGTTAGAGGTTAGAGGACAATCGAAGGTAGGTGTCCGAGCTACGGCCCAAGGGCCTGGGCTCGAGGGACATCCGGTAGGACAGGCAGAACGCAGCGAGAGACGTTCGGGCGGGCCCGGCGGTGAGCTGCAGCGGTAAGTGGTAAGAACGGTGCCTGATCTACGGCCAGCGGGCCTGGGTCCCACGAAGCATCCGGTAGCGCGGACATGACGCAGCGAGAGACGCTCGGGCGGGCCCGGCGGTGAGTTGCCGACACGACCACGGAATAGGCCGTGGTGTCGGTGGCTTCTATGCCAGGCTGGCCCGGTTTTCGTTTGAGGCCCCATCCGGCACCACACAGCCGGAGGGGCTTTTCAAATGAATCGGGAACAACTGCTAAGGCGCTACGAGGAGCTCGGCGCCGAGATCCGGGCGCTCATTACCGAGGCCCCCGAGGGGGTGATCGACGAGGAGCGCCAGTCCCAGATCGAGGAGCTGAAGGCAACCCGCAAGGGTGTGTTCGCATCGATCCAGGAGCTGGACGCACTCGAGACGGAAGCGCGGGAGCTGGGCACGCCCCGGAGCTCTGCAGGCCCGGGAGACGGTCTAGCGCCGGGCGACGAGCAGGCGGACACACGCGCGGTCCGGGTCGGGCAACCCCGTGAGGGCGAGGCGCCGTTCGGGTCGTTCGGCGAGCAGCTGCGAGCTGTAGCGGCGGCGTTCTCGCCGGGCGGCAGTGAATCGATCGATCCGCGGCTACTCCGGGTCCATGAGGAAGAGAGCGAACGGCGGGCTGCGACGGGGATGTCGCAGACCGATCCGTCGTCGGCGGGCTACCTGGTGGCGCCCGAGTTCTCGCAGCTGATCTTCGACGGTCTGAAGGAGGACTCCGAGGCGCTGATCGGGCTGACCGACCAGCAGCGGGTGACCGGCGAGTCGCTGACGTTCAACGCGAACGCCGAGACGTCGCGCGCTACGGGCTCGAGGTGGGGCGGCGTCCAGGGCTACTGGATCGCGGAAGCGGACGAGATCGCGTCGAGCCGTCCGAAGTTCCGGCAGGTGAAGATCGAGCCGCACGAGCTCGCGGTACTGGTCTACACGACGGACAAGCTGCTCCGCAACTCGCCCGCCTCACTCGGCCAGCACGTCGAGCGTGCGGCCCGCGACGAGATCAACTTCATGACCGGTGACGCGATCGTGAACGGCTCGGGTGCGGGCAAGCCGCTCGGGATCCTGCAGTCAGGCTCACTGATCACGATCTCGAAGGAGACCTCGCAGGAGACAGCCACGATCGTCCACGCGAACATCTCGAAGATGTGGGCGCGGCTCCATCCGCGCTCGCGTGCGAGGGCCGTGTGGCTGCACAACGTGGACATCGAGCCTGAGCTCGACAACCTGTTCATGCCCGTGACGAACGTGGCGGGCGCAGAGAACGTGGGCGGGCTCACGAACCTGCTGTTCAACCAGGGGCAGCGCACGCTGAAGGGCCGTCCGCTGATCGCGTCCGAGTACTGCGCGACGCTCGGCGCCATGGGCGACCTCATCCTCTGGGATCCGACGGCCTACCTGACCGGGATCCGCGAAGGGATCCGGACCGCGATGTCCATGCACGTCCGGTTCGTCTACGCGGAGACCGCTTTCCGCTTCATGTACGAGATCGACGGCCAGCCGTGGCTCAACGCGGCGCTCACACCGTTCAACGGCTCGAACACGCTGAGCACGCACGTCGCACTCGCAGCGCGCTCCTAAAGGGGAGGACTGGAACCATGGCTGAGAAGTTTCTGCAACACGCGACGATCGAGTCCGCGTTCGTGCCTGTGGACATGTCCACGGCGGCGAACACGGGGGACTGGGTCGGGCTGGAGAACTACGAACGTGTGGTCGCTGTGCTCTTCGGTGCCGTCGGCACCGCAGGCGACGATCCTGCGTTCAAGCTGCAGCAGGCGACGGACGCCTCGGGCACGGGCGCGAAGGATCTGGAGTTCACGACGATCCACGAGAAGGTCGGCACGCTGACGGATGTGACGGCCTGGACCCGTACGTCACAGGCTGCGGGCACGAGCTACACGAACGCGGCCAGCGCCGAGAGCCAGAAGCTCATCGCCGTCGAGGTGCAGGCGGACGAGCTCGACGTCGATGGCGGGTTCACGCACATCCAACTGAGCGTGGCGGAGGTGGGCGACAATGGCCAGATCGGCTGCGGGTTCTACATCCTGCTCGAGCCGCGCTATCCGCAGGCGAGCGTCGAGAGCGCACTGGCCTAATGCGAGTGCTCATGAGACACGGCTCGAAGCGGGGCCAGGTCCACGAGGTGCCGCTGCATGTGGCGCGCCGGATGCTGGATGCCGGTGTCGCGGAGCGGGTCCGCGACGATCTGCGGATCACCGACATCGAGCGGGCCGTGCACACGGTGCCCGAGACGGCCGAGACGCCGGATCTGGCGGGTCTCACGATCCGGCAGCTGGCCGAGATCGCTGCGGCCCGTGGGATCGTGGTGAGCCGGGGCGACGGCAAGGCGGGTCGACCGACGCGGGCGGACTATGTGCGTCACCTGGGAGCGTGAATGGACTACGCGATCTCGGGAGTGACCCGAGTGGGAGCGAAGGAACCGCTGGAGCCCGAGGAAGCGAAGGCGCACCTGAAGCTCGACGGGACGGACGACGACGACCTGATCAAGGCCATGATCCCAGCGGTCGCCGGGTCCGTCGAAGACGTGCAGGCGCGGGTGTTCAGGAAGGGCACGATCGAGCTCTGGCTGCCGGGCTGGCCCGAGAGCGGCGTCATCCGGATACCGCGCTTTCCGCTCGTGAGCGTGGACGCGGTCGAGTACCTGAAGGCGGGCGAAGTCGGCTGGACCACGTATCCGGCGTCGAACTACCGGGTGCTCACGGACCGGACGCCGCCGCGGATCGTGCTGAAGAAGGACGCGCGCTGGCCCACGGCCAGCCTCGAGGCCGGCGACGCGGTCAGGGTGAGCTTCACGGCCGGATACGAGGACGGGAAAGTCCCCGAGAAGGCGAAGCAGACGATCAGGCTCCTGCTCGGGCATTGGTACGAGAACCGTGGCGCGGTCGAGGTCGGCACGGCCGCCACCACGATCCCCGACAGCTACCGGGCGCTCGTGCTGAGTGACCGGCTGTGGTGAGGATTGGGGCGCTGGATCGCCGGATCGAGCTGCAGCGCTTCACGCTGACGATGGACGGCGATCCGACGAGCGGCGCCTGGGTGACGGTCCACACGGTGTGGGCCGAGAAGATGGACAAGGGCGGTGCGGAGAAGTTCGTGAGCGCGGCGGAGATCGCGGAGGCAACTGCGGTCTACCGGATCCGCTACCTGGCGGACGTGGATCCGAGCTGGCGGCTGAAGCATGGAGGCGACCTGTGGGACATCGAGGGGACGGTCGAGGGGGCGGGCCGCAAACGTGAGACGCTGCTCCTTGTGAGCCGTCACGATCCGGGAGATCGCTAGTGGCCGAGGTGAGCGTACGCATCAGGGGCGAGAAGGACGTGATACGCCAGCTCAAGCGGGTCGAGGGCTCCGTGCGTGCCGAGCTGATCAAGGCGGAGTTGGAGGACGCGGCTGAGTTGGTTGTCGCGGATGCGAAGCGCCGGGCACCCTCATCCACGATCGCCGACGGGATCCAGGTCCTGAACACCGAGGTCGAGAGCAGCGGCAAGGTGACGACCGAGGTGGGCCTGGTTGGCGGCCGGAGGCCCTGGTTCTATGGGCTCTTCATCGAGTTCGGCACGGGACCACGCGTGCAGAAGACGACAGGCCGCCGGACGGGCTCGATGCCCGCGACGCCGTTCCTCAGGCCCGCGTTCGATGCCCAGAAATCCAACGTCGCCGCGCGCTTCAGTGCTGGTATCAAACGACGGCTCGCCGGGATCGCGAGTCGTGGCTGACCATGTGGCGGCGGTGCGTTCGCAGCTGCTCGCGCATGCCGGTACGGCGGCGCTCGTAGGGGACAGGGTATGGCACTCCGCGCTACCGCAGGAGGAGAAGGGCAAGCCCTACATGCCGGCCATCGTCGTCCAGCAGATCAGCGGCGTGGCCGAGCATGTGATGGGCGGCACGGCCGGGATCGTGAGCCTGCGCATCCAGGTCGATGTGTGGGCCAAGAACCGCCCTGACTGTCAGGCGCTCACCGAGCAGGTGAGGGCTGCGCTGCAGAGCTACAGCGGCACGCACGGCGGCGTGACGCTGACGTTCGTGGGCACCTTCGAGGGTGCGCCCGCGTTGGATCCGGAAGCGAAGCTGTGGCGTGCGATACAGGACTTCGAGCTATGGGGGAGCGAGTGATATGGCCCAAGTGAAGCTAGACCAGAAGGTCTTTCTCGGTGGCTATGAACTGAGCACGCGGCATACTCAGGTCGCCGAGTCCGCCGAGATCGAGGAGCTCGACGCCACGACCTTCGGGTCGGACACGAAGATCGCCGAGCCGGGGCTCAAGGGTTACGGGCTGTCCGGTGAAGGGCTCTGGGCTGGCGGCGACCATGAGATCGACGACGTGCTCTTCGATCAGCAGCGCGCGCGCGACCTACCCGTCACGATCGCCGGGCTCGACGGCGAGGTGGGGAGCCCCGTCCGTTCCATGCTTGCCATGATCGGTAGCTACGAGTTCAGCGGCGGGCACGGCGAACTCATGACCGTCAGCTACGCACTCGGTGCGATGGACGCGCCAGTTCACGGCCGCATCCTCCATAACGCCGAGGCCACGGGCGTTGTCACCGGAGAACCCGTCGAGCTCGGGGCCGTGGGCACCGGCCAGAAGATCCACGGCGTGCTCCACGTGTTCGCCGGTGACAGCGCGCTCACCGTCAAGATCCAGAGCGCGACCGACGAGGCGTTCACCACGCCCGTGAGCCGGATCGCCTTCGCCGCCGTCGCCACCGGCATCTCGCGTGCCTACCAGTGGGCCACGCCCGTCGTCGCGCCCGCTTCGCACACCTGGTGGCGGGCCACATCCGCCAACCGCAAAACCCGCCGTTTCGCGGTGATCGCAGCCATCCGATGAGGAAGAACTAGGAGAGAGATCCATGCCACACGTGCTCACCAAAGCCTACCTGTCCGTCAACTCGGTCGATTACTCGAGTTCCATCAAGTCGCTCAGCATGTCGATGTCCGTCGAGGAGCTCGACGCTTCGGTCATGGGCAGCGACACGAAGATCTCTGAACCCGGCCTCAAGGAGTTCAGCCTACAGGCCGAGTTCCTCACCGACTTCGCAGCTTCCGGGCTCGACAAGAAGCTCTGGGACCTATGGGACGCACGCTCGAAGGTCCCCATCGAGGTCAGGCCCGATTCCGGAGCCGTCAGCACCTCCAACCCCAAGTACACGTTCAAAGGGTTCACCAGCAGCTTCGACGGGCTCGGCGGCGGCCACGGCGAGCTCGCCATGGCGAGCGTCACCATCAAGAACACCACCAAGCTCACTCGCGCCACTTCGTAAGAGGGAGAGGTCCAATGCCTGCAAAGAAGAAGCCACCGCTCGATAAGGCCGGCATCCTCGCGTTCGACGACCGGCCGATCGAGAAGTTCAAGGTGCCTGAGTGGGGCGGGCGCGAGGTGCGGCTCAGGGCGCCCAGCATGGGCGACATACTGCGCATCCAGAGCCTGGCCGAAGCGGAAGGCGGCCCCGAGCTCATACGGCTCGGCATGGTCGGTGAGGACGGCCTGCCGATCTTCGATGCCGCCGAAGTCGACCAGCTGATGAGCCGCAACGTCGGGGCGCTGAACCGGATCGCCACTCGGCTGGCCGAGATGGTCGGCGTCACCACGACCGTGAGCGATGAAGCGGGAAACTGACGGCTCATCCCGCGCTCTACTTCGCGCACTTCCTCGCGCGGGAGCTCGGGATGAGCGTCAGCCAGCTGGGCCACTCGATGGGTTGGCCTGAGTTCATACGCTGGGCTGCGTTCTATGAACTCGAGGAGCGCGGCGACAGCGGCGGCGGGCACCGCGGACGAGCGCGCGGCATGGCCCGTGAAGCGATCCGCCATACGCGGGGAGGTAGCGGCTAGACCATGGCTACGCTAGGCCGTCTGCACGTCGACCTGATCGCCAACACCCAGGCGTTCCAGAAGGGCCTCGCAGGCGCACAGAAATCGTTCCAGTCCGTCGGGCGATCGATGGCCAATGTCGGCAAGTCGCTGTCGGCGGGAGTGACGCTCCCGATCGTCGGCGTCGGTGTCGCAGCATTCAAGATGGCGGCCGACTCGGCGGAAGCGGCCTCGAAGATGCAGGCCGTGTTCGGTGGCGCCACACAGGACCTGAACGCCTGGATCGCCGATCTGCGGGATACTATCCCGGAGACCACAGCGAGCCTTCAGGGCATGACTTCCGGGATTGGGGACCTCCTGGTCCCGCTCGGGATCGCGCCCGACAAGGCGCAGGACATGACCAAGAGTGTGGTCAAGCTCGCAGGCGATCTCGCGTCGTTCAACAACATCCCTATGGCCGAAGCGCTCGAGCGCATCCGCTCCGGGCTCGTCGGCCAGAACGAGCCCCTGTTGAACTTCGGCGTGGCCATCGACGCGGCGGGAGTGAAAGCCCGGGCCCTGTCGATGGGCCTCATCCAACAGGGCGAGGATCTCGACGCAGCCAGCCGAGCCCAAGCCGCTTTCGTGCTCATTGTCGAGGGCACTACGGCGGCCCAAGGGGACGCCGCCAAGACCGCCGCGTCTGCTGCGAATCAGCTGAAGTTCCTCTGGTCCGAGACGAAGGAGGCCGCTGCCGTGCTCGGCACCGAGCTCCTGCCGGTCATTACCCCACTCATCACGAAGGCGGCTGACTTCGCGGAGAACGTCTCCAAGCTAACGGACAGCCAGAAGAAGATGGTCGTCGTGACCGCCGCGGCCGTCGCGGCGCTCGGTCCGTTCCTCATCGTGCTCGGGTCGATGACGGGCGGGTTCGGTTCGCTCCTGGTCGTCGCCGACGAAGATCCCGGCCGCCATAACAGCTATCAAGGTTGCGGTCCTGGCGGCGAACCCGGTCACGCTCGCGATCGTCGCGGCCATCGGCGTGCTCACTGCGGCGTTCGTCCTCCTGGATTCGGAGGGACGAGCCAAGGTGCTCGGCGCGCTCAAGAAGATGGCCGATAAGTTCAAGGCCTTCACCGCACCGATAGCGAACATGGTCAAGGCCGTCGGCCGCATGACCCTGCAGTTCATCGGCCTCTGGCTGGAGGTACAGGCGACTGTTCTCGCGATCGTCGAGGCCATCGCGACGGGTATTTGGGATTGGTTCGTCGAGTGGCTCGCCCCGCTCGGCCAATGGCTGTGGGACAAGGTGCTCGAGCCCTTCATCGGAGTGCTCGCGATGGTGGCCAACAAGATCTCCGGGTGGGCCGGCAAGGTCACGGGCTTATTCCGCAGGTTCCGGAGCAAGGTGACGGGCGAAGAGGTCGAGCCGATGGCCGAGCAGGTGCAGAATCTCTTCAGCGGCATGAAGGACACCGTGACGAACACGGTGACGGGCATGAAGGACACCGTGACGAACACGGTGACGGGCATGGCGAGGGCCGTCGTGGGCGCGGTCAAGGGCATGGGAACGGATGTGGTCCCGCCAGTTCAGCAAATGCGCCTCGCTGTGGTCGGAGAAGTGATCCAAATGGGTGTCGCCGTTCAGCCGCTGATGGAGAAGATGAAGGCGAACGTCACGGTGCCGTTGATCGACGCCGGCACCCAAGCGCAGATGTCGATGACGGCGATGAAGGACGCCATCGCCGGGCCTGGCGGGATCCTTAGTGAATTCGGTGGCGATACGGGCAAGAGGGTCCAGGCCATCGTCAGCAACGTCACGGGCAAGTGGGGCGCGCTACGTGGCGTGCTGGAGCGGGGCGATTTCGATGTCTCTGGGTTCACAGCCCTCAAGGAATCGGGCCTGAAAATCCTAGGCGGTCTGCTGAGCAAGGCCGGCGGGATCGCCAAGAAGCTGTTCGGGCTGTTTAAGGGCGGTGGTGGCTTGTTCGGCAAGATCGGCGGCCTGTTTAAGGGCGGCCTCGGCAAGATCGGCGGCGCGGTGCTGTCGGGGCTCGGTTCCGTCGGCAGTGCAGCGGCCGGCGTACTCTCGGCGGTCGCACCTGTACTCTCGGCGGCCGTGCCCGTGCTTGCAATCGCCGGGGCTGGCTATTTGGGCTTCAAAGGCATCAAGGCGCTAACGGGAGCCGGGGCCAGCCAACGCTTCACCGAAGAGGAGAAGCGCCAGCTCGGCGAATCGAATGCTGCGATTGCTGGTCGTCGCGGAGAGGCAGAGGGGCTCGGCCTTATACGGCCCCTCTGGACCGCAGCCGACGCCAAAGACCTGGGCGGTGTCGGTGGCGAAGTGGGGCGTCTCGGCCTTGGGCTAACGCCGGCCTTCGAGGCCACCAATCAAGCGGTATCTCGGATCATTGACGGCCAGGCCAGGACCGATAGCCGACTCGACGACGTGAGTGTCCACATCGCCCACGCCGTTTCAGTGCTGGAGCGGATCGCGGGCCACACGGAGCGTTTCACGTCCCAGATCAGGCGGGTGCGCGAGCGAATTGATCCCGGGTACTACGACGGCCGGATCCATGGCGGAAGCGAGCAACCGCTGGACGTCATAGTCAACATCAACGTGGACAGTCTGGACAGCGAGTTCGGGCTGGCCCAGCGGCGGACGGAGCGTGTCGTCGGGGGCCGCGGCGGCGACTACGGCAAATGAGGATTACGCTGAGATCGGCCCCGGAGTTCGTCTCAAGCTCCAGGGTGCTGACGGTTGCGGACGTCGAGGTCGGCTCCCTGGCCGAACAGGTTGGCCAGATCCCCGGCGCTCTGACCTTCCGTGCGCTGCGCTCGGAGCACTGGATCGACGACGCGATGCCCGGCCGCGTCGTGTCGCTCGAGGCGCGGGGCCGGGTGCACGAGTTCTGGGTCTCGCAGCGTCGCGATACGCTGAGGTCCGAGCTGGCCGTATTCCAGTGCGACCCCATCCACACGGTGCTCCGCGACGCCGGTGTGCTGGACTGGCTGTCTTCGGACGGCATGTCGCACGTCAACCTCGGCGGCCCGGACGGCGGCATGAGCTTCCGCAATTTCTGGTGGACGTTCGTGCGACCGTTCCTGCGGCGGCGTGACGTGACCTGGATCGAGCTCGGAACGGTCGAGAGCGACACGCGGCTCCGCCACTCGTGGGAGGGCGTCACCCCCCAGGCCGTCATCGTCGCACTAGCCGTGCAGCTGCGCCACGAATGGCGGTTGCGCCGTGACTCGGCGAACAGCGTCTACCGCCTCGACGTGGGCGCCGAGCTCGGGGCGGACGCGGACGTTGCTGGCGTCGGCGAGGGGCTCAACCTTCTGACGCTCAGGCGCCAGATGGACCGCGAGGATATGGCGACGGTCCTACGACCGATCGGCGTCTTGGAGTCCGGCGCGCCAGCCGACATAAGTCAGGCGCTTTGGGTCGTGACGGCCGTCAGCGGAAACACGATCACTCTGGCACCCCATTCGATGATCGGCGGTGACGGTCCGGTAGCCGAGAACGGCCAGTGGGTGGGCGCCTACCTCGAGGCGACAGACGGCTCCGCCCACGAGATCACGGCCTCGGGCACTCCGCAGGAGCTCACGCTGACGTCCGGAGGCTCCTCGTTCGCCGTGAACGACGAGGTCCGCTTCGTCGCGGACTCCGCCAGCGCGGACCAACTCGAGGTATCGTCGCCGGCCGCGATCGGCACCTACGGCCGCGTCGCCGTCGGGTCGCGGCTTCCGTTCTTCTCGCGGTCGCCGCTCGAGCGTGCCGGCCTCGTTGAGTGGGAGGACGCGCAAAGCGTGATCGGCATCAGGACACGCGAAAAGCTCAGCGATAACCGGCTCACCACTCAAGCCGACGCCGAGGACCACGATGCCCTGTTCGCAGCGACCGAAGGCGCGCTCGTCTTGGCCCACAAGACCGGCTCACCTCAGGAGACCTTCAGCTACTACGTCCTTTCCGGAGACGACCCGTCCAGCGACGGCGACACGGAGCGAGTCTTTACGCTCAGCGCGAACCCCAGTTCGGTCGCGGCGAACCGGGACAGCGGCCATTTGGTCCACCCGGGGATGCCGAGCCCATGGCGCCGCGACGACACCTCGGCCAGTCCGATGCCGATCGTCCTGCGTCGCGACACGCAGACGCGCGCCTACGTAACCAGCGCATCCCGCCCGGACGGCTTGGTGCCGACCGAGGTTATGGGCCTACCGGCCGGCACGCACGTCGAGCCCGGCGACCTGATCTACTCGCTTTCCGGCGATACCTCCTACGACTACCCGTTTTGGGTCGTGGCGCCCGCGACCGCGGACGAGGCCGGAACCCTGACGGTGCGGCGGTTCCGCCACCTGACGAATACGTCCTCGCTGACTCCGGAGGGCACCCGAATCTACCGTCCAACTATAAGCATGGCCGCCTTGAGCCATATCCCGGCGGTACTGGCGGACCATCAGCAGGCCGAGCTGATCCTGCCGTCCGTCCGGCTGGCGCCGCGCACGAGCGCGAGCCTTTACGCTCACCTCCACTTCTCGGCGATGGCGGCGAAACCCCGCTCGTCCGGATGGTCGACGCTTCCGCGGCTATCCCTCTACCGCGGCAACTCGAGCGCCGCCTCGATAGAGGCAACGAACTGGACAGCGACGTCTCCGGGCGAAACCACGGACGAGCGGCTCATCCTGGGACCGCTGGCCATCGCAGAGAGTGGCGAATATCATCTGCGATTTCGGCCAGGAGACGCTTCCTATTACTACTGCCTCTACATCCTCTCGGCGAGTCTCTACGTCGGTGTTGATGTTGCCTCTGGCTCCAATCTGGTGCCCGAGGCCGCAGTGGGCATCCAGCTGGCCAACCTCGAGCTAGGGCGCCGAAAGAGGTGGCGCGCCCGCTACACCTGCTCGCTGCTCGAGCTCGCGGATCAACTCAAGCTCTCCCCGGAAATGATCCGAACGCAGATCGGCTCCAGGGTCCATATCGACTCCCCGGCTCTGGGGATCAATGGCCGCTTCCGAATCATGGGCATCAAGTGGTCGCCGGACTCGCTGCGCTCGGAGGTCGAACTGGAGAGCGTAGCCGAGACCCTGACCGGCCGGCGGGCCGTCGAGAGCGCCCTCTTCGTGCACGAGACCGGCCAGCGTGTGTCGAGCGCTCCCCCGAGGGGCACAGGGTACTATCGTGCCGTCGAGGTCTCGGCCTCGCAGCTCAGTTCGAGCACGCCTATCGACGTCGAGCGGGTCACCTGATGCTCGACTTCTATCTCAAACTCAATGGCCGCGACATCGGCGAGCTCAGCTGTGCGCTGATAGAAGGTGTGTCGCTTGGAACGCCCACCTCCGGACGAGAGTTGGCGGGCCTGCCGGGCCGCGTGGGCGTGTCTCCCGACCAAGTATCTACGGGCGTTCCGCGCCGGATTGTTATCCCGCTAGCATTGCGCACCAGTACCGACATCACAGTCCGTCAAGAACGACTCGACGACTTGTTGGGATGGGTCCGGCGCCCGGGTCTGACAGAGATCGAGCTCGGCACGAGCACCGATCGGGTCTTCTGGGGCCTCCTGCAGGATACCGTGATCGATCCGCGCTGGAAGAGCGTGGCGTGGACCGCCGGTCCGGCCAGGGTCACGCTGGTATTCCTGGTGCCCGCCGGTGTTGCCCACGCGAAGGCGCTCAGCTCAGTAGGGTTGAGCGCGGACACGTGGACGGATCTACAGGGCTTGGGGACCGCGCCGTCCGAGCCCCGGATATTCATCCCTGGCCCGGTCGTGGACCCCGTCCTTGAGGTTGCGCGGCCGGACGGCACCGTGGAACAAGAACTCACGTTGTCGGGCACCGTCGCAACCGGCGGCTGGTGGGAGGTCGATTCCGCTACGCGGCGTGTGATCGAGCGGGTCGCGACCGGAGAGCGTAGCGACGTTACCGGTGACGTCTACTCGTCCGGGTCGTGGCCTGTCTTCGACCCGTCTTTCGGGACCGAATCACTGGTGCCCATGGCCCGGTTCAAAGCCGGACGAATCATCTCCAACCACACGAGTGTGGCGTACTATAAGGCCAACTGGAGCTAGCATGACTTCCCCCGCACTGGCCCGCCGTACTGCTCACCGGGCCCCACCCCCGTTCGATTTCCGGGCGCATGACTTCGGGTTCATCGGCCCGGAATGGATCGGCCTCGACGGCGACCCGGATGACGACGACAAGATCCGAATCCGGAGCCGGACGAATCATCTCCTGCGGGTCGTACGCTCCGGAGCCGCCGCCGTCACAGCCGACAATGGCGTGGACGTCACCCTGCCGCCGGGGTTTCCACGCCTCGACTCGAATGGCCTGCTCCTAGCCGCGTCCGAGACCGAGTACGCGGTCGTGGACAGCTGGCCCTGGACGCCCGCCCGGATGATCGGCACCGACGGGTTCACCCTGCTCGTCCACTTCACAGAGGGCGGCACGATCAGTTCGTCGTCGAGCGTCGCGCTCTTCAACTTCGGCAAGAGCGGAGCGTCCGACGCTACAGCCCCGTCGTTCGAGATCACCAAGGGCAGCACGGGCAACAAGATCTATCAGGCGGCGCTCAACCACGCCTCAGGCCAGCTCATAACCCCGAACACGGCCTATGCGAACACCGACATCACGCAAGACGACCAAGTGATCCTCCTGGCTGGCGTCGATCGTAGTAACGGTGACTTCGACGTCTTTCTCGACGGCTGGGTGGGCGGGACCCGGCTCACCGGAGCGCCCTTCCTCGCGGGAGCCGCCGAGCGCGGCGTGCCTTCCGCCTGGACCGACGAGACCGCTGCACTCAATGCCCGCGACGACGGGACGGAGGTTGGCACCAACACGATCCGGCGGCTTGCCTGGGACCGCGGGGTGCATCAGGGCACCGCGGGACTCGCACACTTCGGAATCACGCTCTCATGAGCAGAGCTAGCGATCCATGACAACGCCACTCGAGACAATCACTCATCTGGGAGAGCAGCCAGTCCACTGGGTCGCGGCCATGTGGCCGGCCGTGCTCGATCAGAACTGGAAGGCGCTCACAGTGATCGGCGGCGTCTTCGTGCTCGGCAACCTCACCTGGGCCGCGCTCGGTGAGCGCTGGCAGTCGTTCGACCGTATCGACCCGATCGAGGACCGGATCGAAGTGCTCGAAGGCGAGAGCCTGATGAGCCGCTCGGATCGTGACGAGCTCCGCATTCGCGTGGGCGGGCTCGAGGGCACGATCGACGAGCTGCAGCCGATGATCTACCGGCTGTTCTGCGACCGCTTCCCCGAGGACTGCGAACTCGGGCCCGCACTGAGGCCGCGGTGACCGGGATACTGCGTGAACCTCCGGTGAACGGTGAGCCCCAGGGCAAGCTGTCCTTCTCGCGCACGATGCCCTGCTTCTTCGCCGGGATGCTCACGGCCGCATGGGCCGGTGTCGGAGCCTGGATCGTGTGGGCGACTCTTGGCGATCAGACGACCGAGGTATGGCCAAGAGTCGAGGGTTGGCTCGACTGGGGTCGCGACTTCGCGTTCATCACCGTGCTGCCCTATCTCGGCATGCGGCTCGGGCAGATCGGCAGGGGACCCGGCACGTGAGGGTCGTCGTCGAACGCTACGCTCACGGTGACGACAGTTCACTCGGCCGGATCCGGGTGCCGGGCGCTCGGCGTGCCTTCACGCTCGAAGACGAATGGCGGCCGACCAAGAAGAAGGCCGAGACGCGCATCCCGTCCGGCGTCTACAACGTCGCGCTCCGCACCGTGGGCGGCTTCCATGAGCGCTACGCACGACGGTTCCCCGACACCCACAAGGGCATGCTGTGGCTGCGCTCGGTGCCCGGCTTCGAGCACATCCTGATCCACTGCGGCAACGACGATGACGATACGGCGGGCTGCATCCTCGTGGGCGAAGTGCCCGCCGTACTGCCGGACGGAGAGTTCGAGGTGCTCCGTTCGGGTGACGCCTACCGCAGGGTCTATCCGCCGATGGCCGATGCCGCCGCGCTCGGCGAACTCGAAATCGAGGTCAGAAACAAGGTGGTCACCTGAATGCTGCTCGCCCACTGGAGGCTCGTCGCGGTTGGAGCGCTCGCGGCCGCGACCCTGACGCTCTTTGTCTCGTGGCGTACGGGGATCGAGGAAGCCGCCGCCGCTCGGGCGCTCGCCGAGGCCGCCCAGCAGCGCCTAGAACGCTCTCTCGTCGTCGTTGATAGCCTCAGTGCCCACAGCGTCCAGCGCGACTCCGTGGCCGCCGAGATCGAACGCGAGCTGGCCACCGAACGAGAAGAGAACCAGAGGATCGAGCAGGCCGCACTGGCGGCCACCCGACAGGCCGAGGCTCAGGTCGCCCTCACGCTCGACTCGCTCAGGGCCGCACCTTCGCCTAGGCTTGTGGATCAGCTCGAAGCCCAGATCGAGGAGGAGCGCGAGACACACCGCTCCGTTGTGGCTGCGCTACGGGTTCAGCTCACTACGGCGGACTCCATGACAGTGCTCTGGCGCTCCAGGCACATCGATGCCGTGAGGCTCAGCGACGCCCAGGCCGTGGCGCTCGAAGAAGCCCAGGCGGCCCTCGCCGCACGGACCGCTCAGAACCAGGGAAGCTGGTATGACCCGGCGGTCAGCGCCCTCAAGTACGTGGGCGTGTTCGCGGCAGGCTATGCGTTCGCGAATCGGTAGGCTGAAAGCCCGATTCGATTGCTCGCCGGAGCGCCTGCTGCACCCAGGCGTTCAGGCTCACCTTCTCGGCTGCGGCGGCGACGGCTGCGTTCCGATGGAGCTCCGAGTCCATCCTGATACGCAACTCGCCCGTGAACGGCCTATCGGGCTCGATCCCCTTCTCTTCGCATACCTCGAGGTACTGGTCCACCGCGCGCGTCATGGACTCACGCACTTCGTCGACCGAGCGCCCCTCGAAGTAGATCGTGTCCTTCAGATCGACGACGTGGCCCGTCAGCCGCTCGATCGTCGGGTCGTACTCGACGACCCCCGTGTACCCCTTGTGCTCAATCATGGTCGTGGAATCCTCCTATAGTTCCCCTATCTCTCGCATCCGGCCGCGCACCCGCTTCACGAGACCCAGGCCACACTCCTTCTGCGGGTGCGGGCGGTCAACCGTGAATGGTCGGCCTTGGATCGTGAAGGTGACGGTTGATCCGTGGCCCTCTTTCACATCGCTGGCCAGTGACCCCAGCAGCGCCTCGACCTTCGTCCAGTGCAGGCCCGGGTTCAGCCTGTCGACCTGCTCCAGCGCCTTGCGATGTTTCTTCTTCATGGTGTCATGATACAACACCATACGGTCGGTGTCAAAGCTTGACACCGCAACGTTCTAGCAGGTCAACGACCGCGGGTTGCTCGCATTCGGACGCCCGATTGAGTTCGGCGTCGGCTCACCCAGGCCCCTCGCCCTCGTACTCCGGCACCCGGCCAAGGCAGTGAGGGTCATCGATGCTCAGGCCACGGCGCTCCAAGAGGCCCAGGCGGCGCTCGCCGCACGGATCGCCCAGAGCCAAGGCAGCTGGTCCGACCCGGTGGTCGGGGTCCTCCGGTACGCGGGGGTGTTCGCCGTTGGGTATGCGTTGGCGAGTCGGTGAGGCGGGATTGTGCCCACGCAGTGACAGGACTCAATGTCCCACATAACTGACTCGCCAAGCGGACGCTTCAAGGTCCATCGACACCATCATGACTCCTGGTCCTCTGCCATACCACCATGTGGCCGAGCGTCCGTACTGGCTGTCATGAACGTCGGGTCCCATTCTCGCGCTTCCTTTCTTCTTTCCAAGTCCTCTCTGCGCTGGGCTTCTATCGCTTTCTTTATGTTTTCCAAGCGCTCTAATGGTTCCCCTCCCGGTATGTCCCAGCTGGGAATGTCATAATGTGTCCGGAGGTCATTAGCGATCTGCCCAGCGGTTAGACCCAGCTGGGCGTATTGAAGCTGGCGTTCTTCATAGCATTCTTCGCCGTGCGGAGGACTGGATTCATATTCGAACACATTGCTGATCATACTCTCGGCTGATGCCGCCTTTGCGGGCAAGGAAAGAGCACGATACATCAGGTCATGGCTGATGGATTCCCAATCAACGTCCTCAGGATAGGCTAGAGATGGTGTGGGAGCGTGGGAGATGTGAGGATTCACGGGACCAGGATAGCGGAGCCTGTCAACGCCAGTGAGACACTCTTGGGAATTAATTAGAGAGCAATCTCCTGTGTCGTGAGGGAGGGGGTTGGAGGATTGATCCAGACGGCCTCCGGGAGCGGTTTGGGCTTCGGCTCACCGGAGACGAAGCGGTCGGGATGAGCGGCCCAGGCCTCGCGTAGCACGGCCTGCCTGCCGGCGATGACCTGATCTGCATTCCCGAAGTGGACCTGTTCGGGGGTCAGCATCGAGATACCACCATGGCGGTGCTCGGCGTTGTACCAGCGGAAGAACGAGCGACAGAAGGTTTTGGCCTGGCCCTGATCCTCGAACCGTCCAGGAAACGAGGGATGGTACTTCAAGGTCTTGAACTGGGCTTCGGAGAACGGATTGTCATCCGACACCTGAGGTCGGCTCAGCGAGCGGGTCACCCCGAGATCGGCGAGGAGCTGAGCCGTGCATTGGCTCGTCATCGGAGCTCCTCGATCCGAGTGCAAGGTCAGGACCTGGGGCTGGACGCCATGCTTCAGGCAACTCTGCTGGATCAGGCGCCCGGCCAAGGCCGAGCTCTCCCGATCCGCCACCATCCATCCCACGATGTAGCGGCTGAAGATGTCCATGATAACGTAGAGGTAGAAGTAGCTCCACTTCCTCGGCCCCAGCAGCCGTGTGATATCCCAGGACCAGACCTGGCCCGGGCCCGTCGCCATCAACTCGGGTTTCTGGTATTCGGGATGACTCCGCTGCGCTCGGCGCTCTCGAACTGGCACTTGGGAGGCCAGAACGCGATACATCGTACGTTCGCTGCACAGGTAGACGTCTTCGTCGAGCAGGGTCGCCACAACCTCGGCCGGGGACCGGTCCACGAATCGCTCCGAACACAGCGTGTCGAAGACCTTGTCTCGTTCCTTCTCGCTCAAGGCACGGGCTGGGGTCGGGCGGGGCTGCTGATGCCCGGTCGATGGCCTCCGACGACGATAGAACGTGGCTCGGGCGACCCTGAGCGCATCGCACGCGGGCTTTACCCCTACGTACGTGGCCAGCGCCTCGGCCGCCTTCACGAGTTCGTCCCGTCCTTGAGGCTCAATCCCAGCAGCCCTGCAACTTTTCCCTGGACGTCGAGGATCAGGCGCGCCTTCTCGAGTTCCTTCTCCAGGCGAGTGTTCTCGCGCTCCAGCTTGCGCACTTTCCCCTCCAGCGGATTCCGTTCGCTCGGCTTTCGACCTCGTCTCTTCGACAGCGCTCTCAGCGACCCACTCCGCACCGCCTTGCGCCATGTCGTCAGGTGCGACGAGTACAAGCCCTCCCGTCGCAGGAGTCGCCCTACCTCTCCCGGCTCCGTGCACCGGTCCGCTTCTTCGACGACCCGCAGCTTGTACGACGGACTAAACCGTCGGCGCGTCGGCTTATCTACCACCTCCGCGTCCGGAGCAGCTGCCGCGCTTCGCTTACCCTCCCAGGTTAGTGGGGCGATTCCATTCTCTTCCATTCTCTCTCGGTGTCTCAGCATCCTCGGTTTCTCTGCCTTCGCCCTACTCTAATTCTTTACTCGTTCCGTGTCTCACCTAAGTTGGCAGAGAGGGTAGCCCGCAACTTCGACACAGCCCTGGACATACTCCTTAAGGGTGCAGACGACGCGGATAGCCAGATACTTCGCACGCCTCGTACGATTGCGCTTCTCGAACAGCCAATCCTTGAATCCGACCATACCAACGCCGACCACAGCTCCTATAAGCGCCCCGAAGAACCCCTCGTTCACCGTTGAGGCCTCCTATTCGTATTCGTCAATGGCTACCTAAGTGTACGCCTCACCCCAGATCCGTGTGCGCCCACCAGACGACGCGGCCCCATGATTCCTGGCGATCCACGCCTCTCCTTTATCCCCGTAGTGCGGTTCATGGGGGTGCACTCGGTGCCGTCCATTCTCAAGAATGGCCTCAACGCTCACATCTCATTGGGGTACCATCCCGAGCCCTGTTGGATGATCTCATTCGTCCAGGCCAGCAACAGGCAGAGCCCCTTGTTCTGCACGCCCCACTTCCGTCGCGCGTCGCCACCGTAGACATCCGCGAAGCCCTTCATCTGGTCGTGGTAGAATGCGATGTGTTTCGAGTACGACGTGCCCGTGCCCGTATAGAGACTTAGGTCTGAGAATCCGCTAGTCCTCTCGGCAAGAGATGTGAAGACCGTCTTCCCATCTATCCACTCAATGACTTCAGTAATCTTAATGTCATCAAACTTCCCCAAATCAATGAGGCAGTTGATCTCACGGATGAGGTCGGTCAGCACGCGAAGCCGGACGGCTGGTAATGCGGTGGTAGCGTCTATTCGTCCCTTCATTTGCGCCACCAAATCCCCATAGCGGCTAGCGTCTGTCGGCGAGATCCTAATGCCCGCCGTATGAGCGATGTGGTTTTTCACGGAACGCAAGCCTGAAATGGTTCTGTTCTCGGACGGAGTTAGAATATTTTGGTACTCAAGATAATCGATCGGTCGATCATGCGGACGCTGAAAGGTCTCACCGTCCGGCAAGAGTTCTCCGACCTTTCTTCCGGCAGACTCCTCTAGAGATCTCCATGACTCCAATACGAGGCTAACTCCGGTCCCCTCCTCATCAGGGTGAGGTCGGTCAGGAACAGAACTGCTTGAGTCTCCGCTCACATCGGCCTCTATGGCGGTCAGCTGAAGAGAAACGTACTTCCCCCCGAATGTTAACCGCTGAGCGCGTTCGATTACTGATCCAATCTGATCTCTGAACACTAGTAAGCCGACCCCTATCACCCCCGGCCACGCCAGTGCTTCGACCAGATCGATCATATGGTCCGGCTGCAACAGCCAGAAGCCAAGGAAGAGCGCAGCCGCTACGGGCAGCACGACCGCGGCGAGGGTCTTCACAGCGTCCTCCTTTCCGGGCTCACTTGCCTGCCCCTCACCCCTCAATCCGTGTGCGCCCACCAGACGACGCGGCCCATGATTCGAAGATGATTTCTCGCCCTTCACGCGGTAGTCTCACCTCTCGCAAACCACACCATCCCCATCTCCGTCACGCATATAGCGATACGCCGGGTGGCCGCGGCGGACCGGTGCGATCCCGTGGCGCCGAGCCTCGGCACAGGTGATCCTGCCATTGCCGTTGTCGTCCCACTGTCGCAGCGCATCGGTTGTTGGCACCGGGCTCGGAGCCACACGGCTTGGTGCGCTGGTTGCTTGTGTGACGACCAGACTGGTTGAAGCACAGCCGTTCAGCACGCTCTCCAGGGAGGTAGCCTCAGTCGCGTCGATGGTGAGAGCGTACTTCCGCCGAACCTCGACGACCCGATCTGCGAACCAGCACTGGTTGAGGCTAGGCAGCCACTGGGCCGCATCCTTGTCGCTCTTCTCGTATCGGTTCACCGCGGGACTGGCGAGCGTGAGGTTCAGGATGTCGGTTGCGAAACGGCGCCGCGTGGCGTCATCGGCAGCACACAGTCCGCTGTCATGCGCCTCGGACCGGGCCACGATGTGCTCAATATCGGTGTCGCCCCGACCGGAGAACCACTGGCCGGTGTAAGGGCCATAGACGCCCCCCAGCGAGCTGATAATCTTCAATTCAACCGACTGCGGGTAACGGTAGTCATCCGCGTCGTATTGTGAACAGCGCACCTCGGGCGCGACCACAAGGCCGCGCCATCTCGTTTGTGAAGGGTGCGGCAACACAGATGCATCGGCACCGGATTGGCCAGCAAGCACGCGGGCCACTCGGTCGTAGCAGTCTAGCCGCTCCGACACGCTTTGGATGGCTGCGCATTGCGTGATCTGTGATGCCAGCCCTTCCTGGGCGGAAACGGGGCCTGGCCCAGCGACGGCAGCCCCAACGGCCGCGAGCAGGAGCGTACACGCCGCTCGCGTCATCCCTGTTCCTCCTCCTCCTCTCAAGCGGAAGCTCAATATGTTCCTTTCCTTCCCTTGTCTCTATTCACGAACGATCCTCGCCTCACCATGATCGTCGCATCGATTGTCCAAACCATATGACCTGCCCGCGTGGCTGGAGCACCCCCCTCAGCGTGTGCGGAACTCGCCGCTCATCCGCCCCCACTGATGCGGGCGAATAGGGTCGTGCTGAGTTCCTGCGCCTCAGCGATTTGGGCAGCGGTCATACGTGGCTGGAGATCTGCCTTTACACTGACGGCGCCCTCGTGCCCTTGCGCGGCGGCAAGGTTGAGCCAGGCATAGGCCAGGACGTAATTCTCGGGCACGCCTTCACCGTTGGCGTACATGAGACCCAGGTTGTTCTGAGCCGGGGCGTTCCCTTGCTCGGCGGCCATACGATACCAGCGCACGGCCTCAGCATCATCTTCGGGCACGCCTTCGCCGTTGGCGTAAATGACACCCAGGTTCTTCTGAGCCAGGGCGATCCCTTGCTCGGCGGCCATACGATACCAGCGCACGGCCTCAGCAATATCTTTGGGCACGCCTTCACCGTTGGCGTACATATACCCCAGGAGGGACTGAGCCAGGGCGTTCCCTTGCTCGGCGGCCATACGAAGCCAGCGCACGGCCTCAGCATCATCTTCGGGCACGCCTTCACCGTTGGCGTACATATACCCCAGGAGGGACTGAGCCGGGGCGTTCCCTTGCTCGGCGGCCATACGAAGCCAGCGCACGGCCTCAGCATCATCTTCGGGCACGCCTTCACCGTTGGCGTACATATACCCCAGGAGGGACTGAGCCGGGGCGTTCCCTTGCTCGGCGGCCATACGAAGCCAGCGCACGGCCTCAGCATCATCTTCGGGCACGCCTTCACCGTTGGCGTACATATACCCCAGGAGGGACTGAGCCGGGGCGAATCCTTGCTCGGCGGCCATACGAAACCAGCGCACGGCCTCAGCATCGTCTTCGGGCACGCCTTCGCCGTTGTCGTACATGACACCCAGGTTGTACTGAGCCAGGGCCAATCCTTGCTCGGCGGCCATACGATACCAGCGCACGGCCTCAGCATCATCTTCGGGCACGCCTTCGCCGTTGACGTACATGACACCCAGGTTGAACTGAGCCAGGGCCAATCCTTGCTCGGCGGCCATACGATACCAGCGCACGGCCTCAGCATCATCTTCGGGCACGCCTTCGCCGTTGACGTACATGAAACCCAGGCTGGACTGAGCCGAGGCCAATCCTTGCTCGGCGGCCATACGAAACCAGCGCACGGCCTCAGCATCGTCTTCGGGCACGCCTTCGCCGTTGTCGTACATGACACCCAGGTTGTACTGAGCCGAGGCCAATCCTTGCTCGGCGGCCATACGAAACCAGCGCACGGCCTCAGCATCGTCTTCGGGCACGCCTTCGCCGTTGTCGTACATGACACCCAGGTTGTACTGAGCCAGGGCGTTCCCTTGCTTGGCTAAGCGTCGGGTTTCCAAGAGGGACGAGTCCTGCCCGACCGCCAGGGTAAGTAGCGCTGCCACCGCCAATGCGGAAAAAGCAAGGACCGCCGTTGCGATCCTCTGTGTTCGTGTCATCGCTTCTTCCTCACGTCTTCCTCAGTCCGTGTGCGCCCACCATACAACGCGGCCCATGATTCTGGCCAAGTCGTCTAACAGCTGAGGCTCGTAGCTATCGTTGTCACTGTCCGCCCACCAGCGGTGGTCGCGTTTGCGAAGGCGCTTGACCAGTAGGCCGTCTCCCGCCTGAAGTGCGTAGATCTTGCCGCTGCGTGGGGATGTGTGAATCTCATGGACCAGTGCCGCGTCTCCGGCGAATATCGTGCGCTCCATACTATCGCCCAATACATCGACCAGGAAGACGTCCTTGGCCTTCAGCCTTCGCTTGCGCAGCCAGCTTGTGCGGAATTTGACCTCACCTGCGACGGGTTCTTGCTCGGCGAACGTGCCGGTTCCCGCTGCCAGCCGAATATCCTCGGGCGCGTACCGTCTGACGGTCTCGTAGTCTTCGTCCCGCCAGCCTGGCGCGGATTGGATTGGCGACACGTCGGGGTCTGGGGTCTCGGCCGTAGCGGCGGCCTGCGCCCGCAGGCGGTCGAGTTCTTCATCTCTGCGGTCCAGCTCGTTTTCGGTGCGCTGGAGCATGGCTTCCAGCTCGGTCCGCCTCTTCCATTCCTCGCGCACCCTCTTCTCAGCTTCGCGCGTGCCCTCTACTGCGGGCGTGGGGTCGTCGGTGAGGCCCGCCAGGTAGTCGAGCGAGACGTCGAGAATGCGCGCGGCCCGGACTGCTCCATCAAGGAGCATGGCTGACCGATCGTGCTCCACATGCCCGATCATTGTCCGGTCATATCTCTCGCCAAGCTCCATTGCCAGTTGGCGTTGCGACAACCCGGCCCGTCTTCGTGCCTGAACTAGGCGCTCTCCAATTGCAATCATAACTCTGAACAAATAACAGCATCAGCCGCCCTGTTGACAGGGGAATTCAGTTCCTCTATTCTTGGGATAGGGAATTCAGTTCCTCCATAACAGAGGTCTCTCCTAGGCAATAGGGCTGCGCAATGCACTCAGAAATCAAGGCCCGGATCTTCCAACTGGGCATCAGCCAAGAGCGAGTCGCTCTTGCGGCTGGCTACGACCCAACCCTCTTCAGCCGCATCCTGAACGGGATACGACCGACGCCCCCCGACTTCGTGGAGCGGGTCAACGCGACACTCGACCGGCTAGAGGCGGCCGAGCGTGCGGCCACCGAGGCTCGCGAGCGGGTGCTGGCGGGGGGCGCGTGATGGACGAGCAGCGTGTCCGGGAGATCGTGCGCGAGGAAGTGCCCCGAGCGATCCGGGAACGTCCCGCCGTCACCGGCAGCGATGAGATCTTTTGGCAACGCTACTTCATGCTGGACCATCCCCCTGCTCGAACGCCGTCCGGCAGCTGCTTATGTAATCGAGCAATCGCTCGGCTTCGGCGTTGTTCCCGGAAGCTTTGGCGGCCAGGGCGACCGTCCCAACCCCGAGCAGATAGTCCTCACGAAAGTCGATGATGCCTTTGTTGATGGCTGATCGGTTGTTTGGCGACGCTGATCGTATCGGCGGGGGAGCATTCCCGTCCATGCGCGAGCGGGTGCTGGCGGGCGAGGGGAAGCCAGAGAGAGGTCGGCGATGAGCGAGCAGCGGCAGGCTAGACCGAATGGAGGCCTTCAACGCCGAGGATTAATGTCACGGCGGGTGAGGGAGCCGAGGAGGTGGCGGGGTGAAGCGCACCGAGGTTCATGCACCAGAAGCGAGGGGGTAAGGCAGATGAGCGTCAAGGAACTCAGGGAATTGGAGGCGGCGTCGGAGATGGCGTGGGACGATGGCGAGGAAGCACGAGCGGAGATGCTCGGCGAGGACGCGCATTCGCTTCGCAAGCGGATAGGCCTGGTGCCTGCGGGCGGCACGAACGGGCGTGTGCCGGACGATCTGCCGGCGTGTGAGACGTGCGTCGATGTCGTCTACATCGACCGGCAGGGCGAGGAGCGGCCGGAGACCATGCGCGCCGATCTCGCCCGGGACTTCACCGACCGCAAGGGCCTGCGCGAGTGCCGCGAGTGCTCGAAGCTCTGCCTGCCCGTGCTCTACGAGGACTACGAGGACGGCCACACCGAGCACACGTGCTACCTGTGCGATTTCGAGTGGATGGTGCGGGACGGGACGCAAGTCGACCCCACCGGCAAGTCCGGGGCAGAGCTCGCAGCAGAGTACGCTCATCGTCAGGACAGCTACTACCGGGCGGCCAGCCCCGTGAGTGCGGTCCGCAAGGTGTGGGAGGGCAGTACCGAAATGAAGGTCCGCGAACCTGCCGCCGGCCCCCTAGGGATCTAGGGAGCTTGGCGGCTCCAGATCATCAGGAGTCATGACAGATGCCAGCTTCAGCAGAGCCGCAGCCAATTCTCTCAGGTGTGTTTCAGTGGCCACGAAAGTTTGCCATCCGTGAGGGGTCCGAAATCTCAGTAAGGCAAATTCTGCGAGGCCGTCTTTCATGGTCGCCATTGAATACTCAAGCAGGCGATCATCCATGTCACGAATCCGAAAGGTCGTCATCCGATGTCTGATTGTACCCGCAAGGTGTGGTCATGAGCGGACGCGGGAATAAAACGAAACGCCCCGGGCAGGCGACCAAACCAGTCCCGGGGCGTTCGATCCAACAACCCACAACCGGAAGATAGGAGGGAAACGATGACAACGGCAACCCTTAACCCGGGATGGACGCGCGACCTAGCGCTGTCCGACTACTTGGCGCTCCCGGCGATGAGCGCGTCGTTGCTGGAAGAATTCAGGCGGTGCCCCGAGCATTACCGCTACACGCTCCAGGCGCCACGCAGCGCGACCCCGGCGCTAGAGCGGGGCACGGCGCTACACCTGGCGACCCTGGAGCCCGAGACGTTCGAGGGCCGTTACGTGACGCTGGGCCGGTGCGAGGGGAAGAGGAAGGACGGAGAGCGCTGCGCATACCAGGGCTCGGTCTACCGGGACGGCCAGAGCTTCTGCAAGTCCCACGACCCAGGCAAGGGCGAAGCGCCGGATGATCCGACGATCGCGGTGCTCGCGGAGGCCGACTACGCATCGGTGCTCGGCATGCGAGATGCGGTGCTAAGGCACCCACGATCCGGCAGCCTGTTCGAGGGCCGTGGCGAATTGGAGGTCACGGGCGTCTTTGAGGACCCCGAGACCGGGGTGCTTTGCAAGATCCGGCCCGATCGGTTGGTCGAGCGTGCCAACCTGTCGGTGAACCTCAAGAGCACGCGCGACGCTTCACCGTGGGTATTCGGCTCGGATGCCGCGCGGCGTGGCTACCACCGCAGGGAGGCATTCTATCGGCGTGGACTGGCGGCTCTCGGCACCGAGTGCACGGCGTCCGCGCTGGTCACCGTCGAATCGGCTCCACCCTACTCGGTGGCCTGCTACCTCATCGACGAGGATGATCTGCGCATCACGAGCGACGAGGTCACGCGGCTTCTCGATCACTTCAAGTACTGCGAAGCCGAGGACTACTGGCCGGGCTACGGCGACGAGTTCCTGACGCTGCGCCTACCTGGATGGGCCACCCGCAACGAGGAGGACACCGATGTCTAGCAACGGAACTGCGCTGACTCGCACCGAGCCCGGAATCCTATCGACCGACACGGAAGAGGGCTGGGATCTGGTAGCTCGCAAGGCCAAGGCGCTATCGGAGAGTTCGATCATCCCGAGCGACTACCGGGACAATGCCTCGAACGTGCTTGTGGCGATGGAGATGGCCCAGCGCACTCAGGTCCCGGTCCTGGCCGTGATGCAGAACCTTCACATCATCAACGGCCGTCCGAGCTGGAGCGCTCAGTTCCTGATCGCTGCCGTGAACCGTTCGGGGCGCTTCTCTCCCCTGCGCTTCCGCTTCGAGGGCACGGAGGGCGAGGACTCATGGGGCTGCCGAGCCGTGGCGGTGGACCTAGGGGATGGCGAGGAGCTGATCGGAACACTGGTCACGGTCGGGATGGCGAAGGCGGAGGGCTGGGCGACGAAGAACGGCTCGAAGTGGAAGACGATGCCGGAGCAGATGCTGCGTTACCGTGCCGCCGCATTCTGGTCCCGGACGCACTGCCCGGAACTCGCGGTAGGGCTTCACACAGCCGAGGAAGCCGAGGACATCGGCCCCTCGATCGCCGACCGGAAGGCCGCGCTCGCCGAGCAGCTCGACGGTGGCGATCCACCGGAGGTGATCGAGGCCGAAGAGTTGGAACAAGCCGAGCCCGAGCCTACCGACGACGGCGAACTGCCGCTCGGGGATCACCACACCCGGCCGACCGCCCAGGTGGAGGGCCACTAGATGCGGAACGAGGAGCGCGAGCTGGCCCGTCACGAGTACTGGGCGATCGAGGCCCGGCTCGACTGGGACCACAGCGCCATCCAGCACGCCAACGCACTCGCCCGGCGATGAGCATGGAGCCGTCCACGGAGACACAGGCTGGCACAGGCGCGGCGCCCAAGATCCCGCCGCCCGGCGAGGGGCGAGCGCGGGTGTTCGGCGAGCTGCGTTCGTGTCGGAGCACAATTGCTCGGCTTGAGGCCAAAAGACGCAGGGCGAATGACGACGAGGACGAGCGGTTCCGGCTGGGCGCCGACATCGAGAGTATGGTCGCCGAGCTTGCCAAGCTGGAACGCCTCGCGCTGGCGATCCATGAAGAGGAGCTGGCCACGTGAAAGCAACCGTCGAAGCCAAGGCGTTACGCACCGCACTGGCCACTGTTTCCAAGGTCCAGGCGTCCCGCTCCGTTTTGCCGGTGCTGGACATGATCCATGTTGCGGCCCGCGAGGACGGGTTGGAGCTCCAGGCCACGGACCTGCAGCGTTGGGGCTCTGTGCAGGTCGAGTGCGACGTGTGCGAGGAAGGCCGGATGTTGATCCGGCCCGACGGCCTGTTGGCGCTCGCCGAGCACGCATCCGGCGAGACGATCGAGTTGTCTGGAAACGGTGAAGGGCCACGCACGGCGCGCGGCGGTTCCGCCTCGGTGACCCTGCCCACGCTATCGGTTAGCGACTGGCCTCTGTTCGGGGACATCGAGTCGGCGGGAGAGGTGGAGGTGCCGGCATCCGTACTACGCGACGCGCTGGACCGGACCACCTGGGCCGCGTCCACCGAGGACGTCGCCCGCCCGCTCCTCGCCTGTGTGCATTTTCGGGAGCGCGAAGGGCACCTCACAGTCGAAGCCACGAGCGGCCACGTGCTCGGCCGGTACGACTCACGGATCGAGGCGCCCGCCGGGCTGTCCCTGATGATTGCGCGACAGGACGCACCTCTGCTGGCGGCATTGGCCAAGCGCGCGGGCGATAAGGATGTACGCTTTCGCTGGGATCGCCGCTGGGCCGATTTCGCCGCTGGGTACGAGACGCTTCGGGTATCGCAAAAGGAAGGGAAGTATCCCGACCTCGATCGTGTGACCCCTGACGCCGCCGATTGCCCGGTCAGCGCCGAGCTGGAAGCGACATCCGTTGCCAGAGCCTGTGGGCTGGCTGTTTCCGTCATGCGCGAGGATTTCTTCCGGCTTCAGGTCGATCTCTACGACGGTAGGGCGCTCTTCCGCTCGGACTCCACAGACAGGGGCGGATACGAGGAGACGCTCGCCGCCGACGTTCAGGGAGACATCACGTTCGCTGTCAACGCTGTGTATCTGCGCCAGATCGCGCGCAGTGTCAGTGGACGCATGATCCTGAGATTGAGCGAAAAATTGAGCGAAGCCACTAGGCCGATACGCATCGAACCCGTAGACGGCGACCCGGTGGTCTTTGTGGCAGTACCTCTGCGGGCAGAACACTCCATCCCGAGGCCGGTGTGAGGCCGGCCGAACTGACGGGCCTGCCGCTCTTCCTCGATGAGCGGCAGCCCTACGGAGGGCTGCCCCCGCACCAGAAGGGCTCCGACACGTCGCGCGAGGCGGCACGGAGCGCAGCTGAATGTGCGCCGACCAAGCGGGCCGAGGTCTACGGCTACATCCTGGCACGGGGCGACGCTGGGGCCACCGACGCGGAGATAGAAGGCGGCCTGTCGATGCTGCGCCAGAGCGTATGCGCCCGCCGTAACGAGCTCGTGAAGCTCGGCATGATCCGCGACTCCGGGCACCGTAGAAATTCTCCGCATACCGGACGGCGGTGCGCCGTCTGGGTCGTGAGGACAGGCCAATGACCGCCGCCCAGTGGATAGCGCTCGACGTGGTGGTGCCGTGCCTTGCGCTGCTCGCCGGGCTCGCGTGGTTCGAGGCCAGCGAAGAAGACGAGGAGTCCGAGACCCAGGAGGCGCACCACCGATGATCGACGTCGAAGCGCTGAAACGGTTCCTGCTGCTCTTGGGCCTGCTCTTCACGGCCATCGGCTGGTGGAGGGCCGAGGTACACAACGCTCGCCTGGCCGAAAGCGCGGTGGGGTTCCGCGACCTCGCTCAGACGTGTGTGGACACCTCGTTCACGCGGCTCGACGACATCGAATCGAAGCGGCGCGAGCTTGTCCATGCGCTGCGCGTGGGCGGCCCTGAGGCCGTGGTGGAGCTAGACCAATGAGTTGGCTCGGGCTCGCTGTGGTGGTCCTCGGTTTCGCTCTGCTGGTCGCAGCGCACTGGGCGATGAAAAGCGTGGACCCGTTCGATTGGGACGACGACGAACAAGACACAAAGGGAGCTTAAGTCATGGAAGAGACACGTAGCGAACCGTGGTTCTGGCGGAGCGCGGAGGAGTTCGGGCGCCTGAGGCTGGAAAATGGATCGCACCAGGGCCCGGACGAAGGCGTGTGCCTCATGGAGGCCGTCGCCTGGCTGGCGCGCGAGCCGCACAGCGATGAACCGAAATGCGTCTGCCCGGTGCTCGGCGCGTTCGGGCGCGACCTCAACGACCGTCTGGACGTCGAGCGACGAGGGCGGCTGAAGCCACTCATCCCGGCGCTCGTCGGCACGGCGAGCGATGGCCAGGCCGAGGCTCGCGGCTTCATGGCGATGGATTGGATCGTCCGTACCTATACGCCCGCATGGCTGCGGCTGGCCCGCCTGGACACGGACGCTGAGGGACTGGAGTCGCTCCCCGAGATCGTAAACATGGAAACGCTCGATGCTGCGCGAGGGAGGTTAGGAGCTGTTCGCAGATCGGACGGGGTCGCCGCCTGGGCCGCCACCAGGGCCGCCGCCTGGGCCGCTGCCTGGGACGCTGCCGGGGACGCTGCCTGGGCCGCCACCAGGGCCGCCGCCGGGGCCGCTGCCTGGGACGCTGCCGGGGCCGCTGCCTGGGCCGCCGCCAGGGCCGCCGCCGTGGACGCCACCAGGGCCGCCGCCGGGGCCGCCGCCGGGGCCGCCGGGGCCGCCGCCTGGGCCGCTGCCTGGGACGCTGCCTGGGCCGCTGCCTGGGACGCTGCCGGGGCCGCTGCCTGGGCCGTCGCCAGGGCCGCCGCCGGGGACGCTGCCCGGGACGCTGCCGGGGCCGCTGCCGGGGCCGCGCTGGAGCCCACGAAACGCGCACTGCAAGACAGCGCGGTCCTTTTGTTCCGGCGGATGGTGGAGCGGGGCAGCGGGTCGTGCGCCCGAACTCCCTGGGCCACTGAAGCCGTAGAGGCGTGGTGAGGTGAGCAGAACGAAAACCCCAGAGCAGTACGAGGCCGAGTACAACTGGCTCTCCCCGAAACAGGCGGCAGAGCGCATCGGCGGAATGTCCACCGGCTTCGTCCTCAAGATGATCCACGAAGGCCACCTGAAGTCTCCGGGGGTGCTGAACGTGTCGCGCTCTGGCAAGGCACGCTACCGAATCTCGCCGAAGGCTGTCGATCGCTTCGTCCAAGAGTGTGAGGAGCTGGTGGGCAGTGAGTCCTAGAAAGCGCTCACGTGCCCCCAAGGGCCTCGTATGGCGAGCTGGCCGCGCCTACTTCGACCGTAGGCACTCGCGGTTCAACGGCGGCCGCCTGGCGATCTCGCTCAGGACCGGCGATCGGGATGTGGCCACCGAGCGCCATACCGTTTTGACTCAGCTCATGGATCGTGGCGACTGGAACGTGCTTGAGGCGATCCGCCGTGGCGACATGCACATCACCGACGCTCAGGCCGCGCTACGTAACGGCGACGCCACCAAGCTGCGGCGCATGGGCTCTGATTCGCCTAGGCTCGGGCCGGCCGTCGAGAGGTTCCTGAGGCTCAAAGAGGCCACACGCGGCAGGGCCACCATCAAGAAGTATCGGACCGTTCTCGGGCACCTTGAGAGAGACGTCGGCCCGGACTTCCCTATGGAAGAGCTGACGGTCGACGAGGCGCGCGCGTACCTGCACGGCCCGAAAGCAAGCACAGCGGGGCGTCCGTGGGCACCTGCCAGCCAAGGGGCTTGCCAGGTCGTGTGCGGGGCACTCTGGAGCATGGTCATGGACGAGGAGGCCGATCTGCTCGCTCGCCGCAACGTACAGCCCGCGATCCGTAGCAACCCCTGGAAGGGCATCGACATGCCCGAGATCCGGCCCACGCGGGCCGTGTTCCTGACTCCGCCGGAGTGGGCGGACCTGGATCGTAGCATGATTGGGACCCCACACCGCGCCATGATCGCGATTGCGTTCCTCGCGGGCCTGCGCCAAGGCGAGATACTACATCTAAGGACTGGCGTTGATGTCCTTCTAGATGGCAGCGAACCACTGATCCGGGTACAGTCCCGAAAGGATGTTTACTCCTGGAGGCCGAAGACGCGGCGTGGTGAAAGGGACGTACCGATCACCGAGAGCCTCGTCACGATCATCGAAGATCACATCCGCAGAGGGTATGCCGGGGAGCGGTACTTGATTCTGAGCCCTCATCGCGGGGACCAGCCTGTGGCGGCCGGCACCTCGGCTCGCTGGACCCAGGACGCCTTCGAGCTGGCCGGGATCAAGTACGGAAGGGAAGGCGACGGGCTCACCTTACACAGTGGCCGTCACACCTATGCCTCATGGCTGGCCCAGGACGGCGTGCCGCTCAACGTGATCGCCACCCTGCTAGGTGACACGACCAAGGTCGTCGAGGAGACCTACGCCCACCTTATTCCTGACACCTACCGGGCCGCCGTTCAGTACATCGAAAGGAGGATTCAGGCGTGACAGCAAAAACAACGGTTTGCCATAAGCCAGGCCACAGAGTGTTGTATTTGCTCGATTGTGGTAGAACGCACAGATCATCTCGACACCCGGGGGATACACGAGCAAGACTCGTTCGCCGGGCTCGAGGGGTTGGGTCCGATGGAGGTGCGATGCAATGTCGGCCGCCCTACGCAAGAACGCTTCGTAGGTGTACGACTCCGTGGCCCCGCACTCTGAGTCGAGGAAGGCGAAGAGGAGCTTGTCGGGGTGCTTCTCGGCGTGGGCGCGAAGGGGGGTCAAAACCGACATGCCATCTATGTTCATGACCGGCTATCCGAGAAGGACGAACGACAGAACAGCGAGCACAGCTCCGAGCACGGCATCTATCGCGTAGTGATATCGGAGGACCGCAGTGGCCAATGCGATGCTCACGGCGATCGCAAGGAAGACAACGCCGGCGACCGGAATCAACTTGAGCAGCACCAGGGCGATGGCCAGGGAGTTCGCCACGTGGCCACTGGGGAACGTGTTGGCTCGGATACTGCCGGTCCGAAGCACCCAGATGGTCAAAGACCGAATGTTCGAGCGGCCAATCCCCACGCCGGTAGCGGCGTCGATCTCCCATGGTGGTAGGCTCTGAAAGAGCACGGTGGTCGCATAACAGATGTAGGTGGGCGGCAGGACGACGAGCCAAAAGAGGCCCATCGAACTGCTCTGGCCCATCAGGTAAAGGACACCGATGCCGAGCGGCACGGTGGGATAGCACATTAGGTACGCGGCCTCGAGGTAGGCCGCGAAGACGGGTCGCTCGCCCAAGCTCGCCGTGATCCGAGCCACGCCCGGGAACCAGCGCTCATCGATCGCACTGAGAGACGCCTGGACCTTCGAGTTGTTGCCCGTGAAGAACTGCCCGGACTGCCAGTAGGTCATGAGAAGGAAGAAGCCCGGGATCACGTCACGGATCACCCGGCCCCCAGGCAACGCATCGAGAGAAGGCAGGGTTAAGGCAACGAGGATGCCGGCCAGCCCGATTCCGATGGCTTTTAGCCGCTTCCTTGGCGCGAGTGGGGTGAACACGCTTGCGCCCAGAAAGGCCGCGAAGAAAGCGACGCTGATCCATTCGGCTGCACGCATTCAAGCCCCTCTAAGCTCACGCTCGATGACGTAGCGGCTAGTCACCCCCCCAGTTCCGCCCACCCGTACACTACCTGACAATGCCGAATCGGAGGAGCCCGGCCCCTACGTCATCTTACGTAGCGGTGGGGCACTGGGTACGTAGCGGCCGCTCACCGGATCACGATCCCCATCGCGACGGCCTGCCGATCCCCGAGCCCCGCGCTCGCGCTGAGTGAATACCGACGCGCCGGATCCAGCGAAAGCAGGAAGCCCAGATCGATCGCGACGCCGGTGCCCCACTCGTCCTCCGGAGCCCGATCGCCAAAGCGGAAGTCGATGCTCACGCCCGTGTGCACATAAGGGCTGATCCAGAGCTTGCCGGCCGACCAGCTCCGTCCGGCCGTCACCCCGATCGGCACGGTGACCACGGCGTACTCCCCCACCCCCGCACCCACGCCCGTCGTCCAGGCAAGATCCAGGGGAAGCGCAGATGATCGGGCCGCCAGCGGGCCCCAGAGGTCGATGCCCCCGAATCCGGCACTGGCTCCGTAGGCACCCTCAGCGAAACCCCCGCGCAGCTGGGCCCGGTCATGCAGGCCCGGACCCGCATAGGTGATCAGCACGCCCATCCCGTCCCCGGGCAGGGTCCCATAGTCCACCCAGTGTGCTCCGAAGCTCCCGGGCGGGGTAGCGCCCAGGAGCCGGGGGCCTTCCCAGGCCACCTGGGCAGTGACCGAGCTGGCGATCACGGCGGTGGCGGCCAGCGTGGTCAAGGCGACGGCGACGATCCTCGTGACGACGACGATCCTTTGCGGAGGTCCGGCGGGTTGACGTTCTCGGTGCCCGCCTGCGGGAGCTAGTGGCTCAATTCGGCGCATGGACACCCTCCGCATCGTAGTCGCGGCTCTTCCCGAGCACGGGCCCGTGCAGGTCCAGACCGCTGTTGTCGTGCGAAGCGATCCACTGCCGGATCGATCCCGGGAACGGATCAGGAGACCCGCGCCTACCGAGCGGATCGGTGTACCAGACGGTGGGCCCCCCCTCGTTCTTCACCCGGTTGCTGTTGCTGTCCACGAAGCGGCGTGTGCCCTTGAAGGGCGACCGCGTATCGTCCCAGGTGACTCCATCGGGAACACTCTCGCAGCGATCCTCGCCGCGTGTGCCGTCCTCGAAGCAGAGTTCGATCGGTCGCCCCACCTGACCGCCGGCCCCCGGATCGAAGAACCGGCTCGGGTCGAGCACCTGGAAATAGGGGTTGAAGGACACCAGGGTCCCCCGACCCTCGGCGCGGAGCGATACACTGATCTCCCAGCTCTCACGGAGAGCCGAATCGAAGCGCGGGCGCGAGCCGTCCTCTCGCCTGACGTGTTCTTCGATGCACGACGCGTCGGGAATCGCCCTCTTGCCGCCCCCATCAGGAGAGATGAGGGGGTTGGGGTCGCCCGCGTGGATGTGCCGGTCTCGGTTGCAGCCGACCACCAGCTCTCCCGCCGTTCCGATCGGGGTCAGCACCGTGGCGCTGAAACCCGTGCCGTCCAGGCAGCGCACGTGATAGGCCACCTCGTGCATGTTGTTCGTGAAGGCATCGGCGGAGTGGGAGCCCTGATGCATCTTGACCAGGATGTCACAGGTCACGCTCAGGACCGCGGATGCGCCCTCACCCAGGCGCATCTCGACGTCGTTCTCCCACTCGACCTTGTGGCCTACGTGGTCCTCATGGCGGTCCGCCGCGAAGCCGCTCTCAGCCAGATGCTGGTTCGCATAGCCGAAGGGAATAGGACCGACGAGCTCGAAGATGTCGGAGCCAGCCGGGTCACGACCGTGCTCGTGACCGAAGGTGCACCCGGTGGCGGGGTCGACCGGCGGGTGCCAAGTCGGGTAGGTGATCCCGTCCGGCCCACGTGTCGAGTAGCTGTCGTGGATCGCCTTCGAGCAGCTGTCCTGATCGCCCGGGCTCCAGCGCCCGTAAGCGACCGAGAAAACCGGGTTCGCCGGCGCGCCATCCACTGGGTTCGTCACCGTTTCCGGGTTGTCGCAGGCGGTGGCCCACACCGTCGCGCCCAGAACGGCCCATGTATAGAAAAGGCCTCTAGCCATCGGACCTTCCTCCATCGAACGTTCGACAAAGAGGGAGCCGGTGGCCGAAAGGCCTGACACACTCACCAGATTCAGTTGTACCTGAAAGCTCTTACCGACCCCTTGGGAAAGGCAAGAGATTCTTCATTCGGGTCAGAATCGCTTTACCGAGACCTCCACTCGCATGAGGCGCAGTCCGACGTTCCTGGCGACGGTGGCATCCTCGTTGCGGAGGCTTCCGAACGAAGCGGCTTCCAGCCGGAGCGCGTTGCCAACGGTCCATCCTCCGATGATGGCCACGTCCCAGCCCACGCCGACCGACAGAGCGCCCGAGTCGTATCGGAGCTGATCGGCTCGGTAGCCGACCCAGTTCACTCCACCCAGCAGGTGAAGGCCCCGGTTGGGGAGCGGATATACGTAACCGGTTACTCCGGCGCGGAAGAGCGTCTCCCGCACCCCGTCATCGTCGTACGTCCATCCTCCAGCTTCGGCGGCCACCCGCACCGATGATGTGGCGGTAGCGCCGAGCATGATGTTGACGGCCGGTCCACGCTCTCGATCTGCGGCGCAGATGTCGCAGGTGAGGCGCATAGCACCCGCGCCCAGGCCCACACCCCACCAGATGCCGCTGCCCGCTGCGGCTGATGCGGCCGGAGCGTCCGTGGTCTGGACGCCGGTCGGGAAGGTGGTCTGGGCATGCAGAGCATCGACGGCCCCCCCGAGCGTGAAAGCAGCGAGAAGAAGACCGCAAGAGCGCATTCGTCGTCGGCCTGATTCGGTCGACATAAGCCCTCCGTTGCAGGAATGACGGGCACGCCGGAAGGACGTCCCCCTCCAACAACGCTAGGCACAGGTCGTGGGCAACCGCCACAACCTTGTTCCGAGGCCGCACCTCCTCACCCCGTCTGCAGACCGCCCAGCAAGAACCCTCCATCAACGGGCAGCACGACGCCCGTGATGTAGCCCGCCTCCTCGGATACGAGGAACAACACGGCGTGCGAGATGTCCCGTGGGGATCCGACCCTCCCCAGCGGAATCCCGCGCGCGATCCGTTCAGCTCGTTCCGGATCGGCCAGGGAATGGTGGGTGCTGAGTCCGTTGCGGATGACCCCGGGGGCGACGGCATTCACGGTGATGTTGTGCGGTGCCAACTCGAGAGCCAGCTGTTTCGTCAGGATGTGCACGGCTCCCTTGGATGACGCGTAGTGCGGCACCTTTCTCGGCGGCATGATGCCGGCTATGGAGCCGAGGTTCACCACCCTCCCACCTCGGCCGTCGGCGATCATCTGATGCGCCACGACCTGTGTGCACAGGAATACGCCCTTGAGATTGGTGTCGAGCGTTCGATCCCACTCCTCCTCAGGGATCTCGAGCAGCGGCGTTATCTCCTCGACGCCCGCGTTGTTGATCAGGATGTCGACGGGACCCAGCTGCCGCGCCAGGTCGACCAGCGCCTCGATCTCCGGTTTCCGAGTGACGTCCGTTCGGACCGCGGCCGCCCGGCGGCCGAGCGCCTCGATCTGGCCGGCGACGGCCAGCGCGGCACTCTCGTCGATATCACCGATGACGACGTCGGCTCCCTCCTCCGCTAGGCGGAGGGCGATTGCCTTGCCGATTCCCGCGCCTCCCCCCGTCACGATGGCCACTTTGCCTCCGAGTCTCATCGAACTCCCCTCCGAACCAGGTAGATTCATGCCCCAACCGCGGCCGTGCCGGTCGGCGCCTGTGCCTTGGACGACCCGCCCTTCGGCGCCCACCGATCGAGGGCGATTCGCATGACCACATACAGGACCGCCATGAGGCTCACCAGAATGACCGCAAGAGACGAGCTCTGGGGGGTGAGTCCCTCGCCCCAGAGATAGTAGATACGCTGGGAAAGCGTAGACGTCTCCGCCGTGCCCGTCCCCAGAAATAGCGGAGTGAGCAAGTCCCGCATGCTCGCCATCCAAAGAAGAAGAAACGTCGCCACCGCCACGGGGCGGATCACTGGCACGGTGATGCGGCGGAGCATGGTGAACGTCCCAGCGCCGCAGGTACGGGCCGCCTCCTCGAGCTCGGGCCGAATCTGGCTCAGGCCGTCCCTCAGGTGTTGGACGCCGAGGGGTAGGAACCTTGAGATCTGGCACACGACGATGATCCAGATCGTTCCATAGAGGACCAGCGGAGGCCGAAGCCACGCCCACGCCACGCCCACCACAAAGGCCACACCCGGGACGGCGATGGGGAACGTGGCAATGAACGAGAGTAGGTCCTTGAGCGGGCCGCGCCCCCGGACATCGAGATAGGCCACGAGCAAGGCGATCAGGCTGGTCGCCACAGACATGACGAGAGCCACCTGGAGAGTGTTCCAGAAGATCTCGTGAAACACCGGGCTCCTGAAGTGATCCAGATAATGCCGCAGCGTCAGGTTCGAGAGGGAAAAGCTCTGGTAGATGTTCGCCGACAGCGACAGCATTGCGAGCGTCACATAAGGGATGACGAGTGCGAACGCGAGCACGGTGAGATTAAAGGCCGCCAGGGGATACTTCATCCAGCCGACCTCGATCTGAACCGCCCGGTGGCCCTTGCCGGCGATCACCTGGAACCGGCCTCCGTGGTGCCGCCGTGCCACGCGCAGCCCCAGCCACACGGTGAGCCCGGCCGTAACCGCGAAGAACACGGCGATCGCCGCCGAGAGGCCGAGATCCGGAGGCGGGGTAATGAGGAGCCGGTACAGATAGGTGGCGAACACGAAGATGTTGCCCGGCGTTCCCAGAATTGCCGGGATGGAGAAGCTCTCCCAGAGAATCACGATCGAGAAGACGATGCTGGTGATCATCGTGGGCGTGACCAGCGGCAGCGTTACCCGCCGCAGCATGCTCCAAGGGGAAGCGCCCGCGGTGCGCGCCGCTTCCTCATAGCTACTGTCGACATTCTCCAGGGCGGCGCTCAGCGTGAGAAAGAGGTAGGGATAAAGGAAGAGGGCGGCGACGAACACCATGCTGGGCATCGAAAAGGCATTGAACGGCTTTACGCCGAACAGCGCATCGGTCCACCGGTTGAATGTTCCGGCCTGCGGCGACAGTAGCCACGCATACGCCATGGCGGTGATCCAGGGTGGATTCACGAAGGCGATGACGCTCGCCGACCGAATCAGGCCCGCGAATGGGGTCCTCAAGCGCGTTGTGCTCAGAGCGGAGATGGCCGCCATCGCCATGCCGAGCACGAGGGCGCCGCCGCTGAACACCATGGAGTTCTTCATGGCGTCGAGGGGACCGAGCCCCCGAAAGACCGAGCGGTAGTTCTCGAGGGTGAAGCCGGCTTCTCCCCCGAAGCTCCCGAGCGCCAGCCACATCATGGGGTAGACCGTCACGAGGCTCACGGCCAGCAGCCCGAACAACGTGGCCGGGGTCAGGGGATTTGCGCGCCATCGCTCTTTCAGCGCAGTGATCACTCTCGGCACCAGCGGCTACTCGTCTGGGTCGCGAGGCAGGAGCATCAGGTCCCCGGGCGCCAGTCTCACCTCGACCTCCTCGCCCGGGCGCCAGTCGTTTTGGCCGGAGTCCCTGGCCTGCAGCATCAAGTCTCCGATCTGCACCTGACAATCGACTTCTTCTCCGAGAAAGGTGACGCGGACGATCCGTCCCGGCAGCGTGTCCGTCTGGCCCGTACCGTGTGAGGCCCGGCGGTGAAGCCTCACGCGGCTCGGCCGAACGGCCACCCAAACCCGGCTATGCACGGCGCCCTCACCGGTCACCACGACCGGACGACCGGTGCCGGCTAGCTCGACCTCGACGCGCCCGTGCTCTGGCACGGCGACGATCTCGCCAGCAAGGCGGTTCGAGACGCCGAGGAAATCGGCGACGAACGGGTGCTCGGGGTCCGAGAAGATGTCCCGCGGCGCCCCCTGCCTCAGGATCCGCCCATCTCGCATGACGATCACGTGATCAGATAGCGCCATGGCCTCTGCCTGATCATGGGTCACGTAGATCGCGGTCAGACCGAGGCGCTGCTGAACGTCCCGTAGCTCGAAGCGCATCGCCTCGCGCAGCCGGGCATCGAGATTGGCCAGCGGCTCGTCGAGGAGCAGTACGCGCGGGCGGTAGACCAGCGCGCGTGCCAGCACCACCCGCTGCTGCTGTCCCCCGCTCAGCTCCGAAGGATAGCGGTCCTGGTAGCCATCCATCCCCACGCTTCGGAGAACCTCGACCACCGTGGCTCGCACTTCCGATCGGTCGTTCGACCTCTTCTGGTTGAATTGGAGCGCCAACGCCACGTTGTCGAAGACGTTGAGGTGAGGCCATATCGCGTAGGACTGAAACACCATGCCGACGGCCCGCTTTTCGACGGGAACCGCTCTACCCGTCTCGCCATCGTGAACCACTTCGTCTCCGATCAGGATCCGACCCGCCGACGGCGTCTCGAGTCCGGCGATGCAACGGAGAATCGTCGTCTTGCCGCAGCCGCTCGGTCCCAGCAGCGTCACGATCTGGCCTTCTTGAGCGGTAAAGGAGACGTCGTCAACCGCACGGGCGTCCGGACCGAAGTCCTTCGTCAGGCGCTCTACTCTGATCTCAGCCATTTATGAAGACGGCCGCTCGGCGCAACCCTCTCAGCGGGGGAGGGAGCGCCACAACCGAATGATCCGCTCGCGGTTCTCGTTGAAGGTCTCGGCGTCGATGGAGACCGGATCCAGGTCTTCCAGCTCCGGAAACCCCTCCGGGGGCGAGACTCCCGAGACCACCGGATACGCTTTCAGCTCTTGGGCGACCCCGTCTTGGTGTGACTGCGAAAGAAGAAAGTTCACGAACAGCCGCGCAGCATTGGGATGGGGCGCGAGCTCGGGCACGATCGCCCAGTACGTATCGACCTTCGTGCCCTTCACCCAGCGGTAACCCAGTGGAGCGCCCGCCTGGATCTGCGCCGCCGGCGACGTCTGGCTCATGGGTCCCAGGAGCCGCTCGCCCCGGGCGATGAAGTTGGCGGCCTCCACTTCCCGATCGGTCTCGAGTAGTTGGTTCGCTGCGAAGCTCCGGAGCCAGGGCATGCCGAACAGCCGTTCCCAGATGTAGATCAGCCCCACGACGTTCGAGGAGTTCTCCGGGCTCCCCATCGCGATCTTGTTTCGGTATTGGGGATCCACGAGGCCCTCGTAGGTCTCGGGCAACTCGTTGTCGGAGATCAGGTTCCGATTGTAGACGATGGGGACGACGAGGGCCGCCATGGGGTGCGCCCCCGGCGTACGCTCACGGTAGCGCGCGGTATAGCCGGTCTCGTTCGGGACCGTGAACTCGGCCATCCGCTCGTCGGCCGGCATGCTCGCGGCGATGCTCGACTCGATTTGGATCACGTCGGCCAGGTGCGCCCCGGCCGCCACCTCGGTGAGGTAGCCCTGGAGCGTCGGTGCAGACCCACCCCTCCGGCTATAGTTCACGCGGATCCCGGTCGCCTCTTCGAAGCGGCGGAACAGGTCCACCTCGACCGCCTCGATGAACACGCTCCGCACCTGGACCTCGCCCTCTGCTTTCGCCGCAGCGACAATCGCCTGCCACGACTCGTCGCCGCTGGCGATCTCCGCCATGAGGGCCGTGGCGTCAGCGCCTCCGCTGGTCCGTTGCTGTTCCCCACAGCCACCCGCCGCGAGAGGGATCAACACAAGCAGGACGAGTCTCACGCTCATGAACTCTCCGCGGCTCAGCCGTCGAGGCCGAGTAGTCGGGCCGCGTTCTCTCCGAGACAGCGGCGGCGAATCTTCTCGCTGTCGAAGTCGAGCGCCGTGAACTGGGCGACACTTTGCTTCAGCGGACGCACCGGATAGCTGCTGCCGAAGAGCAACCGGTAACTCAAGAAGTAGTTCGCCGAGCGGACGTATTCATCCGCGCCCGGCGTGTTGGGAATGTGGCCGTAGAAGTCCGGAACCAGATGGACATTCGGGTTCTGGAACGCCACCGCGCACATCTGCGTCGTCCAAGGCCAGGCCGCGTGGGGCACGACGATCTTGAGCTCCTTGAAGCGACTGGCGACTCTCTGGATGTGAACCGGCATGCAGTACGTCATGTCCGGCCCTACGAAGATGCTGCTGGTGAGGGAGACGATCAGCCCATCATCCATGCACTTCTCGTAGATGGGAAAGAGCGTTTCGTCGTCGTCGTAGAGCGGCGGATCGCACCAGCCGTTGTCGAGCGCCACCCCCTTGAACCCCATCGCACGGCAGCGGTCGATCTCGGCCAGGGCCTCGTCGGTTTTGGTACCGTTGATCCCCCCGAAGGCAACGAACCTTCCGGGATACGTCTCGACCAGCTCGGCCAACTCCTCGTTGGGGATCCAGCCGTAGGGGGGCGGTGACTGCCGCCCCATCAGCACCCCGACGTCGATCTTGGCCTCGTCCATTTCATCCACGAACGCCTCGATCGACAACTCCTCGAACGAGCGATAGCTGGGCAGATCGAGCCGCAGTCCACTCACCGTCACCGGATCCGGGTTGGGCGCCCGCGGCCGGTAGAGGTGAAGATCACGGAAGCCCTTGAAGGGAGGACGAACCCGGAAGTCAACGATCACGGTCGGCAGCCTCCTGAGGGAAACGCCGAGCTGAGTCGTGCGTCCTCTCGAGTAAACCCGCGGCTCGGCTGGTCTGTCGCCGAAGCGACGAGTTATTGTATGCGCCAATCGCCGATCGTCACTCGCCGATCGGTCGGCAGCATGTTAACAGGCGGTCCCGTTGCCCAACAGGGAATGACGCAGAGCAGGCGGCGTCATGCTCCTTGGCACCAACCCTTCATCCGGTGGAGAACCATGCCCGTTATCGACTTTCGCGCCCGACCCAATACCGAACAGTACATGAGCATGTATCCCGATCCGCGTCCCTGGGCGCGCTTCTTCCACTGTTCCAGGCCGGAGCCAGTCTCCTTGGCGGCGTTCATCCAGTCCTTGGACGAAACAGGAGTCTCTCAGGCCGTCTTCACCGGCCGGCAAACGCCCGCGAACACACTCAGCAATGACTACGTGCACGGTTGTGTGCAGGCCCACCCCGACCGCCTGTTCGGATTTGCCGGTATCGACCCCACCCAGGGTGAGGCGGCGGTGCGGGAGATCGAGCGCACGGTGGGCGAGCTCGGCATGAAGGGGATCTCCATCGATCCGCATTCCTCCAAGCGCCCGCCCGACGACGACATCTGGCATCCGCTCTACGACAAATGCGTCGAGCTGGGAGTGCCGGTCATCGTCACCATGGGCCCCATCGTCGGGAAGTGGGCGCCGCCGGTTAGCATCGACAACGTCGCCGAGCTGTTCCCGAAGCTGACGATCGTGTGCTCGCATGGAGTGTGGCCGTGGGTGACCGAGTTGATCGCGCTCGCCTACAAGTATGAGAACGTGTATCTCGAGGCGTCGATCTACGAGTTCCTTCCCGGCGCGGAGCCGATCTTCGACGCTGCCAACACCATCCTGCAGGACAAGATCATCTACGCCAGCGGGTTTCCGTTCAGGCCCCTCGCCGACTTGCAGCGTTTCCTGGAGTATCCGTTTACCCCGGAAGTCGTGGACAAACTGGTGTACGGTAACGCCGCACGGGTGTTGAAGATCGAGTAAACCATAGACCCTACCGCGGCACCTCCGTATCCCCGTAGAACGCCGGAGCGTCCGGGCTCGCACGCGTCTTCCGGAACGGTGCGTCAGGCCGGATTTCGGGGCGCGTCGGCGAGTTCGCGAGATCCCGGACGAGGTAGACGGACATGGCGGACATGGCCACCGGGGCCTCCCAGCTAGCGTTCGGTAGGAAGTTGTCGCGCTGTTGGTGGTTCACGTTGTCCAAGTAGTATTGCCAGGCCTGGCGGTTCGTCTCCGGGTTCCCGTCGACGGTGAAGCCGGGCATGAGATAGACGGCGGGTACCCCGGCGAGCAGGAACGAATACTGGTCGGACCGGAACAGGAGCGCTTGGGCCGCCGCAAAGGGCGGGATCCGATATCGCTCGTACGAGGTGCCATATTCCTCACCCGCCTGTTCCAGGAACGACCCGAGGGTCGTGTATTCCTCGCCGAAGGCGAGGAAGTCGTCCGAGGCCTGCTGGTCGAGCCCTCCGTCATGGTTGAGGGCGGCGACGGTCTTCTCCATCGGGAAGACGGGGTTCCGCACGTAGTACCACGACCCCAACAGGCCACCCTCCTCGGCTCCCACGGCGAGGAAGAGCACCGAGCGGGCCATTTCGAGTCCGACCATCGCTTCGGCGGCGGCCAGGACCTTCGCGACGCCGAGGGCGTTGTCGTGTGTCCCGTTGAAGATGCTGTCGCCATCGGCGTCCGGCTCTCCGATGCCCACGTGATCGAGGTGAGAGGTGAACACCACGACTTCGTCGCGCAGCTCGGGATCCGTTCCCCTGACGAGCCCCCCCACGTTCCAACTCCGGGACGAGCGCAATTCGTGGACGGGCTCGATGGTCACGGGACCGAGTTCGACCGGCTCGGCACTCGCCGCGGAGCCCGAGGACCACCGGTCGAGCAAGGCCTGCGAGGCGATGGGTCCGAGGGTCGCCGCCGCCCGGAACCGGGTCGTTGTGCCGTCCGCGAGCACGCGGAGCGGGCGCCGCGGACGAAGCCGTCCTTCCCACGCCTCGACGGAGGGCCGGGGATCCACGACGACCACGGCCTTCGCTCCCCGGCGGAAGGCGAGCTCGACCTCGGTCCGGGCTCGGATCACCACGTCGAGTTCCTGCTCTCGTCCTTCGGGGATGCCGGCTAGCACGAAAGCGATGCTCCCATCGAGGTCCACGTCCGAAGGCAGCTCGCCGTCCACCAGTCCACGGCCCACGTAGACAGCTCGGCCCGAGACCGAGGGCTGTTCACCGATCCAGTCCGGGGTGAACGAGGCCTCGGGGTAGGCGATCTCCCACTCACCGATGCGGAGGTGACTTCCCCGATCCTCCACGATTTCGAGCAGGTCGAAGGGTTGCAGGTAGGAGCCGTCGAAGGCCGGCTCGAGGCCGATTCGTCCGTACTGCTCGGCCACGTAGTCGCGGCCCATCTCGTAGCCCACGTCGTCGGTATCCCTGCCGCGCAGACGATCGTCGGACAGGAACTCGATGTGGGACCGTATCAACTCAGGCTGGATTACCTCGATGGCCTGTGCGATGTCCGTGGAGGCGGCCTCCTCGCCGCACGCACCGAGGACTCCCAGAACCGTCAGGGTTGACAGTGCCAATCCGGCCAAACGCGCCGGCCCAGCCACCACGGACGACCACGGAGCGGCCGCCGAGCCGGCTCCGGCCGCCGAGGCGGACCACGTCGAAATACGTCTCATCGGCTCACCCTCCCGATCGAGTAAGAGGTCCCCATCCGGACTACGGAGCGCTTCACCGGACTGCGGAGTACTTCAAAAGGTGGCGGGAGCGGAAACTCTGCAACCTCGCACGCGGACAAGAGAATCGCGTACGCCCGACGCGCTCAACGAACGTAGCTCGCTCCGTTCACTTCGAGAGTCGCGCCGGTGAGGTGGCGGCACCTCCCGGATGCGAGGAAGACCAAGAGCTCCGCCAGGTCGCTGGGCGGTACCCACTCTCCCATCGCGAGACCGGCTGTTACGGCCGGCTCCCCACCCAACCGCGCCGCGGACTGCTCCGACATTTCGGTGCGAACCACGCCGGGCGAGATGACGTATGCCAGGACGTTGTCGCGGGCGAAGTTACGGGCGACGGTCTGGGTGGCTGCTCGTATCGCCGCCTTGGAGGCGGCGTAGGCCATCAGATCCGCCACCGAGCTCCCTCGCTGACCTACCCAGCTACCCATCGTCACGGTGATGCCGCCCCCCACTTCGCGGAAATGGCGTACGGCGTTTCGCAGCAAGCGCGCGGGGGCAAGGACGTTGACTTGCATGGTCTCGGACCAGACTCGGTCCCAGTCCTCGTCTGGCGCGTCGATCCCGCCCTCGAAGAGCAGTGTCGCCGCGTTGTTGACCAGCACGTCGATGCGCCCGCGCCATGCCAAGGCCTCCGACCAAAGGGCGTCGGCGGCCTCTGCTTGCGAGAAGTCCGAACGGATCAGGAGCTTGCGGTCGTCGGGGAGGTCGGCCGTCGCTTGCTCGGCGCCCTCCTTGTGTCCGTGGTATTGGGCGACCAGGTAGCAGCCCTCGCGAGCCAGGGCGCCCGCGGCTGCGGCGCCGATGCCGGTGGAGGCGCCGGTCAGGAGTATGGTCTTGTCGCGCAGATCATCCATGTGCGTGGGTCTGTAGCGCGGCGCGGCGGCGCAGGTAAAAGGCGTACGAGAACGGCAGGATGCCGTGTGGGTCTTCCAGACCGAGCTCCAGGGCCGCGCGATACGCCCAGTTCGGGTCGGCGATGAACTGGTGGGCCATCGCGACAAAGTCGGCCTGGCCGTTCTGTAGGATCTCTTCGGCTTGGTGGGGCTCCGTCACCAGGCCGACGGCGACGGTCGAAATGTCGGCTTCCCGTCGCACGGTTTCGGCGAGTGGAACCTGGAATCCCGGTGGCGGCAGCTTGTTACCGAGGGAGACCGAGCCGAGGAGGCCCCCGGAGGAGCAATCGATCGCATCGACGCCCGTCCCTTTCAGGGCGCGCGCAAGCGCAACCGTGTCCTCCACCGTGATCCCGCCCTCTACGCCGTCGATGACCGACGCGCGATAGAACAAGGGTCGCTCCGCCGGCCACACCGTCCGGATGGCTTCGGCGACCATGACCGGAAGCCGCATGCGGCGCTCGCGGTCACCCCCGAACTCGTCTGTCCGCTCGTTCGAGAGCGGTGAGAAGAAGCTGTGGAGCAGGTACCCGTGGGCGCCGTGGATCTCCACGAAGTCGAATCCCGCTTCGAGGGCCCGAACGGCCGCCGATCGGAAAGCGTCCACAATGTCGGGGATCTCTTCCCGTTCGAGGGCCCGCGGCGGTGGCCAGCCTTCGCGAGCGGGGATCGCGCTAGGACCCACCGCCTCCCACGCCGGCTCGCCGTCTGCAGGGAGCGGCCCCCCCCCATCCCACGGCCGCGCTGTGCTCGCCTTCCGCCCCGCGTGGGCCAGTTGGATTCCCGAGGCGACCTCGTGTTCTCGGTACGTGTCCACGATCCGCCGATACTCCGGTATCTGGTCGTCCTCCCAGATACCGGTGCACCCGTGTGAAATGCGGCCGTCGCGGGTCACCGCCGTGGCCTCGACCATGGCCGCTCCCACTCCACCCAGCGCAAACCGTGAGTGGTGAGCGAAATGCCAGTTCTGTGGGTGACCCTCAACCGCATAGTACTGGCACATCGGCGAGACCACGATGCGGTTGCGAAACGTCAGGCCGCGGATGGAGAGCGGCGCAAAGAGCAGCGGTTGAGTCATCCCGCCGTCACGACTAGTCGGCGCCCTGGAGCGCGGCGACGTTGGACGCAGCATCGAGCTGTTCCATCAGCGCCTCAAGCTCGTCCATGATCTTGACCAGCCGCTCCCGGCGCTCCAATCCCTCCTCACCGAGCTGCGCGAAGGTCGTCAACGGGGGCCGGACGTCGCCGACCGGGTACCCCGCGGCAGCCGCGAGCGCCTTCGAATAACACTGATGTCCGTAGGTCGGATGCCCTTCGGCGATGATGTGGTCCATGGCAGTGATGAGACCCTGAACGCGCTTCGCATCGTCGATCCGGCCCTCAACGAGAAAGTCCCAGATGCGATGCGACGCGGGGGGAATGTAGTTCCCGTACGGGTTGACGTACCCCACTGCTCCGAGCAGGAAGGACTCCACGATCCGCTCGCCGGCGAAGACGGACATCTGGCCCTCGGTCTCGTCGACGATGTCGTAGACCCGGGCGATGTCCATGCTGGCTTCCTTGATGTACTGAACGTTCGGGAAGGCGCGCACGAGGCGACCGACGAGTTTCGCCGACATATCGACGTTCGACGTGACCGGGTTGTTGTAGAGCATGATCGGCAGCGTCGTCGCTTCGCAAATGGCCTGGTAGTAGCCGAAGATCTCGTCTTCGGTGGGGGTGTAGTAGTAGGGCGGGATGATCATCAGGCCATCGGCGCCCAGCTCTTCCGCCTCCCTGCTGTATCGGGCCGCACGGGGGGTGTAGGCGTTCGACGCTCCCACGAGCACCGGAATGCGGCCGGCCACGTGGCTCACCGTGGCTTCGATGAACCGGGAACGCTCCTCGTCCGAGACCGTAAGGAACTCGCCCGTCGTGCCGAGAATGATGATGCCGGGCACGCCCACGTCGAGCTGCCAATCGAGGAAGCGCGCCCATGCAGACAGATCGATCGCGGAGCCGTCTTCCGTGAACGGCGTGATGGCCACCGTGTAGCTGCCTCGGAATTGCTTGCTCATGATGCCTACTCCTGCTGGAATACCGTTGTCGCTTTCGTCCCTCCTCAGGGTCGCTGGCGTAGCAATGCTGCCGGCGTAATGATTCGTCCATGGTAGCCATCGTTTCCGTCCGACACCATGCGTGAGAACCTTCCCGCCGACACCGTGCGTGAGACCCACCGAACGGACGTTCTCATCGTCGGTGGTGGCCTCGCTGGATGCGCAACCGCCTACTATCTGGCCGGCGAGGGCGTCGCCGTTTCGTTGATCGAGCGTTCGGACCTCAACACCATGCAGTCGGGCTGTAACTCGGGGAGCCTGCACGCCCAGATTCCACACGAGCCGTTCGTGCAGTATGGGGATCGGTGGACCGAGGCGTACGCGCAGACGATCCCCCTCTTGCGCGACTCCATCTCCCTCTGGGCCGGCCTCGGCGAAGAGCTCGGCGCGGACCTCGAGGTATCGATCCGTGGGGGGCTGTTGGTCGCCGAAAACGAGACACAACTCAGGGACATCGAGCGCAAGGTGTCCATCGAGCGAGCGCACGGCCTCGAGGTCGAGATGCTGTCGCACGCGGCGCTCTTGGAGTTGGCGCCCTATGTGAACGAGAGTCTGGTCGGTGGTGCGCACTGCGCCAAGGAGGGCAAGGCCAACCCGCTCCTCGCGACGCCGGCGTTCGCGCGGGCCGCCGAGGCCCGCGGGGTGGAAATCCGGTGTCGGACGGAGCTCCGGAGCCTGGAACGGACGGGCTCCGGGTTCAGGGCCGAGACGAGCGGCGGCATGCTCGAAGCCGGACGGGTGGTGAATTGCGCGGGGACCGAGGCGCCTCAGGTCGCCCGCATGGTCGGGCTCTCGATCCCGATCGACGGGTACCCCATCCAGACCAGCATCACGGAACCGGTGGCGCCGCTCGTGCCGCACCTCGTGTACTCCGCCAGCGAAAAGCTCTCGCTGAAGCAGGCCGCGAACGGAGGTGTGATGATCGGTGGAGGCTGGCCGTCCCGGTACGACCCGACCACTGGCCGGCTCGCGGTCGATCCCGCCTCGCTCCGCGCCAACCTGCAGGTGGCCCAGGCGGTGGTCCCCGCCGTGTCCGGCCTTCAGTTGCTTCGCACGTGGGCGGCCTCCGTAAGCGGCTCGGACGACTGGAAGCCCGTGCTCGGAGAGGTGCAGGGCGTTCCGGGGTTCTTCATGAACGCCGTGCCCTGGCTAGGCTTCACGGCTGGCCCGATGGCCGCGCGTGCGGTGGCCCAGATGGTGATGGGCCGGGACCCCGGGGTCGACGTGACGGCCTTCTCGGTCGATCGCTACATGTAGGTGGGCTCTACCCTTCCTTTCCTCTTCGCGCCATGTCCGACTCGGTGAAGCGCCCCGGCGCCACCGCGCCGATGGGAACCGGCGTGAAGGGCGCGCGCGGGGCGAAGAAGTCGAACTCGTCCGTCGCCCGAGCACCGTGCACGGGCAGCATCCCGGCCATGATCCCGGCGCAGTAGCGGCCCTGACACCGCCCCATCCCCGCGCGGGTCACCCGCTTGAGCGCGCCCAGTGACTCGACCCCGCCGTCCATCGCCTCGTTTATGGTCGCGCGAGTCACTTCCTCGCAGCGGCAGATGTGCGTGTCGTCGGCCGCCAATTGATCGACCATGAGTGGTGCATCGTACAAGGCCCAGAGGGCGCGCTGGAATCGCTCCTGACGGAGCAACGCCTTCTGCGCCCGCCGCGCCTCGCGCGCGAGCGTTGTCGGGTCCCCGGCACCGAGACTCCGGGCCGCGTCTACCCCGGCGAGTAGACCCTGCGCGACGGCCATGCGGGCCCCGCCAATGCCTCCTCCGTCCCCCACGACCGCAACGCCTTCTACGGTCGTGCGGCCGAGCCGGTCCCGGACCGCTACGAGGTGCCCGCGACGCTCATCGAACCCATGACGACAGCCGAGGGCCCGGGGAATGTCGTTGGACGGGAGGAACCCGAAGCCTATGCAAACCGCGTCGACGTCGAGGACGCGCTCCGTTCCCGGTATCGGCCGCCCGCTACCGTCGATACCCGCCACCGTGGCCTGGGCAACGCCTCCGTTCCCCGACGCTTCGATCACCGAGTGACCGTACAGCATGGAAACGCCCGCCCGCCGCAGCGTGCCTAGGTAGCCCGCTCCATCTCGGAGCAGATCCGGCGCGTTCCACAGCATGGCTGCCAGCTGCCGCGCCGAACGGACGCCCGGTGCCGGAGCGAGCTCCGCGAGAGCAACGACCTTGACGCCGGCTCTTGTCAGTTCGGCGGCGAGCTGGACGTTGAGGGGACCGTTGCCGGAGATCAACACTCTCTCCCCTGGCGCGACCTGATAGGAGCGCAGAAGTGACTGCGCCGCCCCCGTGGTCATGAACCCGGGGAGTGTCCAGCCCGGCATCGGAACGGCCCGGTCGTACGCTCCGGTCGCAATGATCAGTCGCTTCGGCCGAAACACGTAACTCGCGGCCTTCCCCAACGCCATCACTTCGGCTGGTCCGTGCGCCGCCCAAATCGCGACGTCGCGCAGCACGCGCGCACCCGACTCCTGCACCCGACGAATCATCGCCCGTCCGCGCCGGAACTGGCGGTCGAGGAGCGCGTCGTTCACAGCGGACGCCGGTTGCTTGTAGTACTGCCCGCCTAGCTTTCCGCGCTCATCGACCAACACCACGTCGACGCCGGCTTCGGCTGCGATGGAGGCCGCCGCCAACCCCGCGGGACCGCCACCGATCACCAGGACATCCATGCTCTCGTCGTGTTCAGCGACTCCCTGACGTGGCACTCCTGGGCCCGCGAATGGCTGCTGGCGTTCGACTGAAGCCCCACCACGGGCGGCGGTCATGCACGCGCGCTGGTTCGGCACACCATCCACCGTGACCAAGCAGTCCTGACACACCCCGATGCCGCAGAACAGGCCGCGCGGCGCACCGGAGGGCGCCCTTCGGCACGCCCGTTCACCTGCGGCGAGGAGTGCCGCCCCGAGGGACTCGCCAGGCGCCGCCTCGATCGGGCGTCCCTCGAAGTCGAACGTCTCGGCTTTTCTTTGCGCAGCTACGCCGGGCGCGGTCACACGCATGCGATCAGGCCTCCACCCGGAACAGCGTTTCCTCGTCGACTCCCACCACGACCCTCATGAATCCCTCGAGCTCCCGGTCCAACTCCGGGTCGCCGGTGTCGACCAGCAGGACGCCGCGAGTCAACGACAGGAGCTTCTCCGCCGTGGCCACCACCACGATGTCGTCGCGTCCGACCCGCCGGATGATCTTCGGGCCGATCTGCTGATTGCCACGTCCGAAGATGTATCCCTGACCGCCGATCACACCGACGACGATCCGCGCGCATCCAGCGTCTTCGAGGAGCGCGAGGAGCTGTCGTTCGTTCAGGTCTGTGCCCACGAACTGCCCGTCGAGGATCGCGTCGACACCGAGGAGGGTGCTGTCGAGGTCCAGATGCCGCGTGATGGCGCGGGTCGTGGTGCCGGGCCCGATGATGTACAGGCAACCCGGCTCCATGGCACGTGCCACACCACGGGCCGCCGCGACGAGCGCATCCACGTCCCCGGAGCCTCCGCTCTTGGGGCCCGCGACCATCTGTGGGGCGACAGGGACCCTCAGGTAGCCGTAGAGTGACGCCGAGAGACGACCCTGCCGCATCGCCTCTTCGTCCACATCGACCACCTCGGCTTCGCGTAGCTTGGCCGAGGGGCCGGCGGCCACGAACTGGGCCGCGAGGTTGCCGGCGTTCTCGGGCGTGGTGGCGAAGACGCCGGAGTAGATCTTGACACCCGCGGGGATGCCCAGGGCGGGTTGCTCCGAACCGATCACCTCGGCGATGTCGCGCGCGGTCCCGTCGCCACCCGCGAACAGAAGCAGATCGACCTCGCGCCGTAGCATCTCACGCGCGGATGCCTTCGTATGCTGGGGACCGGTCAGATCCTCCGGACCCCTCGGTTGCTCCGGATCGGTCGGTTGCTCCGGGCCCGTCGGTCCCTCACCCGTCGGGATCACCTCGTATCCCGAGAGCCCCGCAGCCTCCATGGCCGCAGCCCCCATCTCGCCGGGGCAGGTGAGGAACTCGATACCGTCCGCCTCCGGAGACAGGCGTCGCAAGGCGCGGGCGGCTTTGGCGCTGGCCTGCGGCACGGCCCCGAGCGCCTTGGCGGTGTGCACGATCGCCCCGTCGGTCCCCTTGAGGCCTACCCTTCCACCCATTCCCGCGATGGGGTTCACGATGAGGCCGACCCTCCTCACCCCGTCGTATTTCGCTTCTTCAGGTGCGCGCGCCACGTCATCGCCCGGCGCGCCGGATCCTGCAGGGCGTCGAAGTCGACGCGGTGCACGGCCTGCCTATGCGGCGACGTCTTGACGACCTCGGGATCCGAATACGCTTCGGATGCGATGTGCTCGAGTACCGCCGCCCAGTACTCGATGTCCTCCACCGGGGGCGTCTCGCCGGCCTCCGGCGTGAACGGCTCCGGCACGATCGGGGGTGGGTGAGCCATCCAGTAGGCGTCCAAGCCGAAATCGGTCATGCGGTGCTGAATGTCGACCGTGTTGACGCCGGTGTCCTCGGTCAACTGGCCCCAACCGTACCGGGTCATCTCGAGTCGCCGTTTGGTCATGTTCGGGAATCCCTTGGAGACGCCCTTGATGTCCATGAGCAGCTTCTCCAGGTAGTTGTTTCCGAGCACGGACAGCTCACGCGCCTCGTGAATTCCGTCTGCTCCCATCGCCAGCACCCACGCGTACGCTTTGAGCACGACCTGTGCGTTGCCCCAGAACTCACGGACCTTGCCGATGGAGTCGGGCCGATCGTAGTCGAGGCGGTAGGTGCCCCCGTCGTGCGTGACGATGGGAACCGGGAGGTACTCGGCCAGCTCCTTGGTGCAGCCGTAGGCCCCGCCTGCCGGTCCCATGCCTCCCTTCGACGCCCCGAAGGTCTTGTGCAGCATGTACATGCACGCGTCGAAGCCGATGTCACGGGCACGTGTTAATCCCATGACCCCGTTGAAATTGGCGTGATCGTAGAAGCAGAGCCCGCCGGCATCGTGCACGATCTTCACCCACTCGTCGATATGCGGGTTGTAGATGCCCATATCGTTGGGGCACACCGTCATCAGGCCAGCCGTGCGCTCCGAGACAGCCGCCTTCAGCGCGTCAACGGACGGGTACCCGTTCTCCTCGGGCATGAGGTTGATCACCTTGAACCCCGCCGTCGCCGCAACCGCCGGGTTGCAGCAGTGGGTGAACAGGGTCGTGATCACCTCGTTGCGCTGTTCGAGCTCGCCGCGCGCGGCGTGATACCCGCGCATCACGCACGCATGAGTGAAGGCCGCGTGCGAGCCGCCGCCCGGTTGGAAGACGAACTGATCCATGCCCGAGAACGCACGACACATGTGGTCGAACCGATGGATGACCTCCAGGATGCCCTGCAGTGTCTCCTCGTCCTGGTACGGATGCAGCTCCGCCATCTGTGGGGCCATGGCCGCCTGTTCTGCCACGCGCGGATTGTACTTCATGGTGCAGGTGCCGAAGAGGTTGATCCCCATCATGCTCAGCGTTTGCTGAGAGAGATGCAGGTAGTGCCTGAGCACCTCCGGCTGAGACAGCTCCGGCAACCTCGGGGGTTCCCTGCGACGCATCGCGGCAGGAACGAGGTGGTCGGCGTCCCCGACTGCTTGGCGAACATCTTCTTCGGCTTCGGCAATGGCGAGCCCGCGCCGTCCCGGGTGCCCCATCTCCATGACGACCGGCTCACTCCAGACGGCCGCGTGGTAGTCCCTCAGTTTCACACGTTCGGTCATTGGGCCAGCACCTCCTCGAGTTCGCCGGCCAACCGGTCGACGTCCCCCTGTGTGTGGACCTCGGTAACACAGTACAACGCGCTCTGGCCCAGCTCGGGGAACTCACCGCTGAGATCCTTCCCCCCGTAGATCCCCCGCTCCCGAAGGGAGCGATTGATGTCGCCGACCGTCTTGCCGGTGCCGTCGAAGTTCGCGACGAACTCCTTGAAGCCATCAGGCGCGAATGAGACGTCGACTCCGGGGATGTTGCCAAGCCTCCTTCGGGCGTACTGCGATCGCTGGAGCATGACCTCGCCGATTTCGCGGAATCCGCAGGGACCGAGCAAGGACATGTACACCGCGTTGACGATGGTCCAGAGGTACACCGTGTTGCCCGTCCAGTCCTTCCCCTCGTCGCGGAGCCCGTACGAGGTCTGGTGCTCGCACGTCAAGAAGAAGGCACGCTCGTCCCCGCCGGCGGTGGTCGGGGCGATGCTGACGAGCAGGGTCGGGTACTCCCCCACGTAGCGATCCTCGTCGCGTGTCGCGATGAACCCGCCCGCGCCTCCACCGCAGTTCATGTGGATGCCGAGGGTCTGCGTCGTGCCAACGACGATGTCGGCGCCGTAGTCTGCGGGAGCGGCCAGAACGCCGAGTGATATCGGGTCGACGCCGACCACACACTCCGCTCCGTGATCGTGGGCAATGCGCGAGATCTCTTCTCCCTGTGACTCGATGAACCCCAGGTAGCTCGGGTTCTCGAAATACACGGCTGCCGTCGTGTTCGAGATCGCCCCTCGCAGGTCATCCAGATCGAGCAGACCGGTGCTCTCATCGAACCCGACCTCGCGAACCGCAATGTGCCCACCCACGTCCGCTGGACCACAGAAGGACCTGAGCACTGCAAGCCGCTCGGGACTGATAGTGCGCGGCACCAGCACCTCGTGCCGTCCGGTCATGCGCGTGGCCATACGAACGGCGTTGCCGAGGGCGCAGCCCCAGCTGTAGGTCGGGAGCCCGACCACGTCCATGTTCACGAGCTCGCCCATCTGGCTGCAGAACTCGAAGTACGCCTGGAACCGCCCGTGGTCGGAGGAGGCGGAGCCGAAGTTGGCGGTCAGGAACTCACTGCGCTGTGCGATCTCATCGCAGACGGCCGGCACGTAGTGCTGCCAGCAACCGGCCCCCAGGAAGTTGAGAACGTCATCGCACGACCGGTTGCGGGAGAGTGTCTCCCGGAGGTGCCGGTCGAGCGCACTCTCCTCGACGAGGGGGTCGGGCAGCTGGAGGGGCTCCTTGATCCGGAGCCGCTCCGGTATCTGCTCGAAAAGCTCATCGATGTCGGTGACGCCGATGGCCCGCATCATCGCGGCCTTCGTCTCGGGCACCGCGTTCGGCATGTAGGGGTGGACCTTTGGATTCGCCATAGCTTCTCACTTTGCGGCTAGGCCGCGATGGATCCCGTGGAGAGGTCTTGCGGGTCGCCGACCGGTGGGCGCACCCCGAACCAGAGGACTCCTGCCAACAGAGACAGCGCGCCGGCGGTCGTCAAGACCGCAATCCATCCCAGCTTGGCCGCCAGAATGGGCGTCAGCGCTCCCGCGACGATCCCACCCAGGTTGTTGGCCATGTTGAGCGCCCCGCTGGCCGCGCCCGCGCGACTGCCGCCGAGCTCCACAGCGCCGGCCCAGAACAATCCCTCGGTGCCTTCGATCAAACCGAGCGCGAGCGATAGGAATCCGATCGCCACGTAGGCGCTCGTCGCCGTGGCGCCGCCCACGAGGCATGCAGCGGCCGACGTGAACGCGACCACTGCGACGATGCGCTTCCCGTGAAAGGTGCCTCTGCTCCGAGACAGCTTGTCGGAAATCCAGCCGCCGAGCGGCGAGGTTACGGTGGCGGCGAAGAACGGTAAGCTAGCGAACACCCCGCCTTGTAGAACGCTGAAGCCGCGCACGTCGACCAGGTACAGGAAGAACCAGAAGATGAACAGGTACCACAGGCATCCCAGCAGGAAGTAGCTCGAGAACAGGTACAGCAGGCTTCGCTGGCGCAGCACGCTCCAGAGTTCGCCCACGATCCCACGCACCCCCGAGGACTGGCCGGCCGAAGCGGAGCGCGCGCCCCCGTCGGCCGTTGCTTTCGCGAGGTGGCGCCAGCACAGCAAGGCAATGATGAGCGGAAGGATCGTGGCCCAGTAGAATGAGGCCCGCCACCCGATCGCGACCATGAGTGACGCGACTACCGGCGGAGTCACCGCGGACCCCAGCATCGTGCCGGCGATGATGATGCCGAATCCCACTGCCCGCTCGTCGGGCTCGAACCAGGCCTTCATCTCGCGGGCACCCGCCGGATACGTCGGCGACTGAAGCGCGCCCAGAATCAGGCGGAGCACGACTAGCGCGATGAGGGCCGGGGTACCCACCATGACCAGCGTGCCCGGGATGATGCCGGTGAGGACGGTGATTACAGCCCACCCCAGAACCGCGGTGACCAGCACCTTGCGCGGGCCCAGCCAATCGGCGAGCAGGCCCGCAGGAATCTGACACACCGTGTACCCCACCATGAATGCCGCGAAGATCTGACCCATCTGGACCTCGGTTAGGCCCAACTCCGGCATCATGAATTTGGCGGCGACCGACAGGTTCATGCGGGTCAGGTAGCTGACCAGACCCAGACCGGCGAGGATGGCGACCATCCCCCATCGCGGGGTCGGGCGGTCTCGGGTCATGAAGGGCCTTCCCTGGTGCAGGTGGGGCAAACGTACTCCGTGCGTACGGAGCCGCGGCCTCAGGGGCGATGGATACAGTCGCGTCGCCGGGCTCGGGGCCCCCTCAGGTAACCCGGGTGCGCTCGGGATCGCAAGGCCAAGTCAAGGCTAGAACTCCATGTCGGTCTGCTCTTCGGAAGGAAAGGCGGCGTCCGGAGTCGAGGTCGGATCCGCGGAGAAACGGCCTACCCTCCCTCGGCGGTGGGGCCAAAGAGTGCGACCGGAAAGTCGGGCTCGAGGCGTCTTCCCGAGCGCCAGCCGCTTGAACTCCTCGATGGCCAGCCTTGCGACACCGAGCATGACGGGCGCCAGAACGACGATCCCTTCACCCAGACTGGGATAGCGATACAGAGGCCCTTGGAAGTGACTTCCCGGCGCGCGCAGTAGAAATCTCCCGAGTTCGCGGCCTGCAGGATCCAACTCGCTGCGCTGTCAAAGCGCGCCATCTCTTCGAAGACGCGCGCCATGGTGACTGGATCCGACTCCAGTCCGCCAACCGACGCGGGAGCCATCATCCGGACGAACCCGGCATCCTTCATCGCCTGGATGACGGCGGCCGATACCCTCCGGTTGCTCTCTCCTTCGGCGCGGTGCTCCTTGATGATCGGTCCGAGTCCTACGGCGACATCGAGCAACTCCTGGTCAATCTCAAAGCTCATGGGGGGGCCTCCCGGCAACAAAGGAAGTTCAGGTGCGACCATCCCGACCGCTCCATCCACACCTCTAGCTCCTCGGCACGATGTTCTGGTTGATGTGGAAGAGGTTGTCCGGGTCATAGGTGGCCTTCACCGCCGCGAGCCGCTCGTAGTTGGCGCCGTAGTTTTCAGGCGCACGGTGGTCGTCGTCGCCGGACATGAAGTTGACGTAGCCCCCTTCGCTGCCCGAGTGGGGATGAATGGCTGCGTAGTAGTCCTTCACCCACTTGATGTTGACTTCGTTGTCTGCGGGGTCGTCCCAGATTCCCACGATCACCGGGACGAAGCTCTTGTCTCGGTGTCCGAAGGCGGTCTCATCGGCGCCGACGCGCTGAGCTGCGCCGTTGATCGCATGCAGGTGCATGCTCGAGCTGACGTGCGGTGTCTTCTTGCCGTGCTCGACGTGAGCCGCAATCGCCTCGTCGGTGAGCTCGCGGATGAAGTCCGCTTTCCAGTAATTCTGCATGCCCTTCGGAACGAGACCGTCGAAGGCGCTGTTCAGGGCGGGGAACGGCAATACGCCCACCTGCTCCGCCTTCACTTCGGCAACGTCACGGAGTGGCTGGAGCACGTGCCCGGCCTGCTCGTGGGGACCGTTCCAGCAGGCGACCAAGACACAGAACAGATCTCCAACGCGCTCCTCGGGGATGAACGGGAGGGGAGGAGCGATCTGCCAGCCGAAGAAGCAGCCGAGCTGTTCGGGCGCCTCGGCCATGAATTCACGGTAGAACTCCAGGACTGCCGCGGCGTCGTCTACCTCGTAGAACAGTGGGCCTCCGACGACGTCACCGACCTCGTGGAGCTGAAACTCGAAGCTGGTGACGACACCGAAGTTGCCGCCGCCGCCGCGCAGCGCCCAGAACAAGTCTTCGTTCTGGTAGTCACTCGCTGTCACCTGCCGACCATCAGCGAGAACGACATCGGCCGAGAGCAAGTTGTCGATGGACAACCCGACGCTGCGAGTCAGGTAGCCGAGGCCGCCACCCAGCGTCAAACCACCGACTCCGGTCGTCGAGACGACCCCGCCTGCTGCGGCCAAGCCGAACGGGTAGGTCGCGTGGTCTACGTCACCCCAGGTCGCACCGCCCCCTACCCGGGCGACCTTCTTGTCCGGGTCGACCCGAACGTGGTTCATGGTCGACAGGTCGATGACCAGACCGTCGTCCACCGTGCCGAAGCCCGGAACGCTGTGGCCGCCACCCCGAACTGCCAGGTCCAGGCTGCCGTCGCGGGCGGCGGCGACCGCGGCCATCACGTCGGCCGCATCCACGCACCGGATGACGGCGCCGGGTTTGCGATCGTGCATGCCATTGTAGACAGCGCGAGCGTCGTCGTAGTCGGAATCCGAGGGGGCAAGGAGGCGCCCCCGTACCGCTTCGGTCAGTGCATCGATCATGTCGCTCATCGGGCGCTCCTCTCTCGGTTTCACGTAGGATGTGCCAAGATGCACCCTCGGGCGTTCCCGAAGCGTTCCCTCTCAACCAGGCTCGCTCAGCAGGCCCATTGCCGCGCGGAACGCCGGGAGATCCTGGCCCGACGGCATGCTGTCGACGAGGTCCCCGAGCTGCTCGAGCACCGTCCGATCGGGAAATCGACGGGCGAGGGACTGAAGCGCCCGCAGCTCCAGCCAGCCAGCCCCCTGGGCGGAGGCGAGGTCGACCGCACGGCGCAGAGAAGCCGCCGCGGCTTCGGCCTCTCCACTGCGATACGCTAGCTCCCCTTGGACTCGCCACAGCTCGGCCTCGAGATAGCGCTGGTCATGGCTGTCCGACCACGACAGTCCCTCGCGTGCCGCCGCGCGCCCTCGGTCGAGCTCACCGGCCATGCCGCGCGCTCGAGCGAGCAGCAAGAGACAGTAGGTCAGGTGTAGGGTCTCCCCGTCGGTGCGCGCGCGCGCGACCGACCGCACGATCGTCTCGATGCCTCCGAGCGATCCCTCGCAGACGTCCAGCCAGCCCCGGAGCGCCTCCAAGACGACCAACAGGTAGCGCTCCGACAGACGTTGCCACAGGGATTCGGCATCTCCGAGGAGCTCGGCGAGGCGGACGAGGTCCTCCGATTCAGCCGCGATGATCGCCGCGTACGTGGTGACGTACCCCAACGTCATCAGGTGATCGAGATCGGCTGCGATCTCGAGAGCGGATCGGGCTGTCTCGTTGGCCCGGCCGGCATCTCCTGCCCACAACTCGAGCCATGCCAGCCGTACGAGGCAAACAGCCTTCGGGTCCTGGGCGTACGAGGTCAGATGATCGTCGCGGTGAGACACGTCATAGGTTTCAATGGCGCCTCCCAGATAGTGGCGGGCCACAGCCAGATCGCCCCGCCAGAACCCACTCACGCCGAGTAGATATCGGCCCTCTGTTCTGGCGATCGGATCATGGCTCTCATGGTCGAGGAGGGCCTGGCCGAGCTCACTACAATCGTCGAAGCGGCAGCCCTGCAGCCGGGCGAGGCCGAGACCACGGAGAATCGGTGGGTCCACGGGTCGGTCGAGCTTGCGGCAAAGCGAAAGGGCTCGCTCATAGAGTCGGTGTGAACTGCTGGAGCCGTAGCCCTCGAGGGCCACGAGGGGTGATCCGAGAGCGATCCGGATGTCGAGCTCTGATGCATCTCGGTCGGGCGACGTCGGCAGGTCCGCAAGCAGCGAGAGCGCTCGACGAAGCATGGTGACCGCTTCATGGAGAGCCGACACCGCCACCGCTCGAGCCCCCGCCGTGCGGTAGGCCTCGATGGCCTGTTCGACCATGCCGGCCTGGTCATAGTGCGCGGCCAGCTGCGGGCCGGCCGCCTCGATGTGGCCCTGGAACTCCATGGCGATCGTCTCTGCGACCGCCCGGTGGAGTTGCCGTCGCCGAGCTGGACTGACCATCTCCAGGGCAACGGCCCGCAGCTTGTCGTGACTGAAATCGTACGTGAAGCCCTGATCGCGGATTATCCGTCGGCGCCAGAGTTCGTCGAGATCGTCAACCAACTCGTGCTCACCGATCCCGGCGGCCGATGCCATCATGCCAACCGAGAACGGTCGCCCGATGACCGCCGCCACCTCAGTGACTAGCCGAGCACCGTCACGTAGCTGGCCGAGTCGGGCCCGCAGCACTGCCCGCATGGTCGGCGTGAGCACGCCCTGACTGCCATCGGAAGAGATCCCGGCTCGAAGAGCTTCGATGACGAAGAGTGGATTGCCTTGAGTCTCGCCCCAGAGTCGCGCCGCCAGCTTCTGGTCGATCGTGTCTTCGGCGCCGAGCCGAGCAGCGAGCTCCGCCGTGGTGGCTTCATCGAGCGGGTCGAGTGGCACGGTGGTCACTGCCCGGTCGTGGCGCAAAGCGTCGACGAGTCTGACGAGAGGATGATGCTCTTCGATCTCCTCCCAGCGGACGGTGCAGACGATGAGGACCGGTGCCGTCTGTCCGGAACGAACGACGAAACCGATCAGCTCGATGGTCTCGGCATCACACCACTGCAGATCGTCGATGATCAGCAAGCGCGGGCGGTCACCGACGACGATGGCCCGCTTCACCGCGTCGAACAGTCGATGCCGCTGAGCCACGTCGCCCGATTGGCTCGGTCCAGATAGCTGGGAAGCGTCGAGGAGTTCGGGCAGGAGGCGAGTGAGCTCGGTCCTCCAAACCGTGTCGAGCGTGTCGATGTGGCTCCGGAGGGCATCCGATCGGAGCAGGTCGATGACGGGGCCCCACGGCAATCTGCCCGCGGCTTCGTAAGCTCGAGCCGATGCCACCACGTGTCCCCCTGTTCGAACGCGCCTGCCGAGCTCCTTTGCGAGGCGGGACTTTCCGATCCCCGGCTCGCCGGTCACCAACAAGAGATGCACTCCACCCTTCCGCGCGGTATTCCAGGCCTCGTTGAGTTGGTTCAACTCCCGGTCTCGGCCGACGAACGGTGAATCGGCGACCGGTGCCGCGTCCTCGCCGAGCGCCTTGTCGCGGTCGATCGTGCCGGCCCGGAGCTGTCGGTACAGGGCCTCAATCGCCTCACCCGGTGCCACCTCGAGGTCGCGCTCGAGCACCTCCGCATGCCGGTGGTAGGAGCGCAGCGCAGCGGCTCTGTCGCCAAGCGCGAGATGGGCTTCGATCTGAATGCGGGCGGCAGCTTCGTCGGTTCGCTCCAGGTCGATGATGCGTTGGGCATGCTTGATCGTGGCCTCGTGGTCGCCACGCCCCGCAGCCTCTTCTGTCAGCCGCGCGAAGGCCCCGTACGCCTCGGCCCGAAGCTTCGCTCGCTCGTCTAGGACCCATTCGTCATAGCAGGCTGGAAGGAGATCGCCCGAATAGAGGTGCGCGGCGAACTCGAGATCACCGACCGCCAGAGCATCGCGGAACCTCAGCACGTCGACGTCGCTCGGCCCCGTCTGAATCCACCGGACAATCTCGTGGTCGATCTCGAGGAACTCACCGATGTCGGGAAGGGAGTGGCGAAAGTCGTGGAGCAGCTTTCTGAGGTTGGTGCGCGCCTGACGGTCGTCGGAGTCGGGCCAGAGCTCGAACGCGAGGCGTGACCGGTGCTGTAGGTCTCTCCGTATCGCGATCAACGCTAGAGACCGTTGCATGCGAAGAGAGTTGAAGGCGCGAAGACGCCGGCCATCCAAGATGATGTCGACCACCCCAAGCAGTCGGACCTCTAGCCTCGCCGGCGGTCCGTCACCCACCCCGCTCCTGTCACTAGGCATGGCGCGCCCCAACGCGATCGAGCACCGTGAAGTTGTCCTCTGCGCGGTCTCTCATGCGTCCCTACAAGCCCGACTCCAACCTCGTGTTCACCACCAACTCCGGCACCGAAGTATTGTTCGGAAGACGCAGCAGAAACGAGACGATCTCCGCCAAGGTGTCGGGGGGGATCCGTTCGGCAACCGGTGTCACGCCCGGAATCGACTGGATCATCGGGGTGTCTACCGCGCCGGGGCAGAGGGCCGTGACGCGCACCCCGTGCTCCCATCCGGCGGTCTTTGCGGCGTGACTCAGCGCCAGGACGGCGTGCTTGGACATGGCATAGCCCACCGAGACCCCCGCCCGGTACCGCTTGGCATCGGTCGAGCCGACGTTGATGATCCGGCCGCTGCCCGTCTCGGACAGATGGGGCAGAGCGTGGCGGATGAGCCGGAACGGCGCTTTCACGTTGACGGTCCAGAGCTCGTCCAACAGCTCCTCGTCACCTTCGTCGAAGAACACCTGGCGCAGGATACCGGCGTTGTTGATGAGTGCGTCGATCCGCCCGAAGTGCTCGGCGGTCGCGTCGACCCAGGCCTTGGCCGTGTCGGCCTCCCCGGCCTCGAACCGGCAGATCAGTCCACGATCGGAGTCCAGCCCCGGAAACATCTCGCGAGCCTTGGCGACGTCCCGGACTCCCAGCGACAGCCGGAACCCGTCCTCGGCCAATCGCCGTGTAAGCGCTGCCCCGATTCCTCCGGTGGCCCCGGAGAGCATGACGACCCGATCGTTTGGATCGATCATCTAGGTAAGCCCCTGCATCTAAAACAGCCCCTGATAGACACCACCGTCGTTGATGATGTTCTGACCGGTCATGAACCCCGACTGCGCCGCGCAGATGTAGGCGACCAGGTCGCCGCACTCCGACGGCTCGGCGAAGCGCCCTGCCGGACATCCGTTCTTCCGGTCTTCGACGATCGCTTCATACGTCGTGTTCCCGCGTTTTGCGTGGGCGTGCAGGTTGGTGTGCAGCGCCTCGGTGCTGAAGAGCCCGGGACACACCGTGTTGATGGTGACGTTGTGCGGAATCAGCTCGCGGACCATGGAGGCGATCGCACCGCTCAGTCCGAGGCGAGCCGAGTGGCTCGCGGCGAAGCCGACCTGCGGGAACTTGATGAAGCTCACCGACATGCTGACCATCCGGCCGAAGCGCCGCTCACACATGCCCGGCGCCACCCCACGGATCAGGTCCAGGGTCGAGTAGAAGTGAGCGTCCATCCAGTGGTCCCAATCGGCCCGACTCATGGTGCGGAAGTCGGCCGGCACCTGCTTCACCCCCGGATTGGCGACCAGAATATCGGGTTCGGGGCAGGCCTCGAGGACCGCGGCTCGTCCGTCCTCGATCGTGATGTCTCCGGGGACTGCATGGACCGCGCTTCCGGTGGCTGCCGCGATCTCGCCTGCCGTCTCTTCGAGCGTCTCTTTGGTCCGCGCTGTGATCCACACTTCGACGCCTTCCCGAGCCAGCGACTCTGCGCATGCACGCCCGAGTCCCATGCTTGCTGCGGTGACAATGGCGCGGCGTCCCTGGATTCCGAGATCCATTGCGCTACTCCCCGGCCTCGGGTGCGAACGACCCTGCCAACAGGTGCGGAGGAACTCGGAAACGGCCCGCCGCGTCCCGGAACTCTTCGCGGTCACTGATCACATCCGCGGTGTCGCCGGTCACGAGCACGGTCGCGGGCAGCCGCTGCGCGTTGTAGCGAGCCGCGCTCGACTCGCAGTAGCCGCCGGTGTCTAGGAAAGCCACCAGATCGCCCCGCACGAGAGGCGGCATCTTGCGGTGCTTTCCGAGCTCGTCGGAGTTACAGAGCGGCCCGACCAGATCGACGGCTTCGGTCCCCTCGGCGCCGGCGTTCCGCACGGGGAGCGCGTGGTAGTACCAGTCGAGGATGGCCGCCCACGACAGGTGATTGGTCGACAGATCCAGATTGACCCACTTCTTGGTCTCACCGGTCTTCACGGCGCCCACCGTCCCGACCGTGACGCCCGCCGGCCCCGACAGGGCACGACCGGGCTCCAGTCGGAGCTTCGGCAACGGAAAGTCCAGACGCTCTGCCTCGTCCTTGATCGCCGTGGCGCACTCTCTGGCGTAGTCGTCCGCGGTAGGCGCGCTGTCGTCGTCCATCTGCGAGTTGGGGCCTGTGCCGTACCACTTGCCGAAGGTCCAGCCGCCGCCGATGTCGATGGTGGGCGCCGCCCACCCCGTCTCGTCACGAATGTACCCGGCCCACGTAATCATCTCGCCCGCCATCACGGCGAAGTCGGCCGCGACGTTCGACATGCGGCTCAGGTGGAAATGGATCTCCATGAGGTGCATGTTCGACATACCTTGGGCGCGCTTCACGATCTCGACGGTCTGCTCGCGGGTCATGCCCCACTTGGTGGAATCGCTCTGCTCCTTCAACGTGCCCGGTCCGTGCATGGCGACGCCCACGCGCTCGGCCAGCGGGTCGAGATCGAGCGCGAGGCGGATCCCGATATCCACCTCTTTGCCGAGGCGCTTCGCGACCGCGTCGATGCGGTCGAGCTCGTCCATGGCGTCGATGTTGACGCACAGCCCGTTGGCAATAGCCATCTCAAGCTCTTCGTCTTCCTTGTTCGACCCGTTCAGGACAAGCGTCTTGGGGTCCGTACCAGCCAGGAGCGCCAGGTACATCTCGGTGTTGCCGAAGCAGTCTCCGCCCGCCCCTTCCTGGTTCATGATGTGACGGATCGCCAACCCATTGTTCGACTTGTTGGCAAAAAGGATTTCGCTGTTGGGATAGTGCTCGCGGAAGGCGTCGCGGAACGACCTGTAGGTGTACCGAAGCTGATTCTCCGACATGATGAAGAGCGGACTGCCGAAGCGCTCGACCAGGTCCGCTACGTCGCACCCGTCGACCCACAGATTGCCGTTCGGGCCGATGCCGATGAACTCGCCGAAACTGGTTTCATATTCGCGCGGCTCGAGCTGCGGCGCGCGCCCTGCTTTGGGAAGAGTGGGTGCACTCATCATTGAACTCCTACTAGGGTTGATCGTGTTGATTTCGTTTGTGTCTCGATTGCATGGAAGGCCTGTTTCATAGGAGGCCCAGCGCAGCCAGGCCGCTCTCCAGGCCTCTTCGTGGTTCGTCGGGAAGCGGCTGCAAGGGCGCTCGAGGACGCCCACCTCCCGGCAGTCCCTGCATGTCCATCGCGGCCTTCGTCGCGGGGTACAGCGTCCGCCCACCGGTCGTGCAGAGGTCGGTGAGCTTGCGGCCGAGCGCCTGGACCTCGCCCGCCCGCTCCTTGTCGCCTCTGGCGGGGGCTTGATAGAGCTCTAACGCGTCGATCCACATGTTCGGGAAACAATCGATGACGCCGTCGGCGCCGAGCTCTACCGCGGGCACACCGTAGATCGAGGACGGACCGCAGAAGACGCGGAGCCGATCGCGGACTTCCAGGAACGTCGCGTAGTAGTTGTTCCAGTCGCCACCACTCTCCTTGATGGCGACCACGCGCTCCAGCTCTGCCAGCCTACCGGCAAGCGAGGGGCTCAGTTCGTTGACCGCGTTTCCGGGGATGTTGTACAGGAGGATCGGGATCCCGACGGCGTCGGAGATCGCCGAATAGTGCGCGAAGATCTCGTCGTCTGTCAGTTGGACGAAGTAGGGCGGCAAAATCAGGGCGCCATCGCAGCCCGCCTCTTCCGCTTCGCGGGTGAGAGCCACGGTCTCGTCTACGGTGACGGCCCCAGTGCCCACGATAAGGGTCCCGGCGTTGCCGACCGCCTCTCTCGCCAGGTGGTACAGACGTTTGCGCTCCTCGTGGGTCAGCGCCCAGAACTCACCCGTGCAGCCACCGGCTACGACTCCGGTCGCGCCGCTCGCGAGCAGGCGCTCCACGTTCCGTTGAAACGACTTCTCATCGATGCCGCCGTCCGTTTGAAACGGAGTCGTGACGGCCGGCATCGGGCCGGCCCAATCGACGCTGGTTCGATCCATGGTGCGTTGGTCCTCTAGTTCGCTGGTCCGCCGGTTTGCTGGCTCGTCCGCTCGACGACCCTACAGCCGTGGCATGCTCCCATCCCCACGAGAATATCCTCCGGTCGGACTCCAAGCGAGACTGCTCCCAGGGTGGGGGGCGGAGGGGTTGTCTTGCCTATCCAAGTCGGGCTCGCCGAGCCCTTCTAGCCGCGGCCGAGTTTCTTGTGATCCCGCAGGAGTTCCAGCGCACGCGCGAGTCGCTCGGAAAGTCCACTCGCAACGCTGCCAGGGCCCGTTGATGACAATGGTGGGGAGGCGAGTCACCCCGACAGCGAGGATCGGTCTTGTGGGTCGAGGTGCGGCAAGAGTACGGTGTACCAGTGCGAACGAGCGAGGCGTCATCGGGTGTGGAGCCGTTGCACCCGAATCCACCTCCAAATGGAATGGAGCATCATGACAGAACGAGGCCTGTGGTTCCGCGACCTGGCTCACGGTCTGCTGCGTTTCGTTGCCGGGTTTCAGCTCTGGCAGCATGGCGCGCAAAAGCTTCTGGGCTGGTTTCGTGACGCGCCGCGCGAAGTGCCGTTGGAGGCGTTCTCCTTGGTCTGGAACGCCGGGATGATCGAGTTCTTCGGGGGCGCCCTGATCGCGGTGGGCCTCTTCAGTCGGCCGGTGGCCTTCGTCCTGACCGGCCACATGGCCGTGATCTTCTGGTGGCGTCACTTTCCGCCATTCTGGCCGTTGACGAACGGGGGAGAGGCCCCGATCCTGTTCTGCTTCATCTTCCTCCTTGTCTGGGCGTGGGGTGGAGGTCCCTTCAGCGTCGATGCGATGTTGGCGAAGCGCCATCCGCGTTGAGCCGCCGGCCCGTTGAGGCATCGAAGAGATGGAGGCGTTCGCCCCGGAGGGCGAAGCGGACCGTCTCCCCGGCGCTGATCGGCGTGTCGCCCGGTGCACGGGCGATCAACGGAGTGCCCTCGGCATCCAACCGGACGATGCTCTCGTGACCCGTTCGCTCGACAACCCTCACGTCGGCCGAATGCTCGCCATCCCCGATGAGGATATCCTCCGGCCGGATGCCCAGCGAGACCGGTCCTGGCACGACCGAGTCCCTGAGCAGCCCGGGCGCAAGAGGGATGTCGAGTGCGTCGCATCGCACCCGGAACCGCGCGGCACCGCCGCGGTTCGCGGCACCGCCGCGTTTTGCGTCCCGGTCGCCTGACTCGCTCACCGAGATCAACTCCCCCGACACCAGCGACATACCCGGCGAGCCGATGAACCCCGCGACGAACACGTTGGCCGGACGGTGGAAGATGTCCGCAGGAGTCGCGAACTGCTGGAGCACGCCAGCGTTCATTACGGCGATCCGAGTGGACATCGTCATCGCTTCGAGCTGGTCGTGCGTGACGTAGATCATGGTTCGCCCGATCCGTCGATGCAGCTCGATGAGTTCGGCTCGCATGTGGGCGCGCAGCCGCGCATCGAGGTTGGACAGCGGCTCGTCCAGCAGGAACACCTCCGGCTCCCGGACCAGGGCACGACCCAGAGCAACGCGCTGTTGCTGTCCGCCCGACAGCTGGCGTGGCTTACGATCCAACAGCTCTTCCAACTCCAGCAGACGGGCGGTGGCCCCGACACGCTCGGAGCGCTCGGGCTCACGAACGCCGCGCTTCCTCAACGGATAGGCGATGTTCTTCCCGACCGTCATGTGCGGATAGAGCGCATACGACTGAAAGACCATCGCGATATCGCGCTGGGACGGCGGGACGCCGTTCACCACTCGTTCGCCGATGCGGAGGGTCCCCCCGGTGGGCTCTTCCAGTCCCGCCAGCATCCGGAGCGTGGTCGTCTTGCCGCAGCCGGAGGGCCCGAGCAGGCTGACGAACTCCCCCTCGTCGATCGTCAGGTCGAGGTCATCGACCGCTACGGTGGATCCGAACTCCTTACGGACCTTCTCGAAGGCGACCTCAGCCACGCGTCACCCCTTCACCGCGCCGGCGCCGAAGCCCTTCGTCAGCGTGCCCTGAAGGAACGTGAAGATCACGATGAGCGGCAGGCTCATCATGACGGAGGCGGCCATCAGCAAGGACCAATCGATGTTGAACGCCGTGATCAGCATGTTCATGGTGCCTGCGGTCAGAGGACGAACATTGTCGGAATTCACGAGCACCAGCGCGAACAAGTACTCGTTCCAGCAGAGAATGAACGTGAACAGCGCCGTCGACACGATACCCGGCAGAGCCTGCGGGAGAATCACATCGACGAAGGCTCCCATGCGGCTCGCCCCGTCGATCAAGGCCGCGGATTCGAGATCCTCTGGGATACCGGCCATGAAGGAGCGCAGCAGCCAGAGCGCATAGGGCAGGGCGAAGGTGGTGTAGGCGATCACCAGGCTGGCGAGCGTGTTGGCCAGGCCCAGCTTCACCATCATCAGGTACAACGGGATGATCAACACGACCGACGGCATCAGGTAGGTGAACAGGACGAGCGTCGCGAGGGTCTGGCGGCCGCGGTACCGGAAACGCACCAGGCTATAGGCCCCCAGCGTGCCGAGCACGATGACCACGAAGGTCGTCGTAACCGCCAGGACCATCGAATTGCGGAAGTACTGGAGGAACGGTGTCTCGGTCAGGAGCCTGATGTAGTGCTGGAGCGTGATCGTTTCGGGCGCCAGAGTGGGCGGAATGCGGAACAGCTCGGACTGAGGCTTGATCGAGGTGACGACCATCCAGATCAACGGAAAGACGACCGCGAGCACGACCGTCCAGGCGACGACGCTCCAGATCACTTTGGCCCGTGCCGCGCGCATCAGCCCTCCTCGGGCCGGTTGGTCTGCCGGAGGTAGAGCAACGTAAACCCGAGCAGCACCAGCATCATCGCGACCGCGTAGCTGGACGCCATCCCCATGCGGTTCAACCGGAATGCTTCCTCATACACGAGGAGCGACAGCGTCTGCGTCGCCTTCACGGGTCCGCCCCCGGTCATCAGGTAGATCAGGTCGAACTCCTTGAAGTCCCAGATCGCACGCAGGAGAACGATCACCACGAGGACGTCGCGCAGCTGCGGAAGCGTGATGTCGGTAAAGCGCTGGAACGGGCCGGCCCCATCGATGGTGGCGGCTTCGTAGAGCTGCTCCGGAATGGACTGGAGGCGCGCCAGGACGGCGATCACCACGAACGGAAAGTACTTCCAAGCCCCCACGAGAATGATCGAGATCATGGCGTTGGGCATCTCGCCCAGCCAGTTGACCGGCGCGTCGATCAGCCCCGTGACCAAGAGCGTGTGGTTCAGGATCCCGTAGAGGTCGTTGAAGAGCCACCGCCACACGAGGACCGCCACGACCGTCGACAGGAAGTAAGGGAAGAGGATCAGACTGCGGGCCAGCGAGCGGAAGACGATGGACTGATTGAGCAACAGCGCCACCGCCACGCCGCAGACGAGCTGCAGCGTCAGGGTCCCAACCGTCCAGATCAGCGTGTTGAGGACCGCGTTCCAGAAGTCTCCGCTGGCCAGGAGTGCGCTGTAGTTGTCCACTCCCACCCACTCCCCGGCGAGGGTCGGGGTGTAGATCGAGAAGAGGGACAGGTAGATCGCCGAGACGAGCGGATAGAGGATGACCGCGCAGAACACCAACACCGTCGGTGCGATGAGCACGGCGCCGAGCATGGCGTAGCGCTTCTCGAGCGAGGGTGCCGCGGAATTCATCTCGGTCAGGCGCGCATGATTTCTTCGAGCCGCCTGGCGGTGTTGCCGACGGCGACCTGGGTGTTCTCATCGTTCAAGACCACCCGCTGGACCAGCTCCGCGATGGCATTCGAGGCGATCATCTCGCCGGCCTTGGGATTCGGTCGGTGGGCCGGCGTCTCGAAGCCGAGGTTGTACCCCTTCGCCGCAGCGGAGGCCATGAGGTCGATCTCCTGCGGGTACTTGCTGATGATCTCGTTATCGCGGTAGGCCGGGTCCTCGGCGACGGACTGGAGTACGGGCAGCACGTGTCCGGGCGCAGCATGCAACTGGGGGATGTAGCCCGCAGGTTCGAATAGAAATGCCGCGAAGAGCTTTGCCTCTTCTTTGTTCGCGGCTGCCGAGGGAATGCACACACCCGGAAAGTCGTTGTAGGTCCAAGCCGGGATGTCCCGCGACATCCGGGGATAGAGCGCGCAGGTAATCGAGTCTGCGATCTGGGGGTTCTGCGCCGCGACATTGGCGAGCACCCGGCCGGCGTAGATCCCGGTGGCCGTGGCCCCGCTCACGAAAGACGTGAGCATCTCACCCCATGAATACCCGGTGGCGCCCGGGGGACAGAGCTCACGCATGGATCGGTAGAACTCGAGGGCGTCGTAGGTCGCCTGCTGATTCAAAGCGATTTCGAGATCGGGCGTGAACACTGAGCCCCCGGCACGATGGATGAAGCCGATGAAGGTCAGCGAGTTGGCGGAATTCAGACCATACGGGAGAGGGGCACCGTAGATGCCCCCGGTCTGCATCGCTCGACAGGCCGCGCGCAGCTCGTCCCAGGTTTCGGGGATCGCTTCGATCCCCGCTCGTTCCATCAGGTCGCGGCGAATCCACAGCATGTCGGCTGCGGTGTTTCCGATCGCGGTACCGACGTACTGACCGTCGGCGGCGCGATAGACGTCGTTCGCCCCGGGGTAGTAGTCGTCCGCTCCGATCGACTCGATGACGTCGTCGAACGGCTCGATCAGCCCGTGAGAGTAGTAACCCTGGATGGCGAACGAAGGCAGATGTGTGATGAGGTGCGGCACCTCTCCGGATGCGAACGCAGCGGCCAGTTGGGTCGAGTAGCCCTCGTCGGACATCGTCTCGAACACGACTTTGACTCCCGGCTGAGCGGCTTCGAATGCGGCGATCTGCCCTCGATACGCAGCGAGCTGAGCGGGCGCGCCCTGGGTCGACCACCACCGGAGCGTGACGCCTTCGGTCCCGTTCGTTTCCGTCCCCCCGCACGCCCCCGCCGCCGTCGCGACCCCGGCCCATCCGAGATACTTTAATGCGTCCCGCCGGGTCATTGTCGCGCCCCCGATGATTGGCCCCTCAGTCATAGGCGATGTCTGACTCCTAGCACGCATCACAAGAATCGATTTGGCGAGAACGGCGCTAAATCCTCCGCAGGCTCCCGGCCGAGCACCGCGTCCGCGACGAGCCGTGCCGAGAGCGGGCCAAGAGTGTAGCCAGCCTCCCCCGGAATCACCAAGAACGCACCCGGAACACTATCGATCGGGCCGAGGATGCCGGGCCCGCCGGTCGTGGTGTTGATGCCGCCCCAGGTGCGGATGATCCGAAGCGCGCCGATCGCCGGTACGATATGCTGCGCGAGCGAGGTGTTGCCGATGATGCTGGACAGTCGGACCGCGGTGTAGTCCTCAGAGGGCGACAACTCCGCCGGCCACCCACCCCCGATCACCACATGACCGGTCGAGAGCTGCTTGACCGTGATCATGCGATCGGCGTGCTGGACCAGGTGACCGATGAACGGTTCCGTCGGCTCGGTGATGTTCATGTGAAGTGGCTCGGCCTCCACGGGGAGCTTGAGGCCGAACGGCTCCGTAAGAGCCCGTGAGCCGGGCCCCGCCGCGATGACGACGGTTGCCGCACCAACCGTTCCGCGATACGTGTCGAGCTTGAAGCGCCCGCCGTCACGACTCACCCGATCGACCGGCGTTTCGCCGATGACGGCGACTCCGACCCTGCTGACCCAACGCCCCAGAGCCATGTTGGTCTTGAGCGGATCGAGCCGGCCCTCGTTGGCGCAAAGCTCCGCGCCCACCACCGCCGGGCCGAGGTAGGGCGCTACCTGCTCGAGTTCGGCCCGCTCGAGGATCCTCGTGTCGAGCCCGAGAGCCCGCTCGCGCTCTGCCTTTTGGGCGAGGAAGTCGAGTTGCCCCCGACTCTCGGCGACCATCAGCCCACCCGAGGCCTTGAGCCCGAAGTCGGCGTCCAGGTGGCGCTGCAGTTGCAGCCAGAAGTCGACCGCCTTCGGATATAGGTGAAGGCCCGATTCCAGGGCTGGTACCTGATCAGGGTGCATGCGGATGAACCGGCTCTGTATCTGGACGTGAAGGCTGCCGGCGTTGGTCGTCGTGCCTTCGGGGCGACCCGCGTCGATGATCGTGACCTCCCGACCCTCTTCGGCGAGGAATGCCGCGACACACAGCCCCAAGATCCCCCCGCCCACCACCACCGTCTCGGTGTGGCGCGGGAGTGCGTCGTTCGGGGTGGGCGGGAGCGCGTCGTTGGGAGAGGGCGGGTGCACTAGCGAAGCCCCTAGGCGTCGCTGGGGTCGGCGAGATCCGTCCCTGGGTTCACGAGATCCGCTACCGCCACCGGTTTGACGGGCACTCTGGGGGCAAAGCCGGAATACTCGCCTCTGATGCGGCCGGTACGCTGGGCCAGAAAGGCCTCGAGCGAGGGTCCGCAGTACCGCGCCTGGCAACGTCCCATCCCGATCCGGGTCCGCTGCTTGAGTTCGCCCGGTGAGGTCGCACCCTCGGCCAGTGCCGCCTCGACCTGACCATAGGACACCTCCTCGCAGCGGCAAATCACAGTGTCGCCGGTGGGCTGCGGCAGCAGTGACTCCGGAATTCGGTACATCCGCCACAGTGCCGTCTGAAAGCGGCGGTGACGCGCGGCGTCCGCTTCCGCCTGCGCCTCCAAGCGCGCGGCCTCGGCCGAGAGCGGACGGCCCAAGGCTCGGGCGGCGGCAAAGCCCGCCAGGGTTCCCTCGGCCAGCCCGACCCGCGCCCCTCCGAGTCTGGTACAGTCGCCGAGCGCCCAGACGCCCTCCACGCTGGTCGCGCCCTGCGCGGTGCGTACCGTGGCGAGTCGGCGTTGTTCGGAGTCGAACACATGCGCGCAACCAAGCGCACGCAACAGCTCATTCGAGGGATGGAACCCGTAGCCGAGGCATACGACATCCACTTCGAAACGGGCGGCGTCGCGCCCGGCGATCGTCGCCAGCAGACCGCGCGAGTGGGTCTCGACCGACGTCAGAACGGATCCGTTCATCATCCGCACGCCGGCACGGCGGCACCTCGACAGATAGCTCATTCCCTCGACCACTAGGCCGGGCGCACTAGCGAGCATGGTGGCGATCTCCTTCACCCGGCGTGCGCCCACATCAGGCGCCGCCTCGACCACGGCAACCACCTCGGCTCCGCCTGCAACGAGCTCGGAGGCGAGTTGGAGATTGAGCGGGCCGTTGCCGGCGATCAGTACGCGTTGCCCGGGCAGGCGGCGAGCGGTACGCCACATGGTCTGGGCTGCCCCTGTCGTCATGACCCCCGGGAGGGTCCATCCGGGCACCGGCCAGCCTCGGTCGTAGGCGCCGGTCGCTACGATGGCCTTGTGCGGCTCCACGCGCACGGTGCTCCCACCGATCGTCGCCGCGAACTCCAACGGCGGAAACGCTCCCCAGACCAACGCGTTCGAGAGCACGGTTACGCCGGCGGAGAGGACCTCGTCGATGAGGTGCCGCCCCTCGCGATGCTGCGCGTCGGGCGGAACGACCTCCGCGGCGGAGCACTGTTTGAAGTACTGCCCGCCCGGCGAGGATCCCTCGTCGAGAACGAGCACCTCGGCGCCGGCGATGCGGGCGGCATAGGCTGCGGCGAGCCCTCCCGGTCCCGCACCGACCACCAGCACCTCCGGGCGCTCGATCGGGATCTCCTCGATGGTGATCGGGGGGCCACCCCTACTCGCCACGCCGATCGAGGGCAGGGTGCGCCCCTCGGCCTGGCGTCTGACCTTCATGGGTCGGTCGACCTTCAGCGTGCAGGCACGTTGGTTCGGCTCACCGTCGACTTCGACCAGGCAATCCTGGCACACACCCATGCCGCAAAAGACGCCGCGTTCGGCACCGCTTTCGGTTGTGCGAAACGAACGGATGCCGTGAGCTGTGAGCGTTGCCGCGAGACTCTCGCCTGGGTGCGCCTCGAGGGTCTCACCCTCGAACTCGATCTTCAACGTCAGGTCTCCTTGCGCGCGATGATGGCCCTCCGGAGATTCCGCAGGCCAATGTCACCGAACGCCGGATGATCGGCAATCTGAGCGCCAGGAGCTCGCCCATGTCTTCCCTGTCGGAACTGGATCGGCGGTACCTCTTCCACCCGATGACTGCGCTCGCCACGCACGAGCACGCCGGGCCCTCTCCGGTCATCGTCAAGGGCGAGGGCGCTTGGCTGGAGGATGCCGAGGGGCGGCGGTACCTCGATGTCATGGCGGGTCTCTGGTGCGTCAACGTCGGCTACGGGCGGAGGGAGATCGCCGAGGCGTTAGAGCGGCAAGCGAGCACGCTTTCGTATTGCCACACGTTTTCGGGAGTGTCGTCCGACAAGCCGATTCTGCTAGCCCAGCGGCTCATCGAGATGGCGCCCGTGCCGATGTCGAAGGTGTTCTTCGGAAACTCGGGCTCCGACGCCAACGACAGCGCGGTAAAGCTCGTCTGGTACTACCAGAATGTCCGCGAAAAGCCGAAGAAGAAGAAGATCATCGCGCGTGAGCGCGGCTATCATGGCGTCACGATCGTGTCTGGGAGTCTGACCGGTCTACACGCCCCGCACGCGGGGTTCGACCTTCCGCTGCCGTTCGTGAAGCACACCACCGCACCCCGGCCACTGTGGGAGGGCGCGGGCCTGACCGACGCGGAATTCGTCAGCCGGCTCGTGGACGATCTCGAGCAGCTCATTCAGGCGGAGGGACCGGAGACCATCGGTGCCATGGTCGTCGAGCCGGTGATGGGCGCGGGCGGGGTGATCGTACCCCCTGAGGGGTACTACCCGGCGATCAAGGAGGTGCTCTCTCGCCACGACATCCTGCTGATCGCCGACGAGGTGATCACCGGATTCGGGCGATTGGGCCGACCCTTCGGTACGGAGGTGTTCGGGCTCGAGCCCGACCTGATCGTCCTGGCCAAGGGTGTCACCTCCGGGTACGCACCACTGTCGGGGGTCATGGTGTCGGAGGAGGTCTGGCGGACCGTCGTCTCCGGCGCGGAGCGCTTCGGTGTTTTTGGTCATGGATTCACCTACACGGCACATCCCGGCCCTGCGGCCGCCGCGCTCGCGAACCTGGACCTGATCGAGAGGGACCAGCTCGTCGAACAGGCCGGGAATCGTGGCTCCTACCTGAAGGATCGGCTCGAGGACGCCTTCGGGGATCACCCGCTCGTGGGCGACATAAGGGGCGTCGGACTCATGTGTGGAGTCGAATTCGTTGCGAGCCAGGGGCCGGCCGTCGCGTTCGACCCGTCTTTGAAGGTGGCCGCGCGCATCGTGAAGGAAGCCTTCGAACGCGGTGTCATCGGACGGGCACTGCCCCAGACCGACACGATCTCCTTCTCGCCGCCGTTCATCATTTCCGAGGAAGAGATCGACACGGGCGTGGACGCCTTTCGGCAGGCGACCGACGTCGTGATGCAGCAGCTTGTGGACGAAGGGGCCTGGCAACGGCCACAGGCGCAACTCCGGTGATCAACAAGGAGGTGGTGAGCGTAGCGGAAGCGGTCGCGGACGTCTTCAACGGTGCGACGGTGATGATCGGGGGCTTCGGTGAGGCGGGCAGCCCGATCGAGCTCATCCATGCGCTCATCGACCAGGGGGCCACCGACCTGACCGTCGTAAACAACAACACCGGCAATGGCGAGGTCGGTCTGGCCGCCCTGATCAAGACCGGGCGTGTATCGAAGATGATCTGTTCGCACCCGCGTTCCACGAACTCGACGGTGTTCCCCGACCTGTACCGAAGCGGGCATACGGCGCTGGAGCTCGTGCCGCAGGGCACGCTGGCCGAGCGGATTCGCGCCGGGGGCGCCGGCATTCCGGCCTTCTACACGCCGACGGCGGTGGGCACTCCCCTGGCGGAGGGAATGGAGCGCCGCAGTTTCCATGGTCGGGACTACTTGTTGGCGCACGGTTTGACGGCCGACTTCGCTCTGATCAAGGGACGGTCGGCGGATCGTCATGGCAACGTCGTCTACAACAAGACCGCCCGGAACTTCAGTCCCCTCATGGCCATGGCGGCGGCAACCACCGTTGTGCAGGCGTCCTCCGTCGTTCCGGCCGGCGAGCTCGACCCCGAGGTCGTCGTCACGCCGGGCATCTTCGTGAACCGTGTGGTCGCTGTCGCCGACCCTGCGCACGAGTCCGCTCTGGTCGCTGAAGGGGTGTCGTACCCGTGAGTGAGCGAAGCGCCCGCGTCGGTCTCACACGAGATGAAATGGCGAGGCGCTGTGCTCTCGACATTCGCGACGGCTCATACGTCAATCTCGGAATCGGCATCCCCGAGGGGGTCGCCGCGCACCTGCCCGAAGGCCGCGAGGTGATCTTCCACACCGAGAACGGACTGCTCGGAATGGGGCCTCCGCCCGCAGCGGGGGCGGGCGACCCCGAGTTGATCAACGCGGGCAAGCGCCAAGTGACGGCAAATCCGGGGGCGGCATACTTCCACCACGCGGACAGCTTTGCCATGGTCCGCGGCGGACATCTCGACCTGTGTGTCCTCGGTGCGATGCAGGTCTCCGCGGCAGGCGACCTGGCGAACTGGTCCACGGGTGCACCCGATGCCATCCCCGCCGTGGGAGGCGCGATGGACCTCGTGGCCGGCGTGAAGACGGTCTACGTCATCACCCAGCACACAACCCGCAGCGGTGATGCCAAGCTCGTCGAATCGTGCAGCTACCCGCTGACGGGAGCCGCCGTCGTCGACCGTATCTACACCAACCTGGCCGTCATCGACGTTGTCGTCGAGGGCTTTCAGCTCGTCGAGCTGAGCCCCGGAGTGACCTTCGAGTACGTGCAGGAACGAACGGCGGCGGTGCTGATTCCGGCTAGGGTGTGAGTGACGAGAACCCCCGTAACACCGAGTCCGAGTCGTCGACGTTGGCCGTTGCGTACAGCCTCTCCCCGGAGAGTTCGTCCTTCATGAGCTTCGTGAAAACGCCGCTGAGACTGAGCATCGCCACCAGGTTCGGGATCGCTACCACCGCGACCGCGATGTTGGCAAAGACCCAGAGCCGATCCACATCGGCGACTCCGGCCACCACGATGCCCGGCAAGAAGTAGAACCAGCGTAGCATCCGAACCGGGCGCACCCCCACCAGGTTCACCAGGCAGGTCTCGAAGTAGACGTAGAATCCGATCTGGGTGGAGAGGCAGAATGTGGCGATCGAGACGGACACGATGATCGACGCCACCCCCAGCGGGAACACCTCCGCGAAGGCGGCCAGCAGCAATTCGATGCCGGACTCGCCGCCCGCCATCGCCCCTGTGGAGAGAATCGCCAGCGCCGTGATGGAGCAGATCACGATCGTGTCGAAAAAGACCTCGAAAGCACCCCATACACCCTGTTGGAACGGGTGCTCGGTCTGGGCCGTGGCATGTACCATCGGCGCGCTCCCCATGCCTGCCTCGTTGGAGAGCATGCCGCGCGCCATGCCTTGCTTTATCGCGGTGCTGACGGCGACCCCGACCGCACCTCCAGCCCCCGCGGTCGCGGAGAATGCGTGCGAGAAAATGGAGTTCAGCACGTCGGGGAGCGTCGCGAAGTTGACCGTGATCACGACCAGTCCACCCAGCAGGTACGCCACCGTCATGATCGGCACCAACCGCTCGGAGAACCGGCCGATGCGTCGGATGCCGCCCAGAACGACCAATGCCGTGATGGTCGCCATGGAGACCGCCACCACATAGGGGTTCAGGTCGTAGCTCGCCAGCAGGGCGCGGCCCACCGTGTGAGACTGCAGCATCGAGGCGGCAAATACCGCGTTGATGAGCATGCCGGCGCTGAAGAGGAGGGCGAGCGGGCGCCACCCGAGTCCCCGGCGAATGTAGTACTGGGGCCCGCCCCGTAGCTGGCCGTCCGGCCCGCGCTCCCGGTAGTAGACCCCAAGGGTGATCTCCACCGTCTTCGACATCATCCCGAAGAACGCTAGCACCCACATCCAGAAGATGGCACCGGGCCCACCCACGGACAGCGCCGTCGCCACACCCGCCATGTTGCCCATACCCACCGTTCCGGCCAGCGACGTCGCGGCGGCCTGAACCGGCGTCATCGCCTGATCTTCCTTGGCCGATGCGGATCCTGAGGAGGTGAGGCGTCCCAAGGTGGTCCGGAGGATGTAGCCGAGCCCTGTGATCTGGAAGAAGCCCGACCGTACCGTGAAGTAGATCGCGACTCCCGCCAGGAAGCCCATGGTCCAAGGACCCCAGAGGAAGGAGTCGATGACGGCGAGGGTTTCTAGAAAGGAGTCGAGCATACTGCCTCGCTGAGGAGCTATTGCGGCCGACCCAATCCTACGGGCAGGCTTGCCGATAGTAAAAGACAGAGTCCGAGAGTGCTCGCGTTTTGGGTCTTGTCCGGGCGGACGGCTCGGCCGAGCATTCGTCTTCGCGGATGGTGTCCACGTGCCCCGGAGTCACCATGATCTTCGACCACCCCGAATTCGACGACCACGAGCGTGTCCACTAGAGGACAAGCCGGATGGACCGTCGATCGGCTCATGGCTCTCGGATGCGCCGACCGCGCTCAGTGCCGACGCCCTGGTCTTCGACTACGTTGGGTTCCCCGCCGCGATGCTGGACGAGGTAACCGCTGAGATCGACACTCCGGTGTTCGATCTGGGGCACCTCACGCTGGACTTCCTCGAAAGAAAACTGCAGACGCTATGAGGCAGGATTAGTGAGTGACGGCGAATTGCACGGTGACGTTCCTGCGGGAACCTACGATCTCGTCGTCCACGGCAACGTCGCCCTTCCGGACGGCGGAGTGCTCGAAGGTGGGTGGCTCGGGATTGCGGCTGGGCAGATCGCGGTGGTCTCCGAGACGCCTCTCAACGGCGCCGAAGCCGTCGAGGCCGCGGGTCACCTGGTCCTCCCGGGCTTTGTAGACGCACACGTCCACACGCGGTCCTGCGTGGACGAGGGAGTCACGGCCACTACACGGGCCGCAGCAGCGGGCGGGACCACCACCATCATCGACATGCCGTTCGACAAGCCCGACCGACCGGTGAACTCTCTGGATCGGTTCGATGCGAAGGTGGCGGACGTCGGCACCGAGGCACTCGTCGACGTCGCTCTCTATGCCACGTTTCCCCCCGAGGGTGATCTGGGCATGATCGCGGAGTTGGCCGGGGCGGGTGCGGCGGGGTTCAAGGTCTCCACGATCGAGGTGGACCCGATTCGTTTCCCGCGCATACCGGACGGCCGCCTGTACGAGGCCTTCCAGGAGATCGCCGCTACCGGTCGCCCCGTCGCTGCCCACCAGGAGAACCAGGAGATCGTTTTCGCCCAGGCCGAGGCGTTTCAAGCCCGAGGCGACACGGCGCCCATCGATCATGCGCTGAGCCGCCCCCCCGTCGCAGAGGCGGAGGCCGCGGGCCGCCTGCTCGAGTTGGCGTATTGGACCGGCGCGCACCTCCACATGGTTCACGGCACGCTGCCCCGCACCTTCGACCTCATTCACTTCAATCGATCGAAGGGGGTGCGGGCCACGGGTGAGACCTGCCTCCAATACCTGCTTCTCACCATGAACGCTCTGAAAGAGCAGGGAGGTCGGGCCAAGTGTAATCCACCGCTCCGCTCACAGGAGGATGTAGATGGCCTCTGGGAGCAGGTGCAGGACGGAACGGTGGACATCGTCACGTCGGACCACTCACCGTATCCGCTGCACCGGAAGGAGACCGAGGACATCTTCGAGGCGTACGCCGGGATGCCGGGGGCAGAGACGTTGGGCACTCTCCTGTACAGCGAGGGCGTTGCGACCGGCCGCATCGGCCTGGGCCGTTTCCTGGAGTTGGTGGCTTCCGGTCCGGCTCGAGTGTTCGGGCTCGAGCGGAAGGGGCGACTGGAGGCGGGCGCCGATGCGGACTTCGTCGTCTTCGATCCCGACGCGGAGTGGACTCTGGACGAGAGCGAGATGCACTACGCGGTGGGGTGGAGTCCCTACCAGGGTCGTCCGGTGCGCGGGCGGGTGGCCTCGACCTGGCTTCGGGGCCGATGCGTCTACGAGCAGGGACAGGTCCGTGCAGAGCCCGGAAGCGGCCGGTTCGTGGCCGCAGTGCCTGACACGACCACCTAAACACGATGAGCCTCATGCAGCTTCAAGGTGTTCTTCCCATCCTCCCCACCCCCTTTACGGACCAAGGAGTCGTAGACGAGGGCAGCCTCCGGCGTGTCATCGACTACGAGCTGGCAGTCGGTGCGCACGGTGTCAGCGTTCTCGGATTCATGGGCGAGGCACACCGGTTGTCCAACGCGGAGCGGAAGCAGGTCGTGCTGACCGCGGTGGACCAGGCGGCCGGAGCCTTCCCGACGTGGGTGGGGGTCTTGGCGTTCGGAGCCGCGGGGGCCATCGAGCAGGGCCGTGAGGCGCAGGAGCTCGGCGCAAAGGGCGTGTTCGTCGCCCCGATCGGGGTCCAGAACGACCAGGTGATCTTCGACTACTACGCCTCGGTCGCCGAGGCCCTTGATATCCCGGTCGCGATCCACGACTTCCCGGAGTCGTTCCGGACCATCCTGTCGCCGGAGTTGATCGCCCGCATGGCGAACGAGATCGACGGGGTCAGCTACATCAAGTTGGAGGACTATCCGCCCCTCGCGAAGATGAGCCGTGTGCAGAAGCTGGCGCCCGACACCATGGGGATCTTCGGAGGCCTGGGCGGCGTGTACTTCCTCGAGGAGCTCCAGCGCGGATCCAGGGGAGTCATGACCGGGTTCGCGTTCCCCGAGGTGCTCGTCGCTGTGTACGAGGCCTTCAGGGCGGGGGACCAGCCGAGGGCAGCGGCAATCTTCGACCGCTATGTGACGTTGATACGGTACGAGTTCCAGCCGAAGATCGGCCTCGGCTACCGGAAGTTCACGTTCCAGAAGCGTGGCATCATCGACTCGAGCTTCATCCGCCCCCCGGGCCTGCAGATCGACGACTACACGCGCGCCGAGCTCATGGCCGTCATCGACCGAGTAGGATTCGACCTCGACCGGCGTGGACCTCAGCCGATCGAGTTCACCACAGACTGAGCAAGCTGCCTGAGAGGTACGCTCCAGGGCGAGATGCTGGACACACTTTCGGGGGAGTGGGAGCGCATCCGAGGAAGCGTGGGAGGCGACTGAGCGGTCTCCTTGCGACACCTGGCATCCTGGGCCAGGATCAGTCCAGACGGGCCGCCCAGAACGGTCCGAAGCCACCTGGAGCAACCATGAGCAAAGATCCCTTTCGCGAGCTTCTACGGAGTCGGGGCGTCCTATACCCCGTGAACCACCCGCTGAGTCTCCCACTTCCACCCGGCCTCGGAGGGATCGGTCGCAGGGAGTTCGTCAAGATCGCCGGCGTTGCCGGTGCGGCGCTGGCCGTTGGAGGCGGGAGCTTCGGTTGCGAGCCGGGGGCACGTGTCACTGGAAGTGGACCGGCCCCTGATCCCGCCGAGCGCGACCTGGCTCTCCTCGCCCTCGATGAGGCTCAGTCCGCAGGTGCCAGCTACGTGGACGTGCGCATCTCCCGACACTGGAACGAGTCGGTGAGTACACGTGAGCAGCAGATCACGAACGTCAGCAAGAGAGACTCGTACGGTATCGGCGTGCGCGCTCTCGTCGGAGGGTCCTGGGGATTCTCGGCCACCCGAGACGTGAGTCGCAATGCTGTTGTGGCGGCGGCCCGTGAGGCGGCAGCGATCGCTGCCGCGAACAACCGCTTCGCCCCGAGCGAGACGGTTCTCGCCCCGGTGGACGCGGTGCCGGACGGGCGTTGGGTTACGCCGCACGAGATCGACCCGTTCGATGTCTCCGTCGAGGAGAAGGCGGCGCTCCTTTTCGAAGCGAACGAAGAGGCGATGAGGGTCGCTGGCGTCCAGTTCGTGTCGTCCAACATCGGCTCGGTGAAGGAGAGTCGTCTGGTGGCCACGAGCGAGGGCTCGGTGATCCAACAGACGTTCATCCGGATGAACCCGAGCATGAACATCACGGCGGTATCGTCGGATCGTTCGGATTTCCAGAGCCGTGGGGCCATCGCAGAGCCTGCAGGTCGAGGCTGGGAGTACGTCACAGGACTCGACTTTCCCGGGAACGCGCCTCGCTGGGCCGAGGAGGCGGTGATGAAGCTGACCGCCACACCGGTGGATCCCGGGACCTGGGATCTGGTGCTCGACCCGTCGAATCTGTGGCTCACCATCCACGAGAACATTGCCCACCCCACGGAGTTAGATCGCACGTTGGGGTACGAGGCGAACTATGCCGGCACGTCGTTCATCTTCCCGCCTGAGGAGATGCTCAACAATCTGCGTCTCGGCCCCGACTTCATGACCTTCATGGGCAACCGCACCGAAATCGGCGGATGCGCTACCGTCGGGTGGGACGACGAGGGCGTGGCGGCCACGGAATGGCCCATCATCGAGGACGGCATCTTCGTCAACTATCAGACCACCCGTGAGCAGGCGGCCTGGATTTCAGAATACACGGGAATCACCGAGAGCCTCGGCGGAGCCTACGGCATGAATTGGGCGAGCATCCCCTTCCAGCGCATGCCCAACGTAAGCTTGATGCCGGGCGAGGACGATCTCAGCCACGACGACGTCATCGCCGCCACGGACCGCGGCATCATGGTGGAGGGGCGCGGATCGTATTCCATCGACCAGCAGCGCTACAACTTCCAGTTCGCGGGGCAGGTGTTCTGGGAGATCCGAGACGGCAAGAAGTACCGCATGCTGCGCGACGTGGCCTACCAGGGCCGCACCCCGGAGTTCTGGAACTCCCTCGATGTGATCGGGGGGCCGAGCACCTACTACCTGGGGGCCTCCTTCGGTGATGCGAAGGGCCAGCCCGGCCAATCCAACGCCGTATCCCACGGCTGCCCGACGGTCCTGTTCCGTGACGTGAATATTCTCAACACGGCCTGACGACGATGAGCACTAACGGATTCGCAACCGCACAAGCGCCGGCGCAGCGCGGGCTCTCCACCGAAGACGCGCGTGAGCTCTGTAACCTCGTGCTCGGCTTCGCCCAGGCCGACCATACCCGAGTGAACGTCAACTCGGGGTGGCGAGGCTTCACGCGCACGGCCACGAACAAGATCACCACGGCCGGCGGCAGCACGGATACCACGGTCCACATCACTTCTGTCTTCGGAAAGCGGGTCGCCCGGGTCACCACCAACAACCTGGACCCGGCCGGACTTGAACAGGCCGTGAGGGACGCGGAGGAGCTCGCACGCTTGTCGCCTGAGGACCCCGACTACCTTCCGGAGCTCGGGCCGCAGGAGTACGAGACGGTGAACGGCTACTACGCGAGCACCGGTGACTTGCCGCCCGAGGCCCGGGCGCGGTCTATGTCGATGGCCTTGAGAGAAGCCACGGGTTCGGACACGATCGCAGCGGGATACATGGACGCGAGGGCGGGGACGACCACGGTCGCCACATCCAACGGCCTGTTCGCCCACCACCCGTCCACTGGGGTAGCGTCGACGCTGACCGTGAGGACGCCCGACGGCCAGTCATCCGGTTGGGCAGGGGACGAGGCGGCAGACTGGGGTCGAATCGAGTCGGAACGGATCTCGACGGTCGCGGTTCGGAAGTGCTTGGCTTGGCGCGGCAAGACCGCCCTCGACCCCGGGGAGTATGACGTCGTGTTGGAGCCGACCGCGGTCGGGATGCTGATGCGCAACATGCGTAACGCCTTCAACGCGCGCACGGCGGACGAGGGTCGATCGTACTTCTCGAAACAAGGTGGCGGCACGAAGGTCGGCGAGCGCGTGTTCGATCCCAAGATCACGATCCGGAGTGATCCGGCCGAACCGGACGCCGAGACGGCCCCGTTCACAGCAGACGGCTCCCCGGTGCACCCCGAGGTCTGGGTCGAATCGGGTGTCCTACGGTCACTGGCCTACAGTCGTTCGTGGGCCGACCGGCAAGGTAGAGAGCCCAAGCCCACACCTTCGAACCTGATCATGTCGGGCGGTGACGCCACGGTCGAGGAGATGATCGCGTCGATCCGGCGGGGTGTTCTGATCACACGCTTCTGGTACATCCGCGGGCTCAATCCCAGGACGATCTCCTACACGGGACTCACGCGCGACGGGACGTTCCTTATCGAGAACGGCCAGATCAGCCGGCCGGTCAACAACTTCCGGTTCAACCAGTCGATGGTGTCGTTGCTTCAGAACGTCGAGATGCTCGGTCGGCCCACACGCGTGGCGGCGGGGGAGAACAGTTCGGTGTCTGCGCCGATCGTGGTACCGGCGCTCAAGGTGAGGGGCTTCAACCTCGCGAGTGTCAGCGACGCGATCTAGTGTGATAGACCGCGCTGGGAAGCGTATAGAGGAACGAGCAACACGGATTACCCCGTACCTGAGAACATAGATGATGAGACTCTTTCTGATCGCAGCAGCGCTCGTGACGGCCGTGACGCCGGCCCAGGGCCAGGACATGTCCACCATGTCGGCCTCAGCATTCATGAGCGCGGACGTGGCGAAGCAATACGCCGTCATCGGTTACGTCATCGGCCGCTATGAGCTGGCGACGGACACCGAGGGGAAGGCTCTGGCAGAGTGCATCCAGGATTGGCTGGCGCGTCCGTCCGATGACGGGCTCTGGAGCCTGACCGAGTTCATGCACGCCGCCGCGACGCTCGCCGCCTTCGGAACGGAGAGCACGATGCCCATGGGAGAGGTGTTCGACCGGGCCCTACGGGCCGAGTGCGAGTGAACTATGTGTTACGGGTCGAGAGGCTCGAGTAGGCGGTCGTGAAGTGCTCGTGACCGGGACTCCGTCAGCCCCGATTCCCCTTGCCGCACGAAAATCACACCAAGGTCGAGTTCGTCGGCGAGGGTCTCGCCCCGCTCGGGGCCCAGGACGGTCATGGCTGTGGCCCAGGCGTCCGCCAGGACCGCCCGCTCATGAACGACAGTGACGGCGGCCCCCATGTAGGGTAGCGGACGCCCCGTCCGGGGATCGATGATGTGGGAGTAACGGTTGCCTGAAGCGTCCCAGAAGTTGCGGTAGTCACCCGACGTGGCGACGGACTCGTCATCCAACTCCATTGTGGCGTACAGGCTGCGGGCGTCCGGTAAAGGCGCCTCGACCCCGACCACCCAATCCACCCCGCCCGGCTTCTCGCCGGAGGCTCGCAGCTCTCCCCCCACCTCCACCATGAAGTCGCGGAAGCCCTGCTCGACCAGCACGTCGGCCAAGCCATCGACCGCGTATCCCTTTGCGATGGCGGACAGGTCGGCCACGACTTCCGGATCGCCCTTTATCAGACTCGAGTTCGCGGAGTCGATCATGATCTTCCCGAAACCCACGTGCCTAAGGAGCTCTTCGAGATGGCGGTCCTCAGGGATCGTTTCGGGGCTGCCGTCCGGACCGAAGCCCCACGCGTCGACGAGAGGCCCGACCGTGACGTCGAACGCACCATCGCTCGCAACGCTCACCTCCTCAGCGAGCAGGAAGACCTCGAGTACACCGGGTGAGACTCGGAAGGGTTCCGTGCTCTCATGTCGGTTGAAGCGCGACAGCTCCGAGTCCGGTTCGTACGTGGACATCGCCCCGTCGACTTCAGCGAGCCATGCGTCCACGGCGAGCTGGACATTCCAATACCGATCCGCCGTCAGGTCGCGTGCCACGAATTTGACGGAGTAGAGAGTCCCCATCGTCGTACCGCTCAGCTCTTGCACGATCCATTGGCCTTGTGTGCGTCGTCCGAGCACAACCGCCGTGGCAATGATCAACGCCAACAGCGCGAGGGATGCTCGGTTCCTGGAGCGTACGGGTGGGCCGCCGACGTGTGGCGTCTCAGGATTCATGAAGTAAGCATGGTGGGCCGGTGACGCATGATCAACTTCCGGGGACTGGACCCGCCGCCGCCGATATCGTTTAGATTCTTCCCCTATGATCTCCGTATCCAATCTCGAGAAGTCGTTCGGCGACCGGATTCTGTTCGCGCGCGCGTCGTTTCAGCTCAATCCCGGGGAGTCTTACGGGCTGGTGGGCGCCAACGGCTCGGGCAAGTCCACGCTCCTCAACATCCTGACCGGCGACCTGGAAGCGACCGACGGAACGATCTCGATTCCCAAGCGTGCCCGGCTAGGGGTTCTGCGTCAGGACCAGTTCCTGTACGAGGAGCAGGAGATTCTCGGGGTGGCATTGATGGGCAATCCCGAGCTTTGGGATGCGATGGTCGAGAAGGAGGCTCTGTTGGCCAAGGCCGAGGAGCACTTCGACGCGGATCGCTTCTCCGAGCTCGAGGAGATCGTTCAGTTGCACGACGGATACACGGCGGAGGCACGAGCCGCCACGATCCTTGAGGGACTGGGTCTGCCCGCACACGTGCATCGCCAGCCGCTATCGACCCTATCCGGCGGCTTCAAGCTCCGTGTCCTGTTGGCCCAGGTGCTGGCCAGCGCCCCCGACGCCCTTCTTCTCGACGAGCCCACGAACCACCTCGACATCCTCTCGATTCGGTGGCTCGAGATGTTCCTTCGCGACTTCTCCGGGCCGTTGGTCGTCATCTCCCATGACCATCGGTTCTTGGACAACATCTCGACCCACATCCTCGATGTGGACTACGAGACCGTGACGCTCTACCACGGGAACTACAACGCCTTTTTGCAGGCGAAGCAGTCGGAGAGGGAGCGTCGAGGCAAAGACATCGCGGCTCGGGAGCGAGAGATCGCTCATCACCAGAAGTTCGTAGACAAGTTCCGGGCCAAGGCGAGCAAGGCACGTCAGGCGCAAAGCAGGGTCCGCATGATCGAGAAGAAGGCGGACGCCCTCGACGAGTTGCCGCAGAGCTCTCGGCGCTACCCCACCTTCCGATTCGAGCAGGTACGCGACAGCGGGAGGGACGTCATTCAGATCAAAGGCGTCAAGAAGGCGTTCGGCGACAACGAAGTATTGCACGGCGTCGACCTCGTCGTGAACCGAGGCGATCGGTTGGCCATCATGGGGCCCAACGGCATCGGGAAGTCCACCCTCTTGAAGATCGTCGTGGGTGATCTCGAGGCCGATGGCGGTGAGGTGGTCTGGGGCTATGAGACCCACCCCGGATACTTCGCACAGGATCACCACGAGCAGTTCGAGTCCCCGACTCGCACGGCGGAGGAGTGGGTGTGGGATTTCTGCCCCGACAAGGATATCGGCTACGTTCGGGCCCGCATGGGCATGATGCTCTTCTCGGGCGATGACGGGAAGAAGCGCCTGAGCGCTCTCTCGGGTGGAGAGGCGGCACGTCTGGTTTTCAGCCGCCTCGCGATCGAGCGGCCGAACGTGCTCGTGTTGGACGAGCCGACGAACCACCTGGATCTCGAGTCTATCGAGGCGCTCGTGGAGGGCCTCAGGGACTTCGAGGGAACGCTGCTGCTGGTATCACACGACCGCTGGTTCGTGAGCCAGCTCGCGACACGCGTGGTCGAAGTGAAGCCCGATGACATCGTCGACTATCTGGGCACCTATGAGGAATACGTGCACTTCTGCGGTGACGATCACCTCGATGCCGACCGCGTCATACTCAAGGCCAAGCGCGAGAAGAATAAGGGGCAAGCCGACGACTCGTCGACGGCGGGAAAGGCCCGTCGGAAGTCGAGGACGGCGGGGGATCGCGCGAAGCGCGAGACGGGTGGAGGGAACAACAAGGCCGACCTCGGCCGGTTGCAGAAGACACTCGACGGCCTGATGGAACGTATCGACGCCGCGGAAGCTCGGGTTCGCGCGATCGACGAGATGTTCTGTGAGCCCGACTACTACGAGACTACCGCGGCCGAGGATGTGCGGGCTCTGGAAGACGAACGGTCGCGGTCGCAGGATGAGGTCGCCGGGCTCACGGCTCAGTGGGAACAGACCGAGGAGAAGATGAGTTCGCTGCGTTGACTCCCCCAATCCACCTCGCGTAACCCCCGGCGCCAAGCCGACGTAAAATCTGCGGTCGAGAGGGATTGTGCGTTATCGACGCCGACCCTCTATTCTCCGTCATTCGATGGTCCCTTGTTGAGGAGGTACGAACGCAATGAGGCGAAGACGCCCGACGCGACTCTCGGCGCCAGTCATCATTGTTGGCGTTCTTCTTTCCGTATCCTGCGGAGTCGACACCGAGTCGAACGCCTTCAACGGCCCTAGCGGTCCGTCGAACGGATGTACGGGTTGTCAGGACGTGATCGCGGTACGAGTGAACCCTCCGAGCGCGACCATTCTCGTCAACGAGACGCTCCAGCTCGTCGGTGAGGCCGTCAACTCCCAGGGTCAGGTGCTGACCGGACGGACCATCGCGTGGCTGTCTTCCGACGAGGACGTCGCCAAGATGGCGTCCGATGGTATCCTGACCGGCCTCGCCATCGGTTCCGTCACCATCACGGGTTCGACGGGTGGAGTATCTGGTACCGCCGCCATCACCGTGAACGCTGCCGGGGCTCCCGCAGGGAATTGATCCGAGAAACCTGGCCCTGGTGGGTTGGCGGACCTCTGATCGGGCTTGTGGTCCCGATCGTCTACCTGTACGGCGCGAAGAAATGGGGCGTGTCGTCGACCCTGCGTCACATGTGCGCCGCCACGGTGCCCGCCGGGCTCGAGTACTTCCGGTACGACTGGCGCTCCCGGGGCGGCTGGCAGCTCCTGATGGCTCTGGGGATGGTAATTGGCGCGGTGATCGCGACTGCCTTCCTAGCGTCCCCCGATCCGGTCCTGCCCATTTCCGAGCGTACGTGGGTGGCACTCGCGGAGTTGGGTCTGGAGGATCGCGAAGGCCTGGTACCGTCTTCGATCTTCTCCTGGAGCGGGCTGGCGACGGTCCCGGGCTTCGTCCTCATCGTGGCAGGGGGATTCCTGGTCGGGTTCGGAGCGCGGTATGCCAACGGTTGCACGTCAGGGCACGCCATCTCGGGACTGTCGAACCTCCAACGATCGTCTCTCGTGGCGGTCATCGGCTTCTTCGTGGGTGGGCTCATCGTGACCCACTTTCTCCTCCCACTGATTCTCTGACCTGTGCAAGAAGAGACTCTCAGTAGATCCGAGCCCGTAGGGCCCTACCTCCTCTTGGGCGTTTACCTCGGGATCGTGTTCGTGAAGACCGAAGTAGTCTCCTGGTTCAGGATCCAGGAGATGTTTCGCTTCCACTCGTTCCACATGTACGGGATCATCGGGGGTGCGGTGGCCGTTGGCGCGATCGGAATCTTCTTGATCAAGAAGACCCAGGTGCGCACGCTGACGGGACGACCGATCGTGTTTCCCACCCCCGCCGACAGCCGGCCGGGGCCGCAGCATTGGATCGGGGGTACGCTCTTCGGGCTGGGTTGGGGGCTGCTCGGTGCCTGCCCGGGCCCGATCTACGCTCTGATCGGAGCCGGCGTGTGGGTTATGCTGGTCGGGCTCCTCGCGGCACTTACCGGCGCGTGGGTCTATGGCCTGCTACGTCCCAGGCTGCCTCACAGCTAGGACCTGCCCCGCCAGTTGGGAACAGACTCCGCCAGCTAGGGCCTCCCGCGCGAGCTATCGCGGGATGCTCACCAGCGCGGCTCCGTCCTTCGCCTCTACCGTCGTCCCGAAGTGAGCGGAGCGGTCGATCACATCCTGCACGATCTTCCGCCCCAGCTCGCCAGTAGCCGGTAGCGGTCGTCCCCGTACCGACGGTGGCTCGCCGAAGCCGAGTGTGACCGGGAGCAGGCGTAGCTCAACGAGCTCGCCTCCGCGGAAGGACGGTACGGCGATCGCTCCCTCCCAGATCTCGGGATCCGCCGGGAAGCTCCGGGTGTCACCTGCATAGCGCTCGTAGTTGAAGGCGCTGACGCCGGCTGTCGGATCCAAGTCGTACCGGGCGAAGTTCTCCGCCGGAAGGCGCAGTAACGTCTCGTTCTGGAAGACGAAATCCCCGAGACTGTAGAGGATCGGCTTCCCGTTGTAGATCTCCACACCTCTGAGCACATGGGGCCCGTGCCCCACCATAACGTCTGCGCCGGCGTCGATGACGGCGTGGGCGAACTCGATGATGAAATCGGCAGGGATCGTCCGGTGCGCCCCTCCTTCATGAGCGTGGATCGACACTACGACGTAGTCGGCCAGCATCTTCGCGTTCCGGACCACCGAGGTGATCGCCGCAACGTCATCGGGATCGGGCGCGGTGTGGATGCCGGTGTCGCTCCCGACCTCGAAGCGGTTTCCGAAGACGGTGAATCCGCTACCGCCCTCGGGTACACCGACCCCGACCCCGTCGACCCCCTCTCGCAGGCTCTCGAGTTGGTCACGGGTCACCACCCGCCAGCGCTCGTGCCGTAAGGGATTGAGTCCGGGACGACCCACCGTGGCCGCTCCCGGCAGGCCCGCGACCGAATGGGCCGTGAAGGTGGAAGCCAAAGAGATGAGTGCGACGCGACCGTCGGCCGTCTCGAGGAACTTCGCTTCCCGGGCTTCGTTGAGATCCTCGCCTGAGCCGGCGCCCACCAGCCCGGCCGCTCGTGCATACTGGCGAGTGAGCTGTCCCCCGAGTGGGCCGTAGTCGCCGGTGTGGTTGTTGGCGAACGACACCATGTCGAATCCGGCCCACACCAGCTCGTCGGCCATCTCCGGGGCGGCGCGCATCCAAGTGCCGCCACTCTGGTAGGCCGGGTAGGGCTCGTAGTCGTGGAGCAGCACCTCGAGGTTGGTGAAGGCCATGTCGGCGCTTCTCAGGAGGTCGATCATCTCCAGGTAGGACGGCTCTACGTAGGGCGAGAGGGCCCGGGTGATGATGGCGTCACCGGTCAGGGTCATGGTCATGACCCCGTCGCCGGGAGCCGCCGGATCGGGCACTCCGGATTGGGCGAGGGCTCCTGCAGGTGCCAAGAACGTGAGGGATAAGGCGAATAGTGCGGATGGAGCGTTCATGGTCACCTCAGTACATGGAGTGTGAGCCGCTGAGACCGACGAGGAGCGTGAGGCCCATTAGATATGGGCAGATGGCGAGCAGGCGATCGTGCATGCAGGGATTCCTCTACGGGTTCCGGGTTCGCCGACGCTAGGCCGCGCTGTCGGCGTTCGCAAGCCGGAGTCGGCGGTCGGGGAGAAGCGTCGGCGAGGGGCGTCGGCGAAGGGCCCGCCGAGGCGCCACAGGTCGCCTCAATGTCCCGTCACGATGCGGACCCCTTCCGCGCTGGCGGCATATCCGAACTGGTCTCTGATCTGGCCCGTCGGATCGACGAGGATGATCGTGTCACCCGCGTTGTTCAAGTTGAGCGCCTGTCCACGCCTCTGGGTCGTTGCGGTTCCCCCTGCTTGGAGGATACCCATATCCGTGAGGGGCCACCGGCGTAGCGCCTCATCGTGTAGGTACCACTCGGCGAGATCGACCGCACCCGGGCCATCGTTCCGAACGGTGACCTCCTCCAATTCGCGATCCGCCCCGACAGGATTGGGAAGCAGGCTCTCGATCACGATCACGGCGTCAGGAGCCGTCCGGTCCTTGATGTCGAAGACGTGCTCCTGGGTGCCGTAGCGCACGGTGTACCGGCCCACGCCCCCGTCCACAGTGATGCGGATCGTCCCCTCCGACCCGGCGGGATCGAGGTCGGCGATGAACGGGTCCGCCACGTTGCCTCCGAGCCCACCCTTCGTGTAGCGGTTGGTCTGGAACACATCAGGGGGCTCCGGTAGAGCCGCGAGGGCCTCGAGGGTGACCCGACGTGGGTGGCGATAGTCGGCTCGGTCTCCATTGGAGATGATGACCGCGGTTGGTGAGAGGTCCTGGATGAAGGCCGCCGAAGTACTCGAATGGGATCCGTGGTGGTTGGCCTGATAGACGTCCACGTTCGTGACCGCGTCGAGAGTGGCGATCTTCTCTTCCGTGAAGGACTCGATGTCTCCTCCGACGAAGAGCCGGAAGCCCTCCCACTCGATGAGGAGAGCTACGCTCATGTCGTTCTCGTCGCGTCCTGGTTGGGCGTTCTGCTCACCCATGACGACCCCGCCAGAGGCGATGCAGGTCACCATGACGGTTCCCAGCGTGAAGGACTCTCCGCGCTGCAGGTGTTGGGCGCGGTGTCCGATGGCCGTGTCGTACTCGACGTAACGTAGGCCTGTCGTCTTGCTGGCCGGAAGGAAGCCCTTGTCGCCTCGGTCGTACGCGTTGAGGATCGGAATCGCAGGTGAGGAGGTCAGCTCGTCGATCCCTCCGTAGTGGTCGGAGTGGTAGTGGGTGGTCACGAAGTGGTCGATTCTCTCGACCTCGGCTTCCGCCAGTACCTGTCGGATCGTTTGGCCGCGGCCGTTGTCGCCGGCATCGATCAGCAGACTCTCACCCGTCGGCGAGACGACTAGCGTGGCATCCCCTTGGTCCACGTCGATGTGGTAGATCTCCAGCTGTTGGCCGGAAAGAGGCGTTCCGAGGAGGCTCGCCACCAGGGTAACGACAGCAAGCCGCATTGCGGTCTCCAGAGAAGGAACCACGGGGGGCGTGCGGTGCTCCAGTGGACGTGCTAGAGGAACACCGCGATGAAGAGTGCGGCCAGGATGCCACCCGCACCGACGGTCAGCAGGATGGTCACCAAAATGACGACGAAAGTGAGCAGGTTGTTCAAGCTCCCGAGCGCCGACATGAGATGGGAGATGTCGCTTCCTTCGGTGGTCACGATGCGTCGCAGCGATCGAGCGACGCCGAAGGTCAGGACCCCGGTGACCGTGTAGAGGAGCGTGACGAGTGCCGTATATCCGCCGCCTCCGAGTATGGCGGGGATGCCGAGCAGCGCGAGGATGACGAGCAGAACCGCCAGATACCGCATCCGATTGGACAGCCCCTTGAAGAGGTCGTCGTCCTCGGGGCTGCACTCGTAGCCCCCTCCGGTGGCAGGAGTGCCGGCGGCCTCCATGCTGGTAACGTCCTCCATCGCGGTCCTCAGGTGTAATGAATCCTTCCACATTGAAGCGGAGGCTCCCGCGAATCAAGCCCCGACCCGATGTAGGGTCAGCCCGACAGCCAGCGCATGACGTTGAGGAGGAAGCGGGCGTTGTGTCGCGCCTCCGGGGCGTTCATCCCGAATGGGATGGGGCCGGTCTCCCACTCCTGGATTTGGGCGGAGAAGGCTGCCGCCTCACCGAAGAAGGCGACCCGGCCTTCGCCGTGCTCGACCAGGGCGCCTTGTAGCAGCCCTGCTCCCGGGATCCGAGGTGCGTCCTGATCGAAGTCCCACGCCCGCGTGGGGAGAAGCACGTACGAATCATCGGCGAGCAGGAAGAGCGGGTGCGCGATGACCTCGGGCAGAATACGGAACGCCTGTCCGGTAAACGTCACTACGAAGGGAATCTCTCCTCCCCCCTCATCGCGGGTGACGACGTGATCCGCGAGCTGTCCCGATTCCTTCGAGAAGACCATCGTATGCGTGCTGTCGGCGTTGAACGCGTACCCGTCGTGGAAGACCACGCCGAACGCCAACGCGAGGTTCTCGGCAGCTCCCGGCATGGGCATGTGGTCTGCGATCAGCATCAGCCGGCCGCCTCTCCGGATCCACGCTTCCGCGGCTTCGACCTCGTCTGCCGTGAAGGCAGCGGGGGTAGGCAGGCTCCACTCCTCTTCCTTTTCCTCTGCGAGCGCGTTCGAGATTACCAAGACGTCGAGCGTATTGAGCGCGTCGACGGAAAAGACCGACGTGGAGGCACCGACGCTGTACCCGTCTGCCCGGAGCACCTCCGCGAAGGAGCGATAACGCCCGTCGACTCTGTGGTAGTTGTGATGGGCCTCGTCGATCCCCACCACCGGGCCCAGGCCCGTCTCGTACGTGGGCTCACCTGCATCGGGCACGGTGAAGCTCGTGTCCTGATACTGCACCGTGCCGTCCGTCCGGTCGTCAGCAGTACAGCCGCTCAGGATCAACACCCCGGACAACTGAAGCCCTGTTGCGCACCAGCGTATGGGCAGAAGGGGTGACGGCCGGCGGCCGTCACCCCTGTTGCTGTGCGGCCTGCGTGACGTCACAGCGCCGGGAAGCCTGCCGGTGGACGCCTGTGGTGTGTACCCTGCTCGTATGCGTAGGCCAACCGGAAGAGGCGCAGCTCGTCATAGGGTCGCCCGAGAATCTGGAGTCCGGCCGGGAGCGTTCCGTAGGTGAACCCCATGGGCACGGTGATGGCGGGCATGCCCGTCGCGGGCGCCACGAGTTGGCTATTGTCCCCGAGGTACTCCTCTCGGGCTCGATCCAGATGGGCCGGGGGGTTCGTCCAGCTGGGGTAGATGATCGCGTCCACCTCGGCCCCGTCCATGGCCGCCTGCAGTTCGCCGAGGTAGCCTTGCCGCTGATCGTGCTCGGCAAAGTCGGGGCAGGGCGTCTCCCAGTCGCGCGGGTGCACGTCCATGGGCATCTCTTCATGACGACGCAGAGACTGCTCCGAGTAGTCGGCGTACTGTCCGGTCTCGAGCACCTCGAGAACGTCCCGGATCGGAGCGTCCTCTCCGAGGGATGACAGATACTGGTACATGTCGTAGCGGAATCGCCGGCAGAACATGCCCTCTCGATCGAGTTCCGCCTGGAGGTCGAAATCGAGGGGATCCACGATCGTGGCGCCGAGGCGGGCCAGGTCCGCCACGGCCTCTTCGAAGACGCGAACGACCGCGGTGTCGGCGTCTTCGGTGTTCACGAGCTGGCGTAGCACGGCGATGCGTGCGCCCTGCAGACCGTTCGGATCCAGCGCGACCGTGTAGTCGGCTTCCTTCCGGTCGCGTCCGGCTTCGGTGTACGGATCGGCGGGATCATAGCCGGCTACAACGTTGAAGATCCGTGCCGCGTCCTCGACGCTGCGGGCCATCGGGCCCGCGATGTCCCGGTCGAAGGAGAGCGGAATGACCCCGTCCCTGCTGGTGAGGCCGATCGTGGATCGGATCCCCACCAGAGCCAGGTGTGAGGAGGGGCCACGGATGGAGTTTCCCGTGTCGCTGCCCAGCCCGGCCACTCCGAAACTGGCGGCGACGCCCGACGCGGTGCCACCACTGGATCCCGCTGGCACGCGGTCGAAGGCGTAGGCATTCGACGTCGTGTCGTAGGACGAACTCACAGTCTGGCGAGCGCTGAAGGCCCACTCCGCCATGTTCGTCTTCGCCACGATGACCGCTCCGGCCTCTCGGATACGACGCACCATGAAGGCATCGTCCGGAGGCAGGCTTCCCATGAGGGCTATCGAGCCACCGGTCGTGGGTAGGTCGTAGGTGTCGAAGTTGTCTTTGATGAGCATCGGGGCACAAAAGAGCTGCGGTGGCTCGAGGCCTGCCGCGAGGAGCCCGTCCAGATCATCGGCCCGGGAGAGTGCGTTCGGGTTCACCACCGTGATCGCATTGACGGTCGACTCGTCGTAGGCCTCGATCCGGTCCAGGTAGGCCTGGACCACAGCCCTACACGTGGTCTGCCCACTTACGATGGCGTCCTGGATCTCCGCGATGGATGCTTCGACCACATCGAACGACCCGGACTGACAGGCCAGAGAGGAAAGCGCGAGCGCCATGACGAAAAAGCTGACTCTGTTGGACCGCATGGTGAACTTCCTGGATGGGTGATTCACGAGTCTGAGACTCCACCAAGATCGGTGGTAAGGTCTGGGTTGTCGACCGGGGAAGGTGTCTCCCGGCCTCGCCCCCTCATATGTTGGCGGATCGCTCTTCGGGAGGCTCGCGCCTTTCCACGATTCGATGTTCAGGAGTTCGCCATGCTCCGTTTCAAAGCCTTATTCGTCCCGCTGCGGGTAGCGGTGCGTGAATTGACCTGCCCGCGCACATACTGGTCCCGTACGGTGGCAGTGCTCCTGCTCGCCCTTGCCGGCCCCACCAGGGCATTAGGGCAGGACACCGCCCGTCCGCCCGGAGAGCGTGAGTTCCGAGCCCACTGCGCCCGCTGCCACGGAATCGACGGGGCCGGTGGGGAGGGCCCGAGCTTGGCGCGGCCCTTCCTGACCCGGGTCAGAGACGAGACCGGACTGGCGTCCCTAATCCTGAACGGCATTCCGGGCACTGGCATGCCGGGCACGTGGTTCTTCTCCGCAACCGAGATCGAAGGACTGATCTCGTACGTGACTGCGCTGGGGCGCACACCCAACGAGCCACTCACCGGTGATCCCGATCGGGGAAGGGCATTGTTCGAGAATAAGGGAGCCTGCACGACCTGTCACACGGTGGGCGGCTTCGGAACCAATAGGGGTCCGGACCTCTCGGCGGTCGGGGCCCGGCGCGGTGCCGGATACCTCTACGAATCCCTGATCGATCCCGGGGCGACGCTGCCGGAGGGCCTGACGGTCCTCCCGGTCGGCTTCTCGGACTACCTGCCCGTTCGCGTCGTGACACGCACCGGCGCGGAACTGAACGGTTATCGCGTCAACGAGGACTCGTACACGCTCCAGATCCGCGACGACGAGGGCCGGATCCTCTCCCTTCGCAAGCTAGATCTGGATGCGCTCGAGAAGCAGTTCGATGCGAGCCTGATGCCGAACTTCCGAAGCACCTTCTCCGACGGAGAGTTGGACGACGTCGTAGCCTATCTCGCCAGCCTCAGGGGGCAGTCATGAAAAGGATCGCGCTGATCATGTGGGTGGTCGTTGCCGTCCCCGGAGCACTTTCGGCGCAGGTGTCGTTCGAGCGCCTCGTACGAGCGGTGGAGGAGCCTCACAACTGGCTCACCTATTCCGGCTCGTATGCGTCGGAGCGGTACTCGTCGCTCGACGAGATCGACCGAAACACGGTCTCCGATCTGAAGGTGAAGTGGGTATACCAGATGCGGAACCCCGGTCTCGTCGAGACGACCCCCATAGTGGTCGACGAAGTCATGTACATCACTGAGCCTCCCAGCACTGTAACGGCCCTCGATGTGCATACTGGACGTCGTCTGTGGACTTGGTCTCCGTCGATGCCTCCCGGGGTGTTGGCGATCGGTTTCCCCGAGGTTAATCGGGGCGTGGCCGTCCTCGACGACATGGTCTTCGTAGGAACGCTGAACGCTCACTTGGTTGGGTTGGACGCGGCCTCGGGGACCGTTCGTTGGGACGTAGAGGTCGCGGACAACTCGATCGGATTTGCGATCACCGCTGCGCCACTGGCCGTAGACGGGAAGATCATCATCGGTGTGAGTGGGGCCGAGGCCGGCGTGCGCGGTTTCGTGGACGCCTACGACGCCACCACGGGGGAGCGCATCTGGCGCCGGTACACGGTGCCGGCCCCTGGGGAGCCCGGCAGCGAGACGTGGGGTGGGGACAGCTGGAAGACTGGAGGAGGGTCCACGTGGCTGACCGGCTCCTACGATCCCGATCTCAACCTCCTGTACTGGGGCATCGGGAACCCCGCCCCCGATTGGAATGGCGATGAGCGCCCGGGCGACAACCTCTACACCTGCTCCCTCATGGCCCTAGATGCCGACACGGGCGAGATGCGCTGGTACTTCCAATTCACACCCCACGACGTTCACGACTGGGACGCCAACGAGATTCCGCTCTTGATGGACCTGGAGATCGACGGACGCATGCGGCGGCTCGTCACGATGGCGAACCGCAACGCGTTCTACTACGTGCTCGACCGGGAGACCGGTGAGTTCATCACCGGCCGCGAGTATTCGAAGTAGACGTGGGCGTCTGGACTCGATGAGAACGGTCGTCCCATGGTTCTGCCCAACACGACGCCCACCGAAGAGGGCAACCTGGTGTGGCCCAGCCTCCAAGGGGCCACCAACTGGTTCAGCCCGAGCTACAGTCCCGACACGGAGATGGTCTACGTGGCCAACAGGGAGATGGGGTCCGTCTACTTCAAGGGTGAGGTGGAGTACGAGCCTGGAAAGCCCTTCATGGGCGGTGGAGAGCAGGCCATGAGCGGGGATGAGGCTTCGGGCTCGGTGAAGGCGCTCGACGTGCGGACGGGGGAGGTCAGGTGGCGGTTCGGGCTGCTATCGCCCCCGTGGGCGGGTGTCATGTCGACCGGGGGTGGGCTGGTGTTCGGTGGTACCAATGAGAGCAACTTCTTCGCGCTGGACGCCGACACGGGAGAGTCGTTGTGGGACTTCCACTCGGGTGCTGCAGCGCGATCGAATCCGATGTCGTTCGAGGTGCAGGGTCGGCAACGCGTCGCCATGGCAGCGGGTGGGGCTCTCTTCGTGTTCGGGCTGCCCTAGGCCTCGTCAGAGGGCAGCTTCAGACGGCGTAGTAGGGTGCCATCAGCACGTAGACCAGCACGCCGGTGACGGATACGTACATCCAGATCGGCAGCGTCCAGCGAGCCAGCCGGCGGTGTTTCACGAACTCCCCACGCACGGCTCTCGCTAATGTGAACAGGACAAACGGCACCACGATCGGCGCCAGCGAGATGTGGGTGATGAGGATGAAGAAGTAGGTGGGGCGCACCCAACCCTCTCCCCCGAAGTGCGACTGTGGCGCCTGTGAGTGGTACGTCACGTACGAGATCAGAAACAGGCAGGACAGCACGAAGCTCGTGCACATGAGGGAGATATGCGTCTTGCGACGTCCGCTCCGGATCGCGATGTACGCTGATGCAAGCAGGATCGCAGTGGTGCCGTTGATGATCGCGTGCATGCGCGGGAGTCCCGATACGTCCAATCCGTCGAGCTGGAATACCTGTGGGAAGGCCGCGAGTGCGGCGACGAGCCCGCCGACCAGAAGGGTCAGCGCGAAGATGCCGATCCACAGAGGACGTTCGCTCCGGTCGCTCGCCTGCTGGTCTGTGGATTCGCTCATACCCGATCTGACAATCAGGGAGGGACGGGGTCGGGTGTCTGGTTCGGCGAGTGGCGCGCGACTAGTCGGGCCGACCCATCAGATCACTGATGGTCCGAGCCCCCGTCTCGGGCGCTCCGAGGTGCACGTCCAGCCACGCCGCCCAGCGGCCCCACAAGTCGAGGAGAGTCTCCTTGGTCGCCGGTCCATGATCCTCGAAGGGATAGAGGTACATGGCCGCATCCTTACCCAACCCGTTCAGCGCGTGGAATAACCTCGGCGAGTGATCCGGAGCCGTTCCCACGTTCTGGTCATGGAGGCCGTGGTACATGAGCAGCGCCCCCGTGAGGTTGTTGGCAAACAGGAACGGGGACATGCCCAGGTAGACGTCCTTCGCGTCCCACAAGAAACGACGCTCCGACTGGAAACTGAGCGGCGTGAACGTGCGGTTGTAGTTTCCGTCGCCCGCGATGCCGGCCTTGAAGAAGGGCGTGTGCACCATGGCGTTGACGGTGGAGAAGGCACCGTACGAGTGGCCTCCGAGCCCGAGCCGGCGTCGGTCGATGATCTCGCGTCTGTCGAGTTCGTCGATCACGGCCGCCAGGTTGTTCCTCAGGTCGTGCTCGTAGTTGTTGTTCATGCGACCCGGATCGCCGACGATCGGGGCGTCCGGCTCGACGACAGCGTATCCGAGCCTGATCAGGTACTCGATCGACCGCGCCCCGAAACTGGGGAAGGCGTTCTTGTTGTAGTTACGCCCGCGCTCGTCGTAGCCCTCCTGGTCTTCGTACTCCCGGGGATAGAACCAGAACATGGCGGGAAGCCGTGTTCCGGGTTGGTACCCCGTCGGTAGCGTGACGTTGACGAGGAATCGGAAGCCGTCCGGTCGCTCCACCGTGAAGCGCTCTCTCGGAGCGGCGGTGAGATCGGGTGTGTAGTCGACGTTGTTCGTGATCTGAACTCGGCTGGGACCCTGCACGAGGTAGGACTGGGCCGTCTCCGTAGGTGACTCCAGAGACACGATGAAGCGCCCCGAGTTGACATCCAGGAGCGACGTGAGGCTCTCGAACACACCCTCATTGTCGCCTTCGAAGATCCGCTCCTTCTCGCCGCTGCGAATCGCAACGCGGTCGAGGAAGGTCGTGGGAGCTACTTCTAGTGGGTCCTCGTTGTAGCGCGTTCCGTAGAAGAAGACGTGCTCACCGCCGGCCGACAACTGGACGGAGCCGTCCCTGGTGTCGAACACTCCTGGGCGGGCTCGGCCCGGTGCTTGGGGTACACCCCCTCCCGTCATCACAAGGGCACCGGGATTCGCATAGAAGTCTTCCGAGTCGTACTCGAACAGCGTGTGCGCCTCGGCTTCCGGGTCGTCCAGGAATACCGCGTACTCCCTTACGCGCTCTTGCTCCCGTTCCGTGAGGAAGAGAATCGACATATCCGGCGAGAAGCGGTGGGCGGAGATGCGGTTGTCGCTCTCGTAGACGACGGAGAGGCTGGCTTCGTCAAAGGGCGGGAGCCACTGCATCACGCGGTCCTTGCGTCCGTCGGCTCGCTCGTCCGCGGCATCGTCGCCCTCGTCGCCCTCTCTCGGCTCCTGCTCGAGGTACGTCAGTCCGTGGCCATCGACGCGCCACATGACCTGCCGCCGCCCCTGTTCATCGTCTTGGCCCGACCGCGCAGCACCCGGAGCCGGTCGTGGTCGATCGGGGTCCGGGAGGCCCGTGTTCATAGGCGTGCTCTTCAGCTCGGCCAGGGCATCGCCCTGCTCATCCCAGATCTCTTCGACGCTGGCGAAGTTGTTCACCGGTACGATATAGCTGAAGGGATGCTGCATCCGAGCCACGCGAGCGTAGCGGCCGTCCGACGAGAAATCGAAGCCCTTGACCATGCTCGGCTCACCGACGAGATCGACATCCCTACTGTCGACGTCGACGAGCGCGAGTTGACCTGTGGCGTGCCAGGCCAAAAGAGCCTCGTCGTGGGGCGTCTCCATCAGGCTAGCGTACGTACGCAGATGGTTCTCGCCCGACTCGGTCATCTTGACCTGAGGGCCCATGGGAACCGCGGGCTCAACCGGCATCGGCGGCCGGTCCTCCGGGATCAGGACGGTCGCGATCTTGTCTCCCCCGGCCGTCCACTCGTACGTGGTGACCAACGTGGCCAACACGGCGCGACGCGTGATTCGATCCGCGCGTCCGGTAGCGGCGTCGGCCACATAGATGTGCGTGCCGTCGCCGAAGTGGGCGAAGAAGGCCAATCTCGAGCCGTCGGGGGACCAGGACGCATCGGAGACGCGTGCCCCCCGGGGCACCTCGACCTCTACCTTCGATCCGTCGCTCGCGGAGACCACCTCGATGCCGGCGTTGTTCCTGGTCGTCAGGCGGCGGCTGCGGTTCGCTGCGAAGTCGATGAACTGGCCTCCCAGCTCGTGAAACGGCTTCGAGAAGACGTCCATTGTAATCGGACCATCCCCGACCTCGTGCAGGAACCACATCTTGTCGGGGCTTACGTCAGACAGCGTTACGTTGAGATACCGCGGCGCCAACACGGCTTCCGTGACGGATGCGGGGGGCGAAACGAACTGCTTCTGCGCGAGAATCTGACGGGCGTCCCAGGCCCCATTCTGGTCCTGACCGAAGGCCTCGGTCGGGGGCAGCGTGAGCACCAAACAGGCACACAGGGTCGATAGGGCTGAGGAGAGCCGACCCCCTACACGAGTCAGGCGGGTGCGTTCAGTCATTTCCGTCTCCAGGAATCGGAGTCCTTCTCACGCGCGTCCGGCGGCGCCGCCCCGCACAGTGGGCCAAGGACAACAAATGGGGGTGGAGGGCGAGATCCACAAGGGGACGAGCCGGCCCGGCGCAACAGTAGAAGCAACAGTAAGTGTACCGCTGTTCGCGCGTATTTTTACCGAATGCGAGATGCTCTGGGGCGTCTGCCCCGGAATACTCCTGGCAATGCTCGCCCTCTTCGATCATTTTAGGGTGGATCTGGACGGCGGTATGCGACTGCCAAGGAAGCTGGAAGGAACGAACCACATGAAGTTGGTGACCGCCTTACGCGCTATTGTGTTGATGGCGCTGCTCTTGCCGATGTCCGCCGATGCGGTCGTGGGCCAGGAGGCCTATCCCATTGAGATCGGAGACCGGGTTCGAGTGTCGGTCCCCATGCAAATCGATGGCGATCTGGTGGGATTCGCAGACGGCGAGCTCATTATTCACATACCTAATCACATCGACTTGACCAGCGTTCCGCTCGAGGCCCTGCAGGGGCTTCAGGTGGAGCGAGTGAAGACCAAGTCACTCCTTTTCGGGGTGATCGGTGGAGTCGTGGCCGGTGCTGGGGCGTGGCTCTTGGTGGAGAAATCGAATGCGGTGACGGTCGAATCCCTCGCGCCCGAAGAGACGGATCGTCGGGTGTACACCTCCGCTTTTGCGGCCGTTGGAGGAGCGTTCGCCGGCGCATTGATCGGGAAGCGCTATAAGACGTTCAGGTGGGAAGTGATTCCGTTGGCCACTATTCAGAGTCAGGTGGTTGAGCCCGACGGGCTCGGCGTCAGGGCCACCTGGACGTTGCCGTGAGTAGGGAACGGCAGCGATCCCGGCCACGGCGATTTCAACGGCAGTTTCATTTGACAGACTCAAGCATGAAATCCTATAAGTCCGATTCCCTCGGCTACGGAGGACCACGAATGCGTTATCTAGGCCTCTTCCTCGGCCTCGTGCTCTGTCTCGAAGGCTGTGCATCTTCGGCGGGTGGTAGCACGAGCACTTCTCGGGACACCATCACCCGCGAACAGATTGCCGAGACCCAGGCGATCACGGCGTACGATGCCATTCGTACATTGCATCCCCGGTGGTTAAGAGCTCGGGGCCAGACCGCGTCGGCGGTCAACCCCACGGCGCGGACTCCCACGGTGTATCTGGACGGCACCCGCATGGGCGGGCTCGACGTGCTCGCCGTGTATCAGGCGCGGGACATTTTCGAGATTCGCTACCTCGATGAGGGCAAGGCAGGGATCCGCTATGGCATGGGATTCCCGAGGGGCATCATCGAGATCATCTCGTTGCGTAGGTGAGGCCCGCCTGAGCGGCGTCTGATAGTCCGCGCTACGTCCGACTCCCAGCGGCCGGCGCCTCGCAAGGGCTCCCGTTCGGGAGCCCTTCTTGCGTAGGTGTTCTCGATCTCGGGCCCGAGGGAACCCGTCCTCGGCGTCGGGAGTTACGCATACGATTCCGGGACCCTCGATACCAAGGTGGAGACTAGTTGTCATGTCCGATTTGATGTTCGATGAGCGCACACGAGCGCTTTCGGTACTCTCCCTCGCGTTCGTCGTGGCTGCGTGTGGCGGTGGGGATGGAGTCTCGTCGCCCGTTCAGCAGAGCAATCCGCCTTCTGCCGAGACATTTTGTAGTATCCCCGAAGCCGAAATTGTCTCGGGGGGTGTGGGAAGAGATGGAATCCCCTCTTTGCGCGACCCGTTGTTCGTCCCTGCCGATCATGCCGAGGCCGGGTACCTGCTCGACTCCGACAGGGTGATCGGACTCGAAATCGGGGGCGAGTTCATTGCGGTGCCACACAACATCCTGTGGTGGCACGAGATCGCGAATCTCGACAATTACGGGATTCCGGTTGCGGTCTCTTATTGCCCACTAACGGGTTCGAGCATGGTCTTTGATCGCACGACGGTGCAGGGGAACGATTTCGGGGTTTCTGGTCTCCTCTACCAAAACAACCTGATCATGTTCGAACGGCGCGACGACGGAGCCCAGGAATCGTGGTTCCCGCAGTTCATGCGTGGAGCTCGCTGCGGTCCTCTGGACGGGGCGGATCTTCCCATGTATCCGTCGGTCGAAATGCGGTGGGACGCCTGGAAGGCGCTCCACCCGGAGTCCAGTGTCGTCTCGGGCGTGCTGGGCTACGGGCGGGACTACCGGTCGTATCCGTACGGAAACTACGAGGCCATCAACAACGGGGAGACGTTGTTCCCGGCGGAAGAACACGACCGCCGCCGTCCGCCGAAGGAGCGTGTGCTCGGTATCCCTCGGTCAAACGGCTTCGGGATGGCGTTCCCGTTCAGTCTGCTCAGCGACCTTGGCGATGTGGCCGTGGTGCACGATGACGTGCAGGGAAGCCGTTCGATCGTGGTCTTCTGGTCCACCGACGCCGAGACTGCGGTCGCCTTCGAGCCCCGCGTCAACGGTCAGGCGCTCACGTTCGAGGCCCGAGACGGTGGCTTCTTCGACGTGGAGAACGGAAGCGAGTGGGATATGCAGGGTAGGGCCATCTCGGGTCCTCTCGAGGGCTCCGCGCTCGAGTTGGTCGACGACGCGTTCATATCGTTCTGGTTCGCCTGGTCGACGTTTCATCCCAACACGGCTATCTTTTGGGGCTGACCGCTCGTAAGCGCGCCCTCAGCAAACGCGGTGGTGCCCGAAAGAAAGACCGGCCAGCCCAGATGGGCTGGCCGGTCTTTTCTCGCCTCGGGGGACCGAGCCCCTGAGGGTTCAGGTCAGTTCTGCATCATCTGGCTGGTGCCCCAGAAGATCGGGACGTTCCACGGATTGGAGCTCAACCCCTGGGCAGCGTTCGCTGCAGCCAGGTTGGTGCTGTTCACCGACTGCTCGCTCGCTGGATACGGCAGCCGTACCGGAATAATGTCGAGGTTCACGTTGTCGGGCCCTGCGACGAGGTGGGGTACACCCGTCCGTCTCCAGTTGGCCCACGCCTCGGGCCCCTGGTCGTAGAGCGCGAACCACATCTGCATCCCGATCTGCTCGAGCTGACTGTCCGTGTCGGCGGCGAAGGCCACCAGGGGCCCCGCCAGATAGGCGTCGATGTCGGCAGAGGAGATCCCGTACGTCTCCATGGACGCCCGGATGCCCGCCTCGTACAGCGACTGTGCGTCGCCACCGGCGAAGCCTCTCACCGCGGCTTCAGCCTGAAGCAGGACGACCTCCGCATACGACAGGATCCAGGTGGGTGTAGTGGTCTGTAGGAACCAGTCCCCCACCCGGGACACCACCTCGAACTCGATCCCGTGATCGTCGTCGAGCCCGACCGGCATGCCGTGGTATCCCCCGCCCACCCTCGCCTCATCGGCGTAGATGGAGAGCCTGGGATCGTCGTACGCGATCAGGTTGTCGACCATGGTCTCGCTGATCCGGTAGTCGCCCGGGCGGGAGATGAAGGCCGGGGCCATCGGATTCTCATTGGGCGGAGCACCGAGCCACTGGAGCGTGGCCTCTTCGGCGCTGCTCTGGAAGACTCCGGCCGCGATGGCGCTCGACGCCTCCGACGCGCTCTGGATCCGCATGGCCATGCGAAGGCGGAGCGAGTTGGCGAAGAGCCGCCACTTCTCCATGTCGCCTTCGTAGATGAGGTCGGGGTTTCCGACCGTCCCGCGGAATACGTCCGGGAAGAGGTCGCCCGTTGGCGCGATCTGTGAGCTGGCGGAGGTGAGCTCTGACAGAAGCCCGCTGTAGACCGAGCTCGCATCGTCGTATGCCGGTTGGATGTTGCCCGATGCCAGCCCACCCAGTGCCTGCGAGTACGGGATGTCTCCCCACAGGTCCGTCATGTTGTGGAACATCCACGCCCGCAGGATCCTCCCCACCGCCGTTTGGTTGGCGTTACCCAATTCGCTGGCTTTCTGGACCACTCCGTCGAAGTCCACGAGGGCTCCGGTGTAGAGACCGGACCAAAGCCCGTTGAAGGAGCTTGAGGTGATCTCGTAGCGATCAGATCCCCCGTACTGGGGCCGGGCGTAGTGCTGGACCCAGACCGAAGCGGTGCCCCGGTCGAAGCCCGTGCCCAGCAGGTCGCTCACGGCATCCACGATCCCGGCCGGCAAAAGGTACTGCACGCCCACGTCCGTGGGCGCGTTGGGGTTGGTGTTGATCTGGGTGAAGTCCTCCGTGCAACCGGCTACCCCGAGGCCGATCGCCGTGAGCAATCCGGCCGCGAGGCTCCTGTATGTCGTTCTGTTCGTTCTCATTTTCAGTCCCCCTCGGGTGTCAGATGTGTTGATCATCGTCTGTGCGTTCTGTCGAGACATATCAATCACCTCAGTGCACGACAGAGACGTTGAACCCGAAGGTTCGGGGCGTGGGGTACTGCTCGTACTCGATTCCTCCCAGGTTCGCCTCGCTGGTGTTGCCGTCGATGAAGGCGGTCTCCGGGTCGATGTGGGGGACCTTGGTCCACAGCCACAGGTTGCGGCCCACGATGGTGAAGCGGGCGCTCGACACCGGCAGCTTGTCGAGGTACTGCTGCGGCAGGTCGAAGCCGATGGCGACCTCACGGAGCTTCGTGAAGTTGTTCTCGAAGAGCCACTCCGTGTCCGCTTGGGTGAGGCGACGGCCGAGCGTGCGCGGCGAGACCCCGATCGTGTTCTGCGCCCCGCTCGCCGTGACGCCCGGATAAACGATTCCGGGTCCGTCCGGGGGAGCAAGGGGCCGGCCGGCCGTCTTGTCCGGGTCCCAATCCAAGGCGGTCGGGTTCGCGGACTCGAGCAGCACGCCGGTAATGTACCCGAGGCGGCAGCTTCCGCAGTAGATCAGGCCGCCCTGGTGTGTGTCGACCTGGGCGCTCACCGTGAACGCTCCATAGGTGACGCTGGTCCGTATCCCGCCGATCCAGTCGGGCTGGTAGGTGCCCAGGATCTCCTGATCTGCAGCGCGGACGGGGAGACCACTGTCGTCCACGACGACCCGGTCGGCCGAGTCCCTCTCCCAAACACCTCCGAAGAAGACTCCGTAGGGATGCCCGGGTCGCGCCTCCACAGAGCCACCGGCCGTGCCGCCGATGAAGATCGACTCCAGACCCTCAGCGAGCGACACCACCTCGGAGTTGTTTTTGCCGAAGTTCAGCGTCGCGTCCCACGAGAGGCCGCCGGGCTGGTCGAGCAGCTGGACGTTAAGGAGCGCTTCGATTCCCTTGTTCCGAACCTCGCCGGCGTTCAGGACCTGCCGCGTGAATCCGCTGGTCTCCGAGACGTCGACGGCGAGGATCTGGTCGCTCGTCGTCGAGTTATAGTAGGTGAGGTCCAGCGACGCGCGGTCGAACCAGAAGCGCAGATCAGCGCCGATCTCCCAGGACTTGGTCTCCTCGGGTCGGAGATCGGCGTTGGGAATCGTGTTGCTGGTCGTGAAGCCGGGGATGTTCCCCCACTTGTCCACCTCGGAGAAGACCGACGTGAGCTGATAAGGATCCGCGTCGTTCCCCACCTTCGCCCAGCTTCCCCGGATCTTCCCGTAGGAGAACCAGTCGGAGGTCATGGCCAGGGCGTCGCTGAAGACGAGGCTCCCCGAGAAGGACGGGTAGAAGTACGTTCGCTCCGCCTCGGGCAGCGTCGAGGACCAGTCGTTTCTGCCCGTGACGTCCACGAAAGCCCAGTCCCTGAAGTTGAGGGTGACGAGCCCGTAGAGACTGTTGACCTCCTTGTTCCGGACGATGTTGTTAAGGAGCGGAGGAGCGGCCGAGTTGCTTACGTTGTAGATGTCCGGCACGTTGAGCTTCCGGCTCCCCGCCTCCTTCAGGTCGAACTCGTTCCTCCGCAGGTTGGCTCCCGCGCTGACGTTCAGCGAGAAGTCATTCGACAGCTCGCGATTCGCGGTGAGCAGCGCCTCGAAGTTGGTCTCCTGGCTGAAAGCCGAGCTCTCGACGAAGCCGCCCTCGGGCGTGTCCTGCGAGTAGAACGGATAGACCTCCTTGGTGAGCTGCTCGAACCAGTCCGTCCCGAGGCGCATCCGGGCGTTCAGCCAGTCGGCGAGCTCGTAGTTGGCGGTCACTGAACCCAGGATGCGGTTGCGCTGGTCGTCGTTGTTTCTGTAGTTCTGCAGCCAGTAGATGTTGTCGTGGTAGTTGTGGTTCCAGTTGGGTGTCAGGTTACCGGCAGCCGGGTCCCAAAGCCGGTCGGCGCGCTCCAATCGCTTGCCGTCGGCCTGCCTCTGGAACCAGTAGAAGATGTGCATCGCGCTGTATGAGCCGTTTCCGATGCCCGGCCGGTTGTGTCCTTCGTTCTGGGTGTACTGGATCGAGCCGTCGACGTCGAACCTCGGAGTCACCTGCACGCCGGCGTTCACGGCCAACTGCGTGCGCGCCAGCCCGTTGGCGGGAGGCATGCCCGTGGCGTCCAGCCGCAGCGCGGAGAACCGCACGTTGGCGCGGTCGCTTGCATGCGAGATCGCAAAGTTCGTCGTGACGTTGTGGCCGGTCTGGAAGTACTCCCGAACGTTCATGGGAGAATTGATCCACGGCTGCGGCAACCCGTTCGACCACCACTGGGGGTAGAGGCGGCCGTCAAGAGGTGGACCCCAGCTCTCGTCCACGCCGTCGTTCACCCCGCCTCCCCGTCCGTCCACCCAGTCGTAGCCGTTGGGGTGGTTGCCGCCGCCGTAGATGTTCTGGAAGCGGGGCACCCGGAGCGGCGTCTCGAAGATCACGTTCGTGCTTGCCGTGATGCGCGTGGTACCCAGCGCGTCCTTGCCGGACTTCGTCACGATCTCCACGACTCCGTTCGAAGCGCGGGACCCGTAGAGCGCGGCCGCATTGGCGCCCCGGAGCACGGTCACCGACTCGATGTTCGAGGGATCGATGTCCTGGCCCATGTTTCCGTAGTCGATACCGCTGCGGTTTCGGACTGTCGCGCCGCGGGTGCCCCCGCTGGACGCCGTCTCTCGTCGGCTGTTGTTGATCGGCACGCCGTCCACGACGATGAGCGGCTCGTTGTTTCCGGAGATGGAGCTGACCCCTCGGAGGACCATCTTCGAGGTCCCACCAAGGACCGCAGGCGGGGTGACCATCAAGCCGGCCACCTTGCCGGCCAGTTGGCTGACGACGTTCGTGTCGCGTGTCTCATTCAGCTCGCTGCCGTCGACGCCCTGGACCGAGTAGCCGAGTCCCCGCTGCTCACGGGAGATCCCCAAGGCCGTCACCACCACCCCTTCCAGCTCCAGAGCCCCGATCTCGAGCTGGAAGTCGGCCGCCGCCGCCCCACCAGAGGACACCGTGACCTGCTGGTTCTGCGTGACGTATCCCAAGATCTGCGCCCGGACCGTCACCGTTCCGAACGGAACGCCGGAGATGAGGAACCGACCGTCCTGGTTGGTCAGCCCCCCGATTCCCTGGCCCACAATGGACACTTGTACGGACTCCAAGGGCGCTTGCGTCGCCACGTCCAGGATGCGGCCGGTCACGTTCCCGGTCTGCCCCAGAACCTGCGATGGGGCGGCCATCGTGACCAAGGCCAGGATGAAGAGTGGAATCGTCCAAACACTAAACCGTTTCATACTTTGCCTCCTTGCGAAGTCATGCCGAACAGTCTTGACGGAATTCTGACGTTCATTACAGGTCATAAGCGGGCTCCTTACCTGGAGGTCGACGTGGTGCGCACGGAGAGGGAGCTGCTGCGCGTTTCACTGCACTGAGGACCCGTAGTCCTTTTCATCATGCCCTCCCACGGTGCTGCAAGGCCGGCTCTACCGACGACGAGCCGACGTACGGCCAATCATGCCCGTGACTCCCACGGGTTCAGGCGTCCAGCACCCCTCGAACTCGGGGCCGTTCAATCGCCCCGTCCTCCTAGTTGCCGCCCCAGCGGTAGCCGAATCCCACACTGAAGGCCGAGTCGAATTGGGCTTCGTCCAGGACGGCGTTGTTGTAGGTCCAACTGGTGGCGTCGACGAAGACGAAGGCATTGGAGTCGAAGACGTAACGCACGCCGGCTCCCACAACACCGGTGAACTCGGTGACGTCGTAATTGTAGCTCGTCAACTCGCTCTGACCGTTACGGTCGACGATGACGAGTCCTCCCCCGGCGTGGATGTACGGCTCGACTTGTCTGCCGGTCGCCAGCAGGATCTCCACACCTCCACCGTAGTACTGACGGTCCAGGGTCACTTCATCGCTGGAGCCTCCGGTCGCGTCGGTGCCCGACTTGGAGGTGTAGCTGGCGTCCCCCCGGATGGATATGCGCTCGTACAGCCCTAGCGTAATGCTGCCACCGAAGCGGACGCCCGATCCGTACGACACCGCGCGTTCCGCGTCGAAGTCCGCGGGGTTGTTGATGAGCCCGCCGTGAGCGGAGAGGGAGATGCTGCTCTGGGCTTCTTGCGCATTCACGGGAAAGGCCGCGATCGCGCTGACAAGTATTGCGAGAAAAAGTCTCCGTACCCCTGCCATGGGGTCCTCCTGTCCCGTTTGGACGTTGGACTGTGGGTCAGCTGGAGGGTCCAGCTGCTCGGACAGACTCATGCGGAATCGACACCGCGCATCACTCATATTACTCTGCCTTTGAGAAGTCAATACGTTCAAGCAGACGCGCAGGTTACAAAACCCGCGTGTCCCAACGACTCTGGGCCTACTATCAATCTAGTAGCTACCGTCCTCCATGGTGGTACGGCGCTGGGAGCCTTCGGGCCCGTTATCCCAGTCCTGCGCGCTCGAGATATTGGGCATGTTCCAGTCGTTCCCGTTCCAGCTCGGGAAGCCGTCCATCTTGAAGGTGTATAGCCCGCTCACCATGTCGCTGACGACGATCAGACCGTCGGCGTTCCGCACGTCCACACCCCATGCGCCTAAGTTGACGTTCCCGTGCCCACGGGCCATGTGTGGGCCAGAGTAGGTATCGTAATAGGCGACGGTCCTGGGTTTGAACGGGTCGAACATGTTGAAAACCTGGAGACCGTCCTCGTACGCGGACACGAACACGAAGGGCCAGCGCACCTCATGGTTGTGCGAGAGATTCTGATAGTCGGCCGTCCAGGCGCTGATGGCCCGGCTGACCACGGGATTCCCGCCTTCGGCCCAGGCTTCGCGGAGGTCGAAGAGCCTCAGCGGCTGCCACTGGCTCTCGATCTCGCCCACGACGAACATACCGTCGGGGGACGGCGTGAAGGTGTGTCCGCTGCTGACCCCGCGGACACCCGTGATCGACACCAGGAGCTCGGGGTTCGAGGTGTCCGTGACGTCGAACACGAAGTACCCGCCCGTCCCGCCGGCCCAGAGCCGATCCTGCTGTGTAGCGGGGTCGAAACCGACGTAGTAGTCGTGCCAGCTGGCACGCCCGCCGCGCAGGGCCCAGAACGGCGTCTCGGGCACCGGTACCTGGCCTACGAGCCCGTAGTCGGGATCTCCATCCAGGAACAGACCCAAGTCGTAGATATTCGCGTGCGGCCCGTTCGTGGTGGTGAAGAGCAGTGGCCGGCCGTCGGAGTGCTTGTAGGTGAAGATGTTGTGGAACCCACCGGGAGTCAGGGGAGCTCTGATCCTGCCCACCTCACGCACGGTGGATGCATCGGGCAACCCGGTCACGTCGAAGACCACGGCTCCCAGATCGTTGTTGGGTCCGCCGGCCCCGAACTGCGTCGACTGGACGATGTAGTAGCGGTCCTCGTGCTTGAAGTACCTTCCGTCGAGCGCCCCCGAACCCTGGTGGAGCTCGGCGTTCTCGATCCGCCAGGAGTAGATCAGCTTAGGATTGGTCGGGTCTTCGAGGCTGACGATGTCCATACCGGACGGACTGAACCGCTTGGATACGTAAGCGTACGGCCGGTCCAACTCCTGCTCGACCTCGACGTCGGCGACGTGGAGGAAACCGCCGAGAGGGATGCTCCCCAGATAGTGCATGTTGGGAGTACCCCGGTCGCCCGGAGGGAGCGGATCTCCCAGGTTCCCGTAGTTATACGGGTGCGGCGAGTCCTGACTCAAAGCACCGGTCGGCAGCACCGAGACGGCGATCCATAGCGCGCCAAGAACGAGTGAAACGTCGGACAAAACGGACCGTCTCATAAGCCCCTCCTTAATTTTCGTTCGGCCCCGATCCCGTGGGTACGGCATCGCGGCCGATGAAGTCTCGGTCTCAAGCGGACAAGGGCGAATGCACGGTTGGGCCCGTGCATGTCTGTCCCCTCTCGGCGCGACGGAGCCGTGAGGACCTCGAACATACGGTGCGGATAGGCTCACGTCCAACCCGTCCTGCCCTCCCCCCTCGAATCCCCCGTTCTTAACCATATATTTCGACTCTTTATGAGGAGATGTGGTTGCTTCATGCAGTTCGGTTCAGCTCATGCCACCGGTGCTCTCATAGACTCAGAGGAGAGGGTGGATCTCGGTCAGGGGGAGCTGTTTCGTAAGGGGAGGGAGGCGAGCCCGCACGGAGGAAGGGAGATCTCGACGGCGTCAGCGGTGTAGCAGGGATCGAACGTCGTGCTCTGCTCGGACCAACGCTATATTCTAGCCGCGTGTCAGAATAGACCAGGCATTATGCATCAGGAGATGTGCGAACAGACATGAAGACCTATATGACTCAAACCGGCACGCTGGCCCTGACGGCGGGCCTCGTCGCTCCGTTCCTTTGGCCGACCCTCGGTCCCACGGCAGAGGCCGACCATCCGGCAACCGGGACGGTGCAGGGTACCGTGACTTTTGAGACTGTACCGGACGACGAGTTCTTCGAGATGTCGGACGCGGTGATCTACTTGTCCGGAGAGGGCCTGGCGGGCGCTCCGGCGGCGGCACGCACCCCCGAACAGCTGTTGCTGGACCAGATCGACTACACGTTCGTGCCCAGGGTGATACCGGTCTTGGCAGGGGACGTAATGTCGTTCCACAACAGTGACGACGAGCTCCACAACATCCATACGTACGCCAAGGGTCGGCGGCGGAATCGTAATTTCAATCGCGGCCAGCGACCCGGTTCGACGTTCACCGGCGTCTTTGCCAGACCCGACAGCGTTCGGGTGCTTTGCGACATCCACTCGCAGATGATTGCGCACATCCTGGTGCTCGAGAACGGATTCTTCACCAAGGTGAGCGACGACGGCACCTACTCCATCGGCAACGTGCCTCCGGGCCAATACGAACTCACGGCGTGGAGCGAGTGGCGCGGCGAGGTGAAGACCACCGTCGAGGTCGGAGACGGCCAGACGGTTACCGCAGACGTGGTCTTGCGGGACGCTGCAGGGGACCGCTAGGAAACCTGAGCGAGAGCGCCGGTGCTGCCCATCCTCCTGAGTCTCCTGAGCGTTGTTCCGCTCAGCCAGCAAGCGGTCCAGTCCGCCTACGTCGGGACGCGTAGCGAAACCGACGTCACGGTGCCGCGGCTCGAGCAGAGCGCGGATATCGATGGGGCGCTCGACGAGCCGGTGTGGGCCAGCGCGGCCGTCCTCACCGGATTCTCACAGTATGAACCGGTCGATCAGAGGCCGGCTGCCGACACGACTCAGGTTCTCGTCTGGTATTCGCCTACGGGCATCTACTTCGGGATCAAGGCGTTCGACGCCTCCGGTTCCGTGAACGCCACGCTCGCGGATAGGGACAAGATCGACGGGGACGATCACGTCCAACTCCTGCTGGACACGTTCGACGATCAACGGCAAGCACTGTTCTTCGGCGTGAACCCGCTCGGGATCCAGCAGGATGGGAACCGGACCGAAGGAGAGCAGGGAAGCGCGGGCCGGGGGGGTGGAAACCGAGGAACCGACCTGACACCCGACTACGTGTTCGATTCGCGGGGGCGGGTCACGGACTACGGGTACGAGGTGGAGATCCACATCCCCTTCGAGAGCATCAGCTATCAAGGATCCGACGTCCAGAATTGGGGCATCAACGTTATTCGGAAGGTGCAGCACTCCGGGTTCACGGACACTTGGACATCCACGAACCGGGGGGCGGCTTCCTTCCTGGCGCAGTCGGGGCGCTTGGTCGGCCTGCGCGACCTCACGCGCGGCACGGTCGTGGACTTCACCCCCACGTTGACGGGAAAGCTGGACGGCGCTCCCGACGTCGACGACGCGTGGGCCTATGGCTCCGACGCGGAGATGGGAGGAAGTCTGCGGGTCGGCCTGAGCGCGAACCTCACCTTGGACGCCACCGTAAACCCGGACTTCTCGCAGGTCGAGGCCGACGTGGGCCAGCTCTCCAGCAACGAGCGCTTCGCCCTGTTCTTCGCGGAGAAGAGACCCTTCTTCCTCGAGGGCATCGACCGCTTCGACACTCCGAATCGACTCATCTACACGCGGCAGCTCCGCGACCCCGTGGCCGGCCTGAAGCTCACCGGCAAGGTGGCGGGCATGAACGTGGGTCTGCTCTCTGGTGTGGATGCGTCCAGGACGAACTCCACCGGAGGTGAATCGAACCCGTTCTTCAACGCCCTACGATTGAGACGGGATGTAGGGGGGCAGTCCACTATCGGCGTGGTGTATACCGACCGGGTCGTGGGGGACGACTTCAACCGGGTCGCGGCGGCGGACGCCCGCATGGTTTTCGGAGGGCTCTATACCCTGGCCGTCCAGGGAGGTGCGAGCTTCACCAGGAGTGGCGGTGCCACCGTAGACGCCCCCATCTGGGAGGCGAGCTTCCAGCGGACGGGACGCCGTGTTGTGCTGTCCTACCAAATCGCCGGTGTCCATCCGGACTTCGAGACCCAGGTCGGCTTCGTCAACCGACCGGGGGTGATCTCGACCCGAACCTCCAACAGCCTGCACTTCTACGGAAAGCCCGGAGCATTCGTCGAGCGCTGGACGCCGTCGTTCAGCGCATTCGGGTGGTGGGCCTACCACGGGCTCTGGGACGAAGCCCCGGTCGAAACGAAGACGTTCTTTGCGAACGCGTTCCAGCTCCGGGGCGGATGGTCGCTCCGAGTGAACTACGGGTGGGAGAGCTACGCATTCGACGCCGATCGGTACGCCGACTACGGGGTCGTTCGCCCGTCGGCCGCCGGCGCCGACACGGTGTCCTGGACGCCTCCGACTCGAATCCAGGGTGTCCGAGGATGGATCCCGAGCATCACTACTCCCGAGTTCTCGTCCTTTTCGGGCAGGGTCAGCGCGAGTCTGTGGCGAGACGTGGGTTTCGCCGAGGCGAGGGGAGTCTGGCTGTTCCGGCCCAGCGTGACCATGAACTGGAGACCGACCGATCAGCGACGGCTGAACTTCCGATACAGCCAACTCACGCTCGACCGCCGCTCCGACGATTCGAACATGTCCATCGAGAGGATTCCGCGGCTTTCGCTGGAGTACCAGATATCGCGGTTCCTGTTCGTGCGGCTCGTCGGTCAGTACGCGTCCGTCAGGCGAGACGCGCTGCGAGCCGGAGACACCGATGAACCGATCTTCCTGTTCGACTCGGATAGCGGGGGATGGCTCCCCTCGGAACCGTTCGAGGAGAACGAGTTCACAGGAGACCTCCTGCTGTCCTACCGCCCGAATCCGGGGACGATTCTGTTCTTGGGGTACGGAGCCACGCTCCAAGATCCCGATGCCTTCGAGTTCCGTCACCTGGAGCGCGAAGAGGACCGCTTCTTCATGAAGCTGAGCTACCTCTTCAGGCGGTAGTGACCGCGCCGCCACGAGTCCGGCATCGGACCCCCGAGGTCAGGCGGTGCCGCGCCTCTACCTCAGTACCTCCAGCTCGTGAGATCCGCTCCCGGAGGCGCCGCCTCCTGGATCCTCTCCAGAATCCGCGGCACGTACATCTGGTTGTAGCGGAGTCGTGAGAGTGCGTTGGGCCGGTCGTGGTCCCCGTTCCAGCAGTGACCTGCCCGAGGTTCGTAGCCCACGACTCCGCCGTAGTAGGGATCGGTCGTGCTCTCCAGGAAATCCTCCATCAGGTAGACGGCGTTGTTGAGGTACGAGTTGTCCATCTCACCCACGTAGATGTGGATCTTGCCTTCCAGCTTCGGACCCAACGTCGCCCAATCCCGCTCGAGGATATGGCGTAGGTCGAAGTTCTCCCTCATGTAGCTCGCGACCTCTGGGTCGATCTCGCCCGTCATCTTATCCCAGACATGGCGCGGGTAGCCGTCTTCTCCGGTGGGCCCGAAGAGCGTCAGCCACACGTCGCGCTGACCCCCCGAGCGGCCCTTGGTGCCCAGGACCAGCTCCTTATGGTTCACGTCTTCGAGTGTGGTCGTGACCTGCCCGAGCGTCGTACGGCTGCGCGGTCGTGCCGTCCGCTTCCAGTCGGATTCAGGGTAGTAGGCGTTCTTGTCCTCGTACAGGTTCACGAGCGTATAGGCACGGAAATCTATCGGGTCTGGGCAAGCGGCGAACGCCCCGTTGTATTCGTCCGGATAGAACACCTGCACGGCCAGGGCCTCCCACCCTCCGGTCGACCCTCCATAGAGGAAGCGGGCCCAACCCTCGCCGATTCCCCGGAACTGCTCCTCGATGTGGGGGATCAGTTCGTGAGTGATGGCGTCCCCGTACGGACCCATGTTCTCCGAGTTCACGGCGTACGAGTCGTCGAAGTACGGCGTGGGGTGCTGGATCGAGATGATGATCATTCTCGGGAAGTCAGGTCCGGTCCACTCCCTGTAGAACTGGTGGGCGTGCTCCTGCACGATGCGGTTGTAGCCCTCGAGGTCGAAACGCGCGCTGTAGTCGGGCGGTAGGTCGGCGTCCGGTGGGTCCTCCCGGAACCCACCGAAGTCGGCAGGAAAATGACCGTGGGATATCGCGAGCGGATAGCGGGCCTCCGGGTGTTCGTCGAATCCTTCGGGCAGTAGGACGTGTGCGCCGAGGTAGGTGGGGCGCCCCCAGAACTCGGAGAGCAGCTCGCTCTGCATACGGACGTGCTTTACGTACTTCGTGTCCTCGGGGGGCAGGATCGGGGGGACCTCCTGGTCCATCGATATACGGATGGTCTCGTTCTCCCCCGGATCGATCCGAACGCGCTCGGGCGTGCTGTAGAAGTTGCCCGGCTTGCGTTCCAGATGCTGCCCTTCGCCCTTGTCGGGAGGCAGCTTCAAGACCCGCCCGTCACTCAGGTGGAACGTCTCGTAGCGGTTGAGGAGGGCCTGAATCCAGTAGTCGCCGGGTGGAATGTGTGTGAGGCTCTCGAGCGGGTACCCAAACACATCGGCATCGATGGTGGCCTCTTCGCCGGGTGCGAGACCGTCGGCGTCTACGCCGAACACGAGCTGGGTCTCGAGGCCGTTGCCGACCTGGAAGCGTGGCTCGGCGGCGTCGTTCTTCGATATGTAGAGGAGCACCCGTCCGTCCTGGGACTCGGCGCTGCGAACTTCGGGAAACGAGATGGCAAACTCGAGCCGGGTGTCGTCACGACCCTGACAACCGACGACAAGAAAACTCAACGATAGGCCGATGAGTGCGAGGCGGGGCTCGGGTGAGCGGCCGGGGCGGAACAGCCGGTTCATGCTCTCACCTCCGATTGGCTGAGGTCGGGTAGACGTGCTCGAAGCGGGTCGGGGGACCATGAACTGTTATCCCCTTTGCCGCCCTCCCACAAGCGTCAGTGCCTACCCTCCGCCCAGTGCTTTCGGGGTTCTTGACCAGGCGCCCGCAGGCCGCAGATTGAACCGGCGAGTAACCTATCGACCGCTGAGCCCGTGGGAGGCTCCTGATGAGATTTCGAAACCAACCCCGCCGCGGCCGATCCGGCCGCTTCGCGATATGTATCGAGACTGCTGTGTCTTCGATCCTGGTCTTTGGACTGTCGGCTTGTGGTGGGGACGCCGGCGGCGGAGCCGAGCGCACCCCTGTGGCGGAACAGCCGGCGGCGGGGGCCCCAGGTGGTGGCGACTCGGGCTACGCCGTAGTCACGGTTGACGACCCAGGTTCGATCAGCGGCACCGTCAGCTTCTCCGGAGCCGTGCCCGCTCCCCGCAACGTGGCCGTTTCCGATGATGTGGAGGCGTGCGGCACTTTGGTCGAGGTGCAGGATCTGGAGGTCGGCCCGGGCGGCGGGCTGGCGAACGCGGTCGTATCCCTTACGGACATCACCCGGGGAGCCCCCCTGGAGGCGTCGGCAGTTCCTCCCACTCTCGACCAGCGGGGCTGTCGGTTCTCGCCCCACGTCGTACTCGCGGCGGTCGATGAGGTCGTGGAGATTCTGAACAACGACCCCGTGATGCACAACGTCCACACCGTGGCGTTCGACAACCGTGCGTTCAACCGAAGTCAGCCTCCCGCCGTGAAGAAGATCGACGCGAGCTTTCAGGTTCCCGAGAAAGTCCGAGCGAAGTGCGATATTCACGGGTGGATGAGTGCCTGGGTCGTGGTTGTCGACCACCCGTACTACGCCGTCACGGGCAGTGACGGAAGCTTTGTCGTCGAGAACGTCCCCCCCGGAACCTATACGCTGGAGGTGTGGCATGAGGCCTTGGGAGCCACCACCCGGACGGTGATGGTTACGGGCGGTGAGACTTCAGATGCGAGTGTGGAGTTGACGCAGGACGCGCCCCGACCGTGAACTTCCGCCCATCCGGGTTCCTGGCGAAGAACACGTCGGTGCGATGCACCATGGTCGTCGCCGGTTGCGTACTTGTCTGCCTTCTCTTCCCCGAGGTCCTGTGGGCCGTCCAGGGTGAGGCCCTGTCGTCGGGCGAGACCGTCCGAACCTTTTTCGGGCTGAGCCCCCGAGCCACAATATGGGTAGTGGCCCAGTTGCACCTCCTGTTCGCGGCATTCGTTCTCGGCGTTCCGATCTTCGCTGTTATCGTGGAATTCATCGGGTGGCGTACGGGTGAGCAGCGCTATGATCGCCTGGCTCGGGAGTTCATCAAGCTTCTGACCGTTGCGTTCGCCACGACCGCCGCCCTCGGGGGGCTCCTGGCGTTCACGCTGTTCGGACTCTATCCGACGTTCTCGGGCTACTTCATCAGCATCTTTTCGCCGTCGCTTTACATCTACGCGGCGTTTTTCTTCGTTGAAACGGGGATCCTCTACAGCTACTACTATTCATGGGATCGCCTGATGCATCACAAGGGCGTCCACATCACCCTCGGCGTCTTGCTCAACTTGGCAGGCACCGTCCTGGTCTTCATCTCAAACGCGTGGGCTTCGTACATGATGAGCCCCGTCGGCGTGGACGAGACCGGCACCTTCGTCGGCACTACGATGGAAGCGGTCACGAATCCCCTTTGGATGCCGTTGAACATCCATCGTGTCCTGGGGAACGTGGCGTTCGGCGGGTTTGTCGTGGGTGCCTATGCCGCTGTCAAGTTCCTTGCCGCTCGCACGGAAGAGAGGCGGGCCCACTACGACTGGATGGGGTACGTCGGAAACTTCATCGGCCTGGCGGCACTGATACCGCTACCCTTCGCCGGGTACTACCTGGGTCGAGAAGTCTACAGCGCCAACGCGGTCATGGGAAACAACATGATGGGTGGGGCTTTCTCCTGGACCTTCATCTTGCAGGCCGCGCTCGTGGGCATGCTGTTCATTATCGGCAACTACTACTTATGGTCGGGGATGAACCGCATTCCCGGAGCCGAGCGGTATCAGAGATTCGTCAAGTACTTCAACGTCATTCTGATCGTTTGTGTCGCCATCTGGCTCACCCCCAGGAACCTGCCTCTGAGCGCCGAGGAGCAGCTCGCGCTGGGGGGTCAGGTCCACCCGGTGCTGGGCTATTTTGGCCTGATGGCGGCCAAGAACGCGGTCATCAACTTCATCATCCTAACTACCTTCGCGAGCTTTCTGCTCTACCGAAGAGCAAACAAGACCGACTTGGTGCCGGTGTCGGAGCAGGGTCGTGGGGCCGCGACCCTCATCCTGCTGGCGGGCGGGTTGTGTCTGCTCATCCTCGGGTGGTATGCCAGAGTGCTCTTCACCTTGCCCCCGGACTCGCTGGGTCTAGGACCCGAGAAGGCGATATACGTCCAGATCCCCGCGTTCCTCCTCGTGGCTACGATGCTTGTTGCGGTTGTGTGCGTTGTCTTGTCGCTTCGGGACCGAGGCCACCTCGCCCAGATAGTCTATGTGGTCACCGTGGCCCTGGGGTCGGTGGGTGTGCTCGGAGTCTACGGGTTCGTCGTCATGGTGCAGGCCAATCCGCTATTGCGGCAGGTCGCGGCCACACAGTGGCTGATACTCATGTCGGCGTTGATCCTGGTCACCGCCATCGATGTTCTCCTGTTCCGGGGAGCCAGAAGCCTCGGGGCCATTCGCTGGGGCGAAGTCACGGCCCGCTCCCAGTACGCGTTGATCGCCCTCTGCGTGACCATAGTCTTGACCATGGGGCTCATGGGGTTCGTGCGCTCCGGGCTCAGGGAGAACTGGCACATTTACGGCGTCATGCGGGACACGTCTGAGTGGGGCTTCACTCCCACGACGGCGGTGATGACACAGATGGTGGGAGCCATTACGCTCCTGTTTCTGACGGTTGTGGCTTTCTTGTTTTGGCTCTCGGGCCTGGATGCGAAGGAACAGGTGCCGGCGGAGTCCGAGGCGTCGGGTCCACGGAAACCGGTGCTCGAACCCGCAGGATCGGATTAGCACGCATGTCGGCTCTCAAGATCTCGGTCTTCACCATGTGCCTCATCGGCCTTTTCATCTGGGCGGGAGGCGCGATCACGCGGGTGTCGGGCGAGGGCGCCCCGGCGGCGTTGGGTGAGGGACTCAGCGTGGAGAACGGGGAGCAGATCTTCTGGGGCCCGGGAAAGTGCAGCACGTGCCATTCCATCGGGAGTCGCGGGAGTTCCGTGAGGGGCCCGAACCTCGGCCAGTCGGTGGTGGGTCCGGAGATGGCCATCCGGGCCGTGGAACGGGCACGTGAGCGGTCGGCGGCCCTTGGCAGGACAGTGACGGGTACCGCCTACCTGATCGAGTCCATCGCCGAACCGGGCGCCTATGTGGTCGATGGCTTCAAGAACGAGATGCCGATCGTTTACGAGCCGCCTATCAGCCTCGGGCCGGATCAGATCGGCTCCGTCATCCTTTACCTTCAGTCCCAGGGTGGCTCACCCGATCCCACGGCCGTGGTGCTGCCCCCTGAGATCCACGCTGCAGCCCGTCGGACCAGCGACGCGGAGCCGTGGGCACCTTACATGGATGGCGATTCTCTTGCGGGCCGTGAGCTGTTCTTCGATCTGGAGGGACCGACTCCCTGCGCCAAGTGCCACAGGATCGACGGAGAGGGCGGCGATGTGGGGCCCGACCTCACGGGCGTCGCTGGAATGCGAACGGCACAGTTCATCGTGGAGTCGATTCTTCAACCCAGCAAAGTAATCGCCGGAGGGTACGAGGCTGTCCTCGTGCAGACGACGGACGGGCGCCTCTTGGACGGCGTAATCCGGCGGGAGACCGAGGACACGGTGTGGCTGGCCACGGCCGACGGGGTGGAGTTCGCCCTCACTGCCGGGAGCATCGCTCGTCGGCGAACGCAGGAGCTATCCCTCATGCCGGGCGACTTTGCCGATCTCCTGTCGGTTGGCGGCCTGCACGACCTCTTGGCGTTCCTCCGAACACGGCAGTAAAGGAGCACTGACTTGGTAAAGGAAGGCGAACCTCGCGTGGGGGGAAGCGGCTTTGCGGCGGCGGCGGTCACCTTCATCGCGGTCTACGTGGGTCTTCGCTTCGGGGTCCCGTGGCTCGCCGTCCTCGTTGGGCTGAGTCAGACTCCTGCGCCCGTTCCGGGGTTCGCGCTCGGGGGCTACATGGCGTGCGTCGTTGTGGGCACGTTGGTCTACATGAGTGCTGAAGAGGGACGCTGGCACCTGTTCCTCGTTCCGGTGGTCGGGGTCTTCACCATCCCCGCCGAGGGCCCGCGGCGTGCCCAGTTGGTGATTCTGGCGCTTATCCCGTTGCTTGCGGGATGGGCGGCGTGGCGGCGGTTGGTGCCCCCCCCCCGCACCCCGGCCGTAATCCGCGTTCAACACCCGGCCCTCCCCGACCAGTTCGCGGCACTCGAGAACCCGTACGGTGAGGCGTCGCAGGAGGAACGAGCGCTACTCGAGCGCGAGGGCGTCGTTCTCTACCAGAAGAACTGCAGGCCCTGCCACGGGACGAAGGCTGACGGGTCAGGGCCTTTGGCTAGGGGTCAGCGTCTTCGGCCCGTCGATTTTGGCGATCCTGGAACGATCGCCACCGTGGTGGAGCCCTACCCCTTCTGGAGGATCAGTGAAGGGACGAAGGGGCTGCCCGGCATCGCCACGCCCTGGAACTCTGCCATGCCCTCCTGGGGAGAAGAGCTCGACGACGAAGAGATCTGGCGTATCATCATGGCCGAGTACCGTCTAGCGGGGACCGAGCCCCGCCGGCCGGAGGGCTCGGAGCGATGAGTGCGTGGGTCGGAAGAGGCTCGGTCGTCGCCCTATTGGCGGTTGGGCTTTCTGGGATAGCGCCGACCGACGGCGCGGCCCAGTGGTACGAGCTCCGTGTTCCCGAGAGGCCGGCTCTGGATGACACCGACGTCGAGAAGGGTAGGGAGGTATACCAGGAGCGCTGCTGGTTCTGTCACGGTGATGACGGCGACGGCGAGGGTCCGGTAGCGCCATACCTCTTTCCGCGGCCCCGGGACTTCACCATGGGCAGCTTCAAGCTCCGCACGACCCAGAGTGGCGAGCTTCCCCTCGATGAGGACCTCTTTCGGACGATTACGCTGGGCATCGACGGCACCGCCATGCCGGGCTGGGAATCCCACCTCACCGAGGAGGAGCGGTGGCAGGTGATCGCGTACGTCAAGAGCTTCGCCGCCGATCTCTTCGAGGACGAGTTTTTCGATCCGTACCAGGCCATCGTAGAGATTGGAGACCCGCCGGGTGGGGCCCAGGAGGATCTGGTCGCGGCGGGCCAGATCGTCTTCGACGAGAACAAGTGCTGGGAGTGCCACGGAGCCCTCGGGCGAGGGGACGGCGACAGGGCCCCCGAGCTGACGGACGATTGGGATTTCCCCATCGCGCCCACCGACCTCCATGTTGGATGGAAGATCAAAGGAGGCCGGTCGGTGCGCGAGCTCTACCTGCGCTTTTCGACGGGCCTCGACGGCACGCCCATGCCCTCCTATGAGGCGACCGTCGGCGAAGAGCAGCGGTGGCAGTTGGCCTATTACGTGGCTTCTCTCACCGGCGACGTGGAGGACGACGATTCGGGCGGCGGCGTCATCATTCCCGGGCGCCGAATCGATGGTCCGCTACCCGCGGGACCCCTCGACCCCGCGTGGGAATGGGCCGCAGAGGTTTCGGTGCCGTTGACGGGTCAGGCCACGTTCGCGCCCCGGTGGCAGATCCCGGCCGTGACGGACCTGGCTGTCAGGGTGCTTTTCAACGAAGACGAGATCGCTTTTCGCCTGGCTTGGGACGATCGATTCGCCGATACGACCGCGGTCGACTCGTTGCTCTCCCTTTCGGAAGGATGGAGTGCGGACGACACCTATCCGCGACTGTTCCCCGACGGTGGGCGAGTGCGCGGGTACTTCAGTGATGCGGCGGAGGTCATGATTCCCGTGCGTTACGAGGAGAGTCCGGTCCTGCCTCACTTCGTATACGGGAATGCCGGCAAACCCGTGGACCTCTGGCGATGGCAGGCGGACCGGCAGTACGCTCACGCAAACACAGCGGCCGTGGTGGAGCTTCGTGCGGCCGGCGCTGAACGGCCACCGGAGCCCCATGCCTTGGAGAGTCAGACCGCGACGGGAGGCGGCGTTTGGGCCGACGGTCGCTGGTCGGTCGTGATCCGCAGACGCCTCCGGACGGAGGAGGGCGCGGCGGAGGTGCAACTCCGCCCCGGGGATCTGATTCCCCTGGCCTTCCACGTGTGGGAGGGAAACAACGGAGAGACGGGACTCAGGATGAGCCTATCGTCGTGGGCGTTCCTCGATCTGCATGAGCCCGCCCCGGTTATGACCTACTTCGCCGTGCTCTTGGTCGTCATCCTCGCTGGGCTGCTCGAATTGGGCGTCGTCCGATGGAGCGCACGACGACGGGCCACACCTTCTCCGTTCGAGAGAGGCGTGGATCCGCCCACCTATAGCGAGAGTTGAACCGGCCAGCCGGGAGTAGAACATGACCGCCAGAAGGGACCGCGAACTGGGCCTGGATCGGCCCATCACCCGTAGGGATTTCGTGTATGGATCGGCGGTGCTCGCTGCGGGTGCCGTGGCCGGGTGCCGACCGGGCGATTCGGCGGATCCGGGCGGGGCCGCGTCGGGCTCACAGGCCGCCTACCAATTCGAAGTTGGGGACGACTGGTTCGGTCCGGGCGGGGTCGGTGACTACCGCGACTCTCACGGCAACACACCAGGGTTGGTACGCGACGCCCATCGCATTCGGGCGGGAGAGTTCGACGAGGCACCGGCCAACGCTATCGACAGTGGAGAGGACTACGACCTGGTGGTCGTCGGTGGTGGGTTCTCGGGACTCTCGGCCGCGCACCACTTCCGCCGGCTCAACCCGGGTGGACGCTGCCTCATTCTGGACAACCACCCGATCTTCGGCGGGGAAGCCAAGCGCAACGAGTTCCTGGTCGATGGCCATCGCCTCACGGGTCCCCAGGGGTCCAACGATTTTGGTGTTCAGGCGGCCACGGGGGGGCCGAACGACTACTTCACGTCCCTCGGCATCCCTCGAGAATTCGAGTACCGCGAGCCCGGAGGTGCCGCTGCCGGAATGAAGATCCCGTTCGACAACTATGGCTTCCTTCACTGGCAGCACGACCTGTTTTCCGTGGGCCACTTCTTCGACGATGGTGGCGGGCGCTGGGTCAACGACCTGTGGCGCAGCGGTCTGGACCAGGCTCCGTGGAGCTCCGGCGTGCGTGACTCCTTCCGCGGAGCGCGGGAAGAGGACGTGGAGCGGCATGCCCAGGGGGAAATCGGTCCCTGGCTCGACTCCATGACCATGAAGGAGTACTACGAGGGCGTACTAGGCCTTCCGCCGGAGGTGACCGCCTATGTCGATCCGATCCTCGCGAGCATCATCGGGTTGGGGTGTGACGCGATCTCGGCCTGGTGGGGACTCCATTTCGAGCTTCCCGGGTTCCGGAAGCCCGATCGGTACGCCGACTTCACGTTCCATTGCTTCCCCGGGGGAAATGCAGGACTCGCCCGGTACTTCGTGAAGAACCTGATCCCCGATGGAATCGCAGGGTCGGCGGAGTTGCTTGACGTCCTGAATGGAGCGGTGGACTTCGATCGCCTGGATCGGTCCGACAACCCCGTCCGAATGCGACTCGGATCCACAGTCGTTCGGGTCGAGCATCGGGGGGTTGTGAGCAGTTCCGAGCGCGTCGTGATCACCTATGTAAAGGACGAAGAGGTCCACCAGCTCAGCGCCCGGAACGTGGTCATGGCCTCCGGTGGCTGGGTCAACCGCCGTGTCCTGCGCGATCTTCCCGAAGGTCATCGACAGGCGTACGAGGGATTCAGCCACTCGCCGGTGCTCGTCGCCAACGTGGCGCTCACCAACTGGCGTTTTCTGGAGCGCCTGGGCGTCGCGGCAGGTATCTGGTCGGGCGGATTCGGATTCTACTGCAACATCCGGCGGCCGATGCTGGTGGGCGGGGAAGCTCCGCCGCTCCATCCCGACCAGCCCGTCGTGATGACCTTCTACGCGCCGAGCTACTCTCCGGGAATGGCGGCTGCCGACCAGGGCGTTGCGGGCCGTACGCAGGTGTTGGGTACGTCCTTTCCCGCGTACGAGAGGCAGATTCGGGAGCAGATGGTCCGGCTCTTCGGCGACGCCGGGTTCGATCCGGCCAATGACATCGCCGGGATCATCTTGAATCGTTGGGGGCACGCTTACGTGAATCCCGGCCCCGGATTCATGTTCGGCCGTGGTGGAGCGCCGGCCCCTCCCGACGTCATCCGGGAGCCGTTCGGGCGTGTCGCCATCGGCCACTCGGAGCTCCGAGGGCATCAGAACTGGACGGGTGCGGCGGGAGAGGGGCGCCGGGCTGTCGAGGCACTGCTGAGCTGAGGAGCGAGTCGGCGGAGGCCGACACTATCTCCTGTAGACGATCCGGCCGTCGACGATGGTGGCCACGATCTCTCCATCGAGGATGCCACCGGGGTCCTGTGATTCCAGGGCGAACGGGTCGATGTCCATGACGGTGAGATCCGCCCAACGCCCGGCCTCGATTACGCCTGATTCGTCCTCGCTGAAGGCCACGTACGCCGCCCAGTTGGTGTAGGCCCGCACCGTTTCCTCGGCGGTGAGCGACTGAGCGGCATACCATCCTCCCGAGGGCTCCCTGGACTTGTTGCGCCTCGTCATCGCCGCGTGCATTCCGTAGAAGACGCTCCAGTCCGATCCGGGCAGGTCGGAGTTGAACGTCAACTCGGTGCCAGCGGATCGCAGCGTCCTCCATGCGTACGCGCCCTTGATGCGATCAGGCCCCACGCGCTCCTCAGCCCACGGCATGTCCTCGACCGCGTGAGCCGGCTCCATGGAGGCTACCAGGTCGAGCTCCGCGAATCGCGGAATGTCGTCGGGGTGGACGACCTGAGCGTGTTCGATCCGATTGCGGTTCTCGCGAGCATCGGGAACGTCGCCGTAGACGGACTCGATATAGTCCAAGGTCTCCCGGTTGCCGGCGTCACCGATGGCGTGGATCGCTACCTGGAATCCAGCAGCCATCATGCGACGCAGCCAAGTCGCGTCGAAACCATAGCCTTCTCCGGCCAGGCCTCGATGCCCTGATGTGTCCGAGTAGTCCTCGATGAGTCGTGCCCCGCGCGAACCCAGGGCGCCGTCGTAGAAGGCCTTCACCGACCGGGTCCGCAGCATCGATTCTACGTCTCGGTCGGGGCCGCGAGCCTCCCAAACGGCCAGCACTGCTGTGTCCCGCGCCGAGAGCATCGAGTAGACCCGCACGGGCAGCCGCTCGTCCGCTTCGAGAGCCTCGAATGCGGCCATGGTCTCGGTGGGTGCGCCGGCCTCGTGCACGGCTACGAAACCGGATCGTGCCATCTCCGCGAGCCCGTCCAGGATCTGCTCCTGGAGCTGCTCGTGGGGCGGGGCGGGAATGGCATCGTCCAGGAGCGGGACGGCCCGGTTGAGCAGCAGACCCGTGGGACGCCCCTGAGCGTCCTTGCGGATCTCGCCCCCCACCGGGGTCTCGGTGTCTGCCGTGATCCCCGCCGCCTCGAAGGCCAGTCGATTTCCCCAGCCGGCGAAGCCGTGAAGGCTTCTCATGTACACGGGGTGGTTCGGCACCGCCTCCGAGATCATTTCCATGTCGGGGTATCGATTGGCCCACGCTCCCTCGTCCCATCCGGCGCCTACGATCCAGGTCCCTTCCGGGATCAGGGCGGCTCGCTCGGCGACCAGCGCGACCGCGTCCTCTTCCGTAGCCACATCCACCAGGTTGACCCGGGCCAACAAGGCGCCGAGCTCGACCACGTGCGTGTGGGAGTCGACCATACCCGGCAGGACCGTGGCACCCCCGAGGTCCAGTACTTCCGTGCTGGCTCCCCGATAGGCCTCTGCATCGGCGGCAGGGCCCACGAAGAGGATTCTCCCATCACGGATCGCCACGGCCGTAGCGTCGGGCTGCCAGCCGTCTGCGGCCGAATAAGGCGCGTCGAGCGCGGGCGCGCCGTCGATGCCGGGCTCGCCCCACGTGAGGGTATAGACGCGCGCGTTGGTCAGAAGAAGGTCGGCGGATCTGGGCCCGCACGCGAAAAGCGTGGTCGGGAGAATCAACGAGAGGAGGATACGTCGGTTCACGGATGGCTCCCTGGATGGGCACTGCTGAGACTGAATCGCCGACGATACGGTGAGACGGCTGGCAGGACCAGGAGTGGACGGACCCGCGGGTTCTAGCGGCTCCCTGCACGCCGCGACTAAGTTCACCGCCCACTCAAAGAAGGAGCGCGGATGGATCGGCGCCATCTCCTACGAATCCTCGGTACTACGGCGACTGCGGCCGGCCTCTCTCCCGGCCAGCTGGCCGCTTTGTTGCCTCAGGGATCTCGACGGCGACCGGAGAGCGCCTTCTTCACCGCCGAACAGCGTGAGGCAGTGGCTGCTTTGTCCGAGGCCATCATCCCGGAGACGGACACGCCTGGTGCCGTGGAGGCGGGCGTGGTCGAGTTCATCGAGATGATCGTCTCCGAGTGGATGAGGCCGGACGAACGTGAGCGTTTCATGCGCGGACTGGCTCACGTGGACGACCACACGGAGGCTCAGGCCGGAGTCCGATTCGCCTATTCGGGAGAGGCCACACAGACGGCGATCCTGTCGGGGCTCGAGGCCGAGGGGCGCGTCCTCATGGACGAGGATGAAGAGGCGCCTGCCCCGTTCTTCCACCACCTCCGTAGTCTCGTGCTGAGCGGGTACTACACCTCCGAGATCGGGATGAAACAGGAGCTTCTGTGGCAGGAGATCCCGGGCCGCTTCGACGGGTGCGTAGATCTGACCGAGGTCACCCGGCAGACGGTGGAGGGCGGCTGATGGCCCGTCAGGAGGCCTTCGATGCCATCGTGGTCGGGTCCGGCATGAGCGGAGGCTGGGCCGCGAAGGAACTGACGGAGCGCGGGCTCAACACGCTCGTTCTCGAGGCGGGGCGGTCCATCGATCCTGCTACCGACTACGAGATGAACACACAGCCGTGGCAGATGCGGCACCGGGGCCGCCGGGATCGCTACAAGCAGGAGAGGGAGCGGCCGATCCAGCGTGAGTGCTACGCGTGTGACGCCTATAGCGAGAAGTTCTTCGTCCGCGACGACCTGAACCCGTACACGACGGGAGAAGGCAAACCGTTCTCCTGGATCCGTTCGCGGCAGGTCGGAGGACGCTCACTCGTCTGGGCGCGCCACGTCTATCGCTGGAGCGACTTGGACTTCGAAGCGAATGCGAGGGACGGCCACGGAGTCGACTGGCCGATCCGGTACGCGGACATCGAGCCTTGGTACGACTATGTGGAGCGGTTCGTCGGAGTAAGTGGCCAGGCCGAGGGACTCCCGCAGGTGCCCGACGCCCAGTTCCTTCCGCCGGTGGAACTCAACTGTGCCGAACAGTTCGTGCGGGATGGGATGAGCCGGCGGTTCGGGCGGGACCGGGTGCTCACCGTCGGACGGTGTGCGATCCTGACCGAGAACCACCGGGGCCGCGCCGCCTGCCACTTCTGTGGGGTCTGTGAGCGTGGCTGCACGACCCACTCGTACTTCAGCTCCCTGGCGGCCACTCTGCCGGCTGCCGCTGCGACGGGTCGAATGACGCTTCGCCCACACAGCGTGGTCCACAGCGTGATCTACGACGTGGGCACCGGACGAGCCGGAGGTGTACGTGTCATTGACGGAGAGACACACGAGACCTTCGAGTTCAAGGCGCGATTGGTGTTCCTGTGTGCCTCCGCGCTGGAGTCCACGAGGATTCTCCTCAACTCGAAGACGGAGCGCTGGCCGGACGGCTTGGCCAACTCGTCGGGGCAGCTCGGCCGCAACCTCATGGATCACACGATGGGGGGAGGAGCCGAGGGGATCATCCCCGGGCTCGCCGACAAGTGGATGTACGGCCGCAGGCCGCACGGTATCTACCTGCCTCGGTTCGCCAACGTGACCGATCAGCACCCGGACTTCCTTCGGGGCTATGCATATCAGGGCGGAGCCTCGCGAGAGGGGTGGCAGCGGGGCAACGCCATGCAGGGCTTCGGCGCCGACTTCAAGCACGCCCTCCGGACTCCCGGGCCGTGGAAGATGAATCTGTACGGTTTCGGGGAGTGCTTGCCTCGGGAGTCCAACTACGTCGACCTGGACCCTGATCAGGCGGACGCCTGGGGGATCCCGTCGCTCCGCATCCACTGCCAGTGGAGCGAGAATGAACGCCGGGTGCTCCGGGAGATGTCGACGCAGGCCGCCGAGATGCTCGAAGCCGTCGGCGCGACCGAGGTCGAGGACTTCCTAGAGGACAATCCGCCCGGACTCACCATTCACGAGATGGGAACGGCCCGAATGGGCAGAGATCCCGCGACGTCCGTCTTGAATGGGTGGAATCAGAGTTGGGACGTGCCCAATCTGTTCATGACCGACGGGGCTTGCATGACTTCGAGCGCCAACCAGAATCCGAGCATCACGTATATGGCGCTCACGGCCAGGGCCGTCGATCATGCGGTCGACATGATAACGCGAGGGGAGTTGTGATGATGAATCGTCGAGAGGCTTTGCGGCGAATGGGCATCGTGGCCGCGGGTGCCGCCGGGGTCGGCGAGTTGGGGTGCCGGGGCTACGACCGAGTGATTGGACCCCTCGGGCCGCTGGGCCTGCAGCTCTACACGGTCCGAAGAGAGATGGCCCAGGTAGGTGTAGATGCTACCCTGGCTCGCGTGGCGGAAATCGGGTACAGCGAGGTGGAGTTCACCGGGTACTTCGATCGAAGCCCCGCGGAGATCCGGCGCGGGCTCAGCGTGGCCGGCCTGACCGCACCCGGGACGCATGTCGACATGAGTGCAGTGATCACCGATTGGCCGAATACGCTCGATACCGCGAACACGATCGGACATCGGTATGTGGTGGTACCGTCGGTGCCCCGTGAGATGAGTCTCACCCTGGACCATTGGCGCGCCGTGGCCGACATCTTCAACCGGGCGGCCGCCGAGGCCCGCGATGCGGGCCTACAGTTCGCGTACCACAATCACGCTTCCGAATTCCTGCCCATCGACGGCCAGGTTCCCTTTGACCTGCTGTGTGAGCTGACCGATCCCGACCTGGTACAGATCGAGCTCGACCTCTTCTGGATCGTGCAGGGCGGAGGCGACCCCATAGCCGTCTTCGAGCGCTGGCCGGGGCGGGTGCCCATGGTTCACGTGAAGGACCGCACCGATCGGGGCATCATGACCGAGGTGGGTGCCGGCGCCATCGACTGGGAGGAGATCTTCGAGGCACGGGCCCTGGCAGGCATGCGCCATTATTTCGTCGAGCACGACGAGCCTGTCGAGGGCTTCGCGTCGATATCGGCCAGCTTCCAGTACCTGAGCGGCTTGGGTACTTGATGAAGCGACGCTCTTTCGTGGCAGGAGCGGCGGGTGCGGTGGCCGGCTTCGGTGCGGTCCGTCCGGCTGATCCGTCCGAGTGGGAAGCCCAAGGCCCGGGCCGGCTGCACCAGTCCGTGTGTAGGTGGCCGTTCGAGGACATCCCGCTCGAGGATTTTTGTCGCGAAGCCCGTGCCATGGGCCTCGAGGCCATCGACCTGCTGTTCCCCGACGAGTGGGCCGTCGCCCATTCCCACGGTCTCGCGGTGTCCATGGGGTATGCGTCCCGACGCCCTCGACTGATTGCCGACGGGTTCAACGATCGCGCGATGCACTCGTCGGTGATCGAGGAGCTGGAGATCGCGATCCCTGAAGCGGCCGAGGCGGGAGTACGCAACTTGATCGTCATGAGCGGGAGTCGCCGGGGTCGGACTGAAATCGAGGGCATCACCGCCTGTGCCGAAGGATTGCGCCAAATCACCCCCGCGGCCGAGCGGTATGGCGTGACGTTGTGCCTCGAGATGCTCAACAGTACGGTGGACCACGCCGACTACGACGCCGACTCTACCCGGTACGGACTTGAGGTTGTCCAGAGGGTCGGCTCACCGAACTTTCGCCTGCTCTACGACATCTACCACATGCAGGTCATGGAAGGGAACGTCATCGCTACCTTGCGGGCTCACGGGGACGCCATCGTCCACATACACACGGCCGGCGTGCCTGGTCGCCACGAGTTGGACGAGTCCCAAGAATTGAACTACCGGGGCATCGCTCTCGCCTTGGCCGACCTAGCGTTTCCCGGCTACATAGCGCACGAATTCAATCCGACCAGGGAGCCCATCGGGGCGATACGAGACGCGGTGGAAGTGTGCCGGGTATGAGCGGTGGAAGTGTGCCGGGTATGAGCGGTGGAAGTGTGCCGGGTATGAGCGGTGGACGTGTGCCGGGTATGAGCGGGGACGTGACCGGGGATGGCGCCACGTCGCCCCAGGGGACCGGCCTAGCACGGGAGCTGGGCCTGCTAGGGCTCGCCGCGACGGGCATCTGCTCCATGCTGGGGGCCGCCATCAACGTGGTCCCCATCATGATTCAGCGGAACGTACCGGGCATCGGCCCTTATGTGCTCCATGCCTATATCTACGGGGCGATTCCTGCGATCCTGGCCGCCTTGGCCTACGCGGTCCTGTCCTCTGCCATGCCCCGAGCCGGCGGCAGCTACGTCTACGGAAGCCGCGGTCTGAGCCCCTACCTCGGCTTCGTCGCCAGCTTCTCGCAGTGGTTCGGTCTCAGCATCGCGATCGGTGTCGTGTCATACGTAATGATCCCCTTCCTGAGGGACATCGCGTCGGCTGTCGGCTGGCATCCCCTCGCCGAGAGTCTCGACGTGGGTGTGGTTCGTGTGACCTTGGCGCTCGCCTTCCTCTGGACGTTCGTGGGGGTCAACCTGCGGGGCGTGCGGCTGTATGAGAGGACCTTGGTTCCGTTGATGTTCGTGATGTTCGTGTTGGGAGCCGTCGTCATCGTCGCGGGCTTCTCGTTCGATCACCAGGACTTCGCCGCGGCGATCCAGTTGAGAGAAGGGCGGACCATTCCCGATGCGGTCGCTCCTCCTTTCAAGATCAGCACGTATCTGACCGCGTCGGCTCTCCTCTTCTCGAGCTTCATCGGGTTCGACTCGATCGCACAGGCAGGCGGCGAGGCGAAGAACCCGGCTCGCGCCCTTCCTCTGGCCATCGGGATCGCCGTTGTCACGGTAGGCAGCTTCTACATGCTGTTCACTGCGGCGGTCTACCACGCGGTACCCTGGAGCTACGTGGCCGAGCAGGCCCAGGTCCAGGATCTCACCGCGCCCGGCTTGCTGGGGTACCTTCTGCCGCCCGCCTGGACGGTGGCGATCGTGGCCGGAGCGGCCGTTGCGTTGATGAACGACCTGCCGGCGATGCTACTCGCGGTGTCGAGGTTGATGTTCGCGTGGGCCGAGGACGGGATCTTCCCTCGCAGTGTGGCGAAGGTGCATCCGGAGTGGCACACGCCGCATGTGGCCATCCTCCTCAGTGGTCTCATGGCGTCGGTTGGCATCCTCGGAAGTCACATGGCCGGTGATTTCTTCTTGGGCATCGACATCCTCGTCACGTCGATGTTGGTCAACTTCCTCGTCATGTGCCTGGCCGTACTCGCGCTGCCGCGACGTAACCCCGATATCGCACGCGACGTGAGCGTCCTGCCTTCTCGCCCGCTACAGGTTGGCGTCGCGACACTGGGAATCGTGATGCTCTCGATCTTTCTCGTGGTCCATGTCTGGAAGGACTTGAGCACGACCGTGGATGCCTGGTATTTCCACTCGACCCCGGTGTGGTTGGGCGTAATGGCGGTCGCCACGGTCATCTATCTGAAGGAGCTTCGCAACCTCCGGTCACAAGGCGTCGACGTCGATGAGCTCTTCTCGACGCTCCCGCCGGAATAGGTCCGGCCCATGACCGATCCAATGGAGCGCGAAACGCAGCCGAGGCGAGATGGGCGCGTCGAGCGAGTCGAACTCGCCCCCGGCTTCAGTATTTCGCGGGTGCTTACCGGCCTATGGCAGGTCGCCGACATGGAGCGGGAGGGAAGCGAGCTGGACCCCGACTCCGCGTCCGAGGCCATGAGACCGTACGTCGAGGCGGGATTCACCACGTACGACATGGCCGACCACTACGGCTCGTCCGAGGTGATCGCCGGTCGATTCCGGAAGCATCAGGGAGGCGACCCGCCGGTCGAGCTACTGACGAAGTGGGTGCCCAAGCCGGGGCGCTTATCGCGCGACGACGTGAGGGATGCGGTTCAGCTATCGCTCGACCGAATGGAGGCCGAGCGCATCGACCTCCTCCAGTTCCATGCCTGGAGCTATGCGGACGCCGGATGGTTGGACTGCCTCTTCTGGCTGCAGGAGCTGAAGGACGAGGGGCTGATCGGCCATTTGGGGCTGACCAATGTGGACTCGGCGCACCTGAGCATTGCGGTGCACAGTGGCATCGAGGTGGTCTCGAATCAGGTGTGCTACTCCCTCATCGACCAGAGGGCGCGAGGGAGTATGACCGATCTTTGCGTGGAACACGGGGTCAAGCTCTTGGCGTTCGGCACGGTGGCAGGTGGCCTGCTCACCGAGCGATGGTTGGGGGCTCCCAAGCCCGACGTGGATGCGCTGGAGACCTGGTCGCAGATGAAGTACTGGCGGTTCGTCGATGCAGCCGGGGGTTGGGACGCCTTTCAGGGGCTCCTGGCCGCAGTGCGTGGTGTGGCCGACAAACACGGAGTCTCGATGGCGAACGTGGCCTGTCGTCACATTCTGGAGCAGCCGGCGGTGGGCGGTGTGATCATCGGCGCTCGGCTCGGCGAGAGTGACCATATCGAGGACAATCTCAGGCTGTTCGACTTCTCGCTCGACGAAGAGGACTCGTCGGAGATCCGGGCGGCGATGTCCGATCTCGGGCTCGTCCCTGGCGACTGCGGCGACGAGTACCGGAAGCCTCCCTTCCTGACGGCTTCTGGTGACCTGAGCCATCACTTCGACTCGTTCCCTCCTCCCTACGTCGCCGAAGAGCGACCGGATGGCCGTAGTCTGGTGCTCACGGGCACGATGTGGGAGGACCTGGCAGGGTTCAGTCGGGCGGTTCGCAAGGGGTCGCACATATGGGTGTCCGGCACCACCGCCACTCACGGGGCCCGAGCCATCGGCGGATCGGATCCCGCTGCTCAGACGCACTTCGTCATCGACAAGATCGAGGGGGCGATCCAATCGTTGGGAGGGCGTCTCGAGGACGTGGTCCGGACCCGTATCTACGTACCCGACGTCGGCGATTGGGACCCGATCTCGCGTGCTCACGGAGAGCGGTTTCGCTCGATCCTCCCCGCCAACACATTGATTCATGCAGGGTTGGTGGGGGAGCGGTATCTCGTTGAGATCGAAGCTGAGGCAGTGGTGTCATGATTACGATAGCAGACGACAACCCGGCGTGGGCGACGTGGTTCGAAGAGGTCGAGGCGTGCCTCTTGGCGGAGTTGCCCGCCGAGAGTGGGATCGTGAGGGTCGAGCATATAGGCAGCACAGCCGTGCCCGGACTCGCGGCTAAGCCGATCATCGACATTCATGTCGTGATCGGTGACCACTCCCAGTTGGGCAGCATTATTCGCTCGCTCGCTCACCTGGGGTACATCTACGAAGGAGACCGGGGAGCCATGGGCCAAGAGGCCTTCCGGCGGAGGGGGCCCGACGTCCCGCTTCGGGATCCCAAAAGGGACTGGGCGCCCCATCACCTGTATGTCTCGGTCGAGGGGAGCCGGGAGCTGGATCGACACCTCGCTCTACGCGACCACATGCGCGAGGAGGAGGCCGATCGAGAGGCCTATGCCACGCTCAAGCGTGATCTCGCGGGCCGTGAGGACATGGACCTGGAGGCGTACACGGCGGGCAAGTCGGAATTCATCGAGGGGATCTTGGGAAAGGAAGGGCGGTGGTAGGGGCGGGCGTCGCCTCTGTAGATGAGATCCGCGCTCACTTCCCGGCGCTGGAGAGGATCGAAGGGGGGCATGCCGTGGCGTACTTCGACGGCCCGGGTGGGACACAGGTTCCCAGAGCGGTGGCCGAGGCGTCGACGGACTACCTCTATCGGCACAATGCGAACACGCACTGGAACTACCCGAGCAGCTTGGAGACGGACGAATCCCTCGCTGCCGCCAGGGGCGCGCTAGCAGACCTGATCGGGGCCGGGTCGAACGAGATGGTGTTCGGCGCGAACATGACGACGCTGACCTTCCACGTGAGCCGGGCCCTGGGGACGGCGTGGGCCCCGGGGGACGAGATCGTGGTCACGGAGCTCGACCATCAAGCCAATCAGGCACCCTGGCGGGCCCTGGCGTCGGAGCGAGGGCTGACCGTGCGGACCGTGCCGATGGACCTCGACGACGGCACGCTGGATTGGGGGACGTTCGAAGAGATCGTCGGTCCTCAGACACGCCTGCTGGCCGTGGGCGCCGCATCGAACGCCCTAGGCACGATCAATGACCTCACGAGGGCCGCCGAGCTGGCGCGCTCGGTGGGTGCGTATCTGTTCGTGGACGCGGTGCACTTCGCCCCACACGAGGTGATGGACGCTCGGGCGCTCGGCTGTGACTTCCTGGGCTGTTCGGCCTACAAGTTCTACGGGCCTCACGTGGGTGTGATGTACATCCGTGAGGAGCTGGGTGACTCTCTGGTGCCACCCCGGCTGCCGTGTTCGGGCAGTGAGATGCCCGAACGGTATGAGACCGGCACGTTGAATCACGAGGGTCTGGTCGGGGCGGGGGCGGCAGTGGAGTTCTTGGCGGATCTGGCCACTGCGGGGGGAAGTCGCCGTGAACGTCTGGAGACGGTCCTGGGAGCGCTCCACCTCAGGGGGCAGGAACTCTTGGAACGGCTGTGGTCTGGACTCGACGAGCTGCCCGGAGTGCGCCTCTACGGCCCCGCACCAGGGCGTCCTCGTACCCCCACGGTCGCCTTCACGGTGGACGGCGTGTCCTCTGGTGACGTCGCCGCACGGCTGTCCGACCGGTTCGGTGTCTTCGTCTCACACGGTGACTTCTACGCGTCCGGGGTCACGGAGGCGTTCGGTCTGACGGATCAGGGGTTGATACGGGCGGGGTGTGCGTGCTACACGACCGAGGACGAAGTCGATCGACTACTGGAGGGCGTAACGGCCCTGGCGGGATAGTCTCCCACCAGGGCCGTCACCGGTAGCGGTCTTCCCCCCGACCTACTACGGCAGTTCCCTACAGAATTTCGTGGAGTTCAACCTCGAAGATCAGCGTCGAGTTGGGCCCGATGATGCTTCCGGCGGCTTGCATTCCGTACGCGATACTGGCGGGGATGAAAAAGCGGTAGTGGCTTCCCACCGGCATGAGCTGAAGCCCCTCGCCGAAGCCCGGGATGACCCCGTTCACACCGAATTCCGTGGGCTCGCCACGCTCGTACGAGCTGTCGAACTCGGTACCGTCGAGCAGCGTGCCACGGTAGTCGACTTTTAGGCGCGACTCTGCGGTGGGCGTGGGTCCGTCGCCCTGGGTCAGGATCTCATACTGGAGACCGCTGTCGGTCACCATGATCCCATCCTTCGTGGCGTTCTCGGCGAGGAAAGCATCCCCTTCGGCCGCGTTCTTGTCCATGGCTTCCTGCTGAGCCGCCATAGCGGCCTCCTGGACCTGTTGGCCCACCCGCTGCCTAACGGCTGCGAGCGTATCCACGTTGATGGCCATCTCATTCCCGGCCATCGCATCCTCGATGCCACGCATGACCGCTGGGAGGTCGAAGAACTTCTTGTTCGGCTCGAACTGCGTGCCGATCTCCGTTCCGATCGAGTAGCTCGCCTTCTGAATGTCGGTGTCCAGAGAGGCCGTGCCACCGCCGGCCTGACACGCGGCAGTGAAAATCGAGGCGAAAGCCGCCACCTGCTGTAACCGAAAACGCATGTGCCATCCTTTTTGAGGGAGTACGAATCTATCGCAGATGCCGCAGAGGGCCAACGGTTCAGGGCTGAATAGAGACTGACGGGCTCGACCCGTAGCCGAGGGTGCTCGCCCGTCGCTGCGGTGAGAGCGAAGTAGGAGGGTCCTTCGCCCTTGCGAGCTAGCCCTCGGGGCCCGAGCTCGCTCCTGCTTTTCGGAGGTAACGATCGGCCAACTGCACTCGACGATCGTCACCCTGTTCGAGGGCTTCTGCATGGATCGCTCGGATGTGGGAAACGAGGGCAGGCTCTCCCCACCGGTATCCCGTTGCGAGTTCGGCGCTCTTCGAGTTGCCTTGATTGGCCCCTTCGATCAAGGCCCGAGCCGCCGCCTCGTTGAAGTGAGGCGAGTCGGGATCGGGTAGTTCATAGCGGGGCTCCGGCTCCGGATTCGCATCTTCTTTGACAAACGCTCTCGACATGGTCTCTACCGGTGGAACGGTTCCTGGAGCGCGGCGTCCAGCCGCCGGGGCCGCATCGAGCGGGCGTTGAGCGGGCAGTAGACGCTCCTGGCGCGCGCGAGGACCTGGCCGTCTGCTTTTCGGACGATCTCAGTGTGTCGACCCCAAGTCGTGGGCGTGGCTTCGCCGACCCAGGTACGTGCGATGATCTCGTCACCGAGATGGGCCGGTCGCTCGTAGTCGATCTCGTGGCGGACGACCACCCAGACCGTGTCGGCGATCTGCTCGGGGCTCGCGACCCGCATCCAGTGGTCCGTGGCTACGTCCTGGATCCAGGAGAGGTAGACCACGTTGTTCACGTGCCCGAGCCCGTCGATGTCCTCCTCGCGAACGTGGAGGGCCAACTCGTGCGTGCGCGACGGCGGTGCGGATCCGTCAGACATTGCCGCCCAGGACCTAGTCCACATGCCCCATGATCTTCTTCACGCCCGGACTCACCAACAGTGCCACGATGCCGGCGCCGCCGATGATCATTGCCACGGTTCTGAAGAGGGCGAAGGGCGGCAAGGTCTCGAGATTTCCTGCCACCAGCCCTGCGATGAGGTTTCCGAGCGCGGTCGCTACGAACCAGACGCCCATCATCTGACCGACCCGTCCCTTCGGGGCCAGCTTGGTGATGGATGAGAGTCCGACCGGGGAGAGACACAGCTCACCCATCGTATGCAGGAAGTACATCACGACCAGCCAGGACGGCGAAGCGAGGTTGTCCACCGTTGCATTCGCGGCTCCCCACGAGATGACGAAGAACCCCGCGGCCAATCCCAGTAGGCCCAGGGAGAACTTCACCGGGATCGACGGGCTCGCATTCCGCTTCGCGAGCCAGAGCCACACGTACGCGAAGACGGGTGAAAAAACGATGATCATCCCCGCGTTCACCGACTGCAGGAAGCCGGCGGGCATCAGCCATCCGAAGAAGTCGCGGTCGGTCAGGTCCTGAGCGAACAGATTGAGAGACGAGCCTGCCTGTTCGAAGCCCGACCAGAAAAAGGCAGCCAGCACGAAGAGCCAGAGGATGACGGACAGACGTCGCTTTTCCTCTCCGCTATGACCGCCGAAGCCCAGCAGATACACGAAGTAGAGTCCGATCAGGATCAGGATGCTGCTTCCCAGCCCGGTCGCGATCTGGGTGAGGTTCAGGGGGATCGTCCCCTGGGCGACCAGCCATCCGAACAGAACGATGGCACTCAGGCTACCGAAGAAGACGGTGTAGAACTTCCGGGCCAGGGCGGCCACTTCGGCGGGCGTGTCTTCTGTTTGCAAGATCCCGGCGTCGCCGAGGTACTTGATGCCCATCCTGAATTGAATGAGGCCCAACGTCATGCCGAACCCCGCCAGCGAGAAGCCCCAGTGCCAGTTGTAGCCCTCGCCCAGGAAGGCGCATCCGAGAGGACCGAGTAGCGCTCCCAGGTTGATCCCCATGTAGAAGACGGAGAATCCGGCGTCCCGCTCGGCGCCTCCCTGAGGGTACAGGTCGCCCACCACCGTGCTGACGTTCGGCTTCAGTAGCCCGGTCCCCATCACGATCAGGACAAGCCCGAGGTAGAATGTGAACTCCGTGGGGACGGCCATGCTGAAGTGGCCGGCAGCGATGATCCAGCCGCCGACGTAGACTGCCTTGCGCTGGCCCCAGAGGTTGTCGGCGACCCACCCACCCGGCAGCGCAAGCAGGTACACGAGGGCGGTGTAGAGCCCGTAGATGGCGGCCGCAGTTCCCACGTCCAGGCCCATGCCCGGGTTGTTACCGGTCGTGGCCGCCGTCATGAACAGGATGAGCAGAGCCCGCATCCCGTAGTAGGAGAAACGCTCCCACATCTCCGTGAAGAAGAGCGTGGCCAGTCCCCTCGGTTGTCCCAAGAACTGGCGACCCTCGCTCGACCTTGGTGCTCCCGGTCCTGTTCCTGCTCCTACGTATGCGGAAGTCGTGCTCAAAACGGCTCCGATCCTGGGAGTGAGGCGTTCTCGTCTCGCTACTATGCCGGTCTCCAACCTCTATCTCGGGTTTCTTCTCCCGTACGGCAAGGGCGGGTAGGTTGGTCACCGGCGCTTCATCTGTCCCCAACTTGCGAGGAAGGCCCGCCACGTCCCAGATGCGTTCGCTCCCCAGAAACGTTTGGGTCCTCTCCCTCACGAGCTTCTTCCGTGACATCGCGAGCGAGATGCTCGTGCATCTGCTTCCGCTCTTTCTTGCGAACGTCCTGAGCGTACGGATCGCCGTCATCGGTCTCATCGAAGGTGTGGCCGAGACTACGGCCAGCCTCATGAAGATCTACTCGGGCTGGCTGTCCGATAAGCTGGGACGTCGGAAGGGACTCACGGTGGGCGGATACGGCCTGGCTGCGTTGGCCATGCCGTTGCTGCTGATCGCCCGTACCTGGCCGTTGGTGTTTCTCTACCGGTTCCTGGACCGGATGGGGAAGGGGATTCGAACGGCCCCTCGTGACGCTCTGATCGCCGACTCGGTGGGGGCAAAGCAACGGGGGGCGAGCTTCGGTCTCCACCGTGCAGCCGACAGTGCGGGCGCATTCTTGGGGCTGCTCGTGGCGATGGCTCTGGTCTGGGGCATCCAAGGGGGGAACGTGGCTCTGGATCGCGACACGTTCCGGGCAGTCGTGGGATGGTCCTTGGTGCCTGCCGTCCTAGCCGTGCTGGTCGTGGCCGGGGGTGTCAAGGAGGTCGTCACGGCCCGGCCGGCGGTGCTCCCCCGGGTCAGCTTCCGTGGAGTCGACCCCCGCTTCAAGCGGTTCCTCGTCGTGATGACCCTATTCACTCTGGGGAACAGCACGGACGCTTTCCTCATTCTGCGGGCGCAAGACGGAGGCGCGTCGGTGTTGGCGATTCTGGGACTCCTCGCCGGCTTCAACCTGGTCTACACGGTTCTCGCGGGCCCGGCAGGGGCGCTCTCCGATCGGATGGACCGACGCAAGGTCATCGTTGGCGGATGGCTCCTCTATGCCCTGGTGTACCTGGGCTTCGCGGTCGCGGACCGGACCTGGCATTTCGGTGTGCTGTACGCCCTGTACGGCGCGTACTACGCGTTCACAGAAGGGGTGGCCAAAGCCTACGTGGCCGATCTCGTCCCGGAGAGTGAGCGCAGAGGCTCCGCATATGGTGCCTACAACGGCGTCATCGGCCTCATCGCGCTGCCGGCCAGCGTTGTTGCCGGGGTCCTGTGGCAGGGGCTGGGTCAGTGGTCCGGCTTCGGCCCGGCCGCTCCCTTCCTGTTCGGGAGCGGCCTGTCGTTGGTTGCCGCCGTGCTACTGTGGCGTTGGGTGGAGTGAGATCCGCTACTCCAGGTCGTTGATCACGGGCGACAGATTCCGGTCTCCGAGCATCTGGTTGAACTCCGCCACGTCCGCATCGAGGAGCCGTTCCATCTCGGCGCGGTAACGAGCCAGCTCCTCTTTCAGTAGCCCCTGCACCTCACGGGCCTGATCGGTCGGCTCGAAGTCGCCACTGGTAATGGCTCCGGCCAAGTAACGGATTTCCTCCGCGAGCTTGGGTCCCCAACGCACACCATCCTGCCCCGTACCGGTCGTTTGAAGGCGAATCAGGTTGTCCTCGGCCGTGATGAGTTTGGCGTCCAGCTCGGCGGCCGCCTCTACCATGCCGGGTTCATCGCCCCGATCCTCGAGCAGGCTGCTCAGGTCATACAGTTGGCGACGCACCCACTCGACCCGGTTCACCAAGCCCGCAACGACTTCGTAGTCGTCCCGAAGCTCGGCGAACATGGCGAGCTGCTCTGCGATACTCGCCTCGGTGCCCTCGGAGCCGGGGGCCTTCAGAACATCGAATTCCTGCGACTGAGACTGACCGTTCGCCCTGAGGGTCACGGTGTACGTGCCCGGAGCTACCAACATCGAGAGCCGTTGTCCGCCAGACCGCCAACCCGCATCAGGGATGTCCACCCAGTCGGCATAGGTGGGAGTCGTGCGGAGCTTGATCTGGGTCGACGCATCGTCCCTGAGATCCCACCAGATGCGGTTGATACCGGGCTGGGCGGGCCCCTCCAGGGTGCGAACGACTCGCCCCGAAGCGTCCGCGATCGTCAGCGTGGCGCCATCCGCCGGCGCCGCATCAAGCCAATAGTTGAGGGATGCCCCGTACGACGGGTTGTCACCGGCCGTCAGGTCGTTCGGCATTCCTCGCGCCCGAGTCTGGCCCCGGAGCCGATAGGCGTCGCGGGGCTCGAAGAGGTGCGAGGAGGACGCCACCACGTCGGCGGTCAGTTGTTGCAGCGGGGTGATGTCGTCCAGAATCCAGAATCCCCGTCCATAAGTGCCGACCACCAGATCGTTAAAGTGCTCCTGCACCACGAGCCCGTACATGGGGCTCGCCGGCATGTTGGCCTGTAGCGTTTGCCACACCTCACCGTCGTTGAAGGAGACGTAGACAGCGTTCTCCGTGCCGAGGTAAAGGAGTCCGGGGCGCACCGGGTCTTCGTGGATGCTCCGGGCATAGCTCAGCGGGCTGTCCGCGATTCCGTCTACGATCTTCGTCCAGCTTTGTCCGAAGTTGTCCGTCTTGTAGACGTGCGGTTCGAAGTTGCCCTGCTGATGGTGCTCGATGGCGATGTACGCCTTGCCCGCCTCATACCTCGACGCATCGATGCTTCGCACGACCCCGTCCGTCGGCAGGTCGGGGAGGTTGCCCGTGACGTTCGTCCAGTTCTCACCGCCGTCCCTGCTCACGTAGACGAGGCCGTCGTTCGATCCGCTCCAGTACACGCCGGGCTGAACGGGCGATTCGTCGAAGGCATAGATCACGCAGCAGAACTCCACCCCTATGTTGTCCGGAGTGAGCCCACCCGAGATTCCCTGCTTCGACATGTCGTTTGTCGTGAGGTCGGGGCTGATCACATCCCAGCTTTGCCCGCCGTTGGTTGTGCGGTGCACGTGCTGGCTGGTGACCAAGACGGTGTTTCTGTCGTGGGGCGAGATGAGCAGCGGGAAAGTCCACTGGAACCGGTACCGAACCCCACTCGCCGAGTGTCCACTGGCCAGCTCCGGCCAGACCTCGACGTCGCGGAACTGTTTGGTCCTGGCGTTCCAGCGGACGACGATGCCGCCCCGTGCCCCCGCGCCCGAGGCGCTCGACCACACGATGTCGGGATCCTGAGGATCGGGAGTGGCGAATCCGCTCTCTCCGCCGCCCACCGTGGTCCACTCCGACCGTTGGATGCTGCCGGCCCCTGGGCTGTTGCTCGGGCCACGGAACGAAGGGCCGTCCTGTCGGTTGCCCATCACGTTGTACGGAACAGCATTGTCGACGGTCACGTGGTACATCTGAGCGATCGGAAGCTGTACCCGATGCCAGGTGTCTCCACGCGTCATCGAGACCGCCATCCCTCCATCGTTGCCGATGATCATGCGATCCCCGTTTTCGGGATCGATCCACATGTCGTGGTAGTCGCCTCCGGGGCGCCTTCGGCCCTGCTCGTTGACGTAGGTGTGGCCCCCGTCCAGGGTCCGGGCCAAGCCCGAGGTGAGGAAGTAGGCCTCGTCCGGATCCTCCGTGTTTACGAAGCAGTTGTTGTAGTAGGCGGTGCGCCCTCCGAGATCGCGGCTCTGGTTCACCAGTTGCCATGTGGAGCCGCCGTCGTCCGACCGCCAGAGCTCCCCGCTCTCCGTCTCGGCTCCGTGCCAGGGCACGCCGTCACCGGTTTCGATCAGCGCGTAGACGCGATCCGGATCGGCCGGTGTGAGGCAGACGTCGGTCTTCCCCACGGGCATGGTGGGCAAGCCGTTGCCCTCCAGCTTGTTCCATGTGTCTCCGCCGTCCTTCGACAGGTAGATGCCGCTGCCCTCTCCACCGCTCTCCCGTCCCCACGTATTGGCTGCTACCGTCCACATTCCAGCGAAGAGCTTGCGAGGGTTGGTGGGGTCCATCTCGACGCTGGACGCGCCGGTGTTTTCGTTCGCGAAGAGTACATGCTCCCAGCTCTCCCCACCGTCCTCGGTCCGGAAGACACCCCGCGCCTGCTGGGGGCCGTGGGCATGCCCGAGTGCACCCACATAGACGATATCGGGATTGGTAGGATGGATGACGATCCGGGAGGTACGTGTTGGCCCGTCATCACCGAGTCCCATGTGTCGCCAGGTATCGCCTCCGTCGGTGGACTTGTAGGCGCCCGTGCCGAGTGAGACGTTCGATCGGATGTGCGGTTCGCCGGTCCCTGCCCAGACGATCTCGGGGTCTGAAGGTGCCACTGCGAGCGCTCCGACGGCGTGGTCGGGCTGGCCCTCGAAGACGGGAGCCCAGTACTCGCCGCCATCCTCAGACTTCCAGATGCCACCGGATGCGGCACCCACGTAGTAGGTCAGAGGGTCGCCGGACACGCCCGCGACCGCGGCGATCCGATTTCCCACGGGTCCGATGTGCCGATACGTGAGGCCATCGTAGAGACCGGGGGAGATATTCTGTGTCAGGCTCTCTCGGGGCGTGGTCGTCAGGACGGCGAGGACTCCGAGGAGCAGGATGGGAAGGCGGGGAGTTCCGGGTACACGCGTCGACATGGGTGTCTCCTGATCGTAGAGGGGACGCCTTCAAGAAATACTGTGGCGGGGAGCCGAACGGCAAGCTCGGGAAGGGTGGTGAAGAGGAGGCCTTATGAGCCATTCAAGCGGTTACGCTCCTGCAAGAGTGTACGAATCACTAGAGCGTCCCGCACCGCGCGCTCGAGGAAGTCCACGTCGAGTGGTTTGACCAGGTACGTACGGGCCCCCATGTCGATGCACTTCATCGCCAACTCGGGCTCGGAATGCCCCGTCAGCATGATGACGGCCAGGTCAGGCTGTCGGCCCAAGGCCCATGCGAGAAACTCGACCCCATTCATTCTGGGCAGATCGATATCGAGCAGAACCAAGTCGAACTCGGAGGAACTCATCCACGAGTCGGCCTCTTCGGCCGAGGCCGCGGTCTTCACGGAATAGCCGAGCTCTTCGACCACCGAGCGGGTCAGCCGTCGGACATCGGGATCGTCTTCGACGATCAGGATTTCGGCGGACTTGTCGGCAGCCGCGAGTAGGTCGGCCCACCCCATACCGAAAGTCATTCTCGCTTCCCCTCACCGATTGTTGGCACGCTCGAGGCCCTCCATTTTCCAGAGCTCATTGAGAATGCGATCCGTTTGCTGATCCAGGTCCCCTTCCTGCCTGTTCGAGTTCTCTTCCTGGGCAAGCTCTTCTGCGCTTTGCTTGCTCTGAATGCCGTAGTAGGCTCCGGCGCTCGCGGCAGCCAGGAGCGAGATCACCAGGCCGATCATCAGGCGCTTCTGACGACGTTCCTTCCGGAAGCTCGCGCCCTGCTCGACCCTGCGGTCTTCGACGGACTCGCCGTGCGCCAGCTCGGGGCCGGCTCCCTCCTGTTCGGCATGACGCGGCGGCCCGCCCGGATAACCCCCTGTGATTTCCGACATCTTCACCCCTTCTCATCGTGCTTCTCATCGTGCTTCTCATTCAGTACTCACCCAAACAGAGGAAACAGGCAACCCCACGGCGGTGGGGACCCGCTAAGCTCCGTCGTCCAGCACTGTTCGCACTGCAACGGCAAGAGACTCTGCCGTAAACGGCTTCTGGAGAAACGCGATGTCACCGGTCGAGAGCCTCTCTCTGAGTACCTCGTCATCCGTGTACCCCGACATGAACAGCACCTTGGTGTCGGGCCGCATCTCCTTGACCCGCTCAGCCACCTCTCGTCCCCCCATGTTGGGCATCACGACGTCGGTGAGGAGAAGGTGGACCGCCCCGTCGTACGCCTTCAGTTGCTCCAGGGCATGCGGCCCGTCTTCGGCGGACAGGACTGTATATCCATGCTCCTCGAGGAGCTGGACCGCAATCCGGCGCAGTCGGACATCATCCTCAGCCAGCAGCACGGTTTCAGTCCCAAGCGGAAGAGCGGACTCCACCGAAGCGGCCTGGGCTACCTCTTCGTCCACCACCGGGAGGAAGATCCTCATCGTCGTCCCGACCTCGAGCTCGGTATCCACCTCGATGTGCCCGTCCATCTTCTGAACGAGCCCGTAGGCAGTAGCCAATCCGAGCCCCGTGCCCTTGTGGCGACCCTTGGTGGTGAAGAAGGGATCGAACATCCGCTCTCTGACCTCGTCGGTGATGCCCGTCCCCGTGTCCTCGACCTCGAGCACGGCGTAGGGCTGAGGGGTCAGCGCCGGATGGGTCGTCAGGAAGGCTTCGTCCGGCGACACCGCGACGGTCCGAATCGCGAGCTCGCCGCCCTTGGGCATCGCATCACGCGCGTTCACGACGAGGTTGGTCAGGACCTGCTCCATCTGCCCTTTGTCGACTAACACGCTTCCTAGTCGAGACTGGGTGGCGATGGTCAGGCGAATGTCCTCGGCGATCAGACGGCTCAGCATGCTGCTGATGTCGGTCACCAGCGCATTGAGGTCCAAGACCACGGGCTTGACCACCTGATCCCTCGAGAACGCCAACAATTGTCTGGTCAAGCCCGCCGCGCGCTCACCCGCCGCCTTGATCACGGTGAGGCGATCACGCATCGGATCATCATCCTCGAGACGCTTCATCCCGAGCTGCGCCTCGCCGATGATCACACTCAGGATGTTATTGAAGTCGTGAGCCACCCCACCCGCGAGCTGCCCCAAGGCCTCCAACCTCTGCGCCTGTCGGAGTTGCTCCTCGAGCGCGACCTGTTGCGTGATGTCCTGCACGAAGCCCTGGAAAACCGTGCCCCCATCGGGGCCCACTCCGACGGGAGATCCACTCACCCGCAGGGTGAGCTTTCGCCCGTCCTTCGACACCGCCTCGAACTCCGCGTCCTCGCCTCGTCCGATCTTCCCGAGTTGCTGGGTTCTTTCCTCGGGGTACGCGTATAACTCCGCGGCGGATCCGATGGACATGAGATCTTTCTCGGAGTCGTAACCCAACATCTCCACGAGTGCCGGGTTCACCATGAGGAACTCGCCTGCGACGTTCGACTTGTAGATACCGTACATGGCCTTCTCGACCAGCTCCCGATACTCGCTTTCGGAGCGCCTCAGGCCGTCCTCGGCCGACTTGCGGTCGCTGATGTCGTGGTGGACGACGACGACCCGCGCCGGCTCGGCCTCCTGGAAGCGGGTCACGTGGAGGGTGAACCACCGTTCCTGGCCAGCGGGACCACAAGCGTACTCCAAGTGGAACTGGCTCTGTTCCCCGACGGCCACCCTTCGGCACGCCTCCGCCGCCTGGACGGCCGTGTCGCGGTCTGCCCCCGTCGCCTCCTCGCATACATCGAGGTAGGCCGAGCCGACTCCCGCGGTCGGATCTTCATATCCGTTCGCGCGCGCGAACGTGCGCCATGCCTTGTTGACGCTCAGCAGGACACCGTTCTCGTCGAGAACTGCGATGAGCCCCGAGAGCGCGTCCATCGCCGACTGCAGGAAGCGTCGGGACTCCTGGGCGGCCTGTTCGGCCAGGATGGTCTTCTGCAGCAGCTCCCGGGAGTAGAGAATGTCCTCGAAGGTCGCGACCAGGTAGTCGAGAACGTGCTCGGGCGAGGCGGTCAGGGTGTAGGTCGTTCCCCTGAACGACGTTTCCACCTGTCTCGGGCGACGGCGCTCTTGTCGTGGCTCCCGGTCCCCGTGCGAGTCTCGCCCCGACAGCGCGCTCTCGATCCGGGAGAGGAGCTGCTCTTCCTCGAAGGGCTTTACCAAGAGGTGCTTGGCCCCGGCTTCGAGTCCGCGGATGATGTTGCTCGGATCGTCGAGCGATGTGAGGAGGATCACCGGTACTTCGACCCCACGGGCCTCTCGAATCTTCCCACATACCTGGTAGCCCGTCATGTCGGGCAGGACCACGTCGAGGAGTGCCAGGTCGCAGGGCTCAGCCGTCCATCTCTGCAGCGCCTCTTCCCCCGTGCCACAGGTCTCCACGTGGTATCCGTGCCGTTCCAAGATGGACTTCAATCGTGTGGCCTGCGTGGGACTGTCCTGCACCGCCAGAATTCGGCCCTTGCCTCCCGCCGGGTCGTTCGGCACGGGTTCACTCATGGCCCGTCGGGGCACGGCCGGTGTCGCTCGCATGAGGCGGGCACCCCACGGCTATGCGATGCTCCTTAGTCCGTTAGGGGCGTAGCGTCTGAATTCCTCGAAGACGTCCCCATCCCACCATCCTCGCTTTACCTCCTCATCCAACTCCTTCAAGGCCACGTCGACGGGCAGGGCCGGCTTGTACGGACGCTGCGTCGTGAGAGCGTCGAAGACATCGACGACCTGCAGGATCCGGGCGGTCAAAGGAATCTGCTCTCCTTTGAGTCCGTCGGGGTAGCCCGATCCGTCCATTCTCTCATGGTGATGACGGATGATGGGCCTGATCAGGCTGAACGACTTGAGTGACTTGCAGATCTGCTCCCCGGCTGCCGGGTGCCGTTGAACCACCTTGCGCTCTTCGGCAGTGAGGCGGCCCGCCTTCAGGAGAATGGTGTCCGGGACAGCGATCTTTCCGAGGTCGTGCACGATTCCGGCCTGTCGGAGGGCGTTCACTTCCTCTTCCGGAAGACCAAGCCTCTGCCCCAGAGCACTTGCATACTCAGATAGCCTCTCGCAGTGACCTTCCGTGTAGTGATCCCTTTGCTCAATGGTGCGAGCCATGGTGAACAGCACGGCCTCGGCGCGCTCGAGTTCGTCGGTGTACTCCTTGACTCTGATCAACGATCTCACGCGGGCGAGCAGTTCCACCTCGTCGATGGGCTTCGATAGGAAGTCGTCTGCACCTGCCTCGATTCCACTGACCTTGTCGCCACCGACGCTCCCCGTAATGAGCACGACGGGAGTCAGGCGTGTCTCGGGATCCGCCTTGAGCTGGCGGCACAGCTCGAGTCCATCGAGCCGCGGCATCTTCACATCGGAAAGGACCAGGTCGGGCGACACGTCCCTAAAGGTCGCCAGGCCGTCCACGCCGTCCACGGCCGTGATGGTCTCGATGCCGTTCTCTCGTAGGAGTGACGCCAAGATCCGACGAATGTCCGGATCGTCATCGACAACGAGTACGAGTTTTGAGTTCACGCCACGCCTTGCTCACACCGCCGACCGTTACGCGCAGGCGTCGCTCTTAGCGGGTGTCATTGAGGCACATTGGCACTATAGATGTAACGCAAGGGGGGATCAAAAAGTTACAGCCACCTTTATGCGAATGCCAAACATAAATATTCGCAATCTGACAGACTCCGTGGACATGCCGTGATCAGCGGAGAATGGAGATGGGACGTGGAGGGAGATGCGGAGCCGATCTCAAGAGATCAGCTTGACCTCCGTCAGCGCATAGGACAGCGCCTCGACCGAGTGCTGCGTGACCAGTCTTGCCACCCCCCAGCAGTACTCCTCCGCCTCGGTCTTGAGGGGACTATCGTCGGCTTCCAGGGCCCTCCTGAGCATACGCCCGGTCGTGGCCGTCACCTCCGCGACCGAGTCCGAGTCCTTGGCGGATCCACTCGCCGTACGCGTGAGGACGTCCCTCACACCATTTTCCCACTGTACGGCTATCGCTTCGGCCTCCCCATTTGACCGGGCGGACTCCTGGAGCACGTGCCAAAGGACGGTTTGGTAGCGCTCGTGGAGTTCCGAGGCGTCGACCGGAACGCCGTCCCTCGCGCGCGCCGCCAATGCGAAGTAGTGGGCGATCAGTGAGCGGACTCGCAGAAGGTCGGCCACCCTGACGCGTTGCTCGGCCGTAAGCAGATGGGCAGGGTCTACCTGCGCGATCGGAAAACCGCCGGCGAAGGTGGCCGCGATAGCGTTGTGAAGAAAACGGTCGAGCTCGATCTTCCTCTTGAACAGTGCCATCCGCGCCTCACGAGGGGATGCACTGGGAAGAGGCACCCCACTGTTTCAATATTTGACATGTTGAGCTTCCAGCGCAAACGGACGAATGTCCTACCGGTTGAAGGTCGGCCCACCACATCGGGAAGCGCAGTGTCGCAATCCAACACCGTTTGGGATCTCTTGTCCGCCGGACGCGACGGGGACGTCGCACTGGCTTGTCCGGGCCGGCCTCCACTGCCGTACGCCGGTCTTCGGTCGCAGGTCGAAACCACGGTTGCCGCGCTCAACGAACGGGGGATCGGGAGAGGCGACCGGGTCGCTCTGGTCCTGCGCAACGGGCCGGAAATGGCCTCGGCCTTTCTTGCCGTGGCGGCGGGCGCCACCAACGCGCCACTCAACCCGGCCTACCGACGGGAAGAGTGCGAGTTCTATCTCGCCGATCTCGGTGCCAAGGCGTTGATCGTCGATGAGGGCAGTGACTCACCCGCCGTCGAAGTGGCCGCCGATCTGGGCATTCAAGTTCTGGAGTTGCGGGTGAGTGAAGGATCCATGGCCGGCACCTTCGAACTCGCCGGCAGCGGCACGGGCCGGGCGGTCTCCAGCGGTGGCCTTGCCGAGGAGGATGACACCGCACTCGTGTTGCATACATCCGGCACCACTGCGAGGCCCAAGATCGTCCCTTTGGCTCAACGCAATATCTGCGCGTCGGCAGGCAATATCCGAAGGACCCTACGGCTCACGGAGACGGATCGCTGCATGAACGTGATGCCGCTCTTCCACATCCACGGCCTGATGGCGGCGACCATGGCGCCCTTGAGCGCCGGGGCATCCGTCTTCTGCACACCCGGGTTCAACGCCCTCAAGTTCTTCGGATGGTTGGACGAGGCGCGACCGACGTACTACACCGCAGTTCCCACCATGCACCAAGCGATTCTGGCGCGGTCCCGGGGAAATCGGGAGGTACTCGATCGGGTCTCCCTCCGGTTCGTGCGATCCTCTTCCTCCTCGCTGCCTCCGCAGGTGATGGCCGAGCTGGAGGACGTGTTCGAGGCCCCGGTGGTGGAGGCGTATGCCATGACCGAGGCGTCGCACCAGATGACGTGCAATCCGCTTCCTCCGGCTCTGCGGAAGGCCGGTACGGTGGGTGTCGCGGCCGGACCTTATGTGTCGATAATGGATGCCACGGGTGCCCTCCAAGCGCCTGGTGTCGTGGGGGAGGTGGTGATCAAGGGATCCAACGTCATGGACGGCTACGAGAACAACGCCGAAGCGAATGCTGCCGCCTTCGCGGACGGTTGGTTCCGCACCGGAGACCAGGGTGTGATGGACGCCGAAGGGTACCTCACGATCACCGGACGCCTGAAGGAGATCATCAACCGTGGAGGTGAGAAGATCTCTCCGCGCGAAGTCGACGACGTGATCATGGATCACGCAGCGGTTCGGCAGGTAGTCACCTTCGCCGTGCCGCACGCCAAGCTCGGGGAAGAGGTGGCCGCGGCTGTGGTGCTCCGGGAGGGAATGGAGGCCACGGTGCAGGAGATCCGGGACTTTGCCGCCACCCGGTTGGCCGACTTCAAGTGCCCCCGGAAGGTCATCATCCTGGATGAGATTCCCCTGGGGCCGACCGGGAAGCTGCAACGCATCGGAATGGCGCAGAAGCTGGGTCTTGAGGCACCCACATGATGGTGAAGAAATGAGGATCTGCGTCTACGGCGCCGGTGCGATCGGGGGGTACTTGGGGGGCCAGTTGGCTCTGTCCGGCGCCGACGTGACGCTCGTGGCGCGCGGGCCGCACCTCGAGGCGATGCAGACGAACGGACTCAAGCTGCTAGTGGATGGCGAGGAGCGCATCGCCCAGCCCCGCTGCACAGACGATCCGTCCGAGGCCGGTCCACAGGACTATGTCATCGTCACCTTGAAAGCCCACGCGGTGCCTGCGGTCGTCGATGCCATGCAGCCGCTCTTGGAGCCTCATACGGCCGTGGTGACCGCTACGAACGGCGTCCCGTGGTGGTACTTCTATGGGCTGGAGGGGCCGTGGAGAGACCGCCGGCTCGAGAGCGTGGATCCCGATGGTACCCAGTGGGAAAAGATTGGACCCAAGCGGGCGATCGGGTGCGTCGTGTATCCGGCCACAGAGGTGATCGAGCCGGGCGTGATCCGGCATCTGGACGGCGATCGCTTCACCCTGGGAGAGCCCACTGGAGCGAAGACCGAGAGGGTTCGCGCGCTCAGCCATGCCCTCATCGCCGCCGGATTCCGGGCTCCCGTCCGAGACATTCGTGACGAGCTTTGGGTGAAGCTCTGGGGCAACCTCACCTTCAATCCCCTCAGTGCGCTCACGCAGGAGACCCTGGACATCGTGGCAACGGACCCGGGAACGCGGGCTGTGGCCAAGGCTATGATGCTCGAGGCCCAGGCTATCGGCGAGAAGCTGGGCGTGCACTTCAAGGTCGATGCCGATCGCCGCATCGACGGGGCCGCCGCCGTCGGAAAGCACCGCACTTCGATGCTGCAGGATCTCGAGAAGGGGCGGCCCATGGAGATCGACGCCCTCGTCGGCGCGGTCCAAGAGATGGGACGTCTCGTGGACGTTCCGACGCCGACGATCGACGTGGTCTTGGCCCTCGTTCAGCAGAGGGCCAGGGCGGCGGGGTGCTACAGCTGAGTTGGAGCCCTCGCGGCTACTGCATCTGCACTACGAAGAGGCCCTCATTACGGCTCGTGAAGGCAATGATTCCGCTCTGGAAGAACGGGTAGTTGCTCCAGGAGCCGTCGAAACCCGGCTCGTCGATTCCAGGCACCGTGTCGAAGTATGCGACCTCGACCGGATTCACCGGATCGGACACATCGAGGATCCGGAGTCCGCTCACGTAGTTGGACTGGTACATGAGGTGATCGCGGATATAGAGGTTGTGGTCCGTGGAGGTCGTGACGCCGAGGTGCTCATTGGCCAGGACGGGGTCGTCCAGGTCCTCGATGTCCCAGATGATGGTGCGGGTTCGGGGCACCGTCCACCTGAGCTCGTCGATCTCGTCGTTGATGTAGAAGAAGCGGTGGTCGTCGGAGATCCAGCCCTGATGTACGTATCCGTAGTTGGGATACTCGGCCTTCGAAATGGCCCTGGGGTCGTTCTTGTCGGTCACATCCGCAATGCTGAGCGCGTCTTCGTTGGCGCCGAGGCAGATCTCCCGGCCCAGGTGTTCCTCGTCCGGACCCGCATACACGATGCACTGGGCGTCATGCGTGTATCCGGATCCTTCTCTGCCCGTGGAGTGATCGGCGAAGCATCCCGCAAAGCTCGGGCTCGCCGGTGTGCGGATGTCGATCATGTGGAGTCCGCGACCACAGGTGTCGCCTCCCGAAGAGGCCGCCACGACGTACGCGAAGCCCGTCGCCTCGTTGATCACGATGTTGTGTGCGCTGGCGATCCTGCCGTATACCGTCGCTTCTTGGAAGGTCACGGGTGCATCCTGGACATCTCTGAGGTGGCGCAGGTCGAAGACCTGGACGCCGTGATCGTTCGCGCGATCGGCCACTATGAAAGCGTGATCTGCGTAGACCTTCACGTCTCGCCACGGGCTGATCGGAGACCCGAACGTCCGGAAGAGTTGGCCCAGATATACCGGGTTCTCCGGATCCTCGAGGCTGACGAAGGCCATGCCGTCGGTCCGGCCCACCAGGGCGTACTCGATGCCGGTCAGGGGGTCCGTCCAACCCCACAGGTCGTTTACGGTGATCTCGGGAACGGAGTCGGCGGGTGCCGCGCCAGGTGCGGGGCCACCACCCATCGCCTCTATGGGGAGGAACGACACAAGATCCAGGTTGGAGCACGCGTATCCGGCAGCGAACCCGCCCTGGCATTCGACCATGGATCCGAGGACGGCGCCGGTGAACCCGGGATCCTCATCCAGTGCTGTCGTGCTATCTGAGCAAGCGGACAGGAGGAGCATCGCTCCCACCACCGACATCTGCAGTAGGGTTCGAACGGCATGTGGCGATTTGAATCGACTCAAAGTTTCCTCCGACGCGCTGGTAATCCCCCGTAGTCCTCGAACCATCCCGCGGCCGGATCGGCTCCTCTTTCTATGACCCCCAATGTACGACGGTGCGGCCCGGACGTGACAGCCGATGCGCTAAACGGCATCTCCGAACACCACCGACAGGAATCGTCGCAGGATGGCCTCGGTTTCCGGCGTCTCGGGAGTCGCGGCCGCGAACTCGTCAAGCGTCGTGTGCCCCGTGAGCGGAAGGTACTCGGGGTAATAGGCGATCCGCTTGATGAGGCCGGTGCGGTCGAGTTCCGGGTGAAACTGCGTGCAGTAGATCGGCTTGCCCTCGAACCGGAAGGCCTCGTTGGGAACCGTACGGCTGGAAGCGAGCAGGACGGCCCCGGGAGGGAGCTTCGTGACGATGTCCTCGTGTCCGATCTGAACCGAAAAGGTCTGGCCCAGGGGCCCGAAGACGGGATCACGGCGCCCCGCAGGCGTCAGTTCCAGCGTTGCGGTGCCTACTTCGGCCAAGTCGTGATCGGTGACGACCTCACCGCCCATGGCGCGCGCCATGGCCTGGAAGCCCCAGCAAGACGCGAAGGTCGGCTTGGAGTATTCGTACAGTTCCCTCATCGTCTCGAGCGCCGCAGGGAGCCAGGGGCCACCCCGGGCGACCGAATAGTCCCCACTTCCTCCGAGGAGGACGACGTCCGTCGAGTCCAGCGTCTCGTCCGAGGGGACTCCGCTGAGAAGGTCGAAGATTTGAATTTGGTCCGGCGAGCAGCGGAACGAGCGGGCGAAACACTCGATTTCGTGCTCCCGCATCGGATCGTCGTCGTTCCGTACCTGAAGGAGCAGGAAGCGGCGGTTCTGTGGCATGCGGTTTCGGGTCGGCGTGTGGCTCTCGCCCCGAAGCAGGGCGCACGGACTCGAAAAAAGATGAGCTTGGTGGGCAAAGCGGGCAACGCATAGGGGGGCGCGGGCCTCCAGCGGGACCCGGCGCCTTTCAAGAGCCTTCTCTGTCCGGCATGCCGGTCGCGACCACATATTCGCAGTCCATCGATCCGTACTCTCGGGCTCCGAGGTGACCCTACATGATCACGCGACGACGCTGGCCCTTGGTCGGCCCTGGAGCGTTCCTTCCGCTATTGGCCTTCGCGCTCGTCAGCCCGCAGGGCGTCGCGGGGCAGGGCCTCCTCATCGAGGACGTCACCCTGATCGATGGCACAGGCCGGCCACCGATGGCCGGTGCGTATGTCCTCGTCCAGGGCGACCGCATCGCGACCGTATCCCGCGATCCGTTGGATGCCCCGGCCGGGACCACTCGCATCGATGGCCGCGGCCGGTATCTGATACCCGGACTCATGGACATGCACATCCACCTGTCCGGAGGTCGGGGCAGGGCAGGTCCGAACGAACAAGCCGGCATCCAGGCGCTCCACGGCTTCCTGTATAGCGGCTTCACCTCCGTCTTCGACGCTGGAAACAACCCGGACTACATCTTCGGACTGCGAGAACGGGAGCGGGCGAACGAGTTGGCGGCTCCGAGGATCTTCGCCACGGGTGGTGTGGTCACGGCCCCTGGAGGGCATGGTGGCGGGTCGGGTGCGGCACTCATCGAGAGCTGGCCCAGAGATCGCAGCAACCTGGAGGAGCACTTGTCCCGCTCTCCCGACCTGGTGAAGCTGACCTTCGACGAGCACGGCTGGGGCACGCGGCCGCTCATTCCTCTTCTCGACCCCGAGCTCATGGCCGAGGCCGGCCGCTTCTACAACGAGCATGGGGTGCGAACGACCGTTCACATCTCCCACGAGTATCGCGCACGACAGGCGATCGAAGCCGGGATCAACACCCTGGCCCACCCCATCATTCAGGGGCCTGTCAGCGAAGGCTTCGTGAAGCTCATGGCCTCGACGAAAACGCCCATGGTGTCCACCCTCACCATCGGTGAGGGATACAGCCGGTTGGTGGAACATCCCGAGTTCCTGGATTCGCCGATCTACCAAGCGGTGTACGAGCCCGACGCCATCGAGCGCCTGAAGACGACTGTACGAGACGGGTACGCGGCGAGAGCCTGGACCACGTGGATGAAGGTCATGACGCCCGTGGCCCAGGAGAATCTCCGGCAGATCGTGGAGGGGGGCGGTGTGATCGTCCTCGGGTCCGATCAGTCGAGCGGCCCGGCGTCGCATCGAGAACTGGAGCTGATGGTCGAGGGTGGGATTCCCGCGCTCGAAGCCATCCGTATCGGTACGCTGAACGCGGCTATCTTCATGGGGAAGGAGCGGGAGATGGGCTCGGTGGAGGAGGGGAAGTTGGCCGATCTGGTCCTGCTCTCGGCGGATCCCGTTGCCGACATCAGCAACGCCCAGAAGATCGACATGGTGATCAAGGGCGGGAGGATTATCGATCGGGGGGCGCTGGATTTGCCGGCGAACCGGTAGATCGATCCCCCGTGACCCCGGGGGGTCCGTGCTGCCGAACCCCGGCGCCGTCCTTAGGGCCGGTTCGCCTCGATGCGCCTAGCCATTTCCCTGAACATCTCGCCCCGCGGCTTGGGCTGCCATCCGTGGCTCATCATCGGGCGCCCGTAGAGGATCTCCCCGCCATAGTGTGGCTCGGCGGTCTCGAAGAACTCCTCGAGTTCGTAGACGGCCAGGTTCAAGTAGAACTGATCCATCTCCCCGACGTAGACACGGAGTTTCCCCACGAGGTCGGGGCCGATCTCGTCCCAGTTCTGCCGGATGTAGTGAACCAGGTCGTACCCGTTGTCTCGCATGTACTCGGCCACCTCCCGGTCGATCACTCCTGTGTCCGGGTCCCAAAGTGGGCGTGGGTAACCGTCGTCGCCTACCGGTCCGTATACGGCCTCCCAGATCCCCAACTGTTGAGCGCCACGGCCCTTGTTTCCTAGGACCTGCTCGAAGCGCGTCATGTCACGCATCGTGATCGTCGGTTGTCCGATGAAGTCGCCGTGATTCCAGTGGTCTCGCATCCAATAGCGCTCTGGCTCGATCCACTCGTGATGGAGGTCGGGCGTGTAGGCGTTCGCCTCCTCGTAGATGTTGATGAGACCGTAGCGCGTGAAGTCGATGGGATCCGGATAGAGTACCCACGCGCCACCGAAGAACTCGGGGTTCTGGACCTGCAGCACCAGCGACTCCCACCCGCCGGTGGACCCACCGGTCAGCACTCGCGCATACCCCTCGCGGATGATCCGGAACTCCTCCTCGACACGTGGAATCAGCTCCGTCATGATGGCGTCACCGTACGGTCCGTTGTTGGCCGAGTTCACGGCGTAGGAGTCGTCGTAATAGGGGGTCGGGTGCTGGAACGTGACTCCGATCATCCTCGGGAAGTCGTCTGACATCCACTGATGAGAGAACTCCCAACCGGTCTCGCCGTTGTGGCGCAGGCGCACCTCGCGGCGGTCCGGGTCCTCCTGTCCGGGCGCCTCGGCGGTGGTGAAGCCGAAGGGAGCGCCGAGACTGAAATGGCCTTGCCCATAGACCACCGGGTAGCGCCGGTCGGGCTCCTCTTGGTATCCCTTGGGCAGCAGGACCGTCGCACCCAGGTAGATGGGCCGGCCCCAGAACTCCGTGAGCAGTTCGCTCTGGAACTTGATGCGTTTCACCCATTCGGTGTCGGGCGGGACCTCGACCGGAGGGAGTACGTCGGTCAACTCCAGCTGGACCGTGTATCCGGCGCTCGGATCGAGGTGCACGCGCTGCACCTCACTCACGATATTCCCGGGCGAACGGTTGAACCTCTGGCCCTCCCATTGGTCGTCGTGGATCCAGACCGTGTGGCCGTCCGCTCGCTGAAACTCCGTGTACACGTTTGCGATGGCCTGGACGTAGTATTCGCCGGCCGGGATATCGCCCAAGCGCTCGGGAGGGTATCCGACCGTGGCACCGTCCAGGACGGCGGCTTCACCCGGCTGCCAATCCTGCACGTCTACGCCGAAGAAAGGGACGCTCGTCTCCCACGCGCCAGCCTGTAGGCGGGGCTCCCGAGAGTCGTCGCGGGTGATCATGACCAACACGCGGCCCGTGATGGGCTCGGACCGAGCCGACTCGGCGTACGTTACCTCGAAGCGTGTGTCGGCCGGGCCGGTGCATCCGCCGACCAGCACCGCTACGGCGATCAGGCTCGACGCGAAGGTGCGGGGGCCGCGGCGGTGCGTACCAGGGTGTGTACCAGGGTGTGTACCAGGGTGTGTACCAGCGTGTGTACCAGCGTGTGTACCGAGTGGTCGTGACATCGTGGTTCTCCGTTGTTCTTCTGCGACAACTCCTAGGTGACCGCGGAGCAACGCGCGCGCCGGGGAGGAGGTGACGATACGGCTGCTTGGCCGTGATGTCATCGTCGGGAGGGCCCGCACGAGGGCCGAGCCGCGGCCCGAGGTTGCCGCGCGTACGTTCCGACTGCCTTTTGAGGGACCCTGTTGCCCGGATCTCCGACCCTACGAGGGAACCTGATGTCCTCCGAATGCACAAGGCACCCGCAATCCCATCGGAAGCCGCTCACCGGCCTTTCCACGATCCTGACCTGGATCCTCGCACTCGTCGGTGTCTTCCTGATGACCGCGTGTGCTCCGTGGGACACGCCCGGTACGACCGACTCCTCCTTCGAGTTCGACCTCCCCAACTGGTCCGAGCAGGTAACACTGCGCGAGGGGTGGCTCGAACGTCGACACGAGATGCTGCTCCCCATGATGCGCCAGTACGATATCGACATGTGGATCATTGTGAACGAGGAGTTCCACGACGATCCGCTGACCGAGTACATCGCACCTCCCAGGCCCTATACCGGCAACCGCGACATGTTCGTGTTCGTCGACACGGGAGCGGGATTGCGGAGCGTCGCGATCACCGGGTTTTCGGAAGTCAATCTCAAGCGTTTCTTCGAGTCGCCCGACGAGCCGCGCCCGGCCAGCGAAGTGCTACCGGAGCTCTATCGCGAGCATGCTCCGCAGCGCATCGCGCTCGCAATGGACGGGCGGAAAGGCATGACCCGCAGCCTGACCCATGCGTCGTATGGGTACCTGAGTGAGATCATGGGCCCGGAGGCCACCTCCAGGTTCGTGGGCGCGGCCGACTTGATCGAAGAGTTTCTCGACACCCGGATTCCCGAGGAACTGGAGTCCTACCGCCAGCTCGTCCAGCTGACGGAGATCATTGCCAAGCGGTCACTGTCCGACGAGGTCATCGAGCCCGGCGTCACGACGATCGGTGACGTGCGACGCTGGATCTACAACGCGATGTGGGAATACCGCGTGGGGACGTGGTTCCAGCCCGACCTGCGGCATCAGCGCGGCGGAAGGCCGAACGACACGTCCAGGGGCTTTCTCGCGGTTGCGCCGGAGGATTGGGTGATCGAGCCGGGCGACGTGCTGCACCTCGATGTGGGCATTTCCTATCTCGGGTTCGACACCGACTGGCAAAAGATGGCCTATGTGCTTCGCGACGGTGAGGCGGAGCCGCCGGCCGGCCTCCAAGCCGCCATGGCGAACACGAACGCTCTTCAGGACGCCCTCACGTCGACCGCCCGCCCGGGCCTCACGGCCGGCGAGGTGTACGACGCGACCATGGCTGTGATGGACGCCCAGTTGATCAACGCCCAGATCTACTCCCATCCGCTCGGCAACCACGGCCACGGCATGGGGCCGAGCATCGACTTCCGGTCGGCCCGACGGGGCGACACGGCCCGACAGTCGAAGCGCCTCCGGGACGGCTCGTACATCTCGATCGAGCTCAACACCCGCACGGCCGTGCCCGAGTGGGACGGGCAGGAGGTCTACATCATGATGGAGGATCCTGCACACCTGGACGACGAAGGGTACCACTTCTTCGTGCCACGACAGGAGAGTTTCTACCTCATCGGGGGATGAGGCGGTGCCTGATCGGAGGCGGTTGAGCCGATCGGGGCCGGTTGCGCTCAACGGACCTCGGGTCCCCCCGTCCGATCGTCCGGGACGAATCGATCTCGTGCCGGCATCACCACCGCCGGCAGGGTCTCGGCGTTCATGACCGCGTCCTCAGGGATGATCTCGTTGAGGTAAAGGACGTAGGCCACGGCACCGTAGACCTCGTTCGGTGTGAGCGAGCCCGGCGACTCCAACGGCATCGTGCGCGTGACGTAGTCGAAGATCGTGGTGGCGTAGGGCCAGTAGTTTCCGACCGTCTTCGTGTATTGCCCCCGGGCCGCGCCGAACGGGAAGCCCTCGCGTGGCTCGCGACCGACCAGGCGGTCATTCGGACCCTCGGTGCCGGTGGCCCCGTGACAGACCGCGCACTTGGCCGAGAACACCTGTGCACCTTCGGCGACGGTTGCACCTCCGGGCGGCAAGCCGGCTCCGTCGGGCCGGACGTCCTTGTCCAAGGCGGCGATCTCGGTCGCAGTGGCATCCCGGCCGATCTCGAAGGTGGCAGGCCAGTGCGCCGGAGCCGCTGATGCAACCGGAGGGGGCCCGAACCCGGGAGGGGTCTGCCGCCCGGCCGAACCCTGTCCACTCGGTGCGGCCGCATCAGGCTGGCACGCCGTAAGGGCGACAGCCAGCCCGATCAGAGTCGCGGCCACTCGATGAGAGTCACGCAATCCGGAGTCGCTACGTGCGCGGCTCATGCTGTATCTCCGCTACCGAAGAAGACACGTCCGTCAGCCTGCACGCTCCATGGTCTGATGCTGTTGTAGTGGTAGGCGCTTCCTTCGCCTCGGGCCGCCATGAGCGTTTCGAGGCTGGGTTGCGTGTATCCGGTCTCATCGATCGCGCGACTGAGCAGAGTGGTCGCCCGCCCGTCCCAATTCCAGAGGTGACGGAATCGAGTCGTGCACTTGGAGAGCACGGGCTCCTGAAGCTCGGCCGGCTGCCATGTGCGCCCCCCGTCCGTACTCACTTCCACTCGAGTGATGCCGCCCCGCCCGCTCCAGGCCAGTCCAGTGATCTCCCACCAGCCACGCTCCGGGAGCACATACGGGAAGGTGGGGAAGGTGATCGTGGACTTCGCGTCCATCACGAGGCTGAACTGGCGCGAGGTGCCGTCGGCTAGCGGGTCCGTGTACTTGGACGTCTCGTCTCGTGTCATGAAGGGCCCGTCCGACACCTCGATGCGTCGGATCCACTTCACCTGAGCATTCCCCTCCCATCCCGGGAGGAGGAGTCGGGCCGGGTATCCCTGTTCCGGCCGGATCGCCTCACCATTTTGCCCGAAGGCGATCATGGCGTCGTCCCATGCCTTCTCCAGAGGGACGCTCCGGCCCATGACGGCTGCATCGCCGCCCTCGGCCAGCAGCCAGGTCGCACCGGGCCGCACCCCCACCTCGCGCAGGAGGGTGGCAAGTGCCACGCCCGTCCACTCACTCGTGCTGAGGAGTCCGTCGATCTGCTGCGGTGAGACTTCGGGGCGGGGCTCGCGGTTGTAGGCCGCCCCACCATTCCCTGAACACTCGACGAAGCAGAGGCGAGATACCGCCGGGAGGCGCTTCAGGTCGCGCAACGTGAACGTCATGGGTCGCTCTACCATGCCGTGGACCACGAGCGAATACTGTTCCGGCTCGATGTCGGGAATCCCCCCGTGGTGCCGTTCGAAGTGGAGATCGGCCGGAGTGATGATTCCGCGAAGCTCATGGATGGGAGTCCGTGAGGAAGACGAAGGACCGGGCCGCATTCCCGCGCGTCTCGGCTGTTCCCCCGGCGCCCTCTGACCCAGTTCGCTGGTCCCCCTTCCAAGCACCTTCGTGGGGTCCGGCGGGGCTTGCTGGGGTGTGGGTTGAGCGTCACCCAAGGAAAGGGCGTCGGCCTGCGTCTTGAGGAGGCCGCCGGCGATCAGGCCTCCGGTTGCTCCGAGCATCGCGCGGCGTGACAGGCGGGCCATGACACCTCCAGAATCCGACGTTTCGCGACGGGCCCCTCGCGGAGCATCCCCGGAGAGTCCCGAGATCGCCCCTCCCGTAGCGTCTGAGGAGAGCAACCTCCGTCCCGTTCGAGGTCTCCCGCAAGTCCCCCGGCCGGGCCCTCCCGCGTTGACAGGGTCGGCAGGCCCCCTTTAGCGTCATGGCATGATCTGGTTGCGCGAATGCTTGACCAAGCGATTGGGGGCAGGGCTGGCGGTTTGGACGCTGGCCGTGGGGGTTACGATCCCTTTCCTCGATCGAGACCTGCTGGGCTTCGACATCGCCATCGAGGCGGAGCACCAGGAGGCGTGTAGCGTTCCGGCCCACGATCACACGATCTGCTCCCAATACGGCAAGCATCCGTGGGCGACCCCTCCAAGCGAAGTCGACCCGGCTCTCCCGCCGTCCATAGTGGAGGCCGTGGTGCATCGGCAGGACTTGATTCCACCGAGGCGCCTTTCCCGCCCAGCGCACCCCCGAGCTCCACCCACCCTCTGAGATCCTTCCTGCATCTAGCAGGAAGACCGTGAGCGCGGTGCCCTGACGGCACACGCGCCCCATCGGTCGTCGCCCCTCCCGAGAGACTGGGAGACGGGCTTTCAGGGGAAGGAAAGTGAAGCAACAAACCATCCGAGGCCTGAGCCTCTTCATTCTATGTGCCGCCTTCGTGGCGGCTCCGGGTACCGCCCGGGGGCAAGACGTGTCGCGCTCCCAGGCCGACTCGTTGCGCGCCGAGATCGCCGAGCTTCGGAGCCAGCTCGACAGCATCCGCGTGCTCGTCGCGCAGGGGGGCGCGGAGCCGGACGAGGAAGATGACGCCCTTGCCCGTCTCCGAGCGGCGGCCCGAGCGGCGGCGGGGGGACCCGAGGCCGACACACCCGCGCTAGACGAGGGCGACCAGGAGTTCGTGGGCCGTTCCCGCTCTCTGCAGGCGCTGAACCCCGAAATCAGTGTGACGGGTGACCTCTTATTCTCGATTCAGAGCGAGGACGCCGACGCCGACAACTTCGTCCCTCGGGAATTCGAGTTCTCATTCGTCTCGGCGCTGGATCCCTTTTCGAGAGCCAAGATCTTCCTCTCGGCGGAAGAGGAGGGCGCCCGGATCGAGGTCTTCCCGGGGGCGGAGGAAGAGGCCGATGAGCATGGTCCGGGGCTCGCGGTCGAGGAGGGCTACCTGGAGTGGGTGGGGATCGCCGGGGGCGTAGGGATCAAGGTAGGGCGCTTCTTCCAACAATTCGGGCAGGTGAATCGTTGGCACAGCCATGCCCTTCAGTTCCAGAGCCGTTCGCTGCCACACCTGGCGTTCATCGGGGAAGAGGCGCTCGCACAGGATGGCGCGTCGCTGCGGTGGCTTCTCCCGAACAACGGAGGTGGAGCCTACGAAGCGACCGTCGAGGTGACGCGAAGCACGAACCATGGCCTGTTCGGGGAATCTCGGGGACCGAGTTACCTGGGGCACTTCAACGCCTTCTGGCAACTCTCCTCAGCGGTCGATCTGGACCTGGGGTTGAGCGCGATCTTCGGAGACCACCTGGCAGACGGCGTCACCTATTCCAACCGACTGTTCGGAGCCGAGGCGGCGTTGAGTTGGGTGCCTCCGGATCGGTCCCGGTACCGGGGCGTCACGCTCAGAGGGGGCGTCATGGTGTCCGATCCGGGGGCCGCATCAGGCTCCCCGGCGCCCGAGTCGGCCTTGGGAATCTGGTCCCTCGCGGAGATCAAGTTGTCGAGGCAGTGGATCGCCGGTGGCCGCTATGAGTGGGTGGAGAACCCCGATGACCCCACGGAGACGGCGTGGCTGGCATCCCCGGCGCTGACGTACTGGCAAAGCGAGTTCGTTCGACTGAGAGCGGAGTACGATGTGTTGGGCAACCCGGGGGCAACCACGGGCCAGTTCACGCTCCGAATCACGTTCGCCATGGGACCTCACAAGCACGAGACGTACTGAGGGTATAGCGATGATGAAAGCACTAGCGATAGTCGTGATGACGGGTTGGATGTCCGGGCTTCACGGGGATGCGGCGCCTGGCGCCGGTCCGGACCGGCAGGAGCCTGTTCGCGTCGTCACGACGCTCCCCGTGTACGCGGATCTCGTGCGGAAGATCGGCGGAGCCGAAGTCGAGGTGTCCTCCATCGCCGCACCGAATGAGGACTCACACTTCGTCCGCCCAAAGCCCAGCTTCGCAGTACAGATCCGGCGGGCAGAGATGTTCGTCACGACCGGGCTCGACCTCGAGCTGTGGGTCCCGACCCTTCTCGATCGCGCCGGGAACCGCGATGTGTCCGAGGGTGGCCGAGGCTATGTGACGGCCTACACGGGGGTCGAGCTGTTGGACATTCCGACCTCGATCGATCGAAGTGGAGGCGACGTCCACGTCTTCGGGAATCCCCACCTGGTTACCGATCCCCTCCGGACCCTCCGAGTGGCCCGGAACATCACGGTCGGCCTGAAGAGGGTGGCGCCCGAACGGTCTCGAATCTGGGACGTCGGCCTCGCGCGCCTGACTGAGGAGATCTACGTCAGGCTCTTCGGGGAGACGTTGGTCGAGCTCCTCGGGGGAGATGTTCTGGCCGACCTGGCCTTGAAGGGCACGCTCTATCCGTTCCTCGAAGTCGAGGAGTGGCAGGGCAGGCCCCTGATTCACGAATTGGGTGGATGGCTCGGAATAGCGGAGCCGTTCCGCGGCCGCGACATCATCTGCTACCACAAGAACTGGGCGTATCTCGAGGATCGCTTCGGTGTTCAGTGCGCCGACTACGTCGAGGCCAAACCCGGCATCCCGCCCACTCCCGGCCATGTGGCCGATCTCCTCGAGAAGATGTCGAATGAGGGCCTGGACGTGATCCTGGCCGCCTCGTACTTCGACCAGAAGAAGGTCGATTCCGTGGCCCGGCGCAGCGGCGCCCACGTCGTCGTCGTCCCCATGAACCCCGGAGGCAAGGATGGTGTCGACGACTACTTCGCCCTCGTGGACGACTGGGTCGAGGGATTGGCCGAGGCGCTCGGTCCGTCCACCGGTCCGTCCAGATGATCAGCCGACACACTCTGGCAATGAGGCTCTAGATGCTCGACCTGATGCTCGCGCCCATCGCGGCCGGCCTCGTCATTCTCGCGATTCATGCCTATCTGGGGCTGCACGTCATCGCGAGGGGGGTGATCTTCGTCGATCTGGCCTTCGCCCAGATCGCCGCGTTGGGCACTACCGTGGGACTGATGATGGGTGTAGAGCATGGGACACCCATGTCGGTGGCCTTCTCACTCGGGTTCACGCTGATCGGCGCTCTCATTTTCTCGTTCAGCCGCCTCGAGGAGACTGTCGTGCCTCAGGAGGCCATTATCGGCATCACATATGTCGTGGCCTCGGCGGCGGTCATCCTCATCGCCGGTTTTACGGCCGAGGGTGCGCAACACGTGGCCGAGACCATGACGGGTACGCTCATCTGGGTGACCTGGCCTCAGATTCTCCGCATGGCTGTGGTCTATGTGGTCTTGGGTGTCTTCTACTACGCGTTCCGGCATCGCTTCGTCGCTCTGTCGATGCGTGACGACACGCTCGAGCAGGGCCGGCTCTGGGACTTCCTGTTCTACGTCGCCTTCGGAGTCGTGATCACGTTTTCGGTAGCCATTGCCGGTGTCCTCATGGTCTTCAGCGCTCTGGTGATTCCAGCCGTCGTGGCCTTTCTGTTCACGAGCCGATTCCTCGTAGCTCTGGTGTTGGCGTGGGTCGTGGGGACCGCTGCGCTGGTGACCGGAGTGGTGGCGTCCTTCGTACTGGACGTCGCGACAGGACCGTTGCTGGTATGTACGTTCGGACTGGCGCTGGTCGTGGCACTGCTCGTTCGGTGGGGAACCGGGGTCCAACCCGGAGGCGATCTCCAGGTTTGAGGGCGGCGGGCTCAGCGACCCCGGACGGTCGAATGGAGCACCTGATGTGTAACGTTGAGGCGCGTTCGCTGTATCCTTAGCAGCGCATCATGGAAAATCGAACTCGGAGGGCGAATTGAAGCGTCTAGTCTGCGCGCTTTTGGTGGCCACGTTTCCGATCGTGTCGGGTTGTGGTGGCGACGATCCAGTCGGACCCATTGCATCCGGCCCGATGCAGTTGAGCATCACGGGCATCGCCCCGTCTGACATCGAAGCCGGAGTCATCGACCGGAACGTCAGCATTACGACTGCAGCGGCCAATCTGTGGCCCAGCTACGTACGCCTCGTGTCGGACCTGTGTGGTCGAGATCCGGTGGGGTTCTCGATCAACTCGCTCGCGATGTCACTCGACTTCGAAGAGAGCCTGAACGTCTCGCAACTCGAGGAGGTCTTTGACGGCACCGTGACCATCTACCTGACCGCCGGAGGCGCGACGGTGGAAATCGGTACCGGATTGGTTTCCGGTGCGGGCCCTGTCACGCTACAGGGCGTCAGCACGGAGGAGGCGCTGGCCGTGCTCTATACCCAGATGCTGGCGGGGACGTTTCAGGTGGGCCTGAGGGCCGAAACCTCTCGCACCGCCGAGGACGATTTCTCGCTCGACGTGGAGGTGTCCTTCCTCACGCGCGCCTCTTGCCAGTAGGCATTCGGGCGGAGCGGACCCTCGGCCAGTAACAGTTCGCCGGACAGTCCCCTCAGAACGACCAGTTCACGATGGGCAGGAACTGAAGGCTCTCCTTGCCACTGATGATGTTGATCAGCCCGATCTGGATGCCATGCATGTTCTCGGCCCAGTTCACGATGCCCAGCTGGAACCCCGAGATATCGCGCGCCCGGTTGAAGAAGCCGAACTGAAACGCCTCGCCCCAATCGATCTGGTTGTAGACGCTGAACCCTTGGACGCCCACGAATTCCTGTTGATTGATGTTGGCCAGGATATTGTTCTGCCACCCCAGGAAGGCGCCCTCGACGACGCCCACCGCGCCCCACTGTAGTCCCTTGGACACGCCACCGGTGCTGTGGTTCACCACGCCGATATCGAGCCCCCGAACGGCCACGTTCTTGCTGTAGAGGCCCAGCCGAAGGATGCGGATCGCGGACTCTTCGCTACGAATCTGAATTGGCGGGAAGAGGGAGAGCTCGAAGTTCTGGACGGAGTCGTCGACTCCGGAGGGCTGCTGTGCCTCCATCTGCGCGGGGGCAGCGGCGATGGCGATCAAGAATCCGACGACTAGAATGAGCGGAGACGCTCTCACTACTACCTCCCGAGTCCAGGTCTGTTGGTGGTTTCCCCGTTACCGGCCAACCTACGCCACGGTATGCTCACTCTACCCGTAGCGCCACGATTGGGTCGATACGTGCGGCACGCACGGCCGGGAAGGTTGCGGCCAGGGCCCCCAGCACGATGATCCCGGCCGCGACGCCGACGTAGGTCAACGAATCCGTCGGTGGCACTCCGTAGAGGAGGCTCTCCATGAGACGCGAGAGCACGGATGCGCCGGCCAAGCCCGAGAGTACTCCGACGACGACCACCCGCACGGCGCCGGCCACGACCAGCCGGGCCGTCTCTCGAGAACCGGCGCCCAAGGCCATGCGCAGTCCGATCTCGCCTGTCCGCTGTACCACCGCGTACGATACGACGCCGTAGATGCCGACGCAGGACAGGATCAGGGCCGACAGGGCCAGCCCGATCAGGAGCGCCATGTTGAACCGGGGCTCCGCTACAGACCGCGTCAGGCGGTCGGCCACGGTGCCCACCTCGGTCGGCGGTAGCTCCGGATCGAGGGCGAGCACCTCCCGCTGGATGACGGCACTCATCACGGACTCGTCGAGCGTCGTGTGCACGACCACGTGCATCTCGGTCAGAGCGAACTGGCTGATCGGGACGAACAACTCCGGCTTCGTATCGGACGAAAGGCCCTCATGGTGCACGTCGCCGACCACTCCGATGATCGTGAGCGACCCGGCCATCGGTACGTCGAGGAGCTGTCCGATCGGATCGCGGTCGCGGAAGTACCGGTCGGCGAGCTTCGCGTTGATCAGCGCCACCCCACGACCGTCCGCACCGTCCAGTTCGCTGAAGAGCCTGCCCCGCACAAGCGGAATATCCATGGCGGGGAAGTAGCCCCTTACCACACCCCTGTAGTCCGCGCGAGGGCGTTCGGTGGGTGAGGTCGCGTCGAGGCCCAGGATGGTGAAGGGCATCTCGAAATCGACCCCCACGGAACTCATCGGGAGTGCCGATACAGCGCCGACTTCCTCCACACCGGCGAGGCCTCGGACTCGCTCCACGATTTGAGAGAAGAAGAGCCGCTGTGCCTCCGAGTCCGGGTACCTGGATCGGGGTAGGGCGACGGCCACCGTTACCACGCCCTCCGTGCGGAAGCCCGGGTCCACGTCGGTCAGGCGGTCGAAGCTCCGGACCATGAGTCCCGCCCCGATCAGGAGAATGATCGCCAAGGCGACCTCACTCGCCACCAGCCCGTTGATGATCAGGCGTGCCCGGCGACCAAATCCGGCGCCGCGCCCGGACTCCTGGATCACGACCCCCAGGTTTGGGCGCATGGCCCGAATCGCCGGAAGAAGTCCGACGGCCAAGCCGGCAACCAGGGCCACTACCAGCGCGAAGCCGAGGGCCGTGACATCGAGGCCGATATCGCCGGAGCGTGGTATGCTGTCGGGAATGACGTTGCGCAGGATGCCGACTGCCCCATAGGCCACTGCGACCCCGGCTAACCCACCCAACCCCGCCAAGACCATGCTCTCGGTCAGGGACCGCTTGAGAAGCGCTTTCCCTCCGGCGCCCAACGTGGCACGAATCGCGTAGCCCCGGGCAGCCTCGGTGGAGCGGACCAGGAGGAGGTTCGAGACGTTGACGCAGCCTGTAAGGAGAACGAGGGTCACGGCCCCGAACAGCACCCATAGTGTGGATCGCACGTCACCGACGAGTTGTTCCTGGGTTGGCACCAGCGAGACGCCCCAGCCTTCACTGTTCTCCGGATCCTCCGTCTCGATCTGTCTCGCCAAGGCCGACATGTCCCCCTGCGCCTGTTCGAGGGTCACGTCTGGACGAAGTCGACCAATCGCGTTGAACATGCGGTGGGGCCGGCTGATCAGGGCTTCCAGATCGAGGGTCAGAGGGGACCAGGCCTCGACCGAAGGGTCGCCCGCCGGGAACTCGAAACCGGCCGGCATGACACCGACCACGGTGTACCCCTCTCCATCGAACTCCAACGTCCGCCCGACGATGCTCGGATCCTGTCCGAAATGCCTGGACCAGGCTCCGTAGCTGAGGATCACCAACCGTTCGTTCCCCTGGACCTCGTCCTCCTGAAGGAGGGTGCGGCCCAGTAGCGGATCGACCCCGAGCACCCTGAAGACGGCCGGGGAGACCCGGACACTCGGCACGCGTACCGGATCACCGTCACCTGTGAGCGTAAACCCGACGTATTGATAGACCGCGACGGACTCGAGCGTCTGTGAGCGCGTCCGCCAGTCCACATAGGTGGTCGTAGACGTCTGTACCTCGTCCTGCCCCTGTTCGAGGTTGTTCTCCCAGATCGTGACCAGGCGCTCCGGGGAGTCGTAGTCGAGCGGGCGCAACAGCACGCCATAGACGACACTGAAAATCGCCGTGTTCACACCGATCGCGATTGCCAGTGTGAGCACGATAATCCCCGCCAAGGCCGGGCGGCTTCCAATCGAGCGGAGGGCGTGCTTCAAGTCGCGTCCCATATCGTTGCCCCGTCGTGTCGTTAACGTGTCGTCATCGGGTCGTCATCGGTCGTCATCGGGTCGTCGACTTCGGCAAGAGCATCAGCTCTTGAGAATCCGTGTGGCTTGTTCGAGGGCCTCGGAGACTCGATTCAGCATGTCTGCGACAAGCCCGATGTGCTCGGTCGCCTCATCCCAGTTCCTCAGTTCGATGGCCTCACGGATGCCCGGCAGGGTCTTCACCCCATACCCGGTGTGGAAGCCGGGAGCATAGACTTGATGCCGATACCACGGGCGTCGCGGGAGCCCCTGGTCGTTCGTCATGAGGCGCTCCGTGGTCTTCAGCGCCTGATTCAAGGCCCGGGCCTCGGCCGCGGTCGCCCCCGTGCGTATGACACGCTCCATCTCGACGTCCAACGCTGCCGAACTCGCATCGAGTCGCCGAATGGCGTTCTGCACGGGTGCGAAGTTGAGGAATGGCACCTCGTCTTCGGCCTCGGGCGGCACGTACGTCTTCGTGGGGTCGGCGGCCAGCCCATAGGCGTTCAGCGCCACCAGCTGGTTCCTCCGATCCGTGGACGACCGTGTCTCTTCGAGCAGCTCCATGACCTCGCCGGCGTACAGTCCCACATTGTCCGAGAAGTTCTCGAATCGCATGGGCAAGACGTCGGCGTTCGCGAGGCGCAGGGTCAGGCGGCCGGTCGTCTTCACGAGGGCCTCTCCGTAGTAGAAGCCCGGATCGCCGAACCGCGTGTAGTGCTCGAAGGAGTCGAACTGCGAGTGGTATGACCCTCCGCCGTTCTCACCTCCGTAGCTCACATTGAGCGTTGCGATGCCCAGGTGCTGAAGGAACGGCGTATAGTCGGAGCCCGATCCCAGAGGACTGATGCGCAGGTCCGGGCGGGTCACGGCCTCGGCGTCGCCCGCCACGGCCCGCTGGGCTTGGGCTCGCTCCCAGGCGGTTACGCCGGTCTGGGGGTCCTTGATCTCACGAGCCACTTCGTTGACCAGGCGCTCGAGCGTGTGTGAGCCCCCCATGCGGAGGAAGCCCCTCCCGTTCCCGTCGGTGTTGATGTAAGCGACGGCCTTTTCGCGCAACTCGTCGGCGTGGTCCTCGGCCCATTCGGTGGAGCCGAGCAAGCCTGGCTCCTCGGCGTCCCACGACCCGTATACGATGGTCCGCTTGGGACGTTGGCCGCTCGCGGCCAGAACCCCGATCGCCCTCGCTTCTTCCATGAGCGCTACGTGCCCGCTGATCGGGTCGCCCGCTCCCATCGCCCAGCCGTCCCGATGGTTGCCCCGCATGACCCACTCATCCGGGTACTCGGAGCCTTCCATGCGCGCGATGACGTTGTACGCCGGCTCGAGGTTCCAGTCGAACTCGAGGTGGACACGCACCGTGGCCGGGCCCGGTCCGATGTGGTAGGTGAAGGGCAGGGCACCCCGCCAGGCGGCAGGCGCTACAGGGCCTCCCAGGGCCCTTAGCAGGGGCTGTGCATCGCCCCACGAGAGCGGAAGTACCGGGATCTTCATGATCGCCGGTGACTCCTCTACGGTGTACCTCTCCGCGTCTGCGGTGGCTGCCACGAACGGGGTCAACGGATCACCCGGGTAGAGCGGCATGTCCGTTACGGATCCCCGCTGCACGCCCCACTCCATCCGGTAGGGCCCGTCCGGGTAGGTGTCCCCCTGGAAGTAGCCATCGTCCCTGGGATCCGAGTACAGGATCGTGGCCACGGCTCCCTTCTCGTAGGCGAGCTTTGGCTTGATGCCCCGCCAGGACCCGCCGTATCGCGCGATGACGATCTTGCCGGTGACATCGATGCCCATGCGCTCGAGCTCTTCGTAATCCCCCGGAATTCCTTGGTTGACATAAACCAACTCGGCCGTGACGTCGCCGTCGGCGCTGTAGGCGTTGTACGAGGGCAGCCGTCCGTCCACCCCGGAGCTGGCATCCTCTGGAATCACCGGCTCCTCGAGTCCGGCCGTGTACCGTTCCGGAGAGATCATCTCCACCTCGCGGATGCGGGGCTTCGGGAACAGGACCCGGTACTCCACGATCTCGGCCTCGTAACCCCACTCCTCGAACAGATCGCGTACGAACTCCGCGTTTTCCTTGTTGTGAGGCGCTCCTACGAAGAACGGCTCTGATGTGATCCGCTCCATCCAGTTTCGCAGGTTGTCGCGATTCACCTGCTCGTCCAGTCGGGCCTCGAGGGCTCGCTGAGCGGCGGCCGACTCTGCTGAAAACCCTAGCATGGAGGACTCTTGTGCCTGGCCGGGCTGGGAAATGAAGAAGAGCGGGCTGAGAAGGGCTATAAGGGCTATGACTCGCTGCGACATCGTCTGTCTCCGAATGGTCGGGTGCTGAGATGTTGGATTTGCTTCGCGTTCCTCTGAGGGGGGTCGAGGAGCGACGTCTAGAGTACGGCGGCGAAGGAGGTGTGGAAATGGGCGAAACGGAGCGAGTGCCCTTCAGTTTCCGGGCCTTCGCGTCGATCCGCGCACCAATTCCAGTAGGATCCCGCCAACCTCATCGTTGTCCTTGAGTCCCCCGAAGCGCTCGGCTCCCGGGCCCGCGGCAAAGAGGGGAACCAGGGCGGCGGTATGAGCGCCTGTCTCGTACCGCAGGGCGAGAGATGGCCTCCGGGGTTCGCCGGGATCAAACCGCTGGGTCGAGTCTGCCGGAAAGGACATCCCGCCGGTTTCGTGATCGGCGGTCACGACGATCAGGGTGCCAGGATGCCTCTCTTGATACTCCATAGCCGTGGCGATGGCGGCATCCAGCCCGAGCATCTCGGCCGTGACCACCTCCCGTGCCATGTTGCGATGGGCGTAGGTGTCGGACCCTTCGTTCTCGACCATGAGGAAGAAGCCGTCTGGGTCGCGCCCGAGCACATCGAGTGCAGCGGTCGTCATCTCCACCAGGCTGGGCGATCGCAGGGTCGCAGGCGGCATCTCGAGAGGGGAGAAGAGGCCGAGGAGCGGCGAGGTCTCCACCAGGCCCGCTCGGCGAAGCTCATCGGCGGTCTCCACGTAGGTGTACCGCTCCATCACCTCCGCCCTGAGATCGACGTTGTCCCGTTCCTGGATCCTTCGGAACAGCTGGGTACCGCCGCCCAGGATCACGTCGACCGGCAGATCGGTCATCTGCTTGAAGATCTCGCCGAGCTGGGTTCGACTTCGGGCGTGGGCGGCGAAGGATGCCGGAGTGGCGTCGGCCACGTAGGTCGTCGTGACCAGGCCGGTGGCCCAGCCCCTGTCATGGGCCGCCTCGAGCGACGTTCTACGCGGGCGCCCATCCGGGCCCAGGGAGATGGCTCCACGGACGGTACGGACTCCGGTGGCGATCGCCGTGGCGCTGGCGGCACTGCCTGTCACCTCGTGATCGGACCCCCGCGTGTCCACCAGGCCCGCCACCGGCATCCTGCGGACGGCGAGGTCGTCCGAGCCGAAGCTGGCCAGGGTCCAGTGCCCTACCCCCGCCCCGTCCGCCATGAACACGATGACCGCTGTCGGATAGTCCTGGCCTGTCGCGACGGGGGCCGTCGTGCAGCTCGAGGCCAGGAGGAGGAGAAGCGGAGCGACGCCATTCAGGGGCCTACGGCACATAGGTATTCCGTTCTGCTGGGCTGTGGATTCTAGGCTGCTGCCCGGAACGCCCTCTGGAACAGGCGGCGAATCAACAGAACCGCGAGCACCAGAATGATGAGGAGTTCGGCCAGGCTGCCGATGAACCAGATGCCCCAGCCGCGGAACATCGAAAGGAACCAGACCAGCGCAGCGCATATCGCGAAGAACTGGAAGACCTCGACAATAGACCGCCAGCTCGCCAATTCCGACAGCGGGAACGAATCCCACGACCATCGCCAATGTGAACTGGAGTGCGGCAACGAGGATGAAGATGTTGGCGAAGAGGAGGCCGTCACGATCCGTTCGTCCACCTCGACCCACCAGCGCGGCGCCCGTCCCGATGAGCGGTATGGCTACCGCCATGACGAAGAACGGGAGGGCGTTGCTCTCCGCCAACGCAAACGCATCGAGGAAGATCTCACGCGGCCTGGTGAATCTCCGTGGCGGCGCGGAGCCCTGACGCGAGTGCACCTTGCATCCACCCCCGCGCGTCGGAGGCGTGCTCCCCGGCGAAGTGTACGCGCCCTTCGGCCATCCCGAGGAACGGGCTGAGATCGGCATCCTGTTGCACTGTGGGTGCAGCGTACGCCGAGCCCGCCCAGGGGTCCTCAGTCCAGGCGTAGGACGTTCCCGAGTCCACGTGCGCGGCGACATCCGGGAAGAAACCGCCCCAGTGTCCGAGCACGTGCTGCAGACGTTGCTCTTCGGTGAGGGATGCCAGCTCCAGGGCTCTGTCCCCTCGGACATAGGACAGCAGCAAGCCACTTGGTCCTGACCGGTCCCAAGTGGGGTGCCACAGCTCCTCCGGCCAGTCGGTAGTGCCCCAACCGTTCCATCCTTCGGCTTCCCAGAAGCGCTCCCGGAATTGGACGAATACCCTTGTCGCCGCGCGGTACTCGAACCCGCCGCTGGAGGCGCTGAGCTTCTCGGGAGAGAGTTCGGGTGTGAACCGGATCCGCCCTATCACTGGAAGCGGCACCGAGCAGAGCACTCGATCGACGAACGAGGTTTCACCGTCAGCCGTGGTCAGCCGAACGCCTCCACCCTGCTGTTCGACGTTCAGTACCTCCGCACCGAACCGCACTCGTTGGCCGAGTGCCTCTGCGAACGCCATAGGGAGCCGGTCTGTCCCTCCGCGGATCTTCACGAAGGCGGGCCGCTCGGAGAGGAACTCCGTGGGGGACCTGGTGGCGCGCTGTCCGTCGACGTACTCGACGAAGGATCCTGCTTGAGGATAGAACGGGTCCAGCTCGAGCCCGAAGTGACTGACGTAGCCGAGCGTCAGATCGTGTTCCGGACGGATCCGCGCCGCACCGGCTTCGGCGAGGTGACCATCCGCGAAGGGGGCACGGAGTGTGAGCACCCTCCCGCCGACCCGGGTCTGACCCTCTAGGATCGTCACCTCGTGGCCGCTCTGACTCAGCTCGTAGGCGGCGACAAGCCCGGACAGGCCTGCGCCGATGACCGCTACGCGTTTCGGCGACCCTGATCCGAGTGGTCCGGGGCTTTCTTCGGGTGTCGTCGGCCCGTCGCACGACACGAGTGTCGAACCAGCCAGCGCGAGGGCGCTTTGTCGAACGAAATCTCGTCTAGTGAGGTTTTGGGGTATCAGTGGGGGTATCAGTGGGGGTATCAGTGGGGGTATCAGTGGGGGTATCACGGTGATCGGGACAGGTGACTCTCGTGCGTCGATCATGACAACGTAGGCGGCAACGTACGTGACAACGTACGTGGGGCCTGGAGTGGGCTTTCCTCGTCTCGACGCCGGCTTGACGTGAGTCGACCCGTGTAAGGAGGTTGCTCTTTCGATCATCATCCACCGGAGATCCCAGTGCCCGTTCGATTCCGTGCCTTGGCTGCCGTCGCCCTTTGCGTGTCCCCCGCTGTTCTGTGGGGTTGGCCTCCCGAAATGGCCAGCGCCCAAGTCCGCCCCATGCGGACCGAGCAGGAGAGCGGTACCTCCGTGCTTCTTCAGGCTGTGAGCCCGGTGAGTGATCAGATCGTGTGGGCCTCCGGCCACGGAGGGACCTTCGCCCGGACCACCGACGGGGGGGCGACCTGGACGGCCAGCGTGATGCCCGGAGAGGAGACGCTCCAGTTCCGGGACATCGACGCGTTCAGCGCTCGCACGGCCTACATGATGAGCGCCGGCGGCGGGACCGTATCGCGGATCTACCGTACCGATAACGGCGGCGACACGTGGGACCTCCAATTCCAGAATGAGCATCCCGACGGCTTCTTCGACTGCATGGCTTTCTGGGACGTGGACCACGGCGTCCTGTATGGAGACGAGATCGAGGGGCAGCTCTACATTCTCCGGACCGACGATGGGGGAGATTCCTGGAATCGTGTGCCCGCCAACTCGTTGCCTCCCGCACAGGACGGGGAGGGTGGCTTCGCTGCGAGCGGCACGTGCATCGCTACCGGCGAGGGTGGTCGCGGTTGGATCGCAACGGGTGCCGCGGAGCGCGCTCGGGTGTTGGTGACCGAGGATCAGGGCCGGACGTGGACCGAATCGCCGGTACCTGTTCCGGGCGGGAACGCGGCAGGACTGACGACGATCGGCTTCCTCGACAACGACACCGGAATCGCCCTGGGTGGGTTGATCGGGCAGGATACGATGCGGGTGGACAACGTGACGGTTACGTCCGACGGCGGTCGCACGTGGACGTCAGGGGGCAGATCACGCCTGGCCGGTCCGGTCTACGGATCCTCCTGGGTGCCCGGGGCCTCGAGCCCCACCGTGTTCGCTGTGGGCCCCGGAGGAGCCGACTACTCGGTGGACGGCGGGCGAAGCTGGCGAGCGGCGGATACACGCACCTACTGGGCGGTCTCCTTCGTGTCGCCAGGGCGCGGGTGGGCGGTGGGTCCGCGAGGACGGATCACCCGCTTCGGTTTCGGGGGTCGCTGACCCTGCGTCTCCGGCTCCCGACCCACCTCGGCCGGGAACTTCTGCACGGGGTAACGGGATATGGAGTCATCTGTGCAAGACGGGGCCGCCCTGGTGAAGTGGTCCTGGCCAACCGGAGGGACCCATGCTGATCAAGCGACCTGCCGATATTCCTTCGTCCGAGATCACGTCGGAGAGCGTCTACCTGAATCGCCGCGAGTTCATTGCCGGGCTCGCGCTGGCCGGGGCGGTGGGCGGCTCGATCCTGGATCCTCGGCGTGCCGAAGCGCAGCGCCCTAGCGATCTGCCCGGGTACGATCAGAAAGACTGGAGCAAGGTCCGCTCTGAACTCGACGAGTCGCTGAACTCCCACAAGGACGTCACCACATACAACAACTTCTACGAGTTCGGCACCGGCAAGGGTGATCCGGTGAAGAACGCGCACACGTTACGACCGGAACCCTGGACCATCGAGGTAGACGGTCTGTGCGCCAACCCGGGGACGTACGGGTTGGAGGACTTTGTGAAGCCCGGGAAGATGGAAGACCGCGTCTATCGTCTCCGCTGCGTCGAGGCCTGGTCGATGGTGGTTCCCTGGTACGGCTTATCGCTCAAGGACGTCATCGATCGGGCCGATCCGCTCGGTAGTGCACAGTACGTGGAATTCACGACGCTCTACGACCTCGAGCAGATGCCGATGCAGCGCGCCTTCGTGCTGGAGTGGCCTTACGTCGAAGGACTTCGCTTGGACGAGGCACGCCATCCCCTGACCATGTTGGTGACGGGCGTCTACGGGCAGGATCTGCCGAACCAGAACGGGGCTCCATTGCGGCTCGTGATCCCTTGGAAGTACGGCTTCAAGGGTATCAAGTCGATCGTGAAGATGAGCTTCACCGATACCCCGCCTCTCAACTCGTGGCAGCGTTCCACTCCGTGGGAGTACGGGTTCTACGCCAACGTGAACCCTGAAGTGAACCATCCTCGGTGGAGCCAGGCACGGGAGCGCAGGCTGGGTGAGTTTCGCAAGCGCGAGACGCTCATGTTCAACGGGTACGGCGATCAGGTGGCCAGCCTCTACTCCGGGATGGACCTTCGGGTGAACTTCTGATCGGACGCTGAGCCGGTTGAACAAGAAGCGACAGATCCTCCTCCTCAAGGTCGTGGTGTGGCTGATCGGTCTTACGCCCGCGACCTGGCTCGTGTGGCGTGGCCTGACGGATCGTTTGGGAGCCAATCCCATCGAGGAGATCCTGCATCGGCTGGGTGGTACGGCGTTGATCCTCCTCCTGACGACGCTGTCGGTGACGCCCATCCGGAGCGTCACGGGGTGGAACAGCCTCACCCATCTCCGCCGCCCGTTGGGGCTCTTCGGCTTCTTCTATCTCACCCTGCACTTTCTGACCTACGCCGTCCTGGACCAGACCCTCGACTGGGAGTTCATTCTCGAGGACTTGACCGAGCGGCGGTACATCATCGTGGGATTCACGGCGTGGGTCCTCCTGATCCCTCTGGCGGTGACGTCGACCAAGGGATGGATCAGGCGGCTCGGCAAGCGCTGGCAGAAGCTCCATCGCATCGCGTACGTCTCGACGGCCCTCGGCGTGCTGCACTTCTATTGGCAGGTGAAGGCGGACACTTACTGGCCCCTGGTGGCGACGACGGTCCTTGCGGTACTCATGCTCTTCCGACTCCGGGTGTGGCGGAGCAAGAGGTCTGCCAAGTCCGGCCCCGCTGCGGCGGTACCGGGTGCCTCCTCGGCGGCGAACCGCTAGGACGGTCACGATGCCACTCGAGCGATACCGAACGATCATCCCGGAGTGGGATCGCTTTCAGGCGACCATCCTGTTACGCGATCCGACGACGATCCGAGTTCGCACAGGACGGACCACATCAGGGGAGCTCGCCGAGCGACTCCGGACCCAGGGCTTCGTGCTCGAGCCTATCGAGGGGCTCCCCGACTTCATGCGCGTGGTCGACGGCCCGCACAGCGTGGCCGACACCATCGAGAACTGGCTCGGGATGTTCTACATCCAGCAAGCCTCCACGGGGGTAGCCGCTCCGCTTCTTGGGCCTCGCCCGGGGGAGCGCATTCTCGACATGTGTGCCGCGCCGGGGGGTAAGACGACTCACGCTGCAGACCTCATGGAAGACCGTGGCTGTATTGTGGCTGTGGATCGCAACGAGCACCGCATCCGCGCGCTGCTGGGCAACCTCTATCGCACCGCTCACCCCAATGTGCTGGTGGTATCGGGCGATGGAAGGGCGCTCCCGGACGGGGCCCTGTTCGACCGGGTGCTCGTGGATGCGCCCTGTTCCGCCGAGGGCACGCTGCGCCGTAAGGGCGGAATCGTTCGCGGGCAGCCGAAGAAGTTCCGTCAGGGGGTACCCCGACGGCAGGAGGGGCTTCTTCGAAGAGCGATCGAGTTGACCCGTCCTGGTGGGGTCGTGCTCTATTCCACCTGCACTTTCGCCCCGGAGGAGAACGAGGCTGTGGTCAGCCGTGTTCTCGAGGATGCTCCGGTAGTGCTCGAACCCATTTCCATCGAGGCGCCCCACGCGCCGGGGCTGATGAGCTTCGAGGGTGTGAAGTACCACGCCAGCCTGGAAGGGGCGTGCCGCATCTATCCCCACCACCTGGATTCCGGCGGGCTGTTCCTGGCAAGGCTCCGTCGCTTGGACGGGGACGCGTCAGGGGGAGGAGCCGATGGAGGGAGAGGCCAGGATCTGCCTGGATGGAGCCCTGTCCCCGTAGCCTTTCCCGATGGTACCGATCCCGACAAGGCCCGGCGGATGATCGACGAGGGGATGGAGAGGCTCAGAGCGTACTTCGGCGTCGAAGAGGCCGCATTCGAGGGGCTTCACTGGATGGTGCGAGGCGACGACTTATGGGTGCATCGCTGCGGCAGTTGGCCGCTGGATGCATGGGGTGAGCCCGACCGTTGGCGCGTGGTGTCGGTTGGGCTGCGGGCGATGGTACCGGACTACAAGGGCCGCCCCAGGCCGACGAACGATCTCTTGCGACTGCTGGAGGGGGCGCTGGGTCAGAGTGTCGTTCCGCTGTCACGCGGCCAGTGGAAAGCGCTCCTCGAAGGCGCCGAGGTCGATGTCCCCGGTATCCAGTCGGGCTTCTCGCCTCTGGGTCTCGACGGGCATGTGGCGGGGCGTGGGCTGGTTCGCGGGGAACGCGTGAAGCATGAGATCCCGAAGGTTCAGGCGCGTTGGCTCGCCAAGATTCTCGGATCTGACTGACCAAAGGGAACGTGGCCGAGAAGCGCTAGAGCATGGGGGCGAGCAGACTCTCCACGAAACGTCCATCGGACGGAGCGAGTGGTAGGTCCCGCAGGGCATCCAACCCGAACCAACCGATCTCCGAGTGCTCGAGGGCGCTGGGCTCGCCGGCGACCTCTACGTCGACGAACCTGATCATGAACGGAGCCTTCGGGTCCCGGCTCTCGAAAAGGATGTTACCGACAGAGAGCGTGCGCAGATCGAGTTCCTCTATGAGTTCCCGCTCCACCGCCTCGAAGTCGGTTTCCCCGGGATCGACCTTGCCGCCCGGAAACTCCCAGAGTCCTCCGTGTCGCTTGTGGACGGGGCGTCGGCCCAGAAGAAACAGGGGGCCTTTGCGAATGACGGCGGCTACGACTGAAATCTCATCCATAGCGCCACGGTAACTCGCTGTGTGAGCCGGGGCGACCGCGGCCCTGCGTTCCCGACCGAAGGGCATGTTTCTTGACCGTCGGAGGGGCTCCGCTTAGAGTCACCGACCCAGCAGGCAGCCCCTCCGTCGTCCCCCCCGACGATCCTGCAGTGGTTTGGCTACGAGTTGATCGGTCCTGTCCGGTTCGTCCAGATCGTTGAGGCGATTCCTCGGTGCGGCTCGGTCCGATTCGCAGAAAGAGGCGCGATAGTGAACTACGGAAGAACGACTCTCCAGACTTGTATCGCCCTTGGCCTGATCGCCCTTTCGGGGTGTGCGAGCGTCCCAAAGGAAACGGTTGCGCTCTCCGTGGCCGTCGGGGAGGACATCCAGCAGCTCTACTCGGGCTACAAGAGCATGGTCAGGCTCTCTTTCGAGCAGATGCGGGACAACGGAATGTTGGTGATCGACGAGGTCTGGACGCCCGTGTATCTCGCGACCTTCGTCCGCGAAGGGGAACTCCTGGAGATTGCGAGGGAGGAGAATTGGGACGATCTGCAGGGGTGGGCGAGTGCCGCCATCGAAGACATCGAGGCGAAACGAAGGGAGTTTCTCGATGAGGTGGACGCGAGAGAGACGGCGCTCCTCGAGAAGATCGACGAGGCGTTCGGGCGTACCCTCAGCGCCAACGCCGCCGTGACCGCCCACCTCAACAGCGTCCTCGAGGTGGAGGGTCTGCAGGATCAGATGATCGAAACGGCCGGGCTGAAGGATCTCAGGGACCAGATCACGTCGGATATTGCCGCCGCCTCCAACTTTGCGCGCAATGCCACCGAGGAAATCAGGGAGGCCTCATCGGTGCTGAATGCGGCGAATGACAACCGCCAGTAGTGATACTCCGTCGCGGGCACGCTGACCAAAGAGAGAGAGGATCGATCGTGGGAAGAGACTTCAGGGAAGCTCGGAGAAAGGCCAAAGAGGCGGCGGACGAAGCCGTCGGTGACAAGCTCGATGCGATCCTGCAGGTCGCCGCCCACCTAGAGGAGATCTTCGACGAGTTGGAGTTGAGCGATCAGGAGGTGTACGATGGCCTGACCGAGATTGTGCGGGACGCCACCGAGAAGAACGAGTCGCTCGCGACCGTGATCGATCGGGTGAGAACGCTCGGGGAGGTCGGTCAGGAACTCGCTACGAGAATTGCGGATGTGACCAGCGCCGGTGCCCTCGCGGCCGTGCGTGGCGCTCTGAACGTCTAGCCTGCAACCCAGCGTTTCCACTCCTCGGCGTCGTACCCCACCGTCACGTCCTCTAGCCGATCACGTCCCGATACCGCGGCAATGGCGGAGGCGGCTGCGGTCTTGAGAAAGGCTCTTCGGTGCATAGTGATCTCCAGATCCGTCGACAACGACTCAGCGGTTCGGCAGCAAGATAGATCGAGGGGGGCGGCTAGGCCCTCCGAGTCTTCAAGGCTTCCCCGTCAGGAATCGGCCCTCACGGATGAAGTAGATGCACTGATCCGCCACGCCCCGGTGGTTCATGATGAACGTATGCGTGGCCTCGACGACGAGAAACGCGTCGGCACCCTCGAGTCGCGCCCGATCGACGGCCACCTTGCCATCGTCCGGTCCGGGGATGAGCCAAGAGTTGATCAGGTTCATGCTGCGGTTCCCTGTGATGATCCCGACCTCGAAGTCGGCAGGGCCGAGCTGGTGGGCGATGCCCATGCTATCGGTTCCGAGCCGCGATCCGCTCGGACCCAGGATGCCGCTCAAGACGGGTGACTCGGCGATCAGGTCGGAGACGAAGTCCGCGACCTCACTCCCCTGATTGGGGGGCGCGAGCATCACGACCCGTCCCTGGTGATTCGGCGAGTGTGCCCCCAGGTAGAACCGAACTAGAAGGCCTCCCATGGAGTGTGTGACGAAGTGGACTCGCGTGATGTCCTGGGCACAGCACGCTTCCAGCCGGGCTCGCAGGCGGGCCACCAGACTCTCGATGGGTTCGTCGGTCGAAGGGTAGCCGAAGTTGAAGACACGGAATCCGGCGGCCTCGAGTCGCTCCACCAGAATCGCCATCGACGTGGGCGTGCGGCCGAGCCCGTGGACGACGATGACGGTCTCGGCGTCGTCGTCGACCGGTGGGGACAGGCACCCCGAAACGAGCAGGGCCACCAACGTGGATACGAGTAGGAATGGGCGCGTCGTGATGGGCACGGCTCCTTCACCTCTCCGGTACTTCGGGTCACTAACGGTACGGGCATCTGTACCTGTGGCACAGAGGTATCCCGGAGCCGTGGGTGAGAACCGGGACCCAGGGCATTGCAGGATCATTCGTCCCCGTAGTATGTCCCATGGGTCGGACGCTCGCCCGCCCCGGGCCTGAGACCGTTGGATTCCAAGTCGGCAAAGGAACGACCATGACCACGCGCAGATCCTTTCTCCATGGTGCCGCGGTACTCCCGTTGGGCACGTTACTTCCCGGTGTCGAAGACTCCGCTCTTGGACACGCTTCCGGACAGGCCCCGCGAGACTACTTCGCCGAACTCGAGCTCGGCTCGTTCATCAACGCGGCGGCTCCTTACTCGTCCCTCTCCGGCTCACCGATGTGGCCCGAGGTCATCGAGGCGATGGAGTATGCCATGACCCGCCCGGCCCGAATGAGTGAACTGCACGATGCCGTCGGCAAACGGATCGCGGAAATGGCGAGGAGTGAGGCGGCGATGGTGACGGCGGGCGCGACCTCGGCGATCACTCTCGGGACCGCCGCCTGCCTAACGGGCACCGATCCGGACCTCATCCATCGGCTCCCCGACACGACCGGCATGAAGGACGAAGTGATCATCCAGAAAGGCCATCGCTACAGCTACGAGCACGCGGTCCGCAACTGCGGCGTCCGCCTCGTCGAGGTGGAGACGATGGCCGACGTGGACAGAACGATCAGCGAGAGCACGGCGATGCTCATGTTCAACTACAGCCAGTTGGATCGTGGAGGAATCGGTGCCGCAGAGTGGGTGGAGGTCGGCCGGAAGAGCGGGATTCCGACGTTCTGTGACGGGGCCACGATGCTGCCCCCCATCGAGAACATGTACATGCTCGTGAGCTACGGATTCGATCTGCTGTGCTTCTCCGGCGGGAAGGGGCTGCGCGGTCCATATAGCGCCGGACTCCTGATGGGCCGGCCCGATCTAGTGGCAGCGGCACGCCTCAACTCGGCCCCAAATGACGATGCCATCGGGAGGGGCATGAAGGTGGCCAAGGAGGAGCTCCTGGGGACCATGGTGGCCGTGGAGACCACCGCCGCCTTCGACTACGAGACCAACATCAAGATGAAGAGGGAGTGGGTCGACGCCATCGCCGCCGAGATCGACAAGGTCCCGGGAGTTGAGACCCTGGTCTATTACCCCAAGGGGGACAACCATCAGCCACAACTCCGGATCACCTGGGATGAATCGAGAATCCGACTCACTCCGGCCGAGGCGAAGCAGAGGCTCCGGGATGGCAACCCGGTGGTAGAGGTGCACTATCTGGGCCTGACGGACGGTAACCTGGAGCTCACGGCCTGGGTGCTCGAGGCCGACCAGGTCGCGGTCGTGGGTCGGCGGGTCCGCGAGGTGCTCGAGGCGGCGTCGTGACTCGTCCCCACGAAGGCCTTTCCTATAGCGGGGCCAGGACCCGCTTACTACGTTGCTCGTCCGCCTCAATCGCTCGTATCAGTCGACACCGTACGATTGCCACACATGCGGGAGGAACCGCTCATGTCGTACCCCCGAACCACCATCCTGGGCGCCGTTGCGGCCTTGGTTGCCTTCGCCGTCTTCGCCCCTACGCCCTCTGAGGCGCAGTGGAATGCGCTGGAGCGCGGAAGCGACAACATCGAAGTCCTCGGACATCTGCCCCTCGGCCCCGCGCTCAACGTCGCCGATATGGACGTCGAGCAGGAGCTGTCCCGTCCCTACGCCTACGTGGCTCGCATGGTCTACGCAGGCCAGGGGGTCATGGGCATGGACGTCATCAGCATTGAAGATCCGTCGCAACCCGAGCTGCTCTACGAGTGGCGCATCGAGGAGCAGGACCTGCACCTCGGTCGAGGCGGCATGGACGTCAAGCACTTCAAGTGGAATGATCGCTACTACGTGATCCAGTCCACCCAATTCGGGCAGGGTGGCCCGGATTCGGACATGGGCGGCGTCGTTCTCGACGTGACCGGTCTACCCGATGCATCGACGGTTCGTGAGGTCGCGCGAATCAGAGAGCCTCTCATGCCGGGTGGCTTCCACAACATCTTCGTCTACAAGCACTCCGACGGGCGGGTGTTGTTGTTCGCAACAGTTTCAGGCGCCTTCGCGCAGGTTTACGACCTGGGCAAGCTGGTTGAAGGCGCCTCGTCCGAAGAGGCACGCGCCGGCCGGGTCCCCAACCCCAGCTCGGACGAAGGAGGTGGACGGGGATATCACGACTTCTACGTCGGCTACCATCCAGACACCGATCAGGATCGGTTCTACGGCGGTGGCGGTGGTGGGTACTACATCTACAACGTCAGCGACCTTGAGGAGCCCGAGCTGGTGGTCACGCTCACGGGCGTCAGCGGTGTCGGTGGCGGCCACACGTTCACGCCTGGCCCGAACGGTCGCTACGTGGTGGCGGAGACGGAGTACGAGTTCGCACCGCTCAGAATCTTCGACCTGGAGCCTGCCCTGGAAGGGGAGGCCACGAACATCCGCCGACCCATCTCGGGTTGGACGGCCGACTACAAAAACTTGACCCACAATCACGAGATCCGGTGGCCGTTGGTCTTCGTGTCCGGCTATCTGGATGGTCTCCAGGTGTTCAGCCTCCAGGATCCGTACAATCCGGTCACGGTGGGCTACTACGACACCTACATCGGTCCGCGGTCCACCGAGACCACCCCCGTATTCAACGGCGCATTCGGAATCGACGTCCGGAATGCGGACGGGCTGATCACGATCAGCGACATGAGCACCGGATTCTGGACGTTCCGCATGGATGGCTTCCAGGGCTGGAACGGAGCGCAGTGGGGCGTGCCGGACATCTCCAGCGCTCAGAAGTGGGATGAGCCCCTGAGGCGTCCCATCAGCCAGTAGCGATAGCTGCAGGCCGCGTAACACCGCCGACCCTCTCCACGGAGTTGATGCATGTCTGTTTCAGGTGGCCTCTCAGGTGTTCGCGTAGTCGGACGCGGCCTTCGCCTTGCCGTTCACCTTGCGTGTACGCTGGCATGTACGCTGGCATGTGTGATGACAGTGCTCGGGACGCCCCGTGCCTCCGCGCAGGAGTGGACCGCCCTCGATCGGGGCAGTGAAAACATCGACGTGCTGGGCCACCTGCCGTTGGGCGGCCCGCTCAACGTGGGCGACATGGACGTGGAGCCGGAGGTTTCCCGCCCCTTCGCGTACGTCGGCCGCATGCGCTACGGCACGCCGGGACCCACGGGCATGGACATCATCAGCATCGAGGACCCGGACCGGCCCACGCTCCTCTACGAGTGGCGCATCGAGGATCAGGAGCTGCACACGGGACTCGGAGGCATGGACGTGAAGACGTTCAAGCTCGACGGGCGCTACTACGTGGTGCAGTCCCTTCAGTACGGCCAGGGCGGACCGGACTTCGACCTCGGTGCCGTGGTCTTCGACGTCACGGGTCTCCCCGACGCGTCGACCGTTCGTGAGGTGGCGCGGATCCGTGAGCCGCTCCTACCTGGGGGCTTCCACAACATCTTCATCTACAAGCACTCCGACGGTCGGGCGCTCCTGTTCACGACGGTGAACGGCCCATCGGCGCACATCTACGACCTTGCGCGTGTCGTCGCGGGCGCCAGCGCGGAGGATGCACTAGTGGGTCGTGTGCCGATCCCGGATGCCGGCGGCGAGACCAGTCCCATCGGCGGCTATCACGACTTTTACGTCGGGTATCATCCCGATACGGACGAGGATCGCTTCTACGGTGGAGGTGCAGGCGGATACTTCATCTACGACGTGACTGATCCGGCAGAGCCGGAGCTTCGGATCACGCTTACCGGCATTCGGGGCGTGCCGTTTGGGCACACCTTCACGCCCAGCCCGGACGGTCGCTACGTGATCGCCGAGACAGAGTACGAGTTCGCTCCGCTGCGCATCTTCGATCTGCAGCCCGCCCTCGATGGCCAGACGACCAACATCAACCGCCCGATCGCAGGGTGGACGTCGGATTACCGGTATGTGGCCCACAACCACGAGGTTCGGTGGCCGTTGGTTTTTGTGTCCGGATACCTGGACGGCCTGCAGGTCTTCAACCTGCAGGACCCGACCGACCCGGTGACGGTGGGCTACTACGACACGTATATCGGGCCGCGAGCCACACTGAATCCAGACGGGGTCATGGGCGACTATGCCACCAGCCTTTTCAATGGGGCCTTCGGAGTGGATGTGCGGAACGAAGACGGCCTGATCCTGATCAGCGACTTCTCGACCGGCTTCTGGACGCTCCGCATGGACGGCTTCCAGGGCTGGAACGGAGAGCAGTGGGGCGTGCCGGATATCTCGAGCGAACAGAAATGGGACGAGCCGGTACGGCGGCCCATAAGCGAATAGAATCTCAACCCTAGCGGGAGCAGTAGATATGTCATCGTTCCGGTCCTGTGTAGTCGGCCTGGCCACGCTCGCCCTGATGGCGATCGTCGTGCCGGGGGCTTCGGCCCAGTGGACGGCCCTCAAGCGTGGTAGCGACAACATCGAGGTCGTCGCGCACCTCCCCCTCGGAGGTCGCGTCAGCGCAGCGGACACGGACATCGAGCAGGAGCTTGACAGGCCCTACGCCTACGTGGGGCGGATCTCTAACGGCGGCGGCGGCAAGGGCGTTGACGTCATTGATCTGTCAGACCCAGCGCACCCGGAGGTTCTCTACGAGTGGCGGATCGAAGATCCGGAGCTGCACCTCGGGTTGGGTGGCATGGACGTGAAGTACTTCAAGGTGGACGGCCGCTACTACGTGGTGCAGTCACTCCAGTTCGGCCAGGGTGGTCCCGACTCCGACCTGGCTGCGGTGGTACTCGACGTGACTGATCTGCCCGATCCGTCCACGGTGCGTGAGGTGGCACGGATGAGGGAGCCGCTTCTGCCGGGCGGCTTCCACAACATCTTCGTCTACAAGCACTCCGACGGGCGGGTGTTGTTGTTCTCCACGGTCAGCGGGCCCTTCGCCAACGTGTACGACCTGGGCATGATCGTGCAGGGCGCGGACATGGAGAGCGCGCTGGCGGGCCGGGTGCCCGTGCCGCAGGCCGCCCAAGGTGGCCAAGCGGGTGGGGGTTACCACGACTTCTACGTGGGCTATCACCCCGACACGGACGAGGATCGCTTCTACGGGGGCGGCACCGGAGGGTATTACGTCTACGACGTCACCGACACGGAGGACCCCCAGCTCCGGATCAGCCTCACCGGTGCCCGAGGTGTAGCGCGGGGACACACCTTCACGCCCAGCCCTGACGGGCGATATGTGGTAGCCGAGACGGAGTATCAGTTCGCGCCGCTCCGTATCTTCGATCTGAAGCCCGCGCTCGACGGTGAGGTGACCAATATCAACCGGCCCATTGCGGGGTGGACGGCCGACTTCAACAACCTCTCCCACAATCACGAAGTTCGCTGGCCGTTCGTGATCGTGTCGAGCTACCTGGACGGGATCCAGATCTTCAACCTGCAGGACCCCACCAATCCGGTCACGGTGGGCTACTACGACACCTACATCGGGCCGCGCTTCACGGAGGATCTCAACCCGATCCTCAATGGCACGTTCGGCGTGGGCGTGCGCAACGCGGACGGGCTCATCATCGGGAGCGACTCCAGCACCGGATTCTGGGTCCTACGCATGGACGGCTTCCAGGGGTGGAACGGCGAGCAGTGGGGCATGCCGGACATCTCGAGCGCGCAGAAATGGGATGAGCCGGTCCGGAGGCCGATCAGCTGACTAACGGAGGATTACCGATGTTGTTCAGAACACGCGCAGTCGCCGTATTCGCGGCGGCCGCCGCTGTCCTCATGGTCGCGGTCGGGTCCGCGTCGGCTCAGTGGACGCCACTGAAGCGAGGAAGCGACAACATCGACGTGCTGGGGCATCTGCCGCTCGGAGGGCTGCACAGCGCCACCGACACCGACATTGAGCAGGAGCTCTCGAGACCCTACGCGTATGTCGGACGGAGCGTCATCGGGCGGGGCGAGGGCCGGGGTGTCGATATCATCGACCTCTCCGACCCGGAGCGGCCGGGGCTGCTCTACTCGTGGCGGATAGAGGACGACGACGTCCACATCGGGAGCGGCGGCATGGACGTGAAGCACTTCAAGGTCGATGGCCGCTACTACGTGGTGCAGTCACTCCAGTTCAGTCAGGGCGGGCCCGACGCGGATATGGGCGCGGTGGTGCTCGACGTGACAGGGCTGCCGGATCCATCGACCGTTCGCGAGGTAGCCCGGATCCGTGAACCCCTCCTGCCGGGCGGGTTCCACAACATCTTCGTCTACCAGCACTCGGATGGGAGAGTGCTCCTTTTCACCACGGTGCGCGGGCCCAGCGCACACGTGTACGACCTTCGGAAGGTGGTGAACGGAGCCAGCGCGGAAGAGGCCCTTGCCGGGCGCGTGCCGGTTCCCGTGACCGGAGACACGCCGGGTAGTTATCACGACTTCTACGTGGGCTACCATCCCGACACGGATCAGGATCGCTTCTACGGCGGGGGCACGGGCGGCTACTACGTCTATAACGTCACCGACCCCGCTGACCCCGAGCTCGTCATAACGCTCACGGGGGTCCGAGGCGTTTCGTACGGGCACACGTTCACTCCCAGCCCTGACGGCCGCTACGCGGTGGCCGAGACGGAGTACCAGTTCGCCCCCCTCCGAATCTTCGACCTGCAGCCGGCCCTGGACGGAGAGGCCGCCAATATCAACCGCCCGATCGCGGGCTGGACGGCCGACTACCGGAACCTGGTGCACAACCACGAGGTGCGCTGGCCGCTGGTGTTCGTATCCGGATACTTGGATGGCCTTCAGATCTTCAATCTGCAGGACCCCACGAATCCGGTGACCGTGGGCTACTACGACACCTATATCGGGCCGCCGAGCCCGGTGCTGAACCCCGTATTCGGTGGGACCTTCGGCGTGGACGTGAGGAACGCGGACGGGCTCATCATCGTCAACGACTCGGGCACGGGCTTCTGGACCTTCCGGATGGAAGGCTTCCAGGGATGGAACGGCGAGCAGTGGGGCATGCCGGACATCTCCAGTGCGCAGAAGTGGGACGAGCCGGTGCGGAGGCCCATAAGCTAACGTGGCGCGGTTTTTTTTCGTCCCCTAGCTTGTCGAGCACGCAGAATCGATCCGTGCCGGACCGCACGGCGCTCAATCCATAGCAGGAGCACTCTCCAATGCCACGCCCACGAACCGCCGTTCTCTGTGCCGTCGTTCTGGCGCTTCTCACACTACTGCCGGTCTCCGCGGTCGCCCAGGCGACTGCACTGAATCGCGGAAGCGACAACATCGATGTTCTCGGGCACTTGCCGCTGGGCCCCGCCCTGAGCGTGTTGGACATGGATGTGGAGCAGGAGTTGTCCAGGCCGTATGCCTACGTGGCACGTGGTCGACTCGGGCCGGCTGGGCCGCGCGGGATGGACATCATCAGCATCGAGGATCCTGACCGCCCCGAGCTCCTGCACGAGTGGCGGATCGAGGATCAGGACCTGCATGTCGGGCCGGGTGGCATGGACGTGAAGTACTTCAAGGTGAACGGCCGTTACTACGTCGTGCAGTCGGTCCAGTTCGGGCAGGGAGGGCCGAACGCCGATGTCGGTGCCGTGGTTTTGGACGTGACGGGTCTCCCGGATCCGTCCACCGTGCGTGAGGTGGCCCGTATCAGTGAGCCCCTCTCGCCTGGTGGCTTCCACAACATCTTCGTCTACAAGCACTCCGATGGTCGTGTGCTGCTTTTCGCGACGATCAACGGCCCGTATGCCCACATGTACGATCTGGGGATGGTCGTGTCAGGGGCCACTTCCGAGCAGGCGTTGGCCGGCAAGGTGCCCATCGCGAACGACGGCAATACGCCGGTCATCGTGGGCTACCACGACTTCTACGTCGGGTATCATCCGGACACGGATGAGGACCGCTTCTACGGTGGTGGTGGCGGTGGCTACTACGTCTACGACGTGAGCGACCCGTCGTCGCCCGAGCTCCGCATCACGTTGACGGGAATCAGCGGAGTACCGTTCGGTCACACCTTCACCCCGAGCCCCGATGGACGGTATGTCGTTGCCGAGACGGAGTACGGCTTCGCGCCGCTCAGGTTCTTCGATCTGAAGCCGGCGCTGGACGGCGAGACCATGAACATTCGCCGGCCCATCTCGGGCTGGACACCGAACTACAAGAACGTGGTCCACAACCACGAGGTGCGCTGGCCTTGGCTGTTCGTCTCGGGCTATCACGAGGGGCTACAGGTCGTGAACCTGCAGGACCCCACGGATCCGCAGACCGTGGGCTACTACGACACCTACATCGGACCCCACACCGAAGTGATCAACCCGATCTTCAATGGTGCGTTCGGGATCGACGTGCGGAACGAGGACGGCCTGATCCTGATCAGTGACATGAGCACCGGGTTCTGGACCTTCCGCATGGATGGATTCCAGGGTTGGAACGGTGAGCAGTGGGGCCAGCCGGATATCTCCAGTGTGCAGAAATGGGATGAGCCGGTGCGCAGGCCCATCAGCTAGGAACAGAGTGTTGTCCATTCCAAAAGGAGGACCGTCCATGTCGAACCGTCATCCACGCTATGCGGCCGCGGTTTCGACCGTATTCGCACTTCTCGTGCTCGTTGCAGCTCCCGTGTCCGGGCAGTGGACCGCCCTCAACCGGGGGAGCGACAACATGGAGGTGTTGGGACACCTCCCCCTGGGCCCCTTCCTGAACGTGTCGGACATGGACCTGGAGCAAGAGCTGTCTCGTCCCTACGCGTATGTCTCCCGCATGGTATGGGGAGAGGGCGGTGCCAAGGGCATGGACATCGTCAGCCTCGAGGACCCTTCGCATCCCGAACTCATCTACGAGTGGCGGATCGAAGAACAGGATCTACACGTAGGGACCGGCGGCATGGACGTGAAGTACTTCAAGATTGCCGATCGTTACTACGTGGTGCAGTCGTTTCAATTCGGTCAGGGCGGTCCCGATTCGGACATGGGTGCGGTGGTCTTGGACGTGACGGGTCTCCCGGATCCATCAGCGGTTCGGGAGGTGGCCCGCATCCGAGAGCCGCTCCTGCCGGGTGGCTTCCACAACATCTTCGTCTATAAGCACTCCGACGGCCGGGTGCTGCTGTTCACGACCGTTTCCGGGCCCTACTCCCACGTCTACGATCTTGAGCGTGTGGTCGCCGGCGACATGGAAAATGCGCTGGTGGGTCGTGTGCCCGGTCCCGACCGCGAAGGTGGCGGTTCGGCCTATCACGACATCTACGTGGGCTACCATCCGGACACCGACCAGGACCGGTTCTACGGGGGCGGGACAGGTGGTTACTACATCTATGACGTCACGGACGTCGAGGCCCCCTCACTCGAAATCAGTTTGACGGGGATCAGCGGGGTGGGCCGTGGTCACACGTTCACGCCGAGTCCCGACGGGCGCTACGCTGTGGCCGAGGTCGAGTACCAGTTCGCTCCCCTTCGGATCTTCGATCTACAGCCGGCCTTGGACGGTGAGACCACGAACATCCGTCGCCCCATCGCGGGCTGGACGGCGGACTACCAGAACCTGGTGCACAATCACGAGGTTCGGTGGCCTTATGTGTTCGCTTCGTCGTACCTGGACGGACTCACGGTCTTCAACCTCCAGGATCCGTCCAATCCGGTGACGGTCGGCTATTACGACACATATCTCGGAAAGCCGGGGCCCCGAAGCACCATTGTGGGTGGGGCGTTCGGCGTGGACATCCGCAATGAGGACGGCCTGATCGTCGTGAGCGACATGAACACGGGCCTGTGGACCTTCCGCATGGACGGTTTCCAGGGGTGGAGCGGCGACCAGTGGGGCGTGCCGGACATCTCGAGCGCCCAGAAGTGGGACGAACCTCTGCGCAGACCGATCAGCTAACCATCACCCCATAGACATGCCCTCAACCCACTAGACATGCACGAATTCAACCTTCAGCGGGAGAAGCACTCAATGTCGTTTTCCAGGTCGGCCGTTCTGAGCACGGCCCTCATCTTCGCCCTGATGGCCTGGGCGGCTCCCGCCTCGGCGCAGTGGACAGCCATGAACCGCGGCAGCGAGAACATCGAGGTGCTGGGGCACCTGCCTCTCGGTGCCCACCTGAACGTGTCCGACATGGATGTCGAGCAGGAGCTGTCTCGCCCGTACGCCTATGTGTCCCGCATGGTCTGGGGACCCACGGGCACCAAGGGCATGGACATCGTCAGCATCGAAGACCCAGCCAACCCGGAGCGCATCTACGAATATCGGATCGACGATCCGGACCTCCATCTCGGTACGGGGGGCATGGACGTGAAGCACTTCAAAATCGGCGACCGCTACTACGTGTTGCAGTCGTTCCAGTTCGGGCAAGGTGGTCCGGATTCCGAGCTGGGTGGGGTCGTGCTCGACGTGACGGGTCTCCCGGACGTATCGACCGTGCGTGAGGTAGGCGAGATCCGCGAGCCCCTGATGCCCGGCGGCTTCCACAACATTTTCGTCTACAAGCACTCCGACGGTCGCGTCCTACTTTTCACGACCGTTAATGGACCCTACGCCCACATCTACGATCTGGCCGAGGTCGTGGATGGAGCCGACGCTGAAGACGCACTCGTGGGCCGCGTGCCAGTCGGTGCGGCCGAGGGTACCGGCGGAGGCTACCATGACATATACGTTGCGTACCACCCCGACAGCGATCAGGACCGCTTCTACGGTGGCGGGACCGGTGGGTACTTCGTCTACGACGTGTCGGATCCCAGCAGCCCCTCGTTGGAGATCACCCTGGTGGGGATCCGTGGCATCACATACGGACACACCTTCACGCCGAGCCCCGATGGTCGGTACGCGGTAGCCGAGGTCGAGTATCGGTATGCGCCTCTGAGGATCTTCGACCTCAAGCCGGCGTTGGACGGTGAAACCACCAACATCAACCGGCCCGTATCGGGTTGGACCGCCGACTACCAGAACCTGGTGCACAACCACGAGGTGCGGTGGCCTCTCGTGTTCGCTTCGTCGTACCTCGACGGGCTGACCATCTTCAACCTCCAGGATCCGTCGAATCCGCAGACGGTGGGCTACTACGACACCTACATCGGCAAGCGCACACAGGATCGGTGCCCGGAGTGCAATGGCGCGTTCGGGGTCGACGTCCGGAATGCGGACGGTCTGATCCTCATCAGCGACATGAGCACGGGGCTTTGGACGTTCAAGATGGAGGGCTTCAACGGCTGGAATGGTGAGCAGTGGGGCATGCCCGACATCTCCAGCGCCCAGAAGTGGGACGAGCCGGTGCGCAGGCCCATTAGCCAGTAGCGCCAGTCAAACGTCGGAACGCGACGGTCACGTTGCTCGGCTCCCCCGGACACGGCACCTGTGTTGCCCCGGGGGGAGTGCGGGAACCCACCCGTTATACGCAACGGCAGGTAGACTCTGGGTTGATAGGTAACAGGAGGTTACGGGGTGAACGGCGGCCTAGGGCGCGGCAAACGAACCTGCGACGGACTGATGGAGCTACGCCAAGTCGAGCGTTAGAGCCCGTAGATCAGGCGAGCGTTCTCGAGCCCGATGAGCCGAGCGAGGTCCGGGGGGAGGGCCTGCAGCAAGGCCTCGAACGGCTCCATGTGTGCGTCGATGAGGTCGGGGTTGGCGTAGAAGGTGTCGGAGCCCAGAACGAAGCGGTCGGGGAAGGCCGTGAAGAGTGCAAGCCACTCCGGTCGCAGCGCACCTCCTTCGTCGAGCGGCGCGTGCTCGGGAAAGAGCGGCACGATGGCGTCACTATATATGAGGACCTGGAGGAAGAGGTTGGGGTGAGCCTCGAGCAGGGTGCCAAGCAGCTCCACGGTCATGTCGCCGGTGTTGTCCCAGCCGACATGGGCCCACACGATGCGCGTCTCCTGATTGTGCGAAAGGAGTCGCTCCAGTGCGTCGACGTTGGCACGTAGGGAGGCCGGGTTCAGGGCGCTGCGCTGCAAGAAGACTGGGGGTGTAGGCTTCTCGGTCACCACCGCCTCCATGTGAAGGTCGATGGGAACGCCGTACTGCGCGGCCAGGTCCGCCGCGAGAAGGAAGGCGGCATGATCGGGCGGCATCTCGAGGAATGGGTGCTCGGGCCGAAAGGAGAGGTGTAGCGCAGTGAGCTCACCTAAGACGACCGAGCCGCTGGTGGAGAGCTGCGCCGCCGCGGCTACCAAAGCGTCTGAAAGTTCGGACGTGAGGCCGTCTACCTGGCTCTGGTGAAGAAGCGGGTTGAGCGAGAAGCCGCCAGCGGCGAAGGCGAAGCGGTCAGACCGGCTGGTGATGGCCGCTGATAGCGCGCTTTCGAAGGCGTTGGCTGCTACGGGTGAAGGAGGTGGCATCATCACCGCCTGCACGACGTGGTGCACATCTTGGCGAGCGACGGCTCGGTCCAGGCAGGCAGGATCGAAGCAGCTGACCATCTCACCCGGCCCAAAAGTGGGGTGCGTGTGCGTGTCGATCCATGTCGCCGCGGGGGCGGGGGCTACCATCGTGGCTACTGCCGTTCCGCTTCGTCCCTCGCTCGAGGCCGTGAGGGTGCTCACGCCAGGTCCGACGGCTGTGACGAGCCCGCTGGCACTAACGGTCGCGGCACCTTGGCTCGAGCTGGACCAGGTGACCGTTCGACCGGAAAGCACATTCCCGCCTGCGTCCGTCACGGTGGCCGTGAATTGCGCCGTTTGACCGATTTCGAGCGTAATCGAACTCGGAGAGACCGCTACCGAGGCGACAGGCACGGGGAGGGTAGGCCCCGGCGCAGTAGGCTGCTCGGAGCTGCCTCCACCCTCACCACCACCGCAAGCTGTTAGTGCCAGTAAGAGGACCAACCAAGTTAGGAACTTCCGATTCTGGCTTTGCTTAAGATCCTCAGCCAGATGCACCGTGGCCATGCCACCCTCGCCCAACTCACGCTCGATGGCGTAGCGGCCCTCCAAAGCCGAGTTCAGGCGGTCAACTGGATCGGACATGGGCACTCCCCGGACTAGACCGTTGTGAATGTCCGGGTTCGGGGAGCGCAAGCAGAACGACGTTGAAGGCCGACTCAGCAAGGTCGCCTAACAAGCTGGTTTGCACGAACTCGCATGCGCTCGTTCGCCCTTCGGGTAACGCGCCGCTGGTCACTGCGCTTGCCTTCGCAAGCTCGTGGCCTGTCTCGCGGCGCGCTCGCGAACCAGACTCCGTTCGCCGCCCGGGGGAGTGCGGGCACCCACCCCGACGTTCTCCGAATCGTTCCCCCTCGGACCGCTGCCCGGGCCCGCCCCGTTGGCGGGTTTTTCGACGGCCCCGTAGGTTGTGGGCCACGCTTGTTTCAACAGGACGCGCCGCTCAGCCTGGCGCATCGACTTCAGCGGGAGGCACCGCTCATGCTCTACACTCGGCCAACCCTCATAGCGACGGCGTTCGCCCTCGCGGCGTTGATCGCCACGGCCGTGGCTCCCGTTTCGGCCCAGTGGACTCCGTTGAGCCGCGGGAGTGACAACATCGAGGTGCTCGGGCACCTCCCTGTGGGTCCCGCTCTCAGCGTCTCGGACATGGATGTGGAGCAGGAGCTGTCCCGTCCCTACGCTTACATGAGCCGCATGGCCTATGGCGGCGAAGGGCCCATGGGCCTCGACATCATCAGCATCGAGGACCCGGGGAATCCGCAGATCCTCTACGAATGGCGGATCGCCGACCGCGACCTCCACTCGGGTAACGGGGGGATGGACGTGAAGTACTTCAAGGTGAACGGCCGCTATTACGTGGTGCAGTCGACACAGTTCGGCCAGGGTGGTCCGGACTCGGACATGGGCGCCGTAGTGCTCGACGTCACGGGTCTGCCCGATCCGTCCACCGTGCGTGAGGTCGCCAGGCTCCGTGAGCCGCTGCTGCCCGGCGGCTTCCACAACATCTTCGTCTACAAGCACTCGGATGGCCGAGTGCTGCTGTTCGCCACCGTCAGTGGGCCGTTCGCCAACGTGTATGACCTGGGCAAGGTGGTTCAGGGGGCATCCGCCGAGGAGGCGCTCGCCGGACAGGTTCCCAACCCGCAATCTCAGGCCGCCGGCGGCGGACGAGGGTACCACGACTTCTACGTCGCCTACCATCCGGATACCGATGAGGACCGCTTCTACGGAGGTGGCGGTGGCGGGTACTACATCATCGACGTCTCCGATCTGTCGGATCCACAGGTCCGCATCACGCTGACGGGCGTCCGCGGAGTGGGCGGGGGCCACACGTTCACCCCGAGCTCCGACGGCCGCTACGTCGTCGCCGAGACAGAGTATCAGTTCGCGCCCCTCCGGTTGTTCGACCTCAAGCCTGCTCTCGATGGAGAGGTCACCAACATCAACCGCCCGATCTCGGGCTGGACCGCGGACTGGAACAACCTGGTCCACAATCACGAGGTCCGTTGGCCCTACGTGTTCGTGACCGGTTATCTGGACGGACTCCAGGTCTTCAACATGCAGGACCCCGCGAATCCGCAGACGGTTGCCTATTACGACACGTACATCGGAGTTCGCGATCCCGAGCGTTGCCAGGAGTGCAACGGTGCGTTCGGGGTCGACGTTCGCAACGCCGACGGACTCATCGTGATCAGCGACATGAGCACTGGCCTGTGGACGTTTCGCATGGACGGCTTCCAAGGTTGGAACGGAGAGCAGTGGGGGATGCCCGACATCTCCAGCGCTCAGAAGTGGGATGAGTCGGTACGGCGGCCGATTAGTGATTAGCCGAAGCCGCTCCTCTATCGAGCACTCGTCCATAAAGATATATCACAGAAGCACTTACAGCAGGAGCACACGGTTCATGTCACACCATCGGTCAAGTACGGTAGCGACGGCTTTTGCCGTCGTAGCTCTCGTCGCACTCGCCGCGGCGCCGGTCTCTGCGCAGTGGACCGCCATGAAGCGCGGTAGCGACAACATCGAGGTCATCGGCCACCTGCCGCTGGGGCCGGCCTTGAGTGTTTCCGATATGGATGTGGAGCAGGAGTTGTCCCGTCCGTATGCCTATGTGTCGCGAATGCTCTACGGTGTCACCGGCCCCAAGGGCATGGACATCATCAGCATCGAAGACCCGGCCAACCCCGAGATCATCTACGAGTGGCGGATCGAAGAGCAGGATCTTCATCTGGGCCGAGGCGGCATGGATGCCAAGCACTTCAAGATCGGCAACCGCTACTACGTGGTTCAGTCCACGCAGTTCGGCCAGGGCGGCCCCAATTCAGACATGGGCGCCGTGGTCCTTGATGTGACCGGACTGCCGGACCCGGCCACGGTCCGAGAGGTCAACCGAATCCGGGAGCCTCTGCGTCCCGGTGGCTTCCACAACATCTTCATCTACAAGCACTCTGATGGCCGAGTACTTCTGTTCGCGACGGCGGCCGGGCGGGTCGCCTTGATCTACGACCTCGCTCTGGTGGTGGATGGTGCGGACGCCGAAGCGGCCCTCGTCGGGGAGGTTCCGATCCCCAATCAACCCGAGGGCCAGGACAACAGGAGTTATCACGACTTCTACGTCGGCTACCATCCGGACACCGATCAGGACCGGTTCTACGGGGGTGCCGGGGGCGGCTACTACATCTATGACGTGACGGATCCGGCGAATCCCAACCTCGAAATCACCCTTACGGGGATTCGCGGGGTGGAGTGGGGTCACACATTCACGCCCAGCCCGGACGGTCGCTACGTGGTGGCCGAGGCCGAGTACCAGTTCGCACCGCTCCGTATCTTCGACCTGAAGCCGGCTCTGGACGGCCAGACGACCAACATCAACCGCCCGATCTCAGGCTGGACGGCGGACTACGACAACCTGGTGCACAACCACGAGATCCGGTGGCCCTGGATGTTCGTGACGGGCTATGTGGACGGCCTTCAGGTCGTAAACCTCCAGGATCCGACGAACCCCGTGACAGTCGGCTACTACGACACGTACCTCGGTGTCAAAGACCCGACCCGGTGCCAGGAGTGTAACGGGTCCTTCGGAATCGACGTCCGCAACGAAGACGGACTCATCGTCATGAGCGACATGAGCACCGGCCTCTGGACTTTCCGCATGGACGGCTTCCAGGGTTGGAGCGGTGAGCAGTGGGGTATGCCGGACCTGTCGAGTGCCCAGAAGTGGGACGAGCCGGTGCGGAGGCCGATCAGTCAGTAGGAAACTCAACAAATCATGCACGCCGGCTGTCTATATATACTGGCGAGGTTCCTGACGCCTTGGTAGATTACGTGGACGTCGGCGACAGCGCTGATCGTACGTGGCAAATCATCTAAAGTTGGAGAGATCGCCCATGCAACGCTCCCGGACCGGCATCCTCGCGGCTGCCATCCTTACAGTTCTCGCTACCAGCATGCCCGCTGATGCGTCTGCGCAAGAGATGAACGCGCTCACGCGTGGCAGTGACAATATCGAGGTGCTAGGGCATCTCCCCCTCGGACCCGCCCTAAACACGTCGGACATGGACGTTGAGCAGGAGATGTCCCGTCCTTATGCCTACGTCGGTCGGATGGCATACGGTGGCGTTGGCGTGAAGGGCATGGACATCATCAGCATCGAGGATCCGTCGAATCCGGAGATTCTGTACGAGTGGCGCATCGAGGACCAGGATCTCCACCTGGGCCTGGGCGGGATGGACGTGAAGCACTTCAAGTGGAACGACCGCTACTACGTGGTGCAGTCGCTCCAGTTTGGTCAGGGTGGACCGGACGCGGACCTCGGCGCGGTAGTGCTCGACGTCACAGGTCTTCCCGATCCGTCCACGGTGCGTGAGGTCGCGCGAATCCATGAGCCGCTGATGCCGGGTGGTTTCCACAACATCTTTATCTATAAGCACTCGAGTGGTCGGGTGCTGCTCTTCACGACCATCGGAGGACCCTTTGCTCAGATCTATGACCTGGGCACGCTCGTCGAGGGTGGCTCCACTGAGGATGCGCGGGCCGGCCGGGTGCCGAACCCGCAGTCCCAAGAGACCGGCGGTAACGGCGGGTACCACGACTTCTACGTCGGATACCATCCGGACACCGATGAAGACCGCTTCTACGGCGGCGGGCGCGGTGGTTACTACATCATCGACGTTACGGATCTTTCGGATCCGCAGGTTCGCATCACCCTGACGGGCGTCAGCGGAGTGGGCGGTGGTCACACGTTCACGCCGAGCCCCGACGGCCGGTACGTGGTTGCCGAGACCGAGTACGAGTTCGCTCCGCTCCGGTTCTTCGACCTGCAGCCGGCGCTGGACGGCGAAACGACCAACATTCGTCGGCCCATCTCCGGCTGGACATCGAACTACAAGAACCTCGTGCACAACCACGAGGTCCGTTGGCCCTGGCTGTTCGTCTCGGGCTACCTGGACGGACTCCAAGTCGTGAACCTCCAGGATCCGACCAATCCGCAGACCGTGGGGTATTACGACACTTACATCGGTGCGCGCCGCGCGGATCGTACGCCCGTGTTCAACGGCGCGTTCGGGATAGACGTGAGAAACGCGGATGGGCTAATATTGATCAGTGATATGAGCACGGGGTTCTGGACCTTCCGAATGGACGGCTTCCAGGGCTGGAACGGCGAGCAGTGGGGAGTCCCCGACATCTCCAGCGCTCAGAAGTGGGATGAGCCCGTGCGTCGTCCAATAAGCGAGTAGATCATGAACATCTTTATTCCGATTGCGGTGGCGGTGCTGGGTGTAGGGCCCAACGGGGCTCAGGCGGCCCCGGCCATGTGTTTCGCCGCCGACAACCAGCCTCCCGTCTTCTATCGGGTGGAGCTCATCACCACGAAGCGAGTCCCGGGGTCGGGAATGGCGACCGGCGCGGGCGAGATCACGTTCACGCCCTCTCCGTTCGCGGTGAACCTCACGCCTGAGGGTGATTACCTGCGTGACGTGAACATCACCGTGAACGGTCTCAAGCCGGCTGCGAGCGGCAACTACGTCGCTTGGGTGACGACCCCCGCATTGGACCGCACCACGCGGCTCGGCGTGCTTGATGCCGACGGAACCGCCAGCGGACAGATCGCCTTCAACAAGTTCCTCCTCGTGATCTCTCTCGAGGAAGACGACGGCTCGTCCTCGGAGCGTTGGAAGGGACCCATCGCGCTGAGGGGCATGTCCCGGAGTGGGGCAATGCACACCTCTGCGGGGCACGGACCCTTCGTGGTCGAGAACTGCACGGGGTACGGCTTCAACGGGTAAGGAGTCAGCCCGTTCACAACGACATCCCCGTCGGTCTCGGTCATCCGTGGCCGACGGGGATGTTTCGCTTTCAACCGAAGTGATACGCATGCGCCAGACCAATAGCCGACGGTCCGCTGGGCCGCGGAGATCTTACAGAATCCTAGGGGCCACGGTACTCGGCCTCTCCGTTCTCACCGGCCAGTTACAGGCCCAGGAGATGGACCACAGCCAGCACGAGATGGAGATGGGTGACAGCCTGATGTGGACCATGCCTCCTCATCCCGTGTGGATGAACCCGGCCATGATGGCGCCGTTCATGGGGATTCTCCCCGACGTCGAGCCGTTCATGCCTGGCTGGGAACTGGACATCATGACGTTGCCGGTCGCGAAGGCGCCCGAGGTGGTCCAGCTCGCATCAGGGGACACGCTCCGACTCGATGGCGGGATCCTACACGGAATGGTGGGCAGCCGGATGCTCAAGGTGTACGGGTTCAACGGCCAGTTCCCCGGACCGACGCTCAAGGTGCCCCAGAACGCGTCAATCACGGTGGAATTCACCAACAACATCGACTTCGCGACCACCCTGCGTTGGCACGGGGTGAGGGTGGAGAACGAGTACGACGGCGTGCCGGGCCAAACGCAGAGGCCGGTCCGCGTCGGGGCGACCTATACCGCGGAAGTCACGTTCCCGGATGCGGGCGCATTCTGGTATCATCCGCACCAGCGCGGGTACATCGCGCAGGATCTGGGTCTCTACGGTGCGATCCTCGTGGACTCGCCCGATCCCGACTACTACGCGCCCGCCAACTCCGAAGAGGTGCTAATCCTCGATGACGCCCTCATGACCGCGACGAACTGGGCTCCGTTCGGCCTGGAGGCCCCGACGAATGCTCTCATGGGGCGTTTCGGCAACGTGCTCCTGGTCAATGGACGTCCCGGCTTCAGGAAGGACGTCAAGAAGGGCGACGTCGTGCGGCTGCACCTGACCGACGCCTCGAACACCAAGAACTACAATCTCAGGGTCGAGGGTGACGTCCCGATGAAACTCGTTGCCGGAGACTTGAGCCGGTATGAGCACGAGCAGATGGTGTCCAACGTGATCATCGCTCCCGGGCAGCGGTACACCGTGGACACCAGGTTCGCCGAGTCGGGCGAGTACGCGCTCACCAACCGGATCACGGCCGTCGATCACTGGATGGGAGAGTACTTCTATCAGGTGGATACGCTCGGTGTGTTCGTCGTCTCCGATGAGGAGACCGATCAGGACTACGGCGCGCAGTTCGCAGAGCTACGCACCAACGATGACGTCGTGGCCGAGTTCGCGGCCGTGCGCGCCCAGGCGGGTCGCCAGGTCGATGAGGAACTCGTGCTGTCGCTCAAGGTCGGCGAGTTGCCGATCCCCGTCATCATGATGATGGAGATGGATACTCTCTTCTATCCTCCGGTCGAGTTCAACGATGCCATGCCTATGATGAACTGGCTCTCCACGGGCATCGACGTCATGTGGCTCATGCACGAGCCCTCGCCCGGAGTGTCGCCTCGGGACCTCGGGCCGGCGGTCGGCTGGCGGTTCAAGCAGGGCGACATCGTCAAGATTAGGGTGTTCAATTCCCACGACTCGTGGCACCCCATGAGCCATCCGTTGCACCTGCACGGTCAGCGGTTCGCAGTGATCGAGCAGGACGGTGTGCAGACGGACAACCTGGTGTGGAGGGACACCATCCTGATTCCGGTGGGCACCACCATGGATCTTATGGTGGAGATGTCGAATCCCGGCACGTGGATGTTCAACTGTCAGATTCCGGAGCACGTGGGATCCGGCATGTCGATGAATTTCACGGTGGATCCGGTCAACTAGGAGCGATCCGCTTCCTAGAAGACCGGCTGCCTGGCCTTCCGCACCACGAAGAGCCCCTCTCGCATGCTCGTGAAGATGATCAGCCCGCTCTCGAAGAACGGGTAGTTGCTCCACGAACCGGCGAATCCGGGCGAGTTGTCTCCCACTGGAACGCTGTCGAAGAACCCGACCTCTCTCGGCTCGGCCGGATCCGATACGTCGAGGATCCTCAGTCCGCTCACATAGTTGGACTGGTACATGAACTGGCCGTTGACGTAGAGGTTGTGGTCGGACGCGGCGGTTTCGCCGAGATGCTCTTTGACCAGCACCGGATCGTCGAGGTCTTCGATGTCCCACACCAGCGTCCGTGTGCGCTCGACGAGGCCTCCCACCTCGTCTCCTTCGTCGTTGACGTAGAAGAAGCGGTGATCGTCCGAGATCCAGCCCTGGTGGACGTAGGCGGGGTTGGGGTAGACGGCCGTGGCGATCGAAACAGGATTCGACTTGTCCGAGACGTCTGAGATGCTGAGGGCGGTCTCGTTGGCGCCAAAGCAGACTTCCCTCCCGGCGTGATCCGTGTCGGGGCCCTGGTACACGAGACACTGAGCGTCGTGGCTGAACCCCGTCCCGTTGTTCCCGGTCTCGGTCTCGGAGAAGCACCCGGCGAAGACAGGGTTCGTCGGCTCGCGCACGTCGATCATATGCAGGCCGCCCCCACACGTCTCGCCCCCCATGCTCGCTCCGACCACGTAGGCGAAGCCCGTTTCCTCATTCATCACGATGTTGTGGGCGCTGAAGATGCCGTCGTAGTGAGCGGTCTCCTCGAACGTGACTGGGGCGTTCTCCACGTCACGCAACTGACGAAGATCGAAGATCTGCACGCCATGTTCGCCGGCACCGTCGGCCACGATGAATGCGTGGTCGGCGTAGACCTTCACGTCACGCCAGAGATTCGTGCTGGCGCCCTCCGTGAGAGGAAGCTCTCCGAGGTACCGTGGATTCGTCGGGTCCTCGAGGCCTACGAAGGTCATGGCGTCCATGCGACCCACCAGGGCGTACTCGGTACCGGTCTGGGAGTCGGTCCACCCCCAAATGTCGTTCACCATGACCCCGCGGGCTCCGCCCAGGTCCTTGAGTGGCAGGAACGACACCAGATCGACATCGGAGCAGTTGAAGCCACCGACCGTGCCGGCGTCACTACACTCCTCGGGTGATCCGAGGATGCCGTCCATGCCACCGCCGTCGTCGATCAACGATTCGAGCACGGACCACTCGCCGTCGGCGCTCGCGCGACCATATAGGCTGCCCATGCCCTCGAAGAAATCGGCTCCCGGGGCTCCCACGACGGCGATGTCTTCGCCGCCCGCGATCGACACCCCCATGAACGACATGGCCGCCGTCATCGTCAACGCCTGGAGCTCCTGCCAACCACCGCCCGCCGAGGGGCGATACACGTAGGTGACTCCCGCCAGCGGAGCACCGACGAAGACATCACCGCCCGCACGGGCCAGTCCCATGCCGAATCCGGACTGGGGCGCCGGCGTGGACGACGTGATGGCATCGCCATGAACCCACTCCCCCGAGGCCGCCCTCTCGTACGTGTGTACGGCCCCGGCGAACTGGCTCGCGAGAGGCGCTCCGATAAGCGCTTGCTCCCCCTCGAGGACGACCGACTGACCGAACATGCCGGGGCCCTCCTCTCCTGATATCACCCGGGAGCTCTCTACGAAGCCACCGGCTTCTAGCTCGAAGAAGTATGCAGAGCCGGACAGCGGCGCGGTCGTGGCTCCCGGCACCAGCCCGGGGAACGGACCGGGCGCCCCGACCAGGAGGCGCCCGCCGTCGAAGGCCATGGCCGAGCCGAACCGCTCACCCGCTACGACCTCCGAACCCTCGATCGTGGCGATCTCGGTCCAAGCCCCGCCGAGCATGCGGAAGACCACGACGGCCCCGGCACCCTCCGCGTGACCGGGTGCCCCTACGAGCGCGAAGTCTCCGCTGAGCGCAACCGAGCCTCCCAGTTCGTCACCCGCGGTGCGGGTCGCCGACCGGAGTACCGCTGCCTGTTGCCATGCTGCGTCTGCGCCAGACCGCCGGAAGACGTAGGCAGCGCCCCTGGCGTCATCGGTCTTGGGGGCACCGACGAGGAGTGTGTTGCCTGACGCGCCCAGGGCTTGTCCAAAGCCGTCCCCCACGGCGACCGAGGGCGACGTGACGACCGCCGCCTCGACCCACGTGCCACCGTTGTTCGCGAAGACGTTGACGGTGCCCGTGTGGTTCGGCGGGATGGGAAAGAACGGAAACTCGCCTGGACGGCCGACGAAGATCTCGTCGCCGTCGATGAACACGGCTGCTCCCAGGCCGGCCGCGCCCATGGGGGTGCCGTCCACTGGGGCGGTCTGAGCCATGATCGGGGTTCCGGCCAGCAAGAGGCCGAAGCCTGCAGCGAATAGACCTTGGGTGACTCTCATGTCTCGCACTCCTCGTAGGGATGGGGTCTAAATCTCGAAAAGCGGGAGGGATGACGCCATGGGTCTGTACGACATCTTCTTGCTCCTCGCCACTGCGGTTGGCACCTTACTTGCCGATCGTCTCTCATATCAGGAAACGAACCACGTGACTCGACTGTTCGACCCGACGACGTCTTTGAAGCGAGGCACCTCGAGTCGCCTATGGGTGGCTCTGTCGATCGCGATCGTCATGGTGTTCACGCTCGGGCCCGATGATGCGGCGGCTCAGGCGGGTTCATCGATGTCGACTCAAGATGGAGTCTTCTCCGAGGCTCAGGCGCGAAGTGGGCAGGAGACGTTCGAGACCGTGTGCGCAGCCTGTCACGAGCCGTCCCAATTCGGCGAGGGCTTCATCTCGGCCTGGGCAGGCGCCACGGTCGGAGACCTCTTCGACTTGTTGAGCGCGCTCATGCCCGAGGATCAGCCGGGCTCCCTGGAGCCGGCGCAGTACGTAGCGGTCCTCTCCTACATCTTCGAGATGAACGGACTCCCTACCGGGCCCCTCGCGCTCGGTGAGCAGAGGGACGTCTTGGGCAGTATCCGCATCGAGAATTGAAACCGAGGCGAACGGATGCCCCAGAGCGGGGTGACGAACGCTTCCTGAGAGAAGGAGTCAGCATGCGAAATTTTCGTTTGATTCTTGCCGCCGTTCCGCTGGTGTTGCTGGGCTGGAGCCCTGCACCCGTTCAGGAGCCCGCGATGAGCTTCTTCCTCACCAGCGCCGGACCTGGAAACGGGGCCGACCTGGGTGGACTCGAGGGTGCAGACCGCTACTGTCGGATGTTGGCCCGGACCGTGGAGGGTGACGATGAGCGTGCATGGCGCGCCTATCTCAGCACGACAGGGCCGATGGGGTTCAACGCACGGGATCGGATCGGATCAGGTCCGTGGTACAATTCGCGCGGCGTCCGTATAGCGGACAACGTGGCAAACCTGCACAGTGACTCGAACAACCTCACGAAGGACACGCAGCTATCCGAAAAGGGTGAGGTGATCAACGGTCGAGGCGACAGCCCCAACCGACACGACATCCTTACGGGCTCCCAGTTGGACGGCACTGCCGCTCCGGGTGGAGACGACACGAACTGCTCGAACTGGACGAGTCAGGGAGAGGGTAGCGCTCTGGTGGGTCACCACGATCGCCAAGGTGGTGGTGCGAACCCAACGTCATGGAACTCCGCGCACGCCTCCAGAGGCTGCAGCCAGGACAACCTACAGGGCACCGGCGGAGATGGCCTCTTCTATTGTTTCGTCGGGATCTGATTCCCCGATAGCGGAAGTGGCGGGCTCCTCTCTGGCGTACGTGTCGGGGGGGAGCTTTGCCGTACGTGTGGCCGTGGCCTTGGTGATTACGCTATGCGTCCAGGCTCCGCTCGGGGCTCAGCAAGTCCTGGTCCCTTGCCCATCCTGCGGCCTGTAGGCTGGTGGCTCCGGACAACTCGCACGGACTCTGCTGGGAGCGAATTGTGTCCTCTGGAGAGGACGTGTGATCGGGCTAGCGAGAGGCCCGACGTAGGAGCGCGGCAGCGTTGGGAAGTGCAACGAGGGCCATTGTGGCTGCGGTCAACGTACCCAGGATGACGGCGAAGCCGAAGCGCCGGGTGGGTGGGAAGGTGGAGAGGGCGAAGATGCCGAAACCGACGCAAATGAGGAGCGTCGCCGCAAGTACCGGTTGAAGGATCTGACTCCTGGCGGTGGTCCAACTCTCGGTCCGAGCAAAGCCGCGGTCCCGCAGATGTCGCACTCTTACGACCAGGTGAATCATGGAATCCACTCCCATGGCCAGCGCAACGTTGGCTGCGGGAGACGTGATGATGTCCACGGCTATCCCCAGGTGGCCGAAGGTGCCGAGCACGACCAAGGGGATCGTGGTGAGGCAGGCCACCATGACCAGTGCGTGTCGCGACGAGCGAGAGACGACGAGGGCCACGCCTACGAACAGGATCAGCAGCCCCCCCAACCCGATGCGAAGGCTCGACGCGATCAGGCGTCCCAGTTGTGCCTGCAGATCGTAGAGGCCCCCGACCAAGACGGGCTCCAGGCCCGCGTCACGGGCGTGATCCGTCAAGCGCTCGATCACAACGTCTCGCGAAGCTTCCTTCGCCGACTCTCGCATGCGAAGAAAGAAGAGCCCCTCGTCCCTCTCTCTGGTGACGAAGCTCAGTGCTACTTGGTCGAGGGCCGGGCTTTCCGCGATGTCCAAGAGGGTGCTCAGGCCCATGAAACGAGCGAGGGGCTGCAGCCGAGCGTGTCCGAGCAGCACGGGGGGTGACACGACCACTCCGACCGCCGAATCGGCTTCCAAAGCGTCCTGGAACGCCCACATGCGTTCGTTGACCACATCCTCGTCGATGCGCCCTCCCGCGGCGTCGCGGACGGCGATGTTGAGGGTGCTGCTGCCGCCGTCACGGTCGACGCGCTCGAGGCCCTCGCGCAGGCTCGATCCCTCAGCGAAGTAGGTGAGCAGGCCGGGATCGGTATCCAGCTTCGGCACGCCGACACCCAAGGCGATAGCGATCACAGCGATCCCGGCGAGCATGCCGGGTCGGGCCCTCCACGGGGACTCTGGCGTGCCCGCCGCCGCCGACTCGTCGGGGCCGGGTCCCGGCATCGCCCCGCGACTTAAGAACGTCGGGTAGATCGTGTAGGCCACAACCATGGCCGTAGCCGCGCCAATGGCTCCCGCGATTCCCAACTCCCTCAGCGGCCTGGCAGACGCCACGAGCAGGCTCAGAAAGCCCAAGAGGGTCGTTGCCATGGACCAAAAGGAAGCCTCCACGGTCGATGCCACGGCATGACCCACCACTTCGTCGGCCGTAAGCGCTTCACCTCGGGTTCGTCGCCAGTTCGCTGTGAGAAACACGACGTGCGACAAGGTGAGCACGAAGACGATCGTGATGAGGTTGGCGGTGAGCAGCCCGATCTGTATGCCCAGGGACTGGGTCACCAACAAGGTGGCAGCGCACGCAGTGACGCAGGTCGTCAACGCCCCAATGACGATGGCGCCGTCCCGGTAGACGACTCCAGCCAGGAAGCCGTAGAGGAGGAGGGCCGCAAGGCTGAACACAACCAGGTCTCGAAACAGGTTGCGTCGAATCTGTTCGACGATGACCGGGACCCCTGACATCACCAGGCCGAGTTCCGGGGCCTCGTGGGCGTCGATCACTGTCTCCAGCCGCGGCAGCAGCACCTCTGGGTCGGTGCCGTCCGTCTGGAGGATGAGGTTGGTCGCGTTTTCGTCAGCCGTCAGCAGGATCCGCGAGAACAGGGGGCTCCTCGCAGGGGAGTCTGTGGTGATCGAGAACACGTTCACCGCGCCGTTCACCTCGGAGAGGGCTTGGGTCAGGTCGCTCACTCGTTCGCGGTAGAGGGCCGGATCGCCTCCCCGATCTGCCGCGCGGACCACCACTTGAGGCGGGGACGGATATCTGTGGTCGAGCTCGACCGACGCCTGGAGCTGAGGATCGTCGGCGGAAAAGAAAAAGTCCGTCTCGACCTTGGGCGACAGGTCCACCCACTGTCCGACGGCCAAGAGCCCTGCCGCCATCACCCCCAGCGAGCCCCATGGTGCGGTCGGGTGGGTCCAAGCACGACGGAACATCAGAGTGCCAAGACGGTCGAAGGGTGTGAATATCGTCGCCACCGACACAAGGAAGCGCTCACGTGAGAGCCCACACAGTCATCCTCGTCCTATCCCTCGTATTGTCATGGCAAGCTCAACCCGCGGCGAGCCAGGAGGCCGAGGTACGGCAAGCCGTTACCGAGACGCTCGAGGCGTGGAGATCCGGTGACTTCGGGCGGTTCGCGACCTTCTACCACGCCGAAACCCGTGGGTTCTTTCTCGACGGCGGGGCACTCCTCGAAGGGTTCAACGTGGCGGCTCTCGAGGCCGCGTACAACACCGGATTCCGGGCCGAGCTGGACCTCGGCGAGGTGAGTGTTCGGGTGCGTGGCGACGTGGCGACGACGACGGCACTCCTGGAGGGGGCATTGACCATGCCCGGAGGGTCCACCGTGGAGGGTACGTGGCGCTACACGGACACCCGAGTTCTCGAAGAGGGGACATGGAAGGTCCTGCAATACCACTTCTCCGAGATGGAGGCTCCGGTAGGTCGGTGACGTCACCGCATCCGGTCTTCGTCTCTCAGTGAGTTCCCGAGGAAATCCGCTGCGTAGTCGATCGTGCACATGGTCCGAAACGTGAAGTGAGGGCCGCAGGCTACGCCGATGAAGCGGAACTCGGGGCTGAAGATGTTGTGCCGGTGGCCCCGGTCGGGCACCCCGTCGTCGATGATCAAACCCATGACCACCCGGCGCGCTTGGTCCGGCCCGTAGGAGATGTTCTCGCCGACCACCACGTCCCACTTGCCGTAGCGTGCGACCCGGTCCCAGGGCTTCGAGCCATCACTCCCGTCGTGACCGGTGGCACCCCTCGGCCCCTGGTCGAGAACGTGGTCTTCTGCCGCTCGCGAAATGCCTTTGGATGCCGTGAGGGGGGGCAGAGGGTTCACGTCCAAGAGGTACTGAATCGCCTCGGTCACCGCTTTGACCCCTTCCTGCGTGATCACGCTCGGTTCCCCCGGGAAGTGGATCATCTTCCCCTCGAACCGGCGTCCCAGGATGGCCAAGTGTTGGACGTACGCCTTGGGATTCTGCCGAGCGAGATTGTGCTCCTCGACGATCGCGTCCTCAAGGGCGCCGAAGCGGTCGTAGGGGGTGACGGTTGCTCCGGCCGCAGGCTCGTCAGCACGAGCGTTGTCAGCAGCGTTGGTAGCAGCGTTGGTAGGAGCGTTGGTAGGCGAACCGGTCACGGATAGGGCGCCCACGGTGGCCAGGATGACAAGAACAATGCGCGTCATGATGTGTCAACGTATACTGATTGCCTCAGATAGGTTCCTCGCACCGACGAGAAGGAGGGCTCCCGATGCGACTACGCTGGACTGCGTTCGTCTTCGCCCTTGCCTTGGGGTTCGTGTTGGTCCAACCCGCTGAAGCCCAGAATGAAGAATCCACGCTCATTGCCGTGGGTGAGATGGCGCCGGACTTCTCGCTTCCCGGTGCAACCCGCTACGGAGTCCTCCAGGACCCGGTCCGCTTGTCGGATTTGAGGGGAGAGGTGGTGGTATTGGCGTTCTTCTTCAGGGCGCGAACACGTGGCTGAACAATTCAAATGGAAGCGTACCGTGATCAGTACGCCAGCGTATTCAGGGGTGGCCGAGGCGTAACCGTCATCGGCATCAGCGACGACTCCGCGGAGGAACTCGGTTCGTGGGCTGCCGACGCCGATTTCCCCGTCCTCTTCGCACAGGACGAGGGCCATGAGGTTGCCGAGGCCTATGGTCTCGGACTCCGTACGAGCGGTAACATCGCCTCACGATCGGTCATCGTGATCGGTCCGGATGGTAGGATTGCCTGGGTGACCGAACGGTTCCGTGAGATCGACCCGACGGCCTACGAAGAGCTCGGCGCCGAGGTTGAGCGCGTGGCTCCGGCCCTGGACGAGGGAGATGACGAGTCCATGGACGATGGACCTGAGGGAGCGGGTCCCGACTGCTAGCCCGGAGTGTCCACAGGGCGTGGACATCGAATTGAATGAGAGGGGTCTGGCCAGGTGGCCAGGCCCCTCTTCGCTTGCAACGGCTAAGGGCGGGCTAGTCCGACCCGTCCAGGGCGGTCATGACGGCGGCCTCGATGTTCTGCTCCGGCCCCACCCCGGTGTAGGTGACGACGCCCTGCGTGTCCAAGACGACGATGTATGAGGTGGCGGGAGCGAGGAAGGCTCGCACGGCTCGCCCACCTTCGTCCCAGATCGTGGCGTAGTCGACCGGATGGTCCGCGAGCGCTCGCTTGACCGATCGGGGCGACTGAGACACGGCGACGCTGATGGCCAGAAACTCGATGCGGTCACGGAATCGCCCATAAACGTCGACCATCTGTGGCACGAGCGCCTCGCAGTTCTCGCACCATCGTGCGTAGAACTCGATCAGTAGAGGCTTCTCGCCCACGTAGTCCGTCAGCTTCACCGGGTTGCCATCGAGGTCCGCGATCTCCACGAGCTCGGGGCGCTCCCCCAGCGCGATTCCCACCTCCCCACGCATCTGGGCTGAGGCGCTCCGAGGAGCTGTCACGAGAATCGTGAAGACCAGCATCGTGACGAGTGTCGGAAGCAGGCCCGCGGACGGGTGCCAGAGTCCATCGAGATCGATCTTGTTCACAGTACCATGCCCACCTGAACGAAGTAGTACTCGGCCATCAAGAGCATAATCACCGCGGCGGCCTTTTTGATCCAGACCATCCACGAGCCGGAGGCGGGCAACGCCGCTCCGAAGCCCGAGAAGAGGCCCACTCCAACCAGTAGCGCCGTCATCCCGAGGGAGAAGACGAACAGGTAGAGGAAGCCCATCAGTCCCGCCTGGGTCGCCGCCACCCACGTGAGAACCACGGCGAACGCGGGTGCGCCACACGGAGCGGCCACGACGCCCGAGGTCGCTCCGAGGGCGAACACTGCGGGATAGGAGCCGCCTCCCAGGCCGCCCGCCCACGCCAGAAGCCGTCGGGGCGCGGAGAGGGGGAAGACGTCGAGCATGGCCAGGCCGAACACCAGAAGCAGGTTGGCGATCGCGAACCGGGCCCACGGGCTCGCGCTCACGGTCCCGAAAAGTGTGCCCGTCATGCCGGCGATGAGTCCCACCGTGGCGTAGAGCAGTGCGAGGCCCATCACATAGGTGAGCGTAAGACCGACGACCCTCGATCGGGGCGCGTCGTGGTCCGTCGTGCCGGCCAGGACGGAGGCCGTGATCGGGATCATCGGGTAGATGCACGGCGTCAGGCTTGTCAGCACGCCAGCCCCGAACAGAGTCACGAGCGCGAGGAGCGGGCTTTGCGAAAGGCTCTCCGAGAGGCCGGAGCTCTGAAGCGTCAGATAGAGCATGGCCGTCATTGTAGTGGGACGAAACCGAAGTTCCTAGCGTCGCTCCGACCGAAGTGCTCGCTTTGACGTTTGGGGTGGGGCAAGTTAGATGGTAGGCGCCGTACAGACCTACCGCGGGAAACTCCACTTCACGAACTCTCCAATTGAGGACTCGAGCGTGCGGAAAACCGGCCATCATCGACTTCACCCCCTGTCCGCCGCTTCGAAGCGCGGCGACAGGATAGACTTCCAGAAGCTCCTTCCTGTGACCGTCGCGCTGTCCCTCGGCTTGACGAGTTGTGGAGGTGGTGGAGACGGTGGCGGTGGTGGTGGTGGCGGCGTCCAACCCGATCCTCCCAGGGCAACGAGCATGACCGCGTCGCCCACGACCGTGGCATTGGCCTTCTTGGGAGAGTCGACGCACCTGACCGCTTCGGTACGAGATCAAAACGGACAGCCCTTCAATACGTCCGTCACCTGGTCGTCGGCCGATCCGAGTGTGGCCACCGTGTCTGCGAGTGGCGACGTGACGGCAGTGGCCAACGGTACGACTCAGGTGAACGCCGCGGCCGGATCGGTATCGGCCACGGTGGCGGTGACCGTGCAGCAGGTGGCAACCCAAGTGACGATCGTCTCGGGAGACGGCCAGACCGCGGCGGTAGGCGCGGCCCTGGCGAACCCTCTGGTCGCCCAGAGCAGCGACGCCGGTGGTGCCGCGGTTGGCAACACCGCCATGTCCCTCGCGGTGACGACAGGCGGCGGAGCGCTTACGGAGACCTCGGTGACGACCGGCGCAGACGGAAGGGCATCTTCTTCTTGGACGTTAGGCACCGTAGCGGGCACTCAGGAGGTCACGGCATCCATCGTCGGTGTGACCGGCGGGGCAGCACGGTTCACTGCGGAAGCGACGGCGGGTGCGGCGACGGCCTTTGCGGTTGAGTCCGGTAACAACCAGTCCGGTCCGAAGGGCTTTGCCCTTGCGGCGCCGGTCGTTGTGAAGCTCTCCGACGAGTTCGGAAACGGGGTCGCAGACGGCTCCGTTACGTTCGCGGTAACGGGTGGAGGCGGTTCGGTAGCTCCCGCGGTCGCCACAACGGGATCCGACGGTCTAGCCGAGGCAGCTTGGACCATGGGACCGGCACAGGGCCCAAACGTGATGACGGCGACGGTTGCGGGTTTCGATGCCGTGACGCTCAACGCCACTTCCGTAGGGATTGCCGATCTCACAGTGGGAGCGATCACCACGAGCCCGTCATTCCCCACGCCGGCGGATGCGATCACCGCGACCGCGACGATCACCAATGGCGGTGATGGTTCCACGGTGATCGCGTTTCCCGTTCGAGTCCTCGTGGACAACGTCGAGCAGGCGACGGTCACGGTGGCGGCCCTCGCCGCCGGGGCCGCATTCACGGTGAATCTCCCCGTCGGTGCGTTGGCCGAAGGCACGCACGCCTTGAGCGTCGAAGCCGACCCTGATGCGAACGTCCCAGAGTCGGACGAGACCAACAATACGGCGGCGGCGACGGTGAGTTCGCAGACCGGCACAGCTCTCGCGGCGGGCACCCCCGTGACGGGATTGTCGGGGGCCGCGGGCACCATGACCTTCTTCACGTTCGAGGTTCCCGGCCCGACCGCCGCGCCAGGCCAGGCGGCGGTGGCGAGCTCTATTCAGGTGGGTGAGGGCCCACAGAAGCCTGGACCTTCGGTTGGGGACATCCGGAAGGTGAACCCAGGTCCAGCCGCCACGTCATCGGCATCTGTGGTGACCGGGACGGTGAGTCAGTTGGACGTAACCCTGTCGGGCGGCACGGGCGACGCGGACTTGTACGTCAACTTCGGGGATCGGCCCGATGTCCTGGCAGACTGGGATTGCTTCTCGCTGACGTTCACGAGTGAGGAGACCTGTACCCTGACCGATCCGGTGCCAGGCACCTATCACATCGGGTTTCAGGCGTTCGGCGCCTTTTCCGGCCTTACGGTCAACGCCGAGACGGTCGTGACCTTCCCCGACCTCGGCGTGACCTCGGTCAACGTGACCCCGGCCAGTCCCACGCTCACTCAGACCGTCGACGTCGACGTGGTCGTCTCGAACATTGGCGATGGCCCGACCGTTCTGGACTTCGACACCCGACTCATGGTGGACGGAGTGGCGGTCGAGAGCACGAACGTCAGCGCCCTGGGGACGGGGGGGACCGCCAACGTGTCGTTCACCACGGGCCCGCTCGCCGAAGGGGATCATACGTTCGGGATCGAGGTGGACCCGGCGGATGTGATCGACGAGTCGAATGAGGCGAACAACACCACGGAAACGACTGTATCCGCGGTCGATGCGACGCCCATCGTCGCAGGTATGGCGGTCGACGGGCTATCCGGCGCTGTCGGTAGCGCCGCCTTCTTCACCATCGAGGTGCCGGCCGCAGCGGCCGCACCGGCGTGGGGTCCGGTAGCGAGTTCCATCGAGGCCGGCGTGGGACCCCAGAAGTTCAGTTCGGCCAGGGGCCGGCCGAGGACGGTCGACTTCGACGGGGACGCGGCTGGCTTCACGGCGGCGGCTGCGATCACGCAACTCGAGATCACGCTCTCGGGCGGGACCGGGGATTCCGATCTCTTCGTGAGCCATGGGAGCCGCGGAAGTACCACGCCATCGCCCACCGATTGGGATTGTGCCTCGCAAGGTCCCGCGAGCACCGAGTCGTGCGTGTTCAACAGCCCGGCACCCGGCACGTACCACATCATGATACAGGGCTTTTCCGCCTTCTCCGGGGCGAGCCTGTTGGGGGCGACGTCCGAGGGCCCGGTGGAGAGCGCATTCAAGATCGAGTTGGTGTACATCAACCATGGCACCGCCTCTCAGGACGCCGCCTTCCAAGCCGCGGCGGATCGTTGGATGAGCATCATCACTGCCGATGTACCCAGCGTTTCGGTGAGTCTCGCGGCCGACGACTGTACGGACGGGTCGCCCGCGTTCACGGGCCTGGTCGACGACTTGATCATCTACGTGGACATCACGCCCATCGACGGGCTCTTCAACACCGTGGGACAGGCCGGCCCCTGCATCATCCGAGGCGGCACCGGTATTCCCGCCGTCGGAGCGATGCAGTTCGACAATGCCGATCTCGCGCAGATGGAGAACAGACGGCGACCTCGTGGAGGTGGCTATCCACGAAATGGGCCACGTGCTCGGAGTCGGCGTGCTGTGGAACCAGCTCGGATTCATCACGAATCCGTCTCTCCCCTCCAATGGAGGCACCCAGGGCGCCGACACGCACTTCACCGGTCCGTTGGCGATCGCGGCCTTCGACGCAGCGGGCGGGACGGGGTACACCGGGGGATCCAAGGTGCCGGTCGAAAATATGCTCGGGGACGGCTCCGGGGATTCCCACTGGAGGGAGGATCCCTTGGGCAACGAGCTCATGACGCCTTCGTTCACTGCCGGGCAGGTGAACCCGCTGAGCGCGATCTCGATCCAATCCGTGGCGGACATAGGCTACACGGTCGATGTCTCGCAGGCGGAGCCGTACAGCAAGGCATTCACGAGTCCGCCTAGGGCTCCAGCACCCGGAGTGCGCATGATCGATCTTTCCAACGACGTCCGGCGAGGGCCCATCCGTGTGGTGGACGAGAACGGTCGAGTGCTGCGGGAGATCCGGCGATGAGCGGCGTGCGAGGAGCCCGGCGAGGAGCCCGGCGAGGAGCCCGGCGGCGGGCCCGGCGGTGGGCCCGGCGGGGGGGAGCGTTGGCCTTGCTGTTCCTGGCGCCTCTTGCTCTCGCATCGTGCACGGGATCTGGAGGCGAGTCTTCGTCTGAGGGCGGAGATGTGCCTGAGGCCTCGGTCGAAGCCGCCGCGACGTGCGTGGAGTCGATGGGCTCGCTCGGATTAGGTGCCTCGTTGAACGGCCGGGCTGGAGAGTACGTGCTGACGATGGTGGGAGGCGCCGAGGGCGACGACCCGGCTTCCGTCCAGGGAGCCCTCGCTCTGCAGGATCAATTAGAAGATCTGAGGCAGTTTTCAGGGAGCGGCGGAGACGCGATTCCCGGCGTACTCTCGCCCCTCTTTGGCACGACCGATGTGGGCGTCGAGGGCGTGGGAGCACTCCGGGTCGGTGATCTGTCGAGTGTCGATCCCGCTGCTCCCGGCGTCCTCGTCATCGAGAGCAAGACTGCCGAAGGGCCCAGCATTCTCCTTCGGTTCGGGTCTGATGCGAACCGTCGGGACGTGGTTCGCTTCGACGGTGGATTCACGGTCCTGGAGCTCACCGAGATCAGGGACGACGGGTTTAGCGGGAGGTGGAACAGCGGCGCACAGGGCCCGAGAGCAGCCGGGTATTTCTGTGCCGAGCTGGTGTCGGGCTAACGGTCCCCGGCAACTTTTCCGCCGCTCGAATGGTCCAACTGCGCAAAGAGAAACCCCTCGGGCGTTACCCGCGTAGGGGGGTTGCAGGAGAGACACAGAACTTCAACGGGAGCCGAACAGCGCCATGATGACCGGGGAGCGCGTGGGCGTCGGCCACGACCCGAGCCGCGGGGCCGCCTACGTCGAGGGGTGGGTCGCTGCCCTCGAGGAGGATCCCCGGGAGATCCGCCGCGCCGCGGCCGACGCACAGAAGATCTCCGACTTCGTGCTCGCCCGAAGCCGTGAGCGCCAGGTCGAGCGCGAGCCGGCGCCCGTGGCCGCCACCCGCGCCCCCGCCCGGGAGCCCGCCGTCCGGCCGGAGCTTCCGCTGCCGCTACCGAACCGGAGCTTCGGCCCGCGCCGCTGACGCCCAAGGAGGGACAACATGATGGACCGAACGATCGAATCGGACCCGCGCCCCGCCGCGCCACAAAGCCGCACTCACTACCGCATGCGGGACGGCCATCGCCGAGAATACGACGCGCGCGAGGGCGCCGGGTCCATCTCCTTCCGCGACCGCTCCGAGCGGGCGCTCGCCGATGTGGGCATCTACCGCTGCGTCTCGTTCCGGGACCTGGCCGAGACCCATTTCGGCGGGCATCCTTACACCACCCGGCGGGCCGTGAACGCCTGGATCCGCGAAGGGCTCGCCAAGGAGTCCACGGCCGAGGGGCCGAAGGGAAGGCCGTTCAAGGTTCTGACGCTCACACGGAGCGGCGTCGCCGCCACACGTGAGCTGGCCTCCGCGCGAGGGCTGGATCCCGGCCAGGAGATCGGTATCGCTCGCCTCCAACGCTCCCAGCTCGCACACGACACCGCGATCTACAGGGCCTGCGGGCTCGAGCGCCAACGCCTGCTTGAGCGGGGCGCCACCATCCGGCGCGTGCGGCTCGACGGCGAGCTCAAGAGCACCGTCGCACGCAAGAGCGAGGCCGCAAGGGTGAGAGACGGCCGGCGGGCCGGCGACGCCGAACGGCACCGCGCCGCCCAAGAACTGGACCTGCCTATCGACGCCCGGGGACGCGTGCTCTACCCCGATGCACAGATCGAATACACCGACTCCGACGGGCGGAGCGGCCGCGTCAACATCGAGGTCGCCTCCGGCAACTACCGCCAGGGAGCGGTCCGGGCCAAGGCCGCCGCCGGGTTCCGGATGCATGCCAACGGACCGGCCGGGAGACGGGTCCTCCGAATCCTCGGGCCGGGCAACGATCGTAGCTCCCTGCGCGGCCCGGCCGAGCACGACCCCGCGGCGCTCGAGCTCTAAGGACCTCGCGTGCAACCCTGGAAGATCAGCGTAGGGCTCAGCGCTGCCCTTGCCGGCTCGGTCGTCCTCCTAGCCGGATCCCGCCTCGAGTACCTCGCGCCGTTCTGGCGGATGATACTCGCCGACCATGGCGCCTCGCTCGTGATGCACCTCGGGCTGGCGCTCGCGGCGGTCGCGGCCGCCATCTACGCCATCGCCCGCGGTGCCGGGCTCGCCGACCTGGGCCGCCGCGTCGATCTCGCCGAACGCTCCGTCCGCCGCGGCGAGGGCGATCCCGCACTCGCCGACGCGCTCCGCAGGGATGCGGAGGGCGAGTGGGACTGAGCCCAGACCCTTGCCGGGGCTGGACGCGTCCCCGGAAGACGCACTCCCGATGTGGAGCTGGTGAGCCTCGAACTACGACTGGTGAAATGGATCGTCGGTGCCGCGCTGGCCGGCGCCGGCCTCGTCATCGCGGCCGTATGGCTCTTCGGCGGCCAGCCTTACATCCCCGTTTTTGGGGCTTAGGAGCCGTCCCAAGAAGGCTTAGCAGCTTCTGGGCGCCTAGAAGCCGTTTACCCCCCCGGATCCGTCTCCAGGTCCTCGACGTCGGCCTGCTCCGCGCCGCCCTCGCCCTCCTGGAAGCCGAACTCGGCCGCGATGGACCAGCTGCAAGCGACCGGCAGCCCCAAGTCGCCGGTCGCGTCCAGCGTCGCGCCGAGGTCGGCCGATCGCCAAATCAAGACCGCAGGCTCGCCGCCGAGCATCGTGATCGTCACGTCTCCTCCTCCTGGGCCATTCGGCAGGGTTGACCTCATCCGGGAATCGTGACCGTAGGGACCCGTAACCACGGGACACAGCGGCCGATATAGCCGGTGGAGGCCCGTCCGGTCTGGCCCGCCCGGGATCCACCTACGCCTCGTGGGGGTCGGGCATGCGGTAGCCGACGCCGTGCTCGTTGAAGATGTAGGCGGGAGTGGAGGCGCTGTCGCCGAGCTTGTGGCGGAGCCTCTTGACGGCCGATCGGATGCGGTCGGCGTTGTCGGCGTGGCGCCTGCCCCACACCCGGCGGAGCAGGACGCGGGTCGTCACGACATCCCCGGCGTTGAGGGAAAGGACGCGGAGGAGATCGAACTCGGTGGCCGTGAGCGGGACCACTTGGCCGGCCAGGCTCACCCGCCGGGGTCCGTAGTCGATGGCGAGGTCGCCGAGGACGAACGTCTCGGGCTCGGCCCGGTCCCTGAGCGCGGCCTGGACACGGGCCACGAGCTCGGTGGGGGAGAACGGCTTGACGATGTAGTCGGCCGCGCCGCTCTCGAGCGCCTTGGCGATCGTCTCGTCGCGCCCGTAGGCGGAGATGAAGATGACAGGGAGGTGGTCGAGCTCGGGCACCTGCTTCATGAGCTCGATGCCGTCGGTTCCGGGGAGCATCAGGTCGAGGAGCACGAGGCCGGGCCTCTCGGAGCGGATCAAGCGGGAGAGCCCTGCCGGATCGCCCGTGACGACCGGCGCGTAGCCTGCGTCGGACAGCACGCTCCTCACGTAGCGCAGCGTCTCGGGATCGTCGTCGAGGATGAGGATCGGCGTCTTCGCGCGGCCTCGCCCGGGAGCGCGCGGCGGGCCGCCGGACGGCGCTCCCTCCGGGGCGGCGCCTCCGGCGACCGGGATCGTGAACGTGAAGCGGGATCCGAGGCCCATCCCTCCGCTCTCGGCCCGGATGCGGCCGGCGTGCGCCTCGACGAGCCCTTTGCATATCGCGAGGCCGAGTCCGGTGCCTCCGGCCAGCCCGGCCCGCTTGCGGAAGAGGTGCGGGACTGCGTCGGGGGATGGCGGCCCCCGCCGGTCAGGAACGTGGTGCGGGCCTGGTCGACGAGCGCGGCGACGTTCGAGGGCTCGGGCGCGACGGTGAGCGTCCCCGCCTCGATGCTGCCCGCGTCGAGGAGGTTCGCGATCAGGCGCCTCATGCGGTCGGCCTGCCCGTCGATGATGCGGAAGAACTGGCGCATCTCGGCCCGCGTCGGAGCCGGGGCGGCGTGGAGCACGGTCGTCGTCGAGCCCTTGATCGAGGTGAGCGGCGCGCGCAGCTCGTGGCTCACCATCTCGAGGAACTCCGCCCGCTGCCGCTCGAGCTCCTCGAGCGGCGCGAGATCCTGCATCGTGACGACGACCGAGACGACCATGCCGTCGTCCGAGCGGATGGGGGTGGCGTTGACGAGCGTGCGCATGCTCCGCCCGTCGGGCACCGACAGCTCGATCTCCTCGGCGTGGGTCCCCGTACTGCCCTCGAGCTGGTGGACAAGGGGAAGCTCTTCGAAGGAGACCTCCCGCCCGTCGGCGCGCCGGCAGGTCACCACGTCGAGGAGCTGTTCGGTGGGGCAGCCCGGCGTCCGGATCTCCTCGACGATGCGCCGCGCCTCACGGTTGAGCGAGACCGCCCGGCCGGTGGCCGCGTCCAGCACCACGACGCCGACCGGCGAGGTCTCGACCAGCGCCTCGAGGTTGGCCCGCGCCCGCTCCACGTCGCGGTGCGTCCTGGCGTTCACGATCGCCGTCGCCGCCTGCGAGGCGAAGAGCACCAGGATCTCCTCGTCCTCGGCGGTGAACGCCTCCCCGTCCTCCTTGTCGCCGAGGAAGAAGTGGCCGAGATGCTCGCCCCGGTGGTGCATCGGAGCTCCCTGCAGCGACCTGGAGGCCCAGGGGACCGCGGAAAAGCCGAGCGATTTCAGGTAACCGGAAAGGTCCGCCACCCGAAGCGGCCCCGGACGGTCCCACAGGTGCTCGAAGAGCCGAGGCCCGTCCGGCCACTCGATGATCTCCCGGCGCTCCTCCCGCGAGACGCCGGAGGTGATGAAGCTCCGGATCCGTCCCCGCTCGCAGACCATCGCAATCGCACCGGAGTTGGCACCGGTGAGCGAGCGGGCGCCCGCGATGGCTTCCCGGAGCACCCTGGCCACATCGAGGCTCTGGCTGATGCGGAGGATCGCCGCGCTCAGCCGGGACGCGCGGTCCGCCGAGGGTCCGCTCCGGTCCGGATCGCTGATCGTTCCGCTCCCGCCACAGGGTGAGACGTCCGGCGGGGGCTCCGCCGGACTGCCGGGGACGGAAAAGATAGCGTCGCTCGGAAAAAGAGAAAAACGCGTGTCACGACCATGACATGCGGGTTTTCCACAATGTCACAACTCAGGCACGAAATACCGCCTAGATTGTCGGCAAGCTCCCGATAATTGCAGTTATCGGGAGCAAAGCATCAAGAAAAATGTGACAAGAGCGCGCAAAGGCAACCCCGGCGGCCTTCGGCGCTCACTTGCGCTTCTGCAGCCGTGCGAGCTGCGCGGCGCCGTTCCGCTGCGCGAGCAGCCGCTCGCCGTAACGCTGCACCATCGAGGCGCTCTTCCAGCGCCCGGCCTGCATGATCGCGGGGATCCCGATCCCCGAAGCGATCATGTCCTGGGCCGCCCCCACGCGCGGGCTGTGCCCGGAGATCCGCCGCACCACGTCGGAAGGCAGGCCCGCGCGCTCGGCCATCGCGCGGTAAATGCGCGGCACATGGCTTGGGTCGAGCGCCTCGCCCAAGGCGCCGTCCTTCGTGACCGAACGGAACAGCCTGCCCGAAGCGATGCCTGTGCGCGCCCGCGGCAGCCCACGGCCACGGCTGTCGGGGAGCGCCGCCACTCGCTCGCCTCCACACGGCGTGCCTGCTCCTGCTCGGGGCGTTGGCGCTGGCGCTGCCCGTTCCAGCGCAGGCCCAGGCGCCGATGCCGAGCGTCTGCGATCGCACCAGTCAGGTAAGGGATGTCATCGTGAGTGAGGTATCCGGCGTGAGTAACTGCGCCAACATCACCACCACGCACCTGGCGGCGATCCTCGAACTGGATTTCGATCCCGCCAACAACAGGAGCATACACAGCCTCCAGTCGGGCGACTTTGCGGGTCTCACCGGGCTGAAGGTCCTGAATCTGCATAACAACAACCCCGTAGGTAGTGGACGCACGTTGACACTTCCGGCGGATATTTTCGACGGTCTCACCTCGCTTGAGGAATTGGATCTCGGCCGAAACGCGATCCCGAGCCTGCCCACCGGTGTTTTTGACGATCTCACCGTCTTGACTGACTTGAACCTCAATGGTGGCGATATCGCCAGCGTGTCCGCGAATGTGTTCAGTCGCCTCTCGAACCTTGAATTGCTGAATTTGACCAGTTCGGCACCCGCGCTGCCCGCCGGCATTTTCGACGGCCTGACCAAGCTGACTCGATTGGTATTGCATTCACCTAGTCTCTCCTCTGGCCTGACCAGTATTCGCAGCGACCTCTTCGACGAACTGACCGCGTTGGAATCCCTGTCGCTTCAAGGTTTCAGCCTTTCGACGCTTCCGGCGGATATATTCGACAACCTGGCCCGTCTGACCGAATTGATCATCGGCAACAATGGGCTGACGAGTCTGCCCGCCGGCATTTTCAACAACCTCCCCGGCCTGACCACGTTGTACGTAGCGGGTGAGGCGATCTCGAGCCTGCCGCTCGGGATTTTCGACAACGTCACTCGGCTGACTTACCTGGGCCTCTATGACAACCGCCTGCAGACGCTACCGGACGACCTGTTCGAACGACTCACCGCGCTCCAGGCGCTCGTTTTCCACGGCAATCCCGGCATGGACAGCTTCGTCCCCACGGCCGTGGCCGGCGACAACCAGGCGGTCGCGCCGGGCGCGGCGGTGACGCTTGACGCCACCGCCAGCGGCGGCGCCTGGGGCACGAACGTCACCTACGCCTGGACCCAGGCCAGCGGCGCGCCGGTGGACCTGACGGGTGCCGGCACCGCCACGCCGAGCTTCACCGCGCCGGACTCTGCGGGCGATCTCGAATTCGAGCTCGCCGTGATGGGCGTGAGTTGCGGGGCTTATTGTCAAGGGGACCAGCCAAGCGCGCTTACGTCGACCGGCAGGGTGACGGTCCAGGTGGGCCCAGTCGTCTCCATCACCCCCGGTCTCCAGTCCGTTGCCGAGGATGCCGGCGAGGCCGTGCTCACGATTTCGCTGCACCGGCCCGCCGAGTCCGCGCTGTCCGTTTCCTGGCATACGCAGGATGAACGTGCGGACGCGCCGGCCGACTACACCGCCCGGCAGGATGCGGTAACCTTTGCCGCCGGAGAAGACCGGAAGACCATCTCCGTCTCCATCGTGGACGACGCGGTGCGGGAGGACCCGGACCCGGTCTATGGCTTGCACGAGAACTTCTGGGTCATCCTCGAGGCAGGCCAGGACTACACCCGTGGAGACGAGTTCGCCGCCATCGTGGAAATCGTCGACAACGACGGCGACGCCCCGGGGGACGTGACGCCGCCGCGGCTCCTCCAAAGGACGGTGAACGGGACCACGCTGGTGCTGACCTACGACGAGACGCTCGACGACGCGTCGGTCCCGGCGGTGGGCGACTTCGTCGTGCAGTCCGGGGGGAACACCATCAACGTGAGCCAAGTGAGCGTCGACGGATCGAGAGTGACGCTGACGCTGGCCGCCCCCGTCCAGCCCAACCAGGCGGTGTCGATCGACTACACGCCGGGGGCGAACCCGATTCAGGACGCGGCGGGCAACGACGCGGCGCCGCTCTCGGGCACGGACGTGACGCCGCCGCATCTCACCCGGGCGGCGGTGAACGCGGGCACGCTGGTGCTGACCTACGACGAGACGCTCGACGTCGCGTCGGCCCCGGCTCCGGGCGACTTCGTCGTGACGGCGGCGGGGAACTCGGTCGGTGTCAGCGGCGTGAGCGTGGGCGGATCAAGGGTGACGCTGACGCTGGCCACCGCCGTCCAGGCGAACCAGGCGGTGACGCTCGACTACACGCCGGGCGCGAACCCGACCCAGGACGTGGCGGGCAACGACGCGGCGGCGCTCTCCGGACAGGCCGTGACCAACAACACTCCGGGAAGCGGTGAAGGCAGCGGCGGTGGCGGAGGGGACCCCTCGGTGCCGGGCGCGCCCGCGTCCCTGACGGCGACGGCGGGCGACGAAGAGGTGGAGATCGTCTGGAGTGCCCCTGCGGACGATGGCGGCGCACCCGTCACCGGCTACGAGTACCGCTACGCGGCGGGAGACGCGGTGCCCGGGGACACGCCTTGGCAATCCGCCGGACTGAACCTCGAGTGGACGGTGACCGGCTTGACCAACGGCCAGGAGTACGCCTTCGAGATGCGGGCGCGGAACAGCGTGGGCGAAGGCCCGGCACGGGGAGCCCTGGCCACTCCGGGGGGGCAGCCGGGCGTGCCGTCATCCCTGACGGCGACGGCGGGCGACGAAGAGGTGGAGCTCGTCTGGAGCGCGCCCGCGGACGATGGCGGCGCACCCGTCACCGGCTACGAGTACCGCTACGCGGCGGGAGACGCGGTGCCCGGGGACACGCCTTGGCGGTCCGCGGGGCTGAGCCTCCAGTGGACGGTGACCGGACTGACCAATGGCCAACAGTACGCCTTCGAGGTGCGGGCGCTGAGCCGCGTGGGCGAGGGTGCAGCACGGGGAGCCCTGGCCACTCCGGTGGGCGCGCCGGGCGCGCCCGCGTCTCTGACGGCGACGGCGGGCGACGGAGAGGTGGAGCTCGTCTGGAGTGCGCCCGGGGCCGATGGCGGCGCGCCCGTCACCGGCTACGAGTACCGCTACGCGGCGGGAGACGCGGTGCCCGGGGCGATGCCCTGGCAAGAGGCCGACGGCGACGGGACGGCGACGGTCACGGAGCTGGAGAACGAGACGCGCCACGCCTTCGAGGTGCGGGCGCGGAACCGCGTGGGCGAAGGCGAGGCGGCGAGGACGACGGCCCTGCCGCTTCGGCTGCGGGCGGAGTTGTTCAGCTCGCCGTCGGCGGCGGAGGGCGAGGCGCTCGTGATCGGGGTGCGCCGGAGCGGGGGGCTCGCGCTTCCGGCCCACGCCTACATCGGCGTGACGGACAGCGCGCTGCCCGGCGTGACCGCGACGGAAGAGGGGCGCGACGACGGGCTCGGCCGCCACCGGCTGGAGTTCGCGGCCGGCGCGGCCGAGGCGACGGTCGCCGTCACGGTGGCCTTCGACGGCGGGCGACGGCAGGACCGGGTGCTGAGGGCGACGCTCGATTCCGCGGAATCGGAGGTCGACGGCGTGACGCGGGTCCATGAACTCGTCACGCCGGCACTGGTTGTTCCGGTGACGGAGGGGGACGCCGGGCTGTCGGTGGCCGATGCCCGAGTGCAGGGAGGGAGCGTGGTGCTGGCGTTCACGGTGAGCATGGACCGCACGCGGGACGCGGCTGTGCGGGTGGACTACGCCACGGAAGACGGTTCGGCCAAGGCCGGGGAGGACTACACTCCGGTCACGGGGACGTTGACGATCGCCGGCGGCGGGCGCGAGGGCACGGTCGAGGTGCCGGTGCTTCCGGCCCTGCACGTGACGGGCGAACGGACGCTGACCCTGAGGCTGTCGAATGCCAGGGGCGCGGTGATCGACGACGCGTCGGCGACGGGCACGATCGTTCGCGAGTCGGAGCTGCCCAAGGCTTGGCTGGCGCGGTTCGGGCGGACGGCTTCGGACCATGCGGCCCAGGCGATCGCCGGTAGGTTGGAGACCGGTGGGCGGGAGACGCATGTGACAGTGGCGGGCCGGCGTGTGGACGGGCTGTCCGTGGGCGGGCTGCTTGCGGGGGCACTGCCTTCGCGCGGAAGGGGGCTGGCTTCGACGGCCCGGAACGTGGTGACCAGACTGGCCGCGCCCGCTCGGGCGGTTTCCGGCGCCTCGGGGACGGGTCAGGGTGTACCGGGTGTGTCACCCGGCGGCTGGGGCGGGGCTCCGGACGGGTTCGGGCAGGAGTCCTCCAGAGATGCCGGGCAGGCGTTGCGCCGGGCGGTGCTTCCCGACTTCGGGTTCCGCCTGCCGGGGGTGGAGGAAGCGCTCCTGGGCAGTTCATTCTACGTCGGAGGCGGAGCACAACAGGCCGAGGGCGGCGGCACTTGGGCCGCATGGGGCGACGTGGCCGCGACCCGTTTCGAGGGTGACGCGAACGGGCTTGCGCTCGACGGTGACGTGGTGACGGGCACGGTAGGGCTCGACCGGCAGTGGCGGACACTCCTCGTCGGGATCGCGCTCTCGAGGAGCAGCGGTGAGGGAGGGTACGGCACGGGCGCCGGGACGATCGCGAGCACGCTGACGAGCGTCCACCCGTACGTGCGACTACGGCTCGCGGACCGCGCGCAGCTGTGGGGCGCGGCGGGCTGGGGCCGGGGCGGACTCGAGATCACGCCGGAGAGTGGGACCGCGCTCGAGGCGGATCTCACGAACAGGATGGGGGCGCTCGGCGGGAGGGCGGTGCTCGCGGGCGCCGGTGCGCTCGAGATCGCGCTCCGCTCCGACCTGCTCTGGACGGAGACCTCCTCCGACGAGACCGCTGGGCTGGCGGAGGCCGTGGGCACGGCGAGCCGCGGGCGGCTGATGCTCGAGAGCACGGGCCGGATCCAGGGGCTCGGAGGCGTCGTGCGGCCCAGGATCGAGGGCGGCGTCCGCTACGACCGCGGGGATGCGGAGACCGGACGAGGGTTCGAGGTGGGCGGCGGGCTCGGCTGGGCCCGGGGATCGCTCATGCTCGAAGCGAGTGGGAGAGTGCTCGTCGCCCACGCCGACGCCTCCTACGAGGAGTGGGGCTACAGCGGCTCGCTCGTTTACGCGCCGGGCACCGACGGACTGGGTCTCCAGATGCGGGTCGGATCCACAGCGGGTGCGGCGGTGAGCGGCGTCCGCAACCTGTGGATGCTCGAGAACGCGAGCGGCCTGGTGCGCCCGGGCCACGGCGGGATGCCCCTCGCGCAGCGGTTCGACGCCGAGGTCGGCTACGGGCTCGGGGGTGGAGCACTGTGTTACCCGTACTTCGTCGCCGACGACTCCGGGCTGACGAGGCTCGGCCTCAAGCTCACCTCGGCAGACGTGCTCGGCGTCGGCCTCGAGTTCGGGCGAAGGGAGGGTGTGGACCTCGGGCCGGAGGACACCATGCTCCTCCGGGGGGAGCTCAGGTTCTAGCGGCTGGGGCTCGGGGAGGTGGATACGCTACGGGCCCAGGCGGTCGCGCGCGCGGCCTGCCGGAGCAGCCACTCCGAGAGCGCGGCGCCGGGGGGTGCGTACAGCCCGCCCCCTTCGATGCCCGCCCGAAGTCCGGCTGGCGATATTCTCCGCTCGTGCGGTCAGACACTCTCGGTTCCTCCGTGGCGTCCGCTCCGGTCCCGGTCCCCCCGCGTTGGACGCCCCTGCCCGCATCGATGCGATGCACGGCGCTGTAGCCCGGGGCCGCGCCCGCTCGCGCAGTTCGCGACTCGCCTAGCAAACACACCCGCAGATCGCGTATCGGCCGTTGCCGCCGCGGAGACGCTGGCCGGGCACGTCCGATCGCGACCGGCTGCGTCCCTCGAGCGCGCGGGCATCACGACATCGACGCCCGGTCGGCAAGCGGTGGGCGATCCACACCTGGTGCGTCACCTCCGTCCTGGCCGCTCGCCGAAGCTCGCGACGACCTGCCGTGTCCCGGTGTTCACGGAAGCCCGCAGCCGGGCCCGTGTGGCCCCTGTTCCCTCCCGGGGCAACGCGCCCCGGAATCCCTTCCGGAACAGAACGGAGGCAGTCCAATGTCAATAGGAATGGAACAGGGCATGGACGCGCCCGTACGCGTCCTGCGGTTGCCCCGAGTGCAGGCCCGCACCGGCCTCTCGCGGAGCTCCATCTATATGCGAGTGGCTGACAGGAGCTTTCCCCAACCGATCCGCCTCGGCCCCCGAGCCATCGGCTGGATCGAATCGGAGGTCGATCAGTGGATCCGAGACCAGATCTCCGCAAGCCGCGGCAACGCGGAGTGATCTTAGACGTAAACCATCCCAATAGTTCGTAGTCAGAGAGGACAGGGGCCATCCACAACCGTCCTCCGGCACGCCTACGCTTCTTCGCCATTTCGCCGACAGTTCCTTGGCCTGCGTCGCCCACCTGCCTACGCCGATCGGGGTGACACCGCGCTCGGCGAGGTTGGTTCGGTTCGCCCTACAGCTCGTTCGCTAAGCCCCGCTACAGTCCACTGGATTCCCGTTCAGAAAGAGGGGTGTAATGAGGGGATAGCAGCCAGGTCATAAGCCTTATCTCTATTATTAACAATGCTTTATAATTATATCGGCACGGCTCATGGACGATTGGGCTGCCTATCTGGCCGGGGGGCGTCGAAACCCGGAGGCCCGTCCGTTCCGGTTAGGGGCTGGCGAGGGGATCCCCCGTGAGAGCCCCGGAGAGCGCCGATCTCCCCGCCAGATGGCGGTCTAGCCCACCCGATTGTCTCCGGCACCGAACGCCAGCCGGCGCCGGTCCTCCGCCGTCAGCACCGGGTAGGCTTCCGGGTCAGCCGCCCAGGTGCGTTGTCCTCCAGAGCGGGGAATCACTACCCGCGTCTTCCCGGACCTCCAGGTCACTGACCGGGCGGCGAGTGCACCTCGAGCCGGGCCAGCTCACGCCCGCCGATGATCGGCCCGCTCGCTGTCCCCGGCGGGAGCTCCACGTCGAGGAGCACCAGGTCGTCCAGGCCCGCGTCTCGGTTGCACCGCCCCGGAGCGCGATCGGCAGCCAATCGCGCACAGTCTCGCCCTCCCAGAGGGCGCCACAGGGGAAGCGTCAATCCTCAATCAACAGAGTCAAAGGCAATATCGCCATTCTTCCAAAGGGCTATTGCTACATCCATTTGTCCGTTGCGTTGCTTAATCTGGCCCTGCATGACGCATTCCCACAATTGTGTGGAGTTATCAGACAGATCGGGCGAGGTCTGCAACAATTTAACCGCTTCAAGCGCGTAGCCCTTGTTGTCTATAGATCGTGTGTACCTTCCTGGAGGTATACCACGAATCAACCCCTCTTCCGCCAGCCCCAAAAACGCGTTGCGTGGACAGCTCTTTTCCCGACTCGCCGTTTGTTCTGAAAAAATTTCCTCAGCGGATGTCTTCCAAGCTGAGATCGGGCATAGGCCGTTTCCCTCGCGTACTTTCTTAGCCGCACACACTGCAATAGTCCCGTATTTCGACATGTGCTCTCCTCTTCATTAAATTGTAGTCACGAACTCAGAGATGCTTTACGCATACGGCCGCTCACGCGGGGATGATGTCATCCACCGCAACCCGAAGAGCATCGGCCAGCTTGCGAAGGGTGTGCACCGACCCGCTGTTGCGTCCCGATTCGATCTCGACGATCTGCACCCGGTTGACGCCGCAGGCGCGCGCGAGGGCGGACTGAGACAGTCCACGGTATTCGCGCCAGACCCGTAGGGGCGGTTCCCGGTCGATAAGTCGGTCGGCCACATGCGCCGGCACAAGTTCTTCCGCGCCGCTGGCGATTCTCGCCTCGACGGCCAGCGCCGTCCGTATATCCGTAAAATCTTCTTCCATGGCACACAGGCGTTCATACTCGACTCTGGGAATCGTCACGGTTTCGTTCATGATATTCACTCCTTGTAGGCGCTGCCGCGGCTGGCCACATGCAGAACTCGCAGCACGTTTCCATCTCTCATTACTACGCGCCAGTCTCCCACCCGAAGGCGCACCAGTCCGTCTTGGCCCTTCAGACGTATGACGTTGTTGGCCTGCGACGCCGGGTCATCGGCGTAAGCCCGGATCTTGTCCCGGAGACGCTCCGCCCAATTACGGGGCATCTGGGTCAGGACCTTCAGAGCCGTACGGCTGTAGGCAATTTCTTTCACAGCAAGTATGTAGCGCAAGACTACGATGTAGTCAATAACGACAATGCCCCCTCCGGCGTTACTGTCGTTCGGAAGCTCTGCCCTGAGCACGTCCATGTCCCTGGAGCGCGACGTTCAGGGACATGACCGCCGCTCCCCGGCACCTGACGGGCCATGCATCGCCTCCTTGGTGCGCCTTGCCGCCTCGGCAAGGGTGCTCCGCCGCGCAGTGCGGGGGGTCCTCTCCGGGGGGGCACTACTCCATCACAGTGTCCGGACGCGCTCCCGGTCGCCGGCCAAGCTAGGGTGCCAAGTCGAGCCGAACAGGAAGCCGCGAAGCTCCCGGACGATCGTGACAAGCTCCCCGTCGATTTCCGGGAGGCTGTGGGGGGGGCAGGATGCACGCGCCGATGTAGACAGCCAGGTCCCCGAGGGGTGCGCCTCGACCTCAGGCCGTGGTGGGGATGCCGTGGGAGTCCACGAGCGTATCTCGCCAGCGAGCGTCGAGACGCGGAGGCCGGACCGATCCGCTGAGGAGCCGGCTCATGACCCGTATGTGGACGCCCCCCGGGTTGGCAAGCCTGACTTCGAACCGAGGTTGGTGGCAATCAGGTCCGGTACTGTCGTATGTCCGGCCTCTTGATGCAGCCCTCGTTGGCTGCGGGCCCGTATGGTGTTCGTGAGATCGGATCCAAATCGTTAGGTCGGGCTCGGTGGCCCTTCGGGTCATCCTGGTGTTTCCGATCCCGTCTTCCAGACCGTTTGCCCTTACCCGTTCTTGCGTCCTGCTGCCCACATCTCCCAGCAGCTTTCTCTGTTTGCGCTTCTCTCCTTTCGTTGGCCGGTCAGGCGGCAGCGCGAACCCGATGGATCTCCTTCTTCGTGGTCAGCGCCCAGACCATCCGCGCCGTCCTGTTGGCGAGCACCACCGCGACCAGCATCTTCGGCTTGCGTGCCAGCATCCTGGCCAGCCACGGATCCGTGATCTCGCCGCGCCGGATCGCGTTTTGGACGACCGCCATGGCTCCCGTGATCAAGAGCCGCCGGAGATCGCGCTGGCCCATCTTCGATATCCTGCCCAGCCTCGGCTTGCCGCCGGTGGTGTGCTGCCGCGGCACAAGGCCGAGCCAGGCCGAGAAGTCGCGCCCGCGCCGGAAGCTCTCCATCGGCGGTGCGAAGGCCTGCAGTGCCATCGCGGTGATCGGTCCGATTCCGGGGATTGTCATCAGCCGCGCCGTCTCTTCGCGCTCCCGTGTGCTCGCCCGGAGCTTCCTGTCGAGTCCATCGATCTTCTCATCGAGCTCGTCGATCGGCCCGAGCAGCAGCCATCCCAGCTCGACGACCGCCTCCGGCAGGCCGGCGTCCCCGTCTTCCAGCACCCGGGCCAGTTGCCCGATCCGGGCCCTGCCCTGCGGAGCAACAACTCCGAACTCGGCGAGGTGACCCCGAAGGGCATTGATCGTCTGTGTGCGCTGGCGCACCAGCAGGTCACGCGTGCGAAAGAGCATCCCCTGACCCTGCTGCGCTTCGGTCTTGACCGCCACGAAGCGCATGGTCGGACGCTGTGCGGCTTCCGAGATCGCCTCCGCGTCCGCCGTGTCGTTCTTCTGCCTCTTGACGAAGGGCTTCACGTAGATCGGTGGAACCAGCCTCACCTCGTGACCGAGCGCCACGATCTCCCGGCCCCAGTAATGGGCGCTGGCGCACGCCTCCATCGCCACCGTGCAAGGCGGCTGCGAGGCGAGAAAACTCAGCAGCTTCCCGCGGCTCAGCTTCTTGCGGTACGCTACCGACCCGTCCGCCTTCGCCCCGTGTACCTGAAAGCTGCGCTTTGCCAGATCGATCCCGATGATGCTAACCTCCTCCATTGGATGCCTCCTCCCTCAGATGGTCGAAAAATGCTCAGTACCATCTTGGCACATTGCGATGCCGCCGGGAGGGGGCGTCCACCCCATCGTTAGCAGTCATGAGCCAGCCCACGCAATGTTGAACATTGCGATCTGGCGAGGGGATGCTGCGCCCCCCTTCGAACCCCCGGCTTCCTGCGCCGCTGCCGGGGCAGCGGGCGGGCGGGGGGCGCCGCCCCCCGAACCCCGTCGCCGGTGCGCTCATGGCTGACCGCCGCACCGCCACCGCGCTCAGCGGCGCTCGATGTCCTTCCCGCACGGGACCCCTGGTCGGGAGCCCCGGATCGGCACCGCGCCCCCCGCGCCCGCGCCGGAAGCGCGAGGACGCCAGCCACATACGGACGCGGTGGCCTGCACATGGAAGCAAGCCTTTCGGTGTGCATGCACCCCATTTGTCTCATGTGCACTTGCCGATCGGCACCGACCCTCGCCGATCCGCGTCCAAGATCCGCCTCCAAGGAGCTGTCTCAAACGCCAGGTCGGGAAGCCCTCGATTCTCCGCGTAGATGTGGTTGATCCCCTACCGGTCGCGGATGATCTCGACGGGAGCCTGGATGCCGGGGAGGGTGAGGGTGGTGGTGGCGGCGAGGCCGGACGGGGTGGCGGTGAGAGCCGCCACGCCCGGCCCTGCCAGTGGGGGCCGCAACGTCAGCCCTGGCGGCATCGGCTGGTGGCGGGGACTGGGCGGTGGTGGGGGCGGGCGCCGCGAGCAGGTCTCCCAGGGCGAGCAGGGCCCGTGGGTGCTGACAGTTCGGCATCGTGAGAGGATCTCCCGTTCTGGAGAGGATCGCGGTTGAAGCTGGAGCCGCATGCGTGGGCAAACACCTGACTGTGGCAGGTAAGGCGCACCGTGCCTGTCGCGCTTCCCCGCCACCCTGTGCAGAGAATCACGCTGCAAACCGAACAGTGGTACGCGAGATGCGAACAGGGGCGTCCCGGTTTGCGGATTCCACGGTCGCTCCCTAGCATAGAGGTAACTAGCGCCACCATGACCACCCGGGTCGACCGGGGAGCCGACGGTGGTATGCGCTCCGCTTGCCGAATAGGGCCAAGCAGTTCTCATCACCAGGGGGGACCAGACCATGAGGAAGCCCATCTTCACATCCTTCGCGCTTCTGGCATTTCTCAGCGTGACCGCCTGCGAGCAGGGCACGCAGGACCAGAGCATGGAAGACCTGAGCCCGGCAAGCGTCGACCACTACCTGCAAGCTTCCTCGTCGGTGACGCAGTGCCCGGGGACGGCGCCCGAGGTGGTCGCCATGGACATCACGGACGCCGCCAGCGGAGTCGCCATTGCGGCCAACCAGATCACGGTGTCCGAAGCCGGAGCGTATCTCATCGTGGCCGCGCCCCAGGTCGGTCGTGAGGGCGGCGGTCCTTACGGCTGCTTCGATCTCTGGCTGCGCGTCAACGGGACCGATGTGGCCAACTCCAACGTCCAGCTCTGCCAGGACGAGGGGAGCATGGCCAAGGACGTCATCATCTCGCAGGGCATTGTGCCACTCGAGGCGGGTGACATGGTCGAGGTCATGATGTCCGTCAGCAATCCGGAGGCGAACATCTGCATCGAGGCGATTCAGCCGGAGGGCGAACCGCTGGTGCCTGCGATCATCTTCTCGATGATCAAGTACTAGGGGTCATCTTCGCCCGTCCAGCCCGCGGCAGCGGAATCAAGGCCGAGGTCGTGGCCTGGTAGCCGGGGTACTTGGCAACGGACAACGCCTCGGTCATCCGCAAGGACGGAATGAACAGCGTCAGCCCGATGCAGCCCATGACCCGTCCAGTGTAGCCATTCGCCGGACGCCGCGACCGCGAACGGGTAGAATACCCACCACATGGCGATCTCGCAGAAGAAGTTCGGGTGACGGCCTGACAACGGCGGAGCGCGAGGAACTGCGTCGGCTGGCGCTGTGGCAGAGGAGGCCCGAGGCGGTGATCCATCACTCGGACCAGGGGGGCCAGGCCAGTCCCTCGCCGTCGGGCGCCGGTGCAAGACGGGCAGCCGGAGCCGGATCGAGGCGAACCGCAGCCGAGTGTGTCGTCTTCGACCGAGGGTAATCTTCCGAGCGGTGGGGGCTTTCGCAATCCGCAGCGCTCCGCTTACTTACCACATGAACCGTGACGGAGCGCATCTAGCGCCGCGACTCGGGAGGGCACAGAACCGAGGGGAGAGGCGATGGGGAAGCTGTTGCTCCTGGTCGCCGCCGTGCTCGCGGCGGCCGACGCAAGTGCGCAGACCACTTGGCGGGGATTGGTGGTTGCACCAGAGCACCGTTGTTCACCGTACCGGTCTGGCGACTACAGCTATCCGCAGTCCGTCCAGGCCTCGATCGTCCGAGAGTTGGGCGGCATCTACTCGCCGTACACCGGAGAGCGGTTCGCGTCAATGGGTCAGACGGATATCGAGCACACGGTGGCTCGTAGCGAAGCCCATGATTCCGGTCTTTGCGCGGCGAGCCGCGAAACACGCCGGGCGTTCGCTCGGGACTTGCTGAACCTCACGCTGGCCAGTCCGGGACTGAACCGGGGAGCCAAGGGTGCGGATGATGCCGCCGAATGGATGCCTCAGCGTAACCGCTGCTGGTTTGCAGACCGAGTTGTGGCGGTCCGTCGGCGGTGGGGGCTGACCATTGACGCCCGAGAGGCAAACGCCCTGGAGGCCGTACTGGCCGGCTGCACGACTACGGCTCTGGAGGCTGCCGGGGGCGGCGCCTTCGCGCCCATTGGTCATGCCTAGCTGAGCGGGTTTTGGCGGAGGGATTTTAGCAAAGTTTGATACTTGTCGGCATGTCGATAGTTGTATCGCCATTCGGTTTCCTTGAGGTGCAAATGGAAGGTGTGTCTGAGGAGCCCTTTGAACTTCGCCAGCCGGACCTTGGCCAGGCCCCAGAAGCCCTCGATGCAGTTGATATGAACGGTGCCCTTGGTGAACTCGTCGCGGGCATGATCGACGCGGAAGTGGCCATAGCCTAGATCAACCAGGCCGTTGTAGCCGCGCCAGCCATCGGAGTTGATGACGGTGTGCGGGTCCACCCGGCCACGGATGATGCCCTGCAGGGTTGGCTTCGAGCAGTCCGGGACGATCTCGGTATACACTTGGCCCTGCCACTCGAAGATGCCCAAGACGACCGTCTTGCCGTAAGCGCCGCGCCCACGCCGGCCCTTGACCCGGCGCGCTCCGAAGAAGCTCTCGTCGACATCGACGACCCCGAACGGGAAGCTCTACAACGAGATAAGACCGCATGAGGCGTTAGGCGGTAACGTGCCCGCCGACCACTACCGACCCTCACCTCGACCCTTCCCCAATCAACTCGAGCCGGTCACGTATCCAGGCCACTTCGAGACCCGGCTCGTCAGCTCGAACGGTGGCATCCGATGGTACGGTGACCGCGTCCCTGTCGGTCGACTCTTCGCCGGACATGAAGTCGGACTCGAAGAGATTGACCACGGCCTCTTTGAGGTCTACTTCGGTCCCATCTGGCTAGGACGCTTTGTTGAACCCAAACGCCTCATCTTCGACTCCCTCGGACGAGGGCAAAGACGAACTGGAGGTACTTGCAAAGGACGCAGAACTGTTACCTAGGTCTCTTTACTTAACTGTCACCCAGGTCTTTTACCGCTCAACCGGCCTGGCTGATGCGCCTATGGTGCGGAAAGCCACAAGGAAAGCCTGTAGAGAGGGAGCATCAGTTCGAGCGCCACTACGACGGCATCCGGTCCTTGCGTGGTGCCAGATCTCCGCGAGAACGCACCGAGCTGGTTGTCTCGTCTGGATGGTGGCCTTGGGACTCCTGCCCTCCGACTCACCGACTACCCGGGTCAGAGAATCCTGAGCTGCCTCGAGTATTTCACGATCAACGACCGTGTGAGGGGTCCGGTGAGGCTCGCCAAGCCGTGAGACTCTTGTGCTTCGTTGTAGACCACGTACAGCCCCGTCCCCGCGGTGTCTAACACGCCGAGACGTGCGTTCACCGACCACACATCGGCTTGATCCGAGTATTGAAGAAGGGTCTGCAAGAAGATTCGCGGTGTGAAAAAATATCCGACCCGAAAGCTCGTTCGTGTGGTCTTGAGGTCGCCCTCGTCCAATCGGACGATGTTGTGGTCGAACCTGAACTCGGCGGTCAGAGTCTCTCCCTGCCGATAGGTGATCCCCATGTCGCCCGTGTACCGTGTGCCGGAGAAGAACTGGCCGCCATGAACCATAATGCGGCCTGACCAGCGAGCCGAGGGGTCGGTCCTCAGCTCCAGCGCCGGGAGAAAGTCGTTGTAACGCCCCGCAGGGATGACGACGCCCGGAGCGACCTCGAACGGCTCGCTGAGCCCCTCCTGGTGGAAGTTGAATTCCGGACCGAACCGACCTCCGCCCTCGGTGATGAACTCGGTATCGAGGTGGAAGTATCCCGTCTGTAGTTCCCCATCCAAGTCCCAGTAGTAGCTCGAGTTAATGTGCGGCGAAAACTCCCGGATCCACGACACCGAGGGCATCCGGACAGCCTTGGCGATGTTGGCATCGAGGTAGCGGTACCCAACCCGGCTCACGAAGCCCACCTCCGGGTTGAAATTTTTTCCGACCGCCCGCAACTGCATGCTCGTGCTGAAATCGCGGATCTGGTACGACAGATTGACGTTCGCGGCTTCGTCGCCTCCGATCAGCCCCGGGGTCTCCGTGCGGGCCACCCAGGCGTCGACGCTAAACGCGTCTCCAATGCCCAAACGCCCATCGACGGCGTATGTGCGGTTGTGGTCGCCCCCATCGTGGGTCGCCCTCCGTTGTACGAACATGGCCCCGGCGCGTGAGCGGTTGGGCAGTTCCTTAGTCACGCGGGCCACCGTGAAGGAATTCTCGCGGACACCCACCTCGACGTTCTCGTCGAGGTTATCCGTGAAGATCTGCACCAGCCCCACGCCAAGGCCTCGCACCTTGCCACTCAGCCGGCCGCCTCCCAGGATCGGCACCGCCTTGCCGCCGGGCGATATCCCGATCCTTCGACTGAAGAACAGATCCGCCGCCCGAGGTGTGCCGGCGGCGAAGGTCCCGGCGTTCTCGAGGAAGAACGGCCGCTTCTCCTGGAAGAACAGAGCGAACCGCTCGTTGACCGCGATCTGACCGGCGTCGGCCTCTACCTGACTGAAATCCGGATTGACCGTCCCGTCCAGGGTGAGGTTCGACGTCAGCCCATACGTCAGGTTGGCACCGAAGTCGCCAGTGGGATCATCCCGAAGGAACACGTCGTTATCGTCGAGTGCACCGTTCAGGCTGCCCGTAACCACCGGATTGATCTCCATGAAGAGGCCCGGATCGAGGTCTCGGAGGTCCTGGAGCTTGCCAGCCTCCAAGAGCTTGTTGGGTTGGTTCGCAAAGGACGGCGCCCACGACTGCTGGTAGCCATTGCGCTGGATCCGACGGGTCACCTGAATGCCCCAGTCCTGGACCGGCACGTCGGCAAACCGCACGCTCTTGAACGGAATCCGTAGCTCGACCTCGTACCCTTGGTCGGTGAGGCGTCCTCCCGACTCCCATATGAAGTCGGGATTGTCGTCGATCGGCGGGCGGGAAAAGCCGCCGCCCCCGCCTCCGCTCCCGCCCCAGTGTCCACTTCGCCCGCCGCTGCCTCCCTCGAGCCAGATGCCGTCCTACTGGACTCCGAACGGGTTCACCGAAAAGGCGTACGCCCGCCGCTGATCGTCGAACGTATCCAGTACGACGCGGACATAGTCGTTCGAACGCGTCACCTGGTCGCGCTCCGTCATGGTCGCGCGGATGCCCGCTGGATCCGAGTCGAGAGCCTTGATCGCGAAGTAGACGGCGTCATCGGTTACGAAGACACGTACCTCCGTCTGTTGCGAGCCGGGAATCCCCTCGGAGGGGTCGTACTGCGTGAAGCCGGTGAGGACGGGCGCGGCATCCCAGACCGACTCGTCGATCCGGCCGTCGATGCTCACGTCCGGGTTCGTGAAACGTGGCGTGACGATCTGGGTCTGTCCGGCGGAGCCGTCGTATTCGAGAGCCGGCGACCGCGACGGCTGCGCATCGACCGTTGCCGAGGCAGCGCTGATCTGGAGGACGGCGAAAAGAACTGGAATCATCTGATCTCGCTATAGACCGAACGGGGGTCCCGTCCGAATAACAGTGAAGCACCCACGGTGAAGCACTATGGTGAAGCTCGATGGTGAAGCTCGATGGTGAAGCTCGATGGTCGAGCCATTTAAGATACTGAATCAGGAGCGCGGGCGTGGGGTTTCTCCTCACTTCCGCCCATCCGGTCCAGCACGCCATAGACGACCCCCAACCGACCCATATGGTTGAGCCGGGCTTGCGCCCATCGTGTCGGCGAGCCTCATATTCGCCTGATCGCAGGTGCCGACCGATCCCGTGGAACCGTGGAACGCATGAGTCATGACTTCGAGCCGACAGAGCGAGCTCAGATCCAGGCCGCACTGACTGAGGGCACCGTCCCGGCGTGCCCGTGCTGCTCCTCACCTCTCGATCAAACGGTAATACCCCCGCGTACGGACGTGTCTTACGTTCGTCGCCGCGTGTGGCTCACCTGCGGGTCGTGCGACAAGAGCCTGGTGCTGGACCAACCGAGAGCGACGTAGCCGGTATGCGCATATCCGAGAAGCCGAAGGGGCCATGGAGGGGCACGGTCCGTCACGGCGTCGTGTCGCCCTGCCTCAGCTTTGTCGTCGCATTGACCCTCGCCACCACAGCACCGCTTGGCGGCCAGGTGCGCGACCACGGCCCGGTCATTCTTCAGCTCCCCGCGAGCACCAGCGCCCAGGCCATGGGCGGGGCCTTCCAGCTAACCGGCGGTCGAAGCGGCGCGATCTTCTACAATCCGGCTCTCCTGGCCGGAGCGTCGGGGTTTGGACTCGATGGCCAGACGTTCGGCTCCAAGTCCAACTACCTCGCGCTGTCTGCCGTAACCGGCTGGTGGCAGGGCAATGTGGGCGTCGGCCTCCAGACCCTCAGCTACTCCACCGACGCCACGAACGCCCGAGAGGTGGCTCCAGGGGAGACCGACCTGCTGACCGGGGGCGCGGTCGGCTCCACTGAATTCGTGGCTACGGTCGGCTACGCCCAGGAAGTGGCGGGCCTCGAGTGGGGTATCGCCGCCAAGAGCGTCGAGCACCGGCTCGGCGGCACCAAGGATGTGGCTCTGGCGGCGGACCTAGGGATCTCAATGGAGTTGGGTGACGTCAGGGTCGGTCTGGCCGCGCAGAATCTGGGGGCGAGCCTGGAGCTGGGGGGAGCATCCGTGGATCTCGCTCAACGGGTTACTCTGGGTGCCTCCGGGCAGGGATGGGAGGTCGGCCCGTTCGACCTCGGGGTGTCAGCCGCCCTGTCCAGGGAAGCCGACGGAACGGTGATCCCCGCTCTGGGCGGGGAGGTCGCGTGGTGGCCGATCCGAGGTAGAACCTTTACCGGGTGGATCGGGGTCCGCCGAGTAGAAGAGGGCCCGGCCGACGAGCTCACCTTCGGGGCGGCCTTTCACGGCGACGCCCTGGGGATCGAATACGCGTACCAGGGCTTCAACGATCAGGGCTTCGACGCATTCGGCGCCGCGCACCGGCTCGGGATCAGCTGGCGCTGATCGGCGCTAAGCGCCGCCGAACCGCCCACCGCAGCGGCACGCCCACCGAGGCGGCACGCCCACCGCAGCGGCAAGCGCCTCAGCGTCACGGCCGGGGAGCGACCCTCACCGAAGTGAATGCGGGGTCGAGGTAGGAGATCCCCACATCGTCCACCACGACCGTGCCGGCGTCGGTCCGGTCGAAGACGAACCGGATCTCCCTGAGGCTTCGGAGATCCAGGGCCGGCCGGAGCCGTGTGAAGTCCGACAGCGGAATCGAGTACGTCTGTAGCACCAACTCTGCGAGCTCGGTGAACCGCTCTTCCTCCAGATCACCTCGCCGGAGGATGTGCGTCTCGAGTGGGCGCCGAATCGGCCCGTATGAGCTGAGGGCCACTCTAGCCGAACGACCCTGAGAGTCGACCACCTCGATACTGAGGTCGACAGGCTCGTCGTCGTCCTCGTCGTCCTCCGCATCCTCACCCTCGTCATCCGTATCGGCTCCCTCCTCGTTCTGCGTGCTGTCTCCCGCAGCGTCCCTCGGCCCCGGCACGTCCTCGGAAACGGTCAGCGCAATCTGAAGGGACGCCCCCTCTCCCAACCTCCAAGCACGACCCAACGTGTCCGGCACGGAGACGGTAAACGTCGAAGGGCGACCCAACTCCTCAGATCCTTTCACCTCTCGGTTCCAGCCCAGCCAGAGCGCTTGGTTCATCTGTGTCGACGAGGTAGTGGGCCGATTGCGCGAGCGCAGCACCATCTCCCTCTCTCTCCAGGTGGAGAGACTGTCACCGCTCAGGACCACCCCGGCGGCACTGCCTGTGGTCACGTCGATATCCTCTTCGAACGTGGCCAACGGCTTGAACGTGCCGTCCTCGAACCGAGTCACATACATGGTCTTTGGCAGCCATCCACCGGCAACCCGGTGGTCCCGGAAGAGCGGCAGAAACTCCGGGTTGCCCCGTAACGAATACTCCAGGAACGCGGAGACGTAGATTCTCGCAAACTCCTGCTGCTCGCTCGGCTCGAGCAGGGGTCTCAGGTCGAGGGTCCGACCGCTCCGTGGTCCGTTGTCGTGAGGACCCCACACACTGTTCCACTGACCGTGATTCGCCCGATAGACGAAGACGGCCGTCTTCAGGTGAGGCAATCCGTCGGTGAACTTCACGCGATCATAGAGCCGAAGTCCGTGGAAGCTCGTGACATCCCCGTCGTGCGAACCATGGAACACCATGTAGTTCACGTTTTCGACAGGCACGAATCGGTCCGTAGGGAGATACTGCCCGTCGACTGGAGCGATGGCGATGATCGCCTTGATGTCGAAGTTGAAGTCGAACGTCAGGTTGGCATCGTCGGGGTAGTGGCTGAGCCGGTTGAACGCCGCGGCATGCCCGACCGCTCCCCCGCCCCTGCTGTGTCCCATGAGCGCAAGGTTCTTTATATCCACCTTTCCGAAGAACGGGTTCTCGGCGTCTTGGTTGAAGCCGCCCCACGCCTCGAGGTGCTTGAGGAGAAGCCAGCCCCTCGCATCGTTCTCCTGCCGGATTCCCCCGTTCACGAAATTCATGTCGATCGACGCCAGGATGTAGCCGCGACTCGCCAGGAGCTCACCCAAGTAGTCGTATCCGGGGTCCGAATAGTCCCGCATGTTGTGATTGCCGTGCACCACCAGCACGAGCGGGAAGAGTCCGGCGCCATCGGGATACCAGACACGCCCGTTCAAGGGGAACTCCTCGGGAGTGAAGCCCCAGTAGTCATTCCTGGAGTCGGCCTGATCTCCGAGATCGATGAGCTTCGATGCGTCGACGCTCGCGGTGGTGAACTCGACGCCCTCACGGTACTCGTCACGGTTCTTGTCGTCACCGTGCCCATAAGTAAGGGTGCGTACCGAGAACGGCCCCCGAGAAGCAGGGCTCGATCCCTCCATGAGCTGCCGAGCCAGAACCGTGGGATGGTCGCTCTCTTCGAGCTGCACCGCACCACGACAACCAGCGATCAAAAGGACCATCAACCCCGCGACGACGAGGCGGCGATGACTCGGAAAATCCATGGTCTCTTCCTGCTGTCTGCGGGCGGGACCCAAGAGGTCGGGCCCATACCCTGTCTGGTTCTCGGCGCCTTCACCGCGGATTCTAGGTAGCGGGTAGCCCGAAGGGCAATTCCTGTCGGGCCGGGCCAAAGGCTGGACCCCGGGCGTCACGTTGGCGAATGTTCCGGGTCACTACAGGGAGTCATGCTCGTTCCTGACCCATGCTTTCCACGCCACGGAGGAGCCGACGACCGGTCCGCCCACTGGTTCGCCCACTTCAGCAACAGGTGAGTCCATGCCGAATCGCATCGCACAATTCACGACCAATCAAGGCGAGTTCAAGGTCGAGCTCTTCGAGGAGCGCGCACCCGAAACGACGAAGAACTTCATCGACCTCGTGGAGAAGGAGTACTACGACGGCATCGTCTTCCACCGCGTCATCGAGGGGTTCATGCTTCAGGGCGGATGCCCCACGGGCAACGGCACGGGCGGCCCCGGCTACACGATCGCCGATGAGTTCCACCCCGAGCTGCGGCATGACGTCGAAGGTGTTCTCTCGATGGCCAACGCCGGCCCCAACACCGGCGGCTCACAGTTCTTCGTGACTTTGGCCCCCACGGCCTGGCTCGATGGGAAGCACGCGGTCTTCGGCAAGGTCGTCGACGGCATGGACACCATCCGGGCTATCGGCACGACCGCCACCGGCCCAGGAGACAGACCTCTTCAAGAGATCGTCATGGAGCGGGTCGAGATCGTGGGACAGGGCCAGGAAGCCGACTGACAAGCATTCTTACGTTTGTCTCGGAATCGTAACATTCTGTTGCGTTTTCGGGGAAATAGGTAAATATATTAACAGCTAAGCCTGCTGACCTCTCAGAGGTCAAGTAGGCTTAAGTTGTTGATACTATGTCGGTTGCGGGTCCTGACAAGGTTGGCACCGAGATTGCATATACCACCCTCACCCGCATGATCTCGGAGTTGTCGTCGACCTGACGGAGGAGAAGGATGTTTAGGAAGAGAGACGTTTGGCGCATACTGCCTTTCGCCGTGCTGTTCGGTGTTTGGTCCTGCACCGACACACCGACGGACGAAGGCCCCGCCGCGCCCGCTGAGGGCTTGGCATCTGCGTTCTTCGAAACCGCTCCAGCACCCGGCTTCGCGGCCCACCAGTGGCGTGACTCGCGAGAGAGCCAGATGACGGTGACGCGCACCATCGGCGCGGAGGGGGGCGTGATGGAGTTCCGGAAGCTCGGAGCCTCGATCGTCTTCCCAGAGGGCGCCCTCTCGGAGGCAACAACGATCGAGGCGAAGGCGATCGCCGGCCCGGTCGTGGCCCTCGAGTTCAGTCCGCATGGCATCGACTTTGGCGTGCCCGTGCAGATTCGCATCAATGCACGCATGCTGGCGCCCGGATGGGGCGGGAGCCTCGAGAGCGGCGACGAGCTGGGTGAGCACGACGGCGAGGTCCTGCGTCGGCACCTCTCGAAGCTCATAGGCGTCTACTATGTGGGCGGTCACACATCAGGCGCTGCCCCTCTGGAGACTCTGCCGATGTTCTTCGAGGACGGAGATGTCGTGCTCGAAGTGAGGCACTTCTGCGGCTACGCAGTGGCGTCGGGTTAGCTGGGAAGGGTGTGACTCGTGCTCGTAAGAGATGCACACTCCAGAGGAACGAATAGATGAACCGCGCCATTGACGTGACAAGTGAATCTCCGGAAGAGAGACAGGTCAGGGCGGGCGATCTCGCCCGTGCGGGCCGAGAAGCGGAGACCCAGGGAGCCCTAGGTGACTCCCTGGAGAAGCTGACCGCGGCGTTGGACCTTCTTCCCGATAACGAACCGTCGCCGCTCCGAGCCGACATCCTCCGGTGGCTCGGCACGACGCTTCGCGAACTCGGGCAAACGACCGATGCCGAGTCCCGCTACGAAGAGAGCAGTGCCCTCTCGCGAGACATCGCATACGGAACCGGCGAAGCCCACGCCCTGAACTGCCTCGCGATCATTGCCCAACGGCGGGGCGACATGAATGCCGCCCAGTCCAGGTATCGACAGGCCGCGCGCCAGGCAAGCGACTCGGGAGATCACCGACTCGCCGGAATGGTCGAGCAAAACCTCGGCGTCCTCGCGAACATCCAAGGAGATCTGGACGGTGCCCTCGTGCGCTACCGGGCCAGCCTCAGGGCGTTCGAAGAGGGCGATTTCGAGGAAGGCATGTCGTGGGTGCTCAACAATCTGGGCATGCTCCACACCGACCTCGGCAAGTACGACGACGCTGAGGAGCACTTTACCCGCGGCCTCGATATCGCCCGCCGTCGGAAGGACCTTCATACTCAGGCTCTTCTGGAATCGAACCTCGCCGAGGTCTACATCCGACTCGAGCAATGGGAAGCGGCCGAGGCCTACGTAGAAAGGGCGCTCGGCATCGCTGAAGAGAGGGGCGACCCACTCCGGAAGGCCGACGCTCTCAAGTTCCTCGGCATGATCCAGCGGGCCCAGGGTCACCTCTCCCTCGCAGACGAGTCTCTTTCGAGCGCCAATCGTCTCGCAGAGGAGAGTGAAGACGCCCTGCTGGCCGCAGAGGTGTGCCGGGAATTGGGGGAGACCCGTGCCCAGATGGGACAATACCCTGATGCCACCGAGCTCCTGGAGCGCGCCGTACGGCTCTTCAGAGAAATGAACGCGTCGCTCGACGCCACCAAGGCACAAGAGCGATTGGATCGGATCCATGCGGACTCCGAATAGACACCCCAGACCTCGAGGCGAATCGTGAGCTATCAACTCGCCAGCAGAGAAGTAGAAGAGACTGTCCCGACCGGCGACCGCACCGCCACCGATATCGGCTTTCAGGCGATCATCGGGGAGGGCGCCTCGCTCAAGAAGGCGATCGATTTCGCCAAGAGGGTGGCGACCCGAAAACTGACGACGGTCCTCATTGTGGGAGACACGGGCACCGGCAAAGGCCTGTTCGCCCGCGGCATCCACTACGCCAGCCAGGATGCCCAGGAGCCTTTCGTCACGGTGAACTGCGCGGCCATCCCCGGGAACCTCCTCGAGTCCGAGCTGTTCGGACACGAACGCGGGGCGTTCACGGATGCCCGGTCGCGGAAGCTGGGTCTCCTAGAATTGGCAGGAGCAGGTACGCTCTTCCTCGACGAGGTCAGTGAACTGCCTCCCAACCTTCAGCCCAAGCTGCTGCGGGCACTCGAGGAGAGGCGCTTCCGGAGAATCGGAGGCACGGAGGAGATCGCGGCCAAGTGCCGCCTGCTCGCTGCCGCGAACAGTTCGTTCGAGGATGCGTTGAGCGAAGGGCGTTTCCGCGAAGACCTGTTCTACCGACTCAACGTCCTCCGCATCAACGTCCCTCCCCTGCGGGAGCGCGGAAAGGACCCGGAGTTGCTGGCGCGCCACTTCATGGCCGAGATCGCTCGCGAGATGGGCATTGCGCCGAAGGCCCTCCGCAAGGACGCCGTCGAGGTCCTCAATCGCCACGACTGGCCAGGCAATGTCCGAGAGCTGAAGAACGTCATCCAACGGGCCATCGTGCTGACCGACGGACCGGCCGTGCGTGCCGAGCACCTCAGCATCTTCGGTCGGGCGAGAGTGGACGGGGATGCCCCGGAGGACCGGGACCGTTCGATCCACATTCCACCCACGGGTCTGCGCCTGTCTGAGATCGAAGCTCAAGCGCTACGCATCACCCTCGACATTACCGGGGGAAACCGAAGCGCCGCTGCCCGCATTCTCGGCCTCTCTCGGCCCACGGTCCATCGTAAGATCCGGGATTACGGTCTCGACGATCGCAAAAGTCTCGACGCCACCGCGTGACATCGTGGAATCGACCACCGCCCTGGGAATCCCGGAGGGTGCCCGAAGCCTGATCGCAGAGGCCAGGGCCGCGGAGCGGCGGGCGCGCCGAAGCCGCGCCCGCGCGTGTTACGAAGAGGCCCTACGTAGCCTGAATGGCTGGGAACACGGTGCCCTGGCCAGCGCCATCCTCCGGTGGATCGCCCGCACCCATTACGAAAGCGGACACCTCGCCGCTGCGATGGACTGCTTCGAGGCGGCCCTGGCCGTAGCCGACGCCCACGACGACATGCTGGGCAAGGCGCACGCCCTGAACGGCAAGGGCATCGTCGAGCAGCTCCGCGGCAACCTCGAGACGGCTGCCGCCCACTTCGCGTGGAGCCTGGATCGGGCCTCGCGCGCCGGTGACGCCGCCCTACCCGCGATGATCCATCAGAACCTGGGTGTAATCGCCAACATCCAGGGCGACTTCGCGGAGGCCCTCGTCCAGTACCGCTCCAGCAAAGACGCGTACGACCGGCTGGGTGAAGACGATCGAGTGGGTCCTCTTCTCAACAACATCGGCCGTCTGCATACGGACCGTGGAGAGTGGAGCGAGGCCGAGGCGGCGCTCGAAGAGGCGAGCCGTCGCTGTGTCGAATCAGGCGACGTGGACCATCACGTCCACGCTCAGGTGAACCTCGCGCGCCTCTGGATCGCCCGAGGGGACCTAGAGCGAGCCCGGGCCTCCTGCGATACCGCGTGCAACGTCTCGCGCGATGTCGCGGAGGGTCGATGGTCCGGAGAGATCTTGAAGCACTACGGCACCATCTACCGGCTGACCAAGCGACCGGAACTCGCGCTCGACTCTCTGCGACAGGCGCGACTCCTCGCAGATGACCAGAGGAACACGCTCTTGGCCGCCGAGATCGCACGAGAATTCGCCGACGTCTACGCCGATCAGGGGCGGAATCGGGACACACTGAGGGCGCTGAACGAGTGTCTACGACTCTTCTCGGAGTTCCAAGCCAAGCACAACCTGGCCGAGGTGAGGGACCGGATCTCTCGTCTCGAGTATCGCTTCCTGGACGTGGTCTGCTCCTGGGGAGAGTCCATCGAATCGAAGGACCGCTACACACAGGGTCACTGTGAACGAGTGGCGGACCTGGCCTGCGCCCTGGCGACCGCGGCCGGCCTGGACAAGGACGTTCTGACCTGGTTCCGCATGGGCGCGCTTCTCCACGACCTCGGCAAGATCGCCGTGCCCTCGTCCATTCTGAACAAGCCGGGCGCCCTTACGGCGGAGGAGTGGGTCATCATGAAGCGGCATCCGGAAGCCGGGGTCGAGCTCCTCCAAGGCATCGAGTTCCCATGGGACATCCGACCCATGCTGCGCCACCACCACGAGCGCTGGGACGGATCTGGATATCCGCACGGCCTGATGGGGGCCGACATCCCCCTTTCAGCTCGGATCCTGTGCCTGGCCGACGTGTTCGACGCTCTCACGACAGACCGCAGCTACCGGAGTGGACTGCCCCCCGACCAAGCGATGTCGGTCATGCGGAACGAGGCAGGCTCCACATTCGACCCGCACCTGTTCGGCGTGTTCGAGGGCTTGTCTCAGGACTCCCCTCGGCGGTGGGCGACACGCTCGGCCCGCGATCGCCGCCGCAAGCCGGTGGGCACGCCACACCTCATACCGGTGGCGGGGGCGCTCAGCTCGCCCATCCCTCGCCGAACCCTGCCGCCGCAGGAAATCTGGGCCTAGTCACGTAGCGGTCGCTCGACCCTCGCGAGCCTCCCCCTACCGATACCCTGCCGCCTGAAGGGTGAAGAGTTCGGCGTAACGGCCCTCCAGCGCGAGGAGCTCCTCGTGGGTCCCTTCCTCCTTCACGCTTCCGTGCTCGAGCACGACGATTCGATCGGCCATGCGCACCGTTGAGAAGCGGTGGGAAATCAGCACGGCCATTCTTCCGCGGGTCAACTCGGCGAACCGCTCGAAGACGTGGTATTCGGCCTTCGCGTCCAGGGCTGCGGTGGGCTCGTCGAGGATGAGTACTTGGGCATCACGCATGTAGGCGCGGGCGAGTCCGACCTTTTGCCACTCCCCGCCAGAGAGGTTGGCCCCACCGTCGAACCGTCGGCCGAGCATATGTTCGAAACCCTCTTCGAGCTCGGACACGACCGTGTCTGCCAGGCTGTCTTCGGCCGCTCGGGCGATACGCGACTGATCCCCCAGGGCCTCGATCTGACCTACCGCGATGTTCTCCCGCATGATCAGATCGTAGCGGACGAAGTCCTGGAAGATGACCCCGATCGCCCGGCGCAACTCGCTCACGTCGTACTCCTTGAGGTCCACCCCGTCCAGGAGAATGCGTCCTTCATCGGGGTCGTATAGCCGAGCCAGGAGCTTCACGAGCGTGGTCTTCCCTGCACCGTTCTCGCCGACGAAGGCAACTCGATCGTCGGCCCCCAATCGGAGGGAGACGTTGCGAATGGCCCACCGGTCGCTGTCGGGATACCGGAAGCCGACGTTCTCGAACACGATCCCGTCCTTGATGGGGCGAGGTATCGGCACCGGATCGGCCGGGCACGGAGCCGCAGGCGTCATCTCCAAGAAGGTGAAGAGATCGCGGAGGAACAGGCTCTGCTCGTAGACGTCGGCGGAGCGCAACAGGATGCCACTGATCAGGGCCCTGCTACGCTGGCAAGACCCCACCAGGAATGTCAGGTCTCCTAGCGAGAGAACCCCGCGGACGGTATCGACGATGATGAAGACGCTGGCGGCGTAGTACCCCAGCGTCGACACCGCAGTCAGTCCGCCCGAAGTGGCCGCGCGCCTGGTCGAGAGTGCCTTGTTCGCTTCGTAGAACTTGTCCGCCAGACGTTCGTACTTCCGGGTGAAGTAGTCCGACAGACCGAAGAGCTTCACTTCCTTCGCCGTCACGTTGCTCGTGGCCACGTACCGCAGGTAGTCCAGTTCCCTGCGCTCGGGGGTCCACTTGAACAGCAGCGAGTACGACAGACCGGCGAAGTGGGTCTCGCCGATGAACGACGGCAGTACCGCCACGACGAGCAGAAGCAGGAGCCAGACATTGAACGCCACGAGCACGACGAGAAGAGAGGCCAGGGTCAGGGCGCTTTGGCCGATGCCCAGAAGGAGTGCCACCAGCCCGATTCTCCCCACGGTCTGTCGGCGGGCCCTCTCGAGCGAATCGTAGAACTGAGGATCCTCGAAGTTCTCCAGATCGAGCGTCGCGGCGTGCTCCATGATGCGCACGGAGAGGCGGTTGCCGAACAGGTCGGCCAAGAGACTCTCCAGAAGGTTGGAGGCTCTTTGGAAGAGGTCGGACACGAGGGCGACCGCCAGCTCCAGCGCCACCAGACGCATAATGCCCGTCCAGTCCGGCTGCGCGGCCCCGATGTTCGCCACCACCGCATCGATGATGAGCTTCCCGATCCACAGCTGCACGACCGGTGAGAACGCGAGCACCAGCCGTAGCGATACGATCGCTGTGGCATAGTAGGGCTGGGCGCGCCAGACCATGCGCAGAAAGCGTGGCACAAGGCGGAGCGCCACCAAGCGCTCCCTGAAGGGTGGAAGATCGACGGAACGACGGCGCCCGAGACCCGGAGGCACCGCTTACACGCTCCGCCTTCGGTCCCTGATCAACCCTCGTCGTCCTCCGGGGCCCGGTTGCCGAATTCCCGGTCCAGCATGAGAAGAGCGGCCTGGTCGTCACCAGCCATCTTCACCTGATCGCTAGCGGCTGAAGCGCTATCCTCCTCTTCGACCTGCTCGGCGATGAACCACTGCAGCTCCTGCTGCGCCGCCCAGTCGCCCTCCTCGCCCGAGAGTTCGAAGAGGCGGTGGATGAGAGCCGTCACCTTCTGCTCATGGGCCAAGACGCTCTCGAATATCTCCGCCGGAGGTCCGAACTGCGTCTGGGGTCCGTCGATGGCCTGAAGCTCGACCCGGCCGCCGCGACGCAGCACGTGATCGTACAGCCGCAGAGCGTGCTCCAACTCCTCCTGAGCCTGAAGCTTCATCCAGTGGGCGAAACCGGGAAGGTTCTCGGCCTCGAAGTGGGCGGATATGGACAGGTAAAGATATCCGGAAAAGAGCTCGTCTTTGATCTGCTCGTTGAATGCGGCCTGCACCTTGTCGTTCATCGGGACCTCTTGGTGGCTGAGCGTCTGACCGTCCCCGGGAAGGGCGGAGATCGGCCGAGGGAACGCTTCACACTACCCCCGACCCGCCGAGATGTGCAGTCGCGTTTTCCGGATTCCGGAAAGAGCACGATTCGGTCGGATCACCGCCCTATCCGGCTCTCCCCCCGTCATCCGACGAGTCGCCGCCTGCATCGAGCTTCCGTGACGGCTCGTCCCCTCCCCGGGTGATCTGCTCGAGCTTTCCAAGGAGCGTGTTGCTCCCGGCCCGGCTGACACCGAAGAGGCCGTCATCGCTCGCTTCGGCGCGCTCGGCCGCACCGTGCAAGTTGAGCCACAGGTCGAACTTCTCGCTCACTCGCATGACTTTGTAGAAGTACCGCCGTTGACCATGGCGCCGAAAAACGAGATCAGCGGCGAATGCGACGAACGATACCGTGAACACCGCACCGTCCTTGAGGCCATCGATCAGCAGCTTGAGCTGGAAGATGGCGAAGTCTCTGATCGAGACCTTGGTTCTGGGGTCCATAACGACGCCTTGTTTACCCTGCTGTACACGGCGGAATTTGACGAGGCCAACCCTACGGATCTATTACGTGTTTTGCTTCTCCTCCGCCAGGTTTCGCAGGCGGCGGGATCCTTCGATTATCAGAGGAACCTTTCCCTTGGGGGTTACGTACCGATACATCCCCCTCGGCCCGGCCAGAGCGCCGCTTTCGCGCGTTCGAACGCTCCTGCCGGGAAAGGGAGTGTTGACGACGAGATTGGAGTGAACGGTGCGCGCAATGGTATCTCTCATCAGTGCGGCCACACTCACGCTTATCATCGGTTCGCCCACACCCCCATCGGCGTACCCATCGGCGTACCCATCGGCGCACCCATCGGCGCAACAGACCTCGCCACGCGCCTCGTTCCTCTCGTCTGAAGCCGTTGCGACTGCGCCGGGGACCGCTCGTCCCATCGGGTCGGCCGACCCATCCGTACAGGCCGAGGGCATCCCGCGCGAGTTCTACTTCTCGCGCGTCGCCTATACGGGTTACAGCCGAGGGTTCTACGGACGCGGGCCGTCCTGGGCGACGGACTTTCCCAAGGCCGATCAGATCTTCCTTTCGTTCATCGACCGGCTGCTTTCCAACCTGGACGCGTACGAGAGGGAGCACCCGGTCCAGTTGAACGATCCCGAGATACGCCGTTTCCCTTACCTCTACGCGCTCGAAGTCGGTCGTATGGCTCTCACCGACCCCGAGATCCAAGGGCTGCGGAGTTACCTGATGGCTGGCGGCTTCCTGGTCATCGACGACTTCTGGGGGTCACGCGAGTGGCAGAATTTCGAGTACCAGATGCAGCTCGTACTGCCCGGCCACTCCATCGCCGACCTGCCGCTCGACCACCCGATCTTCACCGCGTTCTACGAGATCGAAGAGATCATGCAGGTCCCCAACGTCCGCAATGGCGTGAACGGTTGGCAGACTCACGAGGGCGACGGAATCGTGCCCATGGTCAAGGGGATCCACGATGAGAACGGCCGCCTGATGGTGGTCATCAACTTCAATACCGATCTGGGCGACGCCTGGGAATGGGCGGACAATCCTTACTATCCCCTCAAGTACTCGACGTATGCCTACGAGATGGGCGTGAACATGATCGTGTACGCCATGAGTCACTGATCATGCTCCAGGAAACGACCTGATGCAGGGCCTCTTCGAATTCCTGTTCAAGTATCGCCCTCTTCTCTTTCAGGAGGGCGAGTTCACCTTCGGATCTCCGTGGCCCACCATGGTGGTGCTCGGGCTGGTCGCCGCACTCTCGATTCCGACGGTCCTTACCTACACGGCAGCAAGGGGTAATACGCAGCCCGTGGATCGGGCGGTCATGGCCACCCTTCGACTCGGGGTGATCGCGCTGCTGGTGTTCATCCTCTTCCAGCCCACACTCGTCCTCACTTCGGTGGTACCACAGCGGAACTTCGTGGGGATTCTCGTCGACGATTCCCAGAGCATGCAGATTGCATCAGACGATGGGGTGCCTCGAAGTGACTTCATCCGTCAGACGTTTGGAGCGGAGGGAAGCGAATTGCTCAGCGAACTCAGCGACAAGTTCGCCCTCCGATTCTTCCGATTCAGCAGAGAGACGAGCCGGATGGAGGACGTGTCGGAGCTGACGTTCGCAGGGACCGGCACTGAGCTCGGTAGCGCGATGGTCCGCGCCCAGGAGGAATTGGCCGGAGTCCCGCTTTCCGGCTTGGTCGTGATCTCCGACGGCGCGGATAACTCGGGCGAGACCCTCGCGGAGTCATTGTTGCCGCTCCAGGCGGCCAACATACCCGTCTACACGGTCGGCCTCGGGGAGGAAACGCTCTCGCCAGACGTGCAGGTCAGTCGCGTCGAGGTCCCGCGAACGGTGCTCTTGGGCACGTCGCTGGTCGTCGACGTGATCGTTTCGCACCGCGGCTTCCCCGGCCAAACCGTCCCCCTCGTGGTTGAGGACGGTGGTATCCTCATGGCCACCGAGGACGTGACGTTCGAGGGAGACGGGGAGCCGGTCGTGGCACGCATCAGGCTCGAGGTCTCCGAGAGTGGACCGCGCCTGCTCCAGTTCAGAGTGCCGGTTCAGGACGGCGAGAGGGTGGCCCGCAACAACGTTCGCGAAGTCCTGATCGATGTCGTCGACGAGGCGGAGAAGGTCCTCTACTTCGAGGGCGAGCCTCGCTGGGAGGTGAAGTTCCTACGTCGCGCCGTGTCGGGCGACGACAACCTGCAGGTGGTGGTGCTCCAGCGAACCGCCGAGAGCAAATTCCTTCGTCTGGACGTGGACGACGCCGAAGAGTTGGCGGCCGGCTTCCCGAAGACCCGGGAGGAGTTGTTCCGCTACCGGGCCCTGATCCTCGGTAGTGTCGAGGCTAGTTTCTTCACGCACGACCAGCTCAACATGATCGCGGACTTCGTGTCCAAGCGGGGTGGAGGACTCCTCCTTCTCGGAGGCCGCAATTCGTTCCGAGAGGGAGGCTACGTCGGAACACCTGTCGAGGAAGCCCTTCCCGTGTTCCTGGACGACGAACTGAGCGACGGCCGCCCCTTCTTCTCCGAGCTCGTCGTGAGCCCGACGCGTACCGGGTTGACCCACCCCGCGACACAGCTGGGAGGTGACGGAGGCGAGGAGGTGAGGGCGCTTTGGGAGTCTCTCCCACCGGTCTCCTCCCTGAACCCCATCACCCGCCTCAAGCCGGGCGCTACCAGCCTGCTTACAGGTGGGAGTGAGGAAGACCGCACGACACAGGTGGTGCTGGCCTATCACCGCTACGGCCGTGGCAAGGTCATCGTGCTTCCCATCCAGGACTCGTGGATCTGGCAGATGCACGCAGAGGTGGATCTGGAGGACCAGACCCATGAGACCTTCTGGCGCCAGCTCATCCGTTGGCTGGCTGACGGCGTACCGCATCGGGTCGGCGCCCAGGGCGAGCGCGAGGTCGTGGAGCCCGGGCAGTCGGTCGGCATCTCGGCCGAGGTGAACGACTCGGCGTACGTGGAGGTCAACAACGGCAACATCGTCGCGACGGTCCGGAGCCCCGGTGGGGACTCCCTGAGCGTACCCCTAGACTGGGCGGTCGACCAGGACGGACGCTATGACGCCAACTTCACGACGTCGGAGCCGGGCTTGTACGAGATCTCCGTCCAGGCCACGCGCGCGGCCGACACGTTGGGAACGGCCGTCACCTACGTGCACGCGGCCCCGTCCGACGACGAGTACTTCGACGCGAGCATGCGCGGCACCACCCTACGGCGCGTGGCCGAAGAGACTGGGGGCCTGTTCTACACGCCCGACGATGTCGCGTCCCTGCCTGAAGACATCAGCCTGACCGGTGCGGGGGTGACCCTCACGGAGGAGCGGGATCTTTGGGACATGCCGTTCCTCCTGATCCTCCTTCTGAGCCTCATGGCCGGTGAGTGGGGCTACCGCCGCAAGAGGAGCCTCGTTTGACCCTCAAGCGTTTCTGCGTGGCGGCCCTCGTGGCTGGTGTGTCCGTCCCCGGCACCCTATCGACGCCGAGCCTTGCTGCGGCGCAGGAGACGCACGTCCTCGTGATCGGCGGGCTCGGCGGTGACGACGCGTATCGAGAGCGCTTCCTCGAGTGGGGTGGCTCGTTCGTCGACGCCGCCACGGAACGCCTCGGCGTACCCCGTGATCACATCGTATATCTGGGCGAGAAGCCCGAGGCGGATCCTCGGATCACCGACCGCTCGAGCCGCGACAACGTTGAGCGGGTCTTTGCGGAGATCGCGTCCAAGGCCGCTCCGGGCGATCACGTGTTCATCATGCTGATCGGACACGGCAGCTACACCTCGGGCGAATCGCGATTCAACCTGCCCGGACCCGACCTGACCGCAGAGGACTTCGCGCTCATGCTCGACCAGCTGGTCGAGCAGAGGGTCTCCTTCGCCAATGTGACGAGTGCCAGCGGCGGTTTCGTCACCGCCCTCTCCGGCCCGGGCCGGGCCATCGTAACGGCCACGAAGACCGGCATGGAGCGCAACGAGTCCGTGTTCGCGGGCTATTTCATCAGCGCGTTCACGGGAGACGGGGCGGACCTCGACAAGAACGGTCGCGTCTCGCTGTCCGAGGCATTCGAGTTCGCACGCACGGAGGTCGCTCGAGAGTACGAGAGTGACGGACGGATCATGACCGAGCACGCGCTCCTCGACGACAATGGTGACGGCGAGGGGAGTGAGAGCCTGGAGGAGGGGCTGGACGGAGTGTTGGCCGGGAAGCTGTTCCTGGGGGTGAGCCCCACGGCGGTGGCGGCCATGTCCACCGATGATCCCGCGCTGAGGGCGCTCTACGAGGAAAAGGCCGTCTTGGAGCAACGCATCGAGGAGCTCCGGGCCATCAAGGACCAAATGGACGAGGAGCGCTACGAAACGACGTTCGAAGACCTACTCGTCGAGCTGGCACTCAAGAATCGTGCGATCCAGGCACGAGAGGGTGCCGGTTCGTGAAGCGTTTGATCACCGTCCTGCTGCTCGCGGTTTCGGCCCAACTCGGCTCATGGACCCCTGCGGGGGCCCAGACGACGCTCGAGCAGGCCCGGCGCCAGGCACGCTCTGGAGAGTACGACGCGGCCATCTCGGCACTCCGTGCACTGGCGGCCCCCGGCGAGAACGCTCCGTCCAGTATCACGACCGACGTCCGGCTGGGCGCGTACATCGCGTATTTGAACGCCCTCGCTGAGGTGGGTCGCTACGACGAGGCTCTCGACGCGGGAGCGCAGGCTCCCGAGGCCCTGTCCGCGGAGTTGGCAAACTCCGTGGGTGAGGTACTCTACCAGGTCGGTCGCCTCGACGAGGCGCGAGAACAGTTCGATCGGTCCTGGAATGCGGGCGCGCGAGACCGGCACACCGCACGGCTGAACCGGGCGATTCTCGAATGGCGCTACGGCGATCGTGACACGGCCATTAGCGAGTTCGACTCGTTCATCGATCTCTACAACGACGCCCCTACGCTCTCTTCGAGCGAGCTCACGTCGATCGCAACCGCGGTCCGCTACCTGGGCACCGCAGAGCACGAGCTCTTCCAGGATGCCCTCAAGGCCTACGACGAGGCGATCGTAGCGGATCCGGGCTCCTTGGAGGCCCGCGTGCTCCTGAGCGAACTGTTCCTGGAGAAGTACAACGGCACGGAGGCAGACGCGTCCCTGAATGCCGTCCTCTCCCAGAACCCCCGTCACCCACGGGCGCTTCTGGGCCTGGCTAGGGCCATGGAGTTCAATGGCACGATCGGCGTCATGGATCAGGTGGAGGCGGCGTTGGAGAGCAATCCCAATCTCGTCGCCGGCAGAGTCTTCAAGGCCTGGCTCCACCTCGGGGTGGAGAGGCACGACGAGGCCCGTGCCGAGATCGAGGCCGCTCTGGAGGTAAACCCGGTCTCGCTCGAGGCCCTGAGCGCGCTGGCTGCCAGCCACTATCTCCGCGGAGAGGTCGACGACTACGAGAGATTGCGAAACCGGGTTGGCGAGCTGAGCCCAGACTACGGCGAGATCTACAACGATATAGCCGAGCTGAGCGTGAAGAGCCGCAAGTACCACGATGCCGCCCGCCTCGCCTCCCAGGCCATCGCCCTCGATCCTAAGTCCTGGAGAGGCTATGGCCTCCTGGGGGTGAACCAGCTCCGGCTCGGCCAGATAGAGGAGGGTCGAGCGAACCTGGAGACCGCGTTCGAAGGTGACCCGTACAACGTCTGGTTCTTCAACACGCTGAGCCTTCTCGACACCTTCGAGCACTACGAGGTGCTGGAGGAGGACTCACGCTTCGAGTACGTGCTCCACGAGCGCGAGGCCGAGGTCCTGGCTCCGTATATCGAACAGATCGCGGAGGAATCCCTTGAGGCTCTCGTGGACCGATACGGCGGGTACACACCGCCCCTGCCGGTCCGCATCGAGGTCTTCCCGAGCCATATGGACTTCTCGGTGCGCACAGTGGGCTTGGGAGGCCTCGGTGCCCTGGGCGTGACCTTCGGAAGCGTCGTCGCGATGGACTCGCCCTCGGCCAGGGCCCAGGGGGACTTCAACTGGGCGTCCGTCCTCTGGCACGAGATGGCTCACGTTTTTCACCTCGGCCTCAGCGAGCACGAGGTGCCCCGATGGTTCTCGGAGGGGTTGGCGGTGCACGAGCAGCGCCGAGCAAGGCCGGGCTGGGGCCACCAGCCGTCACCGGGCTTCCTGAGCAGATACCAGGAAGGGCTCATGCTTCCGGTGAGCCAGATGAACGCCGGGTTCGTCCAACCGTCCTATCCCCAGCAGGTCGTGGACTCGTACCTGCAGGCATCGCTGGTCTTCGACTTCATCGAAGGCCGCTGGGGATTCGAGCCGATCCTGCAGATGCTGCACGGCTATCGTGACGGAGAGACGACCCCCGCGTTGGTGGAGCGCCTGCTGGACATCGAGATGGAGGATCTGGACCGGGACTTCGACGAGTATTTCCGGGGCCGGTACGAAAGCTCTCTCAACGCCCTGGCCGCGCCGGCTGGAAGCGCCGGGATGTCGACACAGCCCACCTCGGTTGAAGACATCGCCCGGCTGGCTCGTGAGAACCCGGACAACTTCCGCGCGCGGCTCACGGCTGGCGTGGCCCTCTTCCAGCGGGACCGCCCGGACGAAGCCGAAGGTCACCTGCGCGCCGCGCTGCGTCTCTTCCCGGAGTATGGAGGCATCGACAGCCCCTACTGGTTCCTGGCTCAAATCCACGCGCAGCGGGGGGAGACCGAGTTGGCCGCGGCGGCCCTCGCCCGTCAAACCGCCCTGAACGAAAGCCACTACGAGGCCTTCCTCCAGCACGGCGAGCTGCTGAACGAACTGGGGGACGTCGAAGGGGCGGCGGCAGCCTTGGACGCCGCCGTGTTGATCTACCCTTATGAGATCGAGCTCCACGATCGACTGGCCACCGTCCACACCGAGCGGGGCGACCTCACGGGCGCCGTTAGAGAGCGCCGCGCAGTGGTGGCGCTCGAGCCTACCGACAGGGCCGGAGCATACTACCAGCTGGCGCGCGCCTATTGGGCGGACGGCCAGATACGAGAGGCACGCAGGGCCGTCCTGAAAGCCCTCGAGAACGCCCCCAACTACCAAGAGGCATTGGATCTCCTGTTGGAGATTCGAGCGGGAGGTACGCAATGAAGCGCGCCTCGACGCTTGCGATCGTCGGTTTGGGTGTCGCGACCTACCTGGCGGGTTCGGTGGCATTCCGTATCGGTTCGGCAGGCACGTCGGCGGGCACGTCGGCGGGCACGTCGGCGGGCATTTCGGCAGGCGACGCCGGCATCGCGACCCAAACGGGCAACACTCCCTACGACGGGCGATTCACCTTCGCTCGCATACGCTTCGGAGGCGGTCTGTCGAGTGGCAGCTTCCGAGGGGGCCGGCGCGGACGGGGCGGCCAGCCGCCCTGGGCCCACGACTTTCCGCGGGCCGAACGCAACTTCATGAACATCATTTCAGAGACGACGCTCATCCGACCGTATATGGATGGCGGAAACGTGTTCGACACCGACGATCCGGAGTTCACTCGCTTCCCGTTGTCCTACATCTCCGAACCGGGTTTCTGGTATCCCTCGGACGAAGAGATCCTGGGTCTACGGAACTACCTCATGAAGGGTGGCTTCATGATTGCAGACGACTTCCAGGGAAGCGACTGGTACAACTTCGACGCACAGATGAAGAAGGTGATTCCCGGCGCTCAGTTCGTGCAGCTCGACGAGAGCCACCCGATTTTCGATTCCTTTTTCCGTATCGAGTCGCTGGAGACCCTCTCCCCCCCTTATTCTCGGAATCCGGCCGTGTACCTCGGACTACACGAAGACAACGATCCGGAGAAGCGTTTGGTCGTGATTGCGAACTACAACAACGACATCGGCGAGTATTGGGAGTTTTCCGACGTCGGGTGGTACCCTATCGACCTCTCGAACGAAGCCTACAAGCTGGGTGTGAACTATTTGATCTATGCGATGACGCATTGATGACTTCTTTTCGAACCGGCCGACCCCGGCGTTGAGGCGGGCTATCTAACCCACAGCAGTGACGACACGTCACCAGGCGGCTTTCGCCGCCTGAACGGAGCAACACATGGCATTCATGGACGACAACGAAGCAGTCGGCGCGGCCACCGGGACGGATGAGCTTCAGCTCGACAGCCCAGATGACATCGACCTCGCCGACCGGATGAAGGCCGGGCGAGAGAGGATCCTGTCCGAGATTCGCAAGCTCATCATCGGCCAGGAAGAGGTCATCGAGCAGGTGCTCCTCTCCCTGTTCGTGGGTGGAAACAGCCTTCTGCTGGGAGTGCCGGGTCTCGCCAAGACGCTGCTCATCCACACGGTCGCGGAGGTGCTGGACCTGAAGTTCTCCAGAATCCAGTTCACACCCGACTTGATGCCGTCCGACATCACCGGCACGGACATCATCCAGGAGGATTCTGAGACGGGGCGGCGCAGCATGGTCTTCGCGCCGGGTCCGATTTTCGCGAATATCGTCCTGGCCGACGAGATCAACCGCACGCCACCCAAGACCCAGTCGGCGCTTCTGGAGGCCATGCAGGAGCACCGGGTGACGGTGCAGGGCGAAACGTACACACTGGAAGAGCCCTTCTACGTCTTCGCGACTCAGAATCCCATCGAGCTTGAGGGGACCTATCCCCTTCCCGAGGCGCAGTTGGACCGCTTCATGTTCGAGATCGTCATCGAGCACCTCTCCGAGGACGAGGAGCTCGACGTGGTACGCACCACCACCGGGATCCAGGACCCGCAGTTCAGCCACACGGTCACGGGTCCCGACCTGGTGTCCTTCCAGCGCTTGGTGCGGAAGGTCCCGGTGCCTGATGCGGCGCTGCGCTACGCCGTGAGCTTGGTGCGAGCCAGCCGGCCGAGCCCCAACGGTGAGTCCCCAGACTTCGTCAACAACTGGATCGCCTTCGGCGCGAGCGTACGCGCGGCTCAGTACCTGACTCTGGGCGCGAAGGCTCGCGCCCTCACTCAGGGGCGGTACAACGTGAGCTTCGAGGACATTCGGGCGCTGGCACATCCCGTGATGCGCCACCGCATCCTCACGAACTTCCACGCGGAGTCTGAGGGCGTCACGTCAGGCGAGTTGGTGGACAAGCTGCTTGAAGCCGTCCCCGCGCCCACTTCGGGTCTCTAGGAGCCCGGGTCCGTGGCAGTCCGAGCTCGTTCGGGATTCCAGGCTAGCGGGGCACAGTTCCTGGATCCGGCCGTTTTGGGCCGGATCGACAACCTGGAACTGTTGGCGCGTACCGTGGTGGACGGCTTCCTTCACGGACTGCACCGCTCCCCGCACCTAGGGCTGTCCCTGGACTTCGCGGAGCACCGGGCGTACATGCCGGGCGACGACATCCGGCGTATCGACTGGCGTCTTTTCGCGCGCACCGATCGCTTCTACGTGAAGCAGTTCGACGCCGAGACGAGCGCCAACTTCGTCGTGGTTCTCGACGTTTCCAAGTCCATGAGCTTCGGCACTCACTCAGCCACGAAGCTCGACTACGCACGCTATTTGGCCGCCGCCCTGGCCTATTTCTCTCAGAAGCAGCGGGACCGCGTGGGGCTCGTCACGTTCGACCACGACATCGTGGACTGGGTGCCGCCGTCCACTCGACACCTCGAGTTGATTCTCCACAGCCTGGCCCGCGCCGAGCCTGGAAAGCCCGGTACTCTTCGTGATCCTCTGATGCAGGTCGGAGAGAACCTGACGAGCCGCGGCGTCATCCTGCTGCTTTCAGACTTCTACGAAGAGCCGCAGCAGGTCATCGAGTCCGTTCGACACCTGCGAGCACGAGGCCACGACGTCATCGTCTTCCACGTCCTGGACCCCGCCGAGCTCGATTTTCCGTACGAGAGCCCGGCCAGCTTCCAGGACCTCGAGAGTGAGACGATGATCCCGATCGTTCCCGACGAACTCGCGGGGGAGTACCGCCAACTGGTCGGTGAACACACGGCGGAGCTGGAGCGCCTCTTCACCGGAAGTCGCATCGACTACACGGTCGTCGACACCTCAAGGCCACTCGACTTCGCGCTCTTCCGCTATCTGTCGAGCCGCGAGAAGATGAGCAGGGTGCGCTGATGGGTTGGCTCGCCCCGCTGTTCTTTCTCGGCCTCGCGGGGCTGGCAGTGCCCGTGTTGGTGCATCTCACGGAGCGGCAGCGCCGCAACGTGGTGGAGTTCCCGTCGCTCATGTTCCTCCGGAAGATTCCCTACCGCTCGGTGCAACGACGGAAGATCCACCACTGGGTGCTGCTCCTCATCCGGGCCGCGGCCCTGGCCCTGCTGGTGGCGGCCTTTGCTCGCCCGTTCTTCCAGAACGCCGAGATTGCCGTCGGATCGACGCTCGGTCCCCGTGAGATGGTGATCGTACTCGATCACTCCTACTCGATGGGCTTCGGCGATCGTTGGGAGAGAGCCACAGCGGAGGCACGTGGGCTCGTGTCGAGCCTCGGCGCCTCGGATCGGGCCAGCCTGGTGCTGCTCGGGCAGGGGGCGGCGGCCGTCGTCCGGTCCAGTGCGGATCACCAGCGGCTGCTCGCGGCCTTGGACACTGCGGTTGTGAGTCCCTACGGCACTCGGTTCGGGCCGGGGCTGAAGCTCGCCCAGACCATCTTGGATGAATCCGAATTGGGGAACCTCGAGGTCGCCATCATCAGCGACTTCCAACGCTCGGGTTGGTCGGGCGACGAAGGCGTGACGCTGCCACGGGGGACTGTGGTGAACACGCACGAGATTTCCGACGAGGAGACTCCGAACGCGACGGTAGCGTCGGTCACGCTGCGCCGCGACTTCTTCTCGGGCCGTGAGCGCATGACCGCAATCGCCCGCATCACTCGACGCCAAGGCGGCGACGCCGTGGACGTGCCCGTGGTGCTCGAAGTCGATGGCCAGGAGGTGCAGAGCCGGGACGTCCGCCTGGATCCGACGGGGTCCGCGACCGTCACGTTCGATCCGTTCACGCTCTCGGAGTCCTATACGCGTGGTACCGTCCGCCTGGGCCCCGACCAACTGCCGCAGGACAACGAGCTGCATTTCGTGCTGTCGCCCGGACGAGCGCTGCGCACCCTGATCCTCGAAGGCACGGGCGCCCGCTCCGAGGCGAGCCTTTACATGCGGCGGGCCTTGGAGATCAGCGAAGAAGCGGCGTTTCAGGTCGACGTACGTCGCTCCACGAACGTCGGCACGGCCGATCTGGACGCGACCGCCGTCGTCGTGCTGAACGACGTCCGCTCTCCGCAGGGGGCGGTCTCGGATCGCTTGCGGACCTTCGTCGAGAACGGTGGGGGCCTGCTCGTCGTGCTCGGGGAGCGGACCACGTGGCAGGCGAGTATGGAAGACCTGATGGCGGGTCAGTTCGGCGCCGCCATGGACCACAGGAGCGTCGCCCGGCTCGGGTTCCTGGACTACACGCACCCAATCTTCGAGGTGTTCGGCGGTCCCCGAGGCGGAGACTTCGCCCGGGCTCGTTTCTTCCGTTCCCGCGCGATCACCGTCGGTCCGGAGGATCAGGTGCTGGCGCGCTTCGACGACGGCTCGGTCGCCCTGGTCGAGCGTCGGATAGGACAGGGACGTGTGTTGGTTTGGGCCAGCACTCTAGATGCGTTTTGGAACGATTTGTCGGTGCAACCGGTTTTTCTGCCCTTCATGCATCAGGTCGTTCGCTACCTCGGGGGCCACCGCGAGCGCGTGCCATGGTTCGCGGCGGGTCAGGTGCTAGACCTTGCGGATCCCGAAGGATCGGCGTTCGCGACGGGGCTGGATGAGGAGTTCGCACTTGATGTGGAGCAGGTCGCACTCACCCCGGGCGGCGGTAGTGTTTCGCTGCCCGCAGGAGCGGCGACACGATTCCTCGCCCTGAACGAGCAGGGCTTCTATCAGGTCCGCCAGCCCGGCTCGGATCCGACCCGGCCGTTCACCGTTGCGGTGAACGTGGACGTGGCCGAGTCCGAACTCGAGGCGATGGATCCGAGTGAGTTGGCGGGGTCGATATCTCCTCGGGAGGCGGACGCCGGGGCGGCGGTTGCGGGGCTCTTGCCGGCCGAGGTCAGGGCACAGGACCAGGAACGACGGCAGTCGCTCTGGCGGCTCTTGTTGGTCGGGGCGCTAGTTCTGTTGTTGACGGAGACCGCTGTTTCGAACTGGCTTTCTCGTGGTGTGACGAAGAGATTCGAGGAGGGGAGAGAAAATGTACAAGGGTAAACACAGGGCGGCGCGACACCTAGAGATCCTCCGCGTGATCGACCGGATCCGACGTCGCTGGCGTACGCGCATCGCGATGCGAGGCATGGCCATCGCGTTGGGCGCCAGCCTGACTGCCTTTCTGATCTCGGTATACGGCCTCGAGATCTTCCGATTCAGTGCCACGGCGGTAGTGACCCTTCGCATCCTCCTCTGGCTCGCCGTGATCGGCTTCGTAACCCGATTCCTCGCCTGGCCCCTCGCGCGTCGCGTCTCCGACGAGCAGGCGGCCCTCTACCTCGAAGAGAACGAACCCTCCCTCGAGGCGGCCGTGTTGAGCGCCCTGGAGGCGGGCAACGGTGACCCGGGAACGTCCGATTCCCTCGAGCGCGGGCTGGTCGAAAACGCCCTGCATCGAGTCCGAAGGGTGGACTACGGCCGCGGGATCGAGCAAAAGGGGCTCTATCGAGCCTCGGGCGCCCTGGCCGCGGCCGCGTTGGCCACCCTGGTCCTCATGCTCTTCGGGCCGGCTCAACTCCGCCACGGAGCCTCGGCCCTGCTCTTTCCCACGCGCGATGCGGGCACTGTAAACCCGTATGCCATCAACGTGGAGCCGGGGGACGTGACCATTGCGCGGGGGTCCGATCAACTGGTGGCCGTCCAACTCTCGGGGTTCGAGAGCGACGAGGTCCGGATTTTCTTCAAGTCCGAGTCGTCCGACGGCTTCGACCAGCTCTCGATGCTCCCACAGGTCTTCGACGACCTCTCGATGCTCCCCGCCGATACGGAGGGCGTCGAGCTTCTCCTGCTCGGCCTCGACGAGAACACCGAGTACTTCGTGGAGTCCTCGGGCATACGTTCCGCCACCCATCGCATCGAGGTGGCCGATCTCCCTTACGTGGACCGACTCGAGTTGGAATATCACTTCCCGTCCTACACCGGGCTCGCTGTACGAACCGTCGAGGGAGGCGGCGACATCGCGGCCCTCGAAGGGACGGAGGTGAGGGTCAAGATCTTCCCCACCATGCTGACTCCGGGTGGGCGTCTCATCGTGAACGGCGAGGCCGCCGAGCTGACCGACGTCGGTGACGGAACCTGGTTGGGCACCCTTCAGGTGAAGCGCGAGGGCTACTACGAAATCGAGTTGGCCCGAGCCGACGGCGATCTGGTCCCCGCTTCGCCGGAGTACACCATCGACGTACTGACCGACCAGCCACCGGCGGTTTCGTTCTCCAAGCCCGGACGCGACACGAGGGCGAGTCCCATCGAGGAGTTGTTCCTCGAGGCACAGGCCGACGATGACTATGGAATCTCCAACTTGGTCCTGATCTACTCCGCCAACGGTGAGCCCGAAGACACCGTCACCCTGTACGGCAGTAGCCCCACGCCCGAGGTCACGGCGGGGCACACGCTGTACCTGGAGGAATTCGGGCTCGAGCCTGGCGATCTGGTGTCGTACTACGCCCAAGCCAAGGACAACAACCGATCAGGAGGTGTCCGCACTGTCACGAGCGACATCTACTTCGTGCAGATCCGTCCCTTCCGCATCGATTTCCGCCAAGGTGAGCAGGCTGGTGGTGGCGGCGGTGGAGGTGGAGTTGCGATGGAAGAGGAGGGCCTTTCTGATCTCCAGCGGGAGATCGTCGCCGCGACGTTCAACCTGGTGCGCGATGAGGAGGAGCTCCCGAAGAGCGAGTTCGACGAGAACGTGGTCAGCGTGCGACTCGCCCAGGCTCGCGTTCGAGAGCAGGTGGCCGGTCTGTTGGAGCGTCTCCTAGCCAGGGGAATGGGCACGGACCCGCAGTTCCAGCGAATCGCAGAGCTCCTTCCCCAAGCCCTCGAGGAGATGGAGAACGCCGAGAGGATCCTAGGGGACGGTGAACCCAAGGAAGCCATCTCGCCCGAGCAGAAGGCCCTTCTCCACCTGCAAAAGGCAGAGGAGACGTACGAGGCGGTCGTGCAGCAGGGTGGGCAACAAGGTGGCGGGGGCGGAGGGGGCGGTGCATCAGCCGAGGACCTCGCCGACCTCTTCGAGCTCGAGCTCGACAAGCTGAAGAACCAGTACGAGACCCTCGAGCGCGGCGAGCGACAGCAGGCCACCGAGCAGGTCGACGAGACCCTCGAGAAGCTCAAGGAACTCGCGAGACGCCAGCAGCAGCAGGCGGAGCGTCAGCGCCGTGCGGCACAACAAGGTGGTGGCGGCGGAGCCGCTGCGCGGGGTCAGCGTGAGCTCGCGGACGAGACCGAGGAGGCCGCCCGCCAGTTGGAGCGGCTGGCTAGAGAGACGAACGACCAGCGCCTGATGGAGGCGTCGAGGGAGCTTCAGCAGGCGGCGGACGAAATGCGCCGCTCGGCTTCAGCGAGCGGGAACGCGGGCACGGCCGACGCCGCGTCCGCCCTCGACAGGCTCGAGGAGGCCCGCCGTCGGTTGGAGCGGGACCGCGTCGATCGACTGCGGGACGACGCCGAGGACGCTGCCCGGCGGGCAGAGGCGCTGGCAGAGGAGCAGAGGGAGATCCAGCGCCAGATGGACCGTCTCAACGATCAGGAGGGCGCGGCCCTGCAGGAATCGGCCCGGCGCCTTTTCGAGCGCAAGGAGGCCATGACCGAGGAGCTCGGTGATCTCGAGAGCCAGATCGATCGGTTGAGTGCGGACGCGCGCGCGAGTCAGAGGGATGCCTCCGACCAACTGGGCGAGGCCGCCAACTCGATTCGTGACAACAAGCTCAAGGAGCGGGTGCGTTATTCGCGTGGGCTCATCGGAACGGGAGACCAGGATTACACGCGCGAATTCGAATCCGAGACACAGCGTGGGCTAGACGAGTTGGAGGAACGCCTGGAGCGTGCCGTTGGCGCAGTAGGCGAGATGGAGGAGGACGGTCGGACCGAAGCCCTGGACCGCACTCGGGATCTGGTGCGCGGCATGGAATCGATGTCGCGACGTCTCGGGGAGCGCGGAGACCAGGGGCAGCAGCAGGGCCAGCAGGGCGAGGGACAACAGGGTGAGGGCCAGGAAGGTGAAGGCCAGGGTCAGGGTCAAGGCGAGGGCCAGGGTCAGGGTCAAGGCGAGGGCCAAGGTCAGGGTCAAGGCGAGGGCCAAGGTCAGGGCGAAGGCCAGGGACAAGGCCAGCAGGGCCAACAAGGTCAGGGCGGCGGAAACCAAGGCGGATTCGGCACCCCGGACGGATCGGGCGGCGGCCGTCGGCCGGGCAACGTCTCGCCCGGCGATGTCCGTCAGTTCAGGCGAGAGATCCGGGAGCGGGTCCAAGAGACACGGGAGCTCCAGCGGATCCTGGAGCAGGAGGATCTCGAGGCGCTCGACGGACAGCGACTCGACGAGGTCGTATCCGCCCTTCGCGAGTTGGACAGCGAGCGTGTCTACTCGGACCTAGCCGAGGTAGAACGGCTCCAGGAACAGATCCTGGAGGGGTTGAAACAGCTCGAGTTCGGACTTCGCCGAGAACTGGACGGCGAGGATCGCGATCGCGTCTTCGTCTCGGGTTCTGACGAGGTCCCGACGGGCTTCCGAAAGTTGGTGGACGAGTACTACAAAGCCCTGTCTCGGAATCCCGGGAACTGATGGCTCACGCCCCGCGGACACCCACAGGAATGATCCAGTCATGAAGATCGGCGTCTTGATCCTCAACTTCGGCGAGCCTGAGCACGCCACGCTCGAGGAAGTCGTTCCGTATCTGGAGCGGATCTTCCTTCGGAACGCGGCCCTGGAGTCCAAGGGAGGTGGACCCGCGCGAGCCCGACAGCTCGCCGAGACCCGGGCCCCCGGATTGATCGAGGACTACGAGAAGATCGGTGGATCCCCTCTCAACGATCAGGCCCGAAAGCAAGTCCGCATGGTCCAGCTCGCGCTGAGGCGACGAGGGATCGACGTGATGTGCTATTCGGGCATGCAGTTCACGGACCCGTCGATCCTCACCGCCGTGCATGATGCCAAGTCGGACGGAGTGGAGAAGCTGATGGCCCTTCCGGTCTATCCACTCTGCGGCATGTCGACGACCGTGGCCGCACTCGAGGATGTAGAGGCAGCTCTAGAGGAACTCGAGTGGGACGTGCCCCTTCGGGAAATCACCGGTTGGCACCGGCACCCCGACTACGTGCGTCTCCGCGCCGACAACATTCTGGAGTTCGTGAAGCAGCAAGGAATCGACCTTCACGCCACGGATACCAGGCTCGTATTCTCGGCTCACGGCACCCCCATCAAGTATGTGGAAGGCGGGCCCCGGTACGTCGGCTATGTGGAGGAGGCGTGTCGTATGATCGCGCGCGGGCTCGGCACCAAGGACTACGTGCTCGGCTACCAGAACCATGCCAACCGAGGGGTGAAGTGGACCGAGCCCGAGGTGGACCATGTGATGAAGGGGCTCGAGGGAGCCCGAGTGGTGGTCGAGCCGCTCAGCTTCATGCACGAGCAGTCCGAGACCCTCGGTGAACTCGACAGCGACCTCCGAGAGGTCGCGGAAGTGGCAGGACTGGACTTCTATCGCGTGCCGGTCCCCCATGCCGACCCGCGCTTCGCCGCGCTTCTGGCCGATCTGATCGAAGACGCCCTGCGACCCGAGCCCATCATGGGAGAACTGGGCCTCCGCCGCTGTCTTTGCCGGGCGACGCCCCAGACGTTCTGCCTCAACGCGGCCGACTAAGCCAGCGACCTCGGGCCTTCGGCGCTAGGACGCCGTAAGACGACGTGCCAGCCGCTTCGCCTCGACGATGCGCCCGGCAATGCCCGGCCTGGCCGAATAGTTGGCGCAGAGGTGCAATCCCGCGGGAAGATCCAGATTCGGCATCGGGTCCCAGCTCTCGTCCCAAGCGGGCATCCGTGTGCGGGAGACCATGAGCGTCTCCGCCGCATAGCCCGTAACTGTCTCGAACTCCTCACAGGCGATCCGCCCGAGCTCTTCGTCGGGCCGGTCCACGATTGCCGGGTTCTTCATGCCCCCCAGGTACGCCGTGTAGAGCCCCGAACGCTTGAAGAGGCTGTGGTTCCACGTCACACCTCGCGTCTCGAAGTTCTCCCCCAAAGCCAATTGGTATCCGAGACCACGGAGATCCGCCTCGGAGCGCATGTGCACGACCGCCAGTGGGTTGTAGCGGATTCCGGCGAGAGTGCTCGCTCCCGCCTCAGACACACCCCCGAGGATCTTCGCGGCCTGGTCCGCCGGGCAGGTGAGCACCACGTGGGAGGCCCGAACCCGCTCGCCACCATCCAGAACGATCTCCCAACCATCCCCGCTCTCGCGAAGCGCTCGCACCGGGCTGTCCATATGCACCCTGTCGCCCAAGTGAGCCTGCAGCGCGCGAGGCAGGGCGGCGAGACCGTCGTGAAACGAGCAGGGTGGCGCTTCGTCGGCCCGACCACCGGCCGAAATCATCCGCCACAGGATGCTCCGCCCTACTCCCATGTTCTTCAAGGTGCGTGCCAGGCCGTGGCGGGCAGGCATCCGATCCGGATCCGACCCGTAGAGCCCTCCGTAGAGAGGGCCGAGAAGGTCACGATAGGCGACCTCGCCGAACTTCCTCCGCAGAAAGCCACCCGCCGTCTCATCGGGGCGGGGTCCCGCACGGAATGGTTCAGTCAGAATGCGGAGCTTGCTCGAGAGAGGAAGCAGGTCCGTGGAGACCGCCTGCCCCAAGGACAGGGGCGCCGTCCTGAGCTTTCCCCGGGTGTAGACGAACAGCGGAAGATCGACGGGCGCCGTGACCAGCTCTTCCGATAGCCCAACCGCCTCTACCAGATCGCGGAATCCCTCTGTGAGGCGGGCCCTCTGCGGCCCCAGCTCGACTTGTACTCCTCCGCAGTCCTGGGACCAGAGCACGCCTCCGGGTCGCTCGGACGCCTCCCAAAGCGTGACGTCCTCTCCCAGCCTCACGAGTTCGTGACCGAGCACGAGGCCCGAAATCCCGCCCCCCACGATTCCAATCAACTGGCTCTTCACCCCCCCATTCGGCGCCGAGACTACTCTAGCCGGCTGTTGAAGAAGTACCGCGGTCCGCGAACTGACCCGTGGGAGTCTACTGCGTTGATCGGAAGTATCAACAACTGCCTGGTGAACGGCGACGCGGCCTTCCGATTCCGCCACCGACACAGTGTGTTTAGATTGTGCCCCCAAAGGTCGGCAACCCCCGTGTGAAGTGGATTCCTTGCGATGAGCAACGAGCAGTTCATCTACGTGATGAAGGACCTGCGAAAGCTCGTCCCACCGAAACGCGAGATCCTCAAAGGGATCTGGCTGTCCTTCTATCACGGGGCGAAGATCGGGGTGGTGGGACCCAACGGGTCCGGCAAGAGCACGCTGCTACGCATCATGGCAGGGCTCGATGACGATTTTCTGGGGGATGCCTGGGCGGCCAAAGGCACCCGGGTGAGCTATCTGGCCCAGGAGCCCGAGCTCGACCCCACCCTGGATGTTCGCGGCAATGTCGAAGAGGGTGTGCGCGAGACCCGTGATCTCCTCACACAGTTCGAGGAGGTCAGCATGCAGTTCGCGGAACCCATGAGCGACGACGAGATGGAGTCGCTCATCGCCAAGCAATCCCGCCTACAGGATCGAATCGACGCCTCCAACGCTTGGGATCTCGATAGGAGGGTGGAAATCGCCATGGAGGCGCTCCGCCTCCCCCCTCCCGACACTGACGTCACGACGCTTTCTGGGGGTGAACGGAGGCGAGTCGCTCTATGTCGGGTACTGCTCGAGGAGCCGGACATGCTCCTGCTGGACGAGCCCACCAATCACTTGGACGCCGAATCGGTCGCTTGGCTCGAGCGGTTCCTGGCCGACTTCACGGGCACGATCGTCGCCATCACGCACGACCGCTACTTCCTCGACAACGTCGCAGAGTGGATCCTCGAGCTCGACCGCGGCGAGGGAATCCCCTGGAAGGGCAACTACTCCTCCTGGCTCGAGCAGAAGCGGGAGCGACTGCGGGTCGAGGAGAAGCAGGCGTCGACCCGACAGGGCACCTTGGAGCGTGAGTTGGAGTGGATCCGGATGGCGCCTCGGGCTCGTCACGCCAAGGGCAAGGCGCGCATCGGCGCGTACGAGGATCTTCTGGCTCAGGACGAGCGTGAGCAGGTCAAGACGGCAGAGATTCTCATCCCGAAGGGCCCTCGCCTAGGCAACGACGTGGTGCTTTGCGAGGGAGTGAAGAAGGGCTACGACGAGGTCTTGCTGTTGGAGCATCTCTCCTTTTCGCTTCCCCCTGGCGCGATCGTGGGCATTATCGGGCCCAACGGCGCAGGCAAAACGACCCTCTTCCGCATGATCACAGATCAGGAAGAGCCTGATGCAGGCACCATGCAGCTGGGTCAGACCGTCCAACTCGCCTATGTCGACCAGTCGAGGGCGGATCTCGATCCCGAGAAGACCGTGTTCGAGGAGGTGGCGCAGGGTCAGGAAATCCTCGAGTTCGGGCGGGTCGAGGTGAACCCGCGCGCCTACTTGTCCTGGTTCAACTTCCGGGGCGCAGATCAGCAGAAGAAAGTCGGGGTGCTCTCGGGAGGGGAGCGGAATCGCCTGCACCTGGCCAAGCTCCTCAAGGAAGGCGGGAACCTCATTCTCCTGGATGAGCCCACCAACGATCTCGACGTCGACACCCTGCGGGCCCTCGAGGAGGCGCTGCTGTCGTTTGCGGGCTCGGTCATGGTCATCTCTCACGACCGCTGGTTCTTGGACCGAATCGCGACTCACATCCTGGCCTTCGAGGGTGAGAGCAAGGCCGTCTGGTTCGAGGGCAACTACCAGGAATACGAGGAGGACCGACGTCGGCGCCTGGGGGCGGAAGCCGACCAGCCGCATCGCATCAAGTACAAGAAGCTGGCGCTCTGACGGAAAGAACCTTCGTGCGTAGCGCGACGGGGGTGTTTATCTTTATATGGGGATGCTTCCCTGGAGCCGTTCGAGCACGCTTCGGGGAGGCGTTTTAGTCTACAGGCGTTGACGAGGCGACCGATGGAGCCGGACAGGCCCGAAGACCCGGAGACTCAGCCGGAAGGCGATCAGCCTGAAGAAGCTGAGACTCTCGATGTGGAGCTCAGCGAGGCCAGCGAGCGCGATGACGTTGTGGCAGCCGTTATGCGTGAGCAGAGCGAGAAGGCCGAGCACGAGGAGGAAACTCGCGAAGAGCTCCTGCGTACGCAGGGATACGGTGTCCGGCATTTGGCCCTCGCACTCGCCACGGCTATCTCCGTCTGGATCTGGATCTGGCCCCCCACCGTTCTGCGTATCCAGTCGCCGGGCCCACCCCCGACCGAACAGGAAGAGGCGACCCTCAGGCTAGTCATGTACTTCCAGGCGCAGAAGATCGAGCAATACCGGCTCGATACCGGACGAGTGCCCATCGATCTCGAAGACGCGGGGCCCGTCTTCCAGGGCATGGAGTACATCCGACTCACCGACCGCGACTACCGGATTCTCGGCCGTACGTCACGGGTCATCCTTTCCTACTCGTCCGTTGAGCCCATCGACGATTTCGTCGGCGAGGGCGCCGACATTCTCGACTTGGCAGTGCTCGACTGATGGACCAGACGCAGCGTCGCGGATTCACCGTCGTGGAGGCCGTCACGATCATGATGATCGTGAGCGTCCTGACGCGCATCGCAATCCCTCAGATGCAGGAAGTGCTAACCCGGGCACGCGCCACCGAGGTCAGGGCCTCGTTCAGCGTCGTGGAGGAAGCGGCCACGCGACTGTCCATCGAGAACAACCCATGGCCTGACGACACCGATCCCGGCGTAGTGCCCCCGGAGTTGGTCGATATGCTCCCAGCCAACTTCTCCTTCGACAGGGAAAGGTATCAGCTCGATTGGGAGCACTGGATTCTCCCGGGCGGCATGCCTGGAGACCTCTCGATCAGGGGGCTCGTCGGCATCTCCATTACCACGTCGGATCGGGCACTGGGCCTGGCTCTTTTGGACCTTATTCCGAGCAACGCCAAGTTCGAGCTGGGCGAGACCTACACCTTCATCTTCGCCACGCAGTAGACCCGCCCCCCGGGCCCCCGGCCGACTCCTCCCCGGGGCACCTCCTTCTAGAGGGCTCCCTACTGCAGGTCTTCGGCGATAGGTGTCCGCATGATGCGCTGCAATGTCTCGATGTGGCGCTCCAACTCCACCTCCAGTACCTGCAGGCGCTCATAGGCGTCCACCCCGGGTCTCTGATCCGCCCGTGACGTCATGCCATACAGGTAGCTCAGCTGATCAACCAACATGGGTGTTTGGTAGCTGCCGTCCGTTCTCGAAACCAGCGCCGCCTCCACCTCGGCGAGCGCCTCCAGCGCGGCCAGCGCCCGGGCGGCCGCGTCTCGGCCCGCCTCGCCTCCCGCCTCCATGTCCTCCTGGGCCGACGCGAGGTCGCGTACGGCCAAACGTCCGCGGATCAGAGCGTCCCGGATGCGGATGTTGAGGGCGAACTGCTCCTGCATGTCCGCCAACGTGACGTTGTCATCCGCCACTCTTGGGTCCACGAGAACGTCGAGGGTATGGCTCCGCGTCTCACCGTCTACGGTCAACCGGACCTCGAACTCACCGGGCACGGCCAACGGACCGCGGCCCGCCAGTCCCCCGGGATATTGCAGGTTCCACACGAAGCGGTGCATCCCCGCCGTCGTCGCGACCCGTGGCTCTCCCCCACCGCTCGCGGCCGGCGCACCCATCGCCTCGAACTCGGCGTAAGGATAGGCACCGTCGGCGCTCTTATAGCCCCGTACGATCGCCCCCTCATGGTCGAGAATCTCCAGGGTCACCTCGCCGGCGTCGCCCCCGAGATAGTAGTCGATCAGGGCTCCGGGCTGTGGATATTCGGGCTGGCCCGAACCGGACCCGCCACCCCTTCGGCCACCACCGCGAACCCGATAGGCGTCCTTCGGCTGGAACAGATGGACTCGAGCGGAGGCCAGAGTCTCGTCGATCTCATGCAAGGGCGTGACGTCGTCCAGGATCCAGAACGACCGGCCCATCGTGGATATGACGAGGTCTTGGTTGTGGACCCTCAAGTCGGTGATCGGCGTGACAGGTAGATCCAATTGGAAAGATTGCCAGTGCCCACCGTCGTCGAACGAGATGAACATGCCGAATTCGGTGCCCGCATACAGAAGCCCCGACCGGTCGGGATCTTCACGAACCACCCGGGTCGGGTAATCGTCCGGAATCCCGTTGGTCCCGTCGGTGAGGAGGGTCCAGGTCTCCCCGTAGTCGTCGGTCCGGTAGATGTAAGGGCGGAAGTCGTCCAACAGATACCGATAGCCGGCAACGTAGGCGCTGCCCCCACGATGCGGAGACGGATCGATGTTCTGGATACGGCCTTCCGGCGGCATGTCCGGAGGGGTGACGTCTGTCCATGATACCCCGTCGTCCCGGGTCACATACACCGGTCCGTCGTTGGCCCCGGTCCAGATGACCCCCCGCTCGACTGGAGACTCTTCGATGACGTAGAGCACGCTGTAGTGCTCCTCGCCCGTGATGTCGCGAGTGATGGGCGTCCCTGAAATCACCTGGCGCTCCGGTCGAAACGCCGTCAGGTCGGGGCTCAGCTGCTCCCACGTGACTCCCTCGTCCCGGGTGCGATGCACGAACTGCGATCCGTGGTACACCGTCCCGGGGTCATGGGGCGAGACTTCGATGGGGACGACTCGTTGGAAGCGGTACGGCAGCTCACCGGGATTGACGCCATAAAGGTTGACGGCACCCACGTAGTACTGCTTCTCCTGGCCCGTACTGTGATTGTACCGCCCGAAACGCCCCTTGCAGTTCGCATAGACGATGTTGGGATCGCCCGGCTTCGGCACGACGGGGCCTGTCTCACACCCCCCGACCGCCATCCAGTAGCTCTCAGGGCCCGACAGACCACTGACCTCGGGCACTCGGCTCGGCAGCATGATGGTGCTGTTGTCCTGCTGCCCCGCGTAGAGCCAGTACGGGAAGCGATCGTCCACGTCGACCTGGTACAGCTCGGCGGTGGGCTGATTCGACTGGGTCGACCAAGTGAGGCCCCCGTCGCGCGTGACGTTGGCGCCCCCGTCGTTGGACTGGACCATGACCAGCGGGTCGATGGGATTGATCCACAGGTCGTGGTTGTCCCCATGGGGTGTGGAGCGCCGTTCGAAGGTCACGCCACCATCCGTGGACTTCCAGAACTGCGTCGCGTTCACATAGATGACGTCCGCATCGGTCGGGTCGGCATCGATGTTGGTATAGTAGAACGGCCGATCCAACAGCGGCTTGTGGTTCGTGACCATCCGCCAGCTACTTCCGGCGTCGTCGGAGCGGTAGAGCCCCTCTTCGGGCTCATTGGTCTCGACGAGCGCGTAGACGCGGTCCGGATCGTCCAAAGACACGGCGAGATCGATCTTGCCGATGAGTCCGGCAGGCAGACCCACGTCCATGTAGGTCCACGTGTCACCGCCGTCCCGTGAGCGCCAGATCCCGTCCTCCTCAGCGGAAGCCTCCATGCCGCTGATGATGGTCCACGGCTTGCGCTCGCCCCGCCACATCGCCGCATAGAGTGTATTGGGGTCGGTCGGGTGCATCTCCAGGTCGATCGCGCCGACCGAGTCCGAGGTGAAGAGCACATGGTCCCAGCCGGACCCGCCGTTGCTGCTTCGATAAACGCCCCGCTCCGCATTCCGCCCGAACGCGTGACCGAGAGCCGCGGCATACACCAGATCCGGGTTTCGGGGGTGGATGACCAACGCGCCGACCTGGCCCATATCGCGAAGGCCGATGTCGCTCCAGGTCTCACCGGCGTCATCGGACCGGTAGGCACCTCGGCCGGCGATGACGTTGCTTCGGATGCCGTCCGAGCCCGTACCCACGTACACGACTCGGGGTTTTGACGGGGCCACCCGGATGGCACCGATGGACGCGGTAGCAAAGTACCCGTCCGACTGGTTCCACCAGCTCTGGCCGTAGTCCGTAGTCTTCCAAACGCCCCCGCCGGTGGCCCCCATGTAGAAAGTCCCCTCGGCGCTGGCATGCCCTGCCACGGCCGTCGCCCGGCCGCCTCGTGAGGGGCCGACCATCCTGTAGTCCAAGTCGGCGAAAAGGGCCGGATCGTAGGCCAGGTTCGGATCGGTGGAGGTCTGTCCCGCAAGGTCCGCCGCACCCAAGGACGCCAACGCAGCGAGGACCAGCCCCGCCGATCTTCTATGAACGCTTCTCATCCACATGACACGACTCCGCACTGCTAGTGGTCGATCTCGATAGTGTTGCCATTGCTCAATCATCTTGCCGTATCGGTGGGGGTCGGTCAAACGCATGAAATCGCTGACAACCGCTCGAGTCAGGACCCGAATTGCTTGACCGCGTCAGGGCGGACTATCTTGGATGTGAACCGCCAGGGGTACCCCACGCCGACGGGGTTGAGACAGTCCCTTGGAACCTGATCCGGCTGACACCGGCGTAGGGAGCGCGGCATGAGGCAGTAGAGACATCCAAGGAGGCCGCCCGGCATGCGACCGGTGCGGCTCTTTGTGCTCAGGACTGCCGAGGACCCGCTCCGAAAAGGAGATTTCCGTGCAGAAGCAGAATGGATCCGTGAGTAACGGCGAGCGTCCCCCCACGCACTCCAACGAGGGAGACTACGGCGTCGCGTTCCCGAACTCGCGGAAAGTGTTCGTCGAGGGCCGACACGGCGTTCGAGTCCCCATGAGGGAGATAGAGCTGTCCGGTGGCGAGCCGCCGATCCGAGTGAACGACACCAGCGGCCCGTTGGGCACCGATCCTCATCTGGGTCTGCCCAAGCTTCGCGAGGAGTGGATCGTGGGGAGAGGCGACGTTGCAGAGGGCGAGACCACGTATCGGCCGGTGGACCCCGACGCATCCGTACCGATCCCGGATGCGCTCCAGAACCGCCCGCTGCGCTCCACGGGCGGCCCGGTCACTCAAATGCACTACGCCAAGCGGGGCGAGATCACCCCGGAGATGGAGTTCATCGCGATCCGCGAGGGCATGGACGCCGAGTTCGTGCGTTCTGAAGTGGCCCGGGGCCGTGCCATCATCCCGTCGAACATCAACCACCCGGAGTCCGAGCCCATGATCATCGGGCGCGCCTTCCAGGTGAAAATCAACGCCAACATCGGGAACTCGGCGGTCAGCTCCTCCATCGAGGAGGAAGTGGAGAAGCTCCGTTGGGCCACCCTATGGGGGGCCGACACCGTAATGGACCTCTCCACCGGCAAGAACATCCACGAGACCCGTCAGTGGATCGTTCGGAACTCGCCGGTCCCCATCGGTACCGTGCCCATCTATCAGGCTCTGGAAAAGGTGAACGGGGTCCCCAAGGACCTGACGTGGGAGGTATACCGCGACACCCTGATCGAGCAGTGTGAGCAGGGGGTTGACTACTTCACGGTCCACGCGGGAGTGCTGCTACGCTACGTGCCGATGACGGCCCAGCGCGTCACCGGCATCGTCTCCCGCGGCGGCTCCATTATGGCCAAGTGGTGCCTGTCGCATCACAAGGAGAGCTTTCTCTACACGCGCTTCCGGGACATCTGCGAGATCATGGCGGCCTACGATGTCGCGTTCTCTCTGGGCGACGGCCTCCGGCCCGGCTCCCTGGCCGACGCCAACGACGAGGCTCAGTTCGCCGAGCTCAAGACCCAGGGCGAGCTGACGAGAATCGCCTGGGAGCACGGTGTTCAGGTCATGAACGAGGGCCCCGGACACGTGCCCATGCACATGATCAAAGAGAACATGGACAAGCAGTTGGAGTGGTGCGACGAGGCGCCGTTCTACACGCTCGGGCCACTCACGACGGACATCGCGCCCGGGTACGATCACATCACGAGCGCCATCGGTGCCGCGCAGATCGGCTGGTATGGCACGGCCATGCTCTGCTACGTAACACCCAAGGAGCACCTCGGCCTTCCCAACCGGGAGGACGTGAAGGCGGGCGTGATCACGTACAAGATCGCCGCGCATGCCGCCGATCTGGCAAAGGGACATCCCGGGGCCCGCGAGTGGGACGACGCCATCAGCAAGGCTCGTTTCGACTTCCGTTGGGAAGACCAGTTCAACCTGGCCTTGGACCCTGTCACCGCGCGCGAATACCACGACGAGACCCTGCCGGCGGACGGGGCCAAGGTGGCCCACTTCTGCTCGATGTGTGGCCCCAAGTTCTGCTCGATGAAGATCACGCAGGACATCCGGGACTACGCGGCCGCGAAGGGCCTGAACGGTCAGGACGCTGTGGAGACCGGCCTTCAGGAGAAGGCCGAGGAGTTCAACGAGAAGGGCGGAAAGATCTACTTGGACGTGGGCGCCGACTGAGTTCGCTCAGCCCGGTCGGGCCACCCGGTCGGGCCACCCGGTTGGGCCACCCGGTTGGGCCACCCGGTTGGGCCACCCGGTTGGGCTACTAGGGCGAGCTAGCCCTCGTCCTCCCAGCGTACGGCATCACCGACGCGCACCGTCGCGTCGTTCAGCACGCCTCCGTGCGCTCCACCCCTCCAATGGGGCGAAAGCGCGTCCTTCAGGCCTTCGCACGCCCGATCCATGATCGCGCACGGGCGGGTCTCTCCGCGGATGCGGATGCGGAGGTCGCCCAGGGCGAGCACCTGGTGCTTGCTGTCCTCCAAACGAATCCCGCTCAGCAGGAAGTTCGCACGCCGCATGCTCGGCTCAACGTCGTCGCTCAACTCGTCGGCGAGGGTCTCGAAGACCTCCTTCTCGATGAGCGTGACGTGACGCTGGCCGTCGAGGTCCGCGTTCCCCTCGAGGCCGCGACCCTCCACCGCGACCACCTCCTCAACGGTGTCCATCGGACCGCCATGTGACGTCTTGAGCCAGATGCCCTCGATCCGTCCGGCTTCGTCGGTCACGGCCTACCGCCAGCGGCCTTGTAGCTTGTCCAACGCCTCGCTGCCCGGACATAGCTTGTCGTAAGGGACGGTAGCCAGGGCCTCGTCGACCGTGTCCTCGAAGCCGTGCATGTCCTGCCCGGTAGGCTCGATGTAGAGCAGCCCGGTCGCGACCTCACCTCGCCCCTGCACCTCCCGGAGGTGGTTGTACGCCGCGTTCCGGTCCGTAGGATCGTAGCCCTCGCTCACCGAGCGGAAACGCACGGTACTCCCGTCGTGCATCATGACGGCCGTGACCGACCCCTCGGCCTGCTCAGCCATGATCTCGCTTCTGAGCGGCACGAAGTCGGTCTCGACGACCTCGGTGTTGTGGAACCGGGTGTGGGCGTAGCTCTTGGTCGAGCCCTCGTGGTCGTTGAAGGTCACGCACGGGGAGATGACGTCCACCAACGCGAAGCCCTTGTGCTTGAGGGCGGCCTTGAGCAGCGGTACCAGCTGGGCCTTGTCCCCGGAGAAGCTGCGCGCCACGAAGGTCGCCCCCAGGGTGAGCGCAAGTGGAACCGGATCGATGGGATACATCCGGTTGGCCTCGCCCCGCTTGGACAGCGTACCCACGTCCGCGGATGCCGAGAACTGCCCCTTCGTGAGAGCATACACGCCGTTGTTCTCGAGCACGTAGGTCATGTCCACGTTGCGCCGTATGGCGTGGCAAAGCTGACCCAGGCCGATCGACAACGAGTCGCCGTCTCCGGAGATGCCGATGTAGACGAGTTCCCGGTTGGCTGCGTTGGCGCCCGTGGCGATGGAGGGCATGCGGCCATGCACCGAGTTGAAGCCGTGAGCCTCGCTCAGAAAGTAGGCCGGCGTCTTGGACGAACAGCCGATGCCGCTCAGCTTGGCCACCCTGTGAGGCGCAACGTCCAACTCGAAAAAGGTCTGAACGATGGCAGCCGTGATCGAGTCGTGCCCGCAACCGGCGCACAACGTCGACGTGGTGCCCTCGTAATCGCGCTGGGTTAGCCCCAGGGCGTTCTTCCGAAAACGCGGGTGTCGGACCGTGGGTTTCGCTGTCTGTGCCATGGAGGCTCCTACCCCGCTTCCGTCGGGATGAGTCCAAGCTGCTCCCGGACACCGTCGAGGACATATTCGGCCGTAATCGGAAAGCCTCGATAGTCTCTCACCGATGCGAGCCTACCCTTCTGGATTCCCGTCTCCAGAGAAAGGAGGCGCAGGAGCTGCGCGTCGCGGTTCAGCTCCACGACGATGTTCGTCTCATGAGCCTCGAGGAACTCCTCGACCGCACTCGAGAAGGGAAACGCCTTGATCCGCATGTAGTCCACGGCCACCCCTTCGTCCGCCAATCGATCGACCGCCTCGAGCACGGCGCCACGGCAGCTGCCCACGGTGACGATAGAGACCGTCGCGCCATCGGACGTGCGTATCTCCGGACTCGGCACCTTCTCCGCGGCGGAGTCGATCTTCCTGGAGATGCGATCCACGACCTCCTTGTAGAGGTCGCCGTCCTCCGTGTATCGCCCGAATCGGTCGTGGCCCGAGCCCCTTGTGAAAAAGGCTCCGTCCGGATGCACGCCCGGAAGCGTGCGATAGGGGATGCCATCCCCGTCCACATCCATGTACCGGTAAAACTTGTCGAGCCCTTCGATCTCCTCAGCCGAAAGTACCTTGCCCCTGTCGGGCACGTAGTCGTCATCCCATTCCAGACGGTCGCACATCCAGTCGTTCATGCCGATGTCCAGATCCGAGACCACGAAAACGGGCGTCTGGAACCAGTCGGCGAGATCGAAGGCCGCTACCGCCATGTGGAAGCACTCCCCCGGCTCGGCGGGAAAGAGAGCTACGTGCTTGGTGTCACCGTGCGACGCAAAAATCACCGCGAAGAAATCGCCCTGCTGGGTCCGGGTCGGCATGCCCGTCGACGGGCCCGTGCGCTGAACGTCGAACAGCACAGCGGGGATCTCTGCGTAATAGGCCAAGCCGATGAACTCATTCATCAGGGAGATGCCGGCACCGCTCGTTGGTGTGAACGCCCTCGCGCCCATCCACGAGGCCCCGAGCACCATCCCGATGGCCGCCAGCTCATCCTCGGCCTGGATGATGCAGTAGAGGTTTTTGCCGGTTTCAGGGTCGACGCGGAAGCGACTGCAAAACGCCTTGAACGAGTCCATGACCGACGTGGCCGGCGTAATGGGATACCAGGCTCCGACGGTGGCCCCGGCGTAGACGCAGCCCAGCGCCGCCGCCGCGTTGCCCGTAATGAGCACGCAGTCTCGCGTGCTGTCCATGGTCTCCAACCGCACCGGAAGGGGACAGTCGAAGTGTTCCTTCGCATACTCGTACCCAAGCCCAATCGCCACCTCGTTCGACTCCAGGAGCTTGGGCTTATTCGAGAACTTCTCGTCGATCAGCGCGTGCACCACCTCGGTATCGATATCGAGCAGACCCATCAGCGTGCCGACATACGCGATGTTCGTCATCAGAAGCCGCTCGCGCGCTCCCTCGAAGTTCTCGATGCACATCTTGGCCATCGGCACACCCAAAAACGTGACGTCGTCACGCCTCAACTCCTCGTCCAATGGCCGGGTCGAGTCGTAGATGACACAGCCTCCGGGGCTCACCTCGGCGATGTCCCGCTCGTAGGTCTTGGGGTTCATCGCGACCATGACATCGAGGCTGGCCGACCGAGCATCGTACCCGTCCTTGTTGACCCGGATCTCGTACCACGTAGGTAGCCCCTGGATGTTCGACGGAAAGACGTTCTTTCCCGAGACGGGGACTCCCATGCGGAAGACCGCCTGCGTGAGCAGACCGTTTGCACTGGCAGAGCCCGTGCCGTTGACCGTCGCGATCTTCAGGGCGAAGTCGTTTATGCGGGTTCGAGTGTCTCGGACCAAGTCTCTTTACCGGCGTAGGGGATTAGGAGGTCGAACTTACGCATGTCCCAGGCGGCCGTCGGGCAGCGCTCTGCGCAGAGTCCACAGTGGACGCACAGATCCTCGTCTTTGACCATGACACGAGCGGTCTGCGGGAGCCCCTCGGACACGTAGATGTCCTGATCGAGGTTGTCCGCAGGGGCGGTGAGCCGGGTCCTCAGGTCCTCCTCCGTGCCGTCCTCCGTGATGGTCAGGCAGTAGACGGGGCACACGTCGATGCAGGCGTCGCATTCAATGCACAGCTTGGGCGTGAAATGTGTCTGAATGTCGCAGTTCAGACATCGTTCCACCTCCAGCGCTGTCTGCACGGGATCGAACCCCAACTCGACCTCCACCTCGAGCGCCTTGAAGCGTTCGACGAGGTCGACGTGGTTCATCTTGGAGCGGGAGGCCGGGTTGTAGTCGCTGCCGTAACTCCACGAGTGGAGCCCCATCTTCTGAGACACTAGATTCATGCCATACGGGGGGCGGTCGATGAGTGGAACGCCCTCGCAGTGGTTGTGGATCGAGATCGCCGCCTGATGCCCGTGCTCCACGGCCCAGATGATGTTCTCAGGACCCCAGGCCGCATCTCCGCCCACGAACACGCCGTCCCGTGTGGTCTGGAACGTGGTCTTGTCCACCACGGGCATGTCCCACTCCCCGAACTCGATGCCGATGTCGCGCTCGATCCAGGGGAAGGCATTGTCTTGGCCGATGGCCAGGATCACGTCGTCGCATGGAATCACGGTAGAGTCGAGCTTCGTGGCTTTGAGCCGCCCATTCTCGTCCGGGTGCCATTCGACGATGTCGAATTCCATCCCTACCAGACGGCCGTCCTCGAGAATGAAACGGGCCGGAGAGTGGTCTTCGACGATCTCCACGACTTCTTCCTCGGCGTCCTCGAGCTCCCACGCGGATGCCTTGAAGTGCGGCCGGCTCTTTCGGGCCACGACCTTGACGTCGAGGCCGCCGATCCGTTTCGCGGTCCGGCAGCAGTCCATGGCTGTGTTGCCGACCCCGATCACCAGAACGCGCTCGCCGATCGACTCCACGTGCTGGAAGTGGACGGACTCGAGCCACTCGATGCCGATATGGATGTTGGAGTCGGCCTCTTCCCTGCCCGGGATGTTGAGCTCCTTGCCCTTGGGAGCTCCCGTCCCGATGAAGACCGCATCGAAGTCTCCCTCGTCGAGAAACGTCTTCAGACTATCGACCGAGTGGTTGTAATGGACCTCCACTCCAATGTCGAGAATTGCAGCGATCTCCTCATCGAGCACCTGGGCAGGCAGCCGGAAGGACGGGATGTTGGTCCGCATGAGCCCACCGGGGCGGTCCATCTTCTCGAAGAGCACGCAGTCGTATCCGAGCTGCATGAGATCGTTGGCCACGGTGAGCGACGCGGGACCGGCACCGATCAACGCCACGCGCTTGCCGTTCCTGTCCTCGGGAGCCTTGGGGAGCAGATCGGAAACGTCGTCCCTCAGATCGGAAGCCACCCGCTTGAGTCGGCATATGGCGACGGGCTCGTCCTCGACTCGAACCCGCCGACAGGCGGGCTCACAAGGGCGGTCACAGGTCCTCCCGAGAATACCCGGAAAGACGTTCGAGTCGCGGTTGAGCATGTACGACTCGGTGAACCGCCCCTCTGCGATGAGCCGGATGTACTCAGGCACAGGCGTATGTGCCGGACACGCCCACTGGCAGTCGACGACCTTATGGTAATACTGCGGATCAGCTACGTCGGTTGGTTCCACGCTCAGGACCTTTCGGGCCGGTGGATAGAGGAAATCAAGCGACCATGAATGCGGATACACCCGGAATTCCGCAAGGTGGCGGAAGGCCTCAGCTTACCGCCTCCGACACGTTGCGTGAGACGACCTCCAAGACCCGGTCCTGGCGGGCGAACAACACGAGTCCGTCGCCGAGCTGGAGAGTGATCTCTCGAGGGATCAGTTGGCGGCGGCGGTAGCGTGAGGTGCGGGCTAGCCGGCTTCGGACGCCCGGGGGCAAACGGACTCCTCCGTGAAGAAGACGACCACGCGAACTCGGTGGGGTTGGCCTAGCCGAGTGGAACGTTGGGGGCTACCCACGGCCCGCGCAAAGGTTACGCGCTTGGGAGACCTACGGGTTCGCACGCCAGATCCGGTGGGGTCCCTCGTCCAAGACGACCCCCACGGTATCGAACGCCGCCTCCAAGTGAGTCCTGACAGGGAGGCGTCGCTGAGTCACGAAGAGGAGCGTGCCCTTCTCCGTGAGATGGGCCGGTGCACCTGAGGCGAGTTCCTCCAGGACCCACCCCGTCTCGTCCTTTCCTTCATGATAGGGCGGGTTGCTGACGATCAGGTCGTAGCGCTCCTGGTACAACCCCTCGAACCCGTCGGAGAGGACGGTCCGCGCCCCAGGGATATTCAGGGCTACCGCCGCGAGGGCGACCGTGTCGACGTCGAGAAAGTCCACGGAGACGGAAGGCTCCCGGGCCGCAACGTACGCTCCGAGAAGCCCCGACCCACACGCGAAGTCGAGCACTCTGGTCGCGGGAGAGGGCAGCGGAATCGCTTCCATGAGGGCTCGAGTCCCCGCGTCGACTCGACCGTGGGCGAACACCCCGGGATACGACGTCCAGGTGTCCGGAAGGTGCGCGACATCCAAAGCGTGCGTGCCTCGCCACGCGGAAAACGTGGCCGGCGAACCGGACATCTGATCTGGGCGAACCGCCTGGACGACTCTGCAGCGGCCACCCGAGGCGATGGTGGTCGTGGAGTCCATGACCTGTCGGATCCGTCCCTCGGCCGAGCCGGCCCCCTCATCGTTGGCTCCGTACACCCAGAGCCGTCCGCCTGGCACGAGGCAAGCAGCAGCCGCGTGCACGTTCATCTCCAACTCGTCCTTCGCCTTGGGCAGCCGGAGCGTCGCTGCTGCAAACGGTCCTCCCTCGGGCCAGACCGAAGCCGGGCGGCCGCCAATCGCCATCCTGTGCCAGAGCTGGGGTGTGCCGCCGGCAGAAGCGACTGCCTCGACCACCTCATCTCGTCCCTCGAGCATGACGAGGACGGGCCCCTCCATCTCGACGCCGGAGAGTGTCTTCGCCATGAGGCCCGCTGCGGCCTCGTCTCGCCAACTGGCGCCACGCCGGTGCGCCATGGACCCTCCGAGCCGTTATGTGGAAACTGTGTCCCGGGCCGCTATTCGCCCCGCAGCATTTCCGCGAGCCGCTCCACCCCCATACGAACGTTCGCCTCTGGCGGACCGAAAGAGAACCGGACCCACTTCTTGAGGTCCTTGTTCACCGACTTGATGCCACCCGGATTCACGTCGAAGAACCGCCCCGGGACGGTCAGTACCTTCTTCTCAAGGGCGGCGCGGAAGAACTCGTCGGCGTCGTTGAAAGACTTTGGAAGGCCGCCGATGTCGGCCCAGACGTAGAACGTACCCGAGGGCTCGTGCTCGCACTCGATACCCATGGTGCGAAGCTCCTGGAGCATCAGGTCTCGCTTCCGTAGAAAGACGTTCCGTACGGCCTCGGTCTCCTGATCGGCCCGGCTCGGCTCGAGCGCCTTGATCGCCAAACGCTGAGCCGGGAGGCTCGGTCCGCCATCGATGGCGCTGGCGGCTCTGTCGATATTCTCGATGATGTCCGAGGGTCCGACCGCGTCTCGGAACGTCGGCTGCTGCTGCTTGGCCAAGGGTCAGATCTCTCTTCGGTTACTGGTGGTGAGTGCGGTCAGGGCGAGTCCGCGGTTCGGAGCGGCCGAAAGGAGAGGGGGATCAGCGTCCAGAGCATCGATCCGAAGAACGCGAAGGCAATCGCCCCGGTAAGCGCGAACAGGACGCCTGACGAGGCCCCGAGCCATGCGGGTGGCACGTAGATCTCGTCGGGGGCGAGCCGCATGCGGGTCAGTCCGGTGACGACGCCGACCAAGTGCAGCCAAAACACCAGGAGAGCCACCCCGACGTTGAGCCCGATGACCGACCACCGCATGCCGGTGCAGTGGAGCGGGTCCGAGGCGACCTCACCCTCTCGGGCCCTCAGGTGCTCACCCACGATCCAGATCACGGCACCCAACAGGATCATCGTGTCGATCCCTATGGTGGCGCCCATGGCGTGTCCCGTGACTGCATACGTCCCGTGAATAATCGCGTTCAGCGGGGGAATGGAGATGAGCACCGCCGAACCGACGATGGCGACCGACCAGTATTTCGCCGCTGCGAAGCTGCCTCGGGTAGCGCAGAAGGGCCTGTCCTCCCTTGTACGCACCAGCCTCGACAGGTCGGAGACGGCCCGTACCAGGATGATGACCTCCATCATGCTCACCACGAAGGCGATCCACTTCACCAGCTCACGTTGGGGGAGATGATACGTGTGGTGCGCAAAATTGGTGAAGGAGTTCAGGAGGCCTACCGAGAAAAGAGCGTACGCGGTTCGCGAGTGCCCGTACTCGGCATCCCCCGAGATGCGCTCTCCGATGTAGATGACCGAGCCGTACACGAACAGGTTGTACGCCCCGACCATAGTGCCGGTCGCCTTCCACTGGACCCTCAGATCCTGGACCGGATCTTCCCACATCCCGGGGAGGAGGTAGGCATGCTGTTCAAGGAACGTGTACATGAAGAACACGGTCCCGACGCCCCACATGGTGACGTAAAGGGGACGATCCCAGAACCCCGGTCCAACGATCCGAAAGAAGTTCCAGACGTAGCACAGCCACCCGCCGAGAATCAGAACCGAAAACACCGGATGGAATCCCACGTATTCCCGCCCCGAGCCGACGCCGGCCATGAGCGTGACGAGGATCCCGAGGCCCGCCGCCGCCCAGCAGAGCACCTGCACGCGCAACCGCCATCGGTCACCGTTGGAGGCCAGGCCTCCGTGGTCCATGAGGTAGCGGTGGACTACGGCCATGCCGCCCAGGAAGATCCAAGCGGAGGCAAACGTCGTATGAACGGGACGCAGTTGCGTCAGGTCGAGGCCGACAGACTGGAAGGTGGGCGCCAGGGACGGAACCGAATACAGCGCCCCGAGCAAACCTCCGACGAGGGTGATCGCGATCGCGATGAGCCCGCCGCGCACGAAGGTCAGTGTGGCGAACTGCCGAACGGGATCGGCATCCTCGAAGGGGAAGATCCGCAGCTCGGTACCGTCCAAGGATCGCCCCACGACCGCGGGTCCCCCCATGGCCTCGCCGACTCCCGCCTCCTGGGTCGCCTGGCTCATCGAAACTCCCACCATGGCACCCGGCCCCAGTCGAGGGGTCCGGAGCCCGAGGACGCCCTGGTCAAGTCGGCCTGCAACTCTTCCCTGGTCTCACCCATCCATCTGAGAAACTCGACCACAGCGTCGCGCTCCAGCGACGAAAAGGCCGGAATCGGTGGAGGCATTCCCACCTCGGGGCGACCGGCGGTCAGAACCTGCTCGAGCTCCTCGAGAGAAAGGCGCCCCACGACCGTAGAGAGGTCAGGGGCGCCCACAGGAGAGCCGCTCAGAGGAAAGTGACAGCTGGTACAGGGCCGCGCCTCGATGGCCGCATACCCGGCCGCGGCCTCAGCGGAGGCGGTACCGAGAGCATTCTCCACTACGCCGTCGAACAACCCCCACGGACCGCTCCCCTCGGGTGCGGAACCGAGGCGCAACTGACCCTGTCCCAGATCCGGCCGGTCCAACGCCTCCAGATACGCGGCCATGTCGGTGATCTGCTCCGGGGTGAAGTCGAACACAGGCATCTGGCCGCTGCCGACGGTCAGGAGAGACTCTAGCCGCGACCCCTCGATTCTGCTGGCGGCGTTGGTGAGGTCCGGACCCAGAAAACCGCCCTGCCCATACACCTGGTGACAGACCTGGCAGGCGTTGTCATGCCAAAGGGATCGACCGCGCAGGGCCTCCTCGGAAAGGGGGTCCTGACGTGTGTCCGTGTAGACGAGGGTGGTCTGGACCCCGAAGGCAGCCACCAGGCAGGCCAAAGCGGCCTTCTTGGCGGAAGCCCTAACCATACGCCGCCATTTTCCTCCAAATGCAGTTGGGATTCCCGAAGGGGTTGTCGCACAAGACAGCAATTCTAAGGCGAATCCGGCTCTCACCCAAGTCCGTCCCTTCCCACCCAAGGCCGGTCTTGGTAAGCTGGTCGCAAGGGGCCGCCGGGGGGGGGCGCCGGGGGCGCCGCCGGGGGGGCGCCCGACATGGCCGGACCCTCGGCGTTCGTAACCCATACCGGTCGAGTCCTTCAACAGACCTCTAGGTGCAATGGCACACGACAGCATCGCCGTCATAGACTTCGGAGGGCAGTACGCCCACCTGATCGCCACCAAGGTCCGCCGTCGGGGGGTTTTGGCCGAGATCCGGCAGCCTGAAGACCTCATCGACGCCTTCCACGGCTACCGCGGGATCATCATCTCCGGCAGTCCCAGCTTGGCCTCCCACGGCGAGGACTCGGACTACACCAAAGAGATCTACGACCTGGATACCCCGATCCTGGGCTTCTGCTTCGGCCACCAGGAGATCGCCAAGCACTACGGCGGTCGCGTCGTCCACGGAGGAAGGGAGTGGGGTCGGGCCGACCTCCACGTCGAGTCGGATCACGGCCTTTTCCGGGGACTCGATCAGGTCGAGCCGGTGTGGATGAGCCACTACGACTCCGTCGTCGATGTCGGCCCGGAGTTCCGGGAGTTGGGCTACACGGTGACGGCCGAGGGCTCACCCGATCACCGGTTCGCTGCCATCGGTTCGGACTCGCTGCGACGCTATGGCTTTCAGTTCCACCCGGAAGTCGACGACACCGTCCACGGCGACGACATGATCGCAAACTTCGTGTTCGACATCTGTGGATGTAGTGCTTCGTGGTCGATGGACGCCTTCATCGAGGAGCAGCGGAACCGTGTGAGCGAGCAGGTGGGCGACCGTTCGGTCTTCCTCCTGGCCTCCGGCGGTGTCGATTCCACCGTTGCGGCCGCGGTTATCGGACAGGCTCTGGGTCCCGAGCGGCTCCATCTGCTCCACGTGGATAATGGGCTCATGCGGAAAGACGAGAGCCAGAAGGTGCTCGAGCTCTTCGGTGAGTTGGGGCTCGACACCAATCTCCATTTCGTGGACGCGAGCGACACCTTCCTTGAGGCTCTGGCCACGGCGATAGAGCCGGAGGAGAAGCGCCGCATCATCGGGGACACGTTCATTCGCGTCTTCCAGGACAAGGCACGCGAACTGGGCGTGGAGGATCATCTCCTGGGCCAGGGCACCATTTATCCCGACACGATCGAGACGGGCGCTACCAAGCGGTCCGACACGATCAAGACGCATCACAATCGCGTGCCGGTCATCGAGGAGATGATCGCCCGAGGCACCGTGGTCGAACCTCTCGCCGAGTTGTACAAGGTCGAGGTGCGGGAACTCGGGGAGAGCCTGGGCATTCCGCACGGAGCCCTTTGGCGGCATCCCTTCCCAGGGCCCGGCCTCGGAGTCCGGCTTCTTTGTAGTGATGGCGTACCGGATGTCGAGGGACTGGAGGGGGCCCACGACGCCGTGCCCGAGGCGGCGAGCCGGTTCGGGCTCGAAGCTCTCGTGCTCCCGATTCGCTCGGTGGGCGTAAAGGCGGATCTTCGGGCGTATGAGCACCCGGTGTTGCTGACCGGCGACGTCCCGTGGTCCACCCTGCTCGATGCCGCCTCGACGCTCACAGCCGAGATCCCCGGGATCAACCGTTGTATCTGGAACCTCGGTCCAGACGCCCCCACGGCGGCCCGGCCGATCGCTGCCACGGCCACTCGGGCGCGGCTAGACGTCCTGCGAGAGGCCGATCACATCGTCATGGAAGCGCTGCGTCGTCACGGCCTATACGACGAGATCTGGCAATGTCCGACCGTGCTCGTTCCGATCGACGTGGGGGGGAGGGAGGGCGAGATGGTGGTCGTCCGGCCCATCCGGTCCCAAAGAGCCATGACGGCCTCTCCGGTGGAACTCGCCAGCGAAGTGCTGGATGATCTGCGCGAGCAGATCTTGGAGCTACCGGGGGTTTCCAGCCTCGCCTTGGACATCACCTCTAAACCCCCGGGGACCATCGAGTGGGAGTGAGCCACTAGCCCCAGCGCCCGGCTTACGGGAGTCGGCCGCTAGCCCACTGCATCCGCCTTACGGGAATCAGCCACTGGCCCACTGCAGCTCGCGGGATGGGCGGCCAACCCCGCTAGCAGCTTGACGGCTAGGGGATGCAAAGCCCTCTTGTGTGAAGCGTCCTCCCCCTCGCCGGTTGCCCGGAGCGGGCACCCAAGTCCAGCTATCTGCCTCGGAAAGCACGATGCGTATCCTCGTCCAAGCCCGGCCCCTCGCGGTCTCTTGCCTGTTGCTCCTATGCGTCCTGGTGCCCTCAGGCCCTGCGCTGATCGCACAAGAGACCACCCTGCTACGCCCCTCCGGTGTCTTCGACGGAGAGGCGCTCCATCCCGGCTGGGTGGTACTGGTCCGCGGGAATCGTATCGCAGCCGCCGGACCAGAACAGGAAGTATCTGCACCTCGAGGCACAGCGGAAATCGATCTCCCTGGAACCACGCTCCTGCCGGGGCTCATCGAGGGGCACTCCCACATTCTTCTGCATCCGTACAACGAGACGTCCTGGACGGACCAGGTTCTCAACGAGTCGTTGGGCCTGCGCACGGCCCGAGCGACCGTTCACGTGAAGAACAGCCTCATGGCGGGCGTGACCACGATGCGAGACCTGGGGGCGGAGGGGGCCGGATACGCCGACATCGGCATCAAGCAGGCCATCGACCGCGGTGTCATTCCGGGCCCACGCTTGCTAGTGGCATCGAAAGCCATCGTCGCGACCGGAAGCTACAACCCGAAGGGCGCGCCCGAGATCGACCTTCCCAAGGGCGCCGAGGAAGCGGACGGATACGACGATCTCATCAGGGTCACTCGTGACCAGATCGGGCGCGGGGCCGACTTGATCAAGGTGTACGCCGACTACCGCTGGGGCCCGAATGGATCCACTCAGCCCGCGTTCACCCAGGAGGAACTCGAGACCATCGTGAGCGTCGCCAACACCTCGGGACGACCGGTCGTCGCCCACGCCTCGACCCCGGAGGCCATCCGTCGAGCCGTGTTGGCCGGTGTTACGACCATCGAACACGGCAACAGCGCCACCGACGAGAGCTTCCAGCTAATGGCCGAGCATGGAGTCGCCTTCTGCCCGACCCTCGCCGCCGGTCACTCCATCCGCACCTACTCGGGCTGGCAGCCCGGTGTCGACCCCGAGCCGGAGAGCATCACGCGAAAGCGAAACAGCTTCGCCCGCGCGCTTGCCTCCGGGGTCACCATCTGCTTTGGAGGTGACATCGGTGTGTACACCCACGGCAACAATGCGCTGGAGCTCGAGCTGATGGTGGACTACGGAATGGAGCCCCAGGCCGCTCTGACGGCCGCCACCTCCGGCAATGCCCGGACCTTTGGCATCGGCGACCGCGTGGGACGGATCCAGGAGGGCCTCCTCGCCGACCTGGTGGCCGTCGAGGGTGACCCCACCCGGGAGATCTCAGACCTTCGGAATGTCCGCTTCGTCATGAAGGACGGAGAGGTCTACGTGAAGCCATGACGGGGGCTTCCCGATGACCGCACAGCAGCCATGAAGAAGCCGAAGCTCCTCAAGAAGGAGCTCGGCCTGTGGGACGTGTACGCCATCGCGACAGGCGCCACGCTGAGTTCAGGGTTCTTCCTGCTCCCGGGACTGGCCGCCGTCGGAGCCGGGCCGGGACTGCCGTTGTCGTACCTCTTGGCCGGTCTCCTCATCATCCCTGGCCTCGTCAGCAAGGCGGAGTTGGCCACCGCCATGCCGCGAGCGGGGGGAGTGTACTACTTCCTCGATCGAAGCATGGGACCCCTCATGGGTACGGTGGGCGGTTTCGGGACGTGGATCGCGCTCTCGCTGAAGGCCGCCTTCGCCCTGATCGGGATCGGGGCCTATCTGCGGCTGTTCTTTCCCGAAGTCAACGTCGTACCGATCGCCGTGGGCTTCGCCATCCTCTTCGGTGCCATCAACGTCCTGGGAGCGAGGAAGTCCACTCGATTCCAGGGGCTGATGGTTCTCGGACTTCTAGCGATCCTCGGCTGGTTCACCGGCACGGGTCTGATGCACGTGACCCGGAGCAATCTGTCGGGCATGTTCGGGCAGGCGCCGGCTTCCATCGTGTCCACGGCGGGCCTGGTTGTGATCAGCTACATGGGGCTGACGAAGGTGGCGAGCGTGGCGGAGGAGGTTCGGGACCCCGAGCGCAACCTCCCTCTCGGTATGCTCCTGGCCTTCGGCACGGCCATTCTGGTCTATACGGTCGGGACCGCGGTGATGGTAGGAGTCCTTTCGGCAGATACACTGGCACGGGACGGCGGCGATCTGACGCCTGTAGCGACCGTGGCCAGCGTTCTGGTGGGCCCCTGGGGAAGAGTCCTGGTAACGGGCGCTGCCGTCCTCGCCTTCTCCTCGGTGGCGAACGCGGGAATCCTGAGCGCGTCCCGGTATCCACTGGCGATGAGCCGAGACAACGTGCTCCCGCGTTTCCTTTCGAAGATCCAGTCCCGCGGAACACCGCTGTACGCGATCTACGCCACGGTGGCTCTGATCCTCGCTTTCGTTCTGCTCTTCGACCCTACCAAGATCGCCAAGCTCGCCGGGGCCTTCCAGCTCATGATGTTCGGGCTCAGTTGCCTGGCGGTGATCGTCATGAGAGAGAGCCGCATCGAGTCGTACGACCCGGGCTATCACTCGCCGTTCTACCCCTGGCTTCACGTCTTAGGCGTGCTTGCTCCCTTCTGGATGATCGTGCAGATGGGGTTCCTCGCCAGCCTGTTTACGGGAGGTCTCATCGCTTTCGGAGCGATGTGGTATACGTACTACGCTCGTGACCGGGTGGACCGCGAGGGGGCGATCCTACACGTCTTCGAGAGGCTCGGCCGGCAACGCGACTCGGGATTGGACCGCGAACTCCGCGAGATCATGAAGGAAAAGGGACTCCGAGATGCGGATCCGTTCGAAGAGGTGGTCGCAACAGCCCAGATCATCGATGTGCCGGGTGGCACCAGCTTTCGCAACGTCATTTGGGAGGCCGCCGCCTATCTTTCGGAAACGTGCGACACTTCGGCCAAGAGGCTGGGCGAGGGCTTCCTCAAGGGCACGGTTGTGGGCATGACGCCGGTCTCACACGGGGTGGCGCTCCCCCACCTCCGTCTCACGACGATCGAGTCCGCCCGACTGGTGCTCGTTCGTTGTCGCGACGGCATCGAGATGGACGTGGAGTCCTCCACTGGGCCCGAGCAGGAACAACCCGAACCCGTGCGCGCGGTGTTCTTCCTCGTGAGTCCCGAAAAGGACCCCGGTCAGCACCTTCGCATCTTGGCTCAGATCGCCGGTCGCGTGGATCGGGAGGATTTCATGGAAGCCTGGCTGTCGGCGTCCAATCACCAGGAGCTGAAAGAGGCCCTGCTGAGAGACGAGAGGGTCTTGGCTGTCACGCTGACCGCCGACACGCCTGCGGGGTCACTCATCGGCCTGGCCCTGAAGGACGTGGACATGCCCGAGGGCACACTCATTGCCCTGGTGAATCGCGAGTCCGAGGTCATCGTCCCACGAGGCGCAACCGTGCTCGAGGAGGGCGACCGACTCACCGTGATCGGGGAGCCGGCCGGTGTCCTGATCCTGGGACGTCGCTTCAAGCGGAGACCGTCCGAGTCGGTGGCGCCTACCGGTTGATAAGCGCTCGGGCGACGAGAATCAGCCGGACAGCCGTCCGTGCTCAGCCCACGCACAGGCTACGAAACGGCCATGGTGGGAAAGAGACAGATCCAAGCTCAAGCGCTCGGTGGGTAGGCGCTCGATCCTGCGACGCAACGTGGGGATCCCCTGCTCGGTCACGATCTGAATCTCGTTCGCAGCGATGTCCATCCAAGACCCGACGGCACTCCGCGCCACCTCCCTGACCCGACGACCCGGGCGACCTGCCTCTCCGAGAACGACGTCCTCCTTATCCACCAGGTCGATTCGGGAGTCGACGCCTGCTGGGGCGCCACCCGGGCCAGCTATATCTGGGCCAGGAGCCATCAACCGGTCGATCTCCGGTACTGCCACCGCGTGAAGCCATTCGTCCGCACGTTCGAACCAGATGCGGAAGCGTCCCAGACGGTGGCTTACCTCAGCCCTGGAGTCGTCGAGCAGCCTCACGACAAACTCCTT
>CBDFMQ010000001.1:0-411722 GCA_965249725.1 Longimicrobiales bacterium
CCCTGTCGAGTTCCTTCGGGCAGCGCGGAAGCCCCGCCGGTGGCTCCGGCTCGCGGTCGTTCAACGCCCGTTTGCCGGGGTTGCCTTCCAGCACCCGCAGCCGCGTGGGCTTCGGTGACGGGCCACGCTTACCCATCCGCCGGCTCCAACCGCGGCGCTAGGTCCAGCCCGTTCAAGATCAGGGGGCTGGCCACCGCTTCGCTCACCTCAACCCCCCCCTCCAAAACCTGCGGTCGTGAAGACAAAGCACCCGACCGGTTTCGGCGGCTGAGGGCCACGGAGCTGCGAGCCCCCCTCCCCTCCATCGTCTCTCGCCCGCTCATGCCCGCACCGTCCTCGGATGCTCAGCGAGCGTCTTCTGTGCATGGCACGACCGGCACAGGCTCTGCAGGTTCGACGTCTCGTGCGTGCCGCCCGCGTCCAGCGGAACGACGTGATCTACCAGAGTTGCAGCTGTCGCGCGGCCGTCCTCGGCGCAGTGGCGGCACAGCGGCTCGGCCTTCGGCTGACGTGACCTGATCCTGCGCCACGGCCCGCCGTAACCGCGCGCCTTCGCACTGCCACGCGTCTTCGTGTCCAGCCGGTGGTGCGCCCGCGTGTGCTCACCGCACCTGCCGCGCTCCACCAGTACGTTGCAGCCTGGCTGCATGCACGGACGCTTTGGTGCTACTGGCACTGTGTCACGCCCTCCTCGCCTCAAACGAAAAAACCCGACACCTCATCCCCTCGCGCTCTCTGGGGCTCGTGGTGCCGGGGTCAGTTAAGTCTGGTGCCCGGACTAGCTTTTCCTACTGCAAAGCTACAGATCCCGCCTCTCGGTGGTCAACTCCTTCCCCGACTCTACCGAATGTCTTGCACTCGTAGCGGGTTGCCTCTCCGTCGTCGAAGTGGAGCATGATCGAGCCCCTGAAACCAGGCCCGCAACCGACTGCTTCTCTGAGAGCGCGTGCCAGTTCGGCAACTGTTTGGGCCCCGGCGTCACTGCTCACCAGCCCAGGCCCTCCAGGATCCAGCGCCAAGCCCAGACGTTCAGCGCGATCACCGATAGCAACAGCCCGCTCAACAGGCCCCCCAGGATGAGCACCGTCAGAAGGCCGTAGAACGTCTTCCGGATGCGGGTGCCCAGGGGCAGCCTCGGCCTGATAGTGGTCACCGGATCGGTGCCGGTTTGTCTGGACCGGGGTGCGAGCCATTGTCGAGGGTGATCGCTTCGTCGCCCAGCTGGACGAGGCGCTGTTCGTCGAACCATCGTGACCCCACAAACTCACCATCGTCCTTGGTCGGCGGGGCAATCAACGCCTGATTGCAGCCGGTGATGTACTCGCAGTATCCCGTCACCACGCCCTCAAAGCCCGTGATACGGTCCTTCACTCGGCGTCCGATGCCTCGATGCATATCAGTTCTCCTCTCTTGACTGTGAGTCAACCCTTCTCGATTCTCCCCCGCCATCCTCACGCCACCTCGCTCACGTTCCGGTAGGCCCGGATGAACGCCGCGGCGAGTTGCGGGACGATCGCGTTGCCGTAGGCGCGCAGGCGTCCCACGCGGTTGGGAACCCCATGGGCCAGCGGGAATGTGCCGGATTCAACGCGCCGCGCTTTTCCGTCCGCACAGTCCAAAAAACTCGATCCCTCAACTGAAAAGTGGCACATGGATCCTTCCTGTTCTCCGCCGCGCCATTGTGATCCGATGCCACCGGGGTATTCCAGCCCGCGAGGGTTGCTAGCTTGCGGCCCGTCTGCCCGTCCGGCTCCGGGCCGCCCGTGCTTCCCGTCGGGCTCGGCCAGCCCGCGAGCATCTTCGCCACCAAGGGGAGGCTGGATTGGCTCGCCCCCTCTCGATTCCACTCCCTCACGGTCCCGGCCATCGTTCGCCGGTCCTGGTTGTCGTCGCTGGCGTTCGGCGTCGGCCAGCCCGCCAGCAGATCCGTCGTCTTCCGGCTGGAATCCGTGTTGCCCGCTGCGTTGTATCCCTTCTGCGCTGGCGTCCCGGCCATCGGCGTCGGCCACCCACCAAAGCCGCTGACGGATGTGCGGTGCGCCGACGCTCGCAGCCGGCAGATCGGCGGCCCCGCAGGCATATCCCACGTGCTCCAGATCAGCGCGTACTCCGGCGAGCCATTCACGTCCAAGGTTGCTCGCAACCTGCTCTCCAAAGAGCGTTGCAGGCCGGCGCTCGGCGATGAGCCGGAAAAAAGCGGGCCACAGGTGTCTTCGATCGGCATGGCCACGTCGCTGTCCAGCGCTCGAAAGCGGCTGACACGGAACGGAGCCGGTCCAGACGGGCCGCTCGTCGGGCCATCCGGCGAGCCGGAGCGCGTGGCCCCAGCCGCCGATCCCGGCGAAGAAGTGACACTGGGTGTAGCCCTCGAGCTCATCCGGCGCGACCTCGTCGATGCTCCGCTCGTCCACGTCGCCAGGCGCGATCAGCCCCTCGGCGATCAGGTTGCGCAGCCACTCGGCGGCATACGGCTCGATCTCGTTGTAGTAGGCTCTCACGTCGTCTCATCCATTCACTCGACCGGTCCGGGCCTCGGTCCAGTATCCGATAGCGGGAATGCTCGCTGCGTCGTGTCTCGGACCGTCGTGGAGCACGCCCAACCGGACCGGACCGGGGGTGGTGCGACGAACCATCCGCCCCGTCTCCGCGTCCCAGACGATCGGCTCGACTCCCCGCTCCGCAGGTGTGAGATCGCGTAGCTCGGCCCCGCAGACGGGGCACGGCCCCTCGCTGCCCCCCTCGCTCTCCCAGCGCAGGTAACGCGAGCGCAGATCCGAGGGCCGCTGTCCGTTGCTGCGGCTCGCCCGATGCGCCTTCGCCAGCTTCCTGATCTCCGCCGGCTTCGGGAAGTACCGCCCGCCGTCGCGCAGGTAGGCCGTGACCGCAGCCTCCAGATCATCCACCGGCAGATCATCGAGCACCTCGGCCCATAGCTTGGCGGCTTCGTTCGCGCTCACGTCCCTCGGCAGCGGATAGACGAAGCGCAGCCGGTTGATCGCTGCCTGTGCGTCGATGAACTTGACGCACCTCACAGCTCGGCCCTCAGCATTTCGAGGCCTTGTTTGGCGGCCGCCTCAGCATCCACGCCCTTGGCTTCCAGCTCGTCGCGGATCTCGTACCAGCGCTCGCGGTTCGCCCGGTCGTTGACGATGTCGAGCGGGTCGGGCGGTCCCGTGCCGTTGCCTACCGGACGCCCGTACTCGCTGCGTAGCCAATTGCGGAACGCCGCGTCCCAGTCGGTCTGCACCCGGCCGTTCGACAGCGCATGGTCGCGGAACCGCGCGGCCTCCAACGCGAGATCCCGGCCCGCCGCCCCGGCGATCTCCGAATGGGTGGCGTTCGGTTCCCAATCACCCGGCAACGGCCCTTTTCTTTTGGCCCCCCGATAGGGGGGTTTTTCTTTTTCCGTATTCCGTTCTTCCGTATTCCGTTCTTCCGTATTCCGTTCTTCCGTATTCCGTTCTTCCGTTCTTCCGTGATCGGGTAGGGGATCGGGTATCCCCTTCGGAGGGGATGGGGGAGGGGATACCTGAGGGGATGGGGGAGGGGATACCTGAGGGGATGGGGGAGGGGATAGGTCCGGGAAAGGCCTGACGAGCTCGTAGTAATCCGCGAAGTCGTTGACAACCTTGAGTTTAGGCAAGCCGCAAAGGTGCTTCATTACATTCTTGCGGTGGTTGTCGTTCGTGAGCGTCCGGCTCGGCTCGAACTTCAGAGCGTTGCGCAGCCAGAAAACGTTGCGTTCACGCATCAGCCATCCCATTCGAGGGGGATTGGGTATCCCCTCCGGTATGGGATTGGGTATCCCCTCCGAAGGGGATTCGCCTTGAAGCTCGAAGAGAGCGTTTCGGACGTCTTCGGGTGGCAGGTTCGTCGCCTCGGATAGGACCGCCTCCGCAGCCGGAATGACGTCGATCCCCGTGGCCCCAAGGCGCAGCTTCAGGTGGAACCAGATCAATTGCGCGTGCGCGCTCATGTCCACGAACTCGGGGCTCTCCAGGAGCACTGTATGGATCGCCCGATAGTCGCCCCGCTCAGTCATCAACGGCCTGCCCATTCTTGAGTGTGGTGATTCCCTGGCACAGACAGCCAATGGCAAGCGCCAAAAGCAGGACGTCGCCGCCGTGGCGCACGTCGATGCCGGACACGAGTTCCAGCGCCGTCTCGACGAGTTCGCCGGGGTCGAAGTCTTGGGTCGCCAGGATCTCCCGCACGCTCGGCGGCGTCAGATGGGCCAGAAACGGAACTGCGTTGTCAGGGGAAGGGTCGCTCATGCCGGTCGCTCCACTGGCAGCTTTGACCGGAGCGACACGAGTTCTTAAGCCAATGGTCGTCCCGCATTCCGGGCAACACCCCTTCTCGCTCGTGCCCGCCTTGGTGCACGGCTCGACCAGCTTGGGTGGGAACGTGGCGAAATGGGCGCCGGGATATGCGTGGGTCGGGATCGTCCAGGCGTTGCGCAGGTTCGCGCCTATTTCTGCCTGTTCGGCGACCGTTCTCTTTTCCTTCCATGTGCCTGCACGGCGGTCATACGTATCAGAACCCTTGCGCGGTACTCTCTCGCGACCTTTTCGCCGGGCATGTGTGTTCGGGCTGCATGTCACCCGCACCGCATCCGCGTCGTAGAAGTACCGGGCGGCCTTCGTGAGCAGGTACAGCTTCTCGTGCGCCGAGGTGGGCCGGTCCCTCACACTCTCCGGCATCGGGTTCGGTTTGTGCCACACGATTTCGCTTCTCAGCCACCAGCCGTCCGCCTGGAGCGCCAAGGCGACGCGGGCGGGCATCATCACGAGGTCCTTCGGCTTGAGGCCAGACGGTGTCTTGGGGCGTGCCAAGCCGTTTTGTACGAGGCGACCCTTATTGTCCGAGGCTCCAGCTCTGTGCGTCGAACGATCTCCGCTAGAGTACGAGTCCCCGTAGTTCAGCCAGAGCGTGCCGTCCTTGCGCAGCACTCGCCGCACCTCGCGGAACACGGTGACGATCGTTTCTAGGTGTTCCTGCAACGTCGGCTCCAGCCCGATAGCGCCCGCGACCCCGTAGTCCCGCAGCCCCCAGTACGGCGGGCTCGTCACGACGCAGTGGACGGACTCTTCCGGGAGGGTGCGCAGCCGCTCTAGGCAGTCGCCCACGTGAATCCGGACGCTCATCCGGGCCCCCTGAGCCACCAGGCACCCGCGTCGTCGAAGATCCGGTCTATGAGCTCGCGGAAGGGGTCCGGGCCGGACCTGCGCGAAAATGGGGCGTTGTGAAAACCGTTGACAAAGGTACCGGCCTTCGGGCGCGCTTCGGGCCTGGAACGACGCGATCCGCTACCCCCGCTACCGTGCGTATTAGGCGTATCTGTGCGGTTTAACGGGTTCTGTGAGGTTTTCTCGGTTGAACTGTGCGTTCTTCGCTTGTGTGCAGCTCGGGCTGATCCCCGTCCCGGTCTGCCCGCCGTCGAGCCACGGATTCAGGGCGGCGCTCTACCAGATGAACCACATCGCAGAGGACTGCGGGGCGGCCGCCGTTCTGACGGACCGCTCATACCTCTGGTCGATCAAGCTGCACAACGCGCGCACCAATCTCTCAACGCTGTGGGGCAAAGGGGGCTATACGTCGCGATTGAAGTGGATCGTGACCGGTGACGCCGAACCGACCACCGGGATCGGTTTTCCGGAAGCCCACTCCGAAGTCCTGTTCCTGCAGTACACATCGGGTTCGACGAGCGAGCCAAAGGGGGTCATGGTCACGCACCGCAATGTCATCAGCAATTGCGAAGGACTGTTCGGCCACGTCCCCATCGGTGTGTCGTGGCTGCCCCAGTATCACGACATGGGATTGATCGGCTCCTATCTGTTCGTGGCGCTCGCCGGCGGGACGACCTACGGGATCTCCCCGATCGATTTCATCCAACGGCCCCTGGTCTGGCTCGAAGCCATCAGCCGATATCGAGCGACAGTCACGGCAGCCCCCAACTTCGCCTACCAGTACTGCCTGCGCCCAGACAAGATCGAGGACGACGAGCTCGATCGGCTCGACCTCGGCTCTCTCCGACTCGTCATGAACGGCGCGGAGCCGGTGCGGGCCGACGTGTTCCGCGGATTCCTCAGGAGATTCAGTGCCCGCGGTCTGACGGAGGGCAGCTTCTGCACGGCCTACGGGCTGGCCGAGTACACGTTGGCGGTGTCGAACCGCGGGACCAGAGTCGCATCGTTCGACGCCAAGCGACTGAGGGCGGACGAAGTGCGCGTTTGCGAGAGCGAGCGGGCAGAGGGCGTGGACCTGGTCAGCTGCGGTGCGCCGGTCGGTTCGACCGAGATTCGGATCGTGGATGTCCGGGACGAGGCTCGGATCGCGCCCGAGGGGCGGGTCGGGGAGGTGTGGGTCACCGGACCCAGCAAGTGCCTCGGGTACTGGGATCGACCCGATCTGACCGAGCGGGTGTTCGAGGCCAGGCTCTGTGGTGAAAGCGGCGACGAGCGGAGTTGGCTACGGACGGGGGACCTCGGGTTTATGAGAGATGGGGAGCTGTTCGTCTGCGGCCGCTCGAAGGACCTGATCATCGTTCGCGGCCTCAACTATCACCCCCAGGACATCGAGGCGATCGTCGAGGAGGACCTGCTGGTCCGTCGGGGATGTGTCGCCGCGTTCGCGGTCGAGAAGGGCGGGGGCGAGGCGCTGGTTGTGGTCGCCGAGCTCAGGAACGCGAAGCGATATCCCGATGTGGAGATGCTCAACCGGAGCCTCAGCCAACGTTTGGGCATCGTCGCCGACACCGTTGTCTACATTCGAGCGCGAACGATCCCAAAGACGAGCTCTGGCAAGATCGTGCGGCATCGAGCCCGTGCCCAATGGCTCGAGAGCCGCTTGAAGGTCGTAGCGCAAGTCGAGGCCGCTTCGTATCGCCGCCCACCGGCGGCGGCCCCCCCGGCAGACGCTTCGCGCGAGTCGCTGGCGACGATGTTCCGTCGGTATGGCCTCACGGGCTCGCAGAGCCTGGCCGTCGGCGAGGTGGGTCTCGACTCGCTTGGGGTGGCCGAGTTCGCGCTGGATCTCGAGAAATACCTGAGGGCACGAGGTGCCACCGACCTGGCGGCCGGCATCGATGTCCGGTGGTTGCAGAAGATCGCCGTCTCCGAACTGTTCGAGCTGGTTCGGCAATTGGGTGCCTCTGGCCCCCACGCGAAGGTGCGCTTGCAGCGGGCTATGGCCTCGCTTCGGCGAGAGCACCAAGCGATCGAGCACGACATGATGATGCGAGACTCTCGACTGCCCGTCGGGGTGCCGCTGCCCGACCGGGTCGAGGTCAGTGCCGGCTCACGTCATAATCTCGGATCCTCTTCCGATGCCGGCTCCACACCTGGTGAAGGTGGCATTCTTCTGACCGGAGGGACCGGTTTCTTCGGACCCTTCCTGCTCCGGAGCCTGCTCGAGCAGTGTGACGACCCGATCCACGTGGTCGTGCGGGCCGAGGACACTGCCCACGGTGAAGAGCGTCTTCGGGAGGCAATGACCTCGCTTGGCGGACCTGCGGACCCCGAATTCTGGGAGACATGGAGGCGCAGGGTGATCCCGGTTTGCGGCGACCTCGCCCTGCCCAACCTCGGGCTGTCACCGGAGGACTGGGCGTCCTTGGCCGAAGGGATCCACACCGTCTACCACAACGGGGCACGGGTCAACTATCTGCTCGACTACTCGGCCATGCGCACCGCCAACGTTCTCGGGACCCGGGACTTGGTCCGCTTCGCCCGGAGTCGCCGCTCGAAGGTCGTGAACTACATCTCCACGACGTTCGTCTTCGGATGGTCGTCGAGGGACACCCTGTTCGAGAGCGACGACAACCAGAACCTGGAGTTGCTCGACTTCGGATACAGCCAGAGCAAGTGGGTGTCGGAGCAGATCGTGCTCAACGCGATCAGGGAAGGGCTGTCCGCTCGCGTCTTCCGGCCGGCGCTGATCGCACCGTCCGTGACCGGAGGCGGTCAGCACTTCGACATCGCGATCCGCCTCCTGACCTTCATGCTCAAACACGGCATCAGCACCACCGCGCAGAACCAGGTGAGCTTTTCACCTGCCGATCTGGTCGCTGACAACGTCGTCGCCATCTCCAACTTGCCCGATACCGTGGGAGAGACCTTTCACGTCACGCGTGACACGCACTCGACCATGCTCGACATCACGGAGGTCCTCGGTGAGTTGACCGACACGCGATTCGTAAACTACGACCTCGCCGACTTCGTCCCGCACGTCATCGAGCACTGCCGAAAGGACGACCTCCTCTTTCCGTTGCTCAACTTCCTCGTGCGCTCCGTCGAAAACATCACCGCGATGGAGTTCAAACGATACGACAACCGGAACTATCGGCTGGCCCGTGCGAGGTCGCCCTTCGGCAGAGAAGATCCACCACTGGAGGATGTCGTCTCCGGGATCGTGCGCTTCCTGCGAAGGCACGGCCTCGTCGATGGCCTCGACGCCACGCGACTTCTCGAGAAGGTGTAGAGGAAGGCGGGCCCATGCTCATCGACCGGATCACCAACGCACCCCACGTGCCGCGTGCACGCGCCTTCCTGGACGCGCGCGCCATGATCCGAAACCCCGTGCGCATCTTCGAGAGGTATCGGCACCAGCTCGGGCCGACATTCACGCTGCATTTGGGTGGCGGCAAACCGGCCATCGTGTCCGCCGACCCCGACTTCGTGCAGCACGTTCTGCAGAAGAACTGGGCCAACTATCACATGTCGGATATTCGGGTCCAGCGCATGGGCGAGTTCCAGGGCCGAGGTCTGATCAATAGTCACGGGGATGAGTGGCTTCGGAAGCGCCGGTTTCTAGGTCATGGCTTCCGTCCCGACCGGCTGGCTCAGCTTCTGCCTCTACAGCAGCGGCTGGTCGAGGACTCGCTGGCGAGGTTCGACCTCGACGCTGCGGATGGTCCTGTCGACATCACCAAACTGATGGAGGAGTTGACCTTCCGATTGGGTGCCAACGCGCTGTTTGGAAGTCGGATGACGGACTCTGAGATCGAACGGCTGTCACACACCATCAACACGATTCAGGAGTTCATACTTCGCCAAATCGTGCAGCCCTACAAGATTCCGTGGTTCCGGAGAAGCGGACAGTCGCGACGGTATCAGGAGTTGCGTATCGAGACCGAGCAGATCGCAAGGAACTACATCCAGACCCGACGGCAGGCCATGGATGGTGGGGACGGAGATTTGCTCGAGTTCATGCTCGTGACTCCATTTCCGGATTCCGAGGAGCCCCTGAGCGAAGAACAGGTCCTGATCGAGTCTCTGCAGCTCCTCATTGCGAGCAACGAGACCACCACGACGGCCCTTTCCTGGGCCTTTTATCTGCTCGGAAAGCACCCGCATTACCTCGCGCAGATGCGCGATGAGATCAACACCGTGATCGGGTCGGGACCCATCACATTCGAGGGGCTTCATGAGCTGCACCTGACACTCCGCGTGTTGGACGAATCGATGCGGCTCTATCCTTCGTTCTGGATGATCGACCGCATGGCGGTCGGAGACGATGAGGTCGAAGGGATCCACATTCCGGCTGGGCTGACCGTACTGACCCACATCTACGGTATGCACCGAAACACGGACATATGGGAGGATCCGGAGGTCTTCGACCCGAGCCGTTTCGAGCCCGAGGCGAAGAACCACCGCAATCCCTTCGCTCACCTTCCCTTCGGGGGTGGGCCGAGGAAGTGTATCGGCTCGCACATGGCGCTCATGCAGATGCTCATGATCTTCACCGTTCTCCTACGCAGGTACGACCTTGAGCTGGCGAGCGTCGAGGCGGTCGACATTGACCCCATGATGATTCTCCATCCGTCGGGGGCGATCAATATGTGGGTGCGGCGGGTGGGGTAGGTGCGGGCGGCCTGTGCGGGCTTGCCAAGACACAAGTCCTACGGAGCTGGCCAGCCGGTCTGATGTGTCGACCTTTGGGACCCGTTCGCCGTCCCAACCGGACATGTTCCAGCCCACCCCCGATGCGTAGAATACGCTCTAGCATCCTCCGAACGTCCGGGAACCGATGACCCACCAGCAATTCCTAGAACTGAAACTCCTGATTCAGGGGAACGCACACCTGATCCGAGAGAACGCGACGGGAATCCAAGAGAACGCGACGGGAATCCAAGAGAACGCGACGGGACTCCGAGAGAACGCGACGGGAATCCGAGAAAACGCGACGGGAATCCGAGAAAACGCGACGGGAATCCGAGAAAACGCGAAGGGAATCCGAGAAAACGCGACGGGGATCACGCGAAACTACGAGATGATCGGCCGGATCTACGAGGAGCACGGTGGTCGGTTGGACAGTCTCGATGGGCGTTTGACCCGGATCGAAGGGCGCATGATCCGCGTCGAGGTAGGCCAAGAGCAGCTGAGCCACGACCTGCGTGCCGTGGCCGAGGGCGTAACAGCGAACGGCGAGCGACTCGATCGCCTGGCGAGACGTTCGATCGATTCGAGGTGAGCTTCGGTCGCCCCTACAGAGGTCGAGGCCGCTCGTCCACCACCTGTCCGGCGTGCTCTCCAACCCCCCCCAGGGCGACCACCTCGAGCTCTAGCCTAATCTTCACCGCCTCCTCGACCGAGCGCTTCAAGCCATCCGCGTCGAGTTCGGCACCCTCCTCGACGGCTACCCGCAGGGTCAGGAGATCCTGATGTCCCTCGTTGGCCACGGCTCCCTGCCACTTCACGACCTCGGGATAGGCCCCCAGCGCTGAAGCGATCTGCCGAGGATGCACGAACATTCCCTTCACCTTCACGCCCTCACCGACCCGTCCCAGAAAGCCACGCAGCCGCGCGCTCGTCCGTCCACACGGGCACGCTCCCTCGACGAACGCCGACAGATCGCCAGTGCCAAACCGCACGAGCGGGTACGTCTCGTTCGGGCTGGTGACCACTACCTCGCCGGTCTCACCGGCCGGCCACGGCGTCCCGGTCGCCGGGTCGGTCACCTCGATCACCACGCCCGGCGCCACGTGCCAGCCGGTCCGCTCGGAACACTCGAACCCGAGCGTGCCCGCGTCGGCCGTGCCGTACGACTCATAGGCGTCCACACCGTACTGGTCGCGGACCGCCTCGCGAACTGCGGGGAAGAACGGCCCGCCTGTGACGAGCGCTCGCTCGAGTCCCATCGGCTGGTCCATCTCGGCGGCCTTCTCCAGGAGCACGAGCAGGAACTGCGGCGTGCCCACGTACCCGGTCGCTCCTGTCGGCCGAGCCAGCTCGACCTGTGCGGCCGAGTTACCCACCCCACCGGGGATGACGACACAACCCACCTCGCGGAGCCCTGCGTCGAGCATGAGGCCTCCGGGAGTCAGGTGGTAAGAGAACGTATTGAGCACGACCTGCCCGGCGGTGAATCCGGCTGCCCGCAGTGCTGGAGCGACCCGCCAGAAGTCCGCACCAGCGCCCTGCGGATCCAGGATCGGCCCCGGAGAGGTGAAGATGCGCATCAGGTCGTCGACGGGGACCGCGAGCATGCCTCCGAAGGGGGGGGACGCGGCCTGTAGGTCCGGGAGATCGTCTTTGGAGAGCACCGGTACCGACGCCAGGTCGGACAAGCCTCGGACGTCGGTGGCTTCCACGCCCGCCCTCGTCAAGCGCCCGGCGACCTCGGCTGACCTCTCGGAGGCATACATCACGGCCCGTCTCACCAGTTCGTCTTGGTAAGCCTGCCAATTTGGCAGGACATCGGGCTCCGTCGTGCCGGAGAGCAGCCCGTCACTCACGTAAGCCTCCAACGGGCGCAGGTCGGCCCCAGCGGTAGAAGCTCCCTCACGACAACCACCGCTTCCTCCGCCGGTAGTGCTTCACATCCCGGTAGGAGCGCCGCTGATCGACCTCGGTCAGCCCCAGGTAGAACTCCCTGATGTCAGCGTTCTCCTTCAGGCTGTCGGCCGTGCCTTCGAGCACCACGCGCCCGCCCTCCATCACGTATCCGAAGTCCGCGATGGAAAGGGCGATCCGGGCGTTCTGCTCTACCACCAGGATGGTCGTCCCCTCCTCGCGATTGATCCGTTCGAGCGTCTCGAAGATCGTTCGGACCAGCAGCGGTGCCAGGCCCAGCGAGGGTTCGTCCAGCAGCATGAGCTGGGGTCTTGCCATGAGGGCCCGGCCCACGGCGAGCATCTGCTGTTCCCCACCCGACAAGTACCCCGCGTGCTGTTTGGACCGCTCGCCCAGGCGTGGGAAGTACTCGAAGACCCGATCGAGATCCGGACGCACCGCACCTCGGTCCTTTCGGGTGTAGGCCCCGGCAAGGAGGTTCTCCTCCACGCTCAGGTGTTCGAAGACCCGCCTGCCCTCCATGACCTGGAAGATGCCGCCGCGCACGATCTCCGAGGCGCCCAGCCCGTGGATCGCGCGACCCCTGAACTCGATGGTCCCGTCCGACACCCGTCCGTCGTCGGGCTCCAGCAGTCCGGAGATGGCCTTCAGTGTGGTGGTCTTACCCGCCCCGTTGGGTCCTAGAAGGGTGGTGATCGAGCCTTCGGCGACCGACAGCGACAGTCCCTTGAGGACCAGGATCACCTCGTCGTAGCGCACCTCGACGTTGTTCAGGTCCAGCATGACTCGGCGTCGATCAGGTCCGACATGACTTCGCGTCGATCAGGTCCGACATGGCACCGCGGTCCTCAGGCCCGGCATCGCTCAGCCTCCGCTGCCCGCGGCCGGGCGGCGGAAGTAGGTGATGGGACTCCAGACGCCGCGCTCCACCCTGAACAGACGCACCCCCTTCGCTCCGCGGTGATCCTCCGGCGTGAACGTGATGGGCACCGTGACCCCACCCATGTCCATCTCGGACAGCCCCTCGAGGGCGGACTTGATGTTCGCCCCCGTGACCTCCTGGCCGGCTTCGATCACCCATCCGATGCCTTCCGCCATCACGGCCATCGTCCACCACCCCTGGGTGAGTGCGTTGCTCTTCTCCTCGACGACCTCACCCTTCTCCTCGAGGAACGCCTGGATGTCATGCGTGCCCGCCAGGTCGCTAACCACGGGCGCGAACGGCATAGATCCGATCACCCCCTCGGACTCTTCCGGCGCAAGGTCGATCAGCAGGCGGTTCGCGCACCAGTTGAGGCACAAGAACCTGACATCCATCCCGAGACTGCGGGCGTTACGAACGGCCAAGGCCGCCGGTCCCGACGTGTTTTGGAAGACCACGTACTGCGCGCCGGCCTGGCGGATCTGTGTCAGCTCGCCCGTGAAGTCGGTGGCCCCGCGGGGCATCTCGTAGGCCTCCGCGTCTATACCGATGCGTTCGGCGTAGGCCTCCCCGCCTTGTTGCCAGGGTGACAGCCCGAACGGGCTGGCGTTGTGCATCAGAGCGACGGTGGGGCGACCGGTCTCGCCCCGTGCCTCGTAGTCCTCCTTGATCCAATCCATCACGATGAAGAACTGGTCGCTGTAGCTGGTGGCCACCAGGAAGTTGTAGGGAGCCTCCGCCGGATCGCCCAACCGGTGGGAGAGGGACGCCGACGTAAACGGGAGTTCGTCCTCGACGATGCGCCTCTGCAGAGCCTCGGTATCGCCGGTGCCCCATCCCATGAACGCGACGACGCCCTCCTGCACGAACTGGCTGTAAAGCTGTTCCGCTCGACTCACGTCGTAGCCGTAGTCCTGGTAGATCAGTTCGATGGGACGACCCGCGATGCCACCTCTCGAGTTGAGCCACTCGACGTACGCCTGGATCCCCTCGGCGTAGTCCGTGCCCACATCCGCCGTGGGCCCACTCAGGTCGAAGATGGCGCCGATCTTGATCGCGTTGGGGTCGCCCGAGTCTCCCGCACAGCCAAGGACCATCGGAATCAGAATCAGGCTGATCGCGAGTCTCCTCATCGATGGCTCCTCCTCCTACGCATTTCGTTCAGTCTGCTCTCTCGTGCACCTGGCGGGACCACTCGGATATCGCGCCACACTCAGGATCGATACGCGAAGGGCCACACGTGGAAGTAATCCTTCACGTTTCGCCACAATTTCGCGAGTCCCTCGGGCTCGAAGACGACGAACAGGATGATAACCGCCCCGAACGCGGCCTGCTGAACGTGGGGGAGTACCCCGGCAATGGCGGGCGCGGAGTCCTGCAACGCGCGCCCCACGGTGCCGATGCCCGCCGGCAGAAGGGTGATGAGCACGGCACCGAAGAACGAACCCGAGATGCTACCCAGACCACCGACGATGATCATCGCCAGATAGACGATGCTGGTCTCGAGCGTGAACCGCTCCCAGGTGACGATGGTGCGGTAGTACGCGATGAGCGCCCCCGACATCCCCACGAAGAACGACGAAGTGGCGAAGGCGAGCAGCTTGTACTGGAAGACGTTCACCCCCATCGCGCTCGCCGCGATGTCTTGATCGCGGATCGCGACGAAGGCACGGCCGACTCGTGAGCGGAACAGGTTGGCGGCGAAGAGCGCGGTGATCGCTGCCATGGCCACACCCAGCCAGTAGAACCTGAAGTCCGTGTTGAGCCGTAGCCCCATCAGCATCGGCGACGGCAGCACCAGCGCCTCAGTACCGCCGGTCAGCGCGTCGGAGTGGGTCACCACCCACTCCACGATCTCCTGTGCGGCCAGGGTGGCCACCGCCAGGTAGAGTCCCTTGAGGCGCAACGAAGGCAGGCCGAAGAAGACCCCCACCGCCGCCGTGAGCAGAGACGCTAGCACCATGCTGACGCCCCACGGCAGGCCCAGCCGGAGGGTCATGAGGCCCGCGCCGTACGCCCCGATCGCCATGAATGCACCCTGGCCGAGCGAGATCTGTCCGGTGTATCCGACCAGGATGTTCAGGCCGATAGCCCCGACCGTCGCGATGGCGATCTGGTTCGCCAACGTGAGTCCGTACGGCGACGCAACGAACGGAAAGACGAGCACGGCCACGGCGAAGAGCCACAGGCGCAGGCGCTCTGCGGGTTTCCGCCGAAGCCCCATGTCGGCCCGATAGTCGGTGAAGAAGACGCCGCATTCCATCAGACGCGCTCGATGATGGGTCGGCCGAACAGGCCGTAGGGACGAATCATCAGCACGACGATGAGCATGATGAACGGCACGATGAGGTTGAGTCCGTGCCCCACGTATCCTCCGGTGTAGGCCTCCAGCAGGCCGATGACCGCGCCGGCGACTACCGCACCGGCGATCGAGTCGAGACCGCCCAGGATCACCACCGGGAAGACCCGCAGGCCCACGGCGCTGATGTTCTGGCTCACGCCCACGATGTTGCCGAGCATGATTCCACCAAGCGCCGCCGACACACATGCGAGCGCCCAGGCGACGCCGATCACCCTCTTGATGCTGATCCCCATGCTGAGGGCGGCCTGCTGGTCATCGGCGATGGCCCGCATGGCAATGCCATCCCGCGTATACCGAAAGAAGAGACCGAGCAGGATCAGCACCACTGACGCGGTCGGAATCACGACGAGCCGGTCCATGCCGAGCACTGCCGAACCGATCGTGACCTCACCCCTCGGAAGGAAGGACGGGAACGTCCGGGGCCGAGCGCCCCAGATGGCGTTCACCACCGCCCGGAGCACGCTGGACAGACCGATCGTCACCATGATCATGGAGATGACCGGCTCTCCGATCAGAGGCCGCAGCGCGATGCGCTCGATGAGCAGGCCCAACCCGACGGCCAGCACCAACGTGAGGGCGACCCCGGCGGTCCAGGGGAGCCCGACCTGGGCGATCGTCGCAAACGAGAGGTAGGCGCCGAACAGGAGCAGTTCGCCCTGCGCGAAGTTGATGACGTCGCTCGCCTTGTAGATCACCACAAAGCCGACCGCTGCCAGCGCGTAGACCATGCCGTTCGAGAGCCCGGAAACGGTGAGCTGGAGAAAGACGTCCACGGCTAGGGCGCCTCCGCCCCGAGCGTCTCGATCCGCAGCTCATGCCGCATGGTGGCCGTCCGCCCGTCTTGGTATGCGATCTCGGTCTCCACGGCCACCCGATCTCCGTCCCCATAGAGCGCGTCGACCAGCTCCACATAGCGCTCGGAGATGAACCGACGACGGACTTTGCGCGTGCGGGTCAGCTCGGCGTCGTCGGCATCGAGCGGTTTGTGCAGTAGCAGGAAGCGTCTGATGCGCGCGGCCTCGGGTAGGGTGGCGTTCACCTCGGCCGCCTGAGCGGTCACCAGGGCGTAGGTCTCAGGCTTCTGGGCCAGGTCCGTGAACGTGGTATAGCCGAGTTGATGGCGCTCGGCCCACTTGCCCGCGTTCTCATAGTCGATGGCCACCAGCGCGGTCACGAAGGGCCAGTCTCCGCCGAAGACAACGGCCTCGCGCACATAAGGGCTGAACTTCAGCTGGTTCTCGATGAACTGGGGGCTGAAGGAAGTCCCGTCGGCCAGCAGCATGACGTCCTTGGCCCGGTCGATGACCACCAGGTGCCCATGATCGTCCATGTATCCCGCGTCACCCGATCGCAGCCACCCGTCGTCCAACGCCTCCGCAGTGGCCTCCTCGTCTCCGTGATAGCCCATGAACACCGCCGGGCTGCGGGTGAGGATCTCCCCGTCTTCAGCGATCCTCACCTCCGTGTCCGGGAGCGGCGTGCCAACGGTCTGGAAGCGGATGTCGCCATCGCGATGGACCACGCTGAGGCCGCTCACCTCCGTCTGGCCGTAGAGCTGCTTCAGGTTGACTCCCATCGCGTGGAAGAACCGGAAGACGTCGGGGCCCAGGGCTGCACCCCCGGTGTAGGCGCGCCTTACGTGGCGTAGGCCCAACTGATCCTTGAGCGGAAGCAGCGTGACTGCCGACGCCAGGCGGTGCCGCCAGACCAACCCCGCCTCAGGCTCACGGTCCTCGAAGCGCGCGTCCGCCATGTCCTTCCCCACGGCCATCGCCCAATCGAACACCCGGCGCTTCAGTGGTGTGGAGTCCTCCATCTTCACCTGCACCTCGGACACCATGCTCTCCCAGATTCGCGGAGGCGACACAATCGCCTGGGGCCCGATCTCTCGGAGGTCCCGCCGTACGGTCCCCGAATCTTCGGGAAAGTCGATCGTGAATCCGACGGCTAGCGACCACGACAGCGTCACCATCTGCTCGCCGATCCAAGCAAGCGGCAGAAAAGACACCACGTCGTCCTCGGGGATCATCGGATCGACCTGCTGCAACTGCTCCGCCATGCTGATGAGGTTCCGGTGGCTGAGCATGGCGAGCTTGGGCTTGCTGGTGGTGCCCGAGGTGGCGCATAGGAGCGCGACACCATCCGGATCCAGAGCCTCGAGCGTGGCGTCGAAGAGCCCCGGCTGCTCTTGATGCAACACGTCCCCGAGCTCCTCGACGATCGGGAAGAACATCAGGTTGCCGGGCTCGTAGGCTCCCAATCCCTTGGCGTCGTGGTAGATGACGCACTCGAGGCCAGGGAGCTCACCCTGCACGTCGAGCACCTTGTCCACCTGCTCCTGATCTTCAGCCACCACGACGCGGGCCCCGGAGGCATCAAGGACGTACTCGAGCTCGTCGAGCACGGAGTCCTGGTAGATCCCGACAGGGACCGCTCCGAGCGCCTGGGCGGCCAGCTCGGCGACTACCCATTCGGGTCGGTTGTCGCCGATGATCGCGACGGTGTCCCCGGGGACCACTCCCAAAGACTGTAGGCCCAACGAGAACCGTCGCACCCGGTCCAGGTATCCGGCCCAGGTGATCTCCTGCCAAATGCCGAACTCCTTTTCGCGCAGTGCGACGGCATCGGGGGTCAGGCGCGCTCGGTCAACGAGCAGTCCCGGCATGGTCGCGGCCAGGGCCGAGGCCCCCGATGCGCGGTCGTTCATTGCGCCGCCGTACCATTGGTGTGGTCGTCCCCGAGGTACGCCTCGATGACAGCCAGATCCGCCCGGATCTCCTCCGGCGTACCCTCCGCGATCTTGCGTCCGAAGTCGAGCACCGCCACGTGGTCCGAGATGTCCATGACCACGTCCATGTCGTGGTCGATCACGACTGGGGTGACGCCCCACTCCTCGTTCACATCGAGCACATAGCGGGCGAGCGCTTCCTTCTCCTCGGAGTTCATTCCAGCCATCGGTTCGTCCAGAAGCAGGAACTCGGGCTTCAACGCCAACGCTCGGCCGAGCTCCACCCTCTTTTGCTGGCCATAGGCGAGGTTGCCGACACGACTGCGTCGGATGGGCTGTAGCTCGAGAAAGTCGACGATGCGCTCGACCTCTTCCCGGTGCTCGATCTCTCGGGCTTGCTGGCGTCCCCAGTAGAATCCGCAGCTCAGGACGCTGCCTTCCATGTGGCCGTGCCGTCCGAGCATCAGGTTGTCGAGCACAGTCATGTGCTTAAACAACTCGATGTTCTGAAAGGTGCGGGCGATGCCCAGGCCCGCGATCCGGTGAGGGGGGAGGCGGTCGACCCGATGCACCTGACCCGATTCGTCCGTGAGCGTGATCGTGCCTTCTTGAGCGCGATACAGCCCGCACAGACAGTTCAACAGGCTGGTCTTCCCCGCCCCGTTGGGGCCGATCAGGGCCTGGAGGGGGCCCCGACGGAAGGTGAGGCTCACATCGTCGAGCGCTGTGACACCGCCGAAGCGGAGCGTGAGCCCTTCGACCCGAATCTCGGACCGTCCCACTGCCTCGTCGTCAGCGACCGCGAGTCCTCCCGACTGGGGGGGCAGAGGATGTTCGGATGCGGTCATCGTAGCTGCTTAGACCCAACCCCTCCTTCGGAACATCCGAAGCGTATCGGCGAAACGCTCCAACCCCTCGGGCATGGCCGAGAGCGACAGCCGGTTGTAGGAGAGCATCGGCGGGAACGGCCGTCCCACCAGAATCCCGTTCTCCTCCATGCGACGGATGTAGTCGTTCTGGTCCCCGCGGATCTCGTGGAACAGAAACGCGGTGTGGCTCATGAAGTAGTCGAGCTCGAGTTCTTCCAGACACGCCGTGACGACGACTTTGCATTCGTCCCAAATCGCGAGGCTTCTCTCGTACCACCCCTCGTCTTCGAGCGCACCGATCGCGGCCTCGACGGCCAGCGTGTTGGGATTGGAATGCGTGGCGTAGAGGTTGAGCCGTTCGGCGGTATCGGCACCGCAAATACCGTAGCCTATCCGGAGCCCGGCGATCCCGTACAGCTTGGAGAACGTTCGTGTGATCAACACGTTCGACCGTTCGTTCGCCCACTTCTCCGCCGACCAGTAGCGGTCGTCGTTCACAAAAGGGTAGTACGCTTCGTCCACGATGAAGAAGACGTTGTCCGACGACGCCCCGAACCAATCATCCAGTTCAGCGCTCGGTGTGATCGTACCCGTCGGATTGTTCGGATTGCAGATGTAGACGACCGTGGGCTCAGGCCATCCCTCGGCCATCCCTCTCATGCGCTCGACGTCGTGCGCGAAGTCATCCGTGAGAGGCACCTGCTCGAGCCGGTACGGATACGGCTGAGCATAGTCCATCGCGTTCTCATACGTAGGGTTGGCCTGCAGCAACCGAGTCTCGGGCGTCGCATGCGCCCCCATGGCCATGCGAATGACCTCGGTCGAGCCGGCACCGAGAACCACCTGTTCATCGCTCACCCCGTGGATTTGGGCAATCTTCGCCACCAGCGTTTCGTCGCGCGGACCGGGGTAGTGGGGCACCTCGTCCATCGCGGCCATCATCGCGGCGTGTGCCTTCGGCGGAATGCCGAGCGGATTGGCGTTGTGATTCAGTCGGAGAATGCCGTCCTGAGACGGCGACGCCGTCGAAAACCGTCCGCCCTCGTGTTCGTCGGCGAGAGCGGCGTTCGGGAAGACGACGTTGGGCAGGGCCGCTAGCCCCACAGAGGCCTTCGCCCCGCTGGAAACGAATACCCGGCGGTCCATTGCTACCTCCTTACGATCCTTCGTGTGTACAGTACGGTGCGGCCTGGTCGAGCCAGTCCGACCCAAAGAGAAGGCCGCTCGGACCGCTGGATGTCCAGCTCCGCCCGGCCTGCGTCAAATCCCAGCCGCCCGACCCCGAGCCACCCAGGAAGTCCATCGCGGGCGATCCGATCGGGGCACCCGGAGGTGCGTTGGGAGCCGACCGCAAGCCGTACGGCTCCCCTGGTCGGTCAAGGAAACGGCCGATGTCCATGGCGAGCAGACGATCACTGGCGAGTTGGGCGTCGAACGGCGTGTCGATAGAAGCCAACGTTGCGCTTCGCTCGTCGAGGAAGTTGCGCGCTCGTTCCAGATACGCGGTCGTGAGGGCCCTGACCTGAGGCATGGACGCCCCACCCGCCAGCGCCATCATCCGATCGATCGCGACGCTGCGAACCGCCCGCCGGATCTCTGCCTCGTAGGGGGAGTCCGTGTCGACGGGTCCAGTCTCCATGAGCAGAGCAAGGACGACATCTTCGAGCGCCGGCAACGACGGATCCAGGGCATGCTGTTCGACCAACCGAGCGGCCCGGTCCGGCCGCAGCAATTCCGAGATGGTGTGATCCGCCGCAACAACTGCTGGAGATATCGCGTCGAACATGGAGCCGGTGTATCTGGGGAACAGCTCCCGGGTACGTCCATAGCCACCCGGTCTCGGAGGCAGCGTTGCGAGCACGCTCTGCGGAATCGCGAGAGCCGACGGGTCGAGGGTCGCCAGGAGCGACTCGATAGCCGCCCGCTGATCATCGCCCGACACTGGCTCGACGGCGGTCCGTCCGTCCCCGCGGAACGCATAGATGTAGTGGAGACCACCAACCGACGACGCCGTCGACGTCACCTGGTAGCGGTGATGCATATAGACCGGCACCAGCACCTCTTCCATGGTTGCCATGGGCCTGCCGGTCTTGATGACGCGCTCGCCGAACCGGTCTAGAGCATGCCTGCGGATGTCCATCATCGCGTCGAGGTCGGCACTGGGGTTCATGCCGTTGACCCACTGATCGACGCGCGCGTTCGCCTGCTGGTCTTGATTGCTCAAGTAGCGAATGTCCTGCGCCCAGGCGTCGTCCAGGATCTGCATGAGCGCCGGAGCGGCCTCGGACTCGTCGGCGTAGACCGAATATCCGTATGCGATCGCCACCCGGTCCCACTCGCCGATCTCGGCCTCGTACACGTCCGAGTAGTCGATCCGACCGTTTTCGAGGCTCACCAACGCGGTGGGATAGTCCATGACCGAGATCCGCCCGGCCCGACTGTTGTAGTAGTTGTGCCCCAGGCCGATCGTGTGGCCCACCTCGTGAGCGCTGAGTTGGCGAATCCGCGCGAGAGCCCACTCGGCCAGCTCCGGAGGGGTCTCGTCACCGTTCTCGTAGGGGGCCAACAGCCCCTCTGCAATCATGTAGTCCTGACGGATCCGGAGCGATCCGAGGGTCACCCGCCCCTTGAGGATCTCTCCGGTGCGCGGATCGGTGACCGAGCCTCCCGAACTCCACCCGCGCGTCGATCGATGCACCCAGTTGATCACGTTGTAGCGGATGTCGTGGGAGCTGACGTCGGCAGGGCGAAGCTCCATGCGGAAGCCGTTCACGAATCCGGCCTCCTCGAAGGCTTGATTCCACCAGCTACCGCCCTCGAGAAGGGCGGAGCGAATCGGTTCGGGCGTGCCGGGGTCGAGATAGTAGACGATGGGCTCGACGGCTTCACTCATCGCCGTAGACGGGTTCCGCTTCTCGAGGCGGTGTCGCCGTACGAACCGCTTGGTCATGGGCTCACCCAAGGGCGTCGAGTAGTCGTCGAACGTCATGCTGCCGAACCCGGACCTCGGATCGTACAAACGAGGGGTATATGTCCCCAACTCCGGGAGCTTGATGAACGAGTGGTGCACCCGGAGCGTAGGAGCCTCGGCACTCGCCGCGACATCTCCCACACCCTGGAAGCCGTCGGCGTCGCCGCCCCCTCCGAATCCACCGCCCCCAGCCGGTCCACCCGGCTGCAGGGCGAACGTCAACGAGACCTCGATCTCGGTATTCTCCGGGAAACCCATGGTCATGGGCATGTATACAGCGCTACGGGCCGGATCCACCCGATACGTGCCGGGTCGCATCCGCCGGGAGTAGTTGCCCACATCCCGCAGCAGGAAGTCGGTCGCATCCACGAGGACCCGCTCGCCCGTCTCGGCAGCCACCGTGAACCCGGCGAGCGTGGCGGGTGCGAAGGCGTCTTCCACTGCCTCGACCTCGTTGGGATTGGTCGACGACGCTCGGAAGCGATAGTTGGGTTGGACCATCAGTACCTTCGGTCCCACCCGGTGGAAACGCACCGCGCGTGAGCCAGCGCCCGATCCGCGATCGAGGCCCAGGTCGTTGGACCCCAACCCGGCGGCGAGCCCGGCCATGTGCATCAGATCCGTGTCCCACAGAGCGATCTCCAGCCACACCTTGCCGGCGGATTCCTCCCAATAAATCGGAACGAAGCCGTCGATCTTCTGCATGCCTTCCGTCTTGTCTTCTATGGAAGGCGGTGGACCACTCGCCTCATCACCCCCACCGCGACCGCCCTGGGCGAACGCATCGGTGGTAGCAGCAAGGAAGAGTGCGAACGCGAAGATGGCGAACAGCGGGGTGGGTACCCTTGGCATGAAGACCTCCTGAACAACTGGTTCTCTGGCTCATGGCTCGACCGAAAGTCGGACGGAGATGGTACTCGCTCGGGACGGGTACTGCCAATGCTTGTGGCGCCCCACCGGCGCCCCGCATGTTGGGGGCCACGACCCCGCCGCTGATGGTCCTTCCAGGACCGGCATCCACGGAGCAGAGCCATGTCGCATCGGTGTTTCGCCCAGCCCTCGTCGACCGCCCTCTCGCCACGCCCGATCATCGTGCTCTTCTTCATCCTGGCAGTACTGAGCGGGGCGGCGCCCGCTTCCGCTCAACTCTTCACCGAACCCGCCAACCACCATCCCAACCCGTACACCACCGTCAACGACTACTTCACGCTTCCGGATGGACGGGAGTGGGGCTCCACGAGCGCGGTGGACATCGACCCGGACGGTACGTCCGTCTGGGTGGCGGATCGGTGCGGGGCCAACAGCTGCGCCGGATCGATAGTCGATCCGATCCTCAAGTACGACACATCAGGCAACCTCATCACGAGCTTCGGGGCCGGGATGATCCTGTGGCCGCACGGAATCCATGTGGACGACGACGGCAACGTCTGGATCACCGACGCTCGTGCCGCCCGCCCCAACGAGTTGGAACAGTTCCCCGCCGCGGCGGGCAAGGGCCATACCGTCATGAAGTTCAGTCCCACGGGAGAACTCCTGATGACGCTCGGAGAACCCGGAGTGGCCGGTGACGGCAAGGGCGCCCTCCTCGACCAGCCGAACGACGTGATCACCGCACCGAACGGAGACATCTACGTGGCCGACGGCCATTCCGGCCAGGGCGCCAACGCCGATGCGAACACCACGTCGCGCATCGCCAAGTTCGACTCGGAGGGCAACTTCCTGGAGTCGTGGGGCCGGATCGGCACGGCTCCCGGCGAGTTCCGGACACCACACAGCCTGGCCTTCGATTCCCGGGGACGTCTCTTTGTGGCCGACCGCGGCAACGTGCGGATCCAGATCTTCGACCAGGAGGGTCACTTCATCGACCAGTGGTTCCAGTTCGGCCGCTCGAGCGGCATTCACATCGACGACAACGACGTCCTTTACACGGCCGACTCTGAGTCGAGCCCGACCAGCAATCCCGGATGGCAGCGAGGGATTCGGGTGGGTAACGCAATTACGGGACATGTGCTCTACTTCATTCCCGATACCGCCGAATCTCCGCGGGGCACCACGAACGCCGAGGGCGTGGCGGCCGATGCGAACGGCATCATCTACGGTGCGGAGGTCGGGCCCCGACAACTCGTCCGGTACGAGCCTGGGGAGGGGGTCCGCCGTCGATAGCCGGAAGAGGCGGTAGCAGCGTATGCCCTTGAACGACACCACGGCCGACGTCGTCGTCATCGGCGCCGGCATCACGGGCGCCTCGTCGGCATGGCACCTCGCTTCTCGGGGCATGCGCGTGGTCGTTCTCGAGAAGGATGCGGCGCCGGCCATGGGCTCTACGGGCAAGAGCGCGGCCGGCGTCCGCGTGCAGTTCACGACCGAGGCCAACATCCGCCTGTCCATGCACTCCCTCCCCGTATATCGCGAGTTCAAGGAGCGGCACGGCCACGACGTCGGATATCAGGACATCGGCTACCTGCTTCTGGTGCCACACGATAGATGGGAGAGCCACCTCGAGTCCGTCGAGCTGCAGCGGAGCTTGGGAGCGCCCGTCGAGGTGCTGGATCCGGACGAGGCTCAACGCTACGTAACCTTCGAGACCGACGGTCTGGCCGGAGCGACCTACGGACCTTGGGACGGCGTGATCGATCCGCACATGGCCACGCACGCGTGGGTCTCCATGGGAAGGGCGCTAGGCGTCGACTTCCGGCTCAACTCTCCGGTGACGGGCGTCGAGCGGAAGGGCCCGGGCTGGATAGTGCAAACCGGTGGGTCCACCATCCGGTGCGGTCACGTCGTGAACGCCGCGGGGGCGTGGTCCGCTCAGATCGGGGCGTTCGCGGGACTCGAGGTGCCGGTGGGGCCCAAGCGCATCCAGATCTTCCTCAGCGCTCCCATCGACGACCCCCGCACCTACCCGCTGACCATCGACCTGACCACGGGCGTGTACCTCCGAAGCGAAGGCAATCGAGTCCTCTTCGGACGTGACGACCTGGATCAGGATTTCGGCTTCACCGAGGGCATGGACTGGGACTGGCTGGAGCACGTGCTGCTCACCGGCGTGCCCCGGTACCCGTGGTGGGAGGATCTGGGCGTCGACCGGAAGGGCAGTTGGTGGGGATACTACGCGGTGTCCCCGGACAACAGCCCGATCATCGGCCCGAATCCGGGAGCCGAGTACTGGATCGACGCATGCGGCTTCTCGGGCCATGGAATCATGCACGCGCCCGTCGCAGGTCTCGCAGTCTCGGAATTCATCGCCGACGGAGAGTCACACACGCTGGACATGGGCCCCTTCCAGCACGATCGGTTCGGGAAAGAAGGCGTGGCGGTGGAGACCAACATCTTCTAGCGGCTCGCCGACAGGCTCTTCAGGAAGTTCCGGCGTTCCACGTCTACTCTTGTCTCAGCGCCTTGAGGATCATGCGCCCCTCCAGGTCGTCGAATACATCAGGGAGATCCACGGCCAAACGCGCCGCGATCGTCGCGAGCTCGCCGGTGGCCCACTCGGAGGCTGCCAACTCTCCCAAGCGTCCCAGGCCACGAAGAGCGGGTAGAGCCAGGAGGTCCAGGCGTGAGGGGGTACGCCCGTCGCTCAAAGCGTCCAGATCGCCCCACTCAGAGACGTCGGAGCTGGCGTCGGCCACCGCCTGATACGCCTCCCGGGCCGCACCCTCGTTTCCGAGGCGACTCTCCGCTCGCGCAAGCAGCAGGCGCACCAGACGCTCCTCCGGTTCGTACGGTTTCCCCAGCCCGAGCGACTCCGGCCATTCCAGAGCCGTCAGGAGGTGGCCCTTCGCACCCGAGTAGTTGCCGGCGTCCATGGCATCCAGCGCCCTCAACGTGTGCGCATGCTCATACAGGAGGTGACTTCCCCGGGCGTTCTCGGAGGGGAGTACGTGGATGGCCGCCAGAATGGGGGTGGCCTCGCGCGCACGCCCGACATTGATGAGGGCCCGAGCCATGAACAAATCCAGATTGAAGTCGTCCGGAAACCGGGCCCGGGCCGCATCCAGCGCCGATAGCGCCTCGGTCCAACGGCCCTCCTCCTCGAGGTGGCGAATCAACTGGATGTGCAGAGGCCAGCTCTGTGGATCGAGGGCGACTCCCCGCCGGAAATCCTCCGTCGGGTCGATCCCAGAGACCTGGTTCAGCAGGTGGCCACGAGCCACGTAGAAGGGCCCGTAGTCGGGCTGATTCCCCAGGGACCGGAGACGCGAGGCCGCCTCGTCGCCGCGGTCTACCGCCCAGAGGTTCAACGCGAGCATGTACTCCCACAGCCACGCGTCACTGTTCTCGGTGGCCCACGCCAACACGGACAGAGTCTCTCGTCGGAACGGGAACTGGAAGGACGGGTCGCCCGACCCATCGAGCAGGGCGGGATCGTTGCTCAGCCTCGCACGCCACGCCTGGTAGAGCGGCCCTCCCTCGGCGCTGGTCCGTCCCCGATCCTTCAGGGCGTCGGTACCGGTCGTACCCAACAACGCCTCCACGCCACCAGCGCCGACCACGGGGACCTCCAACAGGGCAATGGCGTCCTCGGGCAGACCGACGTGGAGATATCCGATGGCCATCTCCAGGAGCGTCTGGTCGGGGTACTCGCCACCGAGGGCGTCGGTCAGCGTCCGGACGGTAGCCTCGCCCGGCGCGGCCAGATACTCCTCGCTCCGAGCGAAATGGTGCAACGGATCAACCGTCCGGGCACGGTGTGGGACGGCGCGACGGGGAGCGGTATGAACTGGCGGCTCGCGCTCTCGGAGCTCGAGGCGGAGCGCAGTCACCTGCGGCTCGACGGCGAGCCGGTGATCCTGTACTCGCTCCTGTCCCCGCCCGGCCAAGCCTACGCGAACCTGCTCCGGGAGCTGTACTGCCTCGATGCGGTGATGACGGTCTCGCTCGAGTGGCGGCCCTGGGCGATGGAAGCGGCCCGGCGCCGGATCCGTGGTGCGCAGCGGCACTACTTCGCGCGCCGCTACTCGATGATGGCCCATGTGCAGGAGACCGAAGGCACGGCCGCCGCCATGGTCGACTCGGCCGCGGCCACCGAGTCCGATCGTCTGGGCGAGGCGCTGGTCGAGCTGGAAGCGGACGGCGTGAGCTACGGCGAGGCGACGCTGACGGTGGCGCTCCACGGCGAGCTGGGGAGCATCGAGCGGCTGGACGGCGACCTGCGTCGGCTGTTCGCTGCGCACGACGCGAAGGTGATCCGGGAGGGCTACGGCCAGCTGCCGGCGTGGTTCTCGCGGCTCCCGGCCCAACCGCGTGGGCGGCAGGTGCGGAAGGTCTTCGTGTCGGCCGGAGTGGCCGCGTGCCTGGCGCCGCTGTTCGGGCCGCCCAAGGGCCGGGCTAAGAGCAAACACCTTGGCCGCGAGTCGCTCGCGGTCTTGGAGACCCCGTGGCGCACGGCGTACCACTACGACCTGTTCGCCGGCGACGTGGGTCACACGCTGATGCTCGGCGCGACCGGCTCGGGCAAGAGCTTCACACTGAACTTCCTCCTGGTCGAAGCGCTCAGGTACGACCCGCGCGTCCTGATTCTGGACTTGGGCGGCTCCTACCGCTGGCTGACCCGGTTTCTCGGGGGGCGCTACCTCGAGCTGTCGCCCGGCGAGGCGGAGCCGACGCTCCGGCTGCAGCCGTTCGCGCTGCCGGCGACGACGCGGACGTTCCAGTTCCTGACGGGCTGGGTGCTCCGGCTGCTGAAGCTCGGCGGTTGGGAGGCGAGCGGCGCGGACACGAGCGAGATCCGCTCGCGCATCGAGGACCTGTATGCGTTCGAGCCGGAGCGGCGCACGCTGAGCGTCCTGGCAAGCTCGCTTCCGTCCGCGACGTGGCCGGCCTGGAGCCGCTGGACCCAAGGCGGCGCCTGGGGCGCGTACTTCGATAACCCGGCGGGCGGGACACCGGATCTCGAGTTCGCCGACTGGCAGGTGATCGACCTGGCCGGCGCGGTCGAGCATCCGGATCTCTGCGACGCGGCACTCTCCTATCTGCTCGAGCGGATGCGCTTGGAGGTGGAGGACCCGTCCGAGGCGGCGCGGCTGAAGCTGATGGTCGTGGACGAGGCCTGGCGCTACCTGCAGGACCCGGCGGTGCTTAGCTATCTGGCCGAGGCGGCGAAGACGTGGCGCAAGAAGAACGCCGCGCTGATCCTCGCCACGCAGTCCGCCGTGGACGTCACGGCAACGCCCGGCGCTGCGGCGCTGCTCGAGTCGATCCCCACCAAGCTCTTCCTCGCGAACCCCGAGTTCCCCGACGCGGTCGGGGCGCTGTTCCGGCTGAACGACTCGGAGCTGGCGCAGGTCCGTGGCCTGATCCCCAAACGCGAGCTCTATCTGCGCCGCCCGGGCGGGGCGGCGGTGCTCCGGCTCGAGGTCGATCCGGAGAGCTACTGGCTCTACACCTCGTCCGCGCTCGACGCCGAGGAGAGGGCCCGGGCCGTCGAGCGTCACGGGCTCGCCCGGGCCCTCGAGGTTCTCGCGAGCCGAGACGATCCCACCCCCACCCCCACCCCCAACGCAAGGAGCTGACACGCCATGCGACCACTAACGACACCCCTCGTTCTATTGACGCTGCTCTTCGCGGCGCTTCCTGCCGGGGCATCTGCCCAGCAGGCGGACGACGACGCCTTCCTCCGGGTGCCGGTCCCGGAGGAGGGCGAGGACCGGATCCACCGGCTGCGGACGCAGGTCCGTCACACGACGGTCATCGTGCTCCCCGCCGATGAGAACATCCTGGACTTCGTCGTCGGCGACTCGGAGTACTGGCACCTGACCGGCGCGGCGAACGTCGCGTTCCTGAAGCCCCTCTCCCCGAACGCAGCGACGAACATCGCGCTCGTCTGCGAGTCGGGGCGCATCTACTCGTTCCTGGTGGCCGAGCAGAGCGACGGGCCACCCCATCTGGTCGTCCGCGTAGAGTCCGGAGCAGAGGCGGCGCGGCTCTCCGGAGGCAGCGGCCGTCCCGCGTTCGTCGCGCGTAGCGAGGTCGCGGCCTACCAGCAGATGGCCGCCGAGGCGGCCGAGGCGGCTCGCAGCGCCCGGGAGGCGGCCGAGGCCGGCATCCTGGAGGCCCGGTCGCAGGCCGAAGCGGCGATCGAGGAGTTCCGTGCCGGCTATCCGGAGCGTCTCGCGTTCGAGTACCGGCTCGACGGCGACGCGGCCCGGCGGCCATTCCTGGTCGAAGCGATGTGGCACGACGGGCAGTTCACCTACCTCCGGTCCCACGCGCAGGAGTCTCCGGCCCTCTATGAGCTCCGGGACGGCGAACCGGCGCTCGTCGCTTACGACCTCAGTGAGGACGGCCTCTACATCGCCCGCCATGTGCTGGCCGACGGATGGCTCCAGATCGGCGACAAGCGGGCCAGCTGGCGGTTCACGCCACGGGAAGGCCTCAAGTGAGCCGTTGGAAGCAGTGGGTCTCGCCTCCGGAAGGCGCGCTGCCGGGGGGCATCGTCACCAAGGCCGGCGTGGTGTTGATCGCCGTGCTCGTCGGCGGACTCCTCTTCTCGTGGGCGATGACGGGTCCCCAGGAAGCCGACACTCTCGTAGCCCTGCCCGAGGCGCAGGCGGTCGACGACGGGATGGGGAGGTCGCTCCAGAACCGCATTCGTGCGGAGGCCGAGCGGCAGACTCTGGAGGCCGCCGCCCGGGCGCGCGCCGAGCTCGAGCGCCGGCAGGCCGCGGCAGCCGAAGAGATGGCTTGGCTCCAGACCGAGTCGGAGACGCCGAACACTGCAGCCTTGATCCCAGGCGTGAGCGCGGCGGAGTCGGAGCTTAGGGAGGCGCTTCGCCTGGAGGAGCTGGAGCGGAGGACCCGCTCGCTCCGTGCCCTTCCCGTGGCTCAGTCGTACAGGGATCCGAACGCGACCGCGGAGTCGTCCGAAGCCGGCACCGGCGATGCGGCCGACGCGGATGTGGCGCTTCTCGAGAACACGGTCCAAGCGGCTCTCGCCTCTTTCGAGCAGTCGCTCGGGGCGCTCGAGGGCGAACTGGCGGCGGAGCAGCTTCTCCTCGGGTCCCCGGGCATCGCTGCTGCTGCGGCGCCCGCGTCCGGGCCGCAAGCCTCCCGTCCGGCACCGGGACCGGTTCAACCCGGCCGGAGCGTCCGGCCCGCCGACCCGCCGGGTTGGGAGCGGATCCATGAGGGTTCGTTCCTCGAAGGGGTGCTCCTCACTCAGCTCTCGGGCGATTTCCCGGGACCGGTGCTCGCGACCGTCTCGGTCCCATTCTATTCGGCCGACCGCCAGCGGATCCTGATCCCGCGTGGCGCGCGCGTCGTCGGCACGGCCCGGGCCGTTCAGGACCCGGACCAGAGCCGGCTGGCCGTCGCCTTCCACCGGTTGCTCCTGCCCGACGGCAGCTGGATCGACCTCGAGTTCACGGGCCTGAACCAGGCGGGCGAGGGCGCCCTTCAGGACCAGGTCGATCGCCACTACTTCAGCACGTTCGCGGCGGCCGGAGCCGTCGGCGTCGTGAGCGGACTCGCCTTGGCCGGTGGCTCGCCGTTCGGCCTGAGGGCGGGCGTCGGTCAGGGACTCGGCCAGAGCGCGACCTCGGTTCTCGACCGGTTCCTGAACCGGCTACCCACTCTCACGATCCGCGCCGGCCATCGCCTGCGCATCTGGTTCACGTCCGATGTCCTGGTCCCGAGGGCCGGGACACGGCAATGACAAACAAGGAGCTCATCATGCGTCACCGCACCCTTACCACCGTCCTCTTGGTCTCGGTCCTGATGCTCGCGAGCGCTGGGCCGGCCAACGCCCTCTTCGACATCGGCGGCGTGATCCAGCGTGCCCAGATGATCGTGAACCAAGCGACCCAGATCGCGAACCAGATCCGCCAGATGCGGACGATGACTCGCCAGCTCACCGAGCTCGAGGAGCAGCTCGACTACATGAAGGACGTCGCGCGGGGCGAGGTGGACGCTTTGATCGAACCGTTCGCGGAGCTGTCGGCCGGATCCATCGGCCTCGTCGGCGACGGCCTCGGCTGGGGCTCCGACTTCAGCGGAGCAGCCGGCGAGCTGGTCGACGCGGTCCGTGACATGGGGAGCGGAAGCTCGTTCACCGATGTCTGGCGGAGCGCCCAAGGGGTGGCCGACCAGGTGAGCGAGGCGGACATCCTCGAGCTGTTCCGTAACCGCCCGGCCGAGGCGTCGTCGCGCGCGGTTGAGGACTACCGCCAGGCCCGTGAGGCCGCCGACCGCCAGCGCGTGCTCGACTACGCGATGATGGACGCCGCGGCCTCGCTCGCCTCGACCGTCGAGAGCGCACAGGACTCGTTCGACGACCTGACCGCGAACGGCAATCTGTCGAATACGGCGCTCCAGCAGGCGCAAGTGGCTGCCGCGCTGACGCAGGGCCGGATCGACGACGCCGTGGCGCAGGTGCTCGCCTATCAGGCTGTCGAGCAGGCGAACCGGATGCAGCAGGCCGAGATCGACCGGCTCGAGCGGCTCGCCGAGTGGAGGGACGCACGCCTCCGTACGAACGCGATGGCCGATGCGATGCGCACGGCCGCGTTCCAGAACCGCGACCGGCTCCGGGAGGGGCTCCTCTTCAAGATCCCTTCGTTCTACATGGGCGGCCAAGCCTAGGCCCCGGGAGCGACTGTCATGCAACTCGTGCCCCCCCAGTCCATCGATCCGAACGTCCCGGCCCAGATCCCCGCGGATCAGCTCCAGGACTTCAAGGGGTTCCTGGACATCGTGCTCGACACCGTGGTCGGTGGCGCCGCGCCCGACGTGCTGACGCTCGGCCACCAGCTGTGGGGCGGCCTCGCGGCGATCGTCGTCGCATGGAGCGGCCTCAAGATCGCGTTCAGCGGAACCTTCGAGCCCTGGTCCCTCGTGCGTGTCGTGCTCGGGATCGCGATTCCGAGGACGCTGCTCCACTACTACAGCGTCCCGATCCCGGGCGTGGGCTTCACGTTCCCGGCCATGGTGGCGGCCGGAGGGATCTGGCTCCAGAACCTGTTCATCTCCGACGTCGTGTCCGTCGGCTACACGGAGATGACCGCGCTGGTGCAGGCGTTCGCCGCACGGCTCGGCGCGGCATGGTCGGGCGCGAGCCTGATGACCCTCATGACCGAGGGCGTGAACGTGTTCTTCTCGTCCCTCGTCGCGCTGATGATGGGCGTGCCGCTCGTGCTCGGCCTCGTCGCACTCTTCTGCCTGACCTACGCGCAGGTGATCTGGGCGCAGGTGGCGCTCGCGATCGTGATCCTGCTCGGGCCGGTGTTCATCCCCTGGCTGCTGTTCGAGCCGCTCGCGTTCCTGTTCTGGGGATGGTTCCGCACGCTCATGGTCTACACGCTCTACGGCGTCGTCGCCGGCGCGATCCTGAGGGTCTTCATGGGCGTGGGCATGGGCTACGTCACCACCTATACCGGCGCTCTGATGGGCACCGGCTCCTCCGACCCCGCCGAGCTCGGGCTGTGGGTCGTCGTCCTGCTCCCGCTCGTCGTCTCCGGCCTGATGGCCGGCATGAAGGTGGGCGAGCTCGCCGCGATGCTCGTCTCAGGTTCCGGATCCGTCGGGTCGGGCATGATGGCGCTCGTGGTCCGTGGCGGCGGGCGCCTCACCGCTGCCGCGAACCCGGCCCGCCCCCCAATTCCCGGAGGCTGAAGGAGACGTCCATGAACCGAGAACACGATGCCGGCCGCGAGTACGCGGAGATCTGGGGTGAGACCGTGCAAGCGAACCGGAAGCTCAGGACGCTGGCGACCATCCTCGCCACCGCGTGCCTCGCGCTCGGCGTGCTCCTGCTCCGGGTCGCGACCGTCGAGCCGCCCAGGCCCATCGTCGTGCGGGTCGACGAGGTCGGCCGCGCCGAGGCCGTGGCCTACGAGGCCGCAACGGCGCAGGCGGATCCGCTCGATCCCACGACCAAGTACTTCCTGAACCGGTTCATCGCCGACTTCTATTCGCGGCGCCGGGCGACGGTCGAGGAGCACTGGACCCGGAGCCTCCGCTTCCTCTCGACCGAGCTGGCGAACGCCGCGTTCACGCGTGACGGCGCCGAGGTCGCCGCGATGGCGGCCGGCACCTCCGACACCGAGCTCCAGGTCGAGCAGGTCGTGCTCCGCATCCACCCCGCACCGGAGGCACCCCACGGCGCGACCGCCGACTTCGACCTGGTCCACCTCCGGCAAGGGCAGGAGACGCTGAGGGAGCGGTGGTCGATCACGCTCCGGTTCACCTTCCTCACCGTCATCCCCTCCCAGCTCGTCGTCTACAACCCGATGGGCATCCTGATCACTTACCTCCAGGCCGACCGGGCCCTGGTCACGGAGCCGCCCAGGTGATCGCGCATCTGCGGGGACGGGAAGCGGCGCTCGAAGCGTTCGGCTGGACGGACCGCGAGGCGGAGTGGGTCGCCCTGGTCTGTCTCCACAGCGGCGTGTTCACCCGAGACCAGATCTCCGACTGGCTCGGGATCCACCGCCGCACCGCGCGCCGGTTCATCCGGGACATTTTGGACCAGAGGCTGGCGGCCATGGACAGGCTTGCGGGCCGGAGGGTCTGCCGGATCTCCGCGCGCGCAGTCTACCGGGCGCTCGGAGCCGAGGATGTCCGCCACCGCCGGATCGCCTCGGCCGAGGTGCTCCTGCGCCGCCTGCTCTCGCTCGACTACGTGATCGGGCACACCGGCCTGCCGTGGCTGCCCACCGAACCGGAGAAGGTCGGCGCGTTCGAGGCGCTCGGGCTAGAGCGCAGCATCCTGCCCGTCCGGGTGTACCGGGGCGCCGCAGGCGAGACGCGGCGCTACTTCCCCCTCAAACTGCCCGTCGCGCTTGACGGCCAGGGCGCGGTGTTCGTCTACGCCGATCCGGGCCACGAGACCGCCGCGGGGCTCCGCTCCTGGGGCCGCGCCCACCGGGAACTCTGGGGTGCGCTCAGGGAGCGGGGCCGACCGGTAGAGTCCGTCGCGGTCGTCCTGGGCGGCAGGGAGTTCGAGCGGGCGGAGAAGGTCCTCGGCAACTGGACCGCGCCGGCCCGGTCCCCCGGCCGGTCCAAAGCATCCGCGACCGGCCGTCGGATCCGCCGCGAAATCGACCGGATCGAACAGGCCATCCGCGGCATGGACGAGAGCGTGATCCAAGCGTACGGCAGTCTCCAGGGCTGCCTGGCGCGGATCGTCGAACTCAGGGCCGCGCTCCCGACCGCGCCCTCGGAAACGATGATCGACGGCTTCACGGTCTGGCGTTCCCCCCGGCTTTCCGGGGGCCTGTTTTGAGCGCCGCACGCGGGCGGCGATGCCGATCCGTGCGTGTCCGGTTCACTTCGCGGGTGACCGGACACGAAATCGCCGGTCGGACGGACACGGCATCGGCCGTCCAGGTCGCTGGCGCTCTTGCGGTTGCGCCACGGCCAGCGGGGCGGCGTTGCCGATCCGCGTGCCTTGGCCGTGGCTGGGAGCGACCCCCCATCTCGGCATGCCTCGATCGGCATCGGGGAGGATGGCGATGGGCATCCCCATCGTCCCCTCCGCTGCGGGGTCGCTCCCAGCCAGCAGTCCCTCCGGGAAGGGTGTCGGACCGATGAGGCCCTGGACGCTGGTCATCATCGGGGTGGCCCTGACGGCGGCCACGGTCCGCGCGTTCCTGGCGCCGTTTCCGGGCATCGGCGGGAACCCCGTGCTGGACCTGATCGCCTACCACGATCCGGGCCTACACACGGCGATCCACGTCTGGTACTACGCGGCGCCGGGCATCGCGTTGCTGCTCGCCGGCAGCGTCTGCCTCTCGGTCACGAGGGTCTGGCTCGAGCCGCGTACCCGGCGCGGCGCTCGCGGGAAGCTGCCCGCCTGGCCCACCTCGCCCGGCGACGAGGCGCCCTCGCTCGTCGTCGGCGAACTGCATCATCCGACCGTGCCGCGCGAGAGCGAGCGGCCCTCCTGGCTCGTCGTCCCCGAGAAGGGGCTCTACACCGGCGTCCTCATCGTGGGTGCCGTCGGCACCGGCAAGACCACCGCCTGCATGTACCCCTTCGCCCAGCAACTGCTCTCCTGGCGGGCCGACGATCCTGGCCGCAGGGCGGGCGCGCTGGTGCTCGAAGTCAAGGGGGATTTCTGCCACCAGGTCCGCGGCATCCTCGAGGACGCCGGCCGCGGGGACGACTACCTCGAAATCGGGCTCGACGGCTCCTGGCAGTGGAACCCGCTCGACGATCCGCTGCTCGATTCCTACTCGCTGGCCTACGGCGTCGCGTCGCTCATCAACCAGCTCTTCGGCAAGAGTAGAGAACCGTTCTGGCAACAGGCGTACACGAACCTCGTGCGCTGGATCGTGGAGCTGCACCGGCTCCTGCCGGGGGGCTGGGTCACGCTCCGGGACATCTACCGCTGCACCGTGGACGCGGAGTTGTTCGCGGGGAAGATCGGCGAGGCCCGCGAGATGGCCGACAGGATCTCTCCGGTGGACGCCGTCATCTCCAGCGACGACATGATCGCCCATCCCAAGGCCCTCAAGAAGTGGGCATGGCGGCAGGTGCCCGGCACGGAGAGCGTGAGCTGCCGGCTCGATGCGGAGCTCGGAGCGCGGCTCGCCAAACTCGAGGTCGCGTACGAAACGGAGCGGATGGGTGGCGCCGCGGGGATCGAACTCCGCGAGCAGGTCGAGGCCGTCGAACGATGGTACCTGCACGACTGGATGGCGCTCGACGCCAAGCTCCGCACCTCGATCGTCGAGGGCATCAGCGTCTTCCTCTCGCTCTTCGACCAGCCGGAGGTCGCCGGCGTGTTCTGTCCGCCGCCGCCGGCTGAGGAGCCGCCGACTGAAGCTACGCCGGCCGAGAACGACGACCCCGAAAGCGCTGGCCATCCCGTGCCCGGGCTGCGCCGCCGGATGCCGCCGCTCGCCGATCTGATCGAAGACGGACGGGTCCTCGCGCTCCACATGCCCGCGGGCGCGAACCCGGCCTTGGCCCGCGCCATCGGCGTGCTGCTCAAGAACGCGTGGATGCAGGCGCTGCTCCGGCGGCCCGCCGAGGCCGCGCGCCGGCCCGAACGCTACCTGCGGCCCGCCGTGTTCATCTGCGACGAATACCAGGCGTTCGCCACCGTCGGGCAGGACGATCCGTCCGGCGACGAGAAGGCGTTCGCGCTCACGCGCCAGTGCCGCTGCATACCGATCGTGGCCACGCAGTCGATCTCCTCGCTCCGCTCCGTGCTGCCCTCGGGCGAGGCCTGGCGCACGCTCGTCCAGACGCTCCGCACCCGGATCTTCCTGTCGCTCTCCGATGAGGCGTCGGCACGGGTCGCGTCCGAGATGTGCGGCACCGTCATGAAGACGCAGGCCTCCTACACGTTCACCGAGAACACGGGCCGGCCCGAGTTCTCGCTCCTCTCCGGACGCGCCGGAGGCGGACGCGGCACGATCGGCGCGAGCAAGTCGTTCCGCCAATCGAGGGAGCCGGTGTTCACGCCCCGCGAGTTCTCGCTGCTCGCCAACTACCAGGCGATCTGCCTGCCGTATGACGGGGTCGTGTCGCTCCCCGCACGGCGCGTCTACCTCAAGCCCCATTACCTGCCGAGGGAGACCGGCTACTGGCGGCTCCGCGAGGAGGGCCGGATATGAAGCGCGCGAGCGGCGTCGGCCACCTCACTCCGTTCCTCCCGGGCCTTGGAGCCCTGCTCGATGACCCCGAAGTCTCCGAGATCATGATCAACGGACCCGCGAACGTCTGGGTCGAGCGGGCGGGGAAGCTCGAGCCCCACGAGGCACCCGGACTCACCGCCGCCTGGCTCCACCGCGCCGCGATCCACATCGCCCGGCCGCTCGGGCTCGATCCCGCCGCGAGGCCCATCCTCGACGCCCGGCTCAGCGACGGATCCCGGGTCGCCATCTGCACCCCGCCCGCGGCGCCCGAGGTCGCCATCACCATCCGCCGGTTCGGGGGCCGGGCGTTCTCGCCCGAGGACTTGGTGCGCATGGGCTCGCTGCCGGAGGCGGTCCTCCGGTCCGCCCGCACCACGCTTGCGGCCCGCAGGAACATCCTCGTCTCCGGGGGGACGGGGTCGGGCAAGACCACGCTGCTGAACGCGCTGATCGAACTGCTCCCCGAGGACGAGCGGATCGTCGCGATCGAGGACACGCTCGAGCTCAGGATCGACCGCGCGAACTGCGTCCGTTTCGAGGCCGGGGCCATCGGCTCGGAAGCACCCGTATCGATCCGGGACCTGGTGCGCCACGCGCTCCGCCACCGGCCCGACCACATCGTCGTCGGCGAGGTGCGCGGCGCCGAGGCCGCCGATCTGCTCCAGGCGCTCAACACCGGCCACGGCGGCTCGCTCACCACCGTGCACGCCAACAACGCCCGCTCCGCGCTCTCGCGCCTCGCGAGCTGCGCCATGCAGGCCGAGGGCGCGCTCCCCTGGGAGGTCACCTGCCGGGGCGTCGTGGACGGGATCTCGCTCGTTGTCCACATGACCCGGCGAGGGGGCCGACGGTTCGTCGAGGAAGCGCTCCGTGTGAAGGGCTACGAGGCGGCCGCCAACCGCTGGCTCACCGAACCCGTCTGGAGGAAGGACGATGAAGAACCAACAGCCAAGGAGTGACGACATGGAAAGCGACGAGAAGATCGTCCGCGTCGAGACGCTCGACGACTTCGACCGGGAGCTCGGACGGGACGGGGGCGAGACCCTCCAGGTCCCGGCCTCATTGGCAGAAGAGTACGGCCTCTTCCCCGAGGACGTGGGGAGCGAGGGGGAGATCCGGGACGCCTCGGAGGATCCGCACGACCCCGAGGAGGAAGAGCTATGAAACACGACGAATACCACCGCCAGTTCGCCGATGCGATCATCGAGCAGATCCGCCAGGGCACCGCGCCGTGGCAGAAGCCCTGGGGGCCGGGCGAGCGCGTGCTCCCCACGAACGTCGATACCGGACGCTCCTACTCGGGAGGGAACAGCCTGCACCTTGCCGCCGTCCAGCAGGAGCGCGGCTACGGCGACGTGTGCTGGGGCACCTACCGTCAGATCCAGGCCCGGGGCGGCCAAGTCAGAAAAGGCGAGCAGGGCACCCGCATCCTCTCATTCCAGGACCACCGGAGGATCGCCGTCACCGACGAGCGCGGCCGGCCCGTCAGGGACAACGAAGGCAATCGCGTCTACCGCCACGAGCGGATGCGCGCGCCTGTCGTCCGGCAGTACAACGTCTTCAACGCCGAGCAGGCCGACGGGTTGCCCGCGCGGCCCGCGCCCGCTGCCGAACCGCTCTGGAGAGTCCACCAGCACGCCGAGAGGGTGCTGGAGGACAGCGGGGTCCCCGTCCGTCACGTGGCCGGCGACCGCGCGTTCTACTCGCTGAACAACGACGAGATCGTGCTCCCGGAGCGGGGACAGTTCCCCTCGGCCAACCACTACTACCAGACCGCCCTGCACGAGCTGGGGCACAGCACCGGCCATCCCGAGCGGATGAACCGCGCAACGCTCACCCAAGGGATGAACGACGGGTTCGGCTCGCCGGCCTATGCGAAAGAGGAGCTACGCGCGGAGATCAGCGCCATGATGACCATTATCCGGAGGATCGCTCGCGTGGTGTTGAGTTGGATCCTCAAGAAGATCTGACGACGGCCCGTCTCCACCTGCCACCTCGCGCGTCCCGCTATCGCTTTCCGATCCTAGGCCCTGCGGATCGCGGCTCCCACCACCGCGGCGGTCGAAGCCAAGACGGCGGGGAACAGCAGGGTCGCGAGCAGTAGTGCTCGGCCCGGCAATCCCATGATGGCACCCAGGGACACCGAGAGCTCCGATACGGGTCCTGCCCACCAATTCCACGCCATCAGGGCGCCCCACGCCAACAGTGCACTGATTCCGGCGGTGGCCGCAGCGGTACGGTCCGCCGAACGCCAGGCTCCATAGGCCAGTCCCAAAGCGGGAACGGCCCACCACCCAAGCGCCGCGGTACCCACGGCCATCGCGCCGGCCAGGACTAGCAGCGTCACCGTTCGCCCCTCAATCGAAGGGTCACTGTTCGCCCCCCGGTCGGAGGATTGCGCGTGACCGGGCTAGACCCGAGAGCTCCTCCGCACCCCTCGGGAACCGCAGAGGCTGGAGTTCGCCCTCGACCCAATCGTCGATCCGATCCAGGTAGGCGGGGCTGAGGGGATGGCCCGACTGTCCGCCGGGATACGTGCCGCGTCCCTCCACCTCTTCGCCCAGCTCCACGACCATGCGCCAGCTCGCACCGTTTCTGCCGTTGCCCGAATTGGGATTCAACGTCTCCGGTCCTCCGCGGATTGGGAGATTCAACGCCGAGAACGGCGAAAGCCCCAGGAAGTGCACGACGTTCGCCGTCGCTACGCGATTCCACACCCAGCCGTCCTCCGACTCGGGACCGTAGGCCTCGCGGGCCGCTACGAGGGCGGCGTCCAGTGACGAAGTGAGAATGTCGTCGCGACCCTCGGTGACCCCAGGAGTCGAACGGTCGTCCCACCAGGCGTTTGCCGGATCCGAGAGAAGCGCCGCGAGGATGGCGGTCCTGGGAGTCGCGACCCGCCGACCATCGGGGCCGATCAGTTCGTCCCAGGTGCGGTCCGCGAGTTCGTCCATCGCCAGCTCGAACAGTGCGGCTCGGGTGTTGTCCGTAGTGTACCTTCGGTCCCACTCGGCCAGCAGCCTGCCGGCCTCCGACGGTCCGCTTCCATCGTCTGCTGCCTCGAGGAACGCCTCCACGAACACGTCGGCGCGTGGGCTGCCCGGGTCGGTCTGGAATCGAGACAGATCCGTCGCGGTAAAAACCGAGTCGGCCCGGAGCAATTGATTGATCCGCATGGCGCGCCATGGTGATGGCCAGTTCGCCCCGAGATACCGATCGTCGTATCCGGGGTCCACCGGTTGCTGGTTGCTCGACGTGAGGTAGCCCTGAGCAGGGTTCGTCGACCCCGGGTAGCTGGACACCGGACGCCAGCCCTGCCAATCGCTGCTCGACGTCGTCCCGTCGAAGACCCAGTCGCCACCGGTCCCGGGCGGGCGTATCGGATAGCGACCCGTCGAGCGGACGGCGATGTTCCCCTGTCGGTCGGCAACGAGCCCGTTCTGGGTCGGTGCCACCCACGTCTCCATGGCCGACATCCACTCGTCCACCGAGCGAGCTTGGTTGACGCCCAGAAGCGCCGAGAGCTCACCCTGGTCCTCCAGCACGGTCCAACGGAGCGACACGTACTGGCCGGAGTCGTGGCTCACGGGTCCTCGGTGCGTATGCAGAATGGTGTCAACCGTGATCACCGAGCCGTTCTGTGCCCTGTATGTCTCGACGCGCTCCTCGAAGGGGTGCCACTCCCCGTCCAGCCGGTAGTTACGGGGGTGGTCGGTGTCATCGACAGTCTCCCGGTACAGGTCCATGACGTCGGACCCGGTGTTGGTGAAGCTCCACGCGATGTCGCGGTTGAAGCCGATCGTAATGGTCGGAGTCCCGGGGATCGTCACACCGTAGACGTCCAGCTCTCCGTCGACGACCAGGTGTGCCTCGTACCAGATGCTGGGCAAGGTGAAGTCGAGGTGTGGGTCACCGGCGAGGATGGCGTGTCCCTCGGCCGATCGCGACGGTCCGATGGCCCAGTTGTTCGAGCCGAGAACCGTCTCACCCCCGTCGTTGCCGCTGAAGTCCATGGGGCCGAGGAACGTCTGCAGAGCCGCGACCTGAGCCATCATCTCGGGGGCGGGCTCGCCCGGGGGTGGCAGCGTCACCCGCTCAAAGCGGGCGTCGCGCAAACCGTTGGGTTGGATGGGCTCCTGGATGGGGGCGTTCACCGGAAATAGTCCGTCAGCCGCCTCGCGCCCCGCCAGTGCAGCCACCGCGTTCTTGCGGCGCTCGGTGTTGATCATCGCGAGCGTCCAGCCCATCCGCTTGAGCAGGTACAGCGAATGCTGAGGCTTCCAGGGGCTAGGTGTCCGGCTCAGAAGCCGATACTCCAGCGGGACGTCCGCGGGGGACATCGCGCTGATCCAGGCGTTGACGCCGTCTGAATACGCCTCGAGATAGGTCATGAGCTCAGAGCCGGACTCCATCTTTGCGTAGTCCCGCTCGGCCGACCACGCGAGGGCCAACCGCCTCGATTGTCGATCGGCCTCGATCGCCGCCTCTCCGACGAGTTCCGTCAGCGTGCCGGCTGTAGCTCGGGTCTGAAGCTCCAGTTGGAACAGACGATCGCGGGCGACGGCGTACCCGAGGCCGCGCATCACGTCTTCTACGCTCTCGGCGAAGATGTGAGGGACACGTCGGTCGTCGTAGACGATTTGGACCTCGCCCGAGAGCCCGGGTACCTCTAGCCTCACCTCGTCGGGCAGGGTGGCGCTGCGGGCACTGGACCACACCCCGCTCGCAGGATCGAGAAAGGCGCCGAGGGCAGGGATGGGCCCCAGAGGTCGGGCCCCAACGTAGAGGCCGACGGAGAGCAAGACGGCGCTCGCCACCGTCAGGACCAGGGACCTCAAGCTGTGCTCACTCACCCACGAGGTTGACCACGATTTGTCGCTGCCGGGGCCGGGTGTCCAGATCCACCAGGACCACCTGCTGCCAGGTGCCGAGGGGCAGTGCGCCCCCGACGATCGGTAGGGCCAGGGACGGTCCGATGAGACTCGCCCGCACGTGGCTGTGACCATTGTCGTCGTGCCACATCTTCTCGTGCTCGTAGTGGCCGTCTCGGGGAGCGAGTCGCTCCAGCGCTGCGGCGATGTCGTGGCGCACGAGTCCCGGCTCGTACTCGATGGTCGTGAGGGCTGCCGTCGAACCCACGACCATCGCGGTGAGCTGTCCGGTCGTGATTCCACTGCCGCCGACCAAGGCCTGAAGGTCGGCGGTCACGTCGAGGATCTGATCGTTCCCTTCGGTCGACAATCCCAACTCGTGGGTGAGGGCTGTCATTCCCTAGATGTCACGGCGGTGGCGGAACACTACCGAGCCTCGGCTTGGTAGCCGGCGGCCTCGACTGCAGCGACCAGGTCGGCGTCTGCCACGTCGGTCGAAAGGGTGACTTGCGCCTGACTCTCCTCTAGCGAGACATCGGCCTCGGTCACACCCTCCAGCCCTTCCAGGGCCGATTTCACATGGCTCACGCAATGTCCGCAGGACATTCCGGTAACTGCGATTGTCTTGGTCATGGAATTCCTACTCGGTTGTCGTTTCGGCTCCAGCGGTGGGGAGCTAGTGTGTGGAGATCGGAGAGCCCCGCTGCTCTCGAGCCCCGTATTCACACTACCCCCCAGTCTAGTCGATAGCGCCAGATCAGTCACATGACGTCACTCTTGAGGTGGACCCTGACGGGTGCAGGCGGCCTCTGCCTCCTGCTGGCGCTGAAGGTGGTGTTCGTCGACTTCAGGGCTGCGCGCCAACGTTTTCAGCTCGCGCTCGGTGCCGCTGCGGTGATGGCCGCGGCGTATGTGTTCGTGGCGTTGGCGGTCTACCGGTCGGGCACGATCGAAGATTACGCCTCGGCCGTCCGGATGCAGGTGGCGCTCGCACCCTTGGCGTATCTGGCCCTCGTCTGGTTCTCGGCGTTCAGGACGCGGGTCGTGCCCGATTGGCTACTGTGGACGATGACCGGCGCCTCGGTCGGGGTCGTCGCGTGGAACCTCCTCTCCCCGCAGTCCCTCCTGTTCAGCTCAGTGATCGAGGTCCAGGGTGTTCTGCTCCCGTGGGGTGAGGTGATCGTGCAGGGCGTTGCGATTCCGTCGGCCTGGTCGCACGTGGTGGAGTTTCTGACGTTCACGCTCTACGGGGTGTGCGCCTATGCGTGGTGGGGTTTCTCGGAGGTCGGCGAACCCGAGGTGGCTCTTCCGGTCGCGACCGGTATGGCGCTGCTCTTGGCGACGATGGTGGTGGAGGCAGCCGATCCGCGGGTCGTCCCGATGTTACCTGCTGACGAGTTGGGGCTCGTCGTTCTGCTCCTTGTCCTGTCCTTCGCTACCCGCGCAGGACCCACCAGGCAATAAGGGCGGAGAGGATCAGAGCGGACCCGAGGAAGGTGGCCTGCAAGGCCAGCATCTTGGCCCTCTCACCCTTGGGGAGCACAGACTCCGTGCGCCGCACGCCTTTGCTGGTGATGTCGAACATCCAGGCGATCACTAGTGCCAGCGGGAAGCCGCCCAGAGCCAAGGCAACCAGGACCGTATGTGTGTTCTCCGGAACGGGAAGTGACTCGATCGTCAGGTCCGCCGCACCCAGGACACCGCCCGCCACCAGGACGTAGAACACCGCCACGTTGTAGACATGCCGTCGTCGAAGCTCGCCCAGGAAGCTCTGGAGGGCGGGGATGCTCTCGACGGCCGAGGGGCGTCCGTCGTCGCCGTGTGATCCGGCCCGCCCACCCACCTGAGGCTTCTCCGTCAACTGCTCCAGGGCCTTCGCCACCTCCGTCGCCCGAGGCCGGTGGTTGGGCTTCTTCGCGAGACAGCGCAGTAGCAGCTCCTCGAGGCGCGGGTCGGCATCGGGACGCAGTTGGCGCAGCGGAATGGGGTCCTTCTCGAGATGGGCCGTGGCGACCTGCACCTTCGTGGTGGCCCCGTAAGCGTGCTCCAGCGTGAGGACCTCGTAGGCGAGGATGCCCAGGCCGTACACATCCGACTCGTCGGTCAGGGGTTCGCCCAGCAGTTGCTCCGGACTCATGTACCGGGGATTCCCGAGGAGCTGCCCCTGCTGGGTGATCCGGGTGACGCTATCGGCACCGGTATCCAGTATACCCGCGATGCCGAAATCGGTGAGCACCACGCGGTCGGAGTCTCGCTCTCTAAGCACGTTCCCGGGCCTCACGTCGCGGTGAACGATTCCTTTCTCGTGAGCGGCGGCCAAAGCGGATGCCACTTGGCTAAGAACCTGGCAGGCCTGCTCGATCCCCATCGCCCCCTCGGCTTGGAGGGCGTCGTCGAGATTCCGTCCCTCGATGTGCTCCATGACGATGAAGGGTGTCTCGTCCTCCATGGCGCCGACTCGGTGTACCGTGGCCACGTTTCGATGGTGGATCTTGGCGGCCGAGCGAGCCTCGCGCTCGAAGCGCTTCCGCGCGATCTCGTCTCCCGCCAGCTCGGGCTTCATCACCTTGATGGCGACCATCCGGGACAGGGCCGTCTCCCGGGCGAGACATACTTTCGCCATAGAGCCGTCTCCCAGCAGACGCACGATCTCGAAGTCGGGCGCCAGCTCGGACTGAAGCTGAGTTTGTGTTTCTGAGTCGCTCATCGCGTACGGTGGGTCGGCACTTGAGGTCGGGTCGCAGCGGAATGTGCCTACGACTGCCCGTCTGAGGCAATGATCCAGATAGCCGACGGGCCAATATGGCCCGGAAAATCAGGTGAGATCTTCGGCTTCAGCCCGCTGCCGTGCGTCTCTCAGGAACCACACGACGACGACGACCAACACGACCACGGTACCGATGAGCACGCTGGTGGCCAGCATCATGTTGGCGTGACCGTCAGGAAATGCCCCACGCCTATTGCGGCCCATCTCCGACAGCCCTGGAACATTGGATGGGGCCATCGTATAAACGGTAGTCAAGTTCTTTCTGGTGAGGAGAGATCTCATGCTCAAGAAGAGAATCACGGCTTTGGCTGGAGGGGGCGGCTTCGCGCTGATCATCGCCGCACTTCTCTCGTGGTATACACCGGCCACTGCTACGGCCGGTACCGTGACGGTCTACAAGAACCCGTCCTGCGGTTGCTGCGGGGACTGGGTCGAGCATATGCGAGCCGCAGGGTTCGAGCTCGATGTACGCGATGTCAACGATCTGCAGTCGATCAAGAACGAGAATGGTGTCTCGGCCCGGCTCGGGTCGTGCCATACGGCGCTGGTGGATGGATATGTGGTCGAGGGGCACGTGCCGGCCGATCTCGTGCAGAAGATGTTGGACGAGAAGCCGGACATCGTCGGCTTGTCGGTTCCGGGAATGGTCGTCGGCAGCCCAGGCATGGAAGTTCCGGGCCAGCCGGCTCAGCCCTACGACGTCATAGCGTTCGACGCCAACGGCAATACGGCCGTCTACGCCGAGCGATGAGCGTGGCCCGGGTCCCCGAGAGGGCCCGGGATACCGTTCCCCCCACCGCGTTCCCCCCACCGTTCCCCCTACCGTTCCCCTACCGTAGTCCTGCGCCTCAGTGGCGCGTTGCCTTCCTAGATAGCGCTTCGCTCAGCGCGTTCACGCGCTGCATGATTCCTGATGCGTCGCCGTCCTCCGCCAACAGCACGGCGTAGGCAGCCAGTTCGGCCAATTCCATACGTTGGAGAGCCGATTCGACCGCCGGGCCGACCGTCACCGCCCCATGGTTGCGCAGGAGTAGGACGCCGACGTCCGACTGATCCGGCCGCTCGGCACTAAGCGCGGTGTCACCGGCGCCCCGGCGCACCGCGGAGCCTACCGCCAGAGCGAGTTCATGGCTGCCGCTTGGGAGCAGCTCGATGGTGGCCCAAACGCCCGTAGCCGACCTCAATTCCGGAAGACGCTCAATAACGGGCAGGTCGTTCAGGCCCGCGGCGGTCAGCGCTGGGGCGTGAGTGTGGATCACTGCCCCGATGGACGCGTCGGCCGCATAGCACGCGCGATGCAGGGGCAACTCGCTGGAGGCGCCATCGCTCGGGTCGTCTTCGCCTCCGTCCACGGTGACGAGGTCAGACGCAGCGAGTCGACCTTTGTGAGTGCCCGCCCGCGTGATGAGGATTCGGCCGGGCTCCAACCGGGCGGATAGATTGCCGGCCAGGCCGGCGATCAGGCCCTGCCGATAGAGATCCCGCCCCGCACTGCAGAGCCGATCCTGCACGTCGTCGCTCGTCTGTACGTCGTCCATCACAGGCTGCCTCCGATGCGTCCCGGAGTGCGTTCGGCTTCGGCCCGACCCACGGCTTCGGACAGCGCCTCTGGCAGCGGGGGCGAGTGCACTCCTTGCTCGGTTACGATCCCGGTGAGCAAGTCCGCCGGTGTCACATCGAAGGCCGGGCTCCAGACCGGGATCCCGGTCGGCGCGGTCGGTGACCCAAAGCCTGCGGTAACCTCCTCGGCCCCCCTGAATTCGATCGGTATGTCGTCGCCGGACGGGGTCGACAGATCGACGGTGGACGTGGGCGCCAGCACGTAGAAGGGGACATCGTGGTGCCGGGCCAGGACGGCTAGCGCATAGGTCCCCACCTTGTTGGCGACGTCGCCGTTGGCTGCGATCCGGTCGGCTCCCACGAGCACGAGGTCCGGGGGGCTCTGCTTGAAGAGCGCGCCCGCCATGTTGTCTGTGATGACTGTCACGTCGACTCCTGCGCGGTCCAGCTCCCACGCGGTCAGTCGGCTTCCCTGGAGGAGTGGCCGCGTCTCTCCGGAGAACACACGGACATGCCGGCCTTCCTCTCGCGCCAGGTAGAGGGGAGCCAGTGCCGTGCCGATGCCTCCGGTAGCCAAGGCGCCTGCGTTGCAGTGCGTGAGGACGGAGGCCCCGTGATCGATCAACGGAAGGGCGTGCTGGCCGATCCGCCGACACATGATCCGGTCCTCGTCCAAGATGTGGCAGGCCTCCTCGTGGAGCGCCCCTGCCAACTCGGTCGCATCGTCCCACGGCGTTCCGAGCGCCACCGACCGCATGCGCTCGAGGGCCCAGGCGAGGTTCACGGCCGTCGGGCGAGCCAGTGCGAGCTCACGGCACCACTCGGTCACTTCCGTAGCCGTTACGCCGACCGCGGTCCGCCCCTCGGCGGTCCCCTCGGCGGTCTCCTCGGTCGTCCCCTCGGCGGTCCCCTCGGTCGTCCTCGCGGCGGCCAACGCGGCCACGCCCATCGCCGCGGTGACTCCGATGAGGGGGGCTCCCCGAACCCTCAGGGTGGTGATGGCCTCGTACACGTCCTCCAGTGTACGGAGTTCTCGGTACACCTCGGCTTCGGGGAGCTGCGTCTGATCCAGAACGATCAGCCCCTCTCCGTCGTCTGCCCAGCGGACCGATTCGGGCGGTCCGGGAGACGTGTCCATGTGCGTGCGCGTGTTCATCGTGGCTAACATACTCCCGAAACCCGATCCTCGCGGTTTTCGTCGTGAAGAGTGTGTCGGGCGTCATCGATGTCGCTGGCCCGGCTCACCAGCTGAGTTCCAGCGACCCTCAGGTACCGGAGTGACCGTGAGAAACTTCGCGATCCGCCTCATCATCAACGCCTTCGCGCTAACCGGGGCGGCCTATTTCGTAGACGGTATCAGCCTGAGTGGGGGGTATCTCGACGTCTTGTTCGTGGCCCTCGTCTTCGGGCTCGTCAACGCCCTGGTCAAGCCGATCGTGTTCTTCTTTTCGCTGCCATTCCTGTTTTTCACCCTGGGGCTTTTCTATCTGGTGATCAACGGGGGGATGCTGCTCCTGACGGCCCAGTTGGCCGACAACTTTTCCGTGGCGGGGTTCTGGCCCGCGGTGGTGGGCAGCGTGATCATCTCGATCATATCGATGCTGCTGTCGGTGCTTCTGAAGGACGAGAAAAAGAAAAAGAAGTGACGCGCGGAAGGGTGGAACACCCTTCGCGTCACTCCCCGCAGGTCTGGATCACGTAGTCTTCCGACAGCACCCGATCCATCACCTCGACCACGCGGTCGGCGTCACCCTCCGTGAACACGAGGGGAGGCTTGATCTTGATGACGTTGTGATCGGGTCCGTCCGTACTCAGTAGGATGCCGTGGTCCTTCATCCTCTCGACCACATAGGTGGCCACGCCGGCGTGAGGCGTGCGTCGCTCGGCGTCCGATACGATCTCGATTCCGAGGAACAGACCGAGGCCCCGTGCATCTCCCACTGATGCGTGTCGCTGCGCGAGTCCGTTGAGTCCGTCTCTCAGGCGAGTGCCCACGCGATGGGCATGCTCTTGTAGGCCCTCGGCCTCGATCACGTCGAGGACCGCCAGGCCGACGGCGCACGAGACGGGATTGCCACCGAAGGTGTTGAAGTACTCCATGCCATTCGCGAAGCTCTTGGCGATCGCCGGCGTGGTGACGACGGCGCCCAGCGGGTGTCCGTTCCCGATCGGCTTACCCATGGTCACGATGTCGGGTACGACGCCCTGGGTCTCGAAGCCCCAGAAGTGACTTCCCACACGGCCGAAGCCCACTTGGACCTCGTCGCAGATGCAGACTCCACCGTCTTCGCGCACCAGGGCGTACGCCGCCTCGAGGTATCCGGGCGGAAGTTCGATCTGGCCTCCGCAGCTCAACAGGCTCTCGCAAATGAACGCAGCGGGACCGAAGGACCGGCGGTGCGCCTCTGCCGCCGCCTCTCGCTGGTCGGCGAAGCGCTGGCCTCGATCGGGGAGGGGTCGCCGGTACTGTCCGCGGTAGTCATCGGGCATGGTGACCGCATGGATATGCGGGGCGGCCCCCTCTCCGCCCGGCCCCTCGAACTTGTAGGGGCTGATGGCCACGGTAGCTCCCGTATTGCCGTGGTACGCACCCTCCACCACGAGAAAGTCATCCCGGTGGGTGTGGGCGTGGGCCAGCCGCAGCGCCAACTCGTTGGCCTCGCTGCCTGAATTGACCAGGAAGCAGACGGAGAGCGGGTCGGGCAAGGTCGAGGTCAGGCGTTCGCAATAGCGCCCGATGAGTTCGTGGAGATACCGAGTATTGGTGTTGAGAACGCCCATCTGCCCGCGGGCGGCCGCGACAACGCGGGGGTGACAATGTCCCACGTGACAGACGTTGTTCACGCCGTCGAGGTAGGCTTGGCCCTCTGCGTCGATGAGGTGCTGCTTCCATCCACGGACGATTAGGAGCGGATCGCGGTACGAGAGGCTCAAGGCCGATGACAGGTGGGCACGGCGGAGATCGCGGATCTCTTTCACGGGAGGCGGCGCGTACGTCGAGCCCTCGGGCAGGGTGAGCATGACGCCCGGGTCGGGGGAAATGCTGAGCCACAGGTTCTGTTGGCTGGGCAGGGCGACGCCGGGGAAGTTCCCATCTGCTTCCAGGAGATCGGTGATCAACTGGAAGTGCAGATGTGGCGGCCAGTCTCCGTTCTCGGGGTAGTCGCCGAGCCGTGCGATCTCCTGTCCGCCGGCGACGGGACTCCCGACCTCGAGGCCCTCTAGCGATTGGGCGTCCAGGTGCCCGTACAGCGTGTAGAACTTCGGCCCGTCCTCGGGCGAATGCTCGAGAATGATCGTGGGTCCGTAGTCCAGACGCTCCGAGTTGTTCTTCAGACTCTTGATGTGGCCGGCGAGAGGGGCCAAGACGCTGCTTCCGGCCGGGAGGAAGATGTCGATGGCCGTGTGCACCGTCCTCCGCTCCGGGAACTCCCCCGCGACCCGTCCGTAGTTTTCCGAGGCGTACCAAACTCGGGGCTCGGCATATCGGCCGATGCCCACCGTGACACCGTGGTCCTCCAGTTGGCGCATAAGGTGCCGGTCGAACGCTGCGGGATCGAGGACCCGATCCAGGTCGTCGATGTCCGGACTGGCCGCGCTCAGGTCGAAGACCACAGCATCGCCCAGGTCCTCGCGCACCACGGGCCCCATCTCCTCCCGGTGTGACTCGATCCAGTCGATCACCTCGTGATGTCGGGGGCAGGGCTCGAGGCTACAAGCATCCCGGAAGAGGTTGCGGGCCAAACGAGGATGAACGGAGGCCAGATGATCCAGCGCCTCCCACGCCGGGACCTCACTGATCGTGAGGTAACCGTCGTCCGCGTCGGTCCGGTCGTCTGAGGCGGAGACGCTGACGCTGATACCCAGTCGGGCCTGGACGAGGGGGAGGAGCACCTCGATCTCGCCCTCGGTGAGGGGCCGATGGCGCTGGTAGCCACGGACCACCGAGACCATCGCGGCCACAGGATCGGCCATGCCCATGATGGCGTACGCCGCGCCAATGGCGAGGTCGCATACGGTGGCGCTCTCCAGTACGTCCCCGAAGTCCAGGAGTCCGACGACCTTCCGTCCGAGCGGCGAAGCGGGGCCCACCAAGACGTTGTAGTCGTTGGCGTCATTGTGGATGACGCTCCTCGGAACGTCGGCCAGGATCGGGGCCACGGTCGTTTCAAACGTCCGGCTCACGGCTTCGACCTGGGCGCTGCGCTGCGCGTCGGTGATTCCTGATATGTTCTGAGCGATGACCTCGGGAGCCCGGGTTAGATCCCACTGAAAGTCCTCCCGAACCGCCGCCGGATGGTCGAATCCGGCGAGTGCTGCATCGAGGCGACCCATCGCCTCACCGAAGGACTCCAGTAGAGCCGTCGTCCGGGGTCGGATCGTTCCGAGTACGTCGCCCTGCACGTAGGTAAGGAGACGCACCCAGTGGGCCTCCCCGTCGGGACCGGTGGCGGTGAGACCTCGGTCTCCCGTTGTGGTCGGCACCGTCCTCGGGAGGTCGATTCCGATGTTCCGGTCGGCTAAGAATGCCAGGGTGTCCGTCTGGAGATCCAGCAGTGCCTTCGGCTCGTCGGCGTTGGCGATCTTCAGGATGAACCGTTCACCGCCGTCGGTAACCACACGGAAGTTCTGGTCCCGCCAACTGGGCAACGACTCGACGTCGCCGACGAGTCCGAAGCTGGACCCGAGCAGCTCGAGAGCCTGCACGTTCGTGAGGCAAGGAGGCTGGTTCGGTGTTGGGGTTTTCACGATCGCAAGGTACCCGCGTCGCGACCGCTCTGCCATCCGGAACCGGGCGGTTCTTACGGGTTCGAGGAGGCCCCGGAATCAGACCGTTGCTGGAACGACGTCAGGCCGGAGAGGGCCAGGGGTTCGGCTCGGGTCGCACGCCTTTGCGGGGCGGAGCCTCGAGATTGGCCATGCGCTCCATGAATGCGCGCTCGTCGCGACTCAGGGTGTCGACACCGGCTCCGTCAATCTGGCGGAGGAGGCGCTCGACGTATTCCCGATTGACCTCATGAAGCCGATCGAGCTTGATGTGGCGCCACCACTCCTCGTCCTCTTGGTCTCGGACACCCTTGGAGGCGTAGTAGGAGTTCGGGCGCTCCACCACGCGCTGTGTGGCGATCAACTTTTGCTTGTGGCTCACCCATGCTCTCCGGAGGCTGAAGCCTCCGAGAACAACGGCCAGTATCAAAGTCGGCAACCAAGTAAGCATCTAGTCCACCACCCTGCGGGCTCCACCAACTACTCTACGTACTGTTCGACGCCCCATGTGTTCCGAGGGTTGCGAGTCCCCCGGTGATTCTAGTACGCGTGGACCTACCCGAAAGGTTTCAGGGTGGACCCGCCTGGCGGTCCGGGGCGTGGGCGCGCTGGAGGGTCCGGGCGATCTCGCGGTCGTATTGAAGTAGGAGCCCGGTCGCGTACATACGACCGTTTGACCACTGCTCGCAACCAGCAGCAGATAATTCCCTTATCTCACTTGTTTATTTCTGGCTATCAGCTAAATTCATACGAACGTTTGAATCATCCTGGGAGATCATATGAACAACGCCTCCGTGGCTACGGATACCTCCGCTCGACTCAGGGCAGCGGGGCGACAGATCTTCGCGCGCCAGGGTTATGAGGGGGCCTCGGTACGGACGATCACGCGAGAGGCGCGGGCCAACCTCGGGGCCGTGACGTACCACTTCGGCAGTAAGGAAGGACTTTACGAGGCTGTCGTCGACGGCGCGCTCGCGCCGTTGAGAGACCGGGTCACGGAGGCCGCCTCGGTCCCCGGCCCGCCGCTCGAGAGAATCCGGGGCGTGGTCCGAGCCTTCTTTGCTCACCTGAGCGACAATCCGGACATGCCTCACTTCATGCTCCAGCAGGTGACATCCGGCGTCGAGCCCATCGAGCCCGTGCAGCAGACGATGCAGCACGTGATCGGAACACTCTCGACCCTTCTCCTCGAGGGACAGAAGGATGGAAGCATCCATCCGTCAGACACGTTGCCCACGGTGATCGGGATCATCGCCCTCCCGGTGCACCTGACCCTGGTGGGTCAGCTGTTGTCCAGGGCGGGCGGCCTCCCCGGCGGACTTCTCGGGGGCGTGGCCGCGGACCGAGCGGAGGAGCACGCAGTGCAATTCGTCACACGGGCGCTCGGCGTCGAGGGGGGATCATGAACGTTCGTGCGAGTATCCATCGGGTTGTGCCACGCATCGTGACGCTCGCCGGGCCGCTCGCCGTGACGCTCGCCGTGGCCGTTGCCGCGACGTCGCCGCAACTCGCAGTGGCTCAGGTGGCAGGTGCTTCAATCGCCGATGCCACCCTGACGCTGTCCCAAGCCGTGTAGATGACCCTGGAAAGCCACCCGTTCCTACTGGGTGGCGTGGCCCGACAGAGAGCGGCCGAGGAGGCGCACCGGGTCAGCTCGGGAGAGCGCTTTCCCTCCTTGAGCCTGCAAGGGACCGCCACCCAGTTCGAGGAGCCGATGGTCGTCACGCCCATCCATGGCTTCGAGCCATCCCTTATCCCGCCCTTCGACGAGACGCTCTTCCGGGCCGGAGCCGTAGTCGGGTACACGGTCTTCGATGGCGGCGGGCGAGGGGCTCGGATCTCGGCATCGGCGGCGCGGGCCACGGCAGCACAGTCAGATCTCGCCGCGGCCCGGCAAGAACTCATCGGCCAGGTGGCCGTGAGCTATCTCGGCGTGCTTCTGGCTCGAGATCAGCTGGCGGCTCATGACCAACGGATCGCCGCGCTCGAGTCCGAGCTCGACAGAGCACAAGACCTCCTGGCCGTGGGCCGGGCTCCGCAGGTCGAGGTCCTCCGTGTGGAAGCTGCATTGGCCGACGCGCGGGCGGACCGTATCAGGACGACCACGATGCGACGGGTAGCCGAGGGGGACCTGGGCCGGTTGGTGGGCTTGCCGGACGGCTTGTTGCGCGACTGGACGTTGAGGGAGGTCACGCTCTTGGACGATGCCGATCCCGATCGCTCGGAGCTGTTCTCCCAATCCGTAGCTGCCAATCCGAGCGTACAGCGCGCCAGGGACGATCTAACGGCGTCCGAAGCCGCGGTGAGCATCGCACGGGGAGCACGTAGACCCAACATCGACCTTCAGGCAGCCTATGTGGATCAGGGCAGCCTTGAAGGGCATTTCACCGCCGAGTGGAACGTCGGACTCGCCGTCTCCGTGCCCCTCTTTACCGGTGGGCGCCTCAGCCACGGCGTCTCCCAGGCCGAGGCCCTCCGCGAGGCTTCGCGGGAGGGTGTACGTCTCGCCGAGCTGAAGGCGGCATCCGGGGTCGACCGGGCACTGGCAGCGTGGGAGGAGGCCGAAGCCCGTAGCACGAGCCTTCGAGTCGCGGTGGATCGCTCCAGTGAGGTGGCCCGCATCGAACGACTCCGTGTCGATACCGGTGTCGGGGTCCAGACGGACTATCTACAGGCCGAGGCGACTCTCCTCTCGCTCCGCGTGGCCCTCAGTGAAGCCGAGCACGGTGCCGTGCTCGCGCGCATCCAACTAGCCAAGGCCGTGGGCGGGCTCGATGAGAGCTGGCTCGCAGAGAATCTGGGAGACGCATCATGAGTGGACGTAGACCCCCGAGACCCGTTCTGGCTGTCATCGTACTAGCGCTCGCAGGTGCTGTCCTTTTGGTTCGGATTCCTCCGGGACGGCCCGGCCGGCGACGGCCTATTGGTTTCCGGCACGGTAGAGGCTACGGAGGGCCAACTCGCCTTCCAGTCGGCAGGTCGAATTCTGGAGGTGAACGCGAGCGAGGGCGATCGGGTGACCGCCGGCCAGCAGTTGGCCACCCTCGACCGGTCCGAACTGGATGCCCGCCGAGCCCAGCTTCTCGCTCAGCTCGCTGCGGCTCGCGCCGGTCTGGCGGAGCTTCGGAGCGGATTCCGCGAGGAGGAGGTGGCTCAAGGGCGTGCCGGCCTCCGGGCTTCCGAGGCGCAGGTAGCCGACGCCGAGCGTGATCTGGCCCGCGCCCGGCTCCTGCACGACGGTGGGGCCGTGAGCGAGGAGGCGTTGGAGAAGAGCGAGCTCAAGTTGAGCCTGGCTCGTATCCAAGCCGACGAACGCGGGGAGGCGGTTCGCCTTCTCGAGTCAGGGCCCCGTCCGGAGAGGGTCGAGGCTCAGGCCGCCCAGGTGGCCGCGGCAGAGGCCGGGATTCGCGTCGTGGACGCCGCCCTGTCCTTTGCGGCGATCACGGCTCCCTTCGACGGCGTGGTGACCGTGAAGCACCGAGAGCCGGGTGAGACCGCTCCGCCGGGGGCACCCGTCCTGACTCTTATGAATCCGGACGATCGTTGGGTACGCATCTACGTGCCGGAAGACCGGATCGGTCGGGTGAGCCTGGGGCAGGCGGCCACCATCACCTCCGACAGCTATCCGGACCGAAGCCACGAGGGGCGGGTGACCTTCATCGCTTCCGAAGCGGAATTCACCCCGAAGAATGTCCAGACGCCTGAGGAGCGGGTGAAGCTCGTCTATGCCGTGAAGGTCCAGGTGGTGGGCGACGGGGGGTACGAACTCAAGCCGGGGATGCCTGCCGACGTGCGACTGGACGACGGCCAACTGGCCGAAGGGCAGCCTGGCGACCCGGGCGCGACTCCGTGAACGATGAAACCGGTCCGGCGGTCCGGACCGACGGGCTGACCCGATCGTTCGGGCCCCTGGTCGCTGTCGACGGCCTATCCCTCGAGGTAGCGAGGGGAGAGCTGTTTGGCCTCGTTGGCCCCGATGGCGCGGGAAAGACGACCACGCTGCGCATGCTGGCCGGCGTCCTGCCCCCGACGAGCGGGCGGGCATGGGTCTTCGAAACGGACGTCGGTGAGGACCCGGAGGCCGCTAAGGCCAAGACCGCCTATATGTCGCAGCGCTTCGGCCTGTACCATGACCTGACGGTGAGCGAGAACCTGGACTTCTACGCCGATCTGTTCGGTGTTCCCCGATCGCAGCGACCGGAGAGGCTCGCTCGACTGTACGAATTCTCGGGCCTCGCTCCCTTCCGGGACCGCCGCGCCGAGGCTCTCTCCGGTGGCATGAAGCAGAAGCTCGGTCTCTCCTGTGCCCTGATCCATCGCCCGAGTCTGCTTCTCCTGGACGAGCCGACCTTCGGGGTGGACCCGATCTCACGACGCGATCTCTGGCTGATCATCCACGAGATGGTCGACGAGGGCGTGACGGTGGTGGTGAGCACGGCCTACATGGACGAGGCCGAGCGATTCGATCGGCTGGCGTTTCTCGAGGCGGGCAAGACCCTCTCCGTGGATACACCCGATGCACTGCGAAAGGGCTTGTCAGGGCGGCTGCTTTCAGTGTGGGCAGGTGATCGCTCGCGGGCGGCCCGTGACGTGTTGAGAGCGACCCCGTCCGTCGCCAGTGCCTCTGTGTTCGGAGACCGCCTGCACGTAGTGGTCGACGACGCGGAAGCGGGTATGGATGTCGTCCGGGCCGCCCTCGGCGCGGAGGGGTTCTCCGAGGTGGACGTAGACACCATCGCGGAGCCCTCGCTCGAGGACGTGTTCATGGATCAGGTGGAAGGAACCGGCGGAGGAAGCGGCGGAGATGGCGATGACATCGTCTGACGACTCCCCGCGAGGCGGAGGGCCGGTCACCGACGAGCACGCCGTCACGGCGAATGGTCTGACCTGTCGTTTCGGCGATTTCGTGGCCGTGGACCGAGTCTCTTTCGAGGTGAGACCCGGCGAGATCTTCGGGTTCTTGGGACCGAATGGGGCCGGAAAGACGACCACGATCAAGATGCTCACCGGGCTCATTCCTCCCACCTCCGGCGAGGGTCGTGTCGCGGGTCTCGACGTGGGAACGCAGCGCCCGGCCATCAAACGCCGCATCGGATATATGTCCCAGCTGTTCTCTCTCTACGCCGACCTGACGGTGGATGAGAACATCCGCATCTACTACAATCGAGCGAATACAACACTCTGTGGCTTGGCATATGGCAAACCGTTGTTTTCGCTGTCACCCCTGAATCCTCCTTTCGATGTACTGAACGGCGGCCCGGTAGGTGTCAGGAATAAGGTGGGCGTAGGTCTCCTCGACGACCTTGGTCGTGTCACCTAGCAGGGTGGCGATCACATTGAGCGGAACGCCGTCCTGGGCCAGCCATGAGGCATAGGTGTGACGGCCACTGTGTAAGGTGAGCCCGTCGCCTTCCCTTCCGTACTTGATCCCGGCCAGCTCGAAGGCGTCCTGGGTCCAGCGAGCCGAGGTGCCGGCCGCCACAGGCTGGTCCCCGCGATGAGGGCTCAGAATCAAGTACCGCTCCCCGGCATACCCTCTGCGGATGTGATCTTCGATGATCGTGACGAGGCTCTCGGTGATCGGTACGTCCCTTTCACCACGCCGCGTCTTCGGCCTCCAGGAGTAAACATCCTTTCGGGACTGTACCCGGATCAGTGGTTCGCTGCCATCTAGAAGGACATCAACGCCAGTCCTTAGATGTAGTATCTCGCCTTGGCGCAGGCCCGCGAGGAACGCAATCGCGATCATGGCGCGGTGTGGGGTCCCAATCATGCTACGATCCAGGTCCGCCCACTCCGGCGGAGTCAGGAACACGGCCCGCGTGGGCCGGATCTCGGGCATGTCGATGCCCTTCCAGGGGTTGCTACGGATCGCGGGCTGTACGTTGCGGCGAGCGAGCAGATCGGCCTCCTCGTCCATGACCATGCTCCAGAGTGCCCCGCACACGACCTGGCAAGCCCCTTGGCTGGCAGGTGCCCACGGACGCCCCGCTGTGCTTGCTTTCGGGCCGTGCAGGTACGCGCGCGCCTCGTCGACCGTCAGCTCTTCCATAGGGAAGTCCGGGCCGACGTCTCTCTCAAGGTGCCCGAGAACGGTCCGATACTTCTTGATGGTGGCCCTGCCGCGTGTGGCCTCTTTGAGCCTCAGGAACCTCTCGACGGCCGGCCCGAGCCTAGGCGAATCAGAGCCCATGCGCCGCAGCTTGGTGGCGTCGCCGTTACGTAGCGCGGCCTGAGCGTCGGTGATGTGCATGTCGCCACGGCGGATCGCCTCAAGCACGTTCCAGTCGCCACGATCCATGAGCTGAGTCAAAACGGTATGGCGCTCGGTGGCCACATCCCGATCGCCGGTCCTGAGCGAGATCGCCAGGCGGCCGCCGTTGAACCGCGAGTGCCTACGGTCGAAGTAGGCGCGGCCAGCTCGCCATACGAGGCCCTTGGGGGCACGTGAGCGCTTTCTAGGACTCACTGCCCACCAGCTCCTCACACTCTTGGACGAAGCGATCGACAGCCTTCGGCGAGATTCGGTAGCGTGCCTTGCTAGAGCGCGACACGTTCAGCACCCCCGGAGACTTCAGGTGGCCTTCGTGGATCATCTTGAGGACGAAGCCGGTGGACATTCCGCCGATGCGCTCTGCCGCCTGTTTCGGGGAGAGCCAGTTGTACTCGGCCTCGTACTGCTCTGGGGTTTTCGTTCTGCTCACCTCACCACGCCTCTACGGCTTCAGTGGCCCAGGGAGTTCGGGCGCACGACCCGCTGCCCCGCTCCACCATCCGCCGGAACAAAAGGACCGCGCTGTCTTGCAGTGCGCGTTTCGTGGGCTCCAGCGCGGCCCCGGCAGCGGCCCCGGCAGCGTCCCAGGCAGCGTCCCCGGCGGCGGCCCTGGCGACGGCCCAGGCAGCGGCCCCGGCAGCGGCCCAGGCAGCGTCCCAGGCAGCGTCCCAGGCAGCGGCCCAGGCGGCGGCCCCGGCGGCCCCGGCGGCGGCCCCGGCGGCGGCCCTGGTGGCGTCCACGGCGGCGGCCCTGGCGGCGGCCCAGGCAGCGGCCCCGGCAGCGTCCCAGGCAGCGGCCCCGGCGGCGGCCCTGGTGGCGGCCCAGGCAGCGTCCCCGGCAGCGTCCCAGGCAGCGGCCCAGGCGGCGGCCCTGGTGGCGGCCCAGGCGGCGACCCCGTCCGATCTGCGAACAGCTCCTAACCTCCCTCGCGCAGCATCGAGCGTTTCCATGTTTACGATCTCGGGGAGCGACTCCAGTCCCTCAGCGTCCGTGTCCAGGCGGGCCAGCCGCAGCCATGCGGGCGTATAGGTACGGACGATCCAATCCATCGCCATGAAGCCGCGAGCCTCGGCCTGGCCATCGCTCGCCGTGCCGACGAGCGCCGGGATGAGTGGCTTCAGCCGCCCTCGTCGCTCGACGTCCAGACGGTCGTTGAGGTCGCGCCCGAACGCGCCGAGCACCGGGCAGACGCATTTCGGTTCATCGCTGTGCGGCTCGCGCGCCAGCCAGGCGACGGCCTCCATGAGGCACACGCCTTCGTCCGGGCCCTGGTGCGATCCATTTTCCAGCCTCAGGCGCCCGAACTCCTCCGCGCTCCGCCAGAACCACGGTTCGCTACGTGTCTCTTCCATGACTTAAGCTCCCTTTGTGTCTTGTTCGTCGTCGTCCCAATCGAACGGGTCCACGCTTTTCATCGCCCAGTGCGCTGCGACCAGCAGAGCGAAACCGAGGACCACCACAGCGAGCCCGAGCCAATCCATCTATCGGTTGTCCTCTTCCACGCTCGGGATTCCGAGTGCCCCGGTAAGATCGCGCCGCTTCGACTCCAGCCCTTCGAGCCTCACGAGCGAGTGTCGATGCACGTGCGGGCGAGCTCGCCGAAGCCCGTGGCCGCGTCGGCCAACCGCGCGTTGTGCGCCTCGGCCCTCCACCAGCCGACGGCCGTGAAGAGCAGACCCAAGAGCAGCAGGAACCGTTTCAGCGCTTCGACGTCGATCATCGGTGGTGAGCCTCCTGGCTCTCGGACTCCTCGGCTTCTTCGCTGGCCTCGAACCACGCGAGCCCGGCGAGCAGCGCAAGGCACGGCACCACCACGTCGAGCGCTATCCACTGGGCGGCGGTCATTGGCCTGTCCTCACGACCCAGACGGCGCACCGCCGTCCGGTATGCGGAGAATTTCTACGGTGCCCGGAGTCGCGGATCATGCCGAGCTTCACGAGCTCGTTACGGCGGGCGCATACGCTCTGGCGCAGCATCGACAGGCCGCCTTCTATCTCCGCGTCGGTGGCCCCAGCGTCGCCCCGTGCCAGGATGTAGCCGTAGACCTCGGCCCGCTTGGTCGGCGCACATTCAGCTGCGCTCCGTGCCGCCTCGCGCGACGTGTCGGAGCCCTTCTGGTGCGGGGGCAGCCCTCCGTAGGGCTGCCGCTCATCGAGGAAGAGCGGCAGGCCCGTCAGTTCGGCCGGCCTCACACCGGCCTCGGGATGGAGTGTTCTGCCCGCAGAGGTACTGCCACAAAGACCACCGGGTCGCCGTCTACGGGTTCGATGCGTATCGGCCTAGTGGCTTCGCTCAATTTTTCGCTCAATCTCAGGATCATGCGTCCACTGACACTGCGCGCGATCTGGCGCAGATACACAGCGTTGACAGCGAACGTGATGTCTCCCTGAACGTCGGCGGCGAGCGTCTCCTCGTATCCGCCCCTGTCTGTGGAGTCCGAGCGGAAGAGCGCCCTACCGTCGTAGAGATCGACCTGAAGCCGGAAGAAATCCTCGCGCATGACGGAAACAGCCAGCCCACAGGCTCTGGCAACGGATGTCGCTTCCAGCTCGGCGCTGACCGGGCAATCGGCGGCGTCAGGGGTCACACGATCGAGGTCGGGATACTTCCCTTCCTTTTGCGATACCCGAAGCGTCTCGTACCCAGCGGCGAAATCGGCCCAGCGGCGATCCCAGCGAAAGCGTACATCCTTATCGCCCGCGCGCTTGGCCAATGCCGCCAGCAGAGGTGCGTCCTGTCGCGCAATCATCAGGGACAGCCCGGCGGGCGCCTCGATCCGTGAGTCGTACCGGCCGAGCACGTGGCCGCTCGTGGCTTCGACTGTGAGGTGCCCTTCGCGCTCCCGAAAATGCACACAGGCGAGGAGCGGGCGGGCGACGTCCTCGGTGGACGCGGCCCAGGTGGTCCGGTCCAGCGCGTCGCGTAGTACGGATGCCGGCACCTCCACCTCTCCCGCCGACTCGATGTCCCCGAACAGAGGCCAGTCGCTAACCGATAGCGTGGGCAGGGTCACCGAGGCGGAACCGCCGCGCGCCGTGCGTGGCCCTTCACCGTTTCCAGACAACTCGATCGTCTCGCCGGATGCGTGCTCGGCGAGCGCCAACAGGCCGTCGGGCCGGATCAACATCCGGCCTTCCTCGCACACGTCGCACTCGACCTGCACAGAGCCCCAACGCTGCAGGTCCGTGGCCTGGAGCTCCAACCCGTCCTCGCGGGCCGCAACATGGATCATGTCCAGCACCGGCAAAACGGAGCGGGACGCCTGGACCTTGGAAACAGTGGCCAGTGCGGTGCGTAACGCCTTGGCTTCGACGGTTGCTTTCACGTGGCCAGCTCCTCTTCATGGATCGCCAGCGCGAGGCGTTCCAGCTTGGCAAGCTCGGCGACCATACTCTCGATGTCGGCGCCCAGCCGGAACCGCTCGTCCTCGTCGTCATTCGCCCTGCGTCTTTTGGCCTCAAGCCGAGCAATTGTGCTCCGACACGAACGCAGCTCGCCGAACACCCGCGCTCGCCCCTCGCCGGGCGGCGGGATCTTGGGCGCCGCGCCTGTGCCAGCCTGTGTCTCCGTGGACGGCTCCATGCTCATCGCCGGGCGAGTGCGTTGGCGTGCTGGATGGCGCTGTGGTCCCAGTCGAGCCGGGCCTCGATCGCCCAGTACTCGTGACGGGCCAGCTCGCGCTCCTCGTTCTGCATCTAGTGGCCCTCCACCTGGGCGGTCGGCCGGGTGTGGTGATCCCCGAGCGGCAGTTCGCCGTCGTCGGTAGGCTCGGGCTCGGCTTGTTCCAACTCTTCGGCCTCGATCACCTCCGGTGGATCGCCACCGTCGAGCTGCTCGGCGAGCGCGGCCTTCCGGTCGGCGATCGAGGGGCCGATGTCCTCGGCTTCCTCGGCTGTGTGAAGCCCTACCGCGAGTTCCGGGCAGTGCGTCCGGGACCAGAATGCGGCGGCACGGTAACGCAGCATCTGCTCCGGCATCGTCTTCCACTTCGAGCCGTTCTTCGTCGCCCAGCCCTCCGCCTTCGCCATCCCGACCGTGACCAGTGTTCCGATCAGCTCCTCGCCATCCCCTAGGTCCACCGCCACGGCTCGGCAGCCCCATGAGTCCTCGCCCTCCGTGCCCTCGAAGCGGAAGCGCAGGGGAGAGAAGCGCCCCGAACGGTTCACGGCAGCGATCAGGAACTGAGCGCTCCAGCTCGGACGGCCGTTGATGATGTGAAGGTTCTGCATCACGGCCAGGACCGGGACCTGAGTGCGCTGGGCCATCTCCATCGCCACAAGCACGTTCGAGGCATTGTCCCGGTAGTCGCTCGGGATGATCGAACTCTCCGATAGCGCCTTGGCCTTGCGAGCTACCAGATCCCAGCCCTCTTCCGTGTCGGTCGATAGGATTCCGGGCTCGGTGCGAGTCAGCGCAGTTCCGTTGCTAGACATCGGTGTCCTCCTCGTTGCGGGTGGCCCATCCAGGTAGGCGCAGCGTCAGGAACTCGTCGCCGTAGCCCGGCCAGTAGTCCTCGGCTTCGCAGTACTTGAAGTGATCGAGAAGCCGCGTGACCTCGTCGCTCGTGATGCGCAGATCATCCTCGTCGATGAGGTAGCAGGCCACCGAGTAGGGTGGAGCCGATTCGACGGTGACCAGCGCGGACGCCGTGCACTCGGTGCCGAGAGCCGCCAGTCCACGCCGATAGAATGCCTCCCTGCGGTGGTAGCCACGCCGCGCGGCATCCGAGCCGAATACCCACGGTGAAGCGTCGCGCGTGCTCTTGAGGTTCACCGACAGGTTGGCACGCTCGACCAACCGATCGGGCCGGATCTTGCAAAGCACCCCGGTCTCGGGGTCCTCAAAGACGCCCGTGACCTCCAATTCGCCACGGCCCTCGAACAGGCTGCCGGATCGTGGGTGCCTTAGCACCGCATCTCGCATGCCGAGCACCGATGCGTAGTCGGCCTCCGCGAGCACCGCGATCGTCGGATCATCCGGCGCTTCGCCCTTGCCTGGGTCGTGGGACTTGCAGAAGCTCTGGCCGTCCCGGTAGACCGAGCCCTGGTATGCGCAGCGCTCTCCGTCCTTCCTCTTCCCCTCGCACCGGCCCAGCGTCACGTAACGGCCCTCGAACGTCTCGGGCTCCAGGATCGCCAGGTGTAGCGCTGTGCCCCGCTCTAGCGCCGGGGTCGCGCTGCGTGGCGCCTGGAGCGTGTAGCGGTAATGCTCGGGGCACCGCCTGAATTCTTCCAGCAACGACGCGCTCATCGCCGGGAGCGCCAAGTAGTCGGACAGCGCTAGGTCGCGCGTCCATCCTGGGTTAAGGGTTGCCGTTGTCATCGTTTCCCTCCTATCTTCCGGTTGTGGGTTGTTGGATCGAACGCCCCGGGACTGGTTTGGTCGCCTGCCCGGGGCGTTTCGTTTTATTCCCGCGTCCGCTCATGACCACACCTTGCGGGTACAATCAGACATCGGATGACGACCTTTCGGATTCGTGACATGGATGATCGCCTGCTTGAGTATTCAATGGCGACCATGAAAGACGGCCTCGCAGAATTTGCCTTACTGAGATTTCGGACCCCTCACGGATGGCAAACTTTCGTGGCCACTGAAACACACCTGAGAGAATTGGCTGCGGCTCTGCTGAAGCTGGCATCTGTCATGACTCCTGATGATCTGGAGCCGCCAAGCTCCCTAGATCCCTAGGGGGCCGGCGGCAGGTTCGCGGACCTTCATTTCGGTACTGCCCTCCCACACCTTGCGGACCGCACTCACGGGGCTGGCCGCCCGGTAGTAGCTGTCCTGACGATGAGCGTACTCTGCTGCGAGCTCTGCCCCGGACTTGCCGGTGGGGTCGACTTGCGTCCCGTCCCGCACCATCCACTCGAAATCGCACAGGTAGCACGTGTGCTCGGTGTGGCCGTCCTCGTAGTCCTCGTAGAGCACGGGCAGGCAGAGCTTCGAGCACTCGCGGCACTCGCGCAGGCCCTTGCGGTCGGTGAAGTCCCGGGCGAGATCGGCGCGCATGGTCTCCGGCCGCTCCTCGCCCTGCCGGTCGATGTAGACGACATCGACGCACGTCTCACACGCCGGCAGATCGTCCGGCACACGCCCGTTCATGCCGCCCGCAGGCACCAGGCCTATCCGCTTGCGAAGCGAATGCGCGTCCTCGCCGAGCATCTCCGCTCGTGCTTCCTCGCCATCGTCCCACGCCATCTCCGACGCCGCCTCCAATTCCCTGAGTTCCTTGACGCTCATCTGCCTTACCTCCTCGCTTCTGGTGCATGAACCTCGGTGCGCTTCACCCCGCCACCTCCTCGGCTCCCTCACCCGCCGTGACATTAATCCTCGGCGTTGAAGGCCTCCATTCGGTCTAGCCTGCTGCTGCTCGCTCATCGCCGACCTCTCTCTGGCTTCTCCTCACCCGCCAGCACCCGCTCCTCCAGCGGACTAGCCAAACGCTCGGCCTCTGCTAGTTTGGCCACGCCATCGGCGAACTCCAGGAAGTCCTCGGTGCTGATCTCGAAACTCAATCTCCGCTCGTCGGCCCGGTTGAAACCCCGGTAGGCCGTCACGAAGTAGCCCTCGCCCATGCGACTGACGTTGAGGCCGACAGAGAGCCGAGCGAGGGCGGACAGCGAAACGGAGGTAGGCATGTCAACGCTAGAAAGCATTCTGAGTCTCCTGGACAAGTGGCCTGCGTGGAAGCGGATCAGGAGTTCCCCAGAGCGGCTGGACGATCTCGAAAAACGTGTCAACGAACTGGCCGAACGGTTGAATCGCGCACCCGGCGACGCGTGCCCGTTCTGTGGGGCCCTGGAATACCGCGTAAAGACATCCGCGCCCATCGCCGGCCATCTCGGGAGGTTGGGCGTCATCCGGCGTAAGATGCTCTGCGGAGAATGCGGGAAGGGCGAGACCAAGACCGTTACCCCGGAGTAGGGGGGTCACGAGATGGCCTCGGTGGGGGCCTCGCTGGGCTCTTCACCTCCCGCCATCACCCGCTCGCGGGCCATCAGCCTCTCACCTCGTCTTCGGTGATGCCCCTCGCAGCGAATTCACGCTCGATCGCTGCTTTCTCCGCGTTGATCGCCGAGTCGCGCTCGCTCGCCCGCGCCCTGTTCAGCCAGCAAGCCCCCACGCTCACATCGAGCGTCCGGTCGTCGCTCTCTACCTGCGGCTCTGTTTGCAGCGTTTCGTGATAGAGCGCGATGAGATCGGCCTTCGTAAGACCTTTGATGTCCATTTGGATCATCCGGGACTCGAAGTGGGCTTGGACGCGGAAACGATCCGGCGCGCCCTCGAAGTACTTCACGAAAGCATTGACGAGACCGCCGTTTCTCTTGTACCGATTGGCGCTGTACCGAGTGATCCCGAGCACCAGCGCGCACTTCTTGTCGTTCGGGTAGGTATCCGCGTGCGCATGCCCGCTGCTCGCTTCCATCACGGCGCGACGCCTCGGGTCCTTGAGAGACATGTTCACATCCCCCCGTTTGTAACGTGATTTGTCGGCGTGCAGGACCCACCGTTCGGGATGGTCGAACACGTATCGACAATCGTGAGCCGGGTCATGGACGAGATCATGTCAGGCTGCGCCTTCGTCCGTGGCGAAGAGTCCGAGTTGGTGCATCACCCCGCCGCCTCCGTCTCGGCCAACACCCGCTCCCGAGCCTCGTCAGCCGCCTTCTCGGCGGCCTCGAGCTTGTCCAGCGTCGCGTTGAGCCGAGCCTCGAAGTCCTCGGGGGGCTTACGGAGTCCGCGCAGGTAGCGGCTGAAAAGGGAGCGGTCGATCCCCATCTCCAGGGCTACGCGCTCCTGGGGAATGCCGAGAAGGGCTAGGCGAACTCTGATCTTCTGTGAACTGGTTTCAATATCCACAGAGAGGAGCTATGTGTACTCAGTTCAAGTGTCAACCCTTATGGTGCCCTATACTTTTAGGTCATGCTTGGCACACGGTTAGCGAAATTGCGGAAGCGGGCCGGGTTGTCCCAACACCGGCTAGCGATGGAACTCGGCGAGAGATACGATCACTCGGTCATATCCCACGTCGAGCATGGCCGCTCCAACCTCTTGTTCGATGGCGTGGTCCGGGCCGCCCGTGTCCTCGGCACCTCGGTCGACTACCTGGCTGGCCTAACCGATGACCCAGCCCCGGTGGACGACCGGGTGGAGGAGGAGAGGCGGAGCCGTGCGAAGCTGGAAGCCGCGCTACGGAGCGCCGAGGAGGAGCGCGACCGCCTGCGGGTGCAGGCCGCCGCTACGGCCGAGCTCCCGGACCCCGACGTGTCCCCGATCCAGTCAGCGCCGGGATGGCATGACGAAGACTATGAGTCTGTCAGACGCTACGAGTCCGAGGATGTAGCGCTCGCGGCGGGAACCGGAACGTTCGCTGACCAAGAACCCGTCGCAGGTGAGGTCAAATTCCGCACAAGCTGGCTGCGCAAGCGAAGGCTGAGGGCCAAGGGCCTCTTCCTGGTCGATGTATCAGGCGATAGTATGGAGCCCACGATCTTCGACGGAGACGCGGCGCTTGTCGATGAGACCCACAGATCACCACGCAGCGGTAAGATCTACGCACTTCAGGCGGGAGACGGTCCACTGGTCAAGCGTGTTCGCAAACGCGACCACCGCTGGTGGGCCGACAGCGACAACGAAGAGTACGAGCCGCAGCCGCTCGACGATCGAGCCCGAATCATGGGCCGCGTCGTCTGGTGGGCGCACACGGACTGAGGGGTGAGGTGATGAATGCACGAGAGGAGCAGGAGCCGAGGATGCCGATCTGGAAGGTCCTGGCAATCATGGCCGTGGTCATGGCTGTCGCACCCCCCCTCCTTACTGTGGTGGCGTCACTCCCTGAGTCCGCATCGAGCGGTCCGTCCTCGCTATCAAGCGAAGCGGCCCCTACCGCTGTTACGTCGGAGTCACCTTCCACAGATGCAGACCGCTTGCTTCAGGCTGACATCGGCGTCTGGCGGCAGGCTACGAGCACGGACCAAATGTTGGCGGCAGCTGCCCTCGCTTATGGGGTGCTGGAATCTCGTGGGGAGTTAGAAGCCGTCGGAGGCGCGGACGGCCTCCGTCCATACGCTGATGACCTCGTGTACTGTATCGACGGAGTGGGTGACGTAGAGCAGGAAGTACGTGAGATCGCCGCGCTCTGCATCGGTATGCTGGGTGATGCATGGGGTATGTGAAGGGTTGAGGCTGTAGGTGTTCCGCGCACGCGTTGGAGGGGGTGAGTGTTGGAAAACAGATCCCGAGAAGGACCTTAAGGACCTTCATGTCGAAGACACCGGCACCCGCGCCCTTGGTGTTGGACAGGTTGCCCTGCTCCATCCCGGACCACCGCCGTCGCCACCTTGGCTGCGGCCTGAGAGCTCAGTCGATTGAACCATTTGGCGAAGGGGCTGTGGCCTTCGGTATCGAGGTATTCCCTGATCTCAATCACCAAGTACAAGGTAACTCGTACGTTACCATATGTTCGAGTTACCGAGACAAACACGGACACCCGCAGGAAAGCCGAATGTGGTGCCGAGCCTTGACGTGAGGCAACGCTCGCCGGATAGTGGGTGTATCTACTGAGCGGGATTAGTTGTTCCTTGTGGGAGGGGTCCCCATGCTTCGGCAAGAAAGAACGCCATGAGTTCTGACTTCCTATTTGTCGTACCGTCGTTTGCAGGCGGCTTGGGGGCTGTTCTGGATCTAGGCGGGACAGCCGAAGCGGGGAATTACAACATCTCCCTAACGCCCAAAGAGGCAGACCTAAGAGCGCTCGCTGCCGATTGGTTGATAGTCGGAGGAGACATCCATGAGGCGATCTATGAGGCCAAGGCTGATGAGGTGGCTCCAGAGTAGATGAGCAGCAAGAAGAACCGGCAACGCCGCAAGGAAGTTCAGCGTGCCGAAGCCCGTCAGCAGGATCAAATCCAAGCGCAGATCGTTGCCTCGCAGCTCTCCTATTGGTCAGGGCCCACCCCGTCTCCCGAAGTTCTCAGAGAGTACGACACGATTGTGCCAGGTGCCGCTGAGCGAATTATCGCTATGGCGGAGAGGCAATCCGCACATCGGCAGAATCTCGAAAACAAAGCGGTAGACGGTGGCAACTTTCGTGCAATCCTGGGATCGGTGTTTGGGTTCGTCATAGGCATGGCGGCCGTGGGCGGTGGGATTTACCTGGCTGTCAATGGACAGGAAACAGGTGGGTATGCGGTTATGCTCGCTACCGTCAGCACCCTCGCTGCCGTGTTCGTGTACGGAAGGCGGTCTGCAAGACGGGAGTTGGCGAACAAGTCCCCCGGCCAACAGGTCGGACGCATTAGCCCCTGATCAGGCGATCGCTTCCAGTCCTTTTTCCCGAACCAGCACCAGAAGTTTGAGAGAGGCACCGGAAGGATGCTTCTTGCCGCGTTCCCATTGGCTGATAAGGCCGGTAGAAACATTCAGATGCAGAGCAAAGACGGCCTGACTCACGCGCTCGCGTTCACGGAGTGCGAGAATCTCATCGGGTAGCATCGGACGCACCGGCGTCAGGCAGAGGCCGTCGAACCTGCGTAGCGTCTGCTTGTCCATAAGGCCAGCGTCATGCAGATCGGACGCAGTCTCGTGGATCGCCCCCAAGGCGTCACTTCGATATGTCTTACTCATCGCACTTTCGGTAACCGATTCCAATTCACACCGTCGGCTGAATCGGCGCGATCTTCTCCAAAGCCCTCTTTGTCTTCTTGTCCCGCTGGGCACCCCATAGGTCGTAGGCGCGCTGCAAGTTAAGCCAGAATTCCGGTTCGATGTCGAACAGCCGTCCCAGGCGCAGCGCAGTGTCGGTCGTCACCCCGCGCTTCCCGTTGACGAGTTCGTTCACACGCACATAGGACATGCCCACGGCGTTGGCCAGCGCTTTTTGGGGCATTCCCAGCGGCTCAAGGAACTCCGTCAGAAGGATTTGCCCCGGGTGTGTCGGTTTCCGCGCTTTCGGTAGCCTAACCATCTTGGAACTCCCGTCGCTGTTGGTGGTCCTCAGTGGTAATCGGTGATCTCAACGTCCGCCGGACCCTCTGCGGTCCAGCGGAAGCAGATCCTGTACTGGTCATTGATCCTGATGCTGTGCTGTCCCCGGCGGTCGCCTTCCAGCTTCTCCAGCCGGTTTGCCGGAACCTTGCCGACACTTCTCAAGGACACCGATGCGTTCAAGACCTCCATCTTCTTTGTGGCGTTCGAGTGTAGCTGCTGCGGCAGGAGCCGCCGCGTAGCCTTCGTATCTTCGCCGTCGAATATGGATTGTGTGCTCTTACATTTAAACGATACGATCATTGTGCATTATATATAACGCATAACGTTGATCGTGTCAATAGAAACCGCCACAAAGCGAGCGAAGTTGAGTCGCCAGCTAGAGATGGGGGGGGTACTGCCTCTAGGGCCTCAGACGTTGCAGCCGCCGGCCGGGCCCTGTGCTCCCGTATCGCCTTTCAGTCCAGGCGCCCCAGTATCGCCCTTCGTACCCGTATCACCTTTGGGGCCGACGATTCCCACGCCCGGTGGGCCGTCATCCCCGGTATCGCCCTGGGACCCCGTGTCGCCTTTGGAGCCTGTCGGTCCGCGCGGCCCGGGGTTCCCCTGGGGGCCGGGCATGGAGGTGACCAGATCGAGCGCGGCCTGTAGGCCAGCTGGCGTGACGGCCCGCCCGGCGTCGGTGCCCGTGGTGGTCTCGTCGTTCGTTGCGAGTTCGACGATCCCGCGCGCTTCGGCGGACGCTGCTGGCGGGCTGTAGCCGACCGGTAAGTAGTCGGCGTCGTGGTTGTGGTTGAGTAGCGGGTATCGATCATCGTGGTTGTGGCCGATCAGGGCGTAGCGCGCGTCGCCGGCGGCTCTCGCCCCAGCTGGCGTGACGGCCCGCTCGGTGTCGGCGCCTCTTGTGGTCTCGTCGTTCGTCGCGAGTTCGACGATCCCACGCACTTCGGTGGACGCCTGCATGAGCAGGGGTTTCCAGTAGGTCCGCGCGGCATCTGTCGCCGGATCTTGGCTTGCGGTCGCTACGTCGGCGGACACCGAAGCGTATATCTGGCTGTCGGAGCCGACGACGAACGCGGGGTGCTCGTAGGTGATGGAGGTGTCCCAGATGAGCAGCCCGTGTTCGTTGATCTCGACGAGCGCGGCTGTGATCTCGCGCACGATCTGGTTGAACACTTCGAGCTTGGGCACGTCGCCCATGGCCGCCGAGTAGCTATCCGGCCAGCCTTCGGAGCGTACCAGCCCCTGGGACTCGGGCGTAGCCACGCGCCCCGAGGCCGCCCACTTCCTGATCCTTAGCGCATCGCTGTCACGTGCCATCTTCTAAGCCTAACCCCCTCATGTCAGGTCGATGTAGGGTATGACCGGGAAGTTTCCACTGGAGGTTCCGCTACCCCACGAGCCGCCCGATCTCGTATGACTGACGCTGAACGAACGCTCTTGGTAGTCGCGGAAAGGGCTGCCCGTGTCGTCGTCAACTTTAATTGCTTGGGTGAAGCTACCGGAGACGACGAATTTGTCGCCGTCACGGCCACCGCTGGGCGGCGTGAGGCTGTAGCTCGCAAAGCTGGTATTATCGGTGGTTCCCAAATGGCCGAGCTGACGGCGGTACTTCGTCTTTCCCACCGGTCCCGCATCGCCGGTCTCTCCCTTAGCGCCCGTGTCCCCGGTGGGTCCCTTGTCGCCGGTCGCACCCTTAGTCCCCACTTGCGACGGGCCGCCCGATCCCATGAGCCCGGTGAGACCCCGATCTCCGACGGGTCCCTTCCGGCCCCGTCGCCCCTGTGGGCCGCGCGGTCCCTTGCCACTCACCTTATCGCCCACCGGCCCTGAAGCCGCGTGCGGAGTGACGGCGCGTTCGGTGTCCGTACCCGCGGCGACTTCCACAGCCGTCGCGAGTTCGACGCCGCCCACCACCGTAGTGCTCGCTACCGGAAGCGTATGGGGGGAAGGTTCATATTGAGTGTCGTGGTCGTGGCCGGGCGCTGCATAGTCGGCGTCGTGTGTGTGGCCGAGCAGGCTGTGGCGCTGATCCCACAACGCCCTGAGCCCGGCGGCGGTGATGAGCAGCTGACCCGACGTGCCTGTAGTGGCTTCGCTGGCCGTCGCGAGTTCGGCGGCACCCCTCCGTGTGGTAGTCGATGCGTGCACGAGCGGCGTCCAACTCTCGGGGCTCGCGGGTGGCGGACTGCCCTGGCTGGTCATACGCGAGAGGTACCAATCCACACCGCAGGCGACGACTGCCGGATGCACATAGACGACCCGGGAGTCCCACTCAAGCAGGCCGCCCCGGCCTACCTCGTCCAACATGGAGGTGATTTCGTGGAGCAGCTGCTGGACGAGACCGCGCATGAACGTCTGCCCGGTCGGCAGCGCGAACCGAATGTCGAGACCGACATCGCGGCTCACGCCCACGTCTTCGGGCAACTCGCGCAGCCCTGCACGGGCCCAAGGCTCGATCAGGAGCGCGTCGGCGTCACGGGGGCTCATGACATGGCCCTCGTCAGCGTGAGGCCCACCCCGGCGGGACGCGGGATGAGCTGCGCGGCGTGTTCGAGCGTTGCCGCCCAGACCGTGTTACGTGGCTCGACCGCTACGATCGATACCGAGAAATTGCCCTCCGTCACGGTGCCACCACCCGTGAACAGCAGATCAACGGCGCGCTGTATCTCCGCCGCCGTACCCGTTGAGCGCACGAACCATGCACGCGCTAGCAACATCCGCGCATAGGCCGAGTCCGCGATCCCGACCGTAACGACGAGCTGAGGGTCGGTGGATTTGATCGGCCCCTGGTCATAGCCGACGTTCGAGTCGTCCGGCGTATCGAACCCGAAATACTTCTGGTCCAGGTTCTCGGTCTGCGGACGTATGAACCCGAGCCGGTCGCCGATGAAGTCCAGCCAGCGTCCTGGCGCGATGTTCGGGTCCAGGTAGGTAGCGACCCGGTTCAGCGGATCGACGATCTGGCCGTCGAGCAGCGTCGTCAGGTTCTCGATCCATGCGCGCAGCCTGGAGGACTCGCCGTACTGCTGGACGAGTGGAGGTCGCCAGTCGTCGAGCGCTAGGGGGGTAGCCATCAGGTCACCGTCACGGAAAAGGCCAACGCCGAGGTGTCGCCATCGAGATCGGTCACCGTGTAGGTGAACTCGGTCTCCGCGAGCGCCTCGGTGGCGGAGCCGGAGATCGTGCGGGCGTCAGCATCGAAGTTGAGCCCCGCCGGCAGGTCCGGCGCGAGGCTGTAGGTGAGCGGCGCGTTGCCGTCGAGCGCTTCCGGCAGCGTAAGGCTCACGTCCGTGTTCTGGGCCCACGCCTGAGCCGTCACCTCGTCCGCGAAGCTGGGCACGGCGGCCAGGTTCAGCACGACGTCCTCCGCCGCGATACTGAGCCGCTGGTTCAGCCCGATCGAGCCGGGCACATCCGCATCATCCGACTTGAGGGCGGCCCGGAAGTAGGTAACACGATGTCCCGGCACGGACGATATAGGCGACAGCACCCGCCGCTCGTCCAACGACTCGCCAATATCGAGCCCTCCGAGATCGAAGTCGCCCGCACCGCTCGACCATAGACCTTCCGCCCAGGCCACCACACGGCGCGGTACCAGTTCGAGCCCGTCAGCCGGGAACGTCTCGATGTCGATCGCGATGATGAGCTCCAGGCGCACGGCGAGCACCTCGACCCGCTCGAACCGGTAGAGCGTCCCATCGACGGTGACCGACTGGGTGCCCGTCGTCGGGATGCCGGCCGGCTTGGTGTCGCGGATCGCCTGGCCGATGTCCGTGTCCGCGCCACCTTCCGCGATCACGAGCAGGGAGCGCGCTGGAATCGTCACGTCCTGAAGGGTTACGGACTCCGCCGTCGCGTTGTCGTGCACCGCTGCGCGGCTCACGCCGTCCACCTGAAGCACACGCGCGGCGGTCGCCTCTAGGCCCGATCCGCTACGATGCGCCACTGTCGAGCGGTACCGCGCCCGGTAGTCGGCGTCGCTTTCGTCCGCACGCCCTAGCGCTGCATCCTCCGCGTTCGTCACGCCCGTCCACCCCGAGAAAATGTCCACGAGCCGGGTGAGCGTTCCCGCCCCGGCGACGATCGGTCCGGCCTCGGCGGAGCGCATGAGCGCCGCGACGGAGCCCGACGCCCCGATCACCACGTCCGTGTCCACCCTGAAGATTGCGCCCTGGGTGGTCTCGGCCCGCGAGCCTGCCGGCACCACGGTTCCGGGCGCACCCGATAGCGTCGCCGTCACCGTCGATCTCTCCCCGGTGATGCGTGGGATACCGAGCAGGCTCCCCCAGTCGTCCAGCTGGGAGCCCGCCGCCGTGTGGTGCGACATCCCGTTCGCCACGTTGACGAGCCCCTCGTCGATCTCGGCGAGCAGCAGTCCGAACAATCCCGCGAGTTGACCCTGCGGGGTCTCCGGTGCTAAGTCGAGGTCCGCGCCCAACGCATCGCGCAGCAGCGCCTCCAGCCGCTCGACGTAGCCCGCTAGGTCCCTGGGCGAGATGCCCGCTTGATCGACTACAGCCATCAGATTGTCACCTCGAAGCTGCCCTCCGCGGTGCTCACCCGCGCCTGGAGCGAATAGAGGCGAGTCGCCGGATCGAAGCTCGACGTGACGCCCGGGACGCCCGTCACCCCGTCCACGGCCCGGATACGCGACGAGATCGCCGAGGATATGAGGCCAGAGACGGCGGGCCGCCGGAAGATTTTATCGGCGTACGGCACACCGCGCGCGGTGTCCAGGAACCATTCGCCGCGCCAGAGCTTGAGCGTCTCGATCACGCGCTGCCGCACGTCTTCGAGCCCCGTGGCCACGCCCAAGCTAGAGCGCGAATCGAGATGAACGTCCTGTTGGTCGCCGAGAAACGCCGAGATTGTGCGTGCCATCGTGCTATGTGATCCTCCCGGAAGTGAGCGGGCCGCCGTTCGGCGGACACGTGCCGGTTACCACCGCGTCCGAGGTGAGGCGCGTGACGATCGCAGCTGCGAGCGCCTTGGCGAATTTCCGCCGGTTCGCGGTGTCTATGTCGCGATCCCCGACCGGGAACTCGGTATCGAGTTCATCCCGAATCGCCGTCGCGAGAGTGGAAGCGTCTAACGCCATGAGTTCTCCGTGCCTACTCCGCCAGGGTCTCTTTCGTGACGTCCGCCCCTGGCGTGAGCGGCGCAGCCGTGACGGGCGGCCCGGAGGGGCCTGCCGGTGTCGCGTGGACATGCGTGTTGTAGAGCCGCTCGACGAACTGTTTGGTCGCCAGTTCCTGCGCCACGGCTTCGCCACCGATATACACCTTCTGGTCGCTGGGCACGTCGAGCGTGATCCGGTCCCCTGTGATCCGTATGGACGCGCTCCCGTCCTCGCGCTGCAGGCTGACGCCTTCCTCCACCGCCGGGCTCACAGCCAGCTCACCCGCGCGTCCGCCCCAGCCGGGGATGAGCACCGCGTCCGTAGCCGAGATGATCCGGCCCGGCGACGGCGGCGAGGTGGCGAGCGACTGCTTGAACTCGCTCAGCCCACGGTGCGTGAAGAAGATCTGGACCGGATCTCCGGGCATGAGGCTGAAGAGCATCGTATAGCCGCCGCCGCTCGGGAAGAGGACCGGCACATCGAGAAGCGGCGCTTGGCTTAGTAGCTCGCCGCTCGATAACCGCATCTGGAGCGCGGGCTGTACCCGCGCACGCCGGGTCGCGGCGTCGAACTGCTCGACGATCCCCGGAACCGAGGTGAGGAGCGTCTTCCTGAACTCGTCCAGCACCGACCTCAACGCGGTCGTCAGTGATCCGAAATCCGTCTCGCGGTCGATATTGCTCATCGGCTCCACTACGCTACCGGGCGGCCCTCAAGTTCTGTGTAAAAGCTCTCGCGGCGGTTGTCGCCTTCATGCGTGAGCACGACCACCTTGTGCGGTCCCGCATCCTCGGTCGCGAGCGCACGCACGTCGACCAGATCGTCTAGCTGGACACGAGGATCGAGCAGCGTGCGTACCCGTAGCCCGTCGTCGGTCACGGTCGGCGTCTCGATCATGCCCGTCTGCTCGCTGATCTCCCAGGTGCTCGCGCCAGCCGTACGCGCACCCGAGCGTGTGAACCGGATCTGGCCGTTGTTCTCGTACATCCGCACGTTCAGCGGCGCCAGGAGTTCGCGAAGCACGTCCGTCGTGTTGCCTGCCGCCCGATAATCGGTCTGCGTCGCGCTCTCGGGGATCGCGTCCAGTGGCCCGAACGTCAGTTCCGGTAGCGGCGGGTCGTCCTCAGAGCGGACGTTGTACGTCTCCAGCGCGTCGGCCACGATCTCGCGCACGGGTACCGAGCGCGAGTAGGTGTGGTTGAAGATCGCGGGCACGCGACGCGCCAGAAAACCGCCGACGTGGATGCGGGTGATGCGGTCGAGCTTGTCGCGCTCACGGGTCACGCGCCTTATGTCGCCGTCGAAAATGAGCGATAGGTCCACGGACCGGGCTCCGTAGCCGACGCGAAGTTGCACGCGGCGCGCACGGTCGCGGATCTGGCGTTCGTTCGATTCGATCAGGTTGTGGATCGCTACCTCGCCCTCGGCGGGCGTGACCGTCGATTCGCGCCGAATCCTGAACTTGACGAACAGATCACGGACCTGAAGCGCGTCCCGCTCGTCGCCCACGATGACCTCAACCTGCCGCAGGAATCTCATGGGATGGCCGCCTGTTCGAGTTCCGCTTGCGATGCCCAGAACAATCGGTGCGTGCGGGTCCATGCATGGCGGCCAGGCTCGCCAGGGCCCGAGACGTGCAACTCGCCAGTGCCGGGCAACGTCTTGATGTCGCGAAGCGGCCGGCCGCCGCCGACCAAGCGCCGACCCCGAATGATCGGGACGGCGTTCGCGGTCTCAAGGCTCAGGTACCATGCCGCCTCCGGTGGCTGCCACCATGCGCTCACCCGCACGGAGACGCCCGCAAGCCGGGTCAAGAAGCTCTGGCGCGCGTCGTCGCCCAGTGGGATGATCTCAGCCATCAGCGGCTGTGCGCTTTCGGTAGCCCGGCCGGCACCGTGGCTTTCGTGCCGCCGTCCACCGTGCTTGTCCGGTCCGTCGCCGGTCCCGACACGCGGCCCGCGCTGAAGCGTGTCGCCGTCGTGCCGACGTGGATGATCTCGCTGAGCTCTAGCGTCACACGGAGCCCGCGTGCCGTCGATTCGTTCAGCTCCGTGCGTGCCGACGTGATGATCATGTTCTGGTACGTCTTGAGCAGCGTGACCACCTCCAAGAGCTCACGTTGCTCCATCAGCGTGACGATCGTCTGCCAGGTCTCCGCTCGACGCTGGTCCGGTGTCGTGGCGTCGTCCGTGCCGGCTGCCGGGAGTCCGTCCGATACCCAACCTTCGAGCCGCAGCTTGTCCGGCAGCTTGACCGCGTTGTCCGTCACCGAGCCGCCCGATTCGACCGGATGCTCCGTCGTCTGCAGCGATAGCTGGTGGTCCTCGGTCGGGTAGCCGTCCAGCTTGCCGACGAGCGGCGCGATCTGCGTCGATTCGACCGCGAACAGCCCGAAATCTTGATCCGCCATTGCCGTCCGCTACTCGCTGCGGCCCGAGTCGTTGTCCTCAGCCACGTTCCGCCCCGCGTTCCGCCACGCATCCTCCACCGCGGAGCCGACGGCACCGGCAATCTCGTCCGCGTCCGCTCCGGTCGTGGCGTGGATAGTGACCGGAGCGTTCAGCGTCACGTTCCGCGCGCTCTGGTCGAGCGTCGTTTCCGAGTAGCTGTTCGCCGCCGCCTGTTCGGCCGCGAGCCCCGCCCCCGGCGGCAAGATCAGCGGCGGCGTCACCGGATCGCGAAGCATGTCCAGCACGAGTTGTTCACCTGGCGACCACTCCTCTTCGCCGGCTTCGATACGGCGGAGACGCCTGCGCCGCTCAGTCTTTTCCTGAATCCCTTTCGTATTCAGCTCCGCACGGGTCCCAGCCTCACCCCATCGGTCCAATACGTCGCCGGCCCCACCGAACAGATCCCCCAGCCAACGACCCAAGGCCGTGCCCGATAGCAAGTCCATAAAGTCGAACCACCAGCCCTTGAGCACCTCCAGTACGTAGCCCACCTGCGCAAGCACCCATTTACCCATCCCATTTACGAGCTTCTTGAAACCCTCCGACTTCATGTAGAGCAGCACGAGCGCAGCGATGAGCGCGAGTATCCAACCCACGAGCGGAATACTGAAAATGGCACCCTTGATCGCGGTCGCGAGGACCCCAAAGGCGGCGCCAAGCCCGGGCAAGGTTGTTGCCGTCGAGACTGCTGCCGCCTCGAAAAAGAACAAAGACCTCGCGGCCATCATCGTGCGCGGCCCCAGTCCCACCAGTGCGCGCCCGGCACCTGTCATGAGATTGCGCCAGGTTGCGCGATTAAACACCTTCATCAACACACGCCCGAACCCCCGAATAAGCCCTCTGACCCTCAGGATTCCGATGCCCAGTAGAGTGTGCCTAAGCGCCAGGTTACGCGTCGTACCGGATGCCACACGCATGGCCGCTATCGTGCCCCAAAGCCCCAAGCTGAGGCCCTTGAACGGTCCGATCATCGTTACGGTCTGGAGTGCGGCGAACGCGATCACGACCCGCTGAATCGTGTCGGGCAGCAGGTTGAACCCACGTAGCAGCGGCTTGATCGCTTTATCGTAGAACCATATCAGGTCGGTCTTTAGGTTGTTGATCGTCTCTACCCATACGAACCATCCGCTCTTCCTGACCGCTGCCATCGCGCGCGCCAGGTTCTCCGCGTCTTCGGGCATGTCCGCGAGGATGCCGCGGTACGCGTCCTGGTTCGCTCCCACGTCGAGCACAAACCCAATCGCCTCTTCGGACTCGAAGATCTTCTTGAGCTTCTCGGTATCGATACGGCCGTCATCCATGCGCAGGCGCTCGGTGACGTGGATCACCGTCTCAAGGAGCCCCTCCTGGTCGGCCATATCACGCAGCTCGACCGTAGACATGCCGAGCCCCTCTTCCTCGTCCGCGATGAGTTTCTTGCCTTGCTCGGTCGGTGCCAGGAGCTTGTTCATTGCGGCCTTGATGCCGGTCGTGACCCTCGGCACGTCGAGGCCCGTGCGCGTATAGCCTGCAATCGCCGCGCCGAGTTCTTTGAATTCGACCCCGAGCTGGCCTGCGGTCGAGAGTAGCTGCGGCATCTGTTGGGAGAGCGCACCCACGTCTTTGATGTTTCCGGCGCGCACGGTCTCAAGCATCTGCGCGACGGCCTTCTCGGCCGTCAGCGTATCGGAGCCGAACACGTTCAGTGCGCCACCGGCGAGCAGCGCGATGTCCTGAACGTTCCCGAGTTCGATCGCGCCCCCCTTCGCCGCCGCGCCCATCGCGTCTAGCGCATCGGCCTGATTGAGCCCCGCCGAGCGCAGCGAGAAGAAGGAGTCGGCCAGCTTGTCCAGCGCGACGCCCGTCTCCCTGGAGAGTTCTCGTGCGCGAGCCTTACCTTCCTCGATCTCTGCGTTCGATAGTTCGAGCTGGGTCCTGAGCTTGGTGAACGAGCGTTCGGCCTTCATGCCGACACCGACGCTTGCGACGCCGACGGCGCCGAGCACGGTCGCCATGCCGCGACCGACGTGGGCCAGATCGGCGCGCAACCGTTTCGATGAGTCCCGGATCTGCTTGAAGCCGCGCTGAACGTTGCGCACAGCGGCGGGGTCCATGCGCGGCACGTAGCGTGTGATCAGTTCGTCAATGACCGCCACGGTGCTTCCTCTTCGCGTCGCGTCTGGCCGCCTTCATGGCCCGGTGCTCGTTCTCCGCACGGACCGCCAGTATCTCGTTCATGTTGGCGACCTCGTTCAGGGTCAGAGTCTTGAGTTCGCTGTACCGGCACAGGCCAGCACCGACGGGCGCGGCGAGGAACGGCGGGATGTTGACCGTAGCTACGCTGTCTGCTCCGTCGCCTCCGGGTCGGGGGCCCCCAAAAGGGAGGCGAGATCTTGAAAAAAGGGGTGGAAATTGATCATGATCGTCTGTGCGAGCACGCGGTAGATCGCGGAAATGCCGAGGTTCTGAAACGCTTGTTCCTCGGAGCCGGATAGCGGCTGAAGCGTCTGTGCCGAAGCGTTGCGGTAGGTGACCGTGCGAAACAGGTCGGCCTGGAGCTCGCGCACGAACTGCGGCCTTGCGCCCATCACCATCTTGAACAGCGCCGCCGCCTCCGCCGTACCGTCCGTGCCAAGCTGATCAGCCCGGATACTGGCTTCCGTATTGGCGATCTCGTGCCGGATACGCTCCAGCATCGGATAGGCTTCCCACGCCGAGAGTTCGGCGAACCGGAACAGCGTGGCACCGATGGTCAGTTCGCGCTTGAGCAGCTCGGCTACTTGAATGTTGGGCAACATGGTCTAGGTCAACCTCCCGATTCAACCGCTGGGAGTGATTCCTTCACACCGGGCCCGGAGAAGAAGGATACGGAGTCGTAGGTGGCAAGAATCGACTCGAAATCGAACACGAATTCACGGGTTGCCGCGGCCGACTTGCCGAGCGTCTGGCCCGCCGGGCCCTTCTTCATGACACCGCGCTCGAAGCGCCCGGACGCGCCGGACTGCGAGTTCGACCACGAGCCGTTGAACTCGACGCGCCCGCCCTGGATGATCTGCGCCCACTGCTGCATGAAGAACGCCGTGCTCGGCGAGTTAGCGAGCAGCTTGATCGTAACCTCGCCGCCGCGTGTCGCGGTGCTGTTCGCCAGCATCTTCCCGTCCGCGCCGCGTGTGGTCTCGTAGAGGTCAATGTCGGGCAGCGTGAACGCGTCCTCTTCATCGGCCCAGCCCTCCAGCCGGTGCCCGTTGATGCGGACGACCGTATGCTCAAGGTCAAAGAACAGACTCATGTGACTTGCCCCCTTAGCTCTCGAAAACGAGGCCGATGTTTACGAAGTGGACGGCGCCCGAGCCCTTGAGCCACACGGACACGGGCGGCGCTTTACGTGCCTCGCGGTCGGCCTGCGGCTGCTCGGCAACCGGCAACACGTGCACCAGGTAGCCGTTGGACAGGAAGCCGGTGAAGTCCGGGTTGCCGGTAGCGAGGCGGATCGCGTTCGCTTGCGTCTCGGCGAGCGTACCGGGCGCTATGCCGCCGTTTCGCACACCCTGCGCGCAGATGTCCTCGGCCGCTTCCTTGAGCGCCGCGATCCCGTCATCGGTCTGCGGCACCCGGTTCGCGGAGAGGAGCGCGTTGAACAGGTTCCCCCGGATGCGGGTGACGAGCCAATCGAGGAAGACCTGCATGTCGATCCAGCCGCCGAACGACGTGCCCTCCTGAATGATCGGCGTACCGCCGACGGTTGAGTACCAGTTGACGCCGCGCTCGCGCAGCGCCGCAGCCTGGGTTGGCGTGAGCTCGTCCGGCACCGTCCCGTACAACCGTCTGAACTTGGCCGTGATCAGCGACTGCACGCCCCCGAAGTTGACGGCACTGAACCGGGCCGCGAGCGACACGGCTTTGTAGTCGGAGGTCCTGGACCAGATGGCCGAGGCCGACGGGCTCCCAGGGGCTGCCAGCCTGGCAATCACCGAGGTCGTATCGGCCAGCTCGAGCGCGCGCTCCTCGTGCGAATCGGCTAGAAGGAACCGATCATTGGACGCCGCCCACTCGGCGGCTTCGGCCACATCGTCGGTGTCGACGATACCTTCGGCCAACGTGACGAAGTAGAAATCGGGATCGATCTGAGCCAGGCGGTCCAGCGCCTGCGTGATCGTCTCGCTGCTCGATCCGTCGAACGTCCGCGCCCCTACCTGAGACGACAGGCCCAGCACACGCGACTCGTCCGAGTCGGTGAACCCGGCACCGAGGTCCTGCGGCGGCACCGACACAATCAGCTTGCCATTGCTGGCGCTCACCGAGAGGCCGCCGCCCGTGATCCGCGTGACGAATGCGCTCTGGATCGCAGCCGCTACGGCTTCCAGCGTCGTGAGTCCCTTCGTGTTGATCACAAGCGACTCTGTACCGAGGAGCTCCAGCCGGAAGGGCCCATAGAGCGCGGCGACCTCCGTGTCCGTGCCGTCGCTCACCCTCACCGTGTATGCGGCCGAGGCCGGACCGACGGTGAGGACCACGATGTTCGTGCCATCGTAGAACGCGGCTTGTGAAGCCTCCGTGAGCGTGCCCGTGGCGGCTGTCGCCGCGCCCGACGTCAGGTTGAGCGTCAGGAGCTTTTGGTCCGCCTCATCGAGCGCGTAGAGCTTGTTCCCGTTGCTCACGAGCGCAACCGGGTTCGTGGCAGCGGCCCCGAGCCCCGAGCCGACTGCGGTCGCGGCCCGGGTCGTGAGCGCGAGCCTATAGAGCGTCTTGTTCGCCGCGTTGATCAGATAGACCGTGCCCGAATGGACTGCGGCACCGTCGATCGACCCGGTGACACCCGTGATCTCGCCCACGAGCGTCAACGAGTAGTCCGATGTATCGATCGAGTAGAGCGACGAGTTTGAAGCGTCGATGACGTACAGGGTCGTACCGTCCGAGAACAGTGCTCGTGGCCGCGTGAGGCCCATCGCCGCGAGGTAGCGGGCCGCGCCGGTCGAACCGTCGACCGACCACAGGGCACCCAGCGTCTCATCGACGAAGTAGCTCACCCCATCGTGGCGCACTGCGCCCGTGGGCGTGTGGGTGAACCCGGATAGCGCTTCGATGTCTTCGATACTGCCCGGCTGGCCGCCGAACACGTAGCCCCTTGAGCCCGTGGGGTGGCAGGCACCCACGAGGAAGTCCTTCGGATAGGGCTGCTGCTGGAAGTAGATGTTCGCGGCTTTCCGTGGTTCGCCGGACGGCCAGTCGTCCGCCAGGTCCTCGATCCCGGCGTAGGCCCGGATCTGCGCGTCGCGTAGCGCCTGCTCCGTGGTGTCCGGCAGGCCCGCGCAATGCAGGAAGAGCGTGCGCCCGAAATCCGCTCGGCCTCCGCCTCCCGCCACCTGCACGGCTACATTGACGATGTTTCTAAGCGACATAGGTAATATCTCCTTGCGGTTCCCCGTTCGTCTCTAACGGGATGCAGTCATACGTGCCGATTTCGGATGCCGGGGCGGCGGTTCGGTAGCGGTACGCGATGCTCAAATCGACGCCCGAACGCTCTTCCCAGGCCGCCGAGATCACGGCGTCGATCTGTCGCACCGGCCCGCAGCGGTTGAACGTGAACCCCAGCTCGTGCGCGTGCCGTATCCCCAGCGGGGTCGAGCACCAGAGCCGGAAGCGGTGCGCCCGCTCGCAGGAGCCCGTGCCCAGCCACTGGACCGAGTAGTCGGCCAATACGGCACCGAGCGTTGCGTCCTCTTCGCCGTCCGCGCCGTAGCGGCTGTAGGGCGTACCGTCGAGTTCGGAGGAGATCAGGGTCACCGTCGCGTACGGCTCGTTATGAGCCGCGTGCGAGTCGTTGCCTGCAATCGCCAGGTTGCGATCCAGCCCGGAGCCCAAGGCCACGTGAGCGCGCACGGCACGCTCCAGCGTCCTCCGCGTCGGCTCGAAGTTCAACGCTCGATCTCCCAAGCGACCGCGGTACTCATCACGCCCTCGTCGACCAGCGGGTTCGAGCTGCCCTTGCGCTCGGCCGTGGCCGGTGCGTTCGGCGGTGTGCGCAGATCCTCGATCCGTTGCTGGATGATGTTCTTGAAGCGCTCGCCCGCGCGGGGGAGCAGCTGGTCAGCCGCCCTGTCGGGCCGTGCCGACCTGTTCGCGCGCTTCATTTCCTGTACGGCGAGCTTGCGCAGCTGGGACCGCGCGATGCGGATCGCCTGCCGGAAGAACGGACGCTCCGGGGTGCCGGGATGCTGAACAGAGTCCGCGAAGACGGCCTTACCGCCTGAGCCTGTGAAGGCGAGTTTCTTCCCTGACTTCGCAGTGATAGTGTGCGGCTTCGTCCCGAACTCGTTGAAGTACGCGACCTCCGCCACCGACTGGCCGCCCCGGTGCGCCGGATAGCGCGCAGTACTGAAGAACCCGACCTTCACGCTTGAGCCACCTCCACGGGCCGCCCGGTCCAGGCCCAACAAGTGCTGCTTGAGCCTCGTGCCGCCCGTCGTCTTGACCGTCATATGCCCTGTTCCCGTACGGCCAGCGCCTCGACGAAGCCGCCGCGTGACCAATCCATCACTTGCAGCACCCGATACTCGGTGCCCGCGTATCTCACGCGGTCGCCGTCCGTCGTCCCGGCCCGGATCGCCTTGACGGGCTGCCGGAACCAGAATCGGCGCGCATCGCTGAGTCGCGCACCCTCCGGCAACACTTCTCGCGTCTCGGCCGCGTTCTCGGCCGTCACGGGCGCGACGGTCGCCCGCACGTCCGTTTCCTCGTCCACTCCAGCTACCCACTCGCCGAACTCGTTGCGCCCACCCTCGCCTGCCCGGATCAGCGTGACTGGCTCCGAGAAGCTCCGCTCGATGCCGCGTCCCACGTAGGGCGGCGTCCTCATCGGACCATGACCGATGCAAGGCGCACTCGTGGTGTGCGCGCCTCAAGCACCAGGAACCGCCGGCCGTAGGCGGTCGTCGCGAAGAACGTTTCACGACCACCCCCTTCACGGTCACCCGCCGCCACCGTTCGATACGTCGCCTGGTACGGACCGACCCGTTCGCTCGCTAGCTCGCCGAGTCCGCCGTCCGGTTGGGCTCCCGGGTCCACAGGCCCGAGCGCGAGCAGATGCGCGGCGCAGAGGCTCGTGAGCGTCGCCGTGTGATCCGAGAGCGCCCGAGCCTCCGCTAGAGCACCCTCGATCTCAGCGTCACCCCGGTCCCCGAACTCGGGATACCGTTCACGGAACCCAACTACCGACATCTCACCGGTCATCCGTCCGCCCATTTCTTACTGCGCTCTTCCAGCACAGCGATCTTCGTCTTGATCTCGCCGATGTCGTGCTCCACGCCTCGGATCGCCGCTAGCACCTTCGTGTCAACCGCCTCGTGGCGGCGCACGCTCTCCTCGATCATCCGCATCCGCGCTTCCATGTCCTTCTGCCACTCGACGCCCGTCCGAATGAACCGCCAGTAGAAGCCGAACACGGCGGTAAGCAGCCCAACTCCGAACGCGATGTCCGCGAGCGTGATCGCCTCAGCCATAAGGGAGCCGCCTCAGGGGCGCCTCACACACTGTCGATGTAGCGGATCGCGGAGGGCCGCTTCACATTCAGGCCGCTGATCTTGTACTCGATCGGCGAGCAGACCGTGTAGCCCTTGTTCAGCGTCGTGAGCACCCGCGGTGGGATCGACATCGCCATCTCCATCACTCGCCGATCGTTGACCGCGACGATCATCCGGTCCGTGCTCGATGAGCCCGCGCTGTCCAGCTCGGCCAGCCACTTGAGCATCGGCATCTGGCCCGTGTAGCTGTACCAGGCGTTGTGCTTCTCGAAGTAGCTCCAGACGCTCTCGTTGATGTCCGTGAGCCGCGTGTGCGTCACGGCCGACGCCTGCTCGATCGGCAGGTAGATGCAGAGCCCGGAACGAAGCGTGCGCCCGAACACTTCCTTCGTGTCCGTGATGATCTTGAGCACCTCCGCCTGGAGGAACTTCACCATCTCGTCCGGCGTGAGCGCGCTGATCGTAGTGGAGGCATTCGTGCGCGAGACCTTGCCCGCGCCCGTCGTCCCCAGGTTCGTCAGCCCCTTGAACCCGCGCGATGCGTCGCCTTCGAGCCCGACCGTCTCGATATGGTCCATCGCGCCGCGTATTGCGGCCGTGACCGTCTCGGAGTCGAGCGCAACGCCGGTGAACATCGCGCGCCGCAGGTCCTCGATCGTCCACTCGGGCACGATTCCCGCGTACTCCAGCGGATACGGCACGAGCCGCACGCCGGCATTTGCGCTGGGAGCCGAGTCGCCGTCGTTATCGATGAACCGGCCCAGTCCCGCATGGTCGACCACCCGGTAGGCGTAGCTCGTCGCGCCTTCAGGCACGTCCGAGATAATCGGAATGAACTCGGGCAGCCGGTGCTCGGTGTACAGGATCTCGTCAATCGTCGACTGGATGGCCTGTAGGTTGTTCGTCAGGAACCCGAGTACCTGGGCCTCGCCCTCGAATGCACGGTGCGTTACTCCGCCCAGCGCCTGAAAGCTGTGCGCCTGCCGCCCGACCGCCTGCGCGCCCGCCGTTAGGTACTCGGTCACCGTCGCCTGGCCCGAACGCTGTTCCAGCTCGCGCAGGTGCCTGTAGTCGTTTTGTTCTCGACCGAAGATGTCCATTTGGATCGCCTTGCTTAGTAGTTGAGACCCGCGAACCGAAGCTCGACCAGCCCGCCTTCCGCTGCACTCGAAACCGCCACCGCTGGCGACTTCGGGAACGTCTTGGTGGCACCCCGCACGTAGGCGCTCACACCGTCGTTGAGGCCGGTGATCGCGCCCTGCACGTAGGTGCTCAAGCCCTCCGCATTCACGGTGCCGCTGTAGGCGGCGGGCTCCACCGCATCGAAGTCGGCGATTGCCCGGGCGTGCTTGATCCAGTCCTTGTCGGTGCCGTGATCGAACACGACCAAGTCGCCGAACTCCAGAGCCTCGCCGGCAACCGCGAAGAACGTCCCGAAGATCCCGATCTTCACGACCCGGCCGTGCTCGTATTCGACCAGTGTGTCGGAGTTCGCGTCCGTGCCCGGAGCCGGCTTGGAACCCTGCACCGTGCCCGCGTCGTAGATCACGATCCCCTCGACGAGTAGCGACTGGTCAAGGCTCGTGGGGACCCGGAAGTCCTTGTTCGTCGTGTTGTAGTAGACGCCGTATCCCGGCTTCGGCTTCGTCCCGTTGGTCGGCACGCCGACCGGGCCCGTGACGAACTCCATCGGTGCCCCCGGCTTCGCCTTCGAGCCGGGCCAGCCGGCCTGCTGGTGTCTCCCATAGGAACTCTGGATCGGTGCGGCCATGGGTCTTCTAGCTCCTCTGTGTCACGCTGTCGCGTTGCGCGATCAGGCTCATGATGGTCGGGCGCTGGTACTGTACCGGACCGCGAGATGCGGATGCGACCTGCGGCTCATTGCTGGGGGCCTGCGAGCGCGCCGAGATCACCGTGTCCAACACGCCCCGTAGGTAGGACTCGTCGCCGCGGTGGCCTTCGGGTACCCGGTCGCCGACCGCAGCTTGCAGGATCTCTAGGTCGCTTGCCGTGCTGAAATCCTTGTCCGGTACCAGCCGCTGAGCAGCGACCAACAGTTCGGCCCGCTTCTGCGCTGCGGCACGTACTTGCTCCACGTCGCTCGACTGGCCGGCCGCGCCAGATGGCGGGTCCGTGGTCCCGATTGGCCCCGCCGGACTTTGTCCGATTGGCCCCGCCGGGCTTTGCCCGATTGGCCCCGCCGGGCCTCTATGGCCGGTCGACCCGATTGGCCCCGCCGGGCTCGGTTCCTCCTCCTCTAGCAAGGCTTCGCCCTCACCGAGCGGGGCTGCGTCCCCGCCAAGCACGCCCTCTTCTACGACAATCTTCCCGCTTGGAGCGGCTTGGTGGTTCGCCGCTGGCTGCTGAGACTTGTAGGACACGGCCTCCTCCTTCAGTAAGTGCTCCAGCATCGCGCCGTGCGAAGCGCGCAGCGCCTCCGGGTCCCTCGGTATGCTCACCAGCGACCATTCCATGAGCGTCGGAGTTCCGTCCTTCTCGTACTTCCAGCCAGCCGATGCGGCACCCAGGAACCCTCGGTCCCATGCGTTCTTCACACGGTCCGCTAGATCGTCGCCGGGTAGGAACTCGAATTCCGCTACCAGGCCTTCCGGGGCCATCTCCAGACGTGCCGTGCGGCCGATCGGGAGACCCTCGTACTGATCGTGCTGCCACAGCACCACCGGGTTCGCCAGATAGCGGTCCGTCTTCAGCTGGGCCAGGTCCAGCGCCGGCATCCCCTCGTCGTTGCGCGCCGAGACCACGACCCGGTAGCCATCGCCTTCTTCGGCCGCCGTCCTGTCCGTTACCAACAGATGGGTGCGATGCATACTGTATATTGTGGTATGAAACAGATAATGTACAGTCTTAGTACTGTATATAGTATGTGGACATGTCAAGAGAGGGAAGGGAATGTCCCGGGATTCCAGAGGGTTCTTCCGCGATGAGCGTGGTGCGAGGAGTGCTGCACGGGTACTGCTCATGACGGTCGTCGCCTACACGCTGATCCTCATTCTCGGCGATGCGCTGGGCTGGCTGGCCGTCGGCACCGACGCCTACACGCTGCTCGGCGGGCTCGTGACGATTCTCGGCGCCTGGGCCGGTGGGCCGCGCGCCATGCAGTACCTCGGTCCGCAGGTGGGCGCGGTGCTCTCGCGGGTCGGTGGCAGACGTCGCGGCTACTCAGGGCCCGAGGTGTCCGTGCGCGTGGGAGACGATCCGGCGACGGACGATGAACGCGGCTGAACTCGCGCTCTCCTTCACGCCCAGCGTGATCGAGCTCCGTCCCAAGGCCCACGCTTGGAACGATCGGCTCAGGGAAACCCGCCGTGGCGTCATGCTCCACTACGACGCTTCGCGTTCGGACGCCGGAGCGGTAGCGTGGCTCTCCTCACCCGAGATCAGGGCGTCCTACAACCTCATCGTCTACGACGACGGGTCGTGGGCCACGATTGCGCCGCTTTCCGCCCGTGCGTGGCATGCCGGGAAGTGCCGGCCGTCGGAGGGCGTCGTGGCCTACGAGGACGCGAACTCCGCGTTCTACGGCGTCGCCATCCTGAACTCCGGGCGCGAGGACGTGACACCGCGTCAGATGCTCACGACCGCTTGGCTCACCCACCGCCTCTTCACCAGGCACGGTTGGCCCCTCAGCGAGGCATGGCGTCTGACCACGCACTCCGCCGAGGCGTGGCCACGTGGCCGCAAGATCGACCCCGAAGGACCCGATCCAGCGAACCCGATACTCAGCCGGGCCGACATCCTCGATCTGCTGCCCATCGTGCACGGGCCGCCGCTGTGAGCCTCTTGCTCCGCTACCCGCGTGAGATCGCCGTCCTCGCGCTCGGCGCGCTGGCCTTCGCCGCGTTCTGGGGCTGGGTCGGTGAGCGGGAACGGGCGGCGGCTGCTCAGGCACGAGCCGAGATCGTTCAGCAGCGCCTCGACGCCTCCCTGGACTCGCTTGACATCGAACGCGTTCGCAGGGCCAGCGCCGACTCCCTGGCCGCCCGGAACCTGCGCGAACTGGTTGACGAGCGTGCCGAGAACGAGAGAGCCGAGCGGGCGGCTGAGGATGCTGTGCGATTGGCCGAACAGAACGTCGCCATTACCCTGGACAGCATCCGGGACAATGCTACGCCCGAAATCCGCGACGTCGTGAACAGGCTTGACGTTCAACTAGACCAGGAACGGACAGCCAGCCGCACACTCGTCCGGTCGCTACGCTCACAGCTCGCGGTCGCTGATTCCACTGCCTGGCTCTGGCAGACTCGCTACGTCGCCGCCGAAAGGGTCATCGCCACCCAGGACCAGGTGATCCAGGACTACGAGGCTCGCCTACGGGTCGAGCTACAGCGCAACGACACGAGCTGGTCGGGCCCTCTCGTCAGTGCGGTGAAGTACGCGGGCGTGTTCGCGGCGGGCTATGCGCTGGCGAGCCGGTGAAGACGTGATCTCGGGCCCTAACTTTCCTCCGGCAATGGGGCAGGTTATCCAACGATCTCCTTGAGCCGCTTCCCCACGAAGCTGTTCATGGACGTCCTGTGCGCCGCTGCTGCGGTGGCGAGCTGGCGGTGCAGTAGCGGGTCAACACGAATCTGGAACTGCCCCGAGTAGGGCTTGTCGGGGTCGGTACCGTCTTCCTCGCACATCTCGAAGTAGAGGTCCACGGCCTGGTGCATCGAGTCCTCGAGCTCGTCGACCGTTCGACCCTCGAAGCCGATGATGTCACGCAGTCCGACCACTTCCCCGTAGAACATCCGATCCGTGCCGCTGAACTCAACGACCCCCGTATAGCCCTTGTACTCGATCATGGTGTCACCTCCTGATCCTCAAGCAATCTGCGCACCCTCTTCACCAAACCCTCGCCTGCGTTGTTCCGACCATGCGGTCTGTGGTAGGCGAGCTTCTGTCCGCCCATCGAGATTTTCATGCCCTTGCCGCTTGGTGTGATGGTGGCCCCACAGGCCAGAAGAAGAGACTCGATGTCCTGCCACTTGATATTGCCGTTGGTCGGCTTTGCGTAGATCGCGGCGAGCGTCTTGAAGTGTTTCTTTTTCACGGTACCAATTTAACTATGTTATAGTACCATGTCAACCATTTAGTGATACTATTTCCCTCACAGTGTCTTGCCCGTCCACATGACCTGACCGCGTCGCCGGCGCTGTCAGAACACTGCTAGAGCTTCCTCAGTCGAAGACGGCCTCGGCTACGCAGCGGCACATGACATCGTTACCGGGATGTCCGGTATCGGCTGGGGGGCTGTCCCACCGAAAGACGCGCCCGGAGTTGGACTGATGGGTGGGCCGGACGCGCTCATCGCCGCTCGTGGACCAACGATAGCGCTCGACCCCCATCTCGCGTTGACGCAGCTCGGTAAGCGCGCCGATCGCCTTGGTGGTCTGGTCGCGTGCGATCACCCGAGCGTTCCAAGCCGCATCCTTCCCGACTCCGCGTACGAGTGCTTCGAGGGCCCGGCGGTCAAACGGCTCGCGTGCCAGGTGTACGGCATGGATCTTCTTGCGCAGCGACTCGACGGTGCGTGGCGGAAGGCTGCGTATGAGGCGCACGTTTTCGTCGATTCGGCTACGCCAGTCCATCGGCGGCAGTTCGGACAACCGTGGGGTCATCCGCGTCGCTGCCCGCCAGGCCCGAAGCGTACGGTTTCGATGCCAGCCATTCAGGGCCGCGAAGTACTGCTCGATTCGCCGAACGGGCGCGTCGGGGTCCGGCGTCTCGGCTGCGACGTGTAGGGGGCGCTGTGTCTCGGTGATCGCTTCGGGCCACGAGCCGACCCCACGCATCCGGGCCCTGATCCGCTCCATTAGAGGGTCGGTAACGGATCGACGTATGAGCTTTTCATAGGCCATCATGTCGGCGAGCCGCGCGTGGATCGGAGCCGGACTACGGGGCACCGTCTACCTCTCCGGTCGGTTCAACCGAGGGGTTCCGTCTCACGCTCACGCGGCAGCGTGATGTCGGGCCACTCCTCAAGTTCACCGAACAACTCGTCACCATCGAGCGCGGCCCGAGCCTCGTTCTCGTCGATCACCTGCGCATCGACCGCGACCTTCACCGCCTCAGCTCGCGCCTTCGATACAACCGCCCGTTCCTCGTCCGAAGCGTCGATGATCGAGGGCCAGGAGTACGGCAGCCGCTCGGCCAACCCTGCGGAACGCGCCAACACCATGTCGAGCGTACGCAGCGGTTCGGTGAGCAGCCGCTTTTGCTGGGCGGCGACATTGGATGCGTAGTTCTTCATGTCGCTCTCGCCGGTAGCGTTCATCCCCACCGGTGACTGGCCCCAGAACCGGGTCGCCGGGATGTCGGCCGCAGCCGCTAGGCGACGCGCGAATCGGTCCATGAGATCCGGCAACCCCGACCAGGTCACGTTCACACGCTCGAACTCGTCGCCGGAATCGAGGAACATCGTGCGGTAAAGCGACTTGAACGTGTTGATCTCCTCGCCCATCTGGGCGGGCGTGGGGTCGTCGGGCTCGCCGCCACCCGCCATCGCTTCCCGCAGCCCCATGAGTTTGAGCACCGGGATCGACGCTTCGCTCGTCAGGTGGCTCGCCCCGGATGCGACGGCCTGATCCTGCAGCAGCGAGAGCAGCACGGGGATCACGCACGAGACGCCCCACTCGCGCTGATAGACGGTGTAGCCGGAAGCGGACAGGGGCGTCAGGCCATCGAACCGCAGCACCCGCGACGCGTGCACGTGGAACGGACGGCCCAGGGCCGGGGACATGTGGTACTCAAGCGTCTGCCCGTAGGTCGGCGAGTATGGGTTCTCGTCCCACGCGAAGCGGATCGCGTCGTGGCGGTCGAGCGGCAGCAGGTGGATCAGGTCACCCGGTCGCACTGCCTCCGGATCGAGCGGTTCCGACAGTTCGGCCTCGCGCGTGACCATGACGAGCAGGCCCGTGCCGTAGAGCCGCCCAGCCTTCATGGCGCGCGTGAGCCTGGGCACGACCTGATACTCGGCCTCAGCCTCCTTCATCGCCTCGACCTGGCCCGCGTCCTCGCCCTCGAAGCTGCGCCAGCGGATCGTCATGTCGTCGATCGGAATGTCGATGAACTTCCGGCATGCCCACGACTCCACATAGATCGTTTCCAACTGCTGGCGGCTCTGTAGATACGTCGGCTGAAAGAACCCCGCATCGCTCTTGTCCGTGTGTCCGCCTGCGCCCGAGAGCGGGTTGCGGTAGCCGCCATGCGTGAGCGCTGGCCCGCTCCCGTAGGTACCGAACCCGGCGGTGCGCGCTGGCTTGCCCTGTGCATTCAGGATCACTGGTCGTTTCATTTCGCTCTTCATCTCAACCTCAGTCCGTATCGTGAATCGACCCCAAATGCCAATATCGCAGCATCATAGAGGTCGGGTGAAGGCGCGCCGTCCGGGCACTTCTCGATCTTCACGCGCCCGCTCGCGTCTTCTTCCCACTCCGGCTGGCCGAGTTCCGCGAGAAAGGATTCCAGCCTTGGGATCTTCGGATCGATGAACAGGCAGTACTCGGGGTTCACGTCCTCGCCGTCCATGAACCGCCGGGTCATCATCGCCCGCAGCCGGAGCGCCCAAGCGAGCTGGGCGTTACGCCTGGAGAAGAAGTCGGCGTTGGTCGCGCCTCGCGAGTACTGCGTTTTCTCGCCCGTGACCTTGCCGCCGAAGTTTACCGGCCGCGCGCTGTACGGCCTCTGCCCCATGTCGCGCAGATGAGAGCGCACGCCCGCACCCACGCCGCCAGCGTCGTAGTGCAGCACCGACGCCCCATGCTCGCGGCACCATCGGTCCGCACGACGCGCCGTGTCGCCGAGCGAGCTGCCGTGCCAAGATTCCACATGGAGCATGCACGGGCCTTGGCGAGCGACCAGCGCGTTCAAGTCCGCGCCGGTATCGGCCACGTCCAGGCCGGCGTGGAGCATCCCCTTCGTATCGCCGCGCCGATCCCATGCGTCCACACAGGCTTGTAGCATCGCGTAGGGCAGCACCTTCCGGGCGTCACCTTCGTCGTCGCACTCCCCGAGCCAGATATGCGCGTAGCGATCCGGCTCGTCGCGCTGGCAGATGAGCCGTTCGGCCTCCAGTTCGGCAGGAAACCACGGGTTGTCCGCGTGGTTGACCTTGAGCACGACCGCGTTCTCGAGCCGTCCCGACGACGCGCAGAAGTCACGCCACACCGGGTCGCTACGGTAGCGCGGGTTGAACGTGAACCACAGCTCTGAGCCGGGCTTGCGAATCGTCGGGTACAGGATCTCCCGGCTCCGCTGGCTCATGCGCTGCGCCTCCTCGACCCAGACCGCGTCTACCGCCTCCCAGCCGCGAATCGCTTCCTCTGTGCTCGTGCTCATGCCACGGAAGAAAAACAGCGACCCGTTGCGACCTCGGATGTAGTCGCGCTGGACCTCGAAGTGGGCCCCTAGCCCCAAGCGCCCGATACTGTCCTCGATCGTGCGCTTCGCCGACTCATGGATCGACTTCTGGTACTCGCGTACACACGCCACCCGAAGCGGGCGCTCCGCCGCGCGGAGCACCAGCAGCGTCGCGGTCGTCCACGTCTTACCCGACCCGCGTCCGCCGTAGAGCACCTTGTAGCGCGCCGGCCTAGTGAGCGGCTTCGCCCAGGCGGGCAGCTGCGCCCGGGCTGGCCGGTCGAGGACAGTGGAGAGGGTCATGCCTGAGCGAGGCCGCGCCGGAGCTCAGTCCGCATCGTCCCCCCCATCGGCCCCGTGCCACTCAACCTCCAGCTTCACCGGTTCCGATTGCACTGCCCCGCTGTGCTCCAGCGCCACCTTGTCACCGTAGACTTGGGGCCGGCGGCGTGACAGGAACCAGCGGGCCGTCTGCATGTCGCCCTTGAGACTCGCAGTGATTACCGCCAGCTCAATGCTGTCCAACGCCGTCTCGATCGCCGTGTTCCACCCTGCGTGGAACGCCTCCGACTCAGCGCGCCGCACGTAGACCGTCGTCCGCCCCACACCGGCGACTCGGCACGCCTCACTGACGTTCGCGAACTTGGCCAACGAGGCCAGGAACGCTTTTTCCCACTTACGCGCGCGCGTAGGCATTGTTCACATCTGTTCCGTTTTTCCGCCCGCGTACTGCTCCCAGCGGTTGCGGATGGGTCCATTGCTCATGGTGCCGCGTAGTCCACCGAGCCCGACATAGGCCCCTCGCCCGCTTCGTTGACGGCCCGTATCTGGTAGCGGTACCTGGTGCCGGAGATAATCGCGTCCCTCGTGTGGTCGTAGCTCGTGGTCGTGGCGTCCGAGTCCGGCACGTCTATCCAGGCGGAGAACGTGGTGAAGCCGCCACCACCGCTCGGCCGGCTCCGGTGCCGGAACTGGTACCTGGTGATCGAAGAGTCGCCGGGGTCGGTCCAGCTAAGGGCGAGTACCAGGCCGGAGCGGCTGACGCTGAATCCGGTGGACTGCGCTGGCTTGTTGACACGGGCTAAAAGACCGACCTCAACCAACTCCTCCACCGGCCCGAGGATGGGCATGGCTAACTCTCCGTCACGGCGATCCGGCTGCCCTCACCCGCCGTCCACACCCAGATCCCGTCTCTTCCCACGGTCAGCTTCCACGTGTCGGTCGGCGGGATAATGTGACCGCCGTCGGTTGCAGGTGGCGCGCTGGCCGCCTCGGCCAGGTATACGCTGCTGGACCCGATCGCTTGGATTAGGTAGGTGGACCCGGACGACAGGGACAGGTCGCTCACGATGTTCGCCGGGGTGTCGGTGATACTCTTGATCTGCGTAGCCACGGGCTATATGCCTCCTCTTTCGATTCTTCGAGTTTCGGTCACGCCACTTCCCTCACGAGGTTGCGCAGCCATTCGGCGGCATACGGCTCGATCTCGTTGTAGTAGGCTCTCACGTGCTTTCATGTCCACTCACGCCACGCTTCTCCGGTCATGCCCTTCGACCGTGACGTGCCGGAAGTTCTGAGGGCCCAATCGTGAGGCGAGCCGCTGCCAGCCCTCAGAAGTGCCGAAGCGCTGAACAAGCCCTTCCGGTGTGTGGTTGCTCGTGATCACGGTCGGATGCCCTTCCCGCGCGTTGACCAGGTCGACCAAGATGCGGAGCGCGTCGGGCGTCGCCTTCTCTCGGCCGAGGTCGTCGATGACGAGAAGGTGAGCTCGTTCCCTCCGTTCGAGGATCGCTGACGTGCCGCCGGTGCCGTACGTGTCCTGGATCATCGTGATGAGTCGGTCCGCCCGATCGAAGATCACACGCTTAGCGTCAACTTTTTGATCTAAGAGCACGGCCCGCACGATCGCGGCGGCGACGTGTGTCTTGCCGGATCCCAACGGACCCATGAGAAGCAACCCGAGCACTGCACCCCATCGTCCAGCTCTCAGCGTCTCGTCGACGAACTGGCCTGCGGCTTCGAGCGGTTGCGGACCGCAGTCGGTCGCGTCGAAATGCTCGCCCCGGGTCTTGCCCTCGATGAGCAGACAGCGGCCGTGTTTGCGGACGTTCACGCCAGCGGCGTTGAGAAGCGGTAGGATCTGCTCTTTGCGGGTTGGCCCAATGGGCGACTGGGGCAGCGCGGTGCCCTCTTTCGCGACGCACTCCCCACACGTCTTCGTTGCGTATGGCGCGGCCCTCCCGTCGATCACCATGCGCTTGCGGGTGAACGACTTATCGCAGTCGAGGCAGGTCGCTTCCTCCTCCACGAAGTCAACGGAGGTCTTAGAGGAACGATCCACGCGCTCGGCCCGACGTTGTCGCCTGGTCTCTTGTTGCTCCTGCCTCTCGCTTTCGCTCTGCGTCTCGTTTGGCATCGGTTATTGATCTCACCTTGTAGCGGATTTTCGATTGGAGGTTTGCAATATCCCCGGGTGGGCCAGGGAAGTATCTCCCGATCTCGTCGCTCTGCCGAAGCTCGTTGAGGCATCCGGCGATGATCTTGCCCCTGCCTTCGCGGATATGGCTTCCGTCTCTAGCCATCCATAGTCGCTCATCTGATTCCTCGGCGATTCCGGCGACGGTATGCACGTAAGCGAGATGCTTTCCGGGGTCGACTTTCTCGGTGACATAATCGATCAACGGCTTGCGCGTATCGACCAGAGATTCTCTCTCCGAGATGAACTCGCGCGCACGCGCGTCTAGAGGAGGAGGTGGTGGAGGTTTAGAGGTGGTGGAGGTAGGGGCTGTATGGTCCGCACCTGTGCCGGGTAGAGGGCCCGTATGGTCCGCAAATTCACTTTGCTGGTCCGCACCTGTGCGGTGTAAACCTTTAGACCGCATCTCTGCGGTGTATAATTCGGCCTTTAGTCCGCAAATATCCGGTGTAGAACGGCTCCCACACCACTCGAAGACTGGTGAGCCACGTCCTCCTGGACTCTTTGTCACGTAACCGTGGACCTCGAGGAGGCGGACGTGACGGGCAATCGTGTCACCACTCGGAGCGCCGTGGAGGATGCCGGCGAACTCGTCGTAGGGGATGGCTACGGGCTCCTCTTGGGAAGCCGTCGCTGCAACATGGACACCGATGATACGGGCCGTGTCGGTGAGGCGCGCATCGTAAAGGAGCTCCGCCAAGGTGGGCTGGGCTTCGGTCAAGGAGCCCCCCTTTTGCAGCCTTCTGAGACCACAGAACAGCCCACAGTCGGGTTCCACGTCGCGTCGGTCCACTCAATCCTGCTCACGAAACCCTCCGAAAACCTCAAGAAAACACTTGACTCCATAGGGCATATGCCCTATACTCAATGAGTGGCCAGGGCAAGCCAGCCCGACCCGAGAAGGAGAAGGGACATGACCTTTCGGATCTTCATCGCGAACGCTTCCCCTCAGAGGATCGCCGAGATCGGCCAGGGCCTGGACATGAAAGGCACGGTGTTCGGTGAGGCCATCGGCTTCGGCTCCTGGGGTATCGAGCCCACGGTCGTCACCGAGATGACCGACCAGACTCACAGCCGGATTCGGCTCCTCGTGGACGCGATCCTCGCCGAGTACCCCGACGAAGAAGCCGTCCACGTGATCGCCGGTCGGAGGAAAGGCAAGGACTGGTACCGGGATGGGCGGGTCATTTGACCCGCACCCACCCGGGTGGCGTGCGGCGATGACCACAACAACTACCTTAGACAGGAAGGCAGACCAATGACGGAGGCTACGATGGACGTGATCGGGAAAGAGGCTCTGGCGGTAGTGATCGAGGCGATCGCCATCGGCGGCAGGAACGCGGAGGAGGCGGCCGAGAAACTCTGGCCTGCCTTCAAGGGAGCCGTGGCGGGAGCGCTGGAGGAGCTCGACGACGATCAGGCCGAGGGCATTGCGAACTGGCGCGAAGAGCGCCACGCCGACAAGGGATGAGCACCAGCCAGAAGACCCACGCCGAACAAATGGACTTGCTCCGCGTGAGGATCGCCCAGTCGGAACTCTCGGCTCGGCGGTTCGCGGTGGACGTGCTCCATCGAGACGAGCGGACGATGAGACGCTGGCTCTCTGGAGAGTCGCCGATCCCAGCCGTTGTGCTCGACTGGCTCGAGTATCCCGAGAAAGCGCCCTGGCCGTTGTAGTTCTCCGGCCCGTGACCACCTCTCTACCTGGGAACATCACTTCCGCAGTCTCATTCCGGGCCCCTCGGGCTCCTGCCACTCGCCACTCTCCAGCAGCTCCAGCGCCCGCCCCGCGATCGCCTCGAAATGCCCTGCACGGTGCCCGAGATCCCGCATCGTCTCTAGCCGCTCCATCAGTTTGTCATACGTCCCGTGCGGACAGCCCGTCAGCGTCTGCCGCGCTATACGCTCCAGCTCGCGTGGCACCAAGGCCGGTTGCCTCATTCACTCGCTCCCCTTCGGCAGCAACCGCAGCGCACCGCTTCCCGGCTGCAGCGACATCCGACGTGCCACCAGCTCGGCCATCGTGACCACCTCGTCGGATCCATCGTCCCACACTTCCACGTTCGCCATGAACGCGCCCGCGATGTCGAACAGGCCCGTCTCTACCGCGAGCAGTGCCTGCTCCACGAAGTCCCTCAGCTGACGCCACGCGATCCGGTACGCCAGTTCCTCCTCAACCCATTTCTTGCACTCATGCTGGTGGCGGTTCATGCGATGATTCCAGGGCTTCTTCTCTTGGATGATCTCGGCCACTCTCTCCACTCGCGCTTCAAGGCGGACGGGGACCTGGCCCTGTGGCGTCTCGATCGCAAACCGGACACCCCGCAGGCCGTGATCTCCCCATATCATCTCGAAGCGGGTCCCTCCATACGCTCTGACGAGCTGCATGATCTCCGCCGCGCTCTGCTCGGGCTCGACCGTGGTGGATTCGTACTTGATCGCCTGGCTCATGCGGACACCCCCGCGTCGGTGGGGAGCGGCAAACGATCGAGGGCGTCGCCCTGGCGGACCTCCCAGCTCATCCGCCCTCCCCCGCGCTCGCCACCGACGCCTTCGGTTCGTACCCTAGAGCGTCCATCGTCGAGCTCTGCAACGCTCTGTAGTGCGCCAATTGCGCTTCCAACGAATCGAGGGTCACGGTCACATACCGGACCAGCTCGGCGTTCGTGTGCGTCAGCTCCACGTTCTTCCGTTCGGTCCAGGCGGCGTGTGCTAGCGAACCCGCGCACACGGCCAGCAACAGGTACCACGCGTATCGATGGATACGCGGTGGACGTGACAGATCGTCTAGCTTCATGCGGTCTCCTCCGGCGTGGTCTCAGCGGGACGGAACAGCTTGCAGGAATTGCTCAGTCCATCGCGTTCGATTAGCGCCCCTAAGGCCGCGCTCCACGCCATCGCCTCGCCCCTGGATTGGTCCGTCTCAGCATGCTCGGGCATCTGGTCGTAGTTGTGGAGCAGGTGTAGGTCCCAAATGGCGCACCCGGGCGAGTCGTTCACGGGCTGATTGTTTGCGCACCGCTCGCAGTTGTTCACCCGCCAGTCCGCACCCCCTGAGCCGTTGCTGAAATAGCCCATCGTCAGCCGTCCTCTACTGGGGTTACGCGGGGAGAAGCACCTGCGAATTGCTGTTCTGCTAGGCGGGCCTTGTACCACTCGGGAAAGCCAGCGACCGCGGCGTCGAAGGGCTGGTCTATGATCTCGCGGAAGGCAACATCGCGTGAGGAGCTACCCGGATGTAGACCGTTGTGAAAACCGTTGACAAGGGTACCGGCTTTCGGGCGCGCTTCGGGCCTGGAACGACGCGATCCGCTACCCCCGCTACCGTGCGTATTAGGCGTATCTGTGCGGTTTAACGGCTTCTGTGAGGTTTCTGAGGAGGAACATCCGCTTCTTCTCTAGGCTCTACGCCGTCCCGCGCAACCGTCGGCGAGAGCGAGCGGATTGGGTGGTGGAGTTGGCGGGCCTGACCGAGCACAGGCAGCGTTTGACCGGTGAGCTCCCATTGGGTTGGAAGCAGAGGCTCGCCCTGGGATGCGCCGTCCTTCACGAGCCACCCATTCTCTTCCTGGACGAACCGACGTCCGGGGTCGACCCGATTTCGCGTCGTACGTTCTGGGATCTCATCTACTCGTTGGGAGACGGTGGGACGACCGTGTTCGTCACCACGCATTACATGGAAGAGGCCGAGTACTGTCACCGGCTCGCGTTGATGAATCGGGGACGCCTCATCGCCCTCGACACGGCGGCCGGCCTCAGGGCGGACATGCAGCTGCCCCTGTTCGAGGTTCACTCCGAAGCGACGCCCCAGGCAGTAAGGGTGCTGGACGGTGCCGAGGGAATCGTCGACGCGGCCATGTACGGCCGCACCTTGCACGTGACTGCGGAGGCCGAGGACGGTGCGGATGACCGCATCCGGTCCCATCTGGCCCGGGCCGAGATCGCGGTGACGTCGGTAAAACAGATCCAACCCTCTCTCGAAGACGTGTTCGTGGCACGTATAAGGGATGAAGGCGGGGCGAGGAGCGGGTGAGCATGATCAGCCGGATGCGGCTTCTGGCCATGGCCCGCAAGGAGGTGCTCCATCTGCGCCGTGATCCCAGGAGCCTTTTGCTCGCCTTCCTCCTGCCGGCCCTCCTCGTCGTACTGTTCGGCTACGCCATCACGTGGGATGTCGAGGACATTCACACGGCTGTACTCGATATGGACGGGTCCCTCCGAAGCCGGGAGCTGCTCGACGCGTTCGAGGCCTCCGGGTACTTCACGGTGGTTCGCCGACTGAGCCGTTACGACCAGGTGGAGGCAGTACTGGATGGGGGGCAGGCCCTGGTGACGATTGTCATCCCGCCCGACTTCGCCCGAGACCTCGATGGCGGGCGATCCGCTGAACTGCAAGTCCTGGTGGACGGCAGTGACGCCAACACAGCGACGATCGCGCTGGGCTATGCCCAGGGCATCGTCCGCTCCTTCTCGACTGCGATTCTGCTAAAAGGGGCAGACGTTCCCCCAACGATCAGCGCGGAGACCCGGGTCTGGTATAACGAGGAACTCCGGAGCAGGAATATGATCGTCCCGGGGCTCGTTGCGGTCATCATGATGATCATCGCCGCCATGCTCACCTCGCTCACCATCGCTCGGGAGTGGGAGCGGGGCACCATGGAGCAGCTCGTGTCGACCCCGGTCCATCGGCTCGAGGTGGTCCTGGGGAAACTGCTTCCTTACGTGGCTATCGGGGTCATCGACGTGGTGCTGGTGAGCGTCCTTGGAGTCTTCCTCTTCGGCGTCCCCTTCCGAGGCAATCCCGCCCTTCTGATGATTCTCTCGCTCGCGTTCATTGTGGGAGCCTTGGGACTCGGGATGTTCATCTCGGCAGTTGCGCGCTCCCAACTGCTCGCCACCCAGTTGGCGATGATGCTCACGTTTCTCCCGGCGTTCTTGCTGTCGGGCTTCATGTTCGCCATCGACGTGATGCCTCCGCCGCTGCAGGCGATCACCTACCTGATCCCAGCGCGTTACTTCCTCGTCGTTACGCGGGGACTGTTCCTGAAGGGTGTGGGGGTCGAGGTGTTGGCGACCGAAGGTCTCCTCATGATCGCTTTCGCTGCCCTCGGCATCTTCGGTGCGACGCGGGCTTTCCGGAAGGAGATCCAGTGAACCGTGTCGAGGGAGCTCCTGTGCACCGCGAGGGACCCTGGGTGGGTCGCGTGGTGGCATCCCTGGAACGGGTGTTCGGGCTGCTGGCCAAGGAGTTCAGGCACATCTTCCGCGATCCTCGGATGGCCCGGGTGATCTTCGTAGCCCCGATCATTCAGCTGGTCGCGTTCGGGTACGCCGTATCGACCGACCTCGAGGACACGCCGACCTTCGTTGTGGATCATGACAACACACGGGAGTCGCGCGACTTGGTCGCCTCGCTGACCGCTTCGGGCTACTTCGAAGTCACGGGGCGCTCCGCCTCTCCTCGGGACCTCGTGCGCGCACTCGACCGGGGGGACGCCGTCCTGGGGGTGGAGATTCCGCGAGCGTACGCGGAGGCGTGGTTGGGTAGGGGAGGGGCGAGCATACAGATCCTCCTCGACGGGACCAATTCCAACACCGCTGCCATGGCGCAGGGTTACATCACTCGGATCGTCGAGGGGCGTGCGGTGGAGCGGGCCATGGCGGGCATACAGCTCCCCGTAGATCTCCGTGAAAGGGCGTGGTACAACCCTGAGTTGGCCAGCCGCAACTACAACGTGCCTGCCGTGGTCGGAACCCTGATCATGTTGGTGTGCCTACTCCTAACCTCGCTCGCTGTCGTCCGCGAGCGAGAGATCGGGACACTCGAGCAGCTCAAGGTCAGTCCCCTCACGGCAAGCGAGCTCATCGCTGGCAAGACACTGCCGTTCGGGATCATCGGAATGGGAGACATGGTTCTGGTGACAACGGTGGCGGTGCTTTGGTTCGATGTTCCGCTCCGCGGAAGCCTCTCTCTGCTGTTCCTCGCGAGCCTTCTGTATGTGGTGGCGGGCCTGGGAATGGGACTACTTGTCTCCACGGTCTCCAAGACGCAACAGGAGGCCTTCATGGGGACCTTTCTCGTATTCATGCCCGCCCTGCTCTTGTCCGGCTTCATGTTTCCGGTTTCGAGCATGCCCGTGGTCTTCCAGAACGTCACCGTTCTGAACCCGGTTCGACACTACATCGAGATCGTGCGTGCCATCTTCCTCAAGGGCATCGGAATCGAGGTGCTGTGGCCCCAGTTTCTGGCGCTGTTCGTCCTCGGCACGGCTCTCCTCACGCTCGCGACCCTTCGATTCAGGCGAGAGGTCTCCTGACTCGCCCACGGCGGGTTTCCCGCGTATCTTGCTCGGTTGGCGGGCGGAGGGCCGCCGTTTTTCTTCCGTTGGATTCAAGTTAAGGGGGTAGCTCCATGAGCGACGTCGAGATCATCGGCACTCCGGAGCGCAGGGTCTCCAGACGAACCTTCATCATGGGTGTCATCGCCACGGGGGCGACGACCTCATCGGTGGGCTATCTGTTCCGAGGGTCCACACCACTCCTGGGTGCTACGGCGGTCCAGGGTTCGGTGGAACGGCTCGTGACGCTCAACGTCAATGGCCAGCAACGTCGAGTCGACGTGCTGAAGCAGGAAACGTTGGCCATGACGCTGCGCTACAAGCTCGGACTCACCGGCACCAAGCTCGGGTGTGATCGGGCCGAGTGCGGCGCGTGTACCGTCTTGATCGACGGCGTGCCGAGTTATGCCTGTTCCGTGTTGACTCAGACGGTCCGCGGGCAGGAGATCACGACGATCGAGGGACTGGAGAGCGCTGACGGGACGCTCCATCCGGTCCAGCAGGCGGTGATGGATGAGGGTGGGTTCCAGTGCGCTTTCTGCGCACCGGGCTTCATCATGAGTATGGTGGCGATGGTCGAGGCCAATCCGACCCCGACGAAGGAAGAGGCGGCGCACGCGCTCTCCGGCAACCTCTGCCGCTGCGCCGACTACAACAAGATCCTTACTTCCGCCATGCGAGCTGCCGAGTATTCTCGGCAGCGGGCTTAAGGGGGCATCATGGCCGAGAAACTAGTAGGACAAGACATCGCCGCTCCCGATCTTCGCGCGAAGATCACGGGTCGGGCCAAGTACGCCGAAGACTTCAGGGTCGACGGCATGGTGTTCGCCAAGCTCCTTTTGAGTCCCATGCCCCACTGCCGCGTCAGGCGCATCGACGCCAGTGCGGCGCTCGCGATGGAGGGGGTCTTTGGCGTCCTCACGGCCGAGGATGTGCCGGCGGTCGACGCTCCCGGTGAGGCGTGCCTCACCATGGAGCCACACTACGAGGGAGAGCCTATCCTCGCAGTGGCGGCCGTGGACGAGACGACCGCCGCGGATGCGATCGAGGCGATCAAGATCGACTACGAGCCCCTACCGTTCGTGTTGAATCCTCTGGACAGCCTCAGGCCCGATGGCCCGAGCGCCCGCCTGGACGGCAACACACGGGTCGGGCGGGAACTCGCCACCATCAAGTGGACCGAGGAGGACTTCGCCAACGCTTCGGAGGGGACCATGCCCATGGGTGAGGCCGGGGCGGAATGGAGCGTAGGCGATGTAGAGGCCGGCTTTGCTGAAGCCGACCTGATCATCGACGAGACGATGACGCACCAGTCGCTCACGCACCATCCGCTCGAGCCTCGCACCACGATGGCGTATTGGCAGAACGGCAGGCTCTACATGCACACGTCCACGCAGAGCCTGGCGAGAACGAGGGCTGCTGTGGCCGGCATGCTCTCCATGGACATGGCGGACGTGGTCGTGGTGGGCGAGTTCTGCGGAGGTGGCTTCGGGAGCAAAATCACGGGCAGCACACACATGATCATCCCGGCGGTCTTCTCCCAGAAGATCAACCGCCCCGTCATGATGCGGATCAACCGCTACGAGGAGACCTACATCGGCCGGGCCCGCCCCGGCTTCCAGGCTCAGGTCAAGATCGGCTTCCGCGCCGACGGCCGCATCACCGCCATGGATATGTACATCCTGAACGACGGCGGGCCCTATGGAGGCTCCGGCGACAACATGTCGGCCGGCTCGACGGCGTCCCTGACCTATACGCCGCTCAACCAGCGGCACCGCGGGGTCGGGGTCTACACCAACACGCCACCCAAGGCGGCCCAGCGCGGCCCAGGCGGAGCCCAGATCATCGGAATGCTCGAGCCGTTGATGGACAAGGCGGCGCGTGAGCTCGGGATCGACCGCCTGGAGCTCAGGCGCATCAACGCGCCGGGCGGCGACGTGGCCTACGGGCCCCGCGGCAGCACGCTCACGAGCGTCTTCGTCAAAGAAGCCATCGACAAGGGCGCCGAGATGTTCGGTTGGGAGGACCGGATCGCCAGGAGTGGACAGCGCAACGGCTCCAAGGTCACCGGCATCGGCGTCGGAGTCAGTCCGTACACCGCGGGCAGCTCGGGCTTCGATGGTCTGCTCGTCATCCGCCCCGACGGCAAGGTGCACATCCACCAAGGAATCGGGAATCTGGGAACCCACTCGGTTGCTGACACGGCGAGAGCCGCGGCCGACGTGCTGGGGGTCTCCTGGGACGACGTCGAGGTCGTTTCCGGTGACACCAGCAAGAACCTGCCCTGGAGTTCCGTACAGGCGGGAAGCCAAACCACCTTCGCCCACACCCGGGCCAACCACGCCGTCGGGACAGCCGCCAAGCGCCTGCTGCAGCAGATTGCCGCCCGTGATCTGGGTGGGTCCGCGGCAGACTACGATACAGCCGACGGCCGCGTCTTCCGTCGCTCGAGTCCCTCGACGGGCATGAGCCTGGCCCGGGCCTCCACTCGCGCCATTGAATTGGGTGGGCGATACAGTGGCGAGGAGTTCGACGACGACCTCAACGACATGACCAAGGCGGCGGTCGCCGGATTGGCGGGCCAGGGTCTCGTGGCGGCCGCCAAGGACAACTACCCTCGGGACGGCGGGGTGCAATCCTGGGTCGTCGGTTTCGCCGAGATAGAACTGGACGTCGAGACTGGAGCGGTCGACATCGTGAACTACACCGCTGTGGCCGACTGCGGAACCATCCTTCACCCCCGCAGCTTAGGTGGCCAGATCCTCGGTGGGTCTATTCAGGGAATGGGCATCGCCCGAAGCCAGAAGTGGGTCTTCGACCCCGTCTGGGGAGTGTCCTTCGCCAAACGCCTCTATACTGCCCGACCACCCGGAATGCTCGACGTGCCCATCGATATGGAGTGGGCGGCCGTGGAGATTCCCGATCCGCAGTCGCCGGTTGGCGCCAAGGGCATCGGGGAACCGTGTGTGGGAGCCGGTTCAGCCGCGCTCACGTCGGCCATTGCCGACGCGCTGGGTGGTAAGTGCTTGTGTCGTACGCCACTGACGGCGGACGTCCTTCTTGCCGAAATCGAGGGACGCGCGCCTGCGTACGGTCCTCTCGACCTTCACGTTTAAAGGGAGAAGCGAATCATGGCGGTCATCAGAGACATGATCCCGGCGTTCGAGCTCTTCCAGCCGGCGAACGTCGAGGATGCCATCGACCTGTTGGATCGGTACGGCGAGGACGGATGGGCGTTGTCGGGCGGTTTGGACAGCTTCGACTGGTTCAAGGACCGCATCAAGCGGCCCGTCGCGGTCGTCGACCTGGTCAATCTTGCCGAGTTGCGCGGAGTGCAGTCTACCGGCGAGGGCGTGGAAATCGGGGCCCTGACCACGATCACGGAGGTTGCGACCAACCCGGAGCTGATGTCGAGCTACAGCGTCCTCACCGACGCTGCGTCGAGGGTCGCCACGCCGCAGATCCGGAATCGGGGCACGCTGGGTGGTAACCTCTCGCAGGACACCCGCTGCTGGTACTACCGGGGAGGTTGGCCCTGCTACCGCGCCGGCGGAAACACGTGCTACGCGGCAGCCCCCACGGCCATGAACCGGGAGCACTGCATCCTGGGCTCGAGCCGTTGTGTTGCCGTGAACCCGTCGGATACGGCGTCGGCGCTGATCGCGCTCGATGCCAAGTTCGTGATCCAGGGTACACGCGGGGAGCGCGTGGTCGATGCGGAGGACTTTTTCATGCGCCCCAGCGTCGACATCGAGCGTATGACGATCCTGAAGCCGGGCGAGCTATTGACTGCGATCCGCCTGCCCGCGCGGTGGGCCGGAGCCCGCTTCTACTATGAGAAGGTCGAGGACCGTAAGGCCTGGGACTTCGCCCTTATTACGGTGGCGTCGGCCATGCGCATGAATGGGAATGTCATCGAGGAGGCGCGCTTGGCGGTGAACGGTGTCGCTCCGTATCCGGTCCGGCTCGCATCTACCGAGTCGCTGATTCAAGGACAGATACCGTCGGACGCCCTAGGGGCGCAGGCCGGCCTTCTGGCTGTCGAGAAGGCACAGCCGCTGAGGCACAACGACTTCAAGGTGCCCATGATGCGCAATCTGGTCCGTCGGGCCGTTCGCGGAGCGGAGGGTTAGGTATGGAACTCTGGAGGCGGGCGGCAAATCCGTGGAATCAGGAGGTCCTGATCGGGGTGTCGTGGGATCTCATGTGGGCTGCCATCATCGTGGGGGTGGGCTTCGTGGCGTTGCACGCCGTGTGGGCGCGCTTCCTGGCACCGCCCGCGACGGCGGCGTCCGATGATGTCACTTCGAGCTTGCCGAGCCGGATCCTGCGGCATGCCATGTCGGAGCGCGTCTTCCACGGGCTCATGGCGGTGGCGATGCTCGTGCTGCTCATCACTGCGTTCTTCCCGGTCGTGGGCATCCAGTTCGCTTGGGTGACGATCCACTGGGTTGCCGGGGTCATTCTCACCGTTCTCATCGTCTACCACGTCATCCATGCCACGTTCTGGCAGAACTTCTGGGCGATGTGGATCGACAAGGCCGACATCAAGGCGGGCGTGGTGGAGCTCAAGCACATCTTGGGCAAGGACGGAGAAGAGGCTCCCAAGGCCGGGAAGTATCCCATCGACCATATCCTCTTCCATCATGGCGCGGCCGTGACGGGGTTGGTGACCATCGCCACCGGCTTGTTGATGATGCTCCGGTTGGAGACACCGTTTTGGACCGCCAATCCGTACATGCTCGCCGACAGTTCGTGGGGAATCGTCTACGTCTTACACGGCCTGGCCGGCGTGGGGTTGATCACACTGACCATCACGCACATCTACTTCGCGATCCGTCCGGACAAATGGTGGATCACCAAGTCGATGATCTTCGGGTGGATTCCGAGGAGCGAGTACCTCGGGAACCACGATCCGAATCGCTGGGTTGCCGAGGGTGCCGACGAGCCCGAGTTGGTGCCGGTCGGGACCGAAGCGACAGCGGGTGCCACAGTCGGAGCGACAGCGGGTGAGGCCGCCGGTGCGACCCCCGGCGGCGATGGTTCGACGTTCGATTCAGGAGCGGCTTCCTGAAGTGACAGTCGACGACCTCAGAAGGCACATCGACACGATTGAAGAGAGCTACGAGTTCTTCCTCGCTTATGCCGCCCAAGGCTTGTCGGGTGACAGCGTCAGTGGCTCCGGTGGAGAGCTGCGGGAATACCTGAAGCGGACGGACGAAGCCCTGTCGGCACTCCAGGACATGTCAGGTGTCGCGGATGGACTCGAGCCTGCCGACGCCTACCAGGACGCGGGCAAGGTCGTCGAGAGGGACGCCGGGGACACCCGATCTGCGGTGCGCCTCGTGATGGCGCAGCCCGGCATCAGCTCGCAGCTCATCGACAACCTGAATGCCTCGGTTCATTTCCGGGCACTCCTGACCGACCTGTTTCTCTTCGACGCGGTTCTGAAGAGTTCCGCCCGAGAGGGTGGCTAGAGACCCGGCCACGGGCCTCGGCATATGAGCGCCGCCATCCGAACCTTCCTCCACAGTCGACGCGGGGAAGTGCCGGATCAGTTGGACCTGGCGGATCCCGAGCACCAGAGCCTCCTCACCGATCTGGCAGACGGGCTCCTGGCGTTGGATCGCTCCAAGGACGAGTTGGCCGAGAGCGCCCGCGAGTTCGCCGTCGAGCAAGGCCACCCGCGTAAGGAGCGGGAGACATTCGGCGTGGCGTTGAAACTCGCCCAGTCGCGATCGGAGCTCCTCCGGCGCGAGCACCCGAGCCGACTCACGATCGTCTTCGCGATGTACAAAGAGCACAACCGGATCCGCCCGCGCGCCGAGCATCCTCACGGCGAGGATGCGATCCGGCAGAAGGTGAGTCAATTGGAATGGCTGACGCGCGGCACCCGGACGAGTTGGCGCCTCCTCGCCGTGGACGACGGCTGCCCGTGTCACAGTGGTGCGCTGGTGGAGCAGATCTTCGCCGAACTGGCTCTGGGGGAACGCGGTCGCGTCCTCTTCCTGGAGGACGCGATCCGCGAAGGGCGTGTTCCGACGCGGACACCGCTGAATTCCACCACCGACAGCCAGAAGGGAGCGTCGGTGCTGCTCGGGTTGTGGATGGCCGCCCAGGAAGGGCAAGACGATCACGTCGTCGTCTTCACGGACACGGACCTGTCCACGCACCTCGGACAAGCCGGCCTGCTCATGTACCCGATCCTCGAAGAGGGCCGCCAAGTGGCGATCGGATCGCGGCGGGAGGTCACTTCGATCGTGAGAAAGTCGGCCTCGCGTAGCGGGCGGGGCAATCTCTTCATCTACCTGTGGAAGCGGCTGCTACCGGCACTCGCCGAGGTCGTCGACACCCAATGCGGCTTCAAGGCATTCGACGCCGGGATCCTCCGGCACATCGTGCCCGATGCGCACGAGGGGCGATTCGCGTTCGACATCGAACTGCTGCTGCGGGCACAGTTGCTCCGAGCCGGCTCGATCGCGGTGGTTCCGATCGGCTGGATCGACAGCGAGGCGGAGTCGACGACCAAGGATCTACAACCCTACCTGTCCATGCTCCGGAGCACCGTCGACTTCTACCGGTCGTACGCGCCCGTGACCCTCGAGGGCGATGCGTTCGCTAGCCTCATCGACGATCTGGACGAGGGCTCCTGGCAACGGCTGCTGGAACGGATCCCAGCAGCCATTCTCGACCGCGAGCCCGCCGTATTCGCGGAATGGACCGGAGTGACCGCAGATGACCTGAGGAAGGCCGCAGCAGGCAGAGGGCCCTCCGGCGGCCTAGTGGGTTCATGATGTCCATCTGGCGTGCTTTTCGGGAGGCAAGGGGCTCCGCGGCCCCTACAGCGCTGGGATGCTCCTCGGCCGCGAGGACCTCATAGCGGCTGCGCTGCTCAACGCCACTCCAAACGCCGCCACCGTCGGTCGCGGCATGAAAGTCAGCAAGGAGGAGCTCCTCGGCATGCTGGCGGCCGTGGAGTTCAGCCAGCAGTTCGACTATTCAGTGGAGAACGTACGAGAGACCGGTCTGGTCAATCTCATCGCTGAGAGGCTTTCAGTGTTCCCGGGCATCACGACCCAGGTGTCGTATCCCACCACCGAAGGCGGCAGACCCCATCTCCAGGTATTCTGGGACCGATCGACGATTCCGGTATCGATCGAAGAAACGCGGCAGGCGCTGCAAGATGGAGAGCCATCGATCAGGACGCCGTACCTAGAGCTTGCCGACGGTCAGTTGGAGGTTGGCACAGCCATGCTCAAGGACCACGAGGTGGACGTCGTCGTCAGGAGGCTCGGCGAGGTGCTGGCTTCCCGAAACGGCGAACGGGCTAGCGCTTCTTCCGCAGTTTCTTGATTACCTTCTTGAAGTCCGGTCCCGGTGTGGTACCCACGGGGGCCGTTGGTCGTGGAGGCGGGGGAGTACGGGGCGGCTTGGGTGTGCAAGGCCACTCCGGGAGCTTGAGTGACGGCTTCTTGTCTCGAGGAGCACGTCCTCGGCTGCTCTTTGCCATCAGAGACCTCCTCGATGGATGCCCGGCCGCCTCGCAACCCGCGTGGTCGGACGGCCTGTCTATACTACGGTCTTCGACGACCCCAGGTGTCAAGGAGCCAGCTTCAACCGCTGTGTGTAGATCGTGCGGAACGCGGTCGGCCATAGAGTCAGACAGTCGTGGTCCGGTGTTGCGTCCTCCGGGCATGCCGTGAACCCGCGGGGCCCCGCGATCACGAAGAGGTCGACACCCCCGTCCCGCCGGAACACCAGACGCATGTAGCCGGGCGCAGCCACGCCGAGGGCCATCCCGGGCACGTCCTTGATTCGTGTCGTCAGTTTGCTGGCGGAGCCACTCACGACCGTGTAGGTGGGGTCGCCGGATTCGGTGCCTGCGATCACCTGCAGGTTGTGGTCGTGCCCGGACGCGTACACGAGGGGGCTGCCGCCTCGGGAGAAGGCCTCCCTGAAATCGCTGATCATGTTCCGATACAGCTGGGACGAAAGGTCCTGGCTTATCGCGCCAGTTCGGTTCAGGAGCCAACGGACGCCGGCGCTCGACCAGGGGCTCAACGCTCCCCCGTGTTCACCGCCGGTGGCCATCGGGTGGTGTGCGGCGACGACTACCTCGCGATCCTCCGATGCCGCGAGAAGGTCGGTCAGTCGTCGGTTGGCCTCGACCAGTCGATCTCCGTTCTGGCCCTCCGCCAACCACCACTGAGTGTCGAGGAATACGATCCGGATACGCTCTCCAAGATCGACGTATTCCGGGCCGGTCAGTCCCGCTGCGGGCATGAGGCTGACCAACGTTCCGCCGGCTCGCTCTCGCGCGATCCCCGCTTCCAGGTTGTCGAGACGAGACATAGCGACGGGCCCCGACGTATTCCCCCAGTCGTGGTTTCCGGATATGAAAATGCCGGACGTTCCGTGGGCCCGAGCCTGTGGGCCGGACACGGCGCCGATCTGATTCCCCAACCGCACCGAGTCCCTGAGATGATCATCGACGGAGGAATCGTGATATCCGCTGGGGTAGACGTTGTCCCCCAGGAACAGGACCGTGACGGCCGAGTCCCGGGCCAGCGACTGCGACCAGTGTTCCACGTCTTCGCCGAGCTTGTGAAGTACGGGGTTTCCCACGCCATCGGCCCCCCCCCGCGTCGCCGACGAGGAAGACCACGGCCTCCACACTATCGGGTCGGGGATCGGCCATGGGTGCTCCCGCCGGAGCCGGAGCCGTACCGTACGCGCAACCGGCGGCCACCCATGCTGCGTAGACGAGAGTCGGTAGCTGGGGGCGTCGTCCGGGCATTTTCAGAAACGGAGCCTGATCTGGAGAGGAAGGCCGGCCGCCGGGTGGGCATCCTCGCCGTTTCCGTTCGACGACACCAGTCCCGCAACGCCACCCACGACCATTCCCACGGCCCCGCCGATGACTCCGCCTGCCCACCTCCTTTGGGGGTCGGCCCAAACCCGGTCGCCGATGAGCGCCCCGAGGCCGACGCCGGACGCCCAGCCCACGGCACCCCAGACCAGGGTGTCGCTCATACGATCCTCCGCGAAAGCACCGAGGGCGACGCCGGCCGCAAGGCCCGTGAAAAGCGGCAGCGCGGCCATGCCAACCGCCTCCTCATCCGAGTCCAGGAAGTCTCCTCGCCGCGATTCGGCCGTGATGTAGGCGGCGCTGAGCCAGAGGCCCGCGCCCGCCCCGGCCGCCGCTCCCGCGAACATGGCCAAGTCCTGCGCAGCGACGGCCCTAGGCGCTCCGAGCGGGCAGATCACGAGCGCGATCAGGACGAGTCGTGCCGCGCCTTGGATCTTGCCGGAGTCCCGGAGCATCTCTCTGGTTCGAGTCATCGGTTGTCCGTGAGGCGCCAGAGGAACCATGCCGCGACACTGCGCAGCGGCTGCCACACCCCAGCCCTTTCCAGAAGGTGGTCCGGTCCCGGACGGTCCTCCAGACCATCCAGGATCCTCAAGCCTTCTTGCACTCCGAGGTCGCCGGCCGGCATCACGTCCAATCGCCCGAGCTTGAAGATCAGGAACATGTGCGCGGTCCACTCTCCAACGCCCCAAACGGTGGTGAGTTTCCGGATCACTTCCTCGTCTTCTTGGCGTCCGATGGTCCTCAATTCGAGGTCTCCGTTCACCGTCTTGGTCGCAAGGCCTTTCATCGCTCGCGTCTTGTTCCGGGAGAGACCCGCCCCCCGCAGCTCGTCATCCGACAAGGCTAACACCTGGTGAGCGGTGGGAAAGCCCCGAGCCGACGTCAGATCGCGCACCCTACCGTATATGGAGGCCGCTGCGTTTGTGGCGAGCTGTTGGTAGACGATCGACCGAGCCAACGCGTGGAAGTGTGGACCCCGCAGGACTCCGATCGGGAAGCCCGGAAATGGAGGGAGCCCCCTCATGGCCCTTCCCAAGACGGGGTCCCTACGCTTCAGTGCCCTCAACTCCACTACGGTCGGCTTCATCGCGGGAAGATGACCCCTTTCGGCTTAGTGAGCCAGGCGGTTATGTTACCGAACAAAACCCGAACAAAACGGTCCATGACACAATTGCCTACCTTGCGGGGCAGGGGCGTCACGCCCAATCCCCCCAACCGATTCGAGCGCCTTTCGGTGGAGAGGGAGACGTGGAGCTTGGCGGAAGACCCTGCCCCCGAAACCGAATTCCTGGTCGATTCGTCTCGTAGTATCATCGCGACGAACTCGAGCCCGGACGTTGGGTTCGACGCGAGCGTCAATCCGTATCGCGGGTGTGAACATGGGTGCGTCTACTGCTACGCTCGGCCCACTCACGAGTATCTTGGCCTGTCGGCAGGGCTGGACTTCGAGTCGAAGATCTTCGTCAAGCGGGATGCGGCCAGGCTCCTACGGAGGGAGCTGCTGTCACCGCGTTGGAAGCCGAAACCGCTGGCGCTCTCGGGAGTCACGGATCCCTATCAGCCCATCGAGAGGCGTATGCGCATCACTCGCGGGTGCCTCGAGGTCCTTGCCGAGTTCCGGAATCCGGTCTTGATCGTCACGAAGAGCTTTCTGGTGACGAGAGACATCGACCTGCTCGTCCAACTGGCCGAACATCAGGCGGTTGGTGTTGCCGTGTCGATTACTACCCTGGACCCGAGCCTACACAGCACGATGGAGCCCAGGGCCTCGACCCCGGCGCGCCGTCTGGAGACGATTGGGAAACTGAGCGATGCGGGCATTCCAGTGGCCGTTTTCGTGGCGCCCATCATTCCGGGGATCAACGATCATGAGATCCCGTCAATTCTCGCGGCGGCCGCGGACCGCGGAGCCACCGCAGCGAGCTGCGTACCGATTCGACTCCCCTACGCCGTGAAGGACCTCTTCGTGGACTGGCTGGGCCGGAACTTTCCAGATCGGAAGGAGAAAGTCGTCAATCGCATTCGTGCCATGCGGGGCGGAAGGCTGAACGACCCTCGTCTCGGCTCACGGATGAGGGGTCAGGGACCGATGGCGGATCAGGTGATCGAGCTCTTCAGAGTCGCGCGCCGGCGTGTGGGTCTCGCCGAGCGGCCCTCGTCCCTGTCCACTCGAGCGTTCCGTCGTCCGGGGGCCGTTGAGCAGCTCGGACTGGGCGTGTGAGGGGAGACCTCACTCTTCCGGTTGGTCATCCGGATCGGCTAGATGCTGAGCCAGCCGATCCGACTCGCTGACCCTCCCGCCCACCCCGGTGGCCGTCCCGGTCATGATCCGAAGCGCCCACACGCTCGCCAACAGACTCACACCCATCGTCAGCAAACCGGCCAAACGGAAGACTCCACCGACCGCCTGGTCCTGGCGCAGCAGCCCCATGGTCCCAAGCAGGTAGTTCCAGTCGTGACCCGGAGCACCGGGGAACGGCGATACCAACGGTAGCAGCTGGGCTCTGGCGTCAGCGGCGTACGGGGCGATGTGAGCGAAGTTGGTGCCGAGCCAGAAGAGCGCGACCGTGATGGCGAAGAAGTCTCTCTGGCGGTAGAACATGATTCCGGTCAGGACCGGACAGAGACACTGGAAGATCGTGCCCCCGGCCACCGTAAGGAATTGGTTCCCAGACCACATGAAGAGCAGGTGCCCGGCCTCGTGGATGGCGAGATTCAGCCCGCCGAAGATGCTCGAGTAGTCCGGGTCTCCCAGGTGGCGGAACAGAATCCAACCGAGTGGAAGGAGCAGGGGGGCGTAGTACCACCAGACCTTGCCCCGGGTAGCTTCGATCGTCCACTCGCGGAGGCGCCGCCCGAACGGGCTCCTTTCCGTCGGCTTGGAAGCGGCCCCGGACTCCTGCGTTTCCCCCGTGTATCGGATACGGAAGGTCGGTCCTTTCCCCATGCACTAGAAGATCCGCGCTTTCGCGCCGAACTCAAGGAAGCTGGCTTCGCCCGGTCCCCTCCGATTCGCGGGGATTCGGCGCGGGCGAAACGAGGGCGATATCATCCTTCGTAGTGTGTGGGGGGGATGGGCATTGAGACGGACCGTAGGAGGAGGTTGGACGGTGACACTGGCACTCGCACTCATCGTGGTGCTCTTCATGGCGGCCGCTCTGTTGGTCATTCCGTTCGGCCTGCCGGGCGTTTGGATCATGGTGCTGCTTCTCCTGACGGGCACCTTTACCGGTGCCTTGTCATGGACCGTCTGGCTGGTGCTGGTCGGCCTCGCCCTCGTGGCGGAGGTCGGCGAGTTCTGGATACTCAAGCGGATGGGCGATCGCTACGGTGCGTCGAGGAGTGCCTTCTGGGCGGCCATCTTGGGCGGGTTTCTGGGAGTGATCGTGGGCACGCCGATCCCCGTTATCGGATCCCTCGTGGCCGGCTTCCTCGGGACCTTCGTAGGGGCGGGCGTCGTGACGTTGTGGGAGTCCCGCTCGCTCGGTGAGGCGTCCCGGGTGGGCGTCGGTGTCCTTCTGGCCCGCACCCTGGCCATCGGCTTGAAGGTCGGCGTGGGGGTCGCAGTGTTGGTTGTGGGCGGCCTCCGTATGGTCCTCGGCTAGGCGCCTCATGCCTGAGCTGCCCGAAATCGTCGCCTATCTGGACGCCCTCGAGAGCCGCGTAGTGGACCAGGTGTTGGAGAGGGTCAGAATCCGAACGCCGTCGCTCCTCCGTACCTTCTCACCCAAGGTCTCGGAGTTGGAGGGGAAACGCGTCCTGGGAATTCGTAGACTCGGAAAGCGGGTCGTCCTCGAACTGGAGGATGGACTGTTCGCCGTGATCCACCTCATGATCTCCGGTCGTTTTCAGTGGAAAGAACCCGGTGCCGCCATTCCCAAGAAACGCGCCCACGCAGCACTGGATTTTCCCAACGGGACGCTCCTCCTCACCGAGGCCAGCACCCACAAGCGGGCCTCGCTCCATGTCGTGCGCGGAGAGGAAGACCTCGCCGTTCTCGACCCGGGCGGCATCGAGCCGCTCGAGGTCGGGCCGGAGGAATTCCGCGATGCCCTGCTGATGGAAAACCGCACGCTGAAGCGGGCCCTTACAGATCCGAGAATCCTCAGCGGCATCGGAAACGCGCACTCCGACGAGATTCTCCTCGAGGCGGGCCTCTCTCCGGTCAAACGCACTCGTCAGCTGAACGACGTAGAGGTCGCTCGGCTGTTCGAGGCCACCCGCAACTCCCTCACCGAGTGGGTGGCGCGCCTTCGAGACGAGTTTGGTGAGGACTTCCCCAAGAAGATCACGGCCTTCCACCCGGCGATGGGAGCACACGGGAAGTTCGGTGAGCCGTGCCCTCGATGTGGATCGCCCATCCAGCGAATCGTCTACGGTGAGCGCGAGACCAACTACTGTGCCCCCTGCCAGACAGATGGGAAGCTCCTCAAGGATCGGGCCTTGTCCCGGATCTTGAGGGAGGATTGGCCCAAGACCCTCGAGGAGCTCGAGGAGGGGCTGGATTCAAGGAGGAAGGGGACCCTCTAGAGACCGCCGTGCTCCGCTACGCCTACTCCTCGTCGTTTTCTACCTCTATCTCGACTTCCCGTCGGGCTTCCACGTCGGCGTCCACCTTCGCATCTCGCGACTCTCGCCGACCGCGACCGCGGCGACCCTCTCTCGACTTCTCGCGATTGCCGCCCCGTCTCCGCTTCCGTGTTTCCCGTCGGGCTTCCTTCATGTCCTGAACGGCTTTCTCGAGGATTTCGTTCATTCTCGCCAGGTCCTCCGGTTCGGCACCCCACTGCACGGCCTGGTCGAAGGTGAGTTGTGCCAGTCGCGAGAACGACTTGGAGAGGTCCTTCATGTCTCGGCCGAAGAAGCGGTCCGTGAAGTGCTCCACGCGCTCGAAGACGTCGTCGATGACGTCCTCGTTGTCGTCGAGGTAGGCCTGCCCCTCTTCCGTAATGGTGTACGTCTTCTTCCCGTCCTTCTCCGCCACCGTGACGTAGCCCTCGTCCTCCAAGAGCTGTAGGGTCGGGTACACCGATCCTGGGCTGGGTCGGTAATAGCCACCCGATTCCTTCTCGAGGGCCTTCATGACCTCGTATCCGTGCATCGGCTGCTCGGAAACGAGTCGTAGGATGACGAACTTCAGGTCACCACGCTCGAAGATCTTCCACTTGGCGTGCCGTCGGCCGTGTCGGCGACGCGGTCCGAACATGAAGGCGTCGAAGTCGAAACTGTAGTCGGATGCACAGAACATCTTCCCAAACCTCCCACAAAATTTTGAATATCGTGTCGATATATCGACTATACATGTCATAACGATACACTTAACGATATATCGTGTCAACTCCAAGTGAAGAAAAACGCCGACGGGCTAAGCCCCTCGGCGTCCTTCGAATTGGAGAAGCAGCTACTCCCGAGAGTGGGTCAGGGCCCGCCTCTCCGCCTGGCTTTGCGACCCTTCGCTTTGGATCCCGACGAAGACGGCCCGGAGCGAGAGGGCGCTGCCGAAGGTCCACTCGAGGAGCTGCTCGGTGGGCGAGCCGCCGCACCCGAACCCGAGGAGCTGCTCCCGGACCCCCGCGTATATCCGCGGCCTCGGACGGCCCTCGGGCTTCCTGACCCGGCGTCCTGGTCGCGACGCCCGACGACCACGACCGTCGGGCGATAGCTGCCGTAACCTCCATAGCCGAACCCGTATCCTCCGTATCCGATGCCGTACCCGAATCCGTACCCGTAGGGGGAATAGTATCCGGACCCGGCGTACGGCGAGTAGAAGGGGCTCAGCAGGTAGGGGTCGTAGAAGAACGGGTCGTAGTAGCGCCCGTATCCGTACCGCGCCCGTCCAGCGCCACCGTAGCGCGCACCGCGGGTGTAGTCGGACTCGGCGAACTCCGTATCACCGCCCATGCCACGGTCTATGACGAAGTGATCGGGGTAGGAGACCGCCACCACCATGTCGATGACATTCTCCGCCACACCGGCGTTCGCCAGAGCAATCAATCGGCTGGCATCCAGGTCGAACTGGTCGCCCCGTTCGACGACCCACGCCTCGACGGCCTTCGCATCGATGTGCTCGGAGGCATCGACCACGTCGTCGATCGTGATGGGGGACGACGCGGCGACGCGGGCGAACTGTTGGGTCTGGACGCGGTTGGCAGCGATTCCCTGGAGCCCGGCCGCCTCGACGGCCTCACGGGTCGCCAACTGGTACCGGAGCACCCAGGGGACACTCTCCCCCTCGAGCTCGACGCTTCGCACGTCCATCCACTCATACGGCGACGCCATCGACATCAGGCCGGTGGAGTTCCGTTGTAGACCACCCTCGCACGTGAGTTCAGTACGGAGATAAACGCGGCGTCCATCGTCCGAAAATGAGGCTCTCTCCCAGCCCTCACACGCCTCGCGACTCGTCTCCCGGTTCATGCCATCCGCCCGGACGGCTTCCTGGGCGACGATGTCACCGCCGGTCACTGTCAGCATCTCCACGCCCTCACCACCGGGAACGGGGCGCAAACACAACATCGGAGCGTCGCTGTCGGTGGTCTCGGTCACGGGCCCCCAGCACCCGAGCCACGGGAGCCACCGGGCGTCGTAGTCCTGATCCTGGGTCGCGGCCGGCTGCACCATCAGAATTGCCAATGCGCCGGCGAGAAGCGTTCCGGTGCTCACCGTCCAAATGTCTCGATGCACGCTCATCGTCACAGTCCCTTTCCGCCTAGAAGCGAAACGACAATCCCAATGTAGCCTGGAAGCCACCGAGATCGATGCTGTCGAAGTCTACGAAGTCCCGTCCCATGTCCATCTTACCCCAGGAATAACGTCCCTCACCCGTCAACACCACCTTAGAACTGAGCGACAGGTCCACTCCCGAAAACACGTGTGCCGTACCGGTCGTACCCACGGACTCGAGCCGGGCGCCGAAGACGTCGAGGGTCTCGAAGTCCACGAAGGCGCCCTCCTGCTCGAAGCTATACCATATCGCCCCGCCACCCGCACCTAGGTACGGCGACCACCGCTCGGGAACCCATACGAACCGGCTGACGGAACGACCTCTGTCGCGCAGGTAGTACTTTACGCTCAGCGTGGTAGGAACCCGCGTAAACGTCGTGGTCTGTTCGATGGGAAGGTCGTCGAGGTCCACCCAGTCGCGGAATTCGGACCGCTGGCTTGTGTGGGTGACGCTCACTCCGACCGCGATGTCCAGACGTTCGGTCGCTCGAACAGCGAAATCCGCTCCCCATGCGGAAGAGGCGAAGTCGTTCGTCTCCAGCGTCAGTTGCTCGCGGGCGAAGTCGAAAATCTCGCTTTCGGCCTGGGGAAGCGCGTACCCGCCCTTTATCCCGAAGGAGTACATCGGCCTCTGGAAGAGGAAGCCAGGGCCGCCGGACTGCCCCGAGGCGGCCACGGGGGCCGTAAGCACGGCAGCGACCGCAGCCAGGAGAACTCCCCGCCGTAGTCGTTTGCTGTGAGCGTTCACGTCATACCTCCAGGCGATGACCGACGTTTTGACATTACCCGAGAGCAGCCTGGTCGACCAGGGCTGAGCATCTCGGACTCTGCTCCTCTATGGACCCGAAAAGCAAGATGCATGCCGAGTGTCGAAATCTAGTAATACCGCGTGTTTCCTGGCCTAGCGGCCTGCTCCTGTGACCCGTGTCGGGGACAGTGGGTGTCACCGAGTGCGGACGGTGGGAGGCGGGCCTCTGGCCTGGACGGAGGGACCCTCCCATCCTAACCGTGTATTCTCAAGCTCTCGCTTCTCTTTGCCGGATGGATCGCATGTCTTCCCGATGCCGCATCTTCTCGTTGCTCACCTGTCTGTTGCTCGCAGGGTCCGTCGAACTCGCCGCTCAGGATGGTTACTCCAGCTCGGTGGGGATCGTCGGTGGCGATGTGCTCGTCGTGAAGACCGATTTCGGGCAAGGGCCTGCCTCGGTGTATGTCTATCGGTCTGCCGGAAACGGTAGTTGGGAGCTGGCCGACGGTTTGACCTCTGCTGACGGGGCTGCGACCGGCGAGGGCTTCAGCCCTTCTATGACACTCTCCGGCGACCTTCTCCTGGTGGGTGCAGGCGACGCGGAGGGGCGGTGGGGTGCCCACGCGTTCCGACGCGGTGGGGCGGAAAACTGGGATCGTGCGGAGAGCGTTGCCCTGATCGAGGGTGAGCCGGGCGCCGGTGAATGGAATGTCGCCGCGCTCATGCAGATCATGCAGCCGCCTGCGCGTTCGGTGGCCTCCGACGGGAATCGGGCACTGGTGGCGATTGTAGGCGGGCCGAGACGCTCCACGGGCGTGCGCGTTTTCGAGCGGGAGGACGGGTCGGAGAGCTGGGTACAGCGTGCCCGTTTCGAGCGTACCGAGATCGAGGGTAATGATCGGTTCGGCGCCGCCTTGGCGGTATCCGGCGATATCGCTCTTGTGGGCACCCCCGAACACGGTGCTTCTGGAGCCGTCTACGTATTCGTACGCGATGCTCCGTCCGGTGTTTGGCGCCAGGAGGCGATCCTCTCCGCCGCAGACATAGCACCGGAAAGCCGATTCGGAGCCATGGTGGCCTTTGATGGGAGCATTGCGGTGGTCGGCATTCCCGGGACGGGCGAAACGGAGGGCCGCGTGCGGGCCTATGCTCGGGACGCCACAAGTGGCATCTGGACAGAGGAGAGTGGGCGGTCGTCACCCGACCCCACCGCCGGTGACCGTTTCGGGACCACCCTGGCTCTCAATGGGAACGAGGTCTTGATCGGCGCACCGGGTGCTCAGGAAGGCAGGGGATCGGTATACCGCTTCCAGCGGGATTCGGCTGCTGGCCCCTGGATGCCGGCGGGCGAGCTCTCGGCTTCCGGAGCGGCCGCTGGCTTCGGTCTTGGCTCGGCCGTGGCCTTGTCAGGTGACGTAGCCGTGGCGGGTGCCCCTGGCGCGGCTTTCGGGAGGGGCCAGGCTGCGGTCTACTCGCGGACCCCCGCCGGCGGCTGGAGTCAGCCCGAGTGGCTCAGCCTCACGTCGGACCTGACCCTCATTGCAGGTGAAGAGGTGCCGTGTTCCGACGGTCGGGCCGAGCGCTTCGAGTGCAGTGACGTCGATCTCCTCGCGTTTCTGCCACTCGAGGAACTGGGACTACGCCCTGGGGCCGGAGGTCCATTGGGTGGTGTCTCGGACGTCTGGGGGTGGACTGACCCGCAGACGCGCCGGGAGTACGCGCTCGTGGGCCGTCGTGGCGGAGCGGGCATCGTCGACATCACCAACCCGAGTTCTCCGACCTATCTCGGGCTGGTTCTAGCCGAAGGGGGGTCAGCCCAGGACATCAAGGTATACGCCGATCACGCTTTCTTCATCGGAAGCGGGAATACCGGCATGGGGGTGTTCGACCTGAGCCGGATTCGTGATGTGACGAATCCACCGGTGACCTGGGAGATCGACGCCCGCTACGGTGGGATCGCAGCTGCACACAACCTGGTCATCGATGTGGAGAGTGGCTTCGCCTACCCGGTGGGTGCGACCGGTGGGGGCGACACGTGCGGTGGTGGCCTCCACATGATCGACATCAGAGAGCCGGTGAACCCGACCTTTGCGGGATGCTACACCGACACCGAGGGTCTCATCTGGGCGGGTCGCACACACGATGGCCAGTGCGTCGAGTACATCGGGCCGGACGAGGACTTCCAGGGCCGCCAGATCTGCTTCGCCTCGAACGAGACGGCGCTTCGCATCGTAGACGTTACCGACAAGGATGCGCCCGCCGCCCTCGCTGCGGCGACCTACCCCGGCATGGCGTACATCCACCAGGGATGGCTCACGGAGGATCAGCGCTACTACTACATGAACGACGAATTGGACGAGCTCACCGGACTGGCTCCCACCACGCGGACATTGGTGTGGGACGTCGCGGAACTGGACGACCCCATTCTGGTCAATGAGTACTTCGGCCCGACGAGAGCCACCGATCACAATCTGTATATCAAGGGCGATCGCATGTACCAGGCAAACTACCAGGCCGGGTTCCGGGTCGTGGACATCAGTGATCGGGAGAATCCCGAAGAGATCGGTTATTTCGATACGACTCCGTACGAGGGGAATCCGCCGACCATGGGTGGTGCGTTCAGCGCTTACCCGTACTTCGAGAGCGGAACTGTCATCGTAACCAGCTCCCAGGAAGGGCTGTTCATTCTTCGGCCTGCCAGACGGCCCGTGTTCTAGGATCGGGTCGTCGCCTCGGAGTCGGATGCCGGGTTGGCCGCCGGGTTGGCCGCCGGGTTGGCCACCGGGTTGGCCGGCGGGTTGGCCCCGGGGTCTTGGGAACCGGGCATCGCGATTTTATCTTCGTGGATTCATCTGACGGCGAGTGTCCCTTTGACGACTCGCGGCGGTCGTCGAATCGTACACCAGAGTAGGGGATGGAAATGAAGCGAATTTCCTTGACGTTGGCAGGACTCGCCGTTGCCCTCATGAGCGCATCCAGCCTCCAGGCCCAGATGCCTGATGGGGTTACCGATGCCATGGTAGCGGAGGGTCAGACGGTCTATATGGGTGCCGGACTCTGTGCTGCGTGCCATGGCATGGACGGCTCCGGTGCGATTGGTCCGAACCTTACCGATAGTGAGTGGCTGACGGGTGGCGGGAGCTATCCCGAGCTCATCGACCAGATCAACAAAGGCGTCTCCGCGGCGGAGATAAAGAACTCCATGGGCGCGATCATGCCTCCCAAGGGTGGTTCTGCCATCACCGATGACCAGGTGAAGGCGGTCGCCGCATACGTCTGGAAGCTCAGCAACGGCTGACCCACCGAGCAGAATTCGGGGTGGTAGAGCCCGCCGGACTTCGAGTCCGGCGGGCTTCTGTTTTTGGGAGGCCTCTGATCTGGCGGGCTTCTTACCTTGCCAGGGTTAGCCACTTTGTTGGACAGAGTACTTGTCGTTGCTAGGAGTCATGCCTAGCATTGGAGCATGATCCCGACTGGCCGACCCCCTGAGACGGAGACTCCCGTGGACCCCGGTTCCTCCATGGAGCCCGGCTCCTCTGGGAGCCCCGGTTCCTCAGTGGACCCAGTTCCACCGGTCGCCACCGACCCCGGTGGGGCCCCTGTGGAGCTGCATACGCGGGCCATGGACAATCTCGAGTTCATCCGAGACACGATGGAGAATTCGGGTCGGTTCACTACGCTCTCGGGCTTGGGGTCGATCCTGCTCGGAGTCGTCGGGCTGGCGGCCGCGCCCATCGCTTCGGCTCAGCCGACCCAAGAGGGTTGGCTCACCACCTGGCTCATGGCCGCCGCCGTGGCGATCCCGTTGGGTGGATCAGCGGTGTTGTGGAAGACGAGCAAGGCGGGAGTGCCTTTGCTGAGTGGGCACGGGCGTCGGTTCGTGCTGGGCTTCGTCCCCGGGATGGTGACCGGAGCCCTGGTTACGCTGGCACTCTTTCGTGCGGGGCTTTACGACCTCATGCCTGGCTGTTGGCTGCTCATGTATGGCACCGGTGTCCTCACGGCGGGCACTTTTTCGGTCCGGATCATCCCGCTCATGGGCGCCTCGTTCATGGTGGTCGGCGCCGGGGCGCTTTTTGCTCCTGCCGCTCTCGGAGACAATTTCATGGCCGTCGGCTTCGGGGGGGTTCACGTCCTGTTCGGAGTTCTCATTGCGAGGAGATACGGTGGCTAGAGCCAAGAGGCAGCCGAAGGCGGATGAGGCAGGGGAGCCCACTCTTATGAGCGTTTCGGGAGAGAGCGTGGGGAGTCCTCTCGCGTTGGATAGGATCATCCATGAGCGACTCCGGCTGGGCATCGTCAGCGCGTTGGCCGTTCAGGAGAGCATGACCTTCAACGGTCTCAAGGAGGCCCTCGGGGCGACCGACGGAAATCTGAGCGCCCACGCCAGGAAGCTGGAAGAGGCGGGCTACGTCCTGTGTGCGAAGTCCTTTGTCGACCGCGTTCCACGGACCGAATACTCACTGACGGATCTCGGGAGAGAGCGGCTCGAAGAGTACCTGGCCCACCTCGAGGCACTCATTCATGCCGCGAGAGGATCGTAGTCCTTCCAACCCGAGTCGTGGTCGCGCCGTCCAATCCTCTGTCACGGTGGGCCGCTCGACGGCCCGCCCTGGAGATCACTGGACGGGAACGAGGTCGGGATATGAAGTACACATTCGCGGTTACGGTCGGAGCCTGGTTGTTGGGGGGAACGGTACTATCTGCCAATCCGGCGGCTGCCCAGAGGGGTGGGGACCGGTGTGAGTTCGGCACCGAGCTCGCGGCCGATCTGTCGGCATCGGACGCGGAGCGACTCACGGTCTTTGCCGGATCGGGCTCGCTCGAGGTGGAGGGCCGAGCGGGTGCATCGGCGGTAACGGCCACGGCCACCGTTTGTGCCTCGGAAGAGTGGATGCTCGACGAGATGGAGGTGGTGCTGGAGCGACGCGGATCGACCGTGGATCTCGAGACGCGCTATCCCGATCGTTCGTGGCGGGGGGAGGGGTATGCTCGCATCGATCTCCACGTTGAGGTGCCTCTTGGCATGGCAGCGGAGATCGAAGATGGAAGCGGGTCCGCGACCTTGAGTGGTCTCGGTGATCTCTCCGTGAACGACGGTTCGGGTGAGCTCTATGTCGAAGGCATCCGGGGCGCCTTGGACATCGAGGATGGGTCGGGTGGACTCGAGATAAGGGATGTCCAAGGAGACGTGTTCGTCGAGGACGGGTCGGGCTCCATGGACATCGTCGGCATCACGGGTTCCGTAACGGTGGATGACGGCTCGGGATCGATGGACATCCGGGACGTCAGTGAAGACGTGATGGCCTACGACATCGGCTCGGGAGTCCTTCGAGTGTCCGACGTTGAAGGCGACTTCACGGTCCGGGACGGACGTCACGAAAGGATCCGGTATTCGGCGGTCGGGGGAGTGGTGGACATTCCCGCCCCGCGAAGAAGGCGTGGAGGCCGGCGCTAGCCGGTCGCTTACGATCACGGTACGGAGAGCCCGGTCCTCACGGACCGGGCTTTTTCGTTCCCGTTGCGGGACGGAGAGTCATCGCCGATCCTCTCCGCCATGGAAGAGTTGACCTCCCGGGAAAGAGCGGTGCTCGACGCCCTCGACCACGACGGCCTACTGGACGCGATCTGTACCCTCGTGGCGATTCCGAGCGTGGGCGGCCAGGAGGCACCGGCCCAGGAGTCGGTATCCGAGACCATGGCCGGTATCGGGCTCGACGTGGACCTCTGGGAGCTCGACTTCGAGGCCTTGGCTCGGCATCCCGCCTACGCCGTGGAGTGCGAGCGTGATCGCGGACTCGGTGTGGTCGGTCGGTTGGGAGAGGGGGAGGGTGGGGCCAGCCTAATCCTCAACGGACACGTCGATGTAGTGCCCCCCGGCCACGACGAGCGGTGGTCCAGCCCACCGTTCGTGCCTCGGCTCGAGGATGACCGGATCTACGGCAGGGGCTCGGTCGACATGAAGGCTGGCCTTTGCTCCGCCATCTTCGCTGCCAAGGCCATCCAGGATGCGGGCGTGCGGCTCGCCGGCGCGCTCTTCATCGAAAGCGTCATCGGCGAAGAGGACGGAGGGGTAGGCACGCTGGCCACGATCCACCGCGGGTACCGAGCGGATGGTGCGATCGTAATGGAGCCCACCAACCTCGAGGTCGCGACCACGGGAGCCGGGTGTTTCAACTTCCGAGTACGAGTGCCTGGAAAAGCTGCCCACGGTGCCCTGCGATCAGAAGGGGTGAGCGCCATCCACAAGTCGCATCTGATTCTCGCCGCTCTGGACGCTCTGGAGCGGGAGAGGAACGCCGACCGGGATCCGATTATTCCCGGTGATCTGCCCTTCCCCATATCGGTGGGGACCGTGTCGGGCGGCGAGTGGGCGTCCTCCGTGGCCGAAGAAGTCGCATTCGAGGGCCGGTACGGAGTGCGCCCCGGCGAGGATCCCGATGAGGCGAGGTCGGCCTTGGAGGCAGCGGTCGCGGGAGCCGCAGAGGAGGACGTGTTTCTCCAGGGGAATCCACCGGAGGTCGAGTGGTGGGGGGGACGATTCGAGGCCTGCCGGGTCGCTCCCGATGCGGGGGTCGTGACCGCGGTTCGAGACGCGCATCGGGTGGTGACGGGAAGCCAAGCCAAGCTCACCGGCGTGCCTTACGGGTCGGATATGGCTCTCCTCGTCAATCACGGGGATACACCGACCGTCCTTTACGGGCCCGGGGATGTGAGGCGTGCCCACGCGCCGAACGAGTTCGTGCCGGTCGACGAGGTCGTGATGGCTGCCCGTACCCTCGCACTGACCGCGTTGCGCTTTTGCGGGATAGACGGGTGACGGAGCTCTTTTCGGAGCCCGCATCCCGCGAGGATGCGCTGACGCCGGCGGTGCTCCTCTGGGGCGGAACAGGTACCTGCGTCCAGATCGCGCTCGTGGTAGCGGGTCACTACAACGATGCCGTCTACTCGGTCTGGCCTGCTCCCTTGTTGGCTACAGCAGCCGTGAGTGGTGCTGCCTATGTGATCCACAAGCGACGATCCCTCGCCGACTCGGCCTGGCACGGTGGAGTGGTCGGTGGCATCTGCACGTTCCTGGGCACCGCTCTCGCAGCCGTAATGGCCGACGTCGCGGCGATGCAGCTCGTCACGATGAGCCTGGGCGGGATCGCGGTGGGGGGTGTGGCCGGGTCGCTGGCGTTCGCGGCGCTTAGGCTCGTCAGCCCCGCACGAGGCGAGTAGCGACGTACACCAGCAGGACGCCGTCCGTCGTTTCCGGTCTGGGCCCAGGATGGCCTGGGGTTCCTCCGCCTCCTAGTCCTGGCCGACTTCGTCGGGATGGTAGACAAGTATGGGAACCTGTGCGCCTCGCAAGACCTTGTCCGTGACGCTCCCCAGCAACAGGCGAGAGACCCCCCCTCGTCCGTGCGTCGACATGGCGATCATGTCGGCTCCCGTGCGTTCCGCAAAATGCAGAACCCCCGCGGCCGGACTCGCGTCCACGCAGATGTGACCGGACGCGTCGAGTCCACGCTCAACCAGGATGGCCGCCTGGCCGTCGATGTACTCCTTGGCCACCGCCTCGCCCTCCTTGAGCAACTCCGCGTTCACCTGGATCGTGTGCGGCAGGTACGACGAGGCGAACTCTTCGGGGTAGGGGAAGACGCGCAGCAACGAGAAAACCGCCTTGGGGTCGGACGCAATGTCCAACGCGTGCGGGATGATGGCCTCACCCTCTGTCGATCCATCCAGTGGTACCAGCACCTTCTTGGGGCTGAAGTCCTCCTCGAGGTCGAGTGTCACGTCTTCCGTGGGGAGGAGGAGGAGGAGGGGGAACGAGGAGTGACGCACCAGAGCGTCGGCCGTGCTTCCTAGCCAGAATCGGGACATGGGTCCGCGCCCATGGGTGGCCATGACCACCAGGGCACCCCCGCGGGCGTCCACATGGTGCTGAATCGTCCCGCCCGTCGTTCCCGAAAGAGCCGTGGCCGCCACGGTGACGCCAGTCGCCTCTTTGACGCGCTGTGCCACGCTTTCGATGTAGCGCTCCGACCACTCGCGGGAGGCGGTCTCCCACAAGTCGTGATCAAGTGTTGGGACGGCCTCGTGGACAGTCAGGACCTCGAGGCGCGCCTCCCACCGGCGAGCCATGGACAGGGCAACCGGGAGTGCCGACTCCGAGAACTCCGAGCCGTCCAGGGGGACCAGGATGAGTCGCGACATGATGCCCTCCTTGCGCAGCGGCTGAGAAGGCGGCGTGGCGGCCCCCGATAGTACGGGAGAATCGGCAGCTTGGCCATCCGCCATCTCAACCTGGAACGGCCCCGGTGGCCGCTCCACTAGGAGTTTCCTGAGGGTCCTGTCAGAAAGGAGACCGAGCCGTGTGGGGGATCTCCCGACGAGGGAATGCCGACAGAGCGTGATTGGAGCGGATCACCCGCCGTTCCCCACCGTTCCCTAGCCGTGGGCTGGAATCCGCGCGCTGGCCTCCCGGTGGCCGGTCCAACCTCCTTGTGTCGTCCTCTCTCGGACCTGGCGGTTGGGGTCCAGCGGAATCGTCAGGCAGACCTTGGCACCCTCGCCCGGCCGGCTCTCCACCGTAAGGGAGCCCCCTCGGTGGGCCGCCCGATCCAACATGCTGGAGGAAGAAGAGTATCTGGTGCCGGTCGTTGAGGCCGGTGCAACGGTCGACACCTATCGTGCTCGGATCATGGAGAAACTCGGATTGACGCATCGGTCCGAGCTGGTGCGTTTCGCGCTCCGGGTGGGGCTCCTCTCGGAGATGTAGGGGGCAGTGAGCCCCCGGCTCGCCCCGGGCCGGTGCTTCCGCCACCGGGTCGATCTCCTGTCAGGGAACCGACCCGGTAACGAGCGCGCCACGGTGATGTATGGGCTGAGGGCATCGTCCGCTTCATCGGCCTACGATCCAACCCATTAGCATCGTGATTCTCGGGCCACCTTTCGCGACGCTCACGGCCACGTTCAACGGCACGTAGAGATCTCCGAACGGCATGGTCGAGCCGGCAGCGAAGATCATCGAGGTGTTCGGGTCCCAGTCATTGTCCTTGTTGACGCTGAAGTTGGGTCCGACGCCGAATTCGACGCCATTGTCGAGTCGGTATCCGGCCAGCCATCCGAGGGACAGGCTGAACTCGCTCTGCTCCACTCCGCCGACGAGCAGCACCCACTCCATGAGGGCCTGATTGCCTCCCTGCATGGATACGATCTGAGTCTCCCACTGCCAGCCAAACTGGGTCATCATGGGCTCGAGGCCGATGGCATCTCTCTGGTCGGCGGTTTCTCCGGTAAAGACGGTGAATCCGAAGCGAGGACCGGCCAACTTCTGCCGGGGAAGCTTCTTTACTCGCATGTCTTCTGGGACCTCGGGCACGGGCTCTTGAGCGGCGACGGTTCCTGCGCTCAATGCCAGGGCTGCGATCGCGTAGACAAGTACGGTGCGTGACATGATTCGTTCTCCTTCCAGGGTTTCTGGGTGTGGGGTTATCCCACAGGAGAACGATGGCCAACTAGGGAGGACCGCTCGATACGTCGGACTACGTAGCGTGAAACGACGATTACGTAGGTGGGTTGACCGCTATCGGAGCCCGGAAACCGCGGTTAAGCCGGCGGTGGTAATAAGAGAGAGGCTGGCGGGCGTCAGCGCCGCACGGCGAGGGAATCGTGCTCTGCGGCCCGAACGTTGGACTTCTCCAGGGCGTCCAGTGCCTTGCCGACTCCTTTAGCGCCCGGAATCGGCAGCGTGGCGATGATGCTGTCCTTCTGACGCCGTGTGAGCCTCTCGGCCGCCTCGTCGGAGGCACTCTTGCCGCCCGAGCAGCCGAGCAAGAGGACGGTCGAACCAGCCAAAACAACCAGCGAGAGTTTCTTGAGCATGGTCACCTCCAACGTGTAACACCGCCTGATGGCGCCCGGCGCATCAGTCCAGGTCCCTTGCCAGGTCACTTGGTCGAGTAAAGCTCAGCAAGCGTCCACAGTCGCCTTGCGTCTCCTCCCAACGATCTACCTCCAGATGGATTATCGCCAGCCCGGCGGTCGGGAACTTGGTGCGCATGAGGTCCAATCCGGCGGCGTCCCCCTCGGCGCATAGCGCCTCGGCCAAGATAGCCGTTCCGGGGTTGTGGCCGATCATGAGCACCGACTCCACGGTGTCAGGCAAGGCTCCCAGCAGGTCCAGCATCTGGCGGGGGCCGGCCAGGTAGAGGTCGCCGTCCCAGTCGATGGCGGGCTCGACGCCCAACTCCTCCAGGAGAAACGCCAGGGTCTCGCGTGTTCGGGTCGCCGTGGAACAGAGTACTAGGTCCGGAACGTGGCCCTGTTCGCGCAGAAACGCGCCTATCAAAGGAGCCGCACGCCTGCCTCGGCTGTTCAGCGGGCGGTCATGGTCGGCGAGTGTGGAATCTCCCCAACTCGACTTGGCGTGACGCAGCAGATAGAGTGTCTTCATGACTATACCCATAAACATTTGGCGCCGAACGTGCTAGTATAAAAGAACCGCTCCGAGTGGCGGTTGTGCGAAAAACCGCCTTGGGAGGCGGTTTTTGCTTCTCCGAGAGGGGGACGTCGGTGGAAGACACAGCGAAAAAGGAGATCGGCCCCATCGGGCCACGCTCGCGCAAGCGGTTCATCAACCGTGAGCTCTCCTGGCTGGCGTTCAACGAGCGTGTCCTTCAAGAGGCGATGAATGAGAGGCACCCGCTTCTCGAACGGGTCCGCTTCCTCTCGATATCCGGCACAAACCTGGACGAGTTCTTCATGGTGCGGGTGGCCGGCTTGCGGGCGCAGGTCGAGGCCGGAATCACGTCTTTGAGCCAAGACGGCCGCACGCCCCTACAGCAGTATGGGCAGGTGAATAGTCGGGCCGCGAAGCTCATGACCTGCCAGCAGGAGATCTGGCAGATCCTTCGTGCGGCTCTGGCGGAACGGGGTCTGTGGGTTCTTCATCCCGGCGATCTCGAACCAAAGGACCAGGAGTGGATGGATGACCACTTCACCCGCGAGATCTTCCCGGCGCTCACGCCGCTGGCTGTAGATCCGGCTCACCCGGTTCCTTTCATTCCGAATGGTGGATTGTGCCTAGCGCTCTCGCTGCGTCGCTCCGACACCGGTGAGCGCATGGCTGCGCTGCTGCCACTTCCGTCGCAGGTTTCGCGTTTCGTGCGCTTGCCCGGGAAGAGGAAAAAGCCGCGCTTCCTCAGAGTGGAAGAGCTGATCTGCAGGCACCTAGACCGCCTCTTCCCCGGGTTCGAGGTCGAGGAAGTGGAGCATTTCCGGGTCCTCAGGGACTCAGACGTCGAGATCGAGGAAAAGGCGGAAGACCTGGTCAGGGAGTTCGAATCCTTGGTGAAGCGTCGGAAGCGGGGTTCCGTCATCTCTCTTCGTGTCTCGACCTTCATGTCGAAGGAGATGAGGGACTTCCTGATTCAGGACCTGGGGGCAGATCCGGACGTCGTGTTCCAGGCGGGGAGCCTTCTGGGCCTGGGGGATTTGGGCGATTTGATTACCGCCGACCGGCCCGACCTTGTTTTCGACCCGTTCACGCCCCGCTTTCCGGAGCGGATCCGGGACTTCGATGGGGATCACTTCGCGGCGATTCGCGCCAAGGACCTGCTGGTGCACCACCCGTTCGAGAGTTTCGACGTGGTGATACAGTTCATTAGGCAGGCAGCGCGGGATCCCGACGTCGTGGCGATCAAGCAGACGCTTTACCGAACCAGTGACGACTCGCCTATCGTGGGAGAGCTGATCGAAGCGGCTGAGGCGGGGAAGAGCGTAACGGCGCTCGTGGAGCTGAAGGCCCGTTTCGATGAGGAGGCGAATATCCGTCTGGCGCGGAAGATGGAGGCGTCCGGCGTCCACGTCGTATACGGGTTCATGGACATGAAGACCCACGCCAAGCTGTCGCTCGTGGTCCGGCGGGAGGAAGGAGACCTGCGGTCCTACGTCCACGTCGGGACGGGCAACTACCACCCTGGCAACGCGCGGGTCTACACCGACCTCTCGTACTTCAGCTGCGACAAGGACCTCTGCTCGGATGCCGCTCAGGTCTTCAACTTCACGACCGGGTATGGTCGCCCCAGTGACCTGAGCAAGTTCGTCATCGCCCCGTTCGACCTGCACGACACCATCGTGAAGCTGATCGCGGAGGAGATCGCTCATGCGGAGGCGGGTCGCCCCGCCACGATCTGGGTGAAGCTCAACGCGCTGGTCGACGGCAGCATTATCGACGCCCTCTACCGGGCATCGCAGGCCGGGGTCCAGATCACTCTCGTGATCCGAGGCATCTGCTGCCTTCGCCCAGGCATCCCCGGCCTCTCGGAAAACATCACCGTCAAGAGCATCGTGGGGCGCTACCTGGAGCACAGCCGCATCGTGTGTTTCGGCGGGGGGCACCCACTACCTTCACGTTCCGCCAAGGTGTTCATCTCCTCGGCGGATTGGATGCCCCGGAACCTGCATCGAAGAGTCGAACACTTCGTGCCCATCGAGAACACCACGGTTCATCGGCAAATCCTCCAGGAGATCATGCAGGCCAATCTCCGAGACACGCTGCAGAGTTGGTACCTTCAGCCCGATCGGACCTATGAGAGGGCAGTGCCGGACGAGGATCCGTTTAGCGCACACGGCTACTTCATGACCAATCCGAGCCTATCGGGACGGGGGAGTGCCGTCACGGATGCCCCCCAGCCTGAGATTCCGGCGCCCGTGGAGCCGATCGAGCAAGTTTAAAGAAGGCAGGACAGCCGTAGGAAAGTCCTTGCCCAAAGCGGGCTCTTGAGTGGGTATTCCTACAGGCCCTGTCTCGACCGAACACAGCCCCAAAGGAAGGACAATGAGCGAAGACGAGCTGACGCCCTCGGAGCCGACGTCACCCCCCGAGTCCGCAGGCGGTTCGCCACCGCCGCCCGACTCGTCGGATGGCGCTCCCGCGCAGCAGTTCCAGAAGGGGACCTTCCAGGATCGACGTGGCGCCCGCTTGCCCTGGCCGCCCCCCGGATTCGAGTGGATTCAGGGAGCCCTCTGGAAGGTCACGACGCTGGCATGGCTGGGGAGCGTGGTACTCGTGACTCCTCTCATTTGGTCGCTGGCGACACCTCAGGAGTTCTGGAGTCTCGGGCCGCTCGAGGACAATTGGGCACTGGGACTCAGCGTAAGCCTCCTGGGAGCAGCGGTTCTATTCGCGGCCTTCTTCTTCCTCCAGTCTCTGGTGAGAGCGGGTGGACGGGCGGCCGACTTGGGGTACGGTTTCCTGACCATAGCGGAGGTCGCAACCGATCTCCGTCGGGATCAGGGATTCCTCTTGATGGAGGCGCCACTTTTCACGGTTTACCGACGAGGACCGCGCACGGCTCACCAAGCTACGGCTTGCCGCGGCCATTCTGATTCTCTCAGGAGCGCTCTGGCTTGCGGTCGGGTTCTCGTTGTCGGTGTTGCTCGCGGCCCGAGAGCTGCTGACGCAGAGAGAGATCTGGATTCTGAGCGTGGGGCCCACGTTGGTGTTCCTCGTCCTCGGTGCGGCTATCCACACGTACCAGTTCATCAAGGTCCGGCTCGCGTTGTCGGCTTGGCGCCAAACCGAGGGCGGCATCGATCGGATCCGCCAAGAGGTTGTGGACTGGACGACCGAGTTGGAGGAGGCGGGAGACCAGATCGTCCTGGGGGCCGGATCGCTGGGTCAGGGCAGACGCTTCCGGAGTGCTGCGTTCTTGGTTGTGCTCCTCTTCATCGTGGTCATCGTTCCGACGCTGACCGTTTCGATGGCCGGCTCCGTGGGGCCCGTGCTAGCCGAGATCGCGATCCCCCAGTTTCTGTCCGTGCAGGAGATGGCGGGGGCCGCAGAGGCCCTTCGCCGCTATCGCGTTGAACCCGACGCATCGATCGGTGCCCTGGAGGCGGGTCAGGCTCTGAACAACGTGGCCTTTGTCGGTGCCGCGGGACCTCATCCCGAGCACCTCGAGCAACCCCCCTCGACGCACTACGCAACACCTTGGTTCCCGAGTCCGGACTTCCCGGACATCTTCCAGGAAGGTGTCGGGAGAAGCCTCGTTCTTCAGATCGAACAGGGCTTTTCGAGTGACGAGCTAGCCGCGCTCAGGCAGGCGTCGTCGCATCCCGCCCAGAACGACCTCCACGTGGTGGCGAGGGCCGAACGGATCGATATGGTGTCCACGCGGTGGATCACGCCGTTCCCGGACAGCCTGACCGTGTTCACACTTCCGTTCCCGCACTTCACCGAGGTTCGATACGCTGCCCTGGCACGAGCCGCTAAGGCGGTCCTCGAGCAGGTGGACGGACAGCCCCAGCAGGCCGAAGCCTTGATCCGTGAGATCATCTCCACCGGGTTCCTGCTCGTAGACCAAGGCCCGACGCTCATCGACAATCTGGTCGGGGTCGTGGTCGCCAATATCGGGGCAGATGCGCTTGAGGGGTTGTATGAAGTGCAGAACCGGGACGATGAATTGGAGACTCTCCGCTGGGCTCGGGAGTCGGCCACGAACGCGGCTAGGGCGGCCCGACTCGGACTGACGGAAGAGGATATCCACACGATTCTGAGGGGGATTCCCGACATCGTCGAGAACGAGAGTGCCCTACGCGGGTTGCGGTGGGAATATCTCGCCACCTTCAACATGTTGGCGCCTTGCATCAACCTGCAGAAGATGGTCTTCGGACCCGATGAGACCTACCAGGAGTGGCTGGAGCGAGTGCAGGCCTCTCTGGTGCGGGTACCGGGCGATGGGGCTCTCTTCGAACTGGCCAAGTCGGGGGCGTTCGGGGGGGATCAGCGGCCCGGGATGCTCACGCGTCTCATGACCTTGACGTTAGGTACTCAGACCCGTCCGGGTAGTTGTGTAAACCTGATCGCTTCACTGGAGTCCAGCGAGACGTTCTGATGTGCACGCCCCCCCAGCGGGGGGCGGATCTAATCCGAGGGCTGTGGGCCCGACGCTTGATTCTCCAGGCGTCGGGCCTTCTTTTCGCGACTGACGATCCCACCCACCGCCGAGGAGTCCGTCGTGAGAAGAAGGCTCGTTTTCTGTTTGACCGCCGGATTGCTGTGGTCTACCGCTCCCAACGTCGCGCACGCCCAAACCGATCTGGCTGACGCCTACCGCGACGTAGCGAACCAGCTCATCGAGGCTGCTCTGTCCGACAGTGCAGCGTACGCTCGCCTCACGGACCTCGTCGACGGATTCGGGCACCGTTTCAGTGGCTCCGTGAGCCTCGAGCGGGCGCTCGACTGGATCATGGAGGAGATGGAGGCAGACGGCCTAGACAACGTCAGAGGCGAGTTGGCCATGGTGCCCCACTGGGTTCGAGGCGAGGAGTCCCTCGAGATGATCGTCCCCGTGGCTCGCGATCTTCCAATGCTCGGCCTAGGGGGAAGCGTTGCCACGCCCCCGGCTGGGATCCGCGCCGAGGTCCTCGTTGTGGGGAGCTTCGCAGAGCTCGAGGAGAGAGCCGCGGAGGCCCGAGGGCGCATCGTGCTCTTCAACGTCCCGTTCACCACTTACGGGGAGACACGGCCGATTCGGAGCAATGGAGCCGTGGCTGCGGCGCGTGCGGGGGCCGTGGCGAGCCTCATCCGCTCCGTCACGCCGTATTCCCAGCAGACTCCCCATACCGGCGGGATGGGTTACCAAGAAGGGGTGCCTCGGATTCCGCATGCGGCCATCACCGTGGAAGACGCCCAGTGGATTCAACGCCTCTCGGACCGAGGCGAGCGTGTGGAGCTGCACCTGTTGATGAACGCGCAGACTCTTCCCGATGCTCCGTCCAGGAACGTGATGGCCGAGATCACGGGGAGTGAGCTTCCAGACGAGGTGGTGGTATTCGGAGGGCATATCGATTCCTGGGACGTAGGCCAGGGTGCCATGGATGACGGTGGGGGCTCCGTTGCCGCGTGGGAGGCGATCCGGCTGATGCGGGTGCTCGGCTTGCGTCCGCGGCGAACCGTCCGGGCGGTGATGTGGACCAACGAGGAGAACGGGGGAGCCGGCGGTCGCGCCTACCGTGATGCGCGCGCGGCCGATGGCGACGAGCACGTGCTGGCGATGGAGTCCGACGGTGGGGTCTTCAAGCCCTCCGGGTTCGGATTCACGGGCTCCGACGCGGCCTTCGCCATCATCCAGGAGATCGGCTCGCTGCTCGATCCGATCGGATCGGGGCTGATCACCCGGGGCGGGGGAGGTGCGGACATCACGCCCCTCATGCAGGACGGAGTCCCCGGCATGGGCCTCTCGGTCGACCGGACCCGCTACTTCTGGTACCACCACACGGATGCCGACACCATCGACAAGCTCGACCCGCGAGAGATGGCCCTCTGCGTCGCCACCATGGCCGTCATGGCATATGTGGTCGCTGACATGCCGGAGGCCCTGCCTAGGTAGGCGGACGACGCGTGACCCCCAACCCTCAGCCCGGGTCTAACGGGTCCAAGGCTTCTTCTGGGTCACCTCGAGCGGCTCAAGGGTACGCGACGGCCTTTGAGCTTCGCGTGTGTCGAGATTGTACTCGTCGCCTGGTGCGAGCATGTAGAAGAGACCCGAATCACCGATCTTGGCCTGGTTGTCGTAGATGAGGACGTAGCTCTGGCCGATGACTTCAAAGCGATCACCCTGTACCACGATGGCGGTGTTCTCGTCGATCGCGATGCCCAGTAGCTCGGGTCGGGCGCGGATGACCTCGATGAGGTCGAATTGCCGGTTGCGTTTGAGGACGTGCTGATCGATGGCGGTGTTCTTGAGGAAACCGAAGCCCTCTTCGTGATCTCCCATCATGACGGTATTGGTGCGTGTATCGCCCCGAGCCAGGTAGGAACCCTGGATGGTGGCGCCGGCCGATGAGCCTCCGATGACTCCACCCCTCTCCAGCAGGTTCCAGAGCTCCTCTTCGGTCTTGGTCCCGAGGTAGGAGTCCGCCAAGTGCCATTGGCGCCCTCCCGGGAACCACACGCCATTCGCTTCCCGGATGGCCTTCACGAACTCGTCTGAATCCGCCTCTGCCCGGTCCTTGGTGTGGAGCACCGTGAGGTTGCTCGCCCCCGCGTCCCGCCACGAGTTGAGCCCCTGATAGAACTGGTCGTAATCGTCTTGACCTCCTGCCGTCGGGATGACCACGATCGGTGCGTCCGAGCCACCCGCCAGGTCCAGAAAGCGCTCCATGATGCCAGGATCACGCATCGCTCCCCCCACGATGACGAGTGAGCCGCTGGCTGGCCCGACCTCTTGGGCGCCGAGTTGGGGGACGAACGCCAGGAGCGCGAATGCTGCTATGGTGGTCAGAGCAGATCGGGGCATGGGACCTTCTCCAGTAACGGGTGATGAACCGGGCCCCCAAGGTGCGGTCGCTCTCAGGGGTAGGGCAAACCGTCGTTGGGCTCGTGGGTGTGGGTCTAGCTGGTGAGTTCTACCATGGCCCATGCCTTCCCTCCAGCATCCTGCTCCTGGGCGGTTTCGGGCTCGTCCAGGAACTCGACCTGTTCAGAGGCTTCGTGAAGCGCCTCGTTGGTGACGACGAAGTCGTCGGAGTGGCCGGTGTGATACGCGTGGTTGATTGCGTGTCGCAGGGGCGCGGGGGGGGGCGATCTCAAACTCCGTGTTCCGCCCGGAGGCGAACCCGATCTCCTTCTCGGCGTCGACGTCGAGTGGATCGGGCTCGATGTTCTCGAGGTCTGCCTTCTGCATCCGGAAGGTTTTGGCGACGTGCTCGGCCAACGCCTCCTGGCTGATTCCCAGCCCGGCTGCGGCCGCCTCCCACGCGTCGGCGGGTGGGGTGTCGAGGGGGATGTTCACTTCACCGAGATCGCCTGCCGCGGCCGCGCCGGCCACCGAGATCAGCCAGTGCTGCTGTTTCGACGCCATTCTCTCCTCCCCCTAGACTTGGGAGTCCGGACCACAGCGAAATATGGCTCGAAGGGGGCGTCCTCGGCCATGTCTTCCTCTTGGGGCCGTGCTTTCGTGCCGGCGATGGACGGGGGAGGACGAGATCCCTAGTCTTCCGCAGCACACCCGGATCCATGGGTCGTCGTGCGATCCGTGCACCAGTCACTCCACCAAGGTCTCCGTGACGTTCGGCATCAAGAGCACAGAATCTCTGCCGGAGGGTTTGAGCAGGGAGATCCGGCAACAGGTCCTCGCAGCAGAGGAAGCTCTTTCCGAGCCCGAGGACGTCGGTTTGGCCGCCCATGAGACGAGGAAGACTCTCAAGCGAGCGCGTGCACTTGTGAAGCTGACCCGGCCTTCACTGACTCCCGATGCCTATCGCGGGGGCAACCGAACGATGAGGGACGCTGGGCGCTGCGTTTCTCCCGTTCGCGACGCGGACGTTACAGCCCAAACGGCTCGTTCGGTCCACGAGGGCGCGCAGGGGACTGGACTCGAACGACCTTGGGGAGAACTGGCAGAGGCTTTCTCGATCGAACGTGACTCGCTCTTCGCCACCGCCACCGGGTCGGACGGTCCGTTCGCGGAGACGAGTGAGCTGCTTGGATCGTTGGATGGCGGTTGGCCGGAGGTCGGCGAGATCGACGACCGTGAGCTACTGCGCCTGGGCCTGGGCGATTCGTAGGGCGCTGTCCGTGCATGCCACGCGACGGCGTGCAGCGCGGAGTCGGACCCCAAGGTCCATCACAAACTGCGGAAGCGGGCAAAGGATCTCCGACATCAGATCGAGTTCTTGATCCCCATCGCCCCGGACGTGCTCGAGCCGTATGCCGCCGAACTCCATCAACTGAGCGATCTGCTGGGGGACGGAAACGACCTCGTCGTGCTGGCGCACTACGTCGAAGCTGTGCGGGGCATCGCCGATGCGCGGCGCAACGAGCTCCTCTCCGACCTCATCCAGCGTCGTGAGACCCTGTGGAAGGAGGCGAGGCGATTGGGAGGACGTCTCTTAGGCGAGGAGACGGAACGTTTCGCTTCACGGGTCGAGCGGTGTTGGGTAGAGGCTCGGCCTCAGCTCCGGCCTTAGGTCCGGCTTTAAGGGTAGAGGCGTTCGGTACCCCAGCCGCCATCTCTTCGAATGAAACTGAGCCGGTCGTGGAGGCGGTTGAGCCGTCCCTGCCAGAACTCGATACGCTCGGGGACGACCCGGTATCCTCCCCAGAACTCGGGAAGCGGTACGTCCTGTCCCTTGAACCGCTCCTCGACCTCGGACACCTGCTGCTCGAGTTCGGAACGGACCTCCAGGGTGGCGCTCTGTCGAGATGCCCACGCACCGATTTGGCTTCCCCGGTCCCTCGTGTGGAAGTAGGCCTCGGACTCCTCGGAGCTGATCCGTTCCACCCGGCCCTCCACTCGCACCTGCCGTTGTAGGATGGCCCAATAAAGAAGGAGTGCAGCTCGGGGATTGGCGTCCAACTCCACCGCCTTGCGGCTTCCGTAGTTCGTGTAGAACACGAACCCGTCTGCGCTGAAGGCCTTGAGCAGGACCATACGCGATGACGGCACTCCGTCCGCGCTGGCGGTGGCCAATGAGGTCGCCTCAGGGAGTAGGATCCCCGACTCCTTGGCCTCGTCGAACCACTCGGCGAACAGGTCGATGGGGTCCTGCTCCTCGGTCGACTCCGGAAGGCCCCGGGTGACCCCTTGCCCCATGGTGAGGACCGACTTCAGCGTGGACTTGATGGACATGGCACCAACGGTAGCGGAGAGGCCCGCGGTGCGGTAGAGCGGTTTCAAGGCTGTTGCGGTGGAATTCCCCACACCGACATGCGGGAATTCCCGAGGGAGTCGTCTCGGCCCGCCCGGTATTCCGAGGGGCGGCACAACGGTGACCAGAAGGACGTGAGTCTCTGTACGAGTCCCATCGGTGATAGACCGGAGCCTGAAGACCCGATGGTCCTAGGGGCGGATCAGGGCCTCGCCCGCCGTCAGTGCCTGCATGACCGCCGTCGAGTCGCGCAGCTCTGCGAATACCCTGGGCTCGGCGGGAGGATTGTCCGGATCTCGAAGGCGGAGCTGCCACCACCCCACGTCGTGCCAGCCATCCAACTTGTACCCGACGTCTTCGTAGACGCCGATCACCCTGAACCCGAGTGATTCGTGAAGGGCCACGCTCGCCTCGTTCGGGAGCGCGATACCGGCGAGCGCGTTCACGAAGCTCTGGATACGGAGGATCTCGAAGAGAGATGTATACAGGCCCCTCGCGATTCCCCTCCTGCGCGAGTCGGTGCGCACGTAGGCGGAGACTTCAACGGACCACTGGTAGGCCGATCGTTGTCTGAAGGCGGTGGCGTAGGCGTAGCCCGAGATCCCGTCACTCCCGTCACAGACCAGCCAGGGGAACCGATCGAGGGTCCGGCGAATCCTCCCGGCCATCTCCACGGGTGAGGGGGTAGTCTCCTCGAACGAGATGGGCGTATCGGTGACAAGAGGCGTATAGATCTCGAGGATCTGACCGGCGTCGGTCTCTGCGGCGAAACGAATGCTCAAGGCGTAGGCTAGGGCTGGTAGACCCGGACCTCCGGAAACGTCAGGACGAACCCGTACCAGCGGGTGAAGACCTGCATGGGCCGTTCGACCTCGAGTTTGGTCCCGTCCGATGCGAACAGGGCGCCCGCCTTGATGTATTGCCCGTCGTCGAGGCGGAGCATTGATCCATCCCAGCGCGCACCTCCGGCATCGGTATAGAGGGCCAACACCGAATTGGCCGTCGGCTCGATGTGAACCAGCAGACGCCGTCCGTCCATCTCGTCGAAGACGAACCGTCCCGCCTCTTCCACCACGGCCATCGGGAAGTACCTCTGGGATCCCTCGGTCCAGGCCCCCAGCCCGATGTCCATGCTCGGCCTCCTCGGGTCCTCACCGCTCATGGTCGCCTTGAGCCGGTCCGACAATCCCCTGATCCGCTCGGCCAGAGGGGCCCAGCGACTCCGGCGACGGATCGGTCGGGTCGATATCGTGACCTCCAGATCCGGGTGAGCCTCCAGCGCCTGATCCACGGTGCCTTGAAGCAGGTTGAAGATCGGTAGCCGTCGACCCTCGAGCGGTCCCTGGAGGGCGATGCCCGACACGTGGTGCCAATACGTGCCGGTTTCCCGGTCCCAGAGGACGGAGCCACCGTTGAAGAGACCGCGATACTCGAAATGGTGAATCCGACCATCGATCGTGGGCGTCATACTGACCCCTGAATTACAGGCGGGTCAGAAAGAGACCATCCAGGGTTCGCCGTCGATCTCGCCTTGGGCCGTATGGTGATAGGCCATTTGGTCCGTGACCAAGGCAAGCCGGCCCTTCGAGTGCTCCATGATGAGCACGCGGGTTTGCACCTGAAGCAGCCCTTCGTCCAACGCCTCCCTCAGTGACCGCGTGCTCCCGACCGCGAACGGCACATAGACCGTCGAGTCGAGGAGCATGGCTCGATCAGGCTCGAACTCGACGCTGCCGGCCTCGACGATGCTCTGGGCCGTCAAAGGAGCGCCGAGGAGCAGTGACGTTGCACCGATAACCGAGGCGCAGACCACCGCGAACGCTAGCGAGAGTTTTGTTGCCATTGTGGTTTCACGTTAGCACGGCACCCGCTGCTGGGGAAAGCCGGAAGTGCCGCTCCTGTTCAGGCCGATGCCGGCTCCACGTCGTGAATGCGGGCCAGGTCGACCTTGAGTACTCCACCCTCCGCATCGTGGTCGAACATGTCGGAGAAACGGGCGGACGACGACCTCGTGGACATCAGTCGGTCGGTTGTCCGCGCGGCTCAGGTGGGGCTCAGCGTCCGCGCCAGGCGCCGGGCCTCCGAGAAGGACACAAGCCTCCGGGTGTCTTCGTGCCAGAGCGAGAGGCGCAGGGTCTTGATGCCGTCCCAGATCGAGATCTTGGTCACCTGCTGAAACTCGGGGATGTCGTCCAGACACTCCTGCAGCTTGTAGTTGGGGATACGAGCGCTGATGTGGTGAATGTGGTGAATCCCGATGCTGGCCGTGATCCACTGGAGCCACTTCGGCAGCACGAGATGTGAACTTCCCTCCAGTCCCGCGTCGAAGTACTCCCACTCCTCGTGTCCGTGCCAGTACGTCTCCTCGAATTGATGCTGCACGTAGAAGAGCCACACCCCGGCACTGACCGTGTACAGCAGGATCGGGAGATGGACCAGGACGAAGGCCTTCAAGCCGATCGTGAGCCACATGCCCCCGACTATCGCGGCCAGCACGGCGTTGGTCTGCCAGACGCTGATCCACTCCCGTTTCCAACGCCGGGGGATATCCCAGGGGTAGCGATGCTTCAACAGGAACAGGTAGAGCCCTCCCAGCCCCAGCATCACCGCCGGGTGCCGATAGGCCCTGTACCGGAGTCTCCCGAGGAACGACTTGTCGTAGTACTCGGTCACGGTGAGCGTGTCGATGTCGCCGAATCCCCTGAAGTCCAGATCGCCCGAATGAGCGTGGTGGTAAGCGTGGGTTTTTCGCCAGTAGCGGTAGGGCGTGAGCGTCAGCACCCCGATCCAGAACCCGACCGTGTCGGCCACCTTCTGGGACTTGAAGAAGGAGCCGTGCCCGCAGTCGTGCTGGATCATGAAGAGCCGCGTAAGGAACGCCGCGGCGGGCAGAGCCAGCACCAAGGTGAGCCAATAGCTCACATCGAGGGCACGATAGGACGCGTACCAGAAAAGGAAATAGGGCGGGGCGGAGGTGAGGATCTGAGTGACGCTACGCCGCAGCTCGGGTCCGCCGTAGGGTCCCAGGAGCGCCCGCCACGACTCGGATGTTTTGTGTTCCTTGGTCAACTGAAGCCGACTCCTAGAGCCGAGGGAAGTGAGGCGATGGAATCTATGATCAGGTCAGGCTTCGGGGCTCCACGCCCCAGATCCTCATCGCGGAACTTGCCGGTGCGCACAAGAACCGCCGCTGAGTCGCACGCCTGTGCGCCCACCACGTCGGTACCGATGTCGTCACCCACGACCGCCATGTTGAAGAGGTCTACTCCCATCGAGTCGGCCGCGGCTTGGAAGAAGGCTGGGCTGGGCTTGCCCATGACCTGGGCTTCCTGCCCCGTAGCATACTCGAGTGCCGTCACGAAGGCCCCCGCGTCGAGGGCCAACCCCTGACCGGTGTCCCAGTAGCGGTTCCGCTGGAGAGCGACGAACTCGGCGCCCTCCATGAGGTGATTGAAGGACCGGTTCAGGCGGCTGAAGTCCCAGCCGGCCCCAAGATCTCCAACGACGACGGCCTGTGGTGACGTCTCGTTCACGGTGAAGTGACTGAAGTCGGCGTGCGTGGCTTCGGGGACACAGAGCGAGACGTTCCAAAGTCCCTTCTGCTCCAGCCAAGACGCGGCGGCCAAGGGAGCCGTGAGCACCTCTTCGGCTTCGAGCTCGAGACCCAGACGGTGCATTCGTTCCACCAGTGCAGCGCGAGACATGCGTGTGGTGTTGGTGCCGAAGCACATGGGTAGGCCGCCTCGCCGGAGCGCGGCTACGGCATCGGCGGCGCCGGGAATGAGCCGGTCTCCGATGAAGACCGTCCCGTCCAGGTCGAGGAGGACGCCCTTGATGTCCTCGAGCTGTTCCATGTCCTGAGCCATCTATCGCAGTTTCCCGGTTGGAGCCGCGCGTGGAGCGGGGGCCAAGTCTGGACCGCACCGTCGAGCCGGGACAAAGTAGAGTGACTTCCGGAGACGGTCCATGGCGTACTTCCCCCGGGTCCATCGGGTTCCTACTGTCTTGGGGAGTACTGGGCTTCTCATCGCGGAGGTAGGCATGTCGATCTGGCGAAGCGCCTTGTCGATCTTGGGCGCGTTCTTTGTCGTGGCGGTATTGGTGGGGGTGGCTACGCCTGTTGCCTCCAACGTCATGTTGGGGGGCATGGGCCCGGATGTAGAGCTCACTGCGGCGTACCTCGTGGTGAATGTGACCTACAGCGCTTTGATCGCCGTAATCGGAGGATATGTTGCGGCCACGGTCTCAGATCACTCGCCACTGGGGCACGCGGCCGGGTTGGCGGGGGTCATGATGGTTCTGGGCCTCGCCTCGTGGCTGATCGTCAACCGTGGGGATCCGGTTTCGGGACAACCCTCGTGGTATCCGTTCGTGACGAGCTTGCTGGTGCCACCGATGGCGATCCTAGGGGGCGTCCTCGTCACCCGTCGAACACGAAGCAAGACACAGTTCAGCCGGCGTGCGCGGGAGGCCGCGGCCTCCGACACATAGGAAGGGGCCCCAGATATGATTGCTTTCACCAACATCGCCTTCTATGCGCTCATCGGCGCAGCGACGCCGACCACGTCCGCTCCCTCCGTGGTATCCGATCCGGGTCCCGATCAGTTCGCTCCCGAGACGGTAGCCGAGGTCGTGGAAGCCATGATCGAGCGGTACGTCGGCATGTGGTATCGCGACTTCACGTTCGTTCAGACCACGAGCTTCTATGACGCCGAAGAGAACGTGTCCCGCACCGAAACCTGGTACGAGTCCATCAGACTGCCGGGCAAGCTCCGCATCGACGTAGACCCGGTCGACCAGGGCCGGATCATCATGTTCAACGACAACACGATCTATCAGTTCCAGGGCGGAGAACTGCAGGGGTCGCAGGCCACCGTCCATCCGCTCCTTCTCATGGGCTTCGACGTCTACTTCATGCCGGTCTATGAAGTGCTCGAGAAGCTCGAAGGCCTCGGGGTCGACCTGGACAAGATGCACGAGTCCACATGGCAGGATCGACCCGTATACGTGCTCGGTGCCGACGAGGGAGACGAGACCTCACACCAGTTCTGGATCGACCAGGAGCGACTCGTGTTCGTCCGCGAGATCAACGGGGATTCCGAGACGCAGTTCAACAAGTACGAACGGTTGGGTCGGGCCTGGGTTGCGCCGGAGGTGGTGTTCATGAACGCGGGCAAGGTCACCCTGCTCGAGGAGTACTATGACATGAGTGTCGAGCGAGAGCTGGACGACAGCGCGTTCTTACCCGAAGGAAGCGTACGGCCCTCCTGGATTCCTGAGGGGTAGCGGGAGCCCAGCTAGCGTCTGATCAGTCGGGTCGTTCCCGCGTTCACCGCACCTACGACGTCCCCCTCGGCGTCACGCTCGATCATCATGACGTCGCCGTCGCTCGTTTCGAACCACTCGTCGGCGGAGGTCGAATAGAAGACCATCGTGCCCTGACCCGGCACGACGACTTCGAGCGTGCCATCCTCACCGGGCCGGAACTCGATCTCGAAGTCGGGCACTCCCTCGATCTCGTACTCTCCGCTGAGCGCGTCGACCACGGACGCGTCGAGGGTCACACGAGACTTGGTCTCGGGCCTGTTGATCGGCCAGTCGCCCGCGTCGGCGACGGAGCGGGCGATCTCTCCGGCAAGAGCAGAGCCGCGGTCTCCATTCGTCATGATGGCGTATCCGAGCCGCAAATGGCGCAGCACCTGCCAGTTCGCCCTGAATCCGGCATTCGAGCCTCCGTGGCCGAACGAGGCGTGCCCCTCCCGCTCACCGAGCCCGAATCCGAGTCCATGGTCGTTGAACCCTTCGGCGCCGTCGCGATTCGGGGTGAGCATCTGTTCCAGCATCCCCTGGGAGATCACCCCGTCCGTGATCTCTCCGTCGAGAATCTTCAGAAGATGCACGGACACGCGGGCCAGCTCGGTGGGAGTGGTCCAGAGTCCCGCCGCGGCCTGCTCGGGGTAGGTATGCCATTCACCCTCCACCTCGGATCCATCTCCACGGTGCGCCCTCGCAGCCTCGTCCCAACGATCCTCCGGCAGAGGCTGCTCGTATGTAGAGAGGGACATGCCCGCAGGGCCGAGCACGCGCTCGGCGACGACCTCGGGGAACGACCTTCCTGAGATGTCCTCCAGAGCCTGCTCCATGACCGTGTATCCACCTCCCGAGTACTGCCAGGAAGTCCCCGGGACCTTGTAGACGCGCACCGGGTCGGTGTTGCCCTCCCCGTCCAGTACATGGGCATTGGTGGCGAGAGCCTGATCCGTCCGGAACGGCTCGTCCTTTCGGTAGCCGGGGAATCCCCAGACGGTTGTCCCCGCCGAATGCGTGAGCAGCCCGCGGAGCGTCACAGCCGAGTCGCCTGTGAACTCGTTGTCGGGCAAGGTCCAGCTGGTGAGGTAGTCGTTGATCGGAGCGTCGAGTTCGAGGCGGCCTTCCTCGACCAGCGAGAGGGCGGCGAGCGCACCCACGGGCTTGGAGATCGAAGCCGCCTGGAAGAGTGTCTCGACCGTGGCCGGACTCCCGGTCCCCGTGTCGGCGACGCCCCATGCCTTGGCCCACACGATCTCGCCCTCTTCGATCACGGCCACGCTCACGGCCGGCACCGAGTAGTGGTCCATCCGTTCCGCCAGCGTCCATCCCTGGAGGGTCTCACCCTCTAGGACGACCGCTGGCATCAGAGCATTCTCGACCGCAGAAACCCAGTCGCTAACGTCACGTGCATCAGGCTCGGCCGCGTCGGGAGGGGTGGTGCAGGCGACGGCGAAGAGGAGGAGGGCGCCCACAAGACGTTTGACTGTGCTGGGTGTCGCGGGCACTGGCTCTGCTCCTTGTCTGGCTTGGCTCATGGCGGGCACCCCAGCATCACCTGCGGTCCGCAGGCACCCCGTACGGATATAGATCACTCAGTGTGGCGTGTTCGTACGGCAGTGCGTCGAGAAACGTGGTGCCCACGAAGGGCCCCGGAGCCTCGACCACGATGATGGTCCGCGCGTACCCCGTCTCGTCGAAGCCGCGTCGGAAATGCACGCGCGACTTGACCACAAAGACGTCGTAGTCGTCGGGTTCGATCGAACCGAGTCGGAAGCTCTCCGGATACAGAACCTGCGTGTAGGCGGGCGAGAGCATCTTCGGACATGAACTCGACTTACGCCAGCTTGTCCAAGGCGACGCCGGTCTCGGGCTCGAACCAGCCCCGGCGACTCCCGATGACATAGACGATGGCCCCCGCGCCGAGCGTGGCGAGAGCGGCTCCGGTCGGTACCGGGGCTCCGATCAACCCGTTGATCCACGCAGCGATCGTGATCACCAGGAAGATCAAGGCCGGAAGCGGATGGAGCGGTGTCCGGAAGACGTCGTCTGTCGTACTGGGCCCCTGGTCCGCGGCATCGGCCTGGCGCCGGAAGACGAAGAGCGTCACGACCGTGAGCCCGTTGAAGAGCAACAGCGAAGAGCCGATGTAGATGAGCAGAGTCTCGAACGTACCCGTCAGGGCCAGAGCCGCTGCGAGTACGCCCTGGGCCACGATGGCTGCGATGGGGACATGTCCTTTATCAGAAATGCGACCCAGGAGCTGCGGTGCCACCCCATCTCGGGCCATGGCGAAGTAGATCCGGGGGCCCACTGCGGTCATGGCGCTCACGGACCCGAACATCGCGAGCGCGATGATGCTCGTGACCACGAGCGAGCCCTGGAGGCCGAACAACCGCTCGGCGGCCAACTGCCCGACGGCGATGGCCGGTTCCCACTCGGCGTGGGGCAGGGCGTAGAAGAAGAGCGCATTGATGAGGAGATAGAGCGTCGTCACGAAGAGTGTCCCGCCCAGTATCGCCCTGGGGAGGTTCTTCGTGGGATCGCGGACCTCCCCGGCGATGTACGCGGCGGCGTTCCATCCCGCGTACGCGTAAGTCACCTGTAGGAGGGCCACCCACCAGTTGCTCCCGGGGTCACTGCGAGCGACGAGACCCGACCACGAGCCGTTCCCGGTAGAGAACCCGGCCAGGACCATGACCATGATCGAACCCACCACCACGGTGGCCAGCGTCGTCTGGACTCCTCCGCTCCACCGTATGCCCACCGAGTGGACCAGGGTGAGCAGGAGAACCATCAGGGACGCCCCCGCGGCGCCCTGGCTGATCGCGAGCCCTTCGATGAGGGGGGCGTCCGGGCTCCACCCGCCGAACAGAGGCGCAAGGTAAGCCATCACCCCGAGAGCCGACGCCGCCATGGCGGCCGAGAATCCCACGATGAACGAGGTCCATCCGCTCAGAAAGCCCCACACCCGACCGAGTCCCCGGGTCAGGTAGCGGTACTCGCCCCCGGCAGCGGGCATGTGGGTGGCGAGTTCCGAATAGCAGAGTGCGCCGCACAGGGCCAGGAACCCGGCTGCCGCCCACACCCCCAGGGAGGCCAGGGAGCTGCCGGTCGCGACACGCACGAAGGCGGGGACGGTGAAGATCCCCGAACCGATCATGTTGCTTACGACGAACGCCCCGGCGCCAACGGCGCCCAACGTGCGGACCAGGCCTTCTGCGCCGACCTCATTCTTTGACATCAGACGGCGCCTTCCAAGTGGTGCCTCTCGCTGGGGCTTCTCGCTGAGCTCCTCGCTGGGCCCCTAGGCCAGTCCTACGATCTCACCGTCGTCCTTGATCGACATGCCCATTGCGGCCGGCCGGGCCGCGAGCCCGGGCATCGTCATGATGTTAACCGTTTTCGCGACCACGAAGCCTGCGCCCGCCGATGGTGTCACATCGCGAACGGTGAGCTTGAAACCACTCGGTCTTGCGAGTAGGGCAGGGTTGTCGGAGAAGGAGTACTGCGTCTTGGCGATACACACAGGCACCTCGCGCATACCGATGGACTCGAGTCGGTCGATGGCGTTCGAGGCCTCGTCCAGGAAGTCCACACCGTCGGCTCCGTAGATCTCCGTCGCGATGACCCCGATCTTCTCCCGCAGGCCCATGTCATCGGGGTACAGAGGCTGATAGTTGGCTTCCCCGGACTCCACGACCTCGCTGACGACGTCGGCGAGCTCCAGGCAGCCGGTCCCGGTCTGCCCGTGTGGGTCGGCTTCGACGACCAACACGCCCCACTCCTCGCAGGCCTCCCTCAGTGCGGCCACCTCGGCATCCGTGTCGGTGGCGAACCGATTGATGGCCACCACGGGCGGAACTCCGAATTTCATGACGTTTTCGACGTGGGCCTGAAGGTTGACCGCCCCCGACTTGAGGGCTTCAACGTTCTCGGATTTCAGATCGTCCTTGGCCATCCCCCCGTGCATCTTGAGCGCGCGGATGGTCGCGACGACCACCACCGCCTGGGGCTCGAGCCCGCCCATGCGACACTTGATGTCGAAGAACTTCTCGGCGCCGAGATCGGCCCCGAAGCCGGCTTCCGTCACGACGATGTCGCCCAGAGCGATTCCCGCGCGGGTAGCGATGAGCGAGTTGCAGCCGTGCGCGATGTTGGCGAACGGGCCTCCGTGCACGAACGCAGGCGTGCCGCCAAGGGTCTGCACCAGGTTCGGGTTGATGGCCTCCTGAAGAAGCAGGGTCATCGCGCCCGGGGCTTCGAGCTCCGCCGCGCGGATGGGGTCACCCTGACGTGTGGAGGCCACGATGATGTTGCCCAGTCTGGCCGTGAGGTCCTTCAGGGAGTCGGCCAGACAGAAGATCGCCATGATCTCCGATGCAGCCGTGATGACGAAACCGTCCTCGCGAGGGATCCCACCGGTCCTGCCGCCCAAGCCCAGGACGACGTGGCGCAGGGCTCGATCGTTCATGTCCACCGTGCGGGGCCATGTGATCTGCCGATGATCGATCTCCAGGCTGTTGGGCCGGAACAGGTGGTTGTCCAGCATGGCCGAGAGGAGCGCATGTGCGGAGGTAATCGCGTGAAAATCACCGGTGAAGTGCAAGTTGATGTCCGCCATCGGAATCACCTGTGAGTATCCGCCCCCTGCGGCTCCGCCCTTAATGCCGAAGACCGGGCCCAAGCTGGGCTCCCGCAGGCACAGGACTGGGTTTCGCTCCCGTAGCGTCAGCGCATCGGCGAGTCCGACCGCGACGGTAGATTTCCCCTCGCCCGCCCGTGTCGGGCTGATGCCCGTAACCAGAACGAGCTTCCCGTTCCGGCTCTCATGATTGTTGATCACCCCCAAGGGCACCTTCGCCTTGTAGTGGCCGTACGGCTCGATGTCCGTGGCGCCGAGGCCTACCTTGGCGGCAATCTCGGTGATCGGCCCCAGCTCGGCAGATTGTGCAATCTCGATATCGGTCAGCATGGTCGTCCCGTGTCAGTCGATTCTGATGTTGGCCGCTCCTTCGGCGTCCCGAACGGCTCCGGTCGCTCGCACCATGGCGTTCCGCGCACGGCGGTCTAGGCATCACGGCGGTTCAGGCTGGGGTTTCGGTCCGGATTCTGCAAGAGGGTTCATCCCAATTTCCGGACCGACTCACAGACCCACGGCCCGTTCTACTCGACCAGAACCGTGCCCCTCATGAAGGGGTGGGGCGCACAGTGGTAGGGGAACGATCCTGTCTCGCCGAATTGGAACGTGAAGGAGTCACCGATTCCGAGGAGGGGGGCATCCCATACTTCGGAGTCCGAGACCGAGTTGTGCAAATCGGTCTCGGGGGGCTCGCAGTAGACCCACGTAACGCTGCTACCCCGCGGTACCCGGATTTCGGCCGGGACGAAGGCGAAATCAACGATCTGCACGATGGTCGTGTTGATTCCCACGACGCCCGGCGCCAGCGGAAGCGAGCAGTCGGCGGTCACGCCGACAATCGGATCATCGCGGTCCGAAAAGCACGATAGCATTGCCACGACAGAAAGAACCGCCGAGACTGCGATGACGCGCCTGACAGTGTTCGGCCTCATGGTGTTTCTCCTTCGACGATGACGACGCCGGTCATCTCCGGGTGCGGCACACAGAAGAACGGGAACTCCCCAGGCGTGTCGAAGGTGTACCCCCAGGACTCGCCGGGCGGTAGGAGAGGTGAGCCCCAGACGGATGTGGTGGACGTGCTCGTGTGCGCGACCACATCGCGGTTCACCCAGACGACGCGCGAGCCCACCGGGATCGAGATGCGCTCCATTCCAAACTCCAAGTCCTGGATGATGACGTACACGGTGTTCTGCTCGATCCCGGTCGCTGCGACGTCGGTGTCCGATTCCGTCGAACCTCGGGGCAGGAATCGGCTCACGGTCAACGGGATTGTGAACTCGAACCCCCACCGCGTTCCGGAGCCCCCACGCGACGCCCCCTGCAGGGTCGACGTGTTCGTATTCGTCAACTGAATCGAAAGGGTATGGGGCGTATAGGGCACGGCGACTTGCACGGCTCTTCCCCACGCGACCTTCTCGGAGTCGGTCCGGTCCATCAAGGTGGTGACGTCCCCGGCCAACGCGACGAAGTCGTTCAGGCGCAGGACAGCGCCCCCTCCCAGCGCGACTCGGCCTTCGCCGGCGCCGTAGCCGTCACTGAACGTCCGTACTGCACCGAGTAGGCGAAGCGGGCCCGCGGGGAGGGAGAGAGAGAGTTCTGCGTCGGCGCTACGCGCGGCGTCGTTGTACGCGAACGTTACCGCCGCGTCCAACGGTCCGTCTCCCTCCGAAGTCAGCGGAGCCCACCGACCGAAGAGTTCCCACTCGTTCGGAATCCGCGAGACGAGGTCCGAATTAGACGAGTACTTCGCTCCGATCAGAGTCCGCCCCGGAAGGGAATAGCTCGTGACGAGAGTCGGAACGTTCGACACCTTCTTCGTCGGCGGTTCGCCCGATCGAAACCTGTGGAGGAAGTTGAAATGGAGTATCTGCGGCCTGCCCACCCAGCCGCCCGACAGGTTCGGCGTCCGATCCAACACGGACTGCGCCGCGGCGATGTCTGGCAGGCTCCCCCAGAGGAGAAGCAGGCAGATGCACGACGAGAGTGACTTCACGCTGGGCTCCTAGATCGTTGGCGGGGCGCAGCCAAGGCGTGAGGCACCGCCGGATGCATATCGCACCCGACGATGCCCCTCAGCCCGGCTCAGAGAGGCCCCACCGCTTGGTGTGGCCGAAGTCGGACCCGAGAATCCAACCCCTCGGGCCTAATTGTTGTTCGCGCCGCCCTGCGTCCACGCCCGGATGATGTCGATCACGGCCTTGGCCAAAGGCGTACCGCCGCGTGGCATCTGTGCACCCGAGCCCCCTACGTCGGCTTGGGTACCCAGGAGCTTGTGAATGAGATAGCTGGCGGCGGGGTCGCCCGGCTCGATGCGAGCCAAGCCCGCCTGCCCCGCAGTCACGCTCACGATGTTCGCGAAAGCGACACCCGCGGTGAGATCCATACCCTGGGGCGAGCCTGCGCCCGTATGGCATCCAGCAAAGGCACAACTCATGGTGAAGATCGGTTGGACGTCGGCATCGAAGCGAGCAGAAGCGACCGCGTCACCCTCGCTCGTGCCAGAAACCGACTCGCTCGTGGCCGTGATCGTCGCCGAGCCTGCTCCGACGGCTTCCACCGTGGCGCTGGTGCCATCTCCGGTCACCGTTATGGCCGTCGCGTCACTCGACTCCCACGTGACCGTGGCGTCAGCGATCGTCCCGCCCGACGCATCGGTGACGTCGACGCTCAGTTCGAGCACATCGCCGATCGCCAGTGCGAACGATTCAAGGGAGAATGCAACCGCCGCAGGTCCCGCAGGAGGCGGAGGCGGCGGTGGTGGTGGGGGAGGAGGAGGAGGTGGTGGGGGAGGAGGTGGTGGAGGGGTGACCACTTGGGTCGGGTCGTCGCCTCCGCCGCACGCCGTCATGACACCTCCCAGCAACACCACTACGGTAATCAGACGAAAAAGCCTCATACATCTCTCCCTGTCGTGAAATATGAATCGATCAAGCTTGGAGGTCGGCACGACGCACGGACCTTAATCGCCTTCTTACGTGCGGAACAGGGTGGCATTACAGGTGCCTACAAGAGGTTGGGCTCGAGGTAGCCTCGAGCGACTGACCGGGGCACGGGCGGCCTGAGAGGGTAGACGTCGCTAGCTGCGGCCCAGACGGAGCGCGTTCGCTGTCACGGCAAGGGACACGCCCAGGTCGCCCACCACCACCGCCAACACGAGGGAGACCCACCCCATCGGCACGCCCACGGCCAGGATCCCTTTGACCAGTAAGGCAGCGCCGACGTTCTGTCGGATCACGCGATCGGCGCGCTTTGAGAGGTCGATCAGGTAGGGCAGGGTCTCCAGGTCGTCGCCCATGAGGGCAATGTCCGCAGCCTCCAGAGCGGTGTCGCTTCCGGCCGCGCCCATGGCGATGCCGACGGTGGCCGCGGCCAGTGCCGGCGCATCGTTGATGCCGTCACCCACCATCGCCACCGATCCCAACTCCGCCTCGAGGGCACGGACCAGATCGACCTTGTCCTCGGGCAGCAATCCCGCATAGACCCGGTCCACACCGAGCTTCTGTCCTACGACATCGGCTGTTTCTTTGTTGTCTCCGGTCAGCATGACCACATGCTCGATCCCTACGTCGCGGAGGTGCGACACCGCCGACGTCGATTCGTCTCGGGCTCCATCTCCCAGAGGGATCCACCCGAGGAATCGGTCTGTCCGACCGACGCCCACGACCGTTCGCCCGCGGGACCTGAGCTCGCCGACCCCCGCACTCGCTCCGACTTCGCCGAACAACTCGGGACGACCGACCCAGTATTCCTCATCGTCGAGTAGCGCGCGCGCTCCTTTGCCGGGAATCGTCTGGAACTCGGTGACCTTCCATCCGTTCTCGTCGAGTCCGCGTTCATGCACGGCGCGTCGGATCGATGATCCGATGGGGTGCTCCGACCCCGCCTCGACCGCAAAGGCTCGTTCGAGCAGCTCAGCCTCGTCCACCCCGGGTGCCGGCCGCAGATCGATGACCTCCGGGTGCCCATGCGTGAGGGTCCCGGTCTTGTCGAACGCCACTACCTGCACTCGGCCCGCCGCCTCGAGGTAGGTGCCGCCCTTGATGAGCACGCCACTGCGAGCCGCAGCCGTGACGCCACTCACGACCGCCACAGGGGTCGAGATGACCAGGGCGCACGGGCAAGCGATGACCAGCAGCGTAAGCCCTCGGATGAACCAAACGACGAACGGAGCGTCCGCGACCAGAGGGGGACCGAACGCGACGAGGATCGCTCCTACCGTGACCACGGGCGTGTAGTAGCGCGCGAACGTGTCCACGAATCGCTCGCTCTTGGTCTTGCCCGCCTCGGCCTCTTCGACCAACTGGATGATCCGGGCCAGCGTGCTCTTGCCCGCCTCCCGATCCACCCGAATGTGAAGCGCCCCGTCCTGGTTGATCGATCCCGCGAAGACCTCGTCTCCGACCGAGCGCTCGACCGGCAGGAACTCGCCGGTGATGGCGGATTGATCGACCGACGCGACCCCGCTTTCCACCCTCCCGTCCGTCGGGATGCACTCCCCCGGCCGCACGATGACCAAGTCTCCGACGACCAAGGTGTCTGCGGGCACCACGATCTCTTCGTCGCCTCTGAGAACTCTCGCGCTGGCAGGCGCCAGATCGATCAGGGCTTCTACGGAGGCTCGGGCGCGATCCACGGAGAAACGCTCGAGTAGCTCCGCGATTGAGAACAGAAACGCGATGGCGCCCGCTTCCAGGTACTCGCCCACGGCCACGGCGCCGAGGATGGCGATGGTCATGAGGAAGCTCATGTCCAAGGACAACATCCGGGCGGACCGCCATCCCTTGCCGAAGAAGTTCAGACCGCCGACGAGGGCGGCCAGGACGAAGAACAGATCGTCGACATGGATGTCGTGCAGCGGGTGTGCGATGAGCGTCGGGGTGGTCCAGGAGAAGCGGAGCACCAATCCGGTCGCGAAGAGGAACATGGCCACATAGGTGATCCTCGCCCGCTTGCTGCCCCAAGTCGTGGCAGAGCGCTTGCCGCTGCCGTCGAGTGGGTGAGCCGCATATCCAAGTCGCCCGACCTCTTCCCTGAGCCGCTCTGGGTCGACCCGGTCCGCCTCGAAACGGATGCTCAGCGTCCGTGCCACCGGACTCCCGTCGACCGCAACCACGCCGTCGATCTTCTCGAGCCGCCCTTGGATCTTCCTGAGGCAGTTCGCGCAGTCCATGTCGGCGACACGGAGCTGTACGTCGCTTACCGACATGGTCTACGCTTGTCGGACGCGGGCTGCTGAGGTGGGCTCGGTCTGTTCGTAACGGGCATGCATCGGGTCCTTTGGTGGCCGGTCCGTCGGGGTCGATGGGTGGCCGGCGGTGACGTCGACGGGAGAGTAACGTGGTCCTGGGCACTGGACAATAAATTTAGGCTTGCCTAAATTAAGCCCGATCGGGGAAGGAGTCCAGTTCCGGAGGGAAGGGCGAGTGGAAAACACTGCGATGGTGGATCCGGGGACGGCGCTCATCGTTTTCGCCGTTGGCGCAGTGTTGCTGTCCATCTTCTTCTGGCCGAAGCGTGGGCTCGTCGCCTCCCTTCGCAGGATTGCCAGTTCGACCGAGCGCATCCGCATGGAAGACGCGCTCAAACACCTCCATGATGTCGAGTACAGAGGCCGTCACGCCTCGATCGAGAGCTTGGCGGGGGTCCTCGAAGTGTCTCGGATGGTTGCGGCTCGCACCGTCCAGCGCCTGACCGAACGTGAGTTGGCCGAGATGCACGGCGATACGCCGGTGCTCACCGCCGACGGTCGGGACTACGCGATCAGGATTCTCAGGACCCACAGACTCTGGGAGCGGTACCTGGCGGATCGCACGGGAGTCCGGCCGGAGGATTGGCACGCGTCCGCGGAGGACGCCGAGCACCGAGTCAGTTCCGATGAGGCCGAAGCTTTGGCGGCGCGGCTGGGACACCCACGGTACGACCCGCATGGAGACCCGATTCCCACCATGGAGGGCGAGATGCCCCCTCCCGAGGGCGTGGCGTTGAGTACGGTCGAGCCCGTCGCGCAGGTGGTGATCACGCATCTCGAAGACGAGCCGCCCGAGTTGTTCGAGCGAATCGCGGCGATCGGTCTCTCCCCACATCTGCGTTTCACGGTGGTCGGGAAAGACCGAGAGAGTGTGCACATCAACCTGCGGGGTGAGGGGCTGATCTTGCCTCGCATGGTAGCGGGCAATGTCACCGTGCGCCCACTCGCCGAGGGTGAGTCGGTGGACGTAGCGACTGCCACGCTGGCGGACCTCGAGCCCGGTGAATTGGCTCGTGTGATCGGTATCGCCGCACGCTGCCAGGGTCCCCAGCGTCGCAGGCTGCTGGACCTCGGCGTCGTACCGGGGACCGAGATCGTCGCCGAGTTGGAGAGTGCCGGCGGTGATCCCATGGCTTACCGGATCCGCGGCGCCCTGATCGCCCTCAGGGAAGAGCAGGCGTCGTGGATCGAGATCGAGCCCGTCGGCGCGGCGGCCCCACAGCCGATGGCGGTCTGACATGGCGACGCTCGCCCTCGACGGGTGCGCGAGCTGCGCCCAGCACCGAACGGAGAGTCTCGTCCGACTGGGCTTGAGTCCCGATCGGTGGGATTACCTGGTCGCGCTCGCTGGCAATCCGAACACCGGCAAGAGCACCGTCTTCAACGCGCTGACCGGACTGAGACAGCATACGGGCAACTGGCCCGGCAAGACGGTCGTCCGGGCTGAGGGCGTCTTCCTTCACGAGCAAGATCGGGTGAAGGTCGTGGACCTCCCCGGCACGTATTCCCTTCAGGCCGGGAGTACCGACGAAGAGGTCGCTCGGGACTTCATCCTCTTCGGGCGTCCGGACGTGACGATCGTCGTGGTCGATGCCACGCGTCTCGAGCGCAACCTCAACCTCGCTTTGCAGATCCTCGAGATCACCGACCGCGTCGTGGTGTGCGTGAACCTCATGGACGAAGCCAGGCGTCACGGCATCGCAATCGACCTGAAGCGGCTCGAGAAGGAACTCGGTGTGCCGGTGGTCGGCACTTCGGCGCGGCAGGGTGAGGGCGTGGATGTACTGATTTCGGTCGCCGTGGACGTGGCGAGCGGCAAGACGCATACCCGACCCTACCGGATCGAGACTCATCAGGAAGCCGTCGAGGCCGCCGTGGCGGGTTTGGTTGCGGAGCTGGAGGCTGCGTTCCCCGACCTGCCCAATGCTCGTTGGGTGGCGCTCCGTCTGCTGAACGCGGATGAAGCGGTAGAGGAGGCAGTGCGCTCGGGAGATCTGGGCCTGCTCATGTCCGACTCCAACGCGGACGCTTTGCCTCCCGATGCCGGGGATCTGGAAGCCCGGCTCGGGGTGTTGCGCCACGCCTCGGATCTCCGGTGGGATCTTCCACATGACTTCCACGATGCCCTGTCCCATCAGCTGTACGACTTGGCCCAGGAGATCGCTGCGAAGTCGCAGGCGCGCGGCCTCAAGAAGGCTGGATTCGACCTGGACCGTACGCTCGACAGAGTGCTGACCAGCCGGGTGCTCGGCTTCCCGACGATGCTGCTGATGCTCGCGGCGGTGTTCTGGATCACGATCGCGGGAGCCAACGTACCGTCCCAGATGCTCGCCACGCTTCTGGTGGACAACGGGCACGCTTGGCTGACGTCTGGGGGTGCGGCCGTCGGCATGCCGTGGTGGCTGAGCGGCTTCCTCTTCGATGGTGTCTATCTCGCGACCGCTTGGGTGATCGCCGTCATGCTTCCGCCCATGGCCATCTTCTTCCCTCTCTTCACGCTACTAGAGGATTTCGGCTACCTGCCCCGGGTCGCGTTCAACTTGGACGGCATGTTCCGTAGAGTGGGGGCACACGGGAAGCAGGCACTGACCATGAGTATGGGCTTCGGCTGCAACGCGGCTGGGGTCGTGGCGACCCGCATCATCGACAGTCCCCGTGAGCGGCTCATCGCCATCATCACCAACAACTTCTCGCTCTGTAACGGTCGATGGCCCACCCAGATCCTCATCGCGACGCTGTTCATCGGGGCACTCGCCCCGCCGCACCTTGCGGGACTCGTGTCGGCCAGCGCCGTGGTCGGGATCGCGCTCTTGGGAATCGTCATGATGCTCTTGGCCTCGTGGCTGCTATCCAGCACCGTGCTCAAGGGCGAAGCGAGCACGTTCAGCCTGGAGCTGCCACCTTATCGTCCGCCGCGGATTCTCCAGACGCTTTATACCTCCATCATCGATCGAACCCTGATCGTCCTGTGGAGGGCCGTGGTATTCGCCATACCGGCGGGTGCGGTGATTTGGCTGGTGTCGAACATCACCGTCGGGGACGTGAGCGTTGCGGCTCACCTGATCGACTGGATGAACCCGGTGGGCCTGTTGTTCGGGCTGAACGGGGTGATCCTGCTGGCCTTCGTGGTCGCGATCCCGGCCAACGAGATCGTGATTCCGACGGTACTGATGCTCACCGTGTTGGCGGCGGGCCTCTCGGGCGTCGGTGAGGGTGCCGGCGTCATGTTCGAGTTGGACTCGGTCACGGCGATGGGCGAGATCCTGCAGGCGGGGGGTTGGACGCTGCTCACGGCTGTGTGCCTGATGTTGTTCAGCCTTCTCCACAATCCGTGCTCGACCACGATCTACACCATCTACAGAGAGACCGGCAGCGCGAAGTGGACCACGGTTGCGACAGCGCTACCGCTCGTGATGGGCTTCGTGACGTGCTTCTTGGTCGCTCAGGTCTGGCGGTTGTTGGCCTGACCGGCGCCTTCACCGAGCCAGGAGGAATCGCCCTCCTGGCCCGGATCCGTCGAGGTGGTTTGGTCTAAGGGCTCCACTCTATGAGTCGGCGAAGCCTCTAGTTCACCACCTTCATCGCGACGATCTCGACTTCGACGAGCAACGCCGGATTGAAGAGGGCTTTGATTTCGACGAAGGTTCGGGCCGGCGTCCAACCGCCCTCGCCCCGCTGAAAGTACTTCGCGTATGCCCGGTTGAAGCCGGCAGAGTCCATGGTGCCGTCCTCTCCCGCTACGCCGTAGACGTTCATTCTGACGACGTTGTGCAGGGACCACCCACGCGCTTCGAGGCGATTCTTGAAACCCTCCAGGATGGCGGTGCCCTGAGCCTCCATGTCACCGGCCATGCATCCAGGCGTGCCGCGCTGTTCTCTCGAGCAGCCCTCCGGGTACGCGAAGTTGATGGAGCCTGAGTAGAACAGAGTCTCGGCGTTCGCAGGCACGATGAAACCGCCGTCCCCGCCTTTCTGGAACTCCTGAGCGTTCGCGGTCGCGGGCAGGAGTGCCGCGAGGAGCAGTGTCGCTGCCAGAGAGAGCGTTCTTACGAATCTCGCCATGTGTACCTCGGATTCCGGTGTCTAGAGGAGCGGCCGTGGGCTGCGAATCGCCGACTCTCATTGTAGGAGTTCGACGCTTTGGTACGGGCGGCTGCTAGGGTAGATCGGTGCGTCGGGTGACACAAGGAGCGAACGTGCCTGATGTGGCCCCCAGGCCGGCGCAGCGCACGAGGGTGCTGAACTACCCGGCGCTGAACTCCTCGAATCGCTGGTTCCCGATGCGATAGCGACGCCAGTCCTTGTAGTCGAAATGCCACCACTCCGCGTCATACACGGTGAAGTCCTGAGCCTCCATGGCCTCACGGAGCAACTCCCTATGCCAACGCTGTCGCGCCGTCCCTCCCGCATAGTCAGGGAACGAGCGGGGAGACATCTCGTCGTATCCCCCGGTCATGGTGATGGGTGTTCCCGTCTCGAGGTCATAGAGCGTGAGATCAACCGCGCAGCCACGATTGTGTCTCGACCCGTTTTCCGGATTCGCGACGAATATCCTCAGCTCCTCCGGCGTTGCCTCCCAGAACATTTTCGTCACGTACCAGGGACGGTATCCATCATGCACCAGCAGGCCGTACCCGCGCTCTGCCAGCCAACGGTTCGCTCGCACGAGGGCCTCCGCGGCCGGCCGCTGCAGGAAGGCTCTCGGCTCCGAATAGAAGACCTCGCCCATGAAGTTGTTCGTGCTGGCGTACCGGACATCCAAGGCGATGGTTGGATCGAGGGTCACGAGTTCTACGAGGTCGGAGGCGAGGAAGTCTCCTGATCCCTCCGGAGGATTCGAGTTCAGGGCCTCCTCGAGGAGCTCTTCAGGGGCCCTGATCGGCGTAATCTGGAACGTGCCACCGTCCTCTGAGCCCAACGACAGTCGCGCGAAGGTACGGTCGTCTATCGAGAGACTCGCTATCCGGCTGCCACCCCGGACGGCCACGTCCACGGCGGCGTCCGTCTGGAACGTGGTGTCGGTCACCGCGGTGAGGGGGAGTCTCTCTCCATGCCAGAAGAGCAGCGAGAGCCCTCCGTCCTCTTCGAGGACCGACACGGTGTCGCCCCCGTCTGCGTACTCTCCGATGTAGGGGCGCCAGGCATCGACGATGTCCGGGGGGGCTACGGAGGGGGGAGCATCCGGGGTGATGTCTTCGCCCGCGCAGGCGACCACCAGGTAGACGAGCAGCCAGGTCTTCTTCATGACACATGCTCGGCACTGGGGAAGGACGTCGCAAGGAGCCCCGTAGGCCCGACTGGCCTCGTGGGCTAGATGCCGTTGCGACTATAGATGGCCTCGCGGGTTACATGGCCCAGTTGTCCGCCCAGGCGTTGGGATAGGTTGCCAGCCCGCCGAAGGAGTCGAGCGCATTGGCGATGTGACAGGAGTTGTAGTAGATGCGCTTGGTTCCGTTGCCGATGGCGTTCGTGCCCATCGCGGCCGCGATCGAGTCCGGGTTGGCGCCCAGTTTGACGTTGAGCCCCGTCACCAGCGCCCCGGCTATGCCGATGTTGCCGTTTCCGGTCGTCATGCCGCCCGTCAGAATGATGCCTTCCCAGTCCTTGCTACCGCTCATGGTCAGGTCACCCGTCACGATGAGCGTGCCGCGCCCGTCGCCCGGTAGCGTGAAGTTGCCCGTGACCAAGATGACCGGCCAGTAGTTGGGGTCTGAGAACGACGGCCACGACCCGCCGGGGATGGCGATGTCTGGGGTGAGGGCCGCGCCGGCTATGATTCCCGCCCAGTCGATGGAAACCGAGTCGGAGAACTCGGAGACGGTCCCCATGTCCTCGATGGGGGGAGAGCCGCTGGGCACGCTGCTGCCGCCACTCTGTGTGTACCCGGGGCTGGTGGGCACGGCCATGCCGGCGAGGTCTGTCTCGACCCCGCACTGATCGGCTCCGTCGATCGTGCCCGATCCGCCATTCTTATGGAACCCCGTGAGGGCGCTCACGGCGGCGCCCACGTCGAGCGTTGCTGTGCTCCAGCGAGCGTATTGGGCGACGGTGCGTGCTGCCCGGGGTACGTCGGGAAGCTCGGGATCCGTGGTCACCCCACGTGACCGAACCACGTAAAGCGCGGGAGACCCTCCCACGCTGGGCCGGATCCGCTGGAGCACCACGTCGGCCACCCCTCCGGGCAGCGTGACCTGGATCGATTCCTGGACCGCCGGCGGCGAGCTGGTGAAGCCGAACGAGTCCCGTGAGACGAGAAACAACTCCAGGCCCGACTGTGCGACCCCGAAAGCCCGGATCTCGTCCCGGGAGTTGTCGACGAACCGACTCTCAGAGGAGACCACCATGAACGACGCGGTAACCGTGATCGTCAGCATCGCGATGAGGAAGACCGCCATCGGTAGTGCGATCCCGTCCGAGTTTTTCGAGTTGGACACTGTAGGCTTCATGGTCAGTTACTCCGGTTCTTGAAGAACACGGCGGCGGTCAAATCGAACGTCACCGGGCTCGATTGCCCTTGGGGTGTCACCTCGCTGGCACCGTTGAGAAAGAGGTGCATACCTCGCAGGTCAGCGAGGTCGACCGGAGGAGAGACTTGGGGCGCAGACCCGTTGAGCACGTAGAACTGAAACCCCGCGGTCGTGTCGAACGGTGCGGCGATCTCCTCTGGGACGCCTGTGACCTGAGGCGTCCTCCAGAGCCCCACTCTTCCCGGGATCACGGCGGAGCTATCGAACTGGTAGGTCAGGGTCTGGTAAAGGAACACAGGGGTCCCCGCAGGTGCCGTGGTAGCGGGACTCACGCCGAGCACCTGCCCGCCGAATAGGGTAGTAATGGACTCTGCGGCGCACGCAGATGCGCTCCCGGTTCCCAGGCTGATGCCTGCCTCGTACGTGTAGTCCCCCAGAGTTGTCCTCCACGCGTAGCCCGAGACCTGCGCGTTGGAAACCGCGGCGGAGTCCGTCGGCAGCAGGCTCACCGTGGTCGTGGAGCCCGATGTGCCGCAAACGATGCCGAAGCGGTAGGGCACACGAAGGCGCACACTCTTCGCACTGGCGCTTTCCACACCGCCCGAGACCTCGACCATGCGTAGCTCGGACAGCAGGAAATTCAGGGTGCCCTGTGACACCGCACGAGCGCTTCGCACGGCCTCTTGCCGGTTCGTGAAATTCGACTGGACGAGCAAGAGTCTCATGAGCGACGATCCGATTAGACCGACGAGGACCATCGTGATCAGCATCTCGACCAATGTAAATCCCGCCCGCGCCCGTGATCTCTCGGCGTTCATTGGCCGAACGGGTTGGCGGTGGTCGGCTTCGTGCGCCGCAGGACTATCGTGTCGGCCGCCACCAATGGTGTGGCCGGTTGGATCACGACCGTGACCCTGCGGACCTTGGGTGCGAGGTCCGTGATCGAGACGCAACTCCGATGGGGAAAGACCGATGAGATGACGGTGTCGCAACCGGCTACGGAGGGGAGCGAATCGAACGGCAGCACGGTCAGGCGACCGGACATGGACGTCATGGCGCCGGTCCTGTGCATCTCCACGGTGGATCGGACCGAGCGGGAGGCCACCTGGTAGGACATGCCGGCGAGCGGAAGGAGCACGACCGCGAGAAGCGTGAGTGCTACGACTGCCTCGACGAGTACGAATCCTTCACGTGCGAGCTGTAGCGTCTTCATCGTGCAATCACGCGGACCATGCCCGCCCTCATCATCTGTACGCGTCGATCGTACGAGTTCGCGGCGAGCGTCACGGTGAGGGCGCTCGAGGCGATGCCCGACGGTGCGATGTCGATGGTCGAAGGGACGAAGGTCGCGGTGGGCAGTTTGAACTCGCTCAGGTCGCGCGTATGTAGCAGCGTTCCGGTCGCGGCGTCCGTAAACGTGTAGCTGGCCAGGTCGCTCCGGTACGTAACGCGCACCGGACGACGCTGTCTGGACGCGAGCGACGATGCCAGCCGCAGATCCATTGCCACCACGGCCGTGCCTCGGTTCACGCCCGCGTGTCTGATGGACTCTGCGGCGGGAGGCATCACCGCGGACGCGAGGATGCCGAAGGCGGCGACACCCGCGGTCACTTCCAGGAGACTGAACCCCTGTTTCGAACGTCGATTGCTCATTTTCGGCCTCGGTCTGTCAAGTTTCTTTACGTCCGGCAGTGCCACCGCGTCCGCGGGGCCCGCCGTGCCCGTCAGAGTCACTTTGCTCAGTGGCGAGATCCGTGCCGTCGACGTTTTTCAGGGAAGACGGGCCTCCTCGCATTTTCGCCCAATGTGGACAAGTGAAGCAGATGCCCAACTTCGACATTGATTACCGTTTCGATATGAAAACTGTGGAAAACTCGGGCTCAGGGGCGACGTGAAGGCCCGACGGGGCGGTGCCCGCCGCTCTGCGCCGGAGGTGATTCTCGGATCGCCCCGGAGGTGATCTGGTGGATGGAATGGTGCGAGAGCCCCGCGGACTTCCTACATTCTTGCCGCGGGGCCCACGTATCGGTTGTCCTTCACTTCGGGACCACCGATCGGAGGGTGTTCACTGACGACAGTCGAGTCCATGACGCGATCCAACGACCAAGAAATTCTGGATGGGTGGAAGGATGAGCCCGCGCCGCTCCTCCCGATCCTGCAGGCTCTGCATGATCGAGATGGGTATCTGTCCGAAGAGGCGTTGAGGGCCGTGGCGGTGGGGCTCCGCATCCCGATCGCCGACCTGTTCGGGACGGTGACGTTCTACCACCACTTCTCTCGCGAGCCGGGCGGCCTCCACGCTCCGAGGGTGTGCACGGGCCCCATCTGCAAAATGAGGGGGGCCGACGCGGTGGTCGCCGGCCTCGACGGCGCGACGCCCATGCCCTGCTCAGGCCGATGTGACGATCCGATCCCTGTCTTGAGAGGCCACGAGACGCTGGTGGGGCCCTCTGCCGACAGCCTCGAGTCTCGACCGTCACCCTTGCCGCCGGCAGCACCCGAGGGTGTCGAGGAGTGTGTCTTCTCTGGCATCCGCGAGCCCGGTCGCGCAAGCCTGGACGGCTACGAGAACACGGGTGGGTATGACGCTCTCAGGTCTGTCGTCGAGAAGAATCCGGAAGAGCTGCTCCAGCTGATCGCCGATTCGGGCCTGGCAGGGCGGGGCGGGGCCGGTTTCCCCACAGGCGTGAAATGGAAGGCCGTGGCGGATGCGGAAGGGTTCCCGAAGACCATCGTCTGCAATGCCGACGAAGGTGAGCCCGGGTGCTTCAAGGATCGTTGTCTCATGGACTATGATCCGCACGCAACAGTGGAGGGAATGGCCTTGGCGGCCTACGCCACAGGGGCTACGCGAGGCTTCATCTACCTCAGATACGAGTATCCGGAGACCGAGCAAGTGCTCGCTCAGGCGCTGGCCGATGCCGGCGACGCCGGGCTCCTGGGGTCGGGCATTCTGGGCACGGACTTCTCCTTCGATCTCTACCTGAGGCGAGGCGCCGGCGCGTACATCTGTGGTGAAGAGACGTCTTTGCTCAATAGCCTCGAGGGCAAGCACCCGTTCCCGCGGAACCGGCCTCCGTACCCGGTCACCCACGGCTTCGAGGACCTTCCCACCGTGGTCAACAACGTGGAGACGCTGGCCTCGGTTGCGCCTATCGTGAGAAACGGTGCGGACTGGTATCGAGATTTGGGTCGCGGAGAGCAAGCCGGGACCAAGGTGATCAGCCTGTCCGGCGATGTCGCTCGACCGGGCAACTACGAGGTACCGCTGGGCTTTCCCCTCATGGAGCTCATCGACTGGGCGGGTGGCACATCAGGTGATGGCACGATCCAGGCGGTCACGATGGCCGGGCTCTCCGGTGGCTTCTTGGCCGGAGAGGATCTGGACGTGACCCTCGACGAGCCGAGCATCCGATCGAAGGGGTCCTTCCTCGGAGCGGGGGGAATCATGGTCTTCGACGACACCCGCGACATGATCGAGGTATCCCATCAGGCCATGGAGTTCTTCGCGCACGAGTCGTGCGGCAAGTGCTTCCCGTGTCGTATCGGTACGCAGAGGCTCATGGAACGACTGGCTGGGAAGGAGGGTCCCAAGGAGTTGGAGCCTTGGATCGACGAGGTGGCCGATCTGGGCAAGACGATGATGGAGACGAGTGCGTGCGGCTTGGGCATGGCCGCTCCGCTGATAACGAACAGCCTGCTGAAGTACTTTCCCCAGCAGGTGTCCGATCACGTGACGAGGTAGCCGCATGAGTGGACCCAACGGAAAGGCTCAGGAAGACCTCACGCTCTTCCTGGACGGCGAGGAAGTCCCGTTCGCCCGTGGAGAGACCATCTACGAGGTGGCGGAACGCCACCAGCGCGAGATCCCGACGCTCTGTTACGACCCGCGGCTCGATCCGTTCGGCGGATGCCGGATGTGCATCGTCGAGCTGGAGGGCGCCCGCAACCCGGTGGCCTCCTGCACCACCCAGGCCACATCAGGGATGAAGGTGAAGACGAGTGGGGGACGGCTGCAGATGCACCGTCGCGTTCTGTTGGAGATGCTCGCTTCGGAGAACCGGGACGTATCGGTGGATCCGCTTTCCGGGTATGCCAGTCAGGAGATGGGCACCCTCCTGGACCGCTTCGACGCGCGCACGGACCGCTTCCAGGGTAAGCAGTCCGGGACCAGCCATGCGGACGATCCCAACCCGTTCATCCTCCGGGACTACGAGAACTGTATCTCGTGCTACCGCTGCGTCCGCGTGTGTGCGGAGCAGGAGGGGGATTACGCGATCTCGATCATGAACCGGGGCTTCGACACGCAGATCACGACCGAGTTCAACGGCGTGCTCAAGGATTCTACCTGCACGTTTTGCGGGCAGTGCGTGCAGACGTGCCCCACAGGTGCGTTGGCCGATCTCAAGGCGCTGGCCAATGTGGATGTGCCTGGCGCCACCGAGAAGACACGCACCATCTGCACGTACTGCGGGGTCGGGTGCTCGATCGACATCCTGACGCGGGGTGATGAGATCGTCGGTGTGCTGCCGGCCATGGACGGCCCGGCCAACAACGGCGCGCTGTGCATCAAGGGGCAGTACGCCTACGACTTCGTCGGACACAGGGATCGACTGACGACTCCCTTCGTGCGGGGCGAGGACGGCCAGCTCCGGCCTTCGACGTGGGACGAGGCACTCGACCGGGCCGCGGAGGGCCTGGGCAACGTCGTTAAGGAGCACGGGCGACATAGCCTCTACGCGATCGCTTCGGGCCGCGCTCCCAACGAAGCCGCCTACGTGATGCAGAAGTTCGTGAGGGCGGGGTTGGGTACCAATTATATCGACAACTGTAGCCGTGCCTGACACGCTCCTACCGTCGCCGGTCTGGCGGCAAGCATTGGACGGGGCGCCATGTCGAACCCGCTCGCCGACATGGACAAGCCCGATATGATCTTCTGCATCGGGACGAACATGACGGAAGCACACCCCGTCGCGGCGACGAGCCTGAAGAAGGCCCTGGCCAAGGGGGCGAAGATGATCGTGGCCGATCCGAGGCGGATCCGGCTCGCCGAACTGGCGCATCTCTATCTCCCCATCCGGGTGGGCTCTGACACGGCGTTGCTCTTGGGTATGGCCCACGTTATCGCGCGGGACGGCTTGGTGGACGAGGGCTTCATGCGGGAGCGAACCACCGAAGGCCGAGACTTCCTCGAGCACGTAAAGAGCTTCACGCCGGAGTGGGCCGCGGAGATCTGTGAGGTGCCCGCCGAGGACATCGAGAAGGCGGCCCTTTGGTACGCAAAGGCCGAGCGCGGGGCCATCTACTACACCCTCGGGATCACGGAGCACATCTGCGGCGTCGAGAACGTCATGAGTCTCTGTAACCTCGCCCTCATGACGGGGCATATCGGCCGTGAGGGGACGGGCATCAACCCTATGCGGGGCCAGAACAACATCCAGGGTGCCGGGGACATGGGGGCGCTGCCCAACAACTACCCGGGGTTCCAACCGGTCACGGATCCAGCTAATCAGGAGAAATTCGAAAAGGCCTACGGCACCAAGGTCGACCTCGAAAAGGGCATCACCAAGGTCACGGCCTTGGAGATGTGTGGAGATCAGATCCGCGCCATGCTCATCGACGGTGAGAACACGGTCGTGACGGACCCGGATCGCACGCACTGCGAGCACGCGCTCAAGAGCCTGGATTTCCTCGTGGTCACCGACCTCTTCATGACGGATACGGCCGAGTTGGCGGACGTGGTCTTCCCGGCGGCAGGCTGGGCCGAGGTGGACGGGACGCAGACCAACACCGAGCGGAGAATCCAGCGACTGCGGGCTGCCGTGCCTCCGCAGGGTGACGCGATGCCCGACTGGTGGATCATCTCTCAGCTCGCCAAGCGCATGGGGTTCGAGGGATTCGAGTACGAGGGGCCGCACGACGTGTTCAACGAGCTTTGTGAGCTGTCGACCACGTACCACGGTGTGAACTGGGACATGGTGGAGGACGGTGAGTACCAGTGGCCGATTCCCTTCGAGGGACATCCCGGCACGTTCCGGCTACACGAAGAGGAGTTCGTCAACGGCCGCGGCATCCTCCAGCTGGTCGAGTACCGTGACCCGGCCGAGACCATCGATGACGACTACCCGGTGTGGCTCACGACCGGCCGCCGGCTGGAGTCCTACCACACTCGTACACAGACGGGGCGCTCGTCCGGAATCGACTATCTGCTTCCGGAGGAGCTCCTCGAGGTCCATCCGAAGGACGTGGAGGACTGGGGGCTAGAGGATGGTGGCTGCGCCATCGTCTCCAGCCGGCGTGGGTCGGTGCGGGTGAAGGTGCAGGCCAACAACCGGTCTCCGAAGGGCACGGTGTTCACCTCGTTCAGCTTCAGCGACGTACCGGTCAACGTGCTCACGGGATCGGGTTACGACCCGGTGACGCAGACCGCCGAGTTGAAGGTCTGCCCCGTGAAGGTGGTGCCCGAGTAGCGCAGAGGGTGCGGAGCGTCCACGGCCCGCCGGGCGCCGATACCGGCTAACCGCCGCTCGGAGCCCGGCCGTTCGACTCGTGTGACTGAACGATGGTCCACTCGCCGCCCCGCCGCTGATAAACGAACGTCCAGATCTTACCGTTCGTCCACTGTGCCACGCCGGCGGTGTCGACGACCTCTGCGTGGAACACCCCTGTGAATGCCGCTCCGTCCGGACCGAGTACGAGCACATGCGCCGGATCCCAGGTCCCGCCAATGCTCGCTGAACGAGACGCAAAGCCCGAAAAGGCGCTGTTGAGGGCGTCCCGGTCGGGGTAGATGCGACCACCGTCCACGTAGACGAGATCACCGGCATCGCTGAAGCGGGCGACGAATGCGTCGCCGTCCAGGGTCGACAAGCCCATCACGAAGTCATTGGCCGCGTCCATGATCTCCTGGGCGATCACCGCGCGTTCTTCATCGGTCATCTCCGGGGCCGCGCAGGCCGCGGTCAGAACCAGCAGTACACAGGTAAGTGAGCGCATCGTGGCACCTCTCTTCGGGAGTTTCGGCGGTCGAGACTGCTATCTGCTACGGAGCCTGATCCTCGTCCAGGAGCAGGTCCGGTGTCGCTACCCTCTCCGGGTCTGCGGATGCCCGGCCAGCGCTGGCCCGAATTTCATCCACGACTTCCTTGAGGCGCTTGTAGGCCCCTTCCATCTCCTCTTCGACCTCGCTCGGGCTTCGGATGCCACGCTCTAGGTCCACGGCCAGCCAATTCAAGCGGCGCACGACGTCGAGGAGCAGCCTGACGTGGGAGCGTAGGGCCCCGTACTGCCGGTGGCGAACCTGGGTTCTCGGTAGGTCGCTGATCATGTCGGCGATCCCCAAGGCGTCCGCGGCCCAGATGATGGGAAGCAGGAAGAGCATCCCCAGCACGACCCTGAGCGTGGGATCCGTGAAAACGAAGATGACGACGGCATCCATGACGAAAGCCGCGATGAGCACAACGCTGTAGAGCAGCTTGGATCGCATGCGGTTCGTGTCAGTCCCGTTTCGGGGGCTGTCGGCGCCGTGGGGTTCCGGTGGTGCGAGGCAGGTCGGCGAGACTAGTCCACCTTACCCAACCGCAGGCAAAGGCGCCAGGAGGATTTGCGCTGCGGGCCAGACCCTCGCAGGTAGCGGGCCGATCCTGCGTCTCGAGACCGTTCCCCTCAACGGGGGTCCGGGATCTGACCGTCCAGGATGGCGCGCAGCGCGCCCCGGGAGAGATTTCCTCCAGAAACGACGCAAACCACCTTGCCGCCCCCCGCCGATCCGGCGATCGCGGCGGCCACCGGCGCGGCGCCGGCACCTTCGGCGATAAGGCGGTTCCGGAGAGCGAGCAACCGGATCGCCTCGACGACGGCCTCGACGCTCACGACCAGGGAGCCGTTCAAGAGTGTCCGCGCCAATGGCCACATCTCAGCGAGTACTCCCTTGCCTCCGATACCGTCGATGAAGGTTGGGATTCGGTCGATCATGGTAGGCGTTCCCTTCTCGAGCGAGGCCTTCAAAGGCGCCGCCGTTTCGACCTCACACGCGAATACTCTCGTGCCCGGCTTGAGGGCTTTCACGGCCGAGGCGATCCCGCAGCTCAGGCCGCCGCCACCGTAGGGGACGAGCACGGTATCGACGTCGGGAAGATCCTCGATGATCTCGATGCCCACAGTGCCGTTTCCGGCGATGACGGCAGGATCGCTCACGGGGTGGATGAAGAGTCCCGGCACTCCGGGGTGGTGATGATTCTCGATCACCTGCCACCACTCGTCGAAGGGCAGGGGGATGGCCTCGGCTCCGAGTCGGCGGATCGCCTCCATCTTGGTGTCGGGAGCGTTGTCCGGGACCACGACCCGGCAGGGGATGCCCAGACGTCGGGCATTCCATGCGACGCCCTGAGCCATGTTGCCGGCGCTCGCCGTGTAGACCCCCTCGGAGAGGAGGGTGGGGTCGGCCTGTGCCATGGCGTTCCCCGAGCCCCTCACCTTGAATGATCCGATGGGCTGGAGGTTCTCGAGTTTGAGGTAGATCTCGGCAGGCGCGTCGTCCACGTTGAGCGGCAGCAGCGGGGTCCGTAGCGCGACGCCCCTGATGCGTTCCCTCGCCTCTCGTATGGCTTCAAGAGGAATGGGCTCGATGGCTCTAATGGCGTAGGCCTCCCAGCGGCACCGACACCCCGATGCCCTCGGCCCGGGCACGCTCCAGCACGTACTGGGCGGACACGAGATCTTCGACCGCGAGACCCAGCGATTTGAACAACGTGATCTCCTTGTCGCTCTCCCGACCGGTCACTTCACCGAGGAGGATCTCACCGAGTTCCCCGACGATGTGGGTATCGTCGATGGCGCCTTCGACCTTGGGAAAGAGAAAGTCGCCGGCCTCGTTCAAGGTCGATTCCCTGCGATCGACGAACAGTCGGGAACTCACCACCGCGTCGGTGTCGAGTTCCCGCGTGAACTTCACGCTGGAGCCGGCCGCGTTGATGTGGGTGCCCAGGGAGACCCAGTCTCCCTTGAGCACCGGCTCACGCGATGACGTCACCGTGCAGATGATGTCCGCGTCTCGTGCGGCCTCTTCGGCCGACGTCACGGCCTCAACCGCGATACCGTGGCGTTCGCTCCCCTGCTCGGCGAAGGCGGCGCGGTTGGCTTCAGTCGGACTATACACTCGGACCTGCTCGATCGGCCGTGCCTCCAACATGGCCTCGAGGTGGGTCCGAGCCTGGACCCCGGAACCCAAGATGGCGAGCTCGGTGGAGTCCTCTCTAGCCAAGAGCTCCGTGGCCACTCCACTCGCGGCGGCGGTTCGGATGGCGGTCACCTCGCTCGCATCGAGGATCGCGATGGGCAACCCGTGCTCCGTGTCGAAGAGCACGACGAGGCCCTGATGAGAATCGTACTCCGTGCCGTGGTTGCCCGGGAAGACCGTTACCACCTTGAGCCCCAACGCCTCCGGAGATCCGGACATTCCAGGCATCAACCCCAGAATGCCGCGCTCCCCCGGAAGCCGCATCGCCGTCCTCAAAGGGTTCACGCCCTCGCCCCGCCCCAGGGAGCGGAAGGCCTCGGCCATCAGGTCCATGCACGCCCGCATGGGCAGAAGGTGGCGGACTTCAGGCTGGGTGAGGATCAGCGTGTCGGGGCCGGGCTGCGCACTCACCGTCGCACCACTTCCACGATCCGTACCGGCTCCTCGAGGATCTGCCCGCTCGTGTACTCGCTGTCCGAGGCGGCCGGAGCCCGGAGTTGGTCGATGGCGCGCACCACATCCATTCCGCGAACGACCTGCCCGAAGGCCGCGAATCCCTGCATGTCCGCGTTCCGGGACTGGCCGTGATCGAGTCCCGGTTGGTCACCGATGCAGATGAAGAACTCCGACGTGGCGGTCCCGACTCCCCCACGGGCCATGGAGATCGATCCATCGACGTGCAGGAGCCCAGTGTCTTCGGTGCTCTCGTGTGCGATGGCAGGGAACGCCCCGCGGCTCTCCTGGTTCGCGCCGCCCTGGATGACTTCGATCTTCGGGTTGCCGTTGTCGTTGTCGTATCGCACTACCCGGTAGAAGCCACCGCCGTTGTAGTGCCCGGCATCGAGGTAGGCGAGGAAGTTGGCCACGGTGACCGGCGCCCGATCGGCGTAGAGCTCGAGGTCGATGTCGCCCATGGCCGTGCGGATGGTGACAGCCACCGAACCGGAGTCTTGAGCGGCCAACGGGCCGGCACCCACCGTTGCACCCACCGTTGCCGCCGCGACGGCGACGACGAAGCGCGCCGCCCGCAAGGCTTTCCATGCCCTCGGCCCGATTCGCCCGTTCGACCCGTTGCTACCCGCTGTCGCTCTGATCATGGTCCATCTCCTGTGTCTCGCGGGGCTCATGCGTCGTACGCGTCGAGTAGCCCGAGAACGTGATCGATATCGGCTTCCGTATGATCTGCATTGATCTGCGTGCGAATCTCTTCGTCACCCTTCGGCACCACGGGATAGGCCAGCCCCGTTACGAGGACCCCGTTGTCGTAGAGGTAGTCCACGAGCGCTCGGGTCCGCTGCGTATCGCGGATCATGAGAGGGACCACGGGATGTTCACCGGGAATCGTCTCGATGCCCAGGCGTCCCAAACCCTCCTCGAAGCGCTTGGTGAGGCCGCGGAGCTTGTCCAAGAGGGCGAGACCCTCCGGGCTGTCCACGATCTGCAGTGACTTCAGACCCGCCATGGCTTCTCCGACCGTGATCGGGTTGGAGTAGATATAGGTCGGCGAACTCTCGCGCAGGAAGTTGATGACGGACTCGGGGCCCGTGACGTAGCCTCCGTTCACGCCGAAGGCCTTCCCTAGCGTGCCCACGAGGATGTCCACTTGTGGAGAGCCCGTGAACTCCTCGACGCCACGTCCGGTCTTGCCGAACGAGCCGACACCGTGCGAGTCGTCGACCAACACCACCGCGTTCTCCTCGAAGGCGCTGTCGTGGCGGGCGGCGACCTCCATGATCTCGTCGAGCGGCGCGTGATCCCCCCTCATGCTGAAGATCCCGTCGGTGACGATCAGCGCTCTCTTGGCCTTGCCCGCCCACTCGGAAAGAGCGCGGTCGAGGCCCGTCACTGAGTTGTGGTCGTAGACGACCTTGCCCGCGGGACGCGACAGTCGCATGGCGTTGATGATGCAATTGTGGTTCAGGGCATCACTGATGAGGACCGTCTCTGAGGTGACCAGCGACGAGATGGTCGCGACGACGCAGCCGTAGGCGGACGAGAAGATCATGGCCGACTCCCGCCCGTGGAAGTCCGCGAGTTTACGCTCGAGCTCCAGGTGTGCCGAGTACGACCCACTGATGAAGCGTACGGCACCGGGGCCCGCCCCGAACTCGGCGGAGCCGGCTTCCTCGGCACGGATGACTTCCGGGTTGAGCCCCAGCCCCAGGTAGGAATTGGAATTCATGCGGATGAATTCCTTGTCTCCCTCTCCCTCCAAGAGGAAGCGGGGGCCATGGTCGCCTTCGGCCCTACGGACGCCCGTGACCACGGTCTCCGCCCCCTTGGCGGTCCCGGCTTCAACGAGCCCGGCGACGTGGGCGTCCAGCACTCCTGTTATGCGATCGAGAGGCATCTTTGCTATCTCCGGGTGTTTGAAGGCAGCCGTCGAGCGGGCAGTCCTAAGCCTGCCTGCTCGAGAGCTCCTTGATCATGTCGGCGGTCATGCTCGCGATGTCGTGTTGAGGTGACCAGCCCCACTCGTCGCGAGCGGCGCTGTCGTCGATCCGATGAGGCCAGGAGCGGGCGATCGTCTCCCGGACCGGGTCGACATCATAGTCGATCTCGAAGTCCGGGAGGTGCTTGCGGATCTCCTCCGTGAGCGTCGCGGGAGCCAGCTGCATGGCTGTGACGTTGAAGGCGTTGCGATGGGCCAGACGGCCGGGGTCCGCCTCCATGATCTCGATGGCGGCGGCGATGGCGTCCGGCATGTACATCATGTCGAGCTGCGTATCGGGCCCGAGAAAGCACGTGTACCGGCCCTCTTGGACCGCGTGGTAGAAGATGTCTACGGCCCAATCCGTCGTTCCGCCGCCCGGTAGCGCACCATGGGAGATCAGGCCCGGATAACGCACTCCTCGCGTGTCCACGCCGTACTTGAGGTGGTAGTAGTCGCAGAGGAGCTCGGCGGCCACCTTAGTCACACCGTACATGGTCGTGGGCCGCATGATGGTATCCTGCGGTGCGGGATCGCTCGGGGTCGAAGGCCCGAAGACGCCGATGGAGCTGGGCGTGAAGACCGCACAGCCCTGGTCCCGGGCGACCTCGAGGACCGAGTGGAGCGTGCCCATGTTCACGCGGTAGGCCAGTCTGGGGTCCTTTTCACCCACCGCAGAGAGGATCGCTGCCAGATGGTAGATCGTGTCCGCACGGTGCCGGATGGTCGCGTGACCCACGGCGTGTTGATCCGTGGCATCGATGACCTCGAATGGCCCCCCGTGGATGAGTCCGCCTTTTGGGGCCCGGATGTCACTGGCCAGCACCGCCTCTTCGCCGAATCGCTCGCGTAGGGCGGGCACGAGCTCGGAGCCGATCTGCCCGCCGGCTCCCGTCACCAGGATTCTCTTCAAGTGGGCTCTCTATCGTCTAGGGTGTGCGTGTGGGTGTTCACCTTAATCGTCCCATCCCATCCCGGGCAGGATGTCCGATTGTAGCTCGAACATACGGTCGATGAGATGGACGGACTGCCTGTAGGAATGGCAGGTGGGGTCCAGGAGCAGCGCCTGCAACAGTTTGCTGCGGGAACTCTCCTCGTAGGCCTCCACCAGCAACTTGTTGATACTGACTTGGGTGCGGAGGAGCGCCAGGACGGCCTCGGGCAGGGGACCCATCGTCCGGGGTATCAGCCCGTCCGGCCCCACCGTGGCGGGCACCTCAACCACGGCCCCGTCGGGGAGTCCCGGAATCCAGCCCTGGTTGGGCACGTTCACCGCAGCCAGCTCTCGTTCCACGTCGCAAGCAAGTCCTTCGATGATCGGGATCGCGAGCTCGCCGGACGGCTTGATTTCGCCTCCACTGGTTTCTCGGTCCTCGCGGGACGGCTTCAGGCGGGCCAGGGGACCGTCGGGGAAGAGGGGAGCGTCGGTCGGATGGTCGGAGAGGTTGTAGAGCCAGGTCGGTACTTCGCCCGTCTCCCAGGGATCGCCCTCTCTCGGGTCGTAGAAGAACTGAAGTAGGCTACTACCCAGGAAGTTGTCTGCCCAACGGACGTACTCACCGATGTGGTTGGCCCCGGGAGAGGGGAAGAGCCCGAAGCTGCGAAGCAGGATGCGGCTCAGCGCGATCTCGTCCCAGTCGGAGAGCCAGTGGGCTTCCTTCTCTCGCTGCTTGAGCCGGGGGTAGAGGTCTTCCCCCGTGCCATGTGAACGCAGTTCCTGAAACCACGTGAAGTGGTTCAGCCCGCAAGCGTACCCGCACAGGTCCTCCTGGGGATGCTCCAGGAGACGGCAGACCTGCTCCTTGCCATGGCAAATGCCATGACAGAGCCCCACCACTTTCGTCGAGGTCAAACGGGTTTGACCCTCGCACAACTTCGTCAGAGGGTTCGTGTAGTTCAGCAGCCAGGCGTCTGGGCAACGGGCCTCCATCTCTCGAGCGATCTCGATCGAAGGCCCCATGTTCCTGAGTGCATGGAAGAGCCCACCGGGGCCGCCGTTCTCCCCGTAGATCTGCTTGAAGCCGAAGGTCCGAGGGACGTGGAAGTCTTGAGCCCAGTAGAAGTAGCGATTCACTTCGATGGCCATGACCACGAAGTCCGCGCCGTCGAGTGCTTTTGCCAGGTCCGTGGTGCTGGATACCGCGTGGCTTCGATCCGTCCGGCTCGACAACGACTCGGCATACGCCTGAGTGGTGGCCAGCTCTTCGGCGTCCAGGTCCATGAGTGTCACTTCGACGTCTCGCTCGGCGAGAGCTTCACTCAGGTATATGTCCCGCAGGGTGGCCGGTCCGAACTCTCGGCTGCCCGCGCCCACCAGTACGATCTTCAAGCCGTGTCTCTCTCGGTCGTTTCAGTAGTCAGCCGCCCACCGGAGCGGTGGTCGGCTCGGGCCCCGCGTCGTCCGCTACCTGAGCCGTGGCGACGCTCAAAGTAACGAATCCCGTCAAGACGCCCAGCAGCAGCAAAGCACTCCCGGAGCCGGTGCGTCCCGTGAGCAGATGTCCGATCCCCACGAGGGAAGCGTACAGGAACACCATGCCGGCGGCAAAGCCGATCCAGCGTCGGCCAGCCGGCAGTCCCCCCACCACGACATCGTCGCACCGCGCGGCCACTGGCCCCCACCATCCGCCGGGTCGGACGGTCCGGTAGAAGTGGTCCAGGTGCCCGTCGGCATCGGGCCGTGTGACGTGGGCGACGACGACCCAGACGACGGTGCACACCACCAGGATCAACAGCGCGCGGACGAAGTCGTAATCGGCTGAGTAGAACCGCTCGACCGAGCCGATGGATGCTTCCCCGAGCAGGCCGAATCGTGCGGCCGCGCGTGTCCAGATCGCGCCGTTGGCCAGCACCACGGAGCCGGCCATGGCCGCGATCTCGGCCCACGCGTTCACCCGCCACCAATACCACCGGAGGAGCCACACGAGTGCGACCCCCGCGGTCAACTCGATCACATAGATCCAGGCGCCCTCGATGGTCTCCATCTGCCAGGCGGCGAAGGCGGCCGCGACGGCCAAGAGCCCGACGGAGACCCGGGCCGCCAGGACGTAGTGCCCGGCATCGGCGTCCGTCCGAATGAACCGACGGTACACGTCGTTCACCAGATACGACGCGCCCCAGCAAAGGTGCGTGTCCATGGTGCTCATGAAGGCAGCCAGGAACGACGCCACCATGAGTCCCCGGAGACCGGTGGGCATGAGTTCCACGATCATCATCGGGTACGCGAGCTCGGGATCGGCGGCCAACTCCGGAATCGCGGTCGCCACCGGGAGCACGAGAAGCGATCCCAACCCGACCACGACCCAGGGCCAGGTCATGAGGATCGTTCCCGCCAGCGCGAACCAAAGGGCCGAGAGGGCCGATTGCCTCTCGTTGCGGGTCGCGAAGAGCCGCTGGGCTAGATAGCCGTCTCCCTGTCCGCTCCGCGTCCATAGGAACAGGATGAGACAGAGAAAAGAGGCGAACTCCAGCGGGCTCAGGTGCGCGGCGTTGGGGAGAACGTCCAGCGTGCCGGGGGGTGCATCAGGGAGTGCGCGGATGCCGTCGGCCATGGCACGGGGACCCCCTAGCCGGACCAGCACGAGTCCCGCCAAGACCAATGAGCCCGTCATGCCCGCCACGAACTGCAGCAAGTCGGTCACTACGACTCCCCAGAGCCCCGACGCGACCGTGTAGACGAGTGCGAGCGACACGCACACAACCAGCGTAAACGTGGCATCCCAACCCAACAGGACTTGGCTGAACTTCACCATGGCGAGCATCACCCAGCCCATGACGACACAGTTCTTGAGGAGCCCCTGGTAGAGGGCGGAGAATCCTCGAAGGAACGACGCCGGACGACCCGAGTAGCGGAGCTCGATGAACTCGGCGTCGGTAAGGACGGCAGCCCGTCGCCAGAGGCGAGCGTAGAAAAAGACCAAGAGCATGATGCCCGCTGCCTCGTACCACCACAGCCAATTGGCGTAGATACCGCGTTGGCGGACCAGGGATGCCGTGGCCAGGGGTGCGTCGGTCGCGAACCAGGTCGCCGCGATGGAAGTGCCGGCGACCCACCAGGGGAGGGTGCGGCCTGCTACGAAGTATTCCTCTATGCTCTGGCCGGCCCTTCGAGTGAACCAAAAGCCGATGGTGAGGGTGATGGCTCCGTAGACCGCCACCACCACCCAGTCCGCCGCGACCAGCTGCATCTGCTGCCGCTCTACACCATGAGATCGCCGCCGGCGATGTCATAAGCCGAGCCGGTGATGTAGCCCGCGGCGTCCGACGCGAGGAAGCAGACCAGGTCGGCGACTTCCTCCGGCTTTCCGAGGCGGTTGATCGGAAAGCCGGTACGATAGTCCTCCAGTCTCTCGGGCGTGGTGTTCTCGTGGGCCATTTCTGTATCGATCAGGCCCGGGCACACGGCGTTCACCGTGATGCCGTGAGGCGCCAGCTCGAGGGCACACGCTCGAGTCAGACCGAGCACGCCGTGCTTGGAGGCCGTGTAGTGTGCTCCCCCCAGAGTGCTCACGGTTTTCCCGGCGGTAGAAGCCAGGTTGACGATGCGCCCGTACCCCTTGTCCGATCATCGAACTGATCGCGGCCTGGGTGCAAAAGAAGGCCCCTGTGAGGTTCACATCGAGGGTCTTTCGCCACTCCTCTTCGGAGATGTCCTCGAGGCGCGTGGGGAAGAGGATCCCTGCGTTGTTCACGAGGATGTCTAGGTGTCCGAAGTGCTCCAGGATGTCCCGGACCATCCGACGGACCGAGTCCGACGAGGTCACGTCGGCGGGCACGGCCAGCACGTTCGAATCGGTCTCCATGGCCGCACGCGTCGTGGCTTCTGCATCGAGGTCGTTCAGAGCGACGGACGTTCCCAGTTCGTGGAGGCGCCCGGCGATCGCTCTGCCCATGCCTCGGGCGGCTCCGGTGACCAACGCTACGCGACCGTCCAATCGACTGACTACGCCCTCCATCCGGCCTCCGGTTCCGTGATCGACCCTGGGAAGATCGAGCCTGCTGGTGTGTTACTCGTCCGGGACCGCACCCGGGACGAAAGTGGCCCTCATCATGTCCGTGGCTCGCATCACGCGCCACCCCATCGACGGCGGGAGATGGGCCGGGATCGTCGGACCTGGCCAATTCGGCTGCGGGTGTGCTGGGCGTCTGGCCACCAAGGCTGGAGAGCCGCATTATTGAGACCCTTTTTCCGGGTCCGCCCGCCTATGATCGGACCCGACGCATGGCTGCTTCACGGATGGGAGGACGGCAATGGCTTCTTCACCGCATGGACGCTTCGTCTGGTACGAGATGATGACGGTAGACAAGGACCCCACGACGGACTTCTACAAGAACGTCGTCGGGTGGGACTCACAGGACTGGGAAGGCTCGGATCCGGCGTACACCATGTTCACGGTTGGAGAGTCCATGAGGGCAGGCATCATGGATCTTCCGGAGGAGGCCCGAGCCGGCGGCGCTCCGCCCCATTGGCTCGGCTACGTCTCTTGTCCCGACACGGATGCGACCGTGGAGCAGGCGAAAGGCCTTGGCGGTCAGGTCCTGGTCGAGCCCATGTCGATTCCGGAGGTGGGGCGTATGGCCGTGCTGTGTGACCCCCAGGGCGCAGTCTTCGCGGTCTTCACGGCCGAGACCGAGTCCCCTGGGCGTGAGGGCGCTCCAGAGGTCGGTGAGTTCTCGTGGCACGAGCTCACTACTTCTGACCACGAGGCCGCCTTCGAGTTCTACTCGGCGCTGTTCGGGTGGGAGAAGACCACCGCGATGGAGATGGGGGAGCAGGGCACGTATCAGATGTACGGGACCGGCGAGCGCGAGCTCGGGGGCATGTACAACCTGCACTCCGACATTCCAGCCCCACCGCACTGGCTGCTGTACGTCAGGGTTGCCGACCTGGACACGTCCATCGAAACCCTGAAGTCGTTGGGTGGCCAGGTGCTCAACGGGCCCATGGACGTACCCGACGGTGATCGGGTCGCACAGTGCATGGACCCACAAGGCGCGGCCTTCGCGCTGCACGAGCGGGCTGGAGGCGCAGGGTAGGCCCCCAACCGCTCGGCACGACCGGCCGACCCGTTGGCGAGGGCAACCTTTTCGGCGGTCGCGACCCCGGCCTGGTGGGCAGCCACCAGGCCGGGGAGCCGGGCATCAGCCTCCGAAGGTGAACTCGAGTGCCACGGGCTGATCCGCCAGTACAGTGACCCGCTGTGTCTGGGTGCCCAACGTCGGATGCCGAGCTTCGACCACGTAGTCACCCGGCGGTAGGTCCGCTAGAGAGAATCCCCCGTCCTCGCCGGTGGTTGCCCAGAAGGGATGGTCGAGCACCAGGACTGTGGTCTCCATCCATCCATGGATGTCGCAGGCGACTCTGATCGGAAGCTCGGGATCGGCGAAGACCTTTCGGCTCTCGAGGCCCTTCAGAGGCTGACCGATATTGAAGCCCCGATTCACCTCGGGGAATGCATGAACGTTGTGCAGCGTGGCATCGCTGTTCCGGATGACCAACGTCTGGCCCGCTTGAAGCGGCAGGACCAGAGGGTCGTACATGCACCCGCTCTGATCCAGCAACACCTCTTCCCCCGGGGTCTCGTACTCTCCGCGGACGCCCTCTGTGACGTAGACGGCGACGTCGGCCAAGCCTCCGCTCGCGCCGACGCGTACGGATGACACGCTCGGAGACTCCCCACCATGCGCTTCCACGCAATAGTCGTCGCCCGTCATGTCCACCACCTCCGCCGCAGGAGGCATCCCCTCGAACCGCACCGTACCCGTCACCGCTATCGATGACGGGGAGGCGACGCTCTGCGACCACGCGAGGCCGAGCGCTGCACCCGATATGGCCATTCCGGCCAGTAACCCTTTCATCTCTACCATCCTTCGAAGAATCCGCCGTCGAACCAATCCCACAGGATGTACACGATCAACTGACTGGACCGAAGGTCGGCGTCGGTCACCGGCACCCTCAGCCCGATGTTGGCGAGGACATGCTGCCGGGTGTTGAGACTCACCTGGATCTGAGGCACGATATCCCAATCCACGGGAGTGGCGTCATCCTCGAATTCCGCCGTACCGAGAACCTCGACCATCGGGCTCCAGCTCCGCCCGAATGCTCCCTGAGTAAGGGTCCACCCGAAGGCTCCGCGCCACTTTGCTTCACGTGCCGCCTGTCCGTCGGCCGGTAGCTCGCCGATGGCCTGCAGCTGGAAGAATCCGTCTCCGGCAACGATCTGACCGTAGGCCAAGTAGCCCTCGAAGACGGTCGTACCTTTCCCCAAGCCCGTGTCTTCGTCACCCAGCGGCAACTTCACCTCGGCACCCGCGCTCACGATCGAACCGGACGAGAGGCTCGAGAAGAGATTCTGCTTGACGCCCAAGGTCACGTCCCGGATTCCGGCGTCCCAGTCGTCGCCCGCGCTCTGCTCTACCGCACCGACCGGAAGCTTGATTTCGATCTGCGTTCTAGGACCGAAGCGTTTCTCGTATAGGAACTCGACGGTGGCGGCACCCGGATTCTCGGTGTTCATGGTGAACGTGCTGACCGCCTCGTCCTCCGGGAATGCCTTCTCGGTTACCAGCGCACGGGGAAGGTTGAGTTCGCCTCTGGGCCAGCGATCATCCGTGCACATCGTTCGGATGTAGTCCATGGCGAGCTGGATCAGGTCCTCGGAGAGGGCATCTCCGAACGCCGGCATCGTCTCCGAGAAGCCGCGGACCGGGCCTCCTTGGTGGGCCACGGCGATCCAATCTCCATCGGGTTCGCGAGACGCGAAGCTGCAATCGGTGAAGTCCGGCACTGGATCGTCGAACGATATCTCTTCCGGGTTGGGGCCGGCGCCATCCGATCCATGGCACTTGGCGCAAGCCGCCTCGTAGAGTTCTTCGGGCGTGAATTCCTGGGCCACGGCTGAGCGCGCGAAGACACCTCCCGCAAGGCAGACAACCAGGATTGCGGACCACTGAATCAACATCTTGTGCGGGCCTCCCACGTCACGCATGTGCAGGCTCCTTAGAAGCTCGGGTGCTCTGGGTCGAGTTCCCGCTTGGTGTCGGTTTGGCTGCTATGTTGGTTCTGTAAAGATGACACGGTAACCGAGCCCCGTGTTAGATCGAGAGGCGCCTGTTTCGGACGTACCCGGTGCCCGGCGAAGTCGGCCGGGCGGAGCCTCCTTAACGCTACCGGGGTCTTGGTTGTCCATTGGACACGGTATCGCGAGCTTCAGCTTCCTCAGCGGAATGCGGCCCGAGTCTCGGGGAGCCGCACGATGAGATAGCAGTGGACCGATATGGATGACACCGCTCGATGAGCACGACTCCCTCCAATAGCGATGCCGGCCCGGCACGACCGGCTCTGCCCGCCGTGGAACCATGGCGCCGCCTCGCGTTGTATCTACTCCTAGTCGGCACCGCCGGAGTGGCCGTCGAGTTGGTCTTGATGGAGCACTATGAAGATGTTTGGCAGTGGACGCCGATCGCTCTACTCGGGGGTGGACTCGTGCTTGGAGCATTGATCGTCTTTCGCCCACGCCGTATCGCTGTGCGGATGTTCCGAGGACTGATGGCCGTCTACGTGTTCTCGGCCGGCCTGGGCATCTACTTCCACCTGAAAGCGAACGTGGAGTTCGAGTTGGAACTCCGGCCGACGATGGGTGGATCCGAGTTGATCATTGAGACCCTGAAGGGAGCCATGCCCGCTTTGGCGCCCGGAGCGATGCTCCAATTGGGACTGCTCGGCTTGCTGATAGGATTCCGGCACCCGGCGTTCGCTGCGGTCGAGCCTGATATGAAGACACCAAACACAGTGGAGAATCGATAATGTACTCACCACCTCGCACACTGATGGCCCTCGTGGTCGGAAGCCTGACCATCGTCGCGCCGGCGGCGGCCCAGGTCGGACCAAACCTGGGTCTCTTGAACCCCAACCTTGCGAGTGCCGACGAGCTCGGGACAGTCCCGGGGCTGAACGGGGAGGCCGTCGAGGCGATCATGGACTCACGCCCGTTCCTTCGGATGAGCGACCTGCACGCCGTTGTGGCCCGATTTGCAGGGGAGGGTCAGCATGACGCCGTGTACGGCGCCATGTGGCTACCGATCGATCTCAACGACGTCACGAACGAAGAGATCTTGCTCATTCCGGGAGTCGGAGAGCGGATGCTACACGAGTTCGAGGAATACCGCCCGTATGAGGCGCTCCTCCGATTTGACCGCGAGATCGACAAGTATGTCGATGATGCAGAACTGGCCCGCTTGGAGCAGTACGTCTACGTCCGCATTGACCTCAATTCGGCGTCCGAAGAGGACATTCTGAGCATCCCGGGCATCGGGAGCCGGATGCTACACGAGTTCGAGGAATATCGGCCTTATGTGGCGATGGCCCAGTTCCGTCGCGAGATGGCCAAGTACGTGGACGACGACGAGGTCGAGCGGATGGCACGGTATGTAGAGGTCCGTTAGCTACCCGGTCTACTCCAGGCTTTGCTCCGCGCCGTTGGCTGAAGTAGCCTTGTGCGGCGCACTTGTCAGGAGGTCGCATTGCCAAGCATCACGCTCGTCATCGCCGTCGTCAGCTTCGTCATATCCATCTACGCATTCATTGCCACCCGAGTGGGGCGTCGTGCCAAGCTCGAGATCTTCCGCTTCGCACCCGAGGGATTAGTGGTCGACGACGACTTCGACACCCTTCATGTGTACACGGACGCCGACTTCATCGTCACCAACCTCAGCGACAAGCCCAACACCGTCATTCGGTTGGAGGCTTCGGCCAATCTCGGGAATGGCTGGATCGACGGAGTCGTCCACGGCAAGCGGCTCGCGGAGCGGATGCGAACGCGAACCGACCATGGCGGTGCGGACGGTCAACCGAGTCATCACAACGAGATCGTGCACGAATGGGTCGGCGCCGACGTGTGCCCCATCATGCTATCGCCGCAGGCCTCCGGCATTCCGAACCAGGGTGTCTCCCTCAGGTGGGACTTCCAGAGCACGGTCCCGGTCGAGGCGTTTCCGAGCATTCGACTCCGCCTCGCGCTGCACGATCAGTACGGGGAGAAGCACGAGTTCGACGTGGGCAAGCGAGAGCTTCCTGACATCGAAGTGAAACGGTATCCGAAGTTCTTCGACGACGAGAGTGAGATCGGACGTCTCAAGGATCGGATTCCGGGAGAGGACATGGCGGCCCTGGTTCGAGTGGTGCACCGGCGCTACGGGGAGAACCCCTCCCAATCGACGCTCTCGGTTCGGCGTTACTATCCGTTGAAAGGGGGGAGGCAGGCCGCCGGTGTGGCTCACATGGGGCGGGACGGCTATGCGTACGACAGCTACCGGCCACGCGACTTCAAGAAACGGCTCGATGGGGGCACGGACGGCCCCTGGGAGCTAGGGACGACAGACGGGTTCGTCATCTCCTTCAGTGCGAGGGACGGATTGCCCGACGTGCTTCACGTCAAGCTTCCGGACAGTTGGTCGCAAGACAAGATGGACGTGCCCATCCCTGAGGACTTCGCGCGGCTGTGTGCCGCGGAGGGTTAGCCTGGGCCGGGCCGGTGATGATCACCGCGCGCCGGCCGGCTCCATCCGATAGACCGCAGTCGGCGCACCGTCCCGATCCTCGACCGCCAGATAGATGTATCCGTCCGGTCCCTGACGGACGTCGCGGATGCGGCCCAGGCCGCTGAGCAACGTCTCCTCGACCGCGACGACCTGGCCGTTCATGGTCAGGCGAGCGAGCTGCTCACCGGCCATGCCTCCCACGAAGATGCTGCCGCGCCATGCAGGGAACTTGTCCCCCGTATAGGCCATCATGCCGGCGGTCGCGATGGACGGCACCCAGAAGTGGATCGGCGGCTGGATACCGTCGCGGTGTGTCCCCTCATGGATCCTCTCGCCGCTGCCGTAGTTCACCCCGTAGCCCACTACAGGCCATCCGTAGTTGACTCCCGGACGGATGAGGTTGAGCTCATCGCCTCCTTGCGGGCCGTGCTCGGTGGCCCAGATGTCCCCGGTCTCCGGGTGGATGATCAGCCCCTGCGGGTTGCGGTGCCCGTAGCTCCAGATCTCCGGGCGGACATTGGCCTCGCCCACGAACGGGTTGTCGTCCGGGATGCTGCCGTCGTCGTTGATCCGGTTGATGGTCCCGTGGTTGTTCGATCGATCCTGCGCGGGATGGGCCTCGAGATCGCCCGTGGACGGCGCTTGACGGTCTCCGACACTGATGAACAGGTGCCCTTGTCCGTCGAAGGCGAGCCGGGACCCGTAGTGTCCGCGACCTCTCGAAGCAGCCTCGAAGACTTCCTCCACGTTGCTGAGGCGGTCGTTCTCGAACGTGCCCCGAACCACGGCGGTCGTCGCACTCGAGCCGTCACCGATGGGCTTCGAATAGCTCAGGTAGAGAAGGTGGTTGGAAGCGAAGTTGGGGTGCGGCATGACATCGAGGAGTCCACCCTGGCCCTGTGCCAAGACCTCGGGCACACCGGCCACCGGCTCGAAGAGCAAGGTCCCGTTCCGGACGATGCGGAGTCGTCCGGGTCTTTCTGTCACCAGCACGTCGCCGCCGGGGAGAAACGCCATGGACCAGGGGTTCATGAATCCATCCGCTACGGTCACGAGTTGAAAGTCGTGGAGAGCGGACCGGTGGACCGGTGACTGGCCGTGTGCGGCTGTCGAGGCCGACAGGAAAAGACCGGCAGAGACGAATGCCAACGTGATACGGGACATCTGAATTCTCCTGATTCAACTGAGGTTCCGGGCGAGTCGCTACATGTCATCTACTCGGATTCTCGTCGCCACGAAAGTCCCGGGAAGTCGAGAGTGCATCGGTGATCGCCCCCAAAAGGGGAGTTTCCCCTACAGAATCCACCGCGAACGCCACGTAGCTTCCCTATATCTAGGTTTGTGGCTGAACACGATACCGAGCCGGGGCCCCGACAGCACCCTGGGAGCATGACCCACGCAGATGTGCCCAAGGACGATCAGGTGGCGATGGGAATCACTCCGTCCATGGTCCGCCTATCCGTGGGGATCGAACACCCGGAAGACCTCATCGCGGACCTCGAGCAAGCGCTCGATAAGGTCTGAGCCCGCCTCCCGGCGGCTTGCGTAGCGAACCGGGGTGCACAACGATGCCGAGTCAGGAACACCGGTTGCGTCCCGGCTCGAATTGATGAGGGATCCCCAATGCTGAATCATCCACAGTTCTCTCCGGCCTATCTGGGTCGTCTCCTACTGGTTGTACTCTCAGCCGCGGTACTCCTGGGCCCGACCTCTCTCGCAGGTCAGGATCGGGGCGCCGGACAGCAGGCCCGTCCTGACGATCGAAGAGTGAATCGAGTACTCGGGGGCGTCGAGATGACGGCCGCCGACAGCGCGGTCCAAGCGGTGGTCGCACGGCTCGACTTCGACAGCTACAAGGAGATCCTTCGGGGTCTGACCGAGTTCGGCGACCGAGAGCAGGGAACCGAGCGGAACCGTCGAGCCATAGATTGGATCGAAGCGCAACTCCGGGGTTGGGGATACGAGACTGAGCGTATCCACTACCAGTTCACACCTCGGGGAAGCACCGAAGCCGAGCCGCGCGAGGAGGTCTACGCCACCAAGGTCGGTAGTGACGTGCCCGGCGAGATGTACATCATCGGTGGTCACATGGACGGGCGCGGAGGTGGTGAGGCGGCCAACGACGACGGATCCGGAACCGCCCTCGTCATGGAGATCGCGCGTGCGCTGGCCGACGTGAGGACCGCACGGTCGGTCCGCTTCGCGCTCTGGAACAACGAAGAGACGGGGCTGAACGGGGCCAGAGCGTATGTCGAACAGCGCGCTCCGCTCCAGGGCACCGAGGAGCCGGCGGGCTCCGGTCTGTATCCCGAGCCGAAGTGGCTCGGCATGATCCAGCACGACATGATGCTGTGGGATCACGGCAACCCGGTGACCTTCAACCAGGCGTTGGACGCCGACGTGGATATCGAGTTTCAGCTCGCCTCGGAGAAGGCGGGCGACTCCGCCGCTCTCGCGCTGAAGCTCCTGAACGCCAACCGGATGTTCGCAACCGACTATCCGGCGGTCATGAGTAACGCGATGAGCAATACCGATTCGGGGCCGTTCCAGGACTTGGTCGCGGCCGTCAGCCTTCGAGAGAACCGGCGCTTGTACGAGACAGGCAATCGGGCCAACCCCCACTGGCACCAGCCCACCGATCTCTTCGTGACCTTCTCGGACGCCGATTTCCGCCTCGGCTTCAATGCGGCTCAGACCACACTTGGGGCGGTGGCGCGACTGGTCGAGGCACGGGTAGTGGACGGCCGCTAGCCCGGGCCTCACAACCCGGAGGGTGAGCCAATGGAAGACGACCGTGGGCCGGATTCCGGGTCTGGAGAGTCCGACTTTACTCTCGAGACCGATCGTCTGTCCCTGGCGCCGCTGACGAGCGAGGAGCAGACACCTCTTCACGCCCTTTTCACGGACCCTGACGTGCGCCGGTACCTGTTGGACGACCAGATCGTGCCCGAGGAGTGGGTGGGCGGCGAGATCGAGCGGAGTTATGCCCTCTTCGCCGAGCTCGGCTGCGGTCTGTGGTCGATCCGTCGGAGGTCCGACGCGGAGATCGTCGGATTCGTCGGATTCCGGCACTTCTTCGAACCGCCCGAACTCCAACTCGTCTACGGTCTCCATCCTGCCTGCTGGGGTGCCGGACTCGCAACCGAGGCGGCCCGTGCCGTTCTCCGGTACGTGTTCGGACGTCTCGGCTTCGAACGGGTCGTCGCGGCGACGGACATACCCAATGAGGCCTCTGTCCGTGTGATGAATAGACTCGGCATGGTGAAGGACAAGGAGACCGACGATGGCGAGGCCGGCACCGTCTTCTATACGTTGGACCATATGATCTAGATCGGAACGAGGCGCGGTCGGGCCCGGAATCCGGAGGGGAGGCGCAGTTTGAGGCGAGTCATCGTTGGGGCGTCGATCCTCGTGGGTGTGGCAGTGGTGTTCTTGCCGAGAGTGTCGGACGACGCCGAGGTGTCATCGGGGGGAGAGGTCGAGGACCGGCGTGCATCAGGCGACATCGATCGGCCGGACATCCGCCTCGACGCTGACAACATCCCTCCGGATTTGCGCGACCTGATCCCGTTTGCCGAGGAGTGGGGGATCGGTGACGACGTCATTCGGTCCGACGTCGAGGAGGCCGCCTCTGACGAGGAGAAACGGCGATTCAGCCAGGCTCTCAGGGGTCGCACCGACAGGGTCACGGAGTGGCTCGACTCCTTTGGTATGGAACTCATGTCGGACGAGGCGGCCGCGTTCATGTACATGCTGTCTGCTCTGGACGAGATGGGAGTCTGGCCCGACTGATGACGACCCTACAGGGTGGACCGGCGGTTCATCCTCCGCACCCTGCGCGAGGCGGCCGAGCCCGCGGGATTCCGCGAGTCGAAGATGGACAGCTAGGCACGACAGCGCCGAGGGCGCTCGTACTTTTTTGCATCGTGAGGGCCACCCCGGTTGCATATTGTTAGTACGGGTGAGTGGTGTTCAAAGGCGAAAACATGAGGCGCGTACGAAATTGGGTTCGGAATCAACTCTGATGTCCATCTTGGGCGACCTTTGGGCTTGTCCCGAGTGCGGGGCCAAGTTCGTTACCAAAGACCAGTGGCATTCCTGTGGGGAAGCGACCCTGGGACACTGGGTGGACGATCTGGGCCCTCGTGGGACGGCCCTGTACAACCAGTTCGAGCAGATGATCGCCGCCTGCGGGGAGTACCATGTTGCTCCCGCCAAGACTCGCATCGCCTTCATGGGACGTGTCCGCTTCGCGACCATCACCCGCATTTCCGAACGAGGGATGACCTGGTCGTTCGCCCTGCCTTACGCCATCGAGTCTCCACGCATCGATCGAGTCGAAGAGGTGGTAGCGGGTTGGTACGTCCACTGGGTCCGGGTCGTCGACGCCACTCAGCTCGATGCCGAGGTCCAGAAGTGGATCGACAAGAGCTATCGGCTCATGGGCATGCAGGAACGTCTGGACTTGTAGAGTCGCTGGCAGACACTCGTGGAGTCGCGGCCGACGCCACGGGGAGTGTCCTCGGAGGAACCAAGATGGACGACAAGCGCCTCATGCTCCGTCATCTTCTCGCGTCGCTCGCCTATCGCACCCAAAAGGCGCTCCGCGAAGCACCACCCGAGTTCGCTCACTTCTCCGCCGGCAACCAGGTGCGATCTCCCATAGATCTCCTACGGCACATGACCGGGGTGCTCGGCGACGCCCGGGCCAAGTACCGCGGCGGGACGTACCGGCCCGAGCCCCTCGAGGACTTCTCGCAGGAGATCGAGCGTTTCCACACGATGTTGGAGGATCTCTCGGATCATCTCCTGCGGGGTGAGCCCCTCGTGGATTCAACCCCGGAACGGCTTCTTCAGGGGCCGCTGTCCGACGCCATGACCCATGTGGGACAGTTGGCGATGCTACGGCCTCTAGCCTTGATGGACTCACTGCGCGGCGTGGGAGTCGTGGCACGCTCCTTGGCCTTGATCTCGACTCCCGTCTTCCTGCTGTCCTGTGCTGGAGGCGAAGCGGACACGGGGTTGGGCCCGGCCACCTCGCTCACCATCAGCCTGTCTCCCACGACGGTTACCGTAGGGGTGGGTGAGTCGTTTGCGATCACCCCAACCGTTCGGGACGGGACCGGTCGCGTGGTGTCAGGTCGGCCGACCGCGTGGACCTCGAGCGACGCGTCCGTGGCTACCGTGGGCGATTCTGGTACGGTCCACGGCCAAGCCCCGGGCCAGACGACGATCACGGCGACGGTCACGGTCAACGGAACGCCCAGCTCTGCCACTGCGACCGTCACCGTGGTCCAGGGAGCGACGTCCGAGTAGGAGGGCTACCCGTTCGCTTCCTTCCGTGCCCACATCTTGTCGATGTAGGGTACGGCGGCCGGCGTGGTGCAGTTCGTCTCCCCGTGGTCGACCTCGATGGTACCGATTCGGTTCGCGGCGGCCGTGGCTCTCTGACGTAAGGTGGCGTTCCGCGCCCCGATGCTGATGATCGCCCCGTTCATCGAGTGGCGGACCCGATTGGCTCGGTCGTGGATGTCGGCTTCGATCGCCTTCAATTGATCTATGAAGAAGGCGTTGTTGAGGTCTTCCACCTGCCCGGCCAGGTAGGAGAGGAGGCCCCACCCAATCTGTCCCACGAACTCCGACTTCGAGCGAGACCATCTTTCGAACTTCTTGAATGCGAAGGGTGTTCGGGCGACCAGATCTCTGAGCGCGTCTGCCAGGACATAGGAGTCCACGTCCCTTACCCAGGCGTCGAGGGTCCCCGACTTGGCCTGACCGGGGTCGGCCACCATGGTCGCGAGTACGCGTGCATCGTGGTTACGCGAGGCCCAGAGTTGTTCAGCGAGTGCCTGATCCGTGCCGATTTGCTTCTTGAGCTTGTTGAGGTTGGCGTAGCTGACGCCATACATCTTCTTCCCGACGCCGTGTCGAGCGTAGACCTTGCGGTTCTGCTCGGTGCCCATCGTTCTCAGCCCTGCCATGATCACGCGGAACGACATCGATCCCTCCTGATCGGCCCGGTTTGGCCCATTGATACCGAAGCGGCCGTCCGAGGTTGAAGACCTACGGATGATGGCCTTGATGGGAAGGATAGCCACCCGGCAGCCCAAGAGCAGCCCCGACCCGCCGATCCGGGCTCGCGATCCCGAACTGATTGACACCACCTCGACCCCGTGCGTACGCTCTCGCCATGACAGACCACCGCACCGAGATCGTCAAGCGGGTCATGCGCTCCCTCGAAGAGACCACCGACCCCGAAGAGTTGGTTGCGGCGTACTTCGATGCCGAGCGGGACATCGTCGTGCAGGCGACCCAGCAGACGCTCGAGGCCACGGGTGAGTCGGTCTCGCAGGCTGTGATCGCCGAGCGAGTCGAGACGGAGCTCTCTCCGAGCTCGCGGCGGCGTTCGCCGGACCGGGACCCGAGCCTCTGGAGCCGGACGAACACACGGTCGTCTCACTACTCTTCCGTGACGCCGAGGGGAAGGTCTCCCGCCGCGTGACCCGGCGACGCTCCGGTACGGTACGTGGCCGAGATCGATAGTGTAGTGATGCCGAGTGAACTACGCGTTTCCGGGATTCACCATGTGACGGCCATCTCGGGGCCGGCCCAGGCCAACCTCGACTTCTATGCAGGAGTGCTGGGCCTCAGACTCGTGAAGCGCACCGTCAACTTCGATGACCCTGATACGTACCACCTCTACTACGGTGATCGCGTCGGCACACCGGGAACGATCATGACGTTCTTTCCCTGGGAGCGAGCGGCTCCGGGCTGGCGGGGTTCGGGATTCACCGATGCCACCTCCTTCAGTGTCCCGGAGGGGTCGGCCGACTTCTGGGTGGCCCGCCTCGAGGCTACGGGGATCGACGAGGTCGGGAGGGACGCGCGCTTCGGCGAAGAAGTCATCCAAGTAGCGGATGGTGACGGGTTGGCGCTGGAGTTGGTGGCCGGACCCGGCACGGTGGAGACGCCGGCTGGACCGTCGCCGTATCCCGCCGTTCCCTCCGAGCATGCCATCCGGTCTTGCCACGGAGTCGTGCTCGACGTGGCCGATCCGCAGGCAACCGGGCGCTTCCTCACCGATGTGCTGGGCTATGAGCCGCTGGGCGAGGACGGCGGTCGGCTTCGCTTTCGAGCGACGGCAGCGGGGGTCGGTGCGGTGGTAGATCTCCTGGTGACCGGGTCGGCTCGAGACGGACGCATGGGGAGGGGGAGCGTACATCACGTCGCGTTTCGGGCCAGGGACGACGACGAGCAACTGGCGTGGCGGGAGGCGATCGCCACGGCGGGGGTTCCCGTTACGACCGTGCAGGACCGGCACTACTTCCGGTCGATCTACTTTCATGAGCCGGGGGGCGTGCTCTTCGAAATCGCGACCGATGCTCCCGGCTTCACCGTCGATGAGACGGAAGAGGCGCTCGGCACCGTGCTCAAGCTCCCGGATTGGCTCGAGGCCCGACGGGCGGAGCTGGCGGGCTTGTTGGCGCCCTTGACCGTCCCTGACGGGGCGGCGGAATGAACGGCCCGGACCCCGCGAATCCGCATCGAGACACACCGTCGGTGCGCTTCGGTCCTGAGCTGGAGGACGCCCAGGGGGCAGTGGTCCTGGTTCATGGCCGAGGCGATAGCCCCCGGGGCATTCTCACTCTCGCGTATGAGCTCGAGGCGCCCGGAGTGACATTCATCGCACCGCAGGCCGCGGGTTTCTCATGGTATCCGCACAGCTTTCTGGCTCCGACGGATGCCAACGAGCCGTGGCTTACGTCGGCACTCCAGCGAGTGGACGCCGCCCACCGCGAGGCGATGTCGACGGGACTGCCACCCGAAAAGACCGTGGTGATGCGATTCTCTCAGGGGGCTTGCTTGTCCCTTGAATTTGCCGCCCGCAATGCAGGTCGCTACGGAGGCGTCGTGGCCTTCTCCGGCGGGCTCGTCGGTCCGGAGGGTACCGTCTTCAACCACGAGGGTTCGCTGCGTGACACACCTGTGTTCTTAGGCTGTAGCGACGTTGATCCTCACATCCCCCGAGCTCGGGTGGATGAGTCCGCGACAGTGATGGATGCGCTCGGAGGGGCGGTGGAGGAGCGCATCTATCCTGGCATGGGGCACACCGTGAACACAGACGAGCTCGCGTGGGCCCGGAAGCTCCTGCTCGATCTCTCTGCGGGAAGCGACTAGACCACACCGGGCGTTACGGCCGAATGTGGTAGCCTGCCCGCCGAGGTTCAGCCCGCGGCCAGGTCGCTCCGGAATCGATGTGCCGCACGCTCCAGTGACACCTGTAGGTAGAGGGCTTCCTCCGCCGGGCTTCGGCTGATCGGGCCCTCGCCGCCCGGTTCGACCCGCAGCGAGACCAGCACTGGACCTGAGGTCGTCATGATCCCCGGCAGCGCGGCTTCGTATGCGCCGGCGTCATCGTAGAAGAAGGCCTCGGGGAACCCTGCTGCTCGGGCCAAGGCTGCGTAGTCCACACCGCCACGGCCCGGCACCGATTGGTTTCCCGTGATCTCGTACGTCCCGTTGTCGATCACGAAAAGCACCAGGTTCGTCGCCTCGGCCGCCGCCGCCGTCACGAGCGTGCCGAGTGTCATGAGCATGCTCCCGTCTCCGTTCAGGCAGAGTACCCGACGGTCCGGCCGAGCGATGGCGATGCCCAGGGCGAGGTCGGCCGCGTGTCCCATCGCGCTGTCGGCCGAGGCGAAGTCCAGTGCGTGACTCGGCAGGCGCCCCCACGGTCGTACGACGCTCATGGTGGTCACCACGACCTCGTCGGTGCGCAACCGGGCGAGCGGAGCCAGCACCTCACCGGTGGTCAGCACTATTCGAGCCTTTCCCTGAGCAGGGCGACGACCGGCCTCGACTCTCGTCGAGCCTCGGACCAGAGACCGATCACGCCTTCGACATCATCGTCGGAAGTCATGACCCGGCTGGGTATCCCCCAGGTGCGGAGGGTCGGCTCTGTGAGGAGCGGGGTCGAGTCCACGTCGGGCCGGACGAGCGCGGCACGGTCCGGGGGATCGTACGCCGGACTCAAACCTGCCTCGGTCATCTTTCGGTATCCGCGATAGGTCACCAGACACAGTACGGGGGCCCCCATGCGAGACACTGTCCCTCGCAGGCTGTCGCCGCTCTCGAGAAGACCCGTGTTCTGCACGACGACAACGGGCTCACGACCACCCATCCACAGACCGGCAGCCAAGGCGAAGGCCTCGCCCTCTCTGGTTACCGGCACGTAGCGCGTGTCTGGGCTGGTCTCCGCCGCGTCGACGAGGGCGGAGGAGATGGTATCGGGAAGCCCCACGAGGTGGGTCATGCCGTGTCCGACGAGGGCCTGCAGCAGATGTGAGGCAGAGGGCATGGTCGACCATCATGGATGGTAATTCCTGGGGAAGCCTGATGCGTGATGTACCATCCGGCCGTCGTTGGTTCAAGCGGCAGGCCGATCACCAGAGAATGAATGCCTTGTCTTGGTCCTTAAGTGTTGACTAATGTTAAAGTTACGCTGATGCCCCAGGATCACACGCCCTTTGGGGGAAGTTTCCATGGACCAGACGACCATTCTTGTCGTCGAAGACAACGAAGATCACGCCGCGTTGATCAAGGCGGTCTTCGCTCGCGGGTATCAGCAGGCGCGTGTGCATGTTGCCGTCCGGGGCGAAGGTGCGAAACGCTACCTACGCGGCGAGTGGCCCTCGTACGAGGACGACGAAGAGTACTGCCCGTTGCCGACCCTCATGGTCCTGGACCTTTGGCTGCCCGACATGACCGGTCTCGACATTCTTGAGTGGATGCGTGATCACGAGCAGCTCAGCAAGATTCCGGTCATCATGTTCACGGCCTCGACCAACCCGGAGCACGCCCGCAGAGCTCTTGCGCTGGGCGTGCGTCGCTGCCTCCAGAAGCCGGCCCACTTCGGCGACCTGGTGGAGGCGGTCAAGCAGGAGATCGCGGAGTTGGGCGAGAAGCGGACCAACACGGCCACCGGCTGACCCGATCCGGCTGGAGCGGACGGATGCGCCGCTCCACGCTCCAGTAGGTCTGTTCGCGTTGCGCCCCCCTCATACCCCCCGTAGCCTGCCTCCTAGTCTCTCCTCCTCGGATGGCAGGACGCTTCGCCATGACGCCGACCCGCCCACTACACCCGCGGCTTGGTGGGCATGTTCACCTTCATCATCTTGCTGGCGACACTGAACACGCTGATGCCCTACACATTCTGCTCTTTGGCCCACTTCTTGGCTCCCCGAAAACCCGGAGACGGAGGCAGGAAAGGTCCGCGAGGCCACTCGGTGGTGTCGGCTTTGGCGTTTGGTTATGCGGCCTGGGCGATCATGGGAGCAGGCAGGGAAGCGGTCTACTGGGGCAGCCTATTGCTCCTGGCCGGGATTCCCGTTTTCGTTTGGTTGAAGAGGCGCTCTTCTGGAGGATTCGACACCGCCCACCCCTGATCCTGGAGCACCTGCCTTGGCCGCTGGGAACCCAGATGAGCTGACGACCACCCCCGAGCAAGAGTCGAAGCTCGGGGTGCCGCCGAACGAGGACCCGGGATCCGAGGCTGCGGCGTTCGGAGTCGCTTCCGAGGTCGGCCGGCTTCGCAAGGTCTTGGTCCACCGCCCCGATTTGAGCCTCCAGCGACTCACCCCCTCGAACGCCCGGGATCTCCTCTTCGACGACGTTCTGTGGGTCCGTAAGGCGAGGGAGCAGCACGACGTCTTCGTGGACCACCTTCGGGAACGCGGAGTCGAAGTGTACCTGCTTCGAGATCTCCTTTCGGAGACGCTGACGCTGAACCCTCAGGCTCGTCAGGCCGCTGTCGAACAGGTCGTGACGGCGTTGACGGTCGGCGTCTCGCTGGTCGACGAGATCCGCGCCTACCTGCTCGAAATGGACCCCGACACGCTTGCAACGCATCTCATCGGAGGGCTGACCCACCGAGAGGTAGAAGGGCTGGACCTGGGCAGTTCGCTCACCGCCCGGGCCGAAGAGCATACCCCGTTCATTCTGCCGCCGCTCCCGAACTCACTCTTCACTCGAGACTCGTCCTGCTGGATCTACAACGGTGTGACCTTGAACCCGATGTACTACCGGGCCCGACGTCTGGAGACGGTCAACGTGGGCCTCATCTACACGGGTCACCCTCTGTTCGTCGGAGCCGACTTCGAGTTCTGGTATCCTCGCGACGACGGTGGCGGTGGCCGTAACGGCGACGGTGGCCGAAGTGCCGAAGACTTCGGTCGAGCCTCCCTCGAGGGTGGCGACGTCATGCCCATCGGCAACAAGACGGTCCTCATGGGCCTGAGCGAGCGGACAACGGCCCGGATGGTCGAGTTGCTCGCCAAGACGCTGTTCGAAGCGGGGGCCGCAGAGCGCGTGATCGCCTGTGAAGTGGGTCGAGACCGGGCCCACATGCATCTAGACACCGTATTCACCATGGTGGATGTGGACGCCGTTACGGTCTACCCGAAGGTGGTAGACGCTATCAAGGCGTATAGTCTGCGTCCTTCCGACCAGGAGGATGGTCGGCTGTCCGTGCGGGAAGAGACGAGCTTACTCGACGCCGTGCAGGATGCACTGGGCGTAGGGAAGCTGCGCGTCATCGGAACGGGGGGTGACGAATTCCAGGCCGAGCGAGAACAGTGGGACGACGGCAACAACCTGCTCGCGATCGAGCCGGGGGTCGTGGTGGCATACTCGCGAAACGAATACACCAACACGCGGCTTCGAAAAGCCGGAGTCGAGGTCATCACGGTGGACGGGGCCGAGCTGGGGCGGGGTCGTGGTGGCGGACACTGCATGACTTGCCCGCTCCTGCGCGATGCGGTTTGAGGCCGTCGGTGTCCCGCCCGCGATCGGCTGGACTTCTATAACAGGCTTCTAGGCCCGATCATTAGGTGACGTCCCGCTACGCTCTGGCAACAGATCTACTCTATCGGAGAACCTGCATGACCGTGGACCTCAGGGGGCGGCACTTCCTGAAGCTCGAGGACTTCGCGCCGACGGAGATCCGCCACCTCCTAGACCTCGCCGCGGAACTGAAGCGGGCGAAGACAGAGGGCTTCGAGGAGCCGCAGCTCGGCGGCAAGAACGTCGCCCTGATCTTCGAGAAGACCTCGACCCGCACGCGGTGCGCCTTCGAGGTCGCAGCTTACGACCAAGGGGCTCGTGTGACCTATCTGGGGCCCACGGGCTCGCAGATCGGAAACAAGGAGTCGATGAAGGACGTCGCGAGGGTGCTTGGCCGCATGTATGACGGCATCGAGTACCGCGGCTTCGCTCAGGAGACCGTCGAGGAGCTAGGCGCCTTCGCGGGCGTTCCGGTGTGGAACGGCCTGACCGACGAGTTCCATCCGACCCAGATTCTCGCAGACTTTCTCACCATGGAGGAACACGCGGGCAAGCCTCTGTCGGAGATCTCGTACTGCTACCTCGGGGATGCTCGGAACAACATGGGGAATTCGCTCATGGTGGGCGGTGCGAAGATGGGGATGGACGTTCGACTCGCGGCGCCTGACGTATGCTGGCCCGAGGCCGGGCTGGTGACCCGCAGCGAGGGGTTCGCGGGCGAGAGCGGCGGGAGCGTCACGATAACCGAGAGTGTCGAGGAGGCGGTCCGCGACGCGGATTTCCTCTACACCGACGTGTGGGTCTCCATGGGTGAACCCGCCTCGATGTGGGCGGAGCGTATCGAGCTTCTCCGCCCGTATCAGGTCAACTCGCAGGTCGTGGCGATGACCGGGGAGCCTCGGGCGAAGTTCCTGCACTGCCTCCCGGCCTTCCATGACCGTCAGACCGCCGTCGGCGAGGACATCTTTCAGCAGTTCGGTCTCGACGGCATGGAGGTGACAGACGAGGTGTTCGAGGGAGAGCACTCCATCGTCTTCGACCAGGCCGAGAACCGTATGCACACCATCAAGGCCGTGATGGTGGCTACGTTGGCCGGGTAAGCGCGGACGCTCGTGCGCGTCGTCGTCGCCCTGGGGGGAAATGCTCTTCTACGGCGAGGAGAGCCTCCCACGGCAGCTGCGCAACGGAGGAACGTGCGGATCGCGGCTGATGCCCTCGCCCCGGTCGCACAGGATCACGAGCTCGTCATCACCCACGGGAACGGACCTCAGGTGGGCCTATTGGCTCTGCAGGCCGCGGCGTACAAAGGCGTGCGCCCGCCCCCGCTCGACGTGCTGGGGGCCGAAAGCGAAGGCATGATCGGCTACATGATCGAGCAGGAGCTCGGCAATCGGCTCCCGGTCGAGCGACCCTTCGCGACCATTCTCACGATGGTCGAGGTCGATCCCGCGGACCCCGCCTTCGACAACCCCACCAAACCCATCGGTCCGCTTTACCTGGAGGAAGAGGCCCGTGCGCTGGCGTCGGAACACGGCTGGACCGTTGCGCCCGACGGGGACGGGTGGCGACGTGTGGTGCCGTCTCCCCTCCCACGGCGAGTTTTCGAGATCCGCCCGGTGCGTTGGCTGCTGGAACACAACGTGATCGTCATCTGCTCGGGTGGCGGTGGCATCCCCACCATGTACGACGATCAGGGAAAGCTCCACGGTGTGGAGGCGGTCATCGACAAGGATCGGGCGAGCGCGTTGTTGGCGGAACAGGTCGAGGCCGACTGTCTGATTCTTGCCACCGATGCGGACGCGGTATACCTGGATTGGGGCACGCCGGAGCAGAGCCCGATTCGCGCGGCGACACCCGAAGAGCTGAGACGGCACGAGTTTCCGGCCGGTTCCATGGGCCCCAAGGTCGAGGCGGCCTGTACGTTCGTGGAGCGCACGGGGGGCCGCGCGTCCATCGGCGCGTTGGGAGAGATCGAGGCGATCCTCAACGCGAGGGCCGGAACCGTCGTGGAGCGCTGATCGAAACAGAAGCGGCGGAATCTACGTCGGGTCGAGGAGACGTTTCGGTCGGCCTGTCGCATGGGGCCGATGGTCCCGCCTGACTCACACTTGAGGCGACGCTGGTATGGAGCCGGAGATCATTGTCGGGATCCTCGCGATCTTCGTGAGTGGGGGAGCGATGGGGGCGGCCGGGACGCTACTGGGGCAGTGGGTGCTCAAGAAGATCTCCGTGACGCCGCAGCGACAGGTGGGCTCCGCTGGTTCGAGGGAGGTCGAGATGCTCAAGGCCGAGATGGCCGACATGGCGACACGGCTTCATTCGGTGGACACCCGCCTCGACTTTACGGAACAGCTCCTTGGCGGCGCCCTGTTAGGGGGGCCTGCCCCCGAGAGCCTGCCGGCTAAGGAGTCTCACCCGGAGTCGCCCTCGATGGCTGAGGGCGATCAGTCCCCTGAAGCGGGCGAGGGCTCCGGCTCGGCCGGCACGGTCCATCCGTCCACACCGAGCGACCCGGCGGGCGACCCGGCGGGCGACCCGGCGGGCGACCCAGCGGGCCGTTAGCGGCAGCTCGAGACCACCCGCCGGTTTCATCGGTGGCTCCGGGTCTGTCAGAGTGGGGGACGGGCCGAGTGCGGTGTCAGGCGATACTATATCGCCATGTCCACCCCCACGCTGCGTATCGGAGTCGATCTGGGCGGCACCAAGATAGAGGCTTTGGCCCTCGGTCCGGATGGCGTAGAGCTGGCCCGGCGTCGGGTCGCGACCCCGGGGAGCTATGACCAGACTCTGGGGCTCCTCCGCGGCCTGGTGTCGTCTCTGGAAGCCGACGCGGCCACCACGACCGGTTCGGTGACGCCGGCGAGTGTGGGCGTCGGCATTCCCGGGGCCATCTCGCCGACGACCGGGCTCGTCAAAAACTCCAACTCCACGTGGCTCAACGGTCGTCCCTTCGACGACGACCTGGGGCGGATTCTGGGACGGCCCGTTCGAGTCCTGAATGACGCGAACTGCTTCGCCTTCTCCGAGGCTACCGATGGGGCGGGGGCAGGCGCGGACGTCGTCTTCGGCATCATCATCGGGACCGGGGTGGGCGGCGGCGTGGTCGTCCACAAGCAGGTTCTGGAAGGGCCGCAGCGGATCGGGGGTGAGTGGGGCCACAACCCGTTGCCATGGCCCAACGACGCTGAGCGACCTGGGCCGGAGTGTGCCTGCGGTAAGCGAGGCTGTCTCGAGACTTATGTCTCCGGGCCGGGATTTGCCCGCGATCACGAAGCGACCACAGGCGAGGCACTGTCCACCCATGAGATCGCATCGAGGGCTGCAGAGGGTGATGCCGGAGCCAGTGCGTCCTACGACCGCTACGTGGATCGGTTGGCCCGTGGCTTGGCCACCGTCGTCAATGTCGTCGATCCCGATGTCGTCGTGTTGGGAGGGGGCATGTCCAATCTCGCCGACCTGCCGGAGGATCTGAAGCACGCCCTGGCACCCTATGTGTTCACCGACACGTGCTCGACTCGGGTGGTGCGGAACGTTCACGGGGACTCGAGCGGCGTGCGCGGCGCGGCCTGGCTCTGGCCGGCGGAGTCCACTCGCAGGTAGGCCGATCCCATGTGGCTTCTTCCCGTGCTCTCCGCGTCGTGCTGGTTGGTCAGCCGAGTCTTCTACCGACTCTCCGTGGACGGCCCAGAGGTCCCACCCGGCGGCCCGGTCCTGCTCGTTGCCAACCATCCGAACTCTCTCGTGGACCCCGTCATCGTCGCGGGTGTTACGGGCCGCCGCGTGCGGTTCTTGGCGAAGGCGCCACTGTTCACCGATGCCAAGATCGGGTGGATGGTCAGGGCGGCCGGAGCGATTCCGGTCTATCGAACGCAAGACGACCCGTCCGCAATGGGCCAAAACCGTGACGTCTTCGAGGCGGTCATCGGGGAGTTGGCGCACGGAGCGGCGATCGGGATCTTCCCGGAGGGCGTCAGCCACTCGGAGCCGTCTCTGGCCGAGCTGCGCACAGGTACCGCGCGCATGGCACTGGGCGCCTATGAGCAGACTGCCCGGACATTCCCCATCGTCCCGGTCGGAATCGTGCCGGCCCGGAAGGAGCGTTTTCGCTCAGAGATGCGGGTGGTTCTGGGAGAGCCCGTGCAATGGGACGATCTGGCCGAGCGAGGCCGTAAGGACCGTGATGCGGTACGGGAGCTCACGGCCCGGATCGATCAGGGGCTGAGGGGAGTCACCCTCAACCTGGAGAAATGGGAGGACCGGCCACTCGTGGAAACCGCCGAGGCGATATGGAGCCTCGAGGTGGAGGAGGCCGAGGGCCCGGCCCACCAGTTGCGCCGTTACGAGATCACCGCGCGGATCCTGTCCGCCGTCCGGCAGGGCTCGGACGACCGCTGGAAGGCCCTGCAGCGCGACCTTTCCAATCATTATCGTCGCCTGGCCCTGTTCGGGTTCGGACCAGGCGACCTGCACGCCGACGTGGGGATCCCGTCCAGCGTGCGTTGGTCGGCCCGTCGCCTCTACCTGGTCGGGATTCCCGTCATCGCTCTGGCCCTCGTGGGCCACATCACGTTCTGGGCCCCGTTCTGGCTCACGCGTTTTCTCACGGCGAGGGCGAGGCCGGCGCTCGATCGGATATCCACCTACAAGCTCCTGTTCGGGCTCCTGAACTACTCCGCCTGGGTGGCCCTGGTCGCCGCGGCGGGCCTGTGGGTATGGGGCTGGGGGGTGGGGCTGGCTCTGCTGCTGCTCATGCCTCCTCTAGGTATCACGGGGCTTTGGATCCGTGAGCGGTGGCGCTGGGGGTTCCGTGATGCCCGGCGGTTCCTGATCCTCCGTACCCGCAGGCACGTGATCGCCGAGTTGTTCGCCGAGCAGAAGCGCCTGGGCTCGGAGCTCCGGGCCCTATTCGGGGCTTGGGAATCGGGAGACCCCGGCCTGGGTCACTGAAGCCCGATAGCGATCGCCAGGATGACCACGGCGGCGCCTAGGCCCATGAGCACCAGATACCACTTCACGGTGAACTTGAGCCACTCCTGATACTCGACTCCCCCGGCGGCCAGTATGGCCATGAGGGCCCCGTTCGTCGGCGTGATGAGATCACAGAGTCCGGCTCCGTATTGGTACGCCAACACCGTGACCTGACGCGAGAGGCCCAGGAGGTCGGACAGGGGGATGAGCACCGGCATCGTCAGCACGGCCTGCCCGCTCACGCTGGGCACCGGTACGTGGACGAAGACGTGAGAGACCATCATTCCCAGGGCCGAGAGGGCCACCGGAAGGTTGGCCACGGGGGTGAACATGCCGTGGACGATCGTGTCCACGATGCGACCCTGATCGAGCACCACGAAGATGGCTCTGGCGAAGCCGATGAGCAGGGCGGCATACGCCATCGAGCGGAATCCCTTCACGTATGCCTCCGCCGTGCCCATCACCCGGAGTCCACCCACGACACCGGCCACGATGCCCATGATGAAGAAGAGTGCCGACATCTCGTCGAAGCCCCATCCCATGCTCAGGATGCCCCAGATGAGGACAGCGAAGGTCGCCACGACCATGGCCAGAATCGACAGATCGTGGGGGCTCATGACTCCGTCCTCTTCATCTAAGTCTTCGGGAGCCTCGGGAGCCGTGCGGGTGCGCTCTGCGTGGCGCATGGTGGCGAAGATCCAGATGCCGAGGGCCACGGCGAGGAACACGATGCGGAAGAGGCCACCCGAAAGCAGTGGTAGCTCAGCCAGTTTCTGGGCGATGCCCACCTGGAACGGGTTGATGGGACTGAAGGCCGATCCCACGAAGGCGGCGCCGGCGCTCATCGACACTGCGGTGAGAGGCGCGAAACCCAGGCGCTTCGTCAGGATGAGCAGGACCGGCACGAGCGCGATGATCTCTTCCTGCATGTTCTCCAGGACGCCGCCGGTGGCGAAGGCGAGGCTCACCACCGGGATGACGAGGACCTCGCGGTTCTGTAGCCTCTTCACGAGCCAACCCACCGCGCTGCGCAGTGCGCCGGTCTCGTCTACCACGGTGAACGCCCCGCCGATGAGGAACACCAGAAAGACGACGTCTGCCGCGTCGGCCATGCCCTTCGGGATGGCGACAATGGCCTGGAAGAACCCGACCGGGGCAGGCTCCACCTCATGGTACGTGCCGGCCACGACGACGCTGCGACCCGTTATCGGGTCGTCCCGACGCTCGTACTGACCGGCGGGAAGCACGTAACTCAAGGCTGCCGCGATCAGAATGCAGCCGGTGAGCAGTGTGAGCGGATGCGGGAAGCGCGGCTTCGTCATCTGCTACTCCAGGTCGATTTCTGACTCGTAGTCATCCAGCCGGGCGATCCGCTCGAGAAAGAACCCGATGGCGTAGACGCCGGCGCCGCCGACCAGCATGTAGACCGTTTCCACTCCCGACACAAACAGGAAGGCCGCGGCCATGATGATGAGGCCGAAGGTGGAGATCAGGCTGGCAAAGGGAGATACGCGGTGCTGGCGACCCCTGCGCACGACGGCGGAGATGCCGAGTGCCGCCGCCGAGGTAACCATGAACTTGAGGACGGTAGGCAAAGTGATCACGGCTTGGACTCCGTCGCGCTGAGGATCTCGGGGCCGTAGGCGAAGAGGGCCGGGGTACCGCCGGTATGCATGAATATGACCGGCTCGGGTCCTACCCGGCCCTTTCGGACCAGGTCCAAGAATCCCGCAAAGGCCTTGCCTGTGTAGACCGGGTCCACGAGCAGGGCTTCTGTGCGGGCCGCAATGAGCATGGCCTCGGTGGCGGAGTCGGTCAGGCACCCATAGGCCGGTCCGAGGAAGTCGTCCGTGACCAGGACGTCGTCCTCCTGCACGATCCCCACACAATCCAAGAGGGATTCCGTTCTGCGCACCACCCGTGTGACCCGTCCCCTCTGCGCGTCCTGCCCGCGGCGGACGCAGATTCCGTGTACCGTAACGTCTCTCCGGCCCTGAGCCCTGAGTCCGACGAGCATGCCTGCATGCGTAGCAGCGCTGCCGCTGGCCAGCACGATGGTGCTCAACGGCACGTTCATCTCATCGGTCTGCTGAATGAGTTCTGCCGCTGCTTCTACGTACCCGAGGGCCCCGAGGGGCTCGTGTTCCTCCGATAGATAAATCAAGTAAGGGCGTTCCCCGCCTCTTCCAGACCTTGCGCGATTTCAGAGAGGGCTCGGTCGGCCCCTGCTTCATCCTCACCCTCGGGGTACGTGTGGAGGTGGGCACCCAGCAGCCGATTCAAGAGCACATTGCCCGATCCGTGATACACCTCGCCCATCCCCGGTACGCGATCCTCCAGTTGGATGTGGCAGCCTAGCCCTAGCTTGGATGCGGCCGCAGCCACCGTCCGCACGAAGTTGGACTGAACCGCGCCGGTAACGAGGACCGTGGTCGCACCGCGCTCGACGGCGTCTCCGAAGTAGAACTCGAGTTGGCGGGCCTTGTTGCCTCCTAGGGCGAGTCCGGTGCAGTCGTCTCGTTTCACGAGCAGACTCGGCCCGCCCACGAGCTCCGAGAGGTTGGGCATGGGTTCCAGCGGAGTCGGGAGGTGGGCCAGCTCGACCCGGGGAAAGTCGGTCAGAGGACGCATGAGGCTATCGGAGGAGGGTGGTCAGCAGCATGTAGGATCCGGTGGCGGCGAGTAGAAGAAGGACGAAGCGCCGGAACATGGTTTCATTGATGTGCCGGGCGGCCGCGTGCCCAAGGGCCGCACCGGCCCAAGCCAGCGGGAGCAGGGTGGCCGCCGTGATCCAAACACGAGGGGAGATGCCTACCGTCGCCGACTGGAGCAATATCGCTCCTATATATAGAGCGGTGAACAGTGTGAGGGAGACCGCTCTGAAGGTGGCCTTGTCCACACCTATGGCGGTCAGGTAGAGGACCAGGACAGGGCCTGGCATACTGAGGGACGCCGTCATCGCACCTGCGACCACCCCGACAGCGAGGACCGAAGGGGTGCGGTATGGCATGGCTGTGTCTGTCGACGCGGCCGATTGCCCCGATTCTCCAGCGACCTTGGTGGGGGCCTTTTGCCTGGCGAGAACCGCGGTGAAAGCCAGAATGACCACGGCCACCGCCGCGTAGATGGCGCCCAAGCTGGCATACGCGAAGGCTATCACCCCCACCGGTACCCCCAGAAGGGCCCCGGTCAGGAGTAGCCGCCACAGGCCCACCGGCACATCTCTCCATAGGCGCCGGCACAACGAGCCGCAGATCACCAGGTTCAGCACCAGGGTCACCTGCACGGCTTCGGTGGACTCGAGGATCAAGAGGAAGAAGGAGACGGCCAGCAGAGTGAACGCGAATCCGATGGTGCCCTGTACCGCGGCGGCGAATAAGGTTACCAGGCCCAACAGGACCCAGTCCATCAGCGCGATGGCTTCTATGAACCGCTCCCTTCATGTCGCTCGACCCATCGCGGTATGACTTCCTGGATCCGGGCCACCCCATCGGTGAGCGCCGCCGGGCCCGGCTGCAGGATGAGGGGAGACTTGATCTCGTGCACTTCGTCATTACGAACGGCGGGAATCTCAGACCATCCGGGTCGAGCCACCAGCCTGTCCTTCTGGAACTTCCTACCGCACCACGAACCGAGAATGATGTCAGGGGACCGTCGAATGACCTCGGCCGGGTCGGCGATGATCCGGCCTTTCGCCAGCGAAGATGCTGCCAGCTCCGGGAAGCAGTCCTCGCCTCCCGCGATCTCGACCAGCTCCGAGACCCATCGGATTCCCGAGATCAGGGGGTCGTACCATTCCTCGAAGTAGACGCGCGGACGGCGGAGGAACTCCGCAGCATGCGCGCGCACATCGGCGAGCCCGTCTTCCAGCTCCTCCGCCAGCCGAGCACCCTTCTGTTCACAACCGATCATGGATCCCAAGGTCCGAATCATCCGCAGAATCCCTGGCACGCTGCGGTGATTGAAGACATGCACCTCGACTCCTTGCCGGATCAACTCGGCGGCGATGTCGGCCTGGATGTCCGAAAAGCCGAGGACCAGGTCGGGTTCCAGGTCTAGAATCTGGTCGATCTTCGCGCTCGTGAAGGCCGAGACTTTGGGTTTTTCCCTTCTGGCCCGGGGTGGTCGAACGGTGAAGCCGGAGATGCCGACGATGCGCCAGTCTTCTTCCATCAGGTAGAGGGCTTCCGTGGTCTCCTCGGTGAGACAGACGAGGCGTTCGTACATCGAGAGGGTCGGGGCTCCGGGTGCGGTCGGTTGTTCTTTTCGTCGGTGAGGTCGTAACATGCCTCCCCACATAAGCCTTTCGCCATGTGGAAGATCCGACACGCTCCCGACAAGCAGAATCAGACGAGGTGTATGATGAGGACGAAGAGTGCTATGACCCTTGCCGCGACCCTGGCCGCCGTGGCTCTTCTCTCCACGGCCACGACCGTAGCCGCGCAAGACAATGCCGAGTCGCGTGGTAGCGACAACATCGAGGTGGTGTCCCACCTGCCCCTCGGCGCTCCGGGGAGTGTGTCCGACATCGAGGTCGAACAGGACATGAACCGTCCTTTCGCGTACGTCGGCCGTGAAGTCCTTGGACAATCGGCCGGTGGCGATCGCGGGATCGATGTCATCGACATTGCGGACCCGGCAGATCCCAAGGTCATCCACCGTTGGCGGATCGAGGACAACGATCTACACGTCGGGGCGGGCGGCAAGGACATCAAGGCCTTCTCGTGGGACGGCCGTCACTACGTGATTCTGTCGGTCCAGTTCCGCCAGGGTGGGCCGGACTATGACCTGGGCGCCATCATCTTCGACGTGACGGGGCTCCCGGATCCATCGAGTTTCCGGGAGGTCGCTCGAATCCAGGGCCCTGAGGAGCTGGGCGGCTTCCATAACATCTTCACATACATGCACAGCAACGGGCGCCCGCTGCTCTTTGCCACCACGACCACTCCGGCGGCTCACGTCTATGACTTGGGTCACGTCCTGGACGGGAGAAGCGACGAAGCCCTCGTTGCGCGCGTGCCGGTTCCGGGCGAGAACGCCCAGAGCTACCACGACTTCTACACGGGATACCACGCGGATAGCCAGCAGGACCGATTCTATGGTGGAGGCACCGGCGGATACTATGTGTTCGACGTGACCGACCTGGAGAATCCCGAACTGTTGGTGACGCTGACGGGAATCAGCGGAATCTCGTGGGGACACACGTTTACTCCGTCGCCGGACGGCCGGTACGTCATTTCCGAGGCCGAGTACCAGTATGCCCCACTGAGGATGTTCGACCTGAAGCCGGCGCTCGAGGGCGAGGTCTCGAACATCCGGCAGCCGATCTCGGCGTGGACCGCCGACTGGGAGCACCTGGTGCACAACCATGAGGTCCGCTGGCCGTTCGTATTCGTGTCCGGATACCTGGACGGCCTCCAGATCTTCAGCATGCAGGATCCAAAGAAACCCAGGACGATCGCCCACTACGACACCTACCTGGAAGGTGAGGAGGACGGCGTCATGAACGGGGCGTGGGGCACGGACGTGAGGAACGCCGACGGCCTGATCGTGGTGTCGGACATGGTAACCGGCTTCTGGGCTTTTCGTATGGAAGGCTTCAAGGGCTGGAACGGCCTCGACTGGGGGCAGCCGAACATTTCGAGCGTGCAGGATTGGGAGAACGGGCCCGAGTACCAGGCGCGGACTCGCTACCAGAACTAGGCAGGAATCTCCCGTCGGAGATAGCCGTTTCAACGAGGTGACAGATGAATACGAGCAAAAAGACGACACTCACGGCAGCTTTGGCCGGACTGGCCCTGGTTGTGGCGAGTGCCGCTCTCGGTGCGCAGGAGAACGCCGAGAAGCGTGGTAGCGACAACATCGAGGTCGTGGCTCACGTCCCCATGGGGGCCGAGGGCAGCGTATCGGACATCGAGATCTCTCAGGACATGGATCGCCCTTATGTCTTCCTCGGACGAGAGGTGTTCGGGGATATAAGCGGCATGGATCGTGGTATCGACGTGATCGACATCCATGATCCGGAGAATCCCGAAGTCTTGGTGCAGTGGAGGATCGAGGACTCCGAGCTCCATATGGGGGCCGGCGGGAAGGACCTGAAGGAGTTCAAGTGGAACGACCGTTATTACGTGGTCCTCTCCACTCAGTTCTCGCAGGGGGGGCCCGATTACGATCTCGGCGCCATCATCTTCGACGTCACGGGGCTTCCGGATGCCTCGACGTTCCGTGAAGTGGCTCGCATCCAGGGTCCCCAGGAACTCGGCGGATTCCACAACATCTTCGTCTACAAGCACAGCAATGGCCGGGTCCTGCTCTTCACGACCACGAGCACGCCGTTTTCTCACGTGTACGACTTGGGCTACGTCGTAGAGGGACGGGGCGACGAGGCGCTGGTGGCGCGCGTGCCCGTTCCGGGGCCGGACGCCCGTAGTTACCACGACTTCTACACGGGCTTCCACGCTGACACCGAGCAGGATCGCTTCTATGGTGGCGGCACGGGCGGCTATTACGTCTATAACGTTACGGACCTGGAGAATCCCGAGCTTCTGGTGAGCCTCACGGGGATCAACGGCGTTACGGGCGGCCATACCTTTACGCCTTCGGCCGACGGACGGTACGTCGTGGCCGAGACCGAGTACCAGTACGCGCCGCTGCGGATCTTCGACCTGAAGCCTGGGCTGGACGGAGAGGTGGCGAACATCAACCGACCCATCTCGGCCTGGACTGCCAATTGGGAGCACCTGGTGCACAACCATGAGGTGCGTTGGCCTTTCGTGTTCGTCTCGGGATACTGGGATGGCCTGCAGGTGTTCAGCCTCCAGGATCCCAAGAATCCCAAGACGATCGCCCACTACGATACCTTCCTCGAGCACAGTGAGAGCTCGATCATGAACGGCGCGTGGGGAGTGGACGTGCGCAATGCCGACGGCCTGATCGTGATTTCCGACATGGCCACGGGCTTTTGGGCCTTCAGAATGCAGGGGTTCAGCGGCTGGAATGGCCTGGATTGGGGACAGCCGAACATCTCGAGCCAGCAGGACTGGGAGAATGGGCCTGCGGTTCAGGCACGCTCCCGTAACTAGGCAGGCCCGTTCGCGTAACTAGTATCAGCGATGCCCTTGGAGGACCGGCGTGAGACTGCACCGGCCCTCCATCGGGCAACTTGTGAGGATCTTAGCGCGAAAACTGTGAAATCCTTTACTTGACAGACCAGACGAGGCTGTTCTATATACCCGTTACGATTATTTTCACCGAAGGCTGCATCGAGGATCGGCGCGTCCTACGTCCGACCCGTGGTCAGCCATTGAACGCGAGGGCGATGTCCATGATACAACTTCGTTCGCTTTTCTTCACGGCCTTGCTCGGCTTTATGCTGGCCACGCCGGCATCGTCGCAGTCTACTGACGTGGTCGGGCAGCTGTCGCTGCACTTGCAGGGAGGACTTACGTCCGACCCGGTTGGGTTTGATGCCTTCCGGGAGACCACGTTTGGGTCCGCTACCGCCATCGGCGGCGGATTCACCTACGTGATCTACGAGAACGTTGCCGTACGCGGCGACTTCCATTACGCACCGAAGACCGGGCGCGAAGAGTGCTGCTCGGCTCGGGCTCTCGGCGACGGACTGGGCGTCACGGTGCCTGCCAACCCGGGGGCTGTCTCTGAGGACGTCGACTTCAACCGAAAGTACTTCGGCGCGAGTGTCCTCATCCGATTCCCGATGTCCGCAGCCGTTCCGTACCTCAAGCTCGGCGGTGGTTTCATCGACATCAAGCGCGATGCGCCGACGTATCAGTATGACTTCGCGGAGTTCGGTGCCCAGCTCGGCGCCGGCGTCTCGTTGCCGCTCGGTGACTCGGGTGCGGCGTTCTTTGCCGACGTTGTCGAGTGGATCTATGCGCGCACCGGTACGGGCGAGGGCAATCAGTATGACACCCTCGTCAGCGCTGGGCTCTCGTACGCGTTCATCCGCTAGACGGATCTCCGAATGGTCGGACCTGGACGCTCGGCGCGTCCGGGTCCGAGCAGTACATTCAGCTTCTCGCCGATTACCTTTTTTAGGGGGGTAAGTACGATGGACCGATTGCTACGGAAGACGTACTCTATCGTTCTGGTCGCACTGTTGTTGGGGCCCTTGGGCTTCAGCGCGGCGGCACAGACGAACGTAGCGGGGACAGTGGTCTCCGGTACAGGGCAGCCGCTCGCGGGCGTGCAGATCTCGATTCCCAATCTACAGATGGGAACGCTGACCAACTCCGACGGGCGTTTCGTGATTCAGAACGTACCCAACGGTGCGCAGATCATGCGTGCGGAGTTGATCGGGTATGAGGCTCAGCAGCGTCGTGTAGACGTTCAGGGCACGACGGTCACGGAAAACTACACACTCATCGAGACGGCCGTTGAGCTCGAGGGCCTGGTTGTAACGGCTCTCGGCATCAGCCGTGACGAGCGAGCGTTGGGTTACGCGGTGCAGGACATTCAGGGCGACGACATTGCCGATTCGGGCGTGTCGACGAACCTGGTGACCGCACTGTCCGGTAAGGTTTCCGGCGTGTTGATCAAGAACCAGGGCGCCATGGGCGGCCGTTCAGACATCACGATCCGCGGGCTCGCGTCGATCGCCGGTAACAACCAGCCACTGTTCGTAGTGGACGGTGTGCCGATCGACAACGGGACCGACTTCTACGAGTCGAGTATCAACCGTGTGGACTACGGCAACGCGGCACAGGACCTGAACCCTGACGACATCGAGTCGATCTCGGTGCTCAAGGGTGCGAACGCTGCGGCGCTTTATGGTTCCCGAGCCTCGAACGGCGTGATCCTGATCACGACGAAGAAGGGCGCGGGGGCCGACGGCCGGTTGGAGATCACGGCGAGTGCTGAAGCGTCGTTCGCCACGTCTACGATCTCGCCTCGCTGGCAGAACGTGTACGGCGGCGGCGACCGTGAAGAGAACTTCGAGTTCAAGGACGGAGCCGGTGGTGGCGTCGGTGACTACATCGACGAGAGCTGGGGCCCGCCGATGAACGGGCAGCTGTACAACCAGTGGACCGCCGATCCGACGGATGCGGACGGTATCGCGCTGCGTCCTTGGCTGCCGGTCGCATACTCGACGCGTGACCTGTTCGAGACGGGCATCAACATGACCGAGCACTTCTCGGTAGCGGGAAGCTCTGGCGAGGCGAACGGCCGTCTGTCGGCCACGCAGGTCAACGCGGACGGACAATCGCCCGGACACGAGATTGACCGCACGCAGTTGTCGATCGCCGCGGGCGTGACGCCGATTCCGAGCCTTCGGGTTCAGGGTTCTGCGAGCTACGTGAAGAGCGGTGGTACGAACCGTCCTCTGAACGATGGTGGGTCGCTGAACTCGGCGACGTACCAGTATCTGTGGTGGCAGCGCACGAATGAGACGCAGATGCTCAAGCGTGCGTACGACCTGTGGCTGGAAAAGGGCAGTGAGTTCGGCCCGGATCACCCCGGAAGCGGCCTGCCGCGCAACTGGAACCACAACTATTGGGACAACATCTACTACGTGCTGGCCGAAGCCGGGAACAGGGACACGCGTGACCGCTTCATCGGCAACGTCGATTTGGACTACTCGTTCAGCGACGCAGTCTCGATCTCGGCCCGTGTAGGTACGGACTGGTACGAGCACCGTCGTAAGAACGTGTTCCCGATGTTCAGTCACGACTACAAGTTCGGCGCGTTCATCGACCAGTCGATCTTCCGTCAGGAGACGAACTTTGACGTCGTGCTGACCGCCCAGGGTGACCTGAGCGACGACTTCAACGTGGCGGTGCGTGGTGGCGTGAACCGTCGTGCGAACGACACGAACCGTCACTCGGTCGAGACAGAGCGTCTGATCGTACCCGGGCTCTACACGCCGCAGAACTCCGCGGTACCGCCCACGGTCGACAACTGGATCACCGAGAAGCGCGTATACAGCGCCTATGGCCTGGGCTCGCTCTCGTTCCGCAACTACGCCTTCGTCGACGTGACGGCCCGCAACGACTGGTCGTCGAGTCTTCCCGAGGGCAACAACTCCTACTTCTACCCGTCGGTGTCGGCCAGCTTGGTTCTGTCTGACGCGTTCCAGTGGGACGGCGGCGTCTTCGACTACGCGAAGGTCCGTGCTAGCTGGGCCGAGGTCGGCAGTGACGCCGATCCTTATCAGACCAGCGCCGTGATGACTCAGCTGCAGACCTTCCAGGGTTCGCCTGGGTTCATCCCGAGCAACGATCTTCCGGCTCTCGCCTTGAGGCCTGAGATCACGACGTCGTGGGAAGTCGGAGCCGACGTACGGTTCGCGGACAACCGGGCGACGATGGACCTGACGTACTACAACACGAAGACGCGGGACCAGATCTTGTCGGTCCCGATCTCGACCACGAGTGGGTTCGCGAACCAGATCATCAACGCGGGCGAGGTGAAGAACGCCGGTATCGAGGCTCTTCTCACGACCGAGATCATGAGGGGCACTGGCCTGCAGTGGGACATGACGCTGAACTGGGCGCGCAACCGCAGTGAGGTGCTCGCACTTCACGAGTCGCTCGACCGCATCGTGCTGGGCAACTACGCGGTCACGTACGAGGCTCGTATCGGTGAGCCCTACGGCGTGCTCTACGGTGACGACTTCAAGCGCGATGCGAACGGCACGCCGGTCGTGACCAGCAACGGCTACCCGGCGCGTTCAGCGACGAAGCAGCCGCTGTGTCCTGGTGGGTCGGACGGCGCCGTGTGTAAGGACGGCGAACGTGCGACGAGTGAGCCGGACTGGATCGGCGGAGTCCGCAACGATTTCCGCTTCGGTCTGATGCAGCTCAGCTTCCTGCTGGACGTCCGCTGGGGCGGCGTCTTCTACTGCGGTACCTGCAGCTTGGGCCACCGCGATGGTCTCACGTACGAGAGCGCACACTACGGTGGGCGTCTGGACGGCGTGACGGTCGACGAGCACTGGAACTTCAGTGGCCGTCGGACGGACGTGGTGGGTGTGAACCTGCTGGGCGTGAAGGAAGACGGATCGGCCAACGACATCTACGTCGACGGCAAGATCTTCTGGAATCAGTTCCGTGGTGCGGAGTCTCCGCATGTTCAGCGGGCGACGTTCGGCAAGCTGCGCGAGGTCAAGCTGAGCTTCGACCTCACGCCGAACGTGCTTGAGAAGCTTCCATTCTCGACGGGCCGGATCACGTTGGTGGGTCGCAACCTGAAGACCTTCTGTGGCTCGCTGGCTTGCAAGAACATCGACCCCGAGTCTGATGGTGTGGCGTTCGCCGACAACCACGCACGTGGCGTGGAGTACCTGTCGGCTCCGTCGGACCGGACGTTCGGCATCAACTTCACCGTGACCAGGTAAGGGAAAGGAGACCAAGATGCGAAACTTGAAGATGAGATCGCTTATCGTCCTCCTGACCGTTGCCATTCTTGGCACGGCGGGGTGTGACGAACTGAGTAACCTGACGGATATCAATGAAAACCCTAACGCCCCGACGTCACTGTCGCCGGAGTTCCTACTCCCGTCATTGATCCGGGGTCTGGCGGACAAGCTGGTCGGTGAGAACAACATCGACCTGCCTCGGGTCTCCCTGTTCGTGCAGCACTTCGCTCGCATCCAGTACGCGAGCACGGATCGTTACGATCTGGGCACGGACTTCGGATCCTGCTGCTGGAACGATTTCTTCACGCTGAGTGGCGATCCGCCGAACGGCGTGTTCGTCCTGGCCCAAAACGTGCTGAATGGTGCCATTGAGGTGGGTGATGCGAATCAAACGGCGGTGGCCAAGATCCTGAAGGCCTACGCCGTCCACAACCTGGTCGACCTGTACGGCGACGCGCCCTATTTCGACGCCGTCAAGGGCGGCGCGGAAGAGGCCATCATCAGGCCGGCCTACGATGCGCAGAGCGCGATCTACGACGACATGTTAGCAGAGCTCACCGCAGCGTCCAGCATGATCAACACGGGCGCTTCCGGGTTCCCCGGCGGTGACCTGATGTACAGCGGCGACATGGACAAGTGGCGCCGGTTCGCCAACTCGCTCAGGCTGCGGTTGGCCATGCGCATGTCCGAGGCAAACCCGGGCAAGGCTCAGACCGAGGCAGCGGCTGCGGTAGCGGCCGGGGTCATGGAAGATGCCTCGCACTCGGCGGCCCTCTGGTACTCGGCGGCAGCGCCGGACCAGAACCCCATGTGGGTCGGGTTCGTCGAGCGTCCGGGTGACTATCGCCCGGCGAAGTACTTCATCGACGAGATGCTCGTTCGTGACGATCCGCGTGTCCGCCTCCATGCGGACGCGGCCGTCGACGCATTGCCCGAATTGGTTTACCGTGGCATGCCGAACGGACTTAACGACGACCGTGGCTTCGACGATGCCGACGAGCGGGACTTCGACTTCGTCTCGGTGGTCGGTGCCTGGCACTTGAGGCCCGACGCTCCTGCGTTCTTCATGGAGTACGCGGAGACGCTGCTTCTGCAGGCCGAGGCGGCTGATCGCGGTTGGATCGGCGGAAGCGCCCAGGACCTCTACGAGGCAGGCATCACCGCTGCGATGATGGTCTACGCCGACGGTACGGCTGCGGACGCGGGTGCGTTCGTTACGCCTGCCGTGCCTGGCATCACTCAGGCCGAGATCGACGCGTATCTGGCCGGGCCGATGGTGGCCTGGGACGGCGGTGGTATTGGCGGCGAGAGCAACCGGTCGCTGATCTACCGGGCGTACTGGTTCCAGCTCTGGGATCAGGGCATCGAGGCGTACAGCAAGTATCGGCGCACCAACGTGCCGCACCTCATTCCTGGCACCGATGCGTTCAACGCGTTAGTGCCCGTGCGCTTTCCGTATCCGCGGAGTGAGCAGACGTTCAACGAGACCAACGTTCTCTCAGCCATCTCCGCCAATGGCGGAGACGATGCGTGGGACAGTAGAGTCTGGTGGGACGTTTCGGACCAAGCTTCCGGTCCGGGTAACTAGACTCTAGTCTAGAGCTTTACCCCGCGCCTCCTGCCTCACGGCAGGGGGCGCGGGTTTTTTGTGGGTACACGCCAGAGGCGTTGGTCTTTCATGGAGTGGGACGTTAAGATGCCCCGCGGCCTTTCAGAGGCTCGAGCGCTTTCAACCGGCGGACACTCCCGCCCACGTCCGCATCCTATGAGGTGATCCATGAGAATCCACACAGCTGGACTGCTTGCCGCTACGCTGGCAGGTGCGAACCTCCTTCTAGTGAGTCCCGCCACGGCTCAGGAGGACAGTGAGAGTCGTGGGAGCGACAACATCGAGGTGGTGGCTCACCTCCCGTTGGGCGAGAGGGTGTCGGACATCGAGGTCGAGCAGGACATGAACCGTCCTTACGTCTATGTGGCCCGCGAGGGGCGCGGACTCGACATCATCGACATCGCCGATCCCTATGACGCCAAGGTCATTCTTCGGTGGAGTTTCGAAGACATGGACGTGCACATCGGGTCCGCGGGCAAGGACATCAAGATCTTCGAGTACAACGGGCGTAACTACGTCGTCCACTCCGTACAGTTCCGCCAGGGTGGCCCGGACAATGATCTGGGCGCCGTCATCTTCGACGCCACCGATCTTCCGGACGTTTCGACGTTCAGGGAAGTGGGTCGGATCCAGGGGCCCGGTGAGGTCGGTGGATTCCACAACATCTTCGTCTACCGGCACAGCAATGGCCGTCCCCTCCTCTTCACCACGGTGGGTGGGCCTTTTGCCAACGTCTACGACCTGGGATACGTGGTCGATGGGCGTACCGACGATGCATTGGTGGCTCAGGTCCCTGTGCCCCAAGGCCAGACACCGGGCCGGGTCGGCGCCGCCGGCTATCATGACTTCTATACCGGCTACGACGCTGACAGCGAGCAGGACCGCTTCTACGGCGGTGGCACCGGTGGCTACTACGTGTACAACGTCACCGATCTGGAGAACCCCGAGCTGCTGGTCAGCTTGACCGGGATCAACGGCGTCCGGCGTGGACACACCTTCACGCCGTCCCCTGATGGCCGCTACGTCATCGCGGAGACCGAGTACCAGTACGCTCCGCTTCGGATCTTCGACCTGAAGCCGGGTCTGGATGGCGAGGTGGCGAACATCAACCGGCCCATCTCGGCGTGGACGGCGAACTGGGAGCATCTGTCGCACAACCATGAGGTGCGCTGGCCGTACGTGTTCGTATCGGGCTATGTGGACGGACTGCAGATCTTCACGTTGTCCGATCCCGCGCATCCGAAGACGATCGCGCATTACGACACGTACCTCGAGCCAGAAGACGCCGGTGTCATGAACGGCTCCTGGGGCGTAGACGTGCGCAACGAAGACGGGCTGATCGTGATGTCCGACATCCAGACGGGTTTCTGGGCCTTCAAGATGGAGGGCTTCGCCGGCTGGAACGGACTGGATTGGGGCGTGCCGAACATCTCCAGCGTTCAGGACTGGGAGAACGGACCGGCCGTGCAGGCGCGGACGCGCAACTAGAAGCACCGTCTATGCGTTCCTCCGGTTGATTGGAAGGGCTGGTGGGGTTTTCCTCACCAGCCCTTCGACTTCCCAGCCCATGAACTCATCGGCCCTCAGCTTTCTCGGAACCCCCGCCCACCGCCGTGAGGCGGGAAGGGTTTTCCTCGCCGCCCTGGTCATAACGGCTGCCTTGGCGTTGCTGACGGCCAGGCTCGCGCGCGGTCCATCCTGGCTCGAATTGGTCGGGACCTCCACCGGGCTCTGCAATGTGTGGCTGCTTCGCAAACAGAACATCGTGGCTTGGCCGTTCGGGATCGTGAGTGTCACCGCGGTGGGCCTGGTCTTCTACCGCCTGGGCCTCATGGGCCAGGCCTGGCTGCACCTATTCTACTTTCTTCCCATCAACTGGTGGGCCTGGTATCACTGGGTGCGCGGAGGGGAGCATCGGACGGAGCTGCACGTCAGTTGGACGCACTGGAAGGAGTGGCTCTTCTACGTGCCATTGTTCCTGGTTGCCACCTACCTCGTGGCGAGCTTCTTCGATCGCGTCTACGACCGGGCCGTCTTCGTCTATTGGGATGCGACGATCGTGGCTGCGAGCGTGATCGCACAGTGGCTCTTGAGCCGCAAGAAGATCGAGAGCTGGGTCCTTTGGGTCGGGCCGGTGGACGCGTCGGCGATCCTCCTTTTCTCGCTTACCGGAGCGTATATGTTCAGCGCCCTGTACATTGTGTTCCTCTTGAATGCGTCCGCGGCGATATACGAATGGCGAGCGGATTGGAATCGGAGGGCGGCGCCTTCCACGGCCTGATCCCACACCAAGATCCCGCACCATCTACCCGGTCTCACGGAGTATGCATGCAACACAAACACGCAGGGGACATCCCGTCCGAGCCCGTGGGTGCGGGTTCCGGGACGGTCCGCCAGGTTCTCATCGGCCCCGACGAGGGCCCCAATTTTGCCATGCGCCGTTTCATCATGGAGCCCGGCGGGGGCATGCCCAAGCACACGAACACGGTCGAGCATGAGCAGTACGTACTCGGCGGGAACGCTCGCGTCGGCATCGGGGATCGGGTGATCGAGGTGAAGCGGGACGACGTGGTCTTCATACCGGCCGGTGTACCGCACTGGTACGAGTCCCTCGGGCCCGAGGCGTTCGAGTTCCTGTGCGTCGTGCCCAACGGTCCGGACGAGATTCGGCTCATCGAGGACGAATAGCGGCGTCCGCTCGCCTCCCTTGTTGGCCTAGAGGGCGCTCGGGGGCGTAGAAGGCAATCTGGGGTCTCAGGCGAGGTTCTGCCGTCTCACAGGCCCGTTCAGGGCCCTTAGCGGGCTCCATGAGCCCGTTCCTGGCTTGTTTTCTCCCGAATACGGCGGATGAACCCTTGTGTGTGCCGGGGCTTCGCCCGCAGGTTGGTCCTTTCATGGATCCCTTCCCGTGATCCGATAACCCCGAAACCGAGGCGATATGGAGACCATCGGATGGCTCTCGATTCTTCCACCCATTGTGGCCATCGCTTTGGCCATCAAGACCCGAGAGGTCTACATCTCGCTCGCGTTGTTCGTGTGGTTGGGCTGGACCATCCTCAATTCGTGGAATCCGATCCTGGGGCTCGTGCAGGGTGTGAACGTCTTTCTCGACGCCATCACCAGCCCAGGGAATGCCCGTACGTTGCTCTTCTCCGCCTTGATCGGTGGGATCATCACCCTGACGCAGGCATCAGGTGGCATGGAGGGGTTCATCCAATGGGTCGAAGACAAGCGATTGGGGAAGAGCCCGCGCACGGTTCGCATGTTCGGCATCGGCACCAGCATGGTGCTCTTCCTCGAGTCGAACTTCGGGCTTCTGGTGGCAGGGTCGGTCTCTCGACCGCTCTTCGATCGGGCCAAGATCTCACGTGAAAAGCTGGCCTACATCCTGGACGCGACCTGCGCGCCCAAACAGCTCCTGATCCCCATCAATGCCTGGGGTGCGTACATCGTCACCCTCCTGGCGGCACAGTCCGTACCCGAGCCCAACCGTGTCCTTCTTTCCGCGTTGACGCTCAACTTCTACGCGATCCTCGCGATACTCATGGTGTTTTTCGTGGGCCTTACCGACTGGAACATCGGACCCATGCGCGAGGCCGAGCGTCGCGTTCGGGAGGAGGGCAAGCTGCTCAGGGACGGCGCCTCGCCGATGATGTCGTCGGATGTCAGCATGCTCGAAGCGAAACCGGGCGTGCCGAAGAGGGCGGTCAACATGCTCCTCCCCATTTTCGCCATGGTCGCGACGGTACCGTACGTCCTGTGGCTGACCGGGGACGGGGTGATTCTGAACGGCAGCGGGTCCGACGCGGTGCTCTGGGGTGTCATCGTGGGGATTCTGCTCGGCGCCTTCATGTATCGGCTCCAGGGCATCATGACGTTCCGCGAGGTGACGAGCTACACCATCAAGGGCATCCAGGGGCTGACACCGGTGGTCATCGTTCTGGCCCTCGCCTTTGCGATCGCCGGGACGCAACAGGCTCTCGGCACTGGTGTGTGGTTGGCCCAAGTAGCGCAGGCGAACGTCAATCCGGGCTTCGTGCCGGCCATAGTGTTCATTCTGGCCTGCATCATGGCCTTTTCCACGGGGACTTCGTGGGGGACGTTCGCTATCATGATCCCTATCGTGGTGCCCATGGCCGCGCTCCTGGATCTACACCTGGGGCTGACGCTCGCGGCGGCTCTGGGGGGTGGGATCTTCGGGGATCACTGCTCACCGATCTCGGACAGCACGATCGTAGCGTCGATGGCGTCGGCTACGGACCACATCGACCACGTGCGGACCCAGCTGCCCTACGCGGTCATAGCGGCGGTTGGGGCGCTGGTGCTCTTCCTGGTTGTGGGCTTCATCCTCTAGAGCTTCATCCCGGAGGTCCGTCGTCTACCGGGTTCGGTTCTCCATCATCACCAAGCCGCCGCCGAGGCTCCCGGAGAAGACGTCGAGATCTCCGTCCCCGTCGATGTCCACAACCGAAGGCGTGGAGTAGTTGGGAAGCGTAAGGGTGAACGTCGAGTCCTGAACGAATACGGGATCGGCCGTCCCTCCCTCGCGGCGGTAGAGCAGTAACCCTCCGGCCTCCCGACCGAGAAGCAGGTCCTCATCTCCGTCCCCGTCCATGTCGGCGAAGGTTGGGAAGCTCCGGCGACCGGCGTCCATCCCTTGGAAATTGTCGCTCACTAGCTCGAATGTGGGAGCCTGTGGCGTCCCTACATTGCGGTAGAAGTTGAGCTCTCCCGACGACTCCCCGATGAAGAGGTCCAGATCGCCGTCTCCATCCACATCCGTCAGTGCCGGGGTGCTGTTGCTGCCCCGCGTGAGCTTGATGAGCGTCGTGTCGGCGAGCACGAAGTCGGGCCTTTCGCTCGAGCCCTCGTTCACGTAGAAGGACACGCCCTTGTTCCAGGTACCCATCAGCATGTCCAGGTCACCGTCGCTGTCCAGGTCACCCATCGCCGGCGCGTAGTGGTACATGGTGAAGAGCTCGATCCGCTCTCGCTCTTCGAAGGAGGGCTCCTGTGTGGATCCCACATTCTCGAAGCGGTACATGCGAGAGGTGCGGGTGTCGCTCGGATCGATCTTGTTGGAAAGGAGCAGGTCCAGGTCGCCGTCCCCGTCCAGATCGGTGAACGTTGGAATGCTCTCGCTCCCCACATCGATCGTGTAGATGAAGCGCTCGGTCTGTCGGCTGAAGCGGCCGTCGACCTGCTCGTAGAAGAGGAAGTTCCGGATCGTGGTCAGGTTGGGGTTGAAGGCTCCCCCGAGGACTCCGACGTAGAGGTCCAGGTCCCCGTCGTTGTCCACGTCGGCCAGCGCCGGGACGTTGTATCCACTCGTCGTCAGGGAGTCCTCGACCTCGAAGGGCAGGGGCTCACCGAGCAGAATCGGTTCGCTACACGATCCCGTGTTCTCCAGGTAGAGCACGCTGGCCTCGAAGAAGTCGCCCCAGAAGAAGTCGAGATCGTCGTCGTCGTCCATGTCGGCGAACGCCATCGAGTTCGCGCCGTGTAGGCTGCCCGCCATGGCGGCGACGATCTCGATGCCCTGGAAGCGATCCTCTACGAATCGGAAGAGCGGCGCCCCGTCGGCGGACGTCGTCGACGTCTCGTAGCGGCTGATCGTCCCATCCACGCGCCCCAAGAAGAGATCCCAATTGCCGTCGCAGTCGATGTCGTTGAGGCTCGGGATGTTCTGCCGGTCTGCGAAGAGGGGCTCCCCGTCGACGTCGCGGGCCGAGTCATCGACTGCCAAGAACGCCGCCCCCTGAGGTGTGCCCTCGTTGCGGAAGTAACGCACATAGCTGAACGGGTTTTCCGCCAGTAGGTCCAGATCGCCATCTCGGTCGAAGTCGAGGAAGCGGCTCCACTCCCCGATCTCCAGATCCTGATACGTGTCGGTACGCCAGACGAAGCGTGGCTCACTTGGAGATCCCACGTTCTCGAAGTGCATGAGTTCGCCCGTGCGCTCCTGGAGGAACAGGTCCAAGTCGCCGTCGCCATCGAGATCGGCGAACTGCGGACGCGGCACGTTCAGCCCGCCCAGAAGGGGCGACTCGTAAGGCCGCCCCGCCTCATCCAGAAACGAGAGAGCATCCACGACACGCACGAAGCCACTGGCCTCTTGGCCCTCTCCGGTAGCATCGACCGGCGCTGTGGCCGCGGGCATGCCGTAGCCGCCGCAGCTCGTGATCGCCAAGGAGCTCAGGGCCCACAAGGCCACTCCGCGACCGGCCAATGTCACCGAAACTTCCGTCATCGTCCTCTTGACTCCCTCTCAGGATCGAATGCCCCGCGGGGCCGAACCGGACTCAGTATAACGAGGGGGAGAACTACGCCACTATCGAAGTAGGGGTAGTTGCTCCAGGAGCCGCCCATACCGGCCGAGTTGTCGCCGTACGGCACAGTGTCGAAGTAGCCGATTTCCACCGGATTCTCCGGATCACTGATGTCGAGCACTCGCAGTCCGCTCTGCGGAGAGAATCACCAAAGAGCTATAACCAAGACGTTTCATATCATGCCTCACACAACGGACTGAACGAAAATGTAGTCCAACAATTTAGTCGATTTCACCATCGGTAGAGAGGGCAGGGACGAGGTATGTGTGGAACTTTCTTCCCGGGTCGTCCCGTATGGTATAGGTAGGTCGCCCACAGAGGAGCAGATTGGCCGATGACTAGACACGGGGGAGTCCAGTGACGAGGTGGGGACGTCGGTCGAGAATCACGTTCTTGGCGGCCTTATTGGCGGAGCTGTTCCTGCCCAGCCCTGCGATTCACGACGACCTATGGATCTTCGGGCCGTCTCGGGGGCCTGCTTCCTATGACCTGTCGGCTGCCATTGCAGCTCAGGATCTCCACAGCCCGGATCTGTTTGCGATCCACGGCGTCGTTGGAACGGCCGTCGGGATCGGACTGGGTGGCATCCCTGTTGTGATGGTGTATACCGCTCGTTTGGGCGTGTTCGGCGTGCCGGCCAGCCTCGAGGGCATCCCGGTACTCCCCGAGGTGACCGGTGAGTTCTGGGCACTGGGGGACGGTCCGAGGGCGAAGGAGTCCGAAGACGCCCTCGATCCCAAGCAGCGCTTCCCGAGACCCGTCCCGATCGGGGTCTCTGGTGGCCAGCCCGATGTGACCGCAGGGACGATCGGAGCCCGGGTGAGTGACGGCGGCAAGACCTTCGCCTTGAGCAACAACCACGTATTCGCGAACCGGAACGATGCCAACAAGGGGGATGACATCCTCCAGCCCGGTCGAGTGGACGGCGGGACGGATCCCACGAATTCGATCGGTACGCTGCATGATTACGAGCCGCTTCGGTTCTGCAGCGCGCTCAACTGTCCCGACAACCGGATCGATGCGGCGATCGCGCTGACGTCGGCGGAGAACCTCGGGACGAGCACGCCGGAAAATGGCTACGGTGAGCCGCGCTCCAAGACGGATGCCGCGGCTCTGAGTCAGCGTGTTCAGAAGTACGGTCGGACCACGGGACTCACGACGGGCACGGTGACGGGGGTCAACGCCACGATCAACGTGAACTACAACATCGGGACCGTCCGATTCGTGGATCAGATTCTGATCAGCGACGGCAACTTCAGTCAGGGCGGAGACTCGGGATCGCTCGTGGTCACCAAGGGCAGCGGTGGTGATGACCGCAGGCCTGTCGGACTGCTCTTTGCCGGAAGCAACACGCACACCATCGCCAACCCCATCGATCTCGTTCTCGAGCGGTTCGGGGTGAGCGTCGATGGGAGTTAGCGGGCCCGCGTGTCGGCGCATAGCTTGACGGACGACATGAAGCGCGCGCTCGCGAAGCTCACGAAGAAGGTCATCGACCTCCCCGGAGTGTCTGGGACCGCGATCGGGCTGTCGGGCGGGAAGCCGTGCTTGAAGGTCTTCGTGTCCGGGAACGACGGGTCGGGGAAGATCCCGTCTTCGGTGGATGGCCATCGGGTCGTGGTCGAGAAGACAGGGACGTTCGAGCGGTATTGAGAGCGATTGCGGCCGAGGGTGGGGCGTCGGTGTTGGGGCGTCGGTGTTGGGGCGTCGCTGGGCAACCATCCGGACACCCTCGGCGTCATATCAATAGACGGGACGCCTCGGAGCGGGATTCGCCGGCCGAGGATGGGGGTTGATTTCAGCGAATGGAGCGTGCGATGGGTGTGCGAAAGTCAGACCTCATGGCCGTCACGGCCATACTAGTCGGTGCCGGTGCCGGGTTCGGACTTACCAACCTGTATGCGCACGGTCAGCGCAACGCGGTGCAGGATGAGTTGATCACGATCATGGAGTCTGACGCTCCGCATTACGTCACCACGATGCGCGTGCGCGGATCCGATCACGATCATGCTCGCGTCCAGGTCATGGAGATCCGTCGTGAGGCGCGGAGCAAAGCCCGTGAGGCTCGGGGCCAGGCGCGTGAGGCCCGCGAGAGAGCCCGCGAGATCCGGACCGAGGTGCGGGTCGGGAAGGCCTTCGCCCTTCAGGAGGCACTCGAGGGACTCGAGGGTCTCAAGTCCTTGGAATCGCTCGAGTCCTTGGAGTCGCTGGGATCGCTCGAGATTCTCGAGAGTCTCGATGGCGAAGTCATGAATCTCGAGGCGCTCGAGGAAGCCATGGAGGAGTTGCAGTTGGAACTCCAAGCGGAGTTCGACGGTGAAGCGTTCAGCGGTGAAGCGTTCAGCGGTGAAGCGTTCAGCGGTGAAGCGTTCAGCGGTGACGTGACCATCGATATCCAGGTGGATGATGCCGATGATCAGCACAAGAAGAAGAAGCGGAAGCGCCGCGTCGTGGTGAAACGGCCCGGCAACGACGGTCCGGGCAACTAGACCCGAGACGTCTCGCTTCGGCTCCGAGAGCCTCGCCCCACCGGGGCGGGGCTCTTTTGCTTGTCGGGGGCGTGCAATTTGGCCAGACACCACCTATACATCAGAGTCGATGACGACGCCCCTTCCTTTGGACGACGTCATCCTTCTGTTCAACGTCACCACCGCTGTGTGAGGTAACCCATGCATTCCGCTCTCGAATCACCGCCCCGTGCGGTTTTCTCACTGTTCCTGCTGACGGCCGCGACCGCGTTTATGACCGTGTCGGGAGCGATGGCTCCGGCCGCCGCGCAGAGCGCCCAGGACCTGGTGCCCATGACGTTCATGGACGTCCAGAGGATGGCAAGGGGAGGGTCCTGGACTCCGAGTCCCGAGGGCGAGTGGATGCTCTACACCGTCACGACGCCGAACTGGGAGGAGGAGGAATCCCAGGCCGACATACACCTCGTTTCGATGGACCAAGGTGTCGCGTCGAGCCGGCAGATGACCTATACGGACGACAAGAACGAGCGGTCGCCCGCCTGGTCGAGGGATGGGAGCTTCTTCGTGTTCGCCTCGGATCGGGACAGCATTGCCAGTCGAAGCAGCGACACCGACGATGGAGAGGCCCAGGGTGGAGATCAACTCTACATGATGCGTCCCGACGGCGGTGAGGCTCAGCGCGTCACCGACGCGGACGAGGGCGTGTCCGACTTCTCCTTCAGCGACGACGGCCGTTGGCTCGTGTATCGCAGCGGGAAGTCGGGCCAGGAGCAGCTGTACAGCTTGCCGGCAAACGGCCTCGTGACGGCCCAACCCGAGCAGATCACCGACGGTGACGCGGGGGTGGAGCGCTGGGAGTGGTCTCCCGACAGCCGGCGTATCTACTTCGCCAGGCCCGACTCGTGGAACGTGGACAACGAGCTGCGTCTCGAAGAGGGGTTCAGCGTGGACGTCAAGAACATGGTGACGCCCCTGTCCAACTTGTGGGCGGTGGACTTGTCTCCGAGGGACACACGGCAACTGACGGACGACCCGGCCGTGAGCGTGGGTGCCTTCGACGTCTCGGACGATGGACGGTGGGTCACATACAGCGGGGGCTCTGCCGAGCGCTACGAGCGCAACATCACGGGTGCGCGGTTGTACGCCGACCAGTTCCTGCTCGAGACAGCCACGGGGCACACCGAGCGCCTCACGGACAACTACGAGGTGGGGGAGAGCCTGCCGAGCGTTTCGCCTGATGGCCGCTTGATCGCGTTTTCGGCGCCGGATGACAGGACGCGTTACACGATGACCGACAACCGGGTGTACATCCGCGACGTGGCCGATCGAGGCGGCTCTTTCCGGAAGATCGGTACCGGGTTCGATCAGAGCTCGAGCGTCGGTTTCTGGTCTGAGGACGGCAATACGATCTACTTCAACGCGGGTGTCCGGGTAACGACACAACTCCACGCGCTCGACGTGCGGAGCGGTGAGGTCACTCAGCTCACCGAAGAGCGGGCGGCGCTTGCTGTGAGCCGCGACGAAGATTCGGGCGTCGTGCTCATCGGCTACCAGGATCCGAAGACGCCGGCCACGGTCTTCACTGTCGAGAGCGTCGATGACGTGACGAACCGCTGGGCTTGGACACAGCTGGTCGATGTGGTCCCCGAGGTACGGGGGATGGCGCTCGGCGAAGAGGTCGAGGTGAACTGGCGTTCGACGGACGGCAAGCTGGTCGGCGGCGTGCTCGTGAAGCCTGTCGGTTACCAGGAGGGCCAGCGGTATCCGCTCATCGTGGCGATCCACGGAGGCCCGGCGTCGGCCGACGTTCTGCGCTTCAACGGTGGATACAGCGCCCAGGTCTACGCGGGTGCAGGATATGCCGTGCTCAAGCCGAACTACCGCGGCTCCCGCAACTACGGCAACGCCCACAGGACCGACATCGTCGGGGACTACTTCACGTTGGGTTACGACGACATCATGACCGGAGTGGACTACCTGATCGGCGAGGGCATCGTCGACGGGGACCGCATGGGAGCGCTGGGGTGGAGCGCCGGTGGGCACTGGTCGAACTGGATCGTGACCCACACCGACCGGTTCAAGGCGATCAGTTCGGGGGCCGGGACCATGAACTGGATCTCGATGTACGCGCAGAGCGACGTTCAGAGGAACCGGCAGTTCTACATCGGTGACGAGTTCATGTACGAGAACTTCGATACGTACTGGAATCAATCGCCCCTCAAGTACGTCGCAAATGCCAAGACTCCGACCATGATCCACGTGGTGGAAGGTGACCCGCGGGTACCGAGCCCGCAGTCAGTGGAGCTCCACATGGCGCTCAAGAAGCTCGGCGTGCCTACGGAGTTGTTCATGTATCCCGGGAGGACCCACGGGATATCTCAGCCCCGCAACCGGCTCGTGAAGGCGGTGAGTGAGATGGCGTGGATGGACCACTACGTGCGTGGGATCGGAGACAAGTTCGAGTGGCGCGCCGTGCTCGAGACACTCGAGAAGAAGAAAGAGAAGCCCAAGGCCACCACGGACAGCGAACAGGACATGGGCCTTCGGTGAGGCCTGCGGCCCGATTCCTTGCGATTGCCCTACTCGTAGGGTGTGGCGGGGAAGCCGTCGAGGAACCTGTAGATCCGCGACTTCAGAACCCCCTACTACGGGCGAGCCAGTTCAACGAGACGTCGCCCCGGACCTTTAGCGCGCGATTCGAGACCACCAACGGGGACTTCGTCATCGAGGTGCACCGGGAGTGGGCCCCGCTGGGAGCCGACCGATTCTACAATCTTGTGAAGCGGGGATGGTACGACGGAGTACGCTTCCACAGGGTCCTTAAGGGCTTCATGGTGCAGTGGGGCGTACACGATGAGCCGTATGTGAACGCCATCTGGCAGGACGAGTTCCTGACCGATGATCCGCCGACGCAGTCGAACACGCGCGGGCGGGTGTCTTTCGCCAAGGGCGGGGCCAACAGCCGCACGGTCCAAGTCTTCGTCAACTACAAGGACAACGCGAGTCTCGACGAGCGCGGATTCTCACCGATCGGTGAGGTTGTGGAGGGTATGGACGTGGTGGACGGCCTCTACGCCGAGTACGGAGAGGGCCCTCCGCGGGGCGAAGGCGTCTATCAGGCCATGGCGATGGCCAGAGGAGCGGAGTACTACGACGCGGAGTTTCCGGAGCTGGACCGGATTCTGCGAGCCACCGTCGAGGACGGTGGCTCGTGAGTTGCGCCCACCGGAGGTGATCCTGGAGCGGGGAGGGATTGTCCCCTGACCTACTCCGCCCTGAGCGCCTCCACTGGATCGGTCCGGCTGGCGCGAATCCCGGGAATGGCCGCTGCCACGACCCCCGTCGCCAGCAGCACCAGGCTGGCCACGCCGAAACTACCAAGGTCCATGGGCTCGACCCCGAACAGGAAGCTCGACAACACGCCGGAGAGAAGCGCCGAGGCCGCGATACCCCCGATGATGCCCCCCACCACGGGCACCATTCCGCTCCGCAGGACCGATCGTAGCAGGGCGTTCGGCTCCGCGCCGAGGGCCATGCGGATCCCGAATTCCGCCTTTCGCCGCGCTACTGAGTACGAAACGACGCCGTAGACGCCTACCGTCCCGAGCGCTAAGCCCAACAGGGCGAACAGCCCGAGGAAGAAGCGGAGACGAAGCGGTTCTGCCATGGCATCGTCCACAACGTCTTGCATCGTGACGACACGAGCGATCGCGACGTTGGGATTGAGACGTCGTACGAGAGCGCGGAAGGGGGCGGTCAGTGATGTCGACTCGAGGTCGGTCTTGAGGGTTATGACCATCCCTAACCCGGCCGAGCGGGCCTGTGCTTGCGGTTGGTACATGACGAGTGTGTTTTCGCCCACGAGGCTCTGCATCCGCACTTCCTCCGCGACCCCTACAACGGTGAGCCAATCGCCCGAGCCCTCGACGCCCGTCCGGACGCGCCTTCCCAGTGGATCGTCCCCTGGCCAAAGGCGCTCCGCGAACGCCTCGCTGACGACGACCACCTTCGAAGCCCCGGCCATGTCGCCCGCGTTGAAGCTCCTGCCCTGGACGATCTCGATTCCCATCGTGGCGAAGAAGCCCGGAGTCACTGGCCTCCACATGCTGTTGGGGCGTCTCGCGCCCTCCAGGTCCGGCCGGTCCTCTACGCTGACCGTGCCTTGCCAACCGCCGTCTCGGATCGGGAGTCGGGCCACGAGTCCCGTCGAGCTGACCCCGGGTAGCGCGGCCGCCTCGTCGACGACCACCTCGAAGAACGCGTGCAGCTCGGCTTCGGTCATGGTCTCCTCTCCCACGAGGTCCACGGCCAATACGCCGGTGGGGTCCACTCCCGTGTCGAGCGATTGGAGGTGCGCAACGCTCCTGCTCAACAGCGTGGCACCCGTCACCAGCATTACGGCCAGCAACACCTCCGAGAGGACCAACGCCCCGTGCATGCCGCCGCCGGCGGTAATACCTCCACGCTGGCTGCGCTCGCCGACGACCTCACCCTCGAGCCGACCGCGGAGCAGTCCTCGGATAGGGATCACCGAGATGAGCGTCCCCACGGTCAGCGAAAGAACCAGGGCGCCCGCCAGGGCGGTCCAGTCCAGGGTCAGAGTGTCCTCGAATCCGCCTTGGAGAGGCAGGCCGGACACCATGATGTCGAAGAGACCGACGGCCAGCACCATGCCTAGTGCTCCCGCCACGACTCCGAGGGTGACGGATTCCGTGAGAATCTGCCGGGCAAGACGCCCGCGGCCAGCACCCAACGCTGTGCGAACTGCCAATTCGCCTCTTCGATCCGAGGTCCGAGTGAGTATGAGAGCGGTGACGTTGGCGCACGCCATGAGGAGGAGAAGGCTCACGGAGCCCAGGAGTAGCAGCAGGGCAGGGGTGATGTCACCAAGCAGGTATGCCCGGATCGGAGTGAACGAGGCGTTCTTGGTCTTGTCCCAGGCGTCGGGGTAGGTGAACCTCTCTCCCAGGGCCGTGGTGAAGCGCGCCAGCTCCTCGTCCAGTTGGGCGGCGTGCGCGTCGGGCCTCGAGCGACCGATGAGGGCGAGCCAGCCGTTTCCCCTGTACGCCCCGTAGGCCGGATTCAGATCGAGGGGGCGCCACATGCGGAACTCGGGCGTGGGGAAGTAGAAGCCGCGGGGCATCACTCCGATGACGGTAGTGGGGGCCCCACCCAAGGTGAGACGCTTCCCGATCACGTCCGGATCGCCTCCCAGATCCTGCTGCCACAATCCGTAGCTCAGCACGACCGTCGGCTCGGCTCCGGGCCGGTCCTCTCCGGCGACGAACGTGCGACCCATGAACGCTCCCGTGCCGAGAACGTCGAACAGCTCGGCCGAGGCCTGGACGACGTTCACCAGACTCGTCGCGTCTCCGTCCCGGAAGGTCACGCCGTCCTGTCCGTAGGCGGCGATACCCTCGAGGACCCGTGTGCGTTCCGAGAGGTAATCGAACTCCGAGCCGCGCCAGTCGTGAGGCATCCAGAAGGTCAGGAGCCCGTCTTCCTGGGCGTAGGGAAGAGGCTTCAGCATGAGGCCGTTCACGACGCTGAAGAGCGCCACGGTGCCTCCGATTCCCAGGGCCAGCGTGAGGGCGGCCAGAGCGGTGAAGGCCGGGCGGCGACGAAGCTGGCGGAGAGAATGGCGGAAGTCACGCATACCGTCGTCCACGAAGCCGACACCCCACGAGGAGTGGGTCGCTTCCTTCTGGCGGTCCACTCCACCGAAGCGGGCATAGGCCACCCGTCTGGCCTCCGCCGGGTCCATCCCCCGATCGAGATTCTTCTTCACCTCCATCTCCAAGTGGAAGATCATCTCTTCGTCCAACTCCCGATCCATCCGCTTCCGGTCGAAGATTGCCCGAAGCCTCCACCTGAGATCCGCGATCCAGCGCATCCTATTCCCCCCGCCTCACGACGCTTCGATGATCCGTTCCACCGCCCCGGACAGCTTGGACCAGTGCTCGAGTTCCATTCCCAGTTGCTTTTCACCGTCTCGGGTCAGGCAGTAGTACCGCGCTCTTCGGTTGTTGTCGGTCACCTGCCACTCCGAACGGATCCACCCCTCACGGGTCAGGCGGTGGAGAGACGCGTACAGTGATCCCTGGTTCACTTGGAGCACGTCTCTGGACATCTGCTGAATGCGCTCGGAGACGCCCCAGCCGTGCATGGGTTCCATGGAGAGGACCTTTAGGATCAGCATGTCCATGGTGCCCTTGATCATGTCGCCCTGTCGTTTGCCCACGCTCTCTTCCTCCATGAACGGAGTCCCGCTGACTGTTCTCTCTGTGAGCGAGACCGGTGCATGCGCTTCTTTCTGTAAACAAGAGTACCTGTCGCACTACCCTCTGTAAACAAGAGAAGGTCGAAGGGTTGGACGGGAGTCGAGCCGGAAAGGTTGGAGGGTCGGAACGCGGGGGAGTCTGGGTGGGGCGCGGGCACGCGTGGGCACGCGTGGGACGGTCATACGTATGGTTCGATCACGAACGTACGTACGGCGAACTCTCCAGAGCCTCGATCGCCTGCGCGATGGTCGCCGGAGGGATATCGTCCTCGCATTTGTAGCGGGCCGCGGCGGTGGCGTAGTTGGGCTCGATGCTGCGGGCTCGGTTCTGCTCGATGAGCGCCTCGGCCGGTCTGGGCGGAAGCGGTGGGGTCGGGGCCGGCCTGTCCGGGATCATCCTCATGGTGGGATCGAGGAAGTAGAGCCGCTCTCCGCGGGGGGAGTGCATCGTATAGCCCTCCTCGTGCACCAGCCGGTGATGGAACCGGCACAGAAGCACGAGGTTGTCCAGCTTGGTCTGCCCCCCGTCGGCCCAATGTCTCACGTGATGGGCGTCGGTGAAGCGGAGACCGCAGCCCGGGAACCGGCATCCCCGGTCGCGAGACTCGAGCGCGCGCCTGAGCGCCGGAGGGATCGTGCGTGTCTTACGGCCCACATCGAGGATCGAGCCGTCGGGTGACTCGGTGAGCGGTACCACAGCCGCGTCGCACGACAGCCTCCGGGACGTTTCCGCGGAAACGCGCGTGCCGTCTTCGAGGTCCGAGCGGCCCGGCTCTGTTTCGGCCTGCAGCGTGAGCGATTCGACGTGTAGGACCACTTGGTAGCGTTCGGTGCGGGTCCCGCTGAGGGGGGCCGAGTCGTCGCGTCCATCCTCAGCACGCTCTTGCCCGAACCCGACCGCCAGCGCCCGCTCGGCGACCAGTCCCACCGCGTCCGCTCGCCGCTGCTTCGGCTCGATGTCCGTGGCGGGGCCAGCGGCAGGGTCCGTGGCTGGGTCCGCGGCGGAGTCCGCGGTCGCATCCGCCGCCGGATCCGACGAAGCGCTCTCCCTGTACAGCGCGTCACCCGCAGCGTCCACCGCCCGCATGAGCATCGCTCCTACCTCCGGGTCCAGCCCCCCGCGTACGAGATACATGCCCTCCTCGTCCGGGAAGACCGAGAAGTAGCGCGAGCGGTGCCGCATCCTCTCGAGCTCGGCCTCGTCGTGCCGGCTCAGGCTCCGCCACGCCCTGACCACCCGCTCCAACTGGGCCGCCGTGCAGGAGTGGGCCAACTCGAGCAGCTCGCCTTCGCTCTCGCGTGTGGCCACGCGGGTGAGCGCCCTCACCTTCGTGAACGACAGCTCGCCTTGGGCCATGGACGCGCTGATGCGTGGAAGGTCGAGCAGCGCTCGCGAGGCCCGTACTCGTTCGCGGGCGGCCCCCAGGTCGATGCCGGTACGAAAGGCCAGCCAGTGGGCACAGGACCTGTGGCCGCCCGGCTCCCACCCGCGGAGCCGGTCGAACTCTGCGATCAGGGTCAGGAAGCGATGCTCGGCGGCGTGGATGTGTGCCGCGAGCGTGGCGATCTCGTCGCCGAGGTCCTGGAGCGCGTCGAAGTGATCGTCGGGTGCCCCGCCGCCGGCCAGACATCTATCGGGATCGGCCCGGACATCGGGGTTCGTGGCGACATCTGGAACTTTGGCAACGTTTGGAATCTTGTGAACGTCTGGAACCTGCGGGCCGGCGAGCGTGGCGGGACGCATCGAACCCCCTCATCTGTCGACATGGTAACGACTTACGATGAAATATAACGGGCTGATTCGGGGGCTCTCAGACGGCCCTGGAAGGCGCGAGGAGCGGGCCCTAGGTCAAACGAAGTCGGACCGATTGAGGTTCGCGTGGCAGCGGGCACGTGGAGGCCGCGCACAAGCCGATTCGGGGTAACTCCGGGACCCGACAGACTACGCCTCGGTCAAAGTCGTCAATAGCTGGATGGGACGTTAGCGGTCTCGCCAGAGGCCAGCGCGCCCCGAAGAGCAGCCCGCCGCGCTTATCCCCGGAAGAAACTGGCCGGAACCGGGCTACCAGCTGACGTACTTGTACATCAGACGAATCAACTGGTAGGCCTGAGTCATGTCCTGAGCCGTGTATTCGACGCTTGTCCCGTCCAGCCGGCTCATTCCGGGAATGGCCTGAAGCACATCCGCGCGGGTCGTGGAGGCGAAGCGCATTCGGATCCTGATCGGATCCCTGACCTGGAGCGGGGAGGCGTTGGCGAGATCGGCCAAGGCCTCGTGGGTCGCGTCGCGAAGACGCTCTCGTACGACATCCGGGTGCAGGAGTCGAGCGACCTGGTATCCGATCGCCTCTTTGGTGGTGACTGTCCGAGTCTGGACCAGGTCACCGAACTGCTCTGCGAAGGTGGCATCACCCGCGGCTACGAGGATCGGGACGTCGTGCGATCCGGCATAGTGGGCGTTCAAACCGCCCTCACCAACCTCCACCCCGTTTAGCCAGAGCCCTTTGACAGACCCCGACCCGGTGTGCGCCAGGAAGCCACCGTCGGTGCCTGCCCGGGCGTGATAGCCCAAGAAGATCGCCCCGTCGAAGGAGCTGTCGAGCCCCTGTACCATTCCCAAAGGCTTGATGTTGCCCTGGATGTAGGTGACGCGCGGGTCGAGTCGTGTGTGGAGGAGGTTCTGCATGTCCCCGTGTGAGTCGTTTACGAGGATCTCGGCCTCGCCGTGTTCGAAGATGGCCGCAACCACAGTGTTGACCTCTTCGGTCATCAGCGCGCGTCCCGTGGCGTAGTCCTTCCCGGCCCCGTTCGTCATCTTCCCGGTCCCGATGCCTCCGATGCCTTCCATGTCAACGGAGATGAAGATCCTTAGGGGACGGTCCTGCCCGGACAGTCCGGATGTGGCGAGCCCCGCCACGGCGAGAGCCAGGATCAGAGGGAGCATGGAAGCGCGCTTCGAGATCATCGTAGATCCTCCGAGGAAGACAGTGCGGCCGAAGCCGGAATCTGTACGGAAAAGAAAGTTCTGAGTGTGTAACCCGGGCCGTTGGTAGATTGAGAATAAGGGACTCGATTTAACATATCGACCCCCCTTGTAGTCAAAGCCGGTGGAAGGGATGATCAGTCGCCCTGATCGGCCTGTGCGCCAGATGAGGAGATTCAGAATATGAAGTACCGTTTCTTACTTGGCTTGGTGGCCTTCGGTGTGATCGCTCTGGCCTCCTGTAGTGACACTGCCGCACCCGACGGGACCGACTCGGTCCTCGAGACCCTCCTGACTCTCGACGTCGCGATGGTCTCCGCCGACGCGCTTCTCGACGACGTGGCGGAACTGCAGTTGGGGTTCGTCGGTGGCTTCGGGGCCCGCTTGGGGCACCTCCCGACCGTGTTCGGGTCGTCACGTTTTTCGACGCCGACGGCAACGAGCAGGAGGCCTACGACGAGGTCACGACCGCCTCGATCCACCTCGTGAGCGAGTTCAGTGGCGAGATGGCCCGTGAGGGCATTTCGGGCAGCATCTCCCGTACACGGGACGTCACCATCACCGGTCTCGAGGGCGACGAGACCACCCGGACAGCGAACGGCTCGGGAACCGGCTCTGTGTCCCGTAGCCATCACTCCGACGAGCACGGGGACCGGAGCTATGACATGTCCGGTTCGTCTGTTATGGCCGATGTCGTTCACGGCGTGCCGCGGGCGGATAATCCATACCCGCTTTCCGGCGCGGTTACGCGCGACGTGACGGTGGTCATCGTCAATGGGCGCAACGGCGACGAGACGCGCACCAGACATGTGCAGATCACGTTCGACGGGACGCAATTCGCGACCATGTCCGTCGATGGCGAGTCATTCGAAGTCGACCTTTCGACCCGCGACGGCCGTCATCCCCTCCGAAATCGCGGACGGTAGCATCTGGTTGCGAAGTCCGAGACGCCCTTTAGCATCCGAGATGGGCCAGCATCTCACCTACTTCACCGCGGCGGTCGTCCGCAGGACTGACGGTTCGTGCTGACCCGGCTGCTCAGGATCACGCTCGTAGCCGCATTGGTCGCGTTCGTTGCGGTGGTGGTGGTATCGGTCGCGACTCGACTCCCGCTAGAGGCGCCCTCGGCTCGGGGGCCGCTTGAATGGGTGGGTGCCATTCATGTGCACACCGTGGCTTCGGACGGCGGCGGCACGATCGAGGAGGTCGCGGCGGCCGCCCGGGCCACCGGACTCGACTTTCTCACCATCACGGATCACAACATCTGGGCCATGCCGGCGCCGATCTATGTCGATGGACGGTTGATGGTCCTCGGGGAAGAAGCCCGAGTGCCTGCCGGACACATGCTGGTCATCGGTGGTGACGACCCACAGGAGAGGCGCGCGCGACGCGCTGAGGCCGAGGAGAGCGGTGAACCGTTGGGGTCTTCGGTCCCGGAGGGTCCTGGCCTGCGTATCGTGGCCCATCCGGAGGGGCCGGGCGATCCCTGGAACGACTGGGATCCCGCCGGCTTCGATGCACTCGAGATCTGGAATTGGGATACGGAGCTCCGCGACGACGGCTTGGGCGATTGGCCCAAGGCGCTTCTGCTTCTTCCGGCCGAGCCGGTATCCGCGATGCTGGAACTGGTCGATCGGCCGACGGCGTCACTCGAGCGCTGGGATCGCCTTCTGGCAGAGGGTCACCGGGTAGCCGGCGTTTGCTCGGTCGATGCGCACTCGAACGTGCCGGTCACCGATGATCTGGCCCTGCCGTTCCCAGCGTACAGGGACCTCTTCAGCTTAGCCCGCCAACACGTGCTCCTCGGAGCCGAGCCTACTGGGGAGGCGGTCCACGATGCCGCGCTCGTGACGGAAGCACTGCGCCTCGGCCGCAGCTTCTGCGCGCTGGACGCAGTCGCGGACGCCTCGGGGTTCACCGCCGAGGCCGTGAGCCTGGATGAGGCGGTGACGTTCGGAGGAGAAATTCCGTGGGAGGTCGAAAGCACGAGGATCAAGGCGTCGGTGCCGAACGTCGCGGCAGCCACGGTCGTGCGGCTCTATCGTGATGGCGCCCTGGTGTCGGAGGGGACGGGGCCCGAGTACGATTCCGGGCCCCTGGTGGGGCCAGGAGCCTATCGCCTGGAGATCTACGTGGAGCTGGGGCGCGGGCAGGTTCCCTGGATCTTCACGAACCCGATCTGGGTGCTGTGAGTGCGCTCATCGCTCAGTACCGGATGTCCGAGCGGCCCACGGTCTTGCCGATGTGGCCCACGGCCCGACCCATCGTGTAAAACTCCCCGCTCCCGGCCGTCATGCCGAAGAACGGCACGTCGTCCACACGGAGTCGCTCGTTCTCGTCCACGGTTCCCTCCAGGACGGTAGTGGCGACGACCTCCGCGACGAACAGCGTGCGTGCCGGCGGCACCAGGAGGGAGTCGAAGACGCGGCATTCCACGTGTATAGGACACTCCTCGACGGTGGGCGCGTTCACCTCGACGGCCGATCCGCGAGTCAGCTCTGAGAGCTCGTACTTGTCCCCCACCCTCGACGAGCTCATGTCCACTCGGTCGAAAGGCGTGACGATGTCGGCCACCGGGACGTTCAGGACGAACTCGCCGTGGCGCTTGATGAGCTCTCCGGCCACATGCTCGTCGCCCACGGCCACGCCGATGTGGGGTGGGCTGCCCTCGATGATGAACGTCCACACGACCGAGAGGTGATCGGGATCACCCGGTGCGCCGTTTACCGACAGTAGCACAGCCGGGACGGGTGGCAGCATGGGCCCGGGCTCCCGTAAGCGGATGCGTTCGGCGGCCTGCGACCGTTCGATGTTCAGAGGGGCGCCACCGGAGAGTATCGCACCGGCAGCCGTGACCCCCAAGAACGACCTTCGCGACAGACCATCTTGAGCGTTCATGCTCTTACTCCCGGGTCGAGCGGTTCATAGCGGACTCCATCATGTTTCGGTCACTGCGTGGGTCAGGCAGTGCTCGACTCGCGAGGCCGTGGGCCCGTTGATTCCTCAGACGCAGAGCGCGCCGCCGCCGCCGCGTCGTGGCCGTGGTCGTAGTAGCGCTGTTCCTGGGCTTCCACACTTGGGTCTCGGTATCGGATGAGACCGGCGGGGAGCCGGTGAGTGGACTGGCCCAACACCCGGGATAGTCCTGTGGCCGACGACTCGAGGATCTCAGCCACCATCCGAACGGAAACACCCGACTCGCCGTCTCTCAGGGATCCCAGGCTCTGCATGTCGCCCAGGGCATCCTTGAGGCCCACGAGCGACCCTACCGCATTCGCCTCGGTATCGAGGGCCTCGCGGCTCTGCGTGCCGAGGTTGACCAGGAGTGTGCGAGTGAATCGGGGCACGGGGTCCTTGGAGCGAATGCCCGAGATGATACCCAGGAGCTCTTCCGAGCCCGGTTGCTGTGGGCCTCCCTGCCAGATCCAGACCACTCGCTCGATGGAATGGAACAGCCTCCAGGAAAGCTCACGCCCGCGGTCCTGGAGCCGCCGACGTTCGAAGAACCACTCGACCACGGCCACCGTGACCAGGATGCCGAAGATCTCCGTGCCCAGGTTGATGAAGAGGGTACCCGTGGGCGTTGTCGGGCCCACCACAAAGAAAGCGATCAGCACGCAGCCGATGGAGATGATCGAGAAGGCGACTGCGACGAGGGCGCGGATCAAGGATGTTCCTAGCTGGTGGTCTGAGCGGAACCTGGCGTGGCGGGTCCAGCCGGACCCATCACGTGAAACTGCACGGGGGCGAACGGGTGCACAACTGCGATTGGCGCAGGGTCATTCCTGCGGTGCCCGCGACTCCGTGGGGTGGACCGATGGGGCGCGGCGACCGCTCTGCCGGGACCGGGAAGCGAGGCCCGGCCCCGGAGAGCGGACGGATCCGAGGTTTAGGCACCCCCGTTGGCAGCCGTCACCACGGGGTAGGCCAGGGAGGCGATGATGGCGATGTAGGCGACGATGACGCCGGTCACCTCCAGAAACATCACGGCCTTCGACTCCTTGTGCTTCGCTTTCTTCGCTTCCGGTTTCACGGAATCCTCCTTGTGTAGGGACTCGAGTTGGTCTTGTCGGTTTCCACTGAGCCAGTGGGTGGCCCGGTAGGCACCTTGGTCCATCCGCGCGGAGAATCCGCGCATGGCGACGGAGAGCCGTGACCACCTGGGCTCGGCGGTGGAACGGGAGACACTCATCGCACACATCCTTCGTTGCGCGCCCCGGGGGGCACTCGCTGCTTGTGGAAGGAGGCTAGAGTCGGGCCATCAGACCGGTATCAGCCGGGAGTCAGACGGTTCGGACAGGTTTGGTGGCAGGGCCCCGGGAGACCCGTTGAAGCGAGGTCGCCGTCCAAGCGTCCCATTCCTCGTAGCTGCACGGCGTGAAGCGTGTGTAATCTCCGTAACATGTTGCCACCTATGGGATTGTCCGAATTGTACGCCGAAGCGGGGATGCACTCGTGGCGGGCGTGGCGTGGGTCGTCGACTGCGCCTGAGGGACGAATGATTCACATGTCGTGACCGATGTCCGGTGCTTGCGTTTCCAGGCGGCCGTGGACAATGATCAGGCACCGTCGGAGTCTAGAATCCTGCCGTCTTCCCCCAGGCGATGCTCCGGCCACGCTTGAAGGGCCTCTGCCATGACCGTCCGTCTCAACACGCTGGGCAGACTTCAGGTGTTCCGCGGGCCCGAGGAGTTGAAGTCCTACGCGGTCCGTGGAACGCGGTGCGCCCTTCTGCTCTACATCGCCCTCGAGCGTGACACCACTCGAGACGCCGCGATGGGGCTCGTCTGGCCCGAGAGTTCTCCGGAGAAGGCCCGACACTCCCTGAGCCAGACTCTCTACGAGTTGCGGAAGGACCTCGGTGAAGATTGGATCGAATCGGCGGGGGAGGTGCTGCGCGCCAGTGACTTGGAGTCGGACGCCGAGCGATTCGTTCAAGCCGTTGAGGCCGAGAGGTACGAGGAGGCGTTGGACCTGTACCACGGGGCGTTTCTCGAGGGTACCTATCTCGTCGACTCGGGCGACTTCCAGAGGTGGGTCGAACGGCAACGCTCCGCCATCGACCGAATGAGGAGGAATGCCCAGCGTGCCGAGTTGGAGCGACGTCTGGGGCTGCGGGACCTCGAAGGAGCCCTGGCGGTGACCTACTCATGGGTCGAGTGCGACCCGCTCGACGATGAGGCGCAGCACGCGTTGGTCAAGCTGCTCGCCGACGCCGGACGTCGGTCGGAGGCGCTCAGTCAGTTCGACGAATTCGAGCGCATGCTCCGCCGGGAGCTGGAGGTCAGTCCTCTCGAGGAGACATGCCGCCTGATTGAGCAGATTCGGGCCGGAAACGAAGAAGTGCTCGGCGCCGGGCGCCCCGGTCCGGGACCGGAGGTTGGCGGGTCCAGCGTCTCGATTCCGGAGGGGGCTCACGGCACCGAGGCGGAGACCGTGAAGTCGGATCGAGGCGTCCGCGGGCTCCTCGAAGCGACCTTGGCGGGCGAGTTCGACGTTGTTCGCAAGATCGGAGAAGGGTTGATGGCCGAGATCTTCCTCGCCCGCGAGGTGAGTTTACGCCGGTTAGTCGCCATAAAGGTGCTGAGGCCCGAGCACGCTGAGACCGAGACGGCCAGGCGGAGGTTCATTCGTGAGACACAGGCCGCCGCACGGGTCTCGGACCCTAATGTGGCCGCGGTCTTCCGGACCGGGTTCCTACAGGACGATCTGCCCTATCTCGTCATGGAGTGGATCAAGGGAACGAGCCTGGCCGACTGGCTGGCCTCGGGGACCCAGCTCGGAGAGGACGGCATCAGACGGGTGGTTCTCGGCATCGCCAAAGGGCTCGCCGGAGCCCACGCGAAGAGAATCGTCCATCGAGACGTGCGTCCGGACAACGTCCTGGTCGAGGAAGACACGGGTCGGGTGGCCCTGACGGATTTCGGGATCGCAGCGACGTTGGCCACCGGCGCGGAAACGCCGGAACGGCTCACGGAAACGGGGGAGCTGCTGAGCCATCCGCGTTACGCCGCTCCGGAGCAGTTTGCGGGACACGGGGTGACCGAACGCGCCGACATCTACAGTCTGGGCGTCATCGCCTTCGAGATGCTCACGGGCGAGCACCCATTCGGAGAAATGTCGGCGGCGGAGATGGCCGCGGCGAAGCTCCACGACGAGCCGAGGGGCGTTCTCGCGGTCCGAGAGGGTGTTGACCCGGGTCTGGCCGCCGTAGTGGACCGCTGCCTAGCGCGCTCTGCGGAGCGACGGCCTCGAGCGGTGGAGGTCGTGGCCGAGCTGGGGGGCGTCGCCGCACGAGGCGCGGTGACCGGGCCCGAGCACACGCAACCGAAGTCGGGTTCGCTTCTGTCAGAGCTGCGAGCTCGACGGATCCCGGTTGCGGTGGGGGGCTTCTTCCTGCTGAGCTGGGGGCTGCTGTTCTGGGGCAACGCATTGGTCGAGGCAGGCGCCGCCGGGCCGGCAGTGTATCCGCTCCTTCTCGTGTTCCTGGCTTCGGGGTTCCACGCGGTCCTTATTCGCACCTGGTTCCACGGAAAACCGGGTGAACATCCTACTTCTGCGATGGAGTTGTGGATGTTGGGGGCGGTGGTGTGGGTGTGGGCGGTGGTGAGCCTGCTGGTGGTCATGGTGTGACTCGAAGCGCGACGAGCGACTCGTACGCGTCCGGCTCGGGGTCGGTTGCGTCATTTTTCCCTGGCAAACCATGCTACACGGCCGTATGCTCTTGGACACCGGCCCCCCAGCCAGCAGTCGGTATCCCAAGGAAGCGTCCCCGTGCGTGACCGCTTGGATCACCTGCGCGTCGTTCTTTCCGACCGCTACGCCATCCAGCGTGAGCTGGGCGAGGGCGGGATGGCACACGTCTATCTGGCCGATGACCTCCGGCACAGCCGCAAGGTCGCCCTCAAGGTGATTCGTCCCGAGCTTGCCGAGGCCGTCGGATCGGACCGTTTCCTCCGCGAGATAAGAATCACTGCAGGACTCGTCCACCCGCACATTCGACCCCTCCTCGATTCCGGCCATATAGAGCACACGCTCTTCTACGCCATGCCGTTTGCGGAGGGCGAGACGTTGAGGGAGTGGCTTGATCGCGAGGGGCAACTCCCCGTCGAAGACGCTTTCCGCCTGACACGCGAAATCGCCGACGGGCTCGACTACGCTCACGAGTCCGGCGTCGTTCACCGTGACATCAAGCCCGCCAACATCATGATCGAGGCGGGGCATGCGGTCATTAGCGACTTCGGAGTCGCACTGGCGATCGAGAGCCACGGACAGGAGCGCATCACCGGCTCCGGGGTCACCGTGGGCACGGCCGAATACATGAGCCCAGAACAGTGCGGGGCGGAGGGCCAGTTGGACGGCCGATCCGACATCTACAGCCTCGGCTGTGTGCTGTATGAGATGCTTGCAGGCCAACCGCCCTTCACAGGTCGCACCGCCCTCGCGGTGGTGGCTCGCCACCTGCGGGAGCCCGCCCCCTCCATCCGTGTGGTTCGTCCAGACGTGCCGGAGCCCGTCGACGAGCTGATTCGTCGGGCGATGGCGAAGGCGCCGGCGGATCGCTTCAAGACCGCGGGGCAAATGCGCGACGCCTTGTCCCATGCCCAGGTTGTCGGTCCGGCGGCACGGGTACGCTCATGGACTGCCGTGGCGGCCGTGGCGACCGCTATCGCCGTCCTTCTTGTGCTCTTCCTCACGCGAGGCGGGACGCCGCCGATCGACGTTGACCCCTCTCTCTACGTGGTGCTCCCGTTCGTCCACAGAGACGGGAGCGCACCAGGTCTGATCACCGGGGATCGCTGTGAGACGCTCGTGTATCAGTCGTTGGATCGCTGGGGAGTGCAGGTGGTCGACCTGATCCGCGTGAACGACGCGTTGGCCAGACGAAGGGGTGTGATTTCCGGGCTCGAGGACGCGTTGGCGATCAGCCGGAGTCTGGGGGCGGGCAGGCTCATCTGGGGGCAGCTATGGGATGCAGGAGACTCTACCGTGGTTCGCGGCGTACTCTACGACGTAGCTGAGCCGGAACGACCCGTTCAGGAGTACGCTACGCGGATACCGCCCGACCTGCAGGACTTCGGGGCACGGTTCGATGAAATGGTCGATGGGCTACTCTTTGGACAGACGACGTCACGAGCCGCCGCGACGCGGATGGGCGGGACGACCTCTTTCGATGCCTTCTTGAAGTTCGACGAGGGCCACCGGTTCCTGGAGGAGTGGGACCTGGACGGGGCGTCCGAGGGCTTCGGCTCTGCCGTGGACATCGATCCGGAGTACACGCAGGCTTCTCTGTGGCGCGCGCTCGTCGGTCTGTTCTCGGGTGAGCCGGCGTCGAGTTGGCGGGCCCATGCTTCTCGCGCGCTGGCCGTGCCGAGTGGGCTGCTCGGTACGGACTCGCTGCTGGCCGCCTCCCTCAACGAGCTAGCCGGGGAGCGCTGGGTCCAGGCTTGCGAGGGATTCTCCGAGCTCGTAGCACTGGATCGGGCGAGTTTCACGGCGTGGCTTGGGTTGGGGGAGTGTCTCGCACGCGACCGAGTCGTTGTCGAGAACTCGGCGAGCCCCTCGGGCTGGAGCTTTCGCTCCAGTTGGCACGCGGCCGGCGAAGCGTATCGGGCGGCACTTCAGTTGGTACCGTCTTACAACCTAGTGCTGCAGGACACGTCTATCGCTCGCCTCGAGAGCGTTCTCCCGACGGTAACCACGAGAATGCGAGGCGGCCATGCACTGCTGCCGGATACCGTCCTCTTCGCTGCGTTCGTCGAGCTCGAGGACGATACGCTCGGGCACGTCCCCTACCTCCTTCCGGAGATCATCGCTGGTCGACGGGCCAACATGCCCGCCACGACGACGAGTGCGGTCGACCGTAATCGTCAGATCCTGATGGAGATAACGGGAAACTGGGCGACGGCTTTTCCGGACGACCCAGGAGCGCTGGAGGCGCTGGCAAGAGCCCAGGAACCCCTTGGGCTCCTGGAAGCGACGGGCGATTTCACAACCTCTGCTCTCGATGCGGTCCGCAGGGCCAGGGTGAGGGCCGATTCCTTGAGCGCTCTTCGATTGACTATGGCCGAGGTGCGAATGCTCACCAAGTTGGGCCAGTTCGCGGAGGCAGCCAGGCTCTCGGATTCGATCCTGTTGGGCAACCCCACACCGTCGCCGCGAGAGGCGACCGACCTGGCCGGCCTGGCCCTTCTGATCGGGCGAGTCCATAGAGCTGCGGAGCTGTTGGAGGTTGCGGCGGTCGATTACGAGCCGTACGACACCGAGGGGACGGTTCCCACGCCACTTCCGCTGATCGAGACGGCGAATCGTCTGCTCGCGTATGCGTCGGCGGGTGCGCCAATGGACAGTCTGATCGGCCTGCGCACGAGGGCGAAGCGACAGGCGGAGAGCCTGGTACCGGGGAACGCGCGAGATCGAGTGATGCGGGCCGCGCTCTCATGGCCGTTGACGGTCGCTTATGCCGAGATCAGGCCCGAGGTGGACGATCCGGAGGGTCGGGTGGGCAACTACCTCAATCGCTGGTACAAGTTCGTTGAGTCCGGGGATCTTGCTCCGCTGCGAGAGGACATGGCTCTGGGAGTGGAGCAGCGGAGCGTGTCGGCCCCCGCGAGCATGCCGCTGAGCTTCGCCTATGGAGAAGCGCGTGTCTATTTGGCGTTGGGAGACACGGCCACGGCGATCGAGGTGCTGGATCATCCCCTCCAGAGTTTGCGCCTGCAGGATCAGGGGCTGACCCAAGTCGTGCACCATGCAGGTGGTCTGGTGCGCGCCATGGCCCTACGGGCCGAATTGGCTTCCGCTGCGGGAGACACGCCCGTGCAGCAGCTTTGGGCGAACCGTGTCGTGACACTTTGGGCCGGCGGAGACGACTCCGTCCAAGCCGTTGTGGAGCGCATGCGCTCGCTGCTGAATTGACGTCGATGTTTCTTATTCCGGTACCCCCGAAGGAGGAAAACATGGCAACCGAGCAATTGAGAGCGTTGGGCTCCCGTCGAGTGTGGGTGTTAGGTGTCCTGGCGCTAGGCGTGGTATTCGCCCCCACCCTGGCCCAGAGCCAGGAACCGCGAGTCTGGACTGAGGCTGAACGAGAGGACCTTCGACGCAACATTGCCGCCGATCGCCCAGATTGGGACAGTCCGATCGACGAGATCGCCATGGACGTGATCTTGGACCGGGCCCGAAACTTGTTCTTCGACGATGTCCCGTGGGTGCAGGACCGGCAGCACTTGGTCTTCAGGGTAGTCGACGAGCTCCGCGTGGGCCCTTTGGCTACCATCAGGCCCCGAGCGGGCACCCATCTGTTGAGGAGCCCCGAGTCGGATGCCATCTGGAGTAGTGGCATCTTCGCCGCAGCGGTCGACGTGGACCTTGCCGTGCCCGCGATGGGGCTCGCGAGGGGGAAAAACTACATCTGGGTAGACGGGCCTGACATTGACGATCTCCGTGCTTATATCGTGCACGACGTGCCGAGGGGCCGTGACCTCATGGTCTCAGTTTGTTCGGTCCGCCATATGCAGCATATCACGCAATCCGATCTGTCACATGCATTGTGGGTCCACAAAGAGGACCAAGAGGCCGGAGTCTTCCAGGCTGCGATGAGGCCCCACTACGAGTGCCGCGACGGATGCTGTGACGTGGATCGATGCACACAAACGCTCCATAGGGGTGCGTCACTCCGGTAGCTTCCCACGGAAAGTGGAGGGGAGGCAAGGCTCCCGGGCGGCTTCCAAGCCCTCGGGGGTCTCGCTTTACCCCCCGAACCGCAGCGTCCCCGGAGCCGGCGACCGCTCCAGACTCCAAAAGTCATCGGGCAGTTTCGTAAGGGGTGCGTCGCCCAGTGCGCTCTCGTTGTAGAGTCGAATAGCCTGTACCAGGGTCCGAAGGAACTTCCCTCGCACCGCCGACGTGCGCGATATCGAATAGTCGTCGGCCTCGATTTCATCGGGGAAGAGCTCTCTTCCCACTCGAAGCTGCTCGCCCAAGGTCTCGACGTGAGAGAGGAACGGATCGTCCCGAATCTCGTCCAACACTTCGATGAAGTGAGCGTTCAGATGGACGCCGTACAGATCCAGGATGCCGCTGATCTGGTCCCTCGCCCGGGCGATGACGCGGGCGGCCGATTCTGCCCAGGTCTCGTCACTCCAGGCGTAACGCACGTGCGTCAGGTCGCAATGATCGATCACCGCAGACCATTCGGAGGAGAACAGCTCCTCATATGTGTGGGGAGGGCGGCTGGGAAGTCGTTCCAGGCATCCACGCACGATCTCCGTCCACAGGTCGGACAGATCCCGCAGGGGATCCTCGGCCCTCCGAACTCCTCCCCGTGACGCCCGAGCCCGCTCGTCCATGGCCCGTCGGTCCAGAATGCGGTGCACGAACACGAGTGTGATGAGGATGCCGAGGACTTCCGTTGCGAGCCCCGGTGCGAAGTCCCGAATGAAGCCGGTGTCCTGACCCCAGATCAGGTGGGCCACGGACACAAAGGCGACGATCATTGCCAACGTGATGTAGATCGCTCTCACCTGGGCTCCTTGCGGTGTCGGTGCTCGGGCCGTTTGACGCCGTCGTGGCGATCGAGCACATCCAAAGGGGTAGTTTCGCCTGGCCGGAAGCTGCGGGCGGCTCATGGGTCAGACAAGGCCGCTAACGGAGCCAGGCCGCCCCCGGCTCGTGTGGCCCGGAATCCGGCAGGTGGCATGCGCTACCCGGTAGGTCGCATGCAGTCGTCCCCTACGAAGCGCAACAGCACCGCTTCGACCGCCCGAACATCGGCTCCGCCGGTGGACGAGGGCTTCCGTCTGTCGTAGAGAAGGTGTCGGACCAAGGCGGCGTCGGCTCCCATCTCCGCGGCCTCCGCCCCAAGCTTGGCCCGGATCCCGGTCAGCAACTCGTTGGGGGAGGGATCCTCGCCACCGGTGTCGTGCACGAACGGGGCGCGTACGGTCAGGGTGCCGAGCGCTTCGAAGGGACAGGGCACCCGCTCGTCGGGCATCATCACCTGGACGCTGAGGGGACGTGTCGCGTCGTGACTCCGTGCCCCCTCGGCGAGCACCACCGGGTTGGTGTCCCTGACCGGCACGGGCCCGCTACCGCCGCCTCCAGTAGCACAGGCGGGCAGAAGGAGGAGGAACGCACCGGCCAGGGACGATGTCACTTGGGTCCTCATCGGACTCGACACGGGGCTAGTTCTTCGAGGTGAACGGCGCATGGTGGCCTCCGCGTCGGTTGGCGAGAAGTACTGGGCTCACCCTCTCTGACGCATGAGGCGTGCCAACATGCACTGGGTCCTGCCGTTGGGGGGTGCTAGCCGGCCTTGGATCCCTCGGCGTCGGCCTCTTGCTGCGGAGGCGGACGAAGGATGCGTTCGATCGCCATGGCCAGGTCCTCGTACCCGTCGGGCTTCACGAGGAAGTCGCGGACACCGAATGCGCGGGCGCGCTTCTCCACGCTTTTTTCCAGGCAGGCTGTGAACACCACCACCGGAATCGACGACAGCTCGTCGAAATCCTGGAGCCATTCCAGGATCTCGAGCCCGGTGCCGTCCAACAGCCAGTGGTCGAGTACGATCAGTCCCGGAAGCGGGTGCCGCTGTCGATTGTCGAAGGGCCACTCGCCTCCCAGGTACGCCTCCGCTTCCGCCACACTGGCCGTGACGAACACGGGGCTGTCGAGGGCCCGGAAGTCCAAGAGAGCTTGGATCAGGGTCGCGTGTTCGTGGTTATCCTCGATGAGGAGAACCAGTTCAGTGGACAAAAGCTCAGACTCCCGGCGGGGACGGGGTTTCTCTTTGGGCGCTCGATGTTTGGGGGGGGAATTACCCAACAACGTTAGCACCCATCCCTCGTCCCCGCCACATTTTTTTACAGGTGGGAGAGCGAGGACATCCCGAGGCGAAGCCGGCTCAAGGCGTTCCGTTCGTCCGCCTGAACAGGCAGGACAGGAACTGCTGAGCTCCCCCTCCCGGGGTGGTGTGATCGACGATCTCCTGGTGCTCGAGAGAGAAGTCCGGACCGATCCAGTCCGTCATGTCGTCCGCATCGTATCGTCGAACATCCAGGCCACTACAACGTGTCGGCCCCTCAGGACCGAACGTACTCAATACCGCTGCACCGCCCTCCGCGACGGACGCTCTAAGCCGCTGTCGGTACGCGGCCCGATCTTCGTCATCGGTGAGAAAATGGAGCACAGCCCGGTCGTGCCAGACATCCCAGGGATGCGGCGACACGAATTCGGTCACGTTTGAAACGAACCACTCCACGTCCGGTGCACGATCTCCAAGACGCTTTCGTGTGATGTCGATGGCCGTGGACGATACGTCGAGAACGCCCAGGTGCCGGTAACCCGACTCCAGGAGATTATCCACCAGAGTCGACGTGCCTGCGCCTACGTCGAGAATGCGGGAGTCGCTGTCAACGCCGGCTCTGGAGATGAAGGACAGCGACGGATCGGGCCGATTCTGATACCAGCTGACCTGGGAGAGGTCCTTTTCTCGGTAGACCGTTTCCCAGTGGTCTCTCAGGTTCAACTCGGTCTCCAGTGATTGAGCGGTCGACGTGTTGAAATGAGGTTCACGGTCTCGACAATCGACCGCAAGAGGTCACCAGAGGGAGGGATCTCCGAGTACCTGCCTCAGGTGAGCCCACGCTCGCTACGTCCCGGTGAAGATCCCGGGAATCAGGATGGGGGCAGGGGAGCGCGTCGCGGTTTCGGGGCTCATGGGCGGATCCGTGGGCGGGCAAAAAAGAAGGGGCCGCCCCGACGAATCGGAGCGGCCCCTGAAGCCTCTATCAGCTCAGGAACAGGTCAGGTGACTCTCACCACGTTCTCTGCGGCTGGTCCCTTCTGCCCCTCGACGATCTCGAACTCGACGACGTCGCCTTCGTTCAGTGTCTTGAAGCCCTCAGCCTGAATGGCAGAGTGGTGGACAAAGCAGTCCTTGCTGTTGTCCTCCGGCGTGATGAATCCGAATCCCTTCTGATCGTTGAACCACTTCACTGTCCCTCTGGTACGCATCATCCAGCTCCTTTGGTGGTCACTGTCGGAGTCCGGATGAACCGCACCTTCCGACTAGATGACTCGCGCGGAAACTCCCCCGCGCTAGGCCCCGTGCCAGTAGCGACACGGAAGAAATCCTCGACGTCGGGTCGAGGGTGAACCAACGGTGCCTGCCCGTGTGCTCCCGGTCAAGTCTTTTCCTTTGGCACCTCGGCGCGCCTCCTACTTCTTCCTGCGGACGGCCTGGATCATCTGGTCGAGGGCCTGGAGGAACTGAGACCGGTCCCGCTTCTCAAAGGGAGGGGGTCCGCCGGTCACTTCGCCCATATCGCGTAGTTGGGACATGAGTTCCCTGGTTGCCAGTGCGCCACCGATGGAATCCTCCGTGTAGGGACGTCCACGTGGACCGAGCACCCCGGCCCCCTTGCTCAAGCAGTCCGCGGCCAGGGGGATGTCGGCCGTAATCACGATGTCGTCCTCGGATACGTGTTCGACGATCCAGGCGTCTGCTGCGTCTAGCTCTCCGTCCACGATCACCAATTCGAGCCAATCCTCCCGGGGCGTGCGGAGCCAGGAGTTGGAGACCAGCTTCACGCCGATGCCGTAGCGCTGGGCGACACGATAGACCTCATCCTTCACCGGACAGGCGTCGGCGTCCACGAAGATTCTCGGCAAGGAGTCCGTCACGGCGATGCCGATCCGAGGACCGGCCCCATCGGTATCAGCGTGCTCCGAATTTCAGCGATGTGCCCGGGCTGGATTCGGCAACATCCGCCGATTCCGGTCGCGCCCAGTTCGGCCCATTCTTCCACGAAGGTCACCAAGTCGCTCTGGTGCGGGGATGGGGCCCAGGTCTTCGTGGTCGCGTCGTAGGTCTCACCGGAGTTCGCATAGACGATGACGTGCTTCGGCTTGGCCTTCCTCATCTCGCCGATGAGCGACGAAACTCGATAGGGAGGGATGCAGTTGACCCCGATAGCCGCTATCCGTGGCTCGCCGGCGCACAACTCGGCGACCTGCTCGAGCCGAGTGCCGTCACTCAGATGAGCTCCGTCCCGACAGCTGAAGCTCATCCACGCCCAGCAGTCCTCTGTCTCCTGCAACAGTCTAAGGAGAGCCTCGACTTCGGGAAGCGACGGAATGGTCTCGCACGCCATCAGGTCCGCGCGGCTGCCTGCCAGCGCTTGCCAGCGTCTCTCATGGAAGGCGTGCAGTTCGTCCGCGTCGAGCCCGTAGTCGCCGGTGTACTCCGATCCGTCGGCGAGGAACGCTCCGTACGGCCCGATACTGGCCGCGACGAGGGGGCGAAGGCGACCCTGTCGGTTGGCCGGGTCCGCCCAGAAGGCGTCGCGGGTATCGACCGCGATGTCTACGGCCTGCACCAGAAGTCCCTCGGCCTCCTCCTCTCCGAGACCCTTGGCCGCGAAGCCGGGGAACGTGGCCTGATAGGTAGCCGTCGCGATACAGTCGGCACCTGCGGCCAGGAAATCGCGGTGTACTTCCGCGATGGCGTCTGGGTCCTCCAGGATCACCTTGGCGGACCAGAGATCGTCGTTGAGGACGTGCCCGCGGGCCTCCAAGGCGGTGGCCAGGCCACCGTCCAGCACGAGTCTACCCTGGGAGCGCACGAACGGGACGAGTGGGTTCTCGATGTCTACCATCCCTTCGTAAAAAAGCGGGCCACCCCGAATCCTCGGGATGGCCCGCCGCCTGCTATAGGCCATACGGCCTTATTGAGGCTTTAGAGCTTCTGGACGTTCTCTGCAGCGGGACCCTTCTGGCCCTCCACCACGTCGAACTCAACGCTCTCGCCCTCGGCGAGAGACTTGAAGCCCTCGGCCTGAATCGCCGAATGATGAACGAACAGATCTCTGCTGCCATCCTCCGGGGTGATAAAGCCGAAGCCCTTTTGGTCGTTGAACCACTTCACAGTGCCTTTGGTACGCATCATCTTGCTCCATCTTGTTGGTCATGGTCGGAGTTTCGGACAATCCGCACCTTCCGACTTCTTGACTCTCGCGGTCGTAACCCCCGCGCTGGGTCGTGGCACTTGCCACGAAAAAAGCGGGCAGCCCGTGGAGGCCCCCGCATCGGTACTTCTGCTTACAGCCTACGCTCAGTTTTCTTTATTCGCCGTAAAGCTCACGGAAACGCCCCGTGGCGTCAACTACCGCGGATCCGTGGGGGGAAGGCCTCTCAGGGTACAGAGAAGCGTAGTCGGGCTCCTAGGCCTTCCCCCTCCGTATCGAGGAGGGCCCCGGCGCTACGGTTCAGTTCGGTTACCGTCAGTTCTTGAAGGTGGAGCATGATCGCCTCCCCCCCGAAGGGGGCATACCGGTGCCTTCGAAGCGTCGAGAGAGACCGGTCGCCCCGACAAACTGAGAATGTCCGCACCACTAGCATAATCTCACGAATCGAAGCGTGCCGCGCTGTAGGGGTTTTTCTGATATGGGCAAGCCAGCGTACGGTGCGCATATTGATATGCATGGAGTGTCGCAACCGAGACGAGCTGCTCCCGGCGACCGAAGTGTCTGCAGACGGCCGGCTACCGTGCCGCGGGTTTACGCTGATCGAGCTGATGATCGTGACGGTCATCGTCGCACTGTTGGCGGGCATCGCGGTGCCCGAGTTCGACGGTATCCGACAGAAGGCCTTCAACGCTGCGGCTCTGGCGGATCTCAACAACGCCAACAAGGAGATCGAGCGCTTCTTCAACGACAACTTTCGATATCCCGCGGATGATGACGAGTTGATCGCAGCGGGGTATTCGCACTCCCCAGGCGTGTCGTTTACGACGTTCAGCATCCGGGATGCCAGCAACCCGGCCACGACCCGCGTGCACATGCACATCAACCACGAGGGGTCGACGCACTACTATCACTACGAATATCCGAAGGGGTATGCCGGGGTGCCGGAGCTTCGCTGGAAGTAGTGCCGGTCGTGATCAGCCGGTGACGACGGAGACTTCCTCCACGATCCATCCGGTCTCGGGGGTGAACTGCGCCTCGCAGAGAATCTCGGCCCTGGTCCGGCGGCGGCCGTCCTGAATCTCGACCGGGAAAACGACGCTGTACTCCCCGCCCTGCAGATACTCGGGTCGTTCGGGTCCGAGGAACGAGGGATCCTGCTCGGCCATCTCAGATTCGATCGCCTCACGACAGATCAGCACCGCCTCTTCCTCGGAGTGCAGGGCCTCAAGCTCGGGATCAGGGCCGGCGTCACCGCTCAGGCCGCGCCACAGGTTGACGACTACGAGCGCGGCGAGGAGCGGGATGGCAGCACGCTTCCATCCCTTCGAGCTCCCGCCACCGCCTCCAGGCCGAGGGCCTTTCGGGAGGACCTTGGAGGCAGACAGAGCTCCGCAGTAGGGACAATCCTCGCGGTCGTCTTTGAATCTGCGTTCGCAGACCTGGCAGGTGGTTAGTGGCAACGGAGGGTCTGGGGGTTCAGGGGTTGTGGTTGGAGAACTTGTCCGACCCGAGGGGCCAGTGGCAAGAACCGGATGGCGTGGAGACGGTCCAGTCCCGAGATTGCCTCACGGATTCCCCGCACCCGTCAGCAGGAGGCAGGTATGAAGATCAGGGATATCCTCAGCCACAAAGGGCACGATGTGGTGACCGCGTCCACCGGCGACAGTGTCCTCCAAGTTATCCGTGTTCTCGTTGACCAAAACATCGGTGGTGTCGTGGTCGTTGATCGCGGGGAGGTCGTCGGCATTCTCACGGAACGTGACGTCCTCCGTCTCGCCGCGACCAAGGCGGATATGCTCGAGGATCTCGAAGTTGGTCAGGTAATGACTGGCGATGTGATCAAGCTCGCGGCCGACGATGACCTCGCCCACGTAATGGAGGTAATGACGGAGAATCGGATCCGACACCTTCCGGTCATCGAGGACGGCCGGTTGGCCGGGATCGTGACGATCGGCGATGTCATCAACGCCTTCCGGCGCGTGGCCGAGGACGAGAATGCGCACCTGAGGCGGTATATCCAAGCCTGAAGCTGACGGGACGCTAGCCCTTACGCACCACCCAGGTCGTCATGCAACGAAGCCCCTGGACGTTGGTGGTCTTGATAGGGTCCGCGAGGGTCCCCCCCAGCTTGTCCGTCAGAGCGAGGAGGAGCTCCTCATCAACGAGGAAGCGATCGGTCCCGTCCGGGAGGTGGAAGCGGCGGTGCCCTAGGCTCTCGATGCGGTCCTCGATCCCGATGGATGAGGCCGTTCGGGCCCAGAAGAGGCCGCCGCTCTTGAGAACCCTCCACATTGCGGAGACCATCGCTTCGAACTCCAACTCGTCCGAGCTGAAGTGCAGCACGGCGCTGCTCAGCACCACGTCGAAGTGCTCATCCGGATGTGGGAGTTCCGCCACGTTGCAGACCTGGAAGTTCTCCCCGGGTAGAGCCGGGGCCACTTCGGCCGCGAGTCGTTGCACCTGGAGCACGGCTTCGGGACTGCGATCGATCCCTGATGCGTCATATCCGGCTCGAAGCAGAAACGACAGATTCCTGCCCTCTCCGCACCCGGCGTCCAGCATCCGCATTCCGGGTGTGATTCTACCACGAAGCAGCTGGTCGAAGAGGTAGATATCGATCGGTCCGAAGACCCGTCTCAGGTCTTCGGCGTCGGTGAGTGAATCGCTTGCCAATTGCATTCTGGTGTGAAGGTCGTCAGGGTGTTGCGACATCTTACACGACTGTCGAAATGCTGTGATCGTGGCCTGGCTGACGCAAGGAGCGACGCGCCAGTCGGTGGGCGGTCCGTTTTTTTCTCAAAGGAATCGGTGATGAAGACAATAGCTGTACTGGACCACGCTGAGGACGCAGCCGCCATATGACGCGCGTTGCGATCCAGGGAGAGGCGGGGGCTTTCAGCCACGCGGCGGCCCAACAGCTGCTCGGATCGGAAATCGACGTTCGGCCATGCAGAACCTTCGACGAGGCCTTCGATGCCGTTCTGAGCGACGAGGTGGATCGGGCGGTGATTCCCGTCGAGAACTCCTTAGCCGGCCCCGTCGTCGAGTCTCTGGATCTGTTGTGGTCGACTGGTTTACGGGTCGTGGGTGAGACCCGAGTTCGTATTCGCCTCTGCCTCTCGGCCGCGCCGGGAGTCCGGATCGAGGATGTGCGGACCGTGGCTTCACATCCGGTCGCGTTGAAGCAGTGCAAGGGGCTCTTCCAAGCCTACCCACTCATGGAGAGCGTCGTCGTCTACGACACGGCCGGTTCAGTCCGGGACCTCATGCTAGGGGACGCAGGCTACGACGCGGCCATCGGATCACTCCTTGCCGCTCAGCTCTATGGTGCGGAGGTACTGAACGAGGGAGTGGAAGACGACGATCGGAACTACACCCGGTTCTTCGAGCTGACGGCCCCGGGATCCGCGGCGTCGGAAGGTGGAGACAGTGCCGCAGTGGCTGCCGTAGTCCGGAATGAACCGGGTGGCCTTCACGAGGTGATGGGGGTCTTCGCCGGCCACGGTGTCGACATGACCCAGATCGTCGCTCGACCCATCCGCGGGGCCCCGTGGCAGTACCGGTTCTACATGGAAGTCCGTGCCGATCGGCCGGAGGACCTGACCAAGTGCCTGCGGGTGCTGGACGGTGTCGCGGTAGAGACCCGGGTCTTCGGCATCTACTCCAGGTGGGAAGAGGCCGCGGGCTGAACGGGGCGTTTCGGCCGACCCCCCTTCAAGGTCACAATGACCACCGACGACAGGATCATCGCCATGGCAACGGCGGCCTTCGCGTCGAGTCGTTCGTCGGCGAGGAGCCATCCGAGAACCACGGCCACCGCCGGGTTCACATACGCATAGGTGCTAGCTCGCGCGGGTGTGGTCACGCCCAGGAGCCAGATGTAGGCCGAGTAGGCGACCACAGCGCCGAAGACGATGAGGTACGCGAGGGAGACCAGCGACTTCATCGAGACGTTGGCTGTATCGAACTGTCCCGGTTCGCCTGATATGATCGCCATGACCGCGAGTACTGCCCCTCCGGAGAGCATCTGCATGGCGGTGGTGAGCCAGGGCGAATCCGGGAGCCGGGCCCGACGCGCATAGATCGATCCTGAAGCCCAGGCCAAGGCAGCCCCGAGGAGGGCCATCGCACCCAGGAGTCCTTCCCGACTCTGTGCCCCGACCCGGTCCGAGCTGACGAGCAGCCCCACGCCCAGGAGTCCCCACAGAAGGCCGGCGGTGAGGGCGCCGGACGGGCGCTCACTGCCACCGGTCAGCCAATCGATCAGGACCATCCACAACGAGACGGAGGCGATGATCACGGCCGCAAGCCCGGAAGGCACCCACTGGATCGCCCAGACCACGCCCCCGTTTCCTCCCCCGAGCAGCAGCGTGCCGACGATGGCTGCCGAGAGCCAGTCACGCCCGGTGGGGCGCTCTGTTCTGCTACGAGCGAAAGCGTAGAGGATGGCCCCGGCAGGGAGGAACCGAACCGCTGCCATCGTGAACGGAGGGATCGTCTCGATCGTGAAGCGGATCGCGATGTACGAGGAGCCCCAGATGACATACACCGACGCCAACGCCAGCATCAGCTTCCACAGCGCCGGGTCGGCTTGAGGTGAACGCATGCGTATGCATACCCCCGCGAGTTCCATGATGGCGTCGGGACGCGTAAGGGGCACGCAGCCCCAGCCTTGCCCCGCCCTCGGCTTGGGCCCAGCATCACTCAACGTCCCACCAAGGAGAATTCCCATGCGCCCAGCCACCGCGCTCCCGACGGCGCTTCCGGCCGCGCTTCCGACGTCGCTTGCAGCCGTGCTTATTATGGTCGTGGTGACCGTGGCCTGCGAGGCAGGGGATACCTCTTCGGAAGCCGACGGGGGCGTATGGAATCCTGAGTTCTCAGCTGTGCAAGCCGAGCTCCTGGGTGAGCCCGGCACGCTCACGAACGCGTGGGCCGATATCGATGGGGACGGCGATTCCGATCTCTTCGTGGGGTTCAACGGAAGCCCGAATCGCCTGTACCGAAACGACGATGGTCTACTTGTGGACGTGGCGACCGAGATGGGGTTGGCAGATGAGCGCTCGACCCGGACGTCGGCATGGGGAGACTTCGATTCGGACGGGGACCCGGATCTCTTTCTAGGGTTTGCCGGTGGTGATGGGCCGGTCACCAAGCTCTACCGGAATGACGGAACGTCCTTTCTGGACATCACGGTCGATGTAGGGTTGCAGGTTGCAGAAGGGTCGACGCGGCAGGCGAGTTGGGTGGATTACGATTCTGACGGGGACCTGGACCTCTTTCTGGCTCTCCGGAATTTCCCCAACACCCTGTTTGCGAACGAGAACGGGACCTTCCGGGATGTCGCCGCAGAGGTTGGTCTCGACGACTTGGCGAGAACGGTGGGCGCCGTCTGGTTCGATTACCAGCAGGACGGAGACCTCGACATCTTCGTCGCCAATATGGACGGGGATCCGAACAGGCTCTTTAGCAACGACGGTGGCACCTTCACGGACGTGGCGACTGCTGCGGGCGTCGTTAGTGGAGGGCGGGGGCTCGGAGACGAGTCACACGGCACGGTACGTCCGTGTGTGGTCGATTACGACAACGACGGGCTGTTTGACCTATTCATGGCCAACTACGGTCCCAACGCCCTCTTCAGGAATGGGGGGGACGGTACGTTCCGCGACGTGGCGCCCGAGTTTGGGCTTGATATCGATGCCCGCTACGATGCGTGCGAGTTCGGCGATTTCGACAACGACGGACGGGTCGATCTCTTCGTCAATGGGACGGTCACGGGGGGGATTCAATACCGCGACTACCTGTTCAGAAACACCGGCGACGGTTTCGCCGATGTGACGCCGCCCGAACTGCTCGGCCTTGATGCGGATCACGGTGTTCGCTGGCTCGATTATGATCGCGATGGCGCCTTGGATCTGTCCCTCACGGGTGTGACCGACACGGGCATGCACCATGTGATGCGGAACCTGATGGGCTCCGACCTGTCGGGGCGCTCCATCCAGGTTCGGGTCGTCGATGCGGCGGGACACGCCACGAAGGCCGGGGCTGAGGTGCGGGTCTACGTGGCGGGAACCCGAACGCTCCTGGGCACCCGTCTTATCGACTCCGGGTCCGGCTATGACACCCAAAGCGTGCTGCCGGTCCACTTCGGATTGGGGGGCGATGGGCCAGTCGACATCGAGGTGTTGTTTCCTGGCGGCGGGTCACGAGAGGTGACCCAGCGGAAGAACGTCGATCCGGCCGCCCATGTCGGCCAGCCGATTACCGTGATGCTCCCCGGATAGACCAAAATGTCCCCCGGCCTCTCCGTCCGTCCTCTCACCCCGGTCATCGGGGCGGAAATCGAAGGCGTGAACCTCGCCGAGCCGTTGGACGACCTCACCGTCAAGGAGATCCAGGACGCGCTCACTGCACACCAGGTGATCTTCTTTCGAAACCAGGACATCTCGGTCGAGCAGCAAAAGGCTCTCGGCAGGTGGTTCGGAGAACTGGTCGTGCATCCCAACGATCCCGGGCTGGAGGGCCATCCCGAGGTGATGATCATCCACGCCGACGAATCGTCCAAGCGGGTGGCGGGGGAGCGGTGGCACTCCGACGTATCTTGCTCGGAGGAGCCTCCCTTGGGCTCGATCCTCCGCCTGTTCACCGTTCCGGAATCGGGTGGCGATACCCTCTTCGCCAGCATGTACGCGGCCTACGACGCCCTATCCGGGCCGATGAAGAGCTTGCTCCAGGGGCTGACCGCGATTCACGATGGTGGGCCATACTACCGGGACGTGAACCCTCTGATCGGTCGCGACGAGGCCGGTCGTGAATACCCCAAGGCCGAGCATCCCGTGGTCCGGTCCCACCCCGTGACGGGACGAAAGGCCCTCTTCGTCAACGAGATCTTCACGACCCGGCTGGTGGGCCTGCCTACGCCCGAAAGCGACGCGATCCTCGATTTTCTGTTCCGGCATGTGCAGCGTGGCGACTTCCAGTGCCGCTTCCGTTGGGAGCCCCACTCGATCTCGTTTTGGGACAACCGTTGGACCCAGCACCTGGCGATCTGGGACTACTGGCCCCAGACCCGATCGGGGTACCGCGTCACCATCAGGGGAGAGCGTCCAGTCTGACGGCGACCGTCACTCGCCCTCCTTCAGGATTCGCTCCAGGGCCTCCTCGTCGGATACCCGGTACGTCCCGTCACCCTCGGAGACGATGACACCCTCCTGCTTCATCTTCCCCAACTCCCGAGCCAGGACCTCCCGGACCGTTCCCAGATCCTCGGCCCACGACTCCTGGGTGCCCTCCACGCGGATCACACCCTCCCCATCGGTGGCCTCTGCGAGTAGCGACGAGGCCAGTCTGGACCGCACCGTCCCGAGCGTATTGCGCTGAAGACGGGCCACGAGGTGGCGCACCCGTCCCCCCAGACGCTCGAGCAATCGCCAGGCCAGGTCGGGATCCGCGCGGATGGCGGCGTGGATCACGTCCGCCGGGACGATGAGGCATTCCCCGTCCGTGGCCGCGATACACGTCGCGGGGTATCCCGCCCCGTCCAGCAACGGGACCTCGCCTAGGGTCGCGCCCGGGCCCTCCGTGTGGACCTGCTGACGGCCCGCACGGGTCTGCAGCACCCGCACTCGACCACTCAACAGCACGTACAGGCCACGAGAAGGCTCACCGGCCCGCCACAACAATGCCCCTTTCACGTGGCGTCGAACCGTGGCCTGCCGACAGAGGTCCGTACGGGCGGCGGCGTTCAGCTCGCGAAAGATCTCGATTCCTGCGAGCGTCGATTCTTCGATCATGGGTCCTGTGACAAAAGTCACGGCTGTGCGGTTCTGGAGCCGTCATCTTCCGAGGAATGACACCCTTGCCGCAAGGAGTTCGACATGCAGAGACCCCTAGGTCCGTCCGCGTTGGCCCTGAGCCTGGCCGTACTGTTGTTGGGTACGTCCGTCGCACCCGAGCCGGTAACGGCCCAGCACCAGCACCCGTCACCCTATGCAGGTCACGAAGCCATGGAGATCTCCTCGCTCAGTCCGGATGAACTCCGAGAGCTACGGACGGGGGAGGGCATGGGATTGGCCCGGGCGGCCGAACTCAATCACTTCCCGGGTCCCAAGCACGCGCTCGAGCTCCAGGCCGAACTGGCGCTTTCCTCCGACCAGGTGGGAGGTCTCACTGAGATCAGGCGCGTCACGCTCGAGCAGGCCATCGAGATGGGCGAGGAGATCATCACTGCCGAGCGCGAACTAACCGAGCTGTTTCGAGGAGGCACGCCCGACGATTCGGGTGTCACGACACTCACGGCCAGGCTGGGGGCGATGTACGGTGAGCTGAGAGCCGTTCACCTGATCGCACACCTGCGCACGGTCGAGCTGATGACACCGGAGCAGGTCGGCGACTATGACCGGCTGAGAGGTTATGTGAGGTAGGACGGGATCTCAGGCCATCCGCACGGACCAGACGTAAGGGGGCCCCGATCTCGGGGTCCCCTTCTTCACCGCGGTCTTAGACCGCGAGAGGCCGTCTGGTCTAGTTCAAGCGATCAACCGGGCCACAGCCATCCGAACACCCCTGCCGTCAGGAGCGAGTAGATGAGCCCGTCGAACATCGACTTGAACGTGGCGCCCCAATTCTTGTGGTACCAAATCGAATTCTGAGGCAGTCCCAGAGCATATCCCACGAACGCGACGCTCCCGACGTAGCGGAACACTACCAGGTAGTCTTCGCCGGGCTGGACGGCGTTGCCGGCCACATAGGCGGCAAAGATCCCGATGACGATGCAGTAGATGAACCACTGCGTCAGGTACTTGCCCATGGCCGGGACGCCGTTCGCCACAACGGTCAACATGGCGTTGGGACCCTGGTTTGCCTTCTCGATCCACTCCGGATCACTCATGGCCTTGGCGGTTCCCGCGTACGGGATGTGGTAGTCTCCCGGAGCGATGTTCGCGCCGCGCAACGCCTCCCGTACGCTGTCCTCCGAGGGTACCTGGCCGTAATCGCTCTGGTGATAGGTCATGAACATGTGGAGGATCGAGCTGGCGATGAACACGATCACAGCCGACAGCAGGATGGGAATCCAGAGTGACATCAAGGGGACCATAGTGAGCTCCTGGAATTGGCGAGAATGCCCCGGCACTTGCCCGTCACGTCGGTAGGCAAGGTGTGAGGGGCCCCCGTCAATCGCAAGAAAACCGGCCCCTCCCCGACGGTCAGGGGGTGGGCGCTGTGAGAGTGAAGGATTCTCCCTGCTCCATCACTTGGGCGTCGAAACACCCGCGCGTTCCTTCCCCTTCAGCTTGATGATACAGCACGATTCTCTCAGCGTCGATTTCACGTCCGAACGCCCCGGCGGTACAACCGAGCCAGGGAGTCACGAACGCGACCTTCAGCTTGGGGACGGAGAGGAGATGGCCCGGATTCTCGGTGTCCCCGACGAAGTAGAAACGCAGACCGTGCCACGTGACGAGATAGGAGTAGTGCTCCACGTCGCTGTGTGCGGTCCGGTGCGGCCGGACCGTGAACGCCCCGACCTCGATGGCCTCACTCATCACGACTACGCGGCCAGCCGGCAGCCGCGCGGTGACCTCGACCGGTCCGATGATGTCCCAATCCCGCTCGAGGAACAGCGCTTCGTCGAAGTGGTCCGCGTGACGATGGGTGATCAACGAGACGACCCGCCCCTGTGGATCCAAGGTTCCGGGGTCGTACTGCATGTAGTTGAACGCGCCCGGCTGATACGGAAGATCGGTGAGGATGGTGGTCTCACCGTCGGAGAGCTCGAAGCCTTCGTTGCCGATGAAACGGATCTGGAGCGCCGCCACCTGAGGGGCCGGGCTTGATGCGGTCGCGTGGAGATCGGCCTGTGAAAGAGTGACCAGCGCGAAAACGGTGACCGCGATCGGGCTCACCTAGATGGCTCCACCGTTCGGTTCATAGGCGCAGAACGGATTGGTCGTAGACGTAGCCGGGAATGCGAGACCTCACCAAAGAGGCCTTGGAGGCAGGCCCCGGGTGACCTAATGCCGGTGCTGACGGATGCACGTGGTTCTCCGATGCAGAGAGCTTTCAGCTCTGTTCTCGTGTGAGGATCTGATACCCGCTCGTTGCGGTTTCCTGAGCGTACAGCTCTGACAGGCGTTTGGTCATGGGCCCGGTTTCCCCAGTGCCGATGGTGCGTCCGTCCAACGTATTGACCGCGACCAGTTCTCCCATGGTTCCCGAGCAGAACATCTCGTCAGCAGCGTAGGCTTCGGTGAGTGAGACCCCTCGGACCTCGTGCTCGATCCCGTTGGCAGCACAGAGGTCCAGAATCGTCTGGCGGGTGATCCCCTCGGGGCAGGCATCCGTGGTGCTCGTGAAGACCCGATCCCGTCGTGCGAAGAACACGTGCGTCCCGTGTGCTTCGGCGATGAACCCTTGCCGGTCGAGCAGTAGGGCCTGGTCGGCGCCTGCGTGATTGGCCTCGATCTTGGCGAGAATCGACTGGAGCAGGTTGTTGTGATGGATCTTCGGGTCCAGGCAGTCGGGCGGGAATCGGCGCACGGAGCTCGTGATGAACGACAGGCCACCTCGGTCGTACACCGGGGGTTTGAACTCGGGCAGCACGATGAGCGTCGGGCCCGACTGGTTCAAGCGGGGGTCCATCCCGGACGTGACCTTCACGCCACGCGTCAGTGTGAGGCGCACGTGCACACCGTCGACCATGTCGTTGGCCTCGAGCGTGCGACGGATCTCGTGGATGATCTCCTCGTGAGAGGGGATCTCGGTGAACGCCAGGGCCTTGGCAGAGTCCCTGAGTCGGTCCAGGTGCTCGATCAGCCGAAAGATGCGTCCTTGATAGAGCCGGAGGCCTTCCCAAACGCCGTCGCCGCCCTGGACGACGCTGTCGAACGGGCTGACTCCGGCCTGATCGCGATGGACGAGTTCACCGTCGATGTTGACGATGAGATCGCGGTTCCGTTCATCATACTTCTGAAGGATGATCCCTCCTCTTCTTCGAAAGCCAGAACAAGCTAATCGGGAGTCCGCTGGCAACGAAGGCGAAGTCGATCAACGATTTTTCCCACTCGAAGATCGCACGAAGAACCAGCAGTCCCACGATCCCGATCAGGTAGATGGACGGGAGCAGGGGATAGAACGGCATCTTGAACGCACCCTCACTGCCCACCTCGTTTCGACGCAGCTTGAACAAGGCCAGCGTCGTCATGGTGTAGAAGATGAGGATGGCGAAGACCATGCCCGCGGCAATGGCCTCGAACGAGCCCCGAACCACGAGGATCACCGAAGCCCACAGGCAGTGGACGATGATCGCACGTGACGGCGTTCGGAACGTCGGATGCACGTGATCCAACCAGCGGAAGAACAGTCCATCACGGGCCATCGCGAAGTAGACACGTGTGGCCGACATCATCGTCCCGTTGATGCTCCCAATGGCTGAGACGATGGCCATGACGGCTACGATGCTCGCACCCACCGCACCGACCATGATCGTCGCCACGTCGGCGGCAGGCGTGACGGTGGTCTGCATGCCCTCCATGCCGAGCGTGTAGTGATACACGGTGATGACGGACCAATAGATGCCGAGGACGGTTCCGATTCCGAACAACATGGCGCGGGGAATCACCCTGCTCGGGTCCTTCATCTCGCCGGCCACGTAGCCGACTCGGTCATAACCGGTGTGGGTGAAGATGATCAACATCAGGGCGGCGATGAGATTGCCCGCCGGGCCCAGGCCGGTGGTGGGTGCCGCCTGAGTCCCGAGCAGGTCGGGTACGCCGCTCATGAGCGCCACTCCCACGGCGGCGAAGAGCACCAGGAAGCCGACCTTGATGACCGTGGTGATCTTCTGGAACATGCTCGCCCACTTGATGCCCACGTAGTTGAAGACTCCCAGGCCCGCGATGATGCTCAGGGCCACGGCCGTGTGTCCTCGCGGGCTGAGATCCGTGAGCACACCTACGTAATCCGAGGCGACCAGGGCGAGTCCCGCGGCAGGACTCGTTCGGATGATGAAGAGCTGGGCCCAGCCGAACATGAATCCGGCGAAGGGGCCGAAGCAGCGGGTGATGTAGACGTACTCACCGCCGGTGGCGGGGAGCCGGGTGCCCAACTCGGCGTAGATGAGCCCCCCGATCATCGCGAACAGCCCCACCGCGACCCACACCGTCATCACGGCCGAGAACGAGTCGAAATACACCGAGACGAGGGCCGGGGTCGTGTAGATCCCGGATCCGATCACGATCCCGACGAGGAGTGCGATGCCGTCGAAGGTCCCCAGCGTTCGCCGAAGCTCGGGTTGCGCGGCGTGAGCCCCCTCGGTGGTCGCGCCGCTCACTCGATCCGTCCGCTCGCTCGAAGGACCGCCGGTAGCTCTGCAACGGATCCGATGATCGCATCGTGAGGCGCCGACCGGAGCATTTCCTCGGTATGGGCTCCTGAAAGCACGCCCACGGCCAACCCGACTCCGGCTCGTTGCGCTGCCTGCAGGTCGGCGGTGGTGTCGCCGACCGCTACGACACGCGCCACGTTCTGGGTATTCGTTCTGTGCATGGCTTCGAGTATCAAGTCGGGTTCGGGTCGGCCGTGCTCCACGTCATCGTCGCAGACGACGGCGTCCAAGGTATTGGTCCATCCGACCCGTGTCAGCAGCAGATGGACCAGGTCACGGTCGAAGCCCGTGGTCAGAGCGACGGCGATTCCGCGGTCCTTGAGCCACGCGAACGTCTCTTCGGCCCCGGCCACGGGCCGCACCTCGGCTCTGCCGTAGGCGTCCTGAAGGCGTCTCTTGAAGGCCGAGAAAACCGCGTCTGCGGTGCGGGTGAGTTCGTCGTGTTTCGGGTCCGGCGTCAGGGTCGACAACAACTCCCCAATGGCCTCTCGCTTGGAGACCCCCCTAACGGCGCGGACCTGGGCGTCGCTGACGCCCAGGTCCACGGTGGAGAACGCGTATCGAAATGCCGCCGGAACCTCGTCGGCAACGCTCAGCGTCGTGCCGGCGACGTCGAACGCTACCAGCTCGAAGCCGTACGACTCGTCCGGCACCCTCCGATCAGTTCGTCCCGCCGGTGTACATGACTTCCCCGCCCACGATCGTATACGCGATCTCGGTAGAAGGAATCTCGTTCTCCGGAATCGTCATGATGTCCTTGGTGAGTACGGTGACGTCCGCGAGCTTGCCCACCTCGAGAGAGCCCTTGATGTCCTCTTCGTAACCCGAGTAGGCCACGTTGATGGTGTACGACTTGAGGGCCTCCATGCGGCTCATGCGCTGGTCGGGGTAGAAGACGTCCCCGTTGTTCATCCTACGTGAAACCGTAGCGTAGAAGCTCGCCAGGGGATCGACGTCCTCGACGGGCGCGTCGGTTCCGTTGGTCACCATGCCACCTGCCTTCATGATGTCCTGCCACACATAGGCTCCCCACTCGGCTCGCTCCTCACCGAGACGCGGCTCTACCCAGGGTCCGTCGGACGTGGCGTGAACGCCCTGCATCGACGCGATCACCTTCAAGTTTCCGAAGCGCGAAATGTCCTCCGGATGCAGGTGCTGCGCGTGTTCGATGCGCCAGCGCAGATCCTCCTGGTCGGGGTGCTCCTCGAATGTCTCCTCGTAGATGTCGAACACCACGCGGTTGCCCCGGTCGCCGATGGCGTGGACACCCAGTTGGAACCCGTGTTGGATCGCCAACTCCGCGGTCTCGTAGATGCCCTCGATGTCACGAGGGAGCCCGCTGCTCTCGGGAAGGTCGTTGTACGGCTCCAGGAGCCACGCTCCGTGTGATCCCAATGCTCCATCGATGCTGCTCTTGATCGCGCGCACCGTGAGCCGATCGTCGCCGGCGCCGATGATCTTGTAGTCGGGCAGCTTCTCCGCCAAGTCGGCGTTGGACGCCCTGATCATGACCCAGAGCCGGATCTTGAGACTTCCGTCCTCGGCCATCTCACGGAAGACATCGATCGTGTTGAACCCGGAGCCCGCGTCTTGGAACGAGGTGAGCCCCTTGGACATCGCCTCCTCCTGCGCCAGCTCTACCACTCGCCTGGGATCAGGTGCGACCGCCCCCTCCCGGGCCGGGCCCAACAGGCCACCGGCGCTCTCCTTGAGGTAGCCCGTGGCATTGCCCGATGCGTCCCTCACGATCTCGCCTCCGGACGGGCTGCGTGTTTCGGCACCGAGGCCCGCCATCTCCATGGCCTTGGCGTTGGCGAACGTCGCGTGGCCGCTGGCGTGTCTGAGGATCACCGGGTTGTCGGGCGACACGGCGCTGAGGCTGTGGTGGGTCGGCACGCCCTCGACGCTTCCTTCGACCACCTCGTCCCACTTTTCCTGGTGCCATCCACGCCCGCGGATGAGTTCTCCGGGCTCTGCCTGAGCCACGGCTTCCTCGACCATGGCTACTATCTCGCCCCAGTTGGGCACTTCCATGAGCTTGAGCTGCAGGTTGGCATCACCGACGCCTATGAAGTGCGCGTGGCCCTCGATGAGTCCCGGGATGGCTGTCATGCCGTCCAAGTCGATCACCTCGGTGTTCGAGCCGATGTACTGCTCGACGTCGGCGTCGCTTCCCAGGGCCACGATTCGACCGTCTTTGGCGGCGAGCGCCTGAGCGGCTGGATTCGCATCGTCGACGGTCACGATATTGCCGTTTCTCAGCACGAGGTCGGCTTCGTCGCCGGACTCACAACCGGTCAAAACGGCTAAAGCGGCTACCACAATGCCGCACTTCATTAGTCTTGGTGCCTTGGAATTCGAGAACATGGAGCCCTCCGGAGTTCATACCTGCCATGGGAGACTTTTTAGCGTAGGGGATAGGAACGTGTGGGGCAATGAGTCGAGGCCGGCTGGAGCCCAGCGTGCCGAGGGGGGATTATCGGCGTGACTTGCATCATGTCGTGGCGATGGGTTCAACTGTGCTGCAGACCCTCCGCCGAAACGCGCCACAGCATGTCAGAATCCTTCTACAGTGCGATCGAACCGGTCGACGATTTCGAGGCGCTCGTCCGTGTCGAGAGCTACACGCGACTCCCGGACGATTGGTCCTTGGTCGTTGCCGATGTGGTCGATTCCACGGGGGCCATCGAGGCGGGGGAGTACAAGGCGGTGAACACCGTCGGGGTGTCGGTCATCGCCGCTACGGTGAACGCGCTCGTTCCGGTAGAGATCCCCTACATCTTCGGCGGTGACGGAGCGCTGCTGTGCATTCCGGGTCGCGCCGCTCACGAGGTCACTCTTGCCATGTCCGCTACCACCGCAATGGCCAGGGAGAGCTTCGGGTTGGAGTTACGGGCCGCCATCGTGCCGGTGTCCCACCTCCGGGAGTCGGGCCATGACATACTGGTGGCCCGCCACCGCGTTTCTCCCCACTACGTCCAGTGTGCCCTGCATGGAGGAGGAGCCGAAGTCGCGGAGCGAAGCCTGAAGGCCGGTGAGCTGCCCCCCGAAATCCTGATCGCGGCCGATTCCGCTGCGGACGCGGACTACAGTGGCCTCGAATGCCGCTGGGGGGAGATCCCCAGTCCGCGCGGCGAGACGGTGGCCGTCATCATCGACGCCGTGGCGGAATCCGGAGGAACGCTTGAGGCGTACGGCCCCATCATGGATCGGATCCGGGCGATCTACGGGGATGCGGACCGTTGCCGCCCCGTGACCGAAGGTGGTCTTCGTGTCACGCTCTCCAGGCGGATCTTGGGAAACGAACTACGGCTGCAGGGTTGGCGGAACGGCCTCGTAGAGCGGTGGAGCCGCGGGCTGGTCCTGCGCTTCCGGGTGATTCTCGGCTGGTTCCTACTCCGCTTCGGGGTGCGGAGCGGCGAGGTCGACTGGGGCAGCTACAAGGCGGATCTCGTCTCCAACACCGACTTCCGAAAGTTCGACGGATCTCTGCGGCTGGTTTTGGCAGGGAGCTCCGATCAACGCGAGGAGCTGGAGGAATACCTGGAGGGACTCCGTCGACGAGGCCAGGTGCAATTCGGCATCCACGTCGCGCGCTCGGCGTTGATGACCTGCCTGATCGAGCACCGCCAGAACGCTCACTTCCACTTTGTGGACGCATCCGGGGGAGGATACGCCGCCGCGGCTAGGGCGCTGAAGGAGAGCGTGGCGGGAGAAGGGCCGGATCAGTGAGGCCGGGCCGCGACGAACAGGGAGCGCTCCAGTACACCGGTCAGTATGCCTTCACGAAGCTTCTCCAGCGTTCGTATCGAGGTGGGGCAGTAGCCTTCGCCCTGCTCGCTCGACGCCGGAGGACTGTCACAAGAGGCCCGTCCAGATCGTTCTATCAGTGATGCTTATCATACCGAAGGACCTTCGAATCCGTCTCGCCGTAGGGTGCGCCTCACTCCTGATGGCCGCCTGCTCCGATCCGTTCCAAGTGTCGGACTCTCTGGGTGAGTGGGGAGGAGAGGGCGTGGCCGCGGTGATCGAGACCGGCTCTGCCAGCTTCGAATTCGATTGTGCCCACGCGTCCGTTCCCGGGGGCATCACCTTCGATGAGAGCGGATCGTTCGAGGTCACCGGCATCTGGGTGCCCGAGGGCGGGCCGGTACCCGAAGAGCCTCGAGAGGAGCTCGAGGCGGTCTTCCGAGGGCGAATCGGCGGGACGTCGATGAACCTCGAGGTGGATATCATCCCAAGGGACGTGACGGCGGGTCCCTACGAGTTGCGACGCGGTCGGACGCCGCTACTGCGAAAGTGCCTCTAGCGACAGCGCGCCGCTGAGAGCTACTGCGGGACGACTCCTTCCGCAATCGGAACGTCCGGCGGTGGCCTGGATCAGGCCCTACGGCTCGTCCCGGGGAATCGGGAGACCGACAAGGGCGATCTTCGTTCCGTCGGGGCTGACCGCGATTCGGCTGAGGGTCAGATTCATGTGCCCGAGGTCCGCCATGACCCGCCAGCCTGGGTCCACCACCGCGTCCACTTCTGTGTCCGCCTGCGGATCCGCCTCCGGATCCAGCTCCTCGTCCAATTCCGGAGCCCACTGGAGGATCTGACCTCCCGCGGCCATGAGCAGCACGCCCTCCGGGGTCCAGGCGTGGAAGTCACCGCCGTCACGGGTCTGGATCAGACGCTCGATTTCGTGGGTCCCGATGTTGAGCTGGCTGATCCACGACTCGGTAGGGGAGATCCGTTCGACGAAGCTCCACGCGTTCCGGGTGGGGATCTTGTGTAGGGACCGGCCGATGCTGTCGGCGACCACTTCGGATACCCCGGTCGTGGCGTCGGCCACCTGGAGCGTGGGCGGATCCCCGAGTACGAACAGCAGCACGCTTTGTTCGTTGCCCCAGGCATGGTACCCCACTGGGGCGACGTCACGGAGGACCACCTCCGCGTCCATGCCCTCCATGGTGAAGCGCCACAGACGCTGCGTCGAATCCGCCTCGACCTGGATCGCAGAGAAGGCCCGATCTCCGGGAATCGGAGTCGGAGAGTACTCACTCTCCTTGGTCCTCGTGATCCGGGTGGTCCGGCCGGAGGACAGATAGTAGCGATGGATCTCGGTCTGGCCGTCTTCCTGGGCTGCGGTGAAGAGGATCGAGCGGCTGTCAGGCGAGAACTGGGGCTGATTGTCGTAGGCCTCGGGCCGATTGGTGACGTTCTTCAGGTCTCCGAGAAAGTGGAGTCCGTCGAAAACGGAGAGATCCGCCACATAGATATCGGCCTGGGGAGGTAGGTCCTGGCCGGAGACCGCTTCGGGGAGCATCGGCGTCAGGAGGATGCCCGTCAGCAGGGTTGCCGACGTGCATATCCGGCCGGCTCTGGATGGTAGTGCTCCACGGCGGCCGGGTGCGGGTAGCGGGGTAATGGCTGTCTCGATCATGGCACACGGGTCAGGGACGTCCGATGCGATGGTTCTCCATAAGGGCCGGGCCGTCGGGGGGCAAGGCCGCCCTGTCACAAGAGGCTGCCGTCATTCGTTTATTTGGGTACGTCGGAAGGGGGCTGGAAGTGCCCGAGAGCCCGACGTGGGCATCTCGAACCCTTACCCGTGGTCCGTGTACTTGAGCATCAACCGTATAGACGAGCCGGGGCTTCCCGGCGGGGAGTGGTGATGGGCCGCAAGTGGAATCGTGTCGATAGGAGAGGCGTCGGGGGCAGGGGCTCGCTTCTGCCGGTCCTTGTGCTCATGCTCGCGCAGGCTGCGTGTAGCTCGGATCCTACCGTGCCGGAGACGGAGGCACTGCCCCGGGCGCTGTTCGGAAGCTGGGCGTGGGTCAGGGCTACGGGAGGGATCGCCGGTGTCACTCAGACCCCCGAAACCGAGGGGTACAGTCGGACCATCACATTCACCGCGCCGGGCCAGGTGGTGCTGTTCCGGGACGGTCAGCCAGAAGTGACGACCACGTTCGAGTTCGTCCCGAAGCTGGACAACGGCTCGGTGGTTCGCTCCGCGCAACTCGTCTATGCGGCCCCGCTCACCGGATGGGACGAACAATGGGTGGAAATCACCGGGGCGGGGGAGTTGGTGCTCTCCGATCCGTGTTGTGACGGGTTTACCTACGAGTGGCGCCGGGAATAGTGCCCGTCAACGGATCGACGGCGCTCAAGTCCGTGCCGGGTACTCATCGTGGTAGACGATGGCGTGCACCGTTCGGGGTCCGTGGACACCGAGAGTCAGTGTGAGTTCGATGTCGGCCGACTTGCTCGGACCCGTGACGAATGTCACCTGAGATCCCTCTCGGAGGGTGGCGTCCAACCGGCCGTCTTCTCTGAGAGACGCGACCCACGATTCTGCGGACGCGTGGATGCGACTGCTCGGGACCAGGACGATGTGGTGCAAGGGCAGGAGGCTGGCGGTCCGGCTTCGACCGGCGTCTGCGAGCATCACGAGAGTTCCCGTGCTCGCCAGAGCCGCGTCGACCGAGGTGATGCCCACTGCGAGCCCCGCGGCGGCGTCTCGCTGGCTCGGATCGTGGAGATCGCCAGGCACCATCAGCGCGATTCCATCGCGAGCCAAGTGACCCTCGAGATCTGGTAGGCCCAATGCGTTCGGCGCCCAGCCGAGGACCGTCGAGAACGTGAGATCATCGGCACCGCCGGCCTCGCGCAGTCCCTTTACGTGCGCCAGGACCCTTTGCGCCACGTGGTCCTGCCCCACGATCTCGTGGCTTCCCAGGACGGCGTCCAGGCTGGCACCGAACCGCTCGGCTAGAGCCTTCCGATTTCCTTCGGCGTACGTGAGTGGCGTGAGTGGCCTCTGTGGGTCTGTCTGTCCGGGAGCCTTGAACGCGGCCGCGGGGTCGGTGAGGCCTGCGCGCAGTCGGGCCAGGATGGTCGTGCGAGCCGTGTCCTGCGCGTGACCCGTCGCCTGCGAGGAGTCGCTCATGGCTTCGGCATCCCTGCACCGCGTTCCGACCGACCACCGGGCTCCGCGAGACGGTTCTTCCATAGCTCCCTGAAGGTCTTCTTCGGTGGCACGGGAAAGTCCCTTGTTCTCGTCCAGGCACCGAAGGGTGGCGGCAGCGCGGACACATGTCCCACTCGTCCCCCGAGCAGGCGCCCGAACAAGCGGGCGATCTTGGTGGCGAGGCCGTACCGGCGAGGACCGTGCAGGGGCAGCGTCAACGCCTTGACCGAGGCTCGAGCCGCCAAGCTCGACTCGCCCCGCTCGGCCAGTTCGCCTCGGAGCTCGAGGAGCAGCCGGGGCAGATCGATCTTCACGGGGCAGGCGTCCTTGCAGGCCCCGCACAGCGAGCTGGCAAAGGGCAGATCCACGCCTGCCGTCGGGTCCTCCCCCCGGGCTTCGGACAATAGCGGGGTGAGGATCGACCCGATGGGTCCGGAGTAGGCGGTTCGGCCGTAGGCGTGGCCGCCGATCTCGCGGTAGACGGGGCATACGTCGAGACACGCGCCACAGCGGATACAGAGGAGGGCGTCGGCGTAGCGGCGCTCGAGCACACCAGAGCGGCCGTTGTCGACCAAGACGACGTGCATCTCGTTGGGCCCGTCCGCCTGCCCGGGCGCTCGGGGTCCGCTGGTGAGCGAGAAGTAGACCGAGACCTCCTGTCCCGTGGCGTTTCGCGTAGCGGCCTGCCAGAGCAGCACCGCGTCCTCGACCCTCTCCACGACCTTCTCGATTCCGACCACGACGACGTAGACCGGGGGAAGGCTGGTGACCATCCGCCCGTTGCCCTCATTGGTGATCAGGCAGATGGTACCGCTCTCGGCCACGGCGAAGTTGCAGCCGCTTATGCCCATCTGGGCTCCGAGGAAGCGCCGCCGCAGTTCCTGCCGCGCGACGCCGCACATGACCGCGGCGTCCAGAGTCGGCTCCATGCCCAGCTCCCGCTCGAAGACCCTTGATACGTCCTCGGCGCGCTTATGGATGACGGGTGCCACGAGATGGCTCGGCGGCTCGTCATCGAGCTGGATGATGTACTCACCGAGGTCCGTTTCGACCACTTCGATCCCGGCATCCTCCAGGACACGGTTGAGCCCGATCTCCTCGGTGATCATCGACTTGGACTTGACCGCCCGCTCCACTCCCGAGCGTCGTGCGATCTCCACCACGGTGTCGCCCGCTCCTTGCGCGTCGCGAGCCCAGTGCACGGTGCAGCCGTTGCGCGTGAGGTTGTTCTCCAGTTCCTCGAGTAGGTCCGGGAGATGGCGGATGGCCCGTTCGCGGACGGATCGAGCCTCGTCCCTCATCAGCTCTGCATCGACCGCTGCGAGCGCCGTCAGGCGCCGCGCCGCGAGCCGTGCGGTGGCGTGGTCCAGGGCCGTCTTGAGGTTTGCGTCCCCGAGGGCCTGCTTCACCCGAGTCCGGTAGGGTGCGTCGATATCGATCTTCATGAGCCACGCTCCTCGTCTCCGGCGAGCAGTTCGGCGATGTGCACCGCGCGACATCGATGTCCCCCGCGCACGAGCACGCCATTGATGTGGGTCATACAGCCCACGTCGCCGACGGCAACGATGTCGGCTCCTGAGGCGTCCAGGTGGTGGGCCTTGCGTCGACCCATCGCCGTGCTGATCTCGGAGTTCCATACCGCGAACGCACCGCCGAAGCCACAGCACTCTTGGGCCTCCGAGAGCTCGACGAGCTCGGCCCCCTCCAGCCCCTCGAGGAGCATCCGGGGCTGACGGTCTACGCCGAGGTCCCTCAGCAGGTGACAGCAGGCATGATACGTGACCGGACCCTCGGCGCGCGCTCCCGTGCTCTCGACACCCAGCACGTCGACGAGATAGGCGGTGAGCTCGTGCGTGTCGTCGGCGACGATTCGGGCGCGCTCACCGATCTCCTCACCGGTCTTTTCGCGCATCTTCTCGGTTGCCCCTTCTTCCATGAGAATGCGGAACGAGTGCTTCACGGTGGCAACGCAGCTCCCCGAGGGAGCCACGACCGCGTCCACCTCGCCACTCTCCAGCAAGGGGCCGAACACGTCGAGGAAGTTCGAGGCCAGCTTCCGCGCCTCCTTCCGATGGCCGGCGTTGAAGGCCGGTTGTCCGCAACAGGTCTGCCCCTCGGGGAAGATCACATCGGAGCCGTGGCGCTCGAGAAGCTCGACGGCTGCCATGCCGACGCGGGGATACAGCGCGTCCACCATGCAGGTGACGAACAGCGCGACCTTGGGCCGGGGGCGGACGGAAGGAGAGTCGGGATGCTCCATGGGACACAAGATGTCCGTCCATCACTTGGTGCGCGAGGTGACGGCGATGTCGGACTCCGACACCCGGGTGTGGCGGTCTCCCTCGAACCGCAACATATTGGCGCGACCGCACCACGCGCGCCGCGCCGCCGGGCTCGGCCAGTGCCAGCCCGCTGCTTCCTGCGCCTCCTCCCCACGCAGGTCGGCCCGGCACAGATTGAGGGAGTGGAGTGGGTCGGAGCCCGGTAGAAATGAGAATATCCAACGCGCAGAGGGGTATTACACGCACCCGTACGCAAACCCCGCGCTAAACTCACATATCACGCCAGCCGCAGATCCGCGGCGCGCTGGGGGATATGTGTACGGCGGAGATTCGAACGTTATACGGCATTCCGGAACCGACGAGGTTAGGGAGACGGCGGTTGGCCGTGAAGGTTAGACGAAAGGCAGATGAACTCATGTCGGAAGCGCCGCTCACCGGGGGAGGCCGCACAAGGGTGACTCGTAGCGGCGAGACGGTGTTTCGTGAGTCGGGGCCGGGGGCTCGCACGGTGCAGGCGCTGCTGCGGCACCTTGAGACAGTTGGGTTCACGGGTGCACCTCGTGTGATCGGGTCGGGCTTCGATGATCGGGGGCGAGAAACGCTGCAGTTCATCGAGGGCGAGGTTGTGCATCCCCGTGCGTGGAGTGAAGAGGCGCTGCCGAACGTTGGGGGGCTCTTACGCGATCTGCATCGCGCGAGCGAGACATTCCCGGTTCCAAGTGACGCTGTATGGCGTCCGTGGCACGGTCGAGGCCTTGGCGGTGATGCCATGGGCATAGGGCATTGCGATGCTGGCCCGTGGAATATCGTCGCGAGAGATGGTTCTCCGGTCGCGCTGATCGATTGGGAGGTTGCTGGGCCTGTCGATACGCTGTTCGATCTGGCTCAGGCATGCTGGCTGAATGCTCAGTTGCACGACGATGATGTGGCAGAGGTGCAGGGGCTGCCACCGCTCGAGGCCCGCGCACGGCACCTCCGGCTGATCCTCGACGGGTACGAACTCCCGAGAGCGCAACGGGTTGGCTTCGTGGACCGGATGATTGAGTTCGCGGTTCGAGACGCGGCGGACGAAGCCATACAAGCCGGTGTCACCGAAGAAACGCGAGACGCCTCGGCGCTGTGGGGGGTGACCTGGCGCGTCAGGAGTGCTGCGTGGATGCTGAGGCATCGAGCCGCGCTGGAAGCCGCCCTGTGACGGATGGTGGGTTCTCGTCGCAAGGAGGATGGAGTCCGAGGCGGCCGGCGCGAACGCCGCCTAACACTGGGCCTCCGGCTCGGGCCGCTGTAGGCGGCCCTCGCACGCGGATGCGAAGGTGCCGCTGGACGCTTGGTATCGGATCCTGAAGGGACGAGAGTATCGATCTCCGCATGAACTGAGAGTGGACTTCCCGACGGCGAGCTTCCTGGGAGGGCGCCGGACGGTCTTCAACATTGGCGGCAACAAGTATCGGCTTGTGGTCGACATGCGGTACGATCTCGGACGGGTTTACGTGCGAGATGTGCTGACCCATGAGGAATACGACCGAAAGTCGATTGACGGCGCGCTGTGACCGCGCGAGGAGGAATGATCATGACCACCGCTCTATTGGATTTCTCGAAGCCGCACGTCCTGAAGGACGACGCGGAGTATGAAGCCGCAATCGCTGAAATCGAGCGCCTCTTGGACGAGGAAGTCGAGCCTGCTAGTGAGGGCTACGACCGACTCGAGTTTCTTTCCGTGTTGGTCGAGCACTACGAGGAGGACCAGCACCCGATGGGGACGGTCACCCCCCAACAGGCCGTGACGTTCATGCTTGAGCAGAAGGCACTGGAGCGGTCCGACCTCGACGAGGTCATGGGTGGAAAGAGCCGCGTCTCCGATTTCTTCAATGGCAAGCGCGATCTCTCGAAATCCCAGATTGAGGGACTGCGGCGGCTGCTCGGAATCCCAGCGGACATACTGCTTGGTGTGGACGGTTGATTCGACAGCAGTCGCACAGCACATAACACTACGCTTCCGCCCGCGCGGCCCGCTCCGCTTGGTAAGGCGGACCTTTCACGTATATTGGCTTCTGCCCGATCACTGAGCCCCAGCCTGATTCCAGGCCGCGGGGCATACCCACGCTCGACCCACGGAGCCATGAACCCGGCAGAAACCGTCGTGGCCGCACCGGCACGCCTCGTCACCGTGACTGCACAAGCCGGGGACGCCCATCCCATGGTCTTCCTCCGGCAGGCACAAGGCGGGCCTCGTGGGTTCTGGGCCAGGGCGGATCGGTGGGTGGCCCACTCCGGGGCGGTGGCCACGCTTTCGGTCGACGGAGACGACTCCGCGAATCGGTTCTCGGCGATCGAGGCCGAGGCCGGGAATCTGATCGACGTTGTCCCGGTCACTGAAGGCGAACCGAGCGCGCCGAGCCGGTTCTTCGGTGGCTTCTCGTTCCGCTCGGATCACTCGGCCGTCGATCTCTGGTCCGGATTCACCCCCGCACTTTTCCACCTACCGGAGTTCGAACTCGAGGGAGGAGGCCGCCGGCCCCCCCGTCTGACTGCTCGAGCCCTGATCGGTCCGGACGACGGGGATGTGGACGGTGCGTTGAGGCTTCTGCTGACCCGGGTTGGCCGGATCGCCGAGGGGCTTCGCGAGCCATCAGGTGCCGGTAGTGAACCACCTCGGACGATCCCCACGACGCGTGCCGAGTCGGAGCGAAGCCTATGGGAGGCCGCCGTGACCAAGGCCTTGGCGGCCATATCCGCGGGTGAAGTGTTGAAGGTGGTACTCGCCCGAACCATGGATGTGGTCACGCAGGAGCGACTCGATCCCGTGGATGTCGTCCAGCACCTTTGGGAGGAAAACCGCGGGAGTCACGTCTTCCTTTTCGAGCCGGCCGACGGATGTCCGCTCGTCGGCGCCGCGCCCGAGACGGTGGCGACTATGGCTCGGGGCGCGTTTCATGCGACTGCGGTCGCCGGGACGGTGGCCCGGGGCGAAACACCGGAGGAGCAGGAAGAGCTGGCGGCACGCCTACTGGCGAGCGAGAAGGACGCGGTTGAGCATCGCATCGCGCTCGACGACATGGTTGCCCGGCTCGGCCCTCTGGCCATCCAAGTGGAGGCCCAGCCTGAGCCTCATGTGCTGACCCTGGCGCGCATACAGCATCTGGAGACCGAGATTCGAGCGAGCATGCCGGAGGGGTCGTCCGTACTCCCGGTCCTGGAGGCTCTCCACCCGACCCCGGCCGTCTGCGGGCTTCCCCGGGACAACGCGTTGGCGTTCCTGAGTGAAGAGGAGCCGTTCGAGCGGGGATGGTATGCGGGGCCCGTCGGTTGGTTCGATGTGGAGGGCAACGGGGTCTTTGCACCGGCGCTGCGTTGCGCCGTAGCCAGGGACCATCAGTGGAGGCTGTTTGCCGGAGCCGGTATCGTGGCCGGTTCGGATCCCGGCCTCGAGTGGGAAGAGACCAGCATCAAGTTCGAGCCCGTGCTCCGAGCCCTGGCGGCAAGCGGGGCGAAATGAGTGATCCGGCGGTCGCGACCGCCTGGGCGAGGGTATTCATGGATGAGCTGGCTCGGATGGGTCTCGGGCACATCTGCGTGGCGCCGGGCTCCCGGTCCACTCCGTTGGTCATGGCGTGTGCCAGAGACGGTCGTTTCACCACTTGGGTTCATCTGGACGAGCGCTCCGCAGGTTTCTTTGCGCTCGGTCTCGGGAAAGACACGGGTTTGCCCGCAGCCGTGATCACCACCTCGGGGACGGCCACGGCGAATCTGTTTCCGGCCGTGATCGAAGCGTCCCTGAGCAACGTCCCCCTCCTCGTGCTCACCGCCGATCGCCCCATCCGCCTCCGGGGCTCCGACGCCAATCAGACGATCGATCAGGCGGGGCTCTATGGACCTTACCCGCGTGGGAGTCACGACGCCGGAGACCCCGCGTACGAGAAGCTCCGGGACGCGAGGACTCTCGCCTGCCGCGCCTTCGCCGAGACGCTCGGTTTCGACGCTGGACCCGTCCATGTGAACCTCCCGTTCGACAAACCGCTCGGTCCGGCAGACATGGATCCGGATCGAGAGACGGATCTGAGGGCCGCGGACCCGCTGGGCTTGGATGGACGAAGTGACGGTGCTCCCTTGGAGTCGCCGGCGGTCCGCGAGGTTGTCGGAGCGGAGGCAGTAGCCGAGGTCGCCGGTCTTCTGGCGGATGGTAGAAGAGGACTCATCGTTGGGGGCCCCGTCTCCGATCCTGAAGCCGTCGGGCCGGCCTTGATCCGTTTGTCCGCGGCGACCGGGTTCCCGCTCTTGGCCGATCCCCTTTGCGGCGCCCGGTTCGGACACGATTTCGGACCGGCACCGATTGCTGCTTCCGATCTGTTCCTACGGGATGCCGCGCTTCGGGAACGGCTTCGGCCGGACGTCATCCTTCGAGTCGGTGCTCCGCCCACCTCCGCGGGAATTCTGACCTTCCTCGAGGAGTGTGGAGATGTGCCCCAGATGGTGATCGGGGCCGGACGCCCCCGGACGAATTCCCTCTCCCCCGAGTCCCGGTACGTGCAGGGCGACGTAGCCGGGATGCTCGCCGAGGTCACATCAGGCGTTTCCGTTGCCGCGCCCACGGCTTGGAGCGAGGTGTGGTCGAGTCTCGACAGGACTGCTCTCGAGGCGGTGCAGGGCAACCCGGGCGACTTCTTCGAGGGAGACGTTCTGGCCGCCCTCGTCGATTCTCTGCCCGAGGGTGGCACGATGTTCGTGTCCAACTCCATGCCGGTGAGGGATCTGGACGCATACGGGGGTGCGGGACCCAAGAGACTCAGGGTGCTCGGGAATCGAGGAGCCAGTGGGATCGACGGCATCGTGTCCACCGCGGCGGGCATCGCGGCCGGTACCGCGGCGCGCATCGCTCCACCCGAAGAGGGTTCGCTGGCGCCCGCGCCGCCGGTGGTGGCCGTGCTCGGGGACCTCGCCTTCTACCACGACATGAATGGTCTGCTCGCGATCGGGCGGAGTGGTCTCAACGTGCTCCTCGTGGTGATCAACAATGACGGAGGGGGGATCTTCCACATGTTGCCTATCCGGGAGCACGAGCCGGAGTTCACTCGCTACTTCGCTACACCGCATGGCCTCGACTTCAGGGGGGCTGCGGAGCTGTACCGGATTCCGTACAGTCGTGTGAGCACGAAGACGGAGATGCAGAGTGCCTTCGACGAGACCCTGCTTGAGCCGGGCCCCCGGATTCTGGAGATTCTAACGGATCGCACCGTCAATCAGCGTCGGCATCGAGAGGTGATCGAGGCGGTTGCAGAGGCCTGCCGGCGTTGACAGGGGCCGGGTTTCGGCCGGCCGACGCATGACAGAAGTCAGTGACTCGAGACTCGGGACGAATCGATGAGTGAGCCGCAGTGGCAGGTGGTGAAGGACTACAAGGACATCACCTACAAGAAAGCGGACGGGGTGGCGCGGATCGCCATCAACCGACCTCAAGTACGCAACGCGTTTAGGCCCGGGACGCTCCTCGAGTTGCAGGAGGCTTTCAAGAACGCGGGTGAAGACACGCGTATCGGGGTCGTGCTCTTCACGGGCGATGGCCCTGCCGAGGACGGCGTCTACGCGTTCTGTGCCGGTGGGGATCAGAAGGTGCGAGGCGACGGCGGGTACGTAGGGGAGGACGGCGTCCCGAGGCTCAACGTTCTGGAGCTCCAGCGCTACATCCGGAGCATGCCTAAGCCCGTCATCTGTCTCGTAGCGGGATACGCCATCGGTGGCGGCCACGTCCTGCACATCGTCTGCGACTTGACACTTGCGGCCGACAACGCTGTGTTCGGTCAGACCGGCCCCAAGGTGGGGAGCTTCGACGGCGGATTCGGGGCGGGATTTCTGGCCCGGATGGTAGGTCAGAAGAAGGCTCGGGAGATCTGGTACCTGTGCCGCCAGTACAGCGCGCAGGAAGCCCTCGAGATGGGCATGGTCAACAAAGTGGTGCCCCTCCAGGAGCTCGAGATGGAAGGCTGGCGGTGGGCCCAGGAGATCCTCGACAAGAGCCCGCTGGCCATTCGGCTGCTCAAGTCCGCCTTCAATGCGGACGTCGATGGCCAGGCGGGCATACAGGAGCTCGCGGGTAACGCCACTCTCCTCTTCTACATGACCGATGAGGCGAAGGAGGCCAAGAACGCCTTCTTGGAGAAGCGGAAGGCAGATTTCCGGCAGTTCCCGTGGCTCCCGTGGTAGGACCATGGTAGGAGGCCCCAAGGGCCCACTCTCTCGCACACAGGCGTGGATCCTCGCGGCCCGTCCAAAGACCCTTGCCGCGGCCGCGGCGCCGGTGATCGTCGGGACCGGTCTGGCTGCTGCCCACTCGACCTACAGTGCACTTCCGGCGGTGGCCGCCCTGGGTGGGGCGCTCCTCATCCAGATCGGGACCAACCTCGCCAACGACTATTACGACTTCCTTCGAGGGGGAGACACGGAAGAGCGAGTGGGGCCCACAAGGGTGACACAAGCTGGGATTATCCCCCCAAAGGAGGTCTGGTGGGGAATGGCGCTTACGCTATCAATGGCTCTGCTTGTCGGTGTATACCTCGTTTCCGTCGGCGGGTGGCCGATCGTGTGGATCGGCCTAGGGTCGCTTGTCTGCGCCGTCGCCTATACGGGAGGCCCCTATCCGCTGGCCTACCACGGGCTCGGTGATCTTTTCGTCTTCCTCTTCTTCGGCCTGGTGGCCGTGGGTGGGACGTACTGGGTCCAAGGGCTCGCCCTGCCGGCGGACGTGGTCCTGGCGGGCGTCGGCGTCGGCGCACTGAATACGGCCATCCTCGTGGCCAACAACGTCAGGGATCTCGAGACCGATGCCGCGGCCGGGAAGCGCACGCTCGCGGTCCGACTCGGCCGGTTCGGTAGCCGGATCGAGTACGCGCTGTTGATGGCCGTGGGCTTCTCGGTGCCGATCGTCGGTGTAGCGCTCTACGGGTGGCCGCGCGCTGCTCTCGTTGCCCTCCTGGCAGGCGCGGCGTCCGTCACTCCTGTGGGGCTGGTCATGACGAAGGACCGCGCAACCGACCTGGTGCCGGCGCTGCCGGGCACGGCTCGGGTCGTGGCGATATACGGTGTCCTGCTGGGGCTGTCGCTCGCCTTCGCATGAACGACCCCGTCCGGATCGCCGCCGGGACCAGCCCGAATGCTCCGGCCCTGGACGATGGGGATCGGATCTGGAGCTACGCCGAACTCGACGCCGCGGTGGCTCGCATGGCCCGCCGCCTGGAGCCGCTCGGTTCGACTGTCGGAGCGACCGTGGCTTTGGTCGCACAACAAAGTGCTCTCTCGGTGCAGGCCCTGTTCGCGGTACCGCGCACGGGCGCGACGGTGGCCGTGCTGAATCCGCGCCTCGGATCCGAGGGCCTGGAAAACGCTCTCGATGCCATCGGCCCGGACCTGCTGCTAAGCACCGAGGCCGACGTGCACGGCTTGGCGGCAGACCCGGAGTGGTTCACGACGGTGGACGATCTACCCAAGCCGCCATCGCGCCCCGATGCGAATGTCGTTGGGGATGCGGCCGCCCGCCTTGGGGCGCAAGTGGAGTCCGAATCGGATCTTCCCGCCGATCCCAGCCGGCCTTTCGCGATCCTGTGCACATCCGGCACAACAGGGGGGCCGGGGGTCGTCCCGGTGACCCGACACGCCCTGAGTGCCAGCGCGCGGGCCGCCTCTGCCCGGCTGGGCCTGCAACCCGACGATCGTTGGTACGGGTCTCTGTCGTTCGCTCACGTCGGCGGGTTGGCTCTGGTCTACAGGGTCTTTCATGAGGGGTCCTGCCTGGTCGTGCGGGGCGGATACTCGACCGAAACGTTCATCGAACTCGTCGATCGAGCGGAGATCACCCATGCGTCTCTCGTACCCACCATGCTGAAGCACCTGATCGATGCGCGTGGGGAAGAGCCGGTTCCTTCGAGTCTTCGATGCCTGCTCGTCGGTGGAGCGGCGGCCCCCGAGCCACTCGTCGAGCAGGCCGTGGCGCGCGGGTATCCCGTGGCCCTCACCTACGGCCTGACGGAAGCCTGCTCGCAGGTGGCCACGGCCCCGCCGGACCTCGTGAGGGTGAAGCCGGGCACGGTGGGTCTCCCGATGGACGGGCTCGAGCTCCGGTTGCTGGAGAGCGGCGAGATCTGCGTGCGTGGCGCAACCGTGTCTCCATCCCTAGCCGACGAAGAAGGATGGCTCGCCACGGGGGACTTCGGGGCTTTGGATGAGGACGGGCACCTATCGGTTTCCGGACGCGTCGACGAGCGGATCATCTCTGCGGGGGTCAACGTGTCCCCAGCGACGGTAGAGGGCGTGATCCGCGATCTTCCCGGGGTCACAGACGTGGCCGTAGTCGGTCTCCCCGACGATACCTGGGGAGAGGTGGTAGGGGCTCTGGTGGTTCCCGAGTCCGGGGCCCTGGATTTGGAGGCGCTGGAGGCGGCGCTGCGGGAGCGGGTGTCGAGTGCCGAAGTGCCCAGGCTAATCGCTCTTGCGGCGGAGCTTCCGAGAAACGCCAACGGCAAGGTCGACCGAGCGGAGGTGCTGATGCGTCTGGCGGAGGCGAGATCCCCGTGATCGCTTGAGGACGGCGTTGTCGGGACGGGCCGTCCGCTCCGATCTGGAGACCCTCGCGTCGGATGGGGGCACGACTATCTTTCGGCTTCCGCATCAGTAAGCCGCACTGAACAGAGCGCAATGAACCTACTGGAAGAATACCGCTGGCGCGGCATGCTACAGGATGCCACGGAGGGGGCCGAAGCGGCCCTCGCCGAGGGTCCCGTCGCCGGCTACATCGGCTTCGATCCAACGGCGCAGAGCCTCCACGTCGGCTCGCTGATGCCCATCATGGGCCTCGTCCACCTGCAACGGACGGGGAATCACCCGATCGTGCTCATGGGCGGTGGCACGGGTCTCATCGGCGATCCCTCCGGGAAGACCGAGGAACGTCAGCTCCTGACCAGGGAGCAGGCTGCGGAAAACCTGGCGGCCATGCAGGCTCAACTCGAGCAGTTCCTGGACTTCGAGTGCAGCACGAACCCGGCCCGCACCTTGGACAACCTGGAATGGCTCGGGGACATCTCCATGGTCGACTTTCTCCGGGACGTGGGAAAGCACTTCTCGGTGAACGCTCTCCTGAAGAAGGAGTCCGTTCGGCGCCGACTCGAAGACGACGAGGTGGGGATCTCCTACACGGAGTTCAGCTACGCCCTCCTTCAAGCCTACGACTTCGTGGCGTTGAACGAACGCTACGGCTGCACGTTCCAGATGGGCGGCAGCGACCAGTGGGGTAACATCACCGCGGGGATCGATCTGGTACGGCGGATGAGAGGCGAGAAGGCGCACGGGATCACGTACCCCCTCGTGACTGGTGCCGGCGGCCACAAGTTCGGCAAGACCGAGGCCGGGGCCGTGTGGCTCGACCCTACCCTGACCTCGCCGTATCGGTTCTACCAGTTCTGGATGAACGTCGACGATCGCGACGTCCTTCGGTACCTCAAGTACTTCACGCTGTTGGATGGCGAAGAGATTGCGGCCGAAGAGGCGGGATTGGCCGAGCGCCCCCACGAGCGGGCCGCCCACAGAAGGTTGGCTGAGGTGGTGACGGGTCGGGTGCACGGGGAGACGGGGCTGGCCAGTGCCCAACGGGCGACGGCCGTCCTTTTCGGGGGCGAGCTCACCGGTTTGGGGGCGGACGAGATCGCTGACATCTTCGCCGACGTGCCCTCGAGCGAGATCCCGAGGGCCGATCTGGAGGGGGAGGGCAAGGGGCTCCTCGACCTGTTGGTAGCGACCGAGTTGGCGACGTCTCGGGGGGATGCGCGCCGCGCCGTCGAAGGGGGTGGCGTCTACCTCAACAACGTACGGCTAGCGGACGTGGAGGCTCGGGTGCGGCTCGAGGACACCGTGGAAGGTCGTTTCCTGGTCCTGAGGAAGGGAAAGAAGGCCTACCACATGGTTCGCGTGGTCTGAGGAGAGGCCTCCACACTCGAACGCGAGAGCGCTGAAAGCGAAACGCCCCGCCCGGCTCAGCCGGACGGGGCGTTCCTCTTGGTCTAGGCAGGTGGGCTAAAAGACCGTCTGCCAGGAAACCACGAAGCTCTTGTCTGTCGACAGCTGAGGTCCGTTCAGGTCCTGGTGCACCGGGTAGTACCACTCCACGGCGATGCGATGACCGCTCAGCGCACCCTCGCGGAACTGGAGGTTCACTCCGAACGGCAGGTACACACGTTCGCCGCCCTGCGCGAACGGGTTCGCACTGGGATCGGCCTCGCCGTCGGTGCGAGTGTCGATGCCCTCGGTCTCACCGACGCTCTCGTACAGCGCTCGGGCCGACACACTCATCCAATCGTTGATGTTGTATGCGCCCCACACCGTGAACTCGAACGCGTCGCCCAGGCGGTAGTCCTGCGAGTTGTCGAAGGCTCGCACGGTGAGGTTAGCCTGCGTTCCGACACTCGCCATTGCGTTCTGAACGGAAAAGCCAAGCCCCGCGAGAATGTCGACCGTCCCGGATCCGGTCTGCATCGGGAAGGGGAGGACGTCGGTGCCCGTGCCCGAGAGGGGGGTTTGGTCAGCGTCCCCGATCTCTCCGGTCGGAGCTGTTCCCCCCAACATGAGATGCATCCGGTACTGGTCGAACTCGAAGAGGTCCATCAGGAGACGGACTCTCAAGTCGCCGATGTCGTTCGATTCGGTCTGAAAGAACTCGTCGTCCTCCGTAACATTCCACATCGCGTTCATGACGAACGGCATTGCCAGGGAGAGGGAAACAGCGTCGGAGAGACCGAACCTCAACTCCATCTCGTGGCTCTGCCTCTGCATGGACAGGGGTGACACGGTGAAGAAGTCGAGAACTTCATCCGAGAAGAAGGGTGTGGTACCGACGAGCGTCCCGTCGAAGTCGGTGCGGTAGTAGCGATAACCGAAGTAAACGTCGCCCTTCTCAAGACTGTAGTCGGCCGTAACGCCAGACGGAGCATGCCCGTCCGGGCGATCTACCGACCAGGCCGGCGTCTGTGCCAGAGCGGGTGTCACCACCGCCAGGCTGGCCACCAACACGCATGTGGACACGATCTTGCGAGCCATATGTCCCTTCCTCGGGGAAGTCAGAATTTGGTCGAACACCTTGAAAGATGCGGAGCGGGTTTTCTGGAAACAAGTGTTTCTTTTTCCTAGCCACTTCCTTCGGGGGCGATAGGGGCGCTGATAGGGGCGGTGATCGGGGTGGCGATCGGTGCCCGTAGCACCTCGTCCGGGATGCCGAATCCGTCTACCAGGAAGAGGGCTTGTTGCCTTATATCTGAGCAGAGCTCGTTGACCATCCGACGGATGGCACGCGTCTTGGCCGGTTCTACGTAGCCGCTCTCCATATACCAGGCCCCATGCGCTTCGATCGTAGCCAGGGCATACAGGGTCGAGAGCCCGTCCAACGTCTCGGAGAGTCCGGGAGTCGGCGCACGCACGACGGCGTTCCGAAAACACTCCATGATGAGCCGCTCAACGTGGGCGTTGGCGAGGGTTACGAGGTGGTCCTGCGTGAGGTTCATGGCCTCGAAGGAGCTCACGCCCGATGCGAGCAGGTCCCTCAGACGCTTGGCAGCCGAGGCCAGGAGCCGATCCTCACGGTATTGGAACGCCGCCAGGTGGAATTCGGGGTCGCGGAGATGCTCCTCGTGGGTCCGTCGGGTGGTGACGGGGTTCATCTCCGCCAAACGCACCCCCGCACGATCGGCCATATGTCGGACCATTCCCCACACCCTCAGGTCCCCCAACTGGTCGCGATAGCCCGACAGCAGCCCTTTGGCGACGAGCTGGAGCAGGACCGGGTTGGCGCCCTCGAACGTGGTGAAGACGTCGACGTCATCGCGAAGGGCCCCAAGCCGGTTGGCCGCGAGGTATCCCTGGCCGCCACAAGCTTCCCGGCAGGCCTGGATGGTGGCCATGGCGTGCGTGGAGGCGTAGGCCTTCAGTCCGGCGGCGTCCACCTCCACCGCTTGGTCCGGCCCGCCGTCCTCTTCGGTGTAGCGCCGAATCAGGTCTCGCACCGCGAAATGGAGACCGTACGTGGTGGCCAGGTGGGGAAGCAGGAGTCGCTGATGGATGCGGTAGTCGAGGATGCGCACCTCCTCCGCGTCAGACGGTCCGAACTGACGTCGTTCGTCACCGTAGCGGATCGCCACGGTGAGGGCGGACTTCGTGGTGCTAACCGAGGCCGCCGCGACGCTCACGCGTCCGGCCACGAGCGTGCCCAACATGGTGAAGAAACGCCGTCCGGGGCTGGTGATCGAGCTGGAGTAGGTGCCTTCGTCGGTGACCTCACCGAAGCGGTCCAGCAGGTTCTCCCTTGGAATCCGGACCTGGTCGAAGGCCAGCGTCCCGTTGTCGATCCCGTTCAGGCCGACCTTCTCGCCCCGGTCCGCAATGGTGACACCGGGCAGGGGGCGGCCCTTACGGTTCCGAATGGGCACGACGAATGCATGGACGCCGTGAGGTGTGCCGCCTACCTCGAGTTGGGCGAAGATCGTGGCCATGCGGCCGTGTAGGGCAGCGTTCCCGATCCAGTCCTTCCGGGCACTCGGCGACGGAGTATGTAGGACGAACTCGCCCGACCCCGCGTCGTAGCGTGCGGTCGTCTCCAGATCCCGAACGTTCGACCCGTGACCCGTCTCGGTCATGCCATAACAGCCCGGGAGCTCGAGTGAGCCGATCTGGGCGAGGTACGCCTCGTGGTGGCGGGCGGTGCCGAGTTGAAGGATGCTGCCACCCCAGAGTCCGAACTGCACGCCGAACTTGACTAGCACGCTTAGGTCCCCGTAGGCCAGCGTCTCGAAAGCGGCGATGGCTGCGCCCGGGTCTTCCCGGCCGCCGTAGACCGCGGGATACGCGAGGCTGCCCAAGCCCTCCCGCGCCAGTATTTGGAGTGCCGCCAACACCCGTTCCCGGTACTCGCCGCCGGGTAGCCCCAACGGTAGGGCCAACTCGGGTGAGTTCATCAACTCGAGAACACGAACTCGCGTGTCGAGATGAGTGTCGTTCAGGTAACGATTGAGAGAACGGACCCAGAACGGGGAGTAGACCCGTCGCACGCGTAAGGTGTCTGTGGAGACGCCCAGCAGCTCGCGCACCGCGTCCGGTCCAGACACGCCGAGACGCTCCTCGGCCAGGGCGAGCGCTTCTGGGGCGCCGTCCTGACTCCAAGGCCCGGTCGTCAGCCCCGCCCCCCGGATCAACTCCAGCCCGAGCCCCGTGAGCGATTCGGGTACGGTGCGATCCTCCGGCCACCAGCTACGTACGATCTCGCGGAGCTCGGCAACGGATGTGGGCGTCGGCGGTGCCTCCGGGCGGAGCCAGGACTTCAGGATCTCACGTCCCTCGGGATCGAGCCACTCCTGCCCCTCCAGCCCCTCGCACAGGGCGTCCATCTCCTGGGGAGTCAGCACGCCGTCGTTCCAGGCCACCTGGATCATCGGCAGAAACGCGAGCAGATCCGGACGGTCGACCGGCCAAGTCGAGGGGCCGTGGGGAGGTCGGATCGAGTCGGTCATAGTGTCCGCGAGAGTAGGGCGCCGGGCCGTCCCTGTCGAGACGAAGCCGGGGGCTCTTGACCTGGGTCCGCGCCTGATACAAGCTCTCTGCCATGGACAAATCGAAGCCACTCGTAGGCGTGGTCATGGGGTCCCGGTCGGACTGGGATACCATGAGCAGAGCCACTGACGCGCTGGAGAGCCTCGGGATCCCTCACGAGGTCCGGGTCATCTCCGGCCACCGCACCCCAGACCTTTGTATCGAGTACGCCGCGACCGCTGAGGAGCGTGGACTCGAAGTGATCATCACCGGCGCTGGCGGTGCGGCACATCTGGGCGGGATGATGGCGGCCAAGACCGTCGTCCCCGTGCTGGGCGTTCCCATGAAAGCCTGGGCTTTGGACGGGTTGGACTCCCTGTTGTCGATCGTACAGATGCCTGCCGGGATTCCCGTCGGCACGCTGGCGATCGGCAATGCCGGAGCGACCAACGCCGGACTCCTCGCCGGGGAGATGTTGGGGAACAAGTACCCGGAGATCCGCGAAGCCGTGCGACGCTACCGTGCCGAGCGCACGCAGAAGGTCCTGGACGAAGGGGATCCGCGGGAGGGATAGGACTGCGGATGGGCACCACCTTCCAATCCGATGTCGGGCCACTCCGACGAGCCGTCTTGAAGCATCCCGACGCAGCGTTCGTTGGCGACGACGCCATCGACGCTCAATGGCAGACGCTCGGCTTCCTCGCACGGCCCGATCTCGGCGTCGCTACACGTGAGTTCGAGGCGTTCGCGGGGCTTCTGGAGACGCTTGGTACCGAGGTGCTCCTCCTGCCCGAGGCGGAGGAGGTCGGTCTCGACTCCATCTACGCTCGGGATGCATCGGTGGTAACCGACAGGGGTGTCATCACCTGCCGCATGGGCAAACCGGCGAGGCGCGCCGAACCCTCCGCTCAACATTCCGCCTACCACGAATGGGGTATTCCCGTTCTTGCAGGAATTGAAGGGGAAGGGCGCCTCGAGGGGGGCGATGTCGTGTGGGTGGGCCGTCGCACGTTGGCCGTGGGACAGGGCTACCGGACCAACGCCGAAGGAATTCGCCAGCTCGGTTCGCTCCTCGGTCCGGACGTGAATGTCGTGACGGTTCCGCTTCCCCACTTCAGGGGGCCCGATGACGTCTTCCATCTCATGTCGATCGTGAGTCTCGTGGATGATGATTTTGCGGTAGTGTATTCACCTCTCATGCCGGTGCCATTCCGGGAGTTGCTTCTCTCCCGAGGATTCGAGCTGGTGGAGGTCCCGGAGAACGAGTACGACACCTTGGGCTGCAATGTGCTGACGGTCGCGCCGCGGGTCTGCGTCGTGGCGGAGGGCAGTCCCGAAACGCGTCGACGCATGGAGGCCGCGGGAGCCGAGGTCCACGCCTTCGCCGGCTCGGAGATCTGCCTCAAGGGCTCCGGTGGACCTACGTGCCTCACCCGCACGCTGGAGCGCGAGGAGTAGGCCGTCTACTCCGACCTCAAGGCGTCCAGCCAGGATTCCCTTCCGCTCCAACACTGCGAGGCGCTACTTTACGCGCCTTGGCCGCGCCTCGCGTCCGGACCGGAGAGGGCGGCCTTCTTCGCTTTACGCTTCCCAGGCCGATGATTTCCGCCATGCAGTCAGGATCGTTGCCTCATGTTGGATGAGATTCGCGATAGAATCGAAGCGGAGATCGTTGCGCTCACGCATGAGCTCAGCGTCCTTCTCCCCGATCGCATTCAGAAGGCCGTCGAGTTGGGCGATCTGCGTGAGAACTCGGAGTACAAGTCGGCCCTCGAGCGACAACAATTCGTTCAGGCTCGACTCGGTCATCTCAGCAGCCGCATGTCGGAACTCTCAAAGATCGATGTCAGCGCGATGCCGGCCGATCGGGTCGGTTTCGGGTCGAAGGTGGAGATCCACGACCTGGAGCTCGACGAAGTGAGCCAGATCACGATCGTGGCGGGCGACTTCATGGATCTGGATGGAGGGCAGGTCTCCATGGCATCGCCCATCGGCCGCGGGCTCTTGGGAGCTCGGCAGTCCGAAGAGGTCACGGTCGAGCTGCCGGTCGGTGAACGGCGGTTCAAGATTCTCGACTTGGTTACACTGCCCCAGCAGCTCGACGACCGGAACGAGAGCTAAGGAGGATCCGTGGTCAAGACCGCGTCGACGATGGCCCCCATCGGAATGGAAGCCCCGGACTTCAGGCTTCCCGACACCCAGGGCGTGACTGTCTCGAGGGACGACTTCTCTGACGCTCCCGGGCTGCTCGTGGTCTTTCTCAGCAACTACTGTCCGTTCGTAAAGCACCTGAGGACCGAACTCGCGGAGTTCGCCCGCGAGTACCAGGAGAAGGGGCTCGCGGTGGTGGCGATCAACTCGAACGACATCGAGACCCATCCGGACGACAGCCCCGCGATGATGGTCCTCGAGGTGGAGCAGGTGGGTTACACGTTCCCTTATCTGTTCGACGAGGATCAGTCGGTGGCCAAGGCCTATACCGGAGCCTGCACGCCGGACTTCTTTCTCTTCGATCGCGAACAGCGACTGGTCTATCGAGGGCAGTTCGACGAGAGCCGGCCGAGCAATGGCATGCCCGTCACCGGGCACGACCTGCGGGCGGCCGCCGACGCAGTGCTGGAGGGCAGGCCCGTCGCGGGCGAACAGATTCCCAGCGTCGGGTGCAACATCAAGTGGAAACCGGGGAACGCGCCGGACTACTTCGGCTGACGCGCCCGCTCGCACCATCCCTGTAAGATCCCCGAAAAACAGAAACGCGCCGTCGGGTCAGATACTCCCGACGGCGCGTTTTTTTGTCTGTCGCAACCCGGCGCGATGGCCGCTAATGGCGCAAACAGCTGAAGCCGATTCGGCTCCTACAGACCGAAGCGGCGATCGCTTGCCCTTGCCAGGCTGGACAGGCTACATGGACTAGACAATTGATCACCTCCTATTTCAGTTCGACTGTGGGCTTAGCTCCGGCGGGCTCGAGACCCGCGGTCCGCGTCCTTTTTCCCTCTCTGGGAGTCCGGGGCGGCCCAGGACCGTCCATAGGTCAAGGCCAACCTATGGGACGAAGCCGGAGAGATCAAGCAGAAAAAAACCCGAGGGTGTAATGCGCTGTGACACCCCTATATGTGGTACCGGTCAGGCGTTGCGGTACGACCGGTGGAAGAGCCAAGCGCTGGCGAGGACCGCGACGGTGATCCAGAGGCCCCCCCAAACCACCGTGTGTATCCCGGTCAGGTCGCCCAGCATCGCAGCGTCGGACTGGAGCTCGGGCCGGTCCAGAATGTCGCTCTTGATATCGAGGATCGCGTAGAGGCAGCTCGTCAATCCCAGCGTGAGCAGCACCCCCTGATTGACCGCCGTGGAGAGCTTGGCTGCCCCGATCACGAGCGCGAGACCGAAGGCGATTCCGAATCCGAACCCGAACGTACTTCGGACGTAAGCGAGGGTCAGGGCGATGACCAGGACCCCGGCGGCTCCGGTGACCCAGCGACTGTTGATGCGCTTGGTCTGTCCCGCCGTGACCAGCAAGCTGCCCCAGGCGAGGCTGCCGAGGTATCCGGCGGAGAGGGTCGCGAACGCGTTTCCGCCGGGGCAGTAGCACGCACCACCCTGATTGGGGTCGAGGACGATCCGCTCGATCGTCCCGCCTGTGGCGACCGCCACGACCGCGTGGCTGATCTCGTGCAGCAGCACCACGAATACCTTCAGGGGATATACGGCGGCGGTGTCCCAGAGAAACCAGAGGGCACCGAAGTAGGCGGCGAAACCACCCAGGAACGCGAGCTTACGCTTGGTCTGAGCCTTCATGCGTTCCTTCTACGGCCTGGACCCCTTCAGTGTTTCGCCTGGGCTACGCGACGGGTTACCCGCCGGGCGCAAGGTCGATGGCATAGGCTGCCTCGAATAGCGGCCTCAGCTCAGCGAGTTCGTTGCGGGCAATGGTGGCGCCCTGAGCCGTCGACCCCAGCGCAGCGCGGGCGACTTCTCCCACCTGAGCAGGGGTCAGATCTGCGGCGAACCCCAGCGCCGTGTTCCAGCGGAGAATGCGGTCCTCCAACTCGCGTGTGATGGCGACCTGCTCCGCTTCGGGGATCGAGACTCCGAATTCCCGCGCCTGCTCCCGGGAGGCGAGTGCACGGGCTTGGTCCAGCGACCCCATGAGGTTCGCGACCTCGAGTACCACCGCGGGGCGGGCCTCCTCGAACGGCACGATCTCCCTCCCTTCGAGCCGCAGCACGTGGTACCCGTACTGGGTTTCGACCACCGGGCTTATGTCTCCGACTTCGAGGGCCAGCGCCGCGTTCCAGAACTCAGAGACCCAGGATCCTTCACGACCTGGAGTCAGTAGTCCCTGGCGCCCCTCGGCTCCGGGCTCCTCGGAGAGCTCTGCCGCGACTTCGGGGAAAGGGTCTCCAGCCCCGAGCCTCTCGAGGGCCGCCCCTGCCTTGCGCTGAGCTTCGGCACGGTGCGAAGGGGTTCTCCACCGTTCAGAGAAGAACAGGACGTGCCGCACCGTCAGTTCTACGGCTGGGTTGGTGAGGTAGTGGGTCCGGAGTTGGTCGTCGTCGACGTCTCGCTCGCGCAGCATGATCTCGGCGGCCACGTGAGTGAGCAGCGCCTCTTCACTGCTGCGTTCGAGCAGCGGCTCCAGAACCGACAACGTCTCGCCGCGTGATGTGGCCAGCCCGAATGCGGCGATGGTGGAAAGGTCTATTCGCCGGCTCTCGCTGAGACCGAGGAGATCATTCTCTGCGAAGTGGACGTCCCCGACGGTCAGGGCCGGAGGATCGTCGGCGCACGCCACGGCCACCATCAGGACCAGGGCCGACCCGGCTCGTCTGTGCACGCTGCCATCCTCCGAATTCGCTGCTCGAACGCCGTCTACCCAAGCGGGCGGTACTTGCCGCGGGGGGAACCTGGCAGACACGTTATCGCTCCCGCGTGTTTCGAGCACTCCCCAACTGGTGGTGGACCGTGACGCCTTCACTCCTCGCGCCGGTGCGGGGCCCTTTCCGGGCCCTGGCAGCCTCCATCGTGCTCGAGGCCGACGCCCTCGACGAAGCCGGTTGGCTGAGAGCGGAGGACATCGTCTGCGAGGCGCTCGCCACAAAGCCTGCGTCCATGGTCCGTCAACTGCTGCTCTTCATCCGCCTCGCCAACTGGCTGGCCTTGGTCCCGTACGGGCGCCCCTTCACCCGCCTCGGCCCTGCATCACGCAGGGCCCACCTCACACGGCTCGAGAACGCCCCGGTGCTCTTGATCAGAAGGGGGTTCTGGGGCCTGCGCACACTGGTATTCATGGGCTATTACGGCCAGGCCCGGGTGCGTGAGGAGCTGGGCTATCGAGCGTCGGCGGGAGGGTGGAGCGCCCGGGAGGACCGCCACGAGTCCTCCCCGTGATCGATCGCCGTTACGATGTCGTCGTGATCGGTTCCGGGGCCGGTGGCGGAGCCGTGGCGCAAGCGCTCGTGCCGCTCGTCGAGCAGGGCGGTCGGGTTCTCGTGCTGGAGCAGGGCCCCCGCCTGGAGGACCACGAGTTCACCGGAACGAACTCGAGATGTCTCCTGCTCTCTACGAGGACGGTGGTGGCTTCCTCACGGCTGACGGGACCATGAGCCTGGCCTTCGGGCGCCTCTATGGGGGCTCGACCGTGGTGTATACCGGAACGTCGCTGACCGCGCCCGAGCGCGTGATCCGCGAGTGGGCCGTTCCCGGCCTCGACCACGACGATCTCGTCGAGCGGTCCCGGCGGTACATGTCGGAGAACAACGTCCACTTGCTCCCGCCAGAAGAGATCAACGAGAACAACCGACTCTTCGTGGAGGGGTGTGAGGCGGTCGGGTACGAAGCGCACCAGTTCCCCGTGAACGTGAAGGGCTGCCGGGGGTCGAGCCTCTGCAACCTGGGCTGTCCCAACGCCGCGAAGCAGGGCACGAACCGGGTCCAACTTCCGGCCGCGGAGCGAGCGGGGGTCGAGGTCGTCACCCGCGCGGAGGCACTGCGCATCGAGGAGTGCTCGGTCGCGGTCCGGGTCTCTGAGAAGCCGGCGGGCTCGAGCGGACAGCCATCCGAGTGGGCACCGGGTGAGTATCGGGTGGAGGCCGATATGGTCGTCTCAGCCGGAGGGTCCGTCGGGTCGAGCGCCCTACTGCTGAGGTCGGGATTCGGTTCCGTACTTCCACGCCTGGGTCACGGGTTCACCTGCCACCCCGCCTTCATCCTCGTCGGTGAGCATCCACGGGAGATCACCAACGACGTGGGTCATCCCAAGAGCTACTACGTCGACCAGGCACGCGAAGAAGGGTGGATCCTCGAGACGTGCATGTACTTCCCGTTCGTCACCGCCAAGAATCTCACCGGCTTCGGTGCCGACCACTCCGCGCTCATGAGGGCGTTTCCGAGGCTCCAGATGATTCTGGTTCTGGCGGCCGACAAAGCCACGGAGGGAAACCGGATCACGGTGGATGTCCGCGGAAAGGCGGTCGTGCACTACGAGTTCACGGACGACGTCGTGGAGGCGATGACTCAGGCCACTCGAGCCGCCGCACGGATCTTCTTCGGCGCGGGAGCGGTGAGGGTACATGCCCCTCCCGCTGACCCACCCCTGATCGGTGTTGACGAAGTCGACCGGATAAACGAACGGATCCACGCTCGCCACTTCCTTCCGGGTAAGCTCTCCGTGGCGGCTGCACACCTGATGGGGGGCTGCGGAATGGGCCGTGACTCCTCGGACTCCGTAACGGACTCGTGGGGGCGCGTGCACGGTTTGCCCTGGCTGCGGGTGGCGGATTCTAGTCTCTTTCCCGACTCGGTCGAGATCAACCCGTACCTGACGGTGATGGCTCTCGCCGATCGAGTGGCCGAGGGGATTCTGCAAGACCGGAGGATCGGATGAGCAAGCGGACCGGAGCATCCATGGTGGTGCGTGCTCTCGAGGACGAGCAGATCGAGTTCGCCTTCGGCATCCCGGGGACACACAACATCGAGCTCTACGACGTGCTCGGGTCTTCGCATACGGTGCGACCCATCCTGGTCACCGACGAGCAGAGCGCGTCCTTCATGGCGGACGGAGCGTGGCGGGCCTCGGGCCGCATGGCCTGCGTCAACGTCGTGCCCGGCGCCGGCCTGACCCACGCCATGTCGGGAATCGCCGAGGCGTTCCTCGACAACGTTCCCATGCTCGTCCTGGGCTGCGGTATCCGTCGGGACTTGGCGAAGGCGTACCAGCTCCACGACGTGGACCAGGCGGCCATGGTGTCGGCCGTCACGAAGGGTGTGTTTCGTCCCATGACCGGGGACGAGATCTACCCGACCATTCGAGAGGCTTGTCGCCTCGCGCGGTCGGGGGTGCCGGGCCCGGTATTCGTGGAGGTGCCGGCCAATCTGTATCTGCTCAAGCAAGAGGTCGGAGATGCCGGCTCCCCCGAGCGTTGGACGCCCCCTCCACCCGAATCCCCTCCGCATCCCACACACGCAGAGGTGCTGCGTGCGCTCGAGTTGATTCGGGACTCCAACTGTCCCCTGATCTATGTAGGCGCCGGGGCGGCCGGTGCCGCGGAGGAGGTCCTGAAGCTGGCGGAGGCGCTGGAGGCTCCCGTGGCCACCACCATCCAGGGCAAGGGGGTGTTCCCCGAGGACCACCCGCTGTTTCTGTGGCCCGGTTTCGGGCACACGGCCCCCCGGTTCGTACAACAGGTGGCGGCGGCGTGTGACCTCATGATCGCAGTCGGTTGCCGGTTCAGTGAAGTCGGCACGGGTAGCTACGGGATCACGATTCCCGGGCCGATGATCCATGTCGATATCGATCCCGAAGTGCCGGGGCGGAATTTTCCCGCGGAGTTGCCCGTTGTGTCGGACGCTCGAGTTTTTCTCGAGTCGATCCTGGCGGGCCTCAAGGGAGTCGGGCGCCCTCGCTCTCTCGACCTACGGGCTCAGATCGACGAGGGGCACGGGGACATCAGGAATGAATGGCAGGCACGGAGCGATGGGCAGCTGGTGAGCCCGCAGTTCCTCCTCACCACGCTCCAGTCCTTGCTGGGCCCGGACACCGTCTTCACGACGGACAGTGGCAACGGGACGTTCCTCGCGATGGAGTCGCTCCGTCTACCTAATCCGGGCAAGTTCCTGGCTCCGGTGGACTACTCGTGCATGGGATACTCTGTGCCCGCCGCCGTAGGGGCCAAACTGGCGCGTCCCGACTGCCCGGTCGTAGCACTCGCGGGGGACGGGGCCTTTCTGATGACGGGACTCGAACTGTTGAGCGCCGCACGGTTGGGCCTGGGCGTGATGGCGTTCGTGCTTCGTGACCGGGAGTTGGCTCAGATCGCTCAGTTCCAGTCCACGGCGATGAACCGCAAGGTCGCCAGCGAGCTTCCGGACTACGACCTGGAAGGGCTGGCAAGCGGCATGGGCGTGGACTTCATCGCCCTGTCCAGCGACCAGGGCGTGAAGAGCGCCGTGGCCGATGCCCGCGACCGTGCCGCCGCGGGCCGACCGGTCATCGTCGACGTGGCCATCGACTACTCCCAGAAGACCCACTTCACTCGTGGCATCGTCAAGACGAATCTCCACCGACTGCCGCTGCGAGACCGAGTACGGTTCATTGCTCGCGCCCTGGGACGCAAACTCACGCGGAGCTGAGTCCTCGGGGGTCCGCCGAAAAGCCTGGCGAGCCGGCGTCGGCTGTTCCTACCTTTAAGATCCCCCTCGGGGTGCGCCGCTCTAGACGGTCCAGGAGATGTCGAGCGTGCCGATAAGCCGCCTTCAGCGGGTTCTCAAGCTGGTAGCCCCCCACCTACCCGGGGCGGGGTATGCCCTGACGCTGCGAAACCTCGGCGAGCGGTCAGAGGTCGTTTTCGTCGGCGGGGCCCTCAACTCCCTCACAGGTCGCGACGCGCTCACCTTCGAACAGACCCCCGGACTCTGGGAGGAATGTCTCCATCCCGACGATGCCGAGGCGCAGGCCGAGGCGCTCGAGGCGATGGCGGGGGGCGACGGCGGGTCGGTCGAGTATCGGATCATCGACCAGGATCAGGAGGTCCGCTGGCTTCGCGAGGATCTCTCCGTGCTACCCGGACTGCCCGTACGGGCGCTTGGCGTGGTGCACGACATCACCAGCGATCGCGAGGAGGTGTCCCGACTCGAGGAGCGTCTGTGGCGTGCCCAGCGGATGGAGTCCCTGGGTGCCTTGATGGGCGGCGTCGCCAATGACTTCAGTGACCTGCTGAATACGATCCTCGCTACCGCGCCCTTGGTGGCAGAGGAGGAGGGACTCTCCGGGGTGAGCCGGGCGAACCTCAGGATCGTAGAGGGGGCTGCCGCACGCGGCTCCGCCCTGGTGAAGCAGATTCTCGAGTTCTCGACGCGTCAGAGGGAGGGGGTCGGAGCGGCGCACGTCTCCACCGTGGCGCGGGGCCTGGAGCCCATTCTGGTTCGGATGCTCGGTCAGAGGATCGGGTTGAGCGTCCGTTCCGAAGAGGATCTATGGCTCGCCGAGTGCGATCCGGTACAAGTCGAGCAGGTTATCTTCAACCTCATCTTGAATGCCAAGGACGCGATGCCGCGGGGTGGTGAGATCACGATCGGATGCATCAACGCCGAAGTCTATTCGCCTCTGGCCGTCGAGGGCGGTTTCCTGCCCGCAGGCAGGTACGTTCACCTCATGGTAGCCGACACCGGATCGGGGATTACGAGTGAGGATCGAGAGCGGATGTTCGATCGTCACTACACAACGAAGCGGGGACGTGGGGCCGGGTTTGGACTCTGGACCGTGCACCGGATCGTGCAGAGCTCCGGGGGAGGACTGGTCGTCGAGAGCGATGGGACCGAGGGTTCCACGTTCCACGTCTACTTCCCATGCGAGGGGGTCTCCGTGATGCCACTCGAAGAGGGCCCGGCATCGGAGCCGCAGGAGCTGGGTCAGGGACTTCGCATTCTCATCGTTGATGACGACGACCTGGTCGGTGGGGTTCTCGAGCGGTCTCTCGTCCGGGAGGGTCACTCCGTGGTCGTGGCGAAGTCGTTGGCCGAGTGGATTCCCACGCTCGAGGGTCCCAATCCCGCCTTCAATTTGCTCATCGTCGACCTGGGCCGACTCGAGGAAGGTGGCGGCCAGGAGGTACTGACGCATCAACTCGTTTCCTTCCCTGTGATCTTCACGTCGCGACTGGGTGAGCGGGCGTTGGACCGGCATGAGGGTCTTCGCCAGAGGGGTGTCTTCCTCCCGAAGCCGGTCGAGCCCGTCGTTCTCCGTGAGGCTATCACTGATGCGACCCGATGGCATTCAGGCGCCCAGCACCGAGAGGCGTCCGGCTAGGTGACGGAAAAACCGGCTGATGAGGGCCGTCCCGAGGTCACCGATCGTGGACTGCTCATTTCCCACCTTCACGACCAGTTCTGGTCGGACGAGTACTACCGGGCGGCGGGATATGTGAGACGGTGGGTCCAAGAGTGCGGGGCTACCTGGGCCGGAGAGTTGTTCGCCGCCCTCGAGAGGCTGGAAGATCTTCCCGAAGTGGAGCAGTCCACCGTTCGTGAGACGAACGCGGCGCGAAGGCTCATCAAGTCGTACTTCCGCAAGGCCCAGTAGCTCTGCTCCCGCGGGCTGTTGGAGGCCGAAGACCTGCGCGAGTACCTGACCATGCCGCAGCGTATCAAGACGCTATTCCTGATCATCGAGCCCTTCGAGCAGGCCCGCGATCCCGAATACAACCGCGAGATGTTCGACTTCTTCGACGAGCTTCACGCCGGGCAGTTGGAGCGGCCGGCTCGATAGTTCCCAGGTCCGGCGGTTCCCGAGGTCTGTCGTCGCGCCGCCCGCTGCGCTGGACGTCCGGTACGGCACAGGGCACGTCGTGCTCATCGGATTCCGGCCCCAGTGGCGCGGACAGCCGTTCGGCACCTTCAGGGTCCTCTTCAACTCGGTGTTGTTCTCGGGAGAAGTAGCCGGGGGCGCTACGGGCACGGACGGATTCTGGGAGGCGCCGGAGGAGGATGATGAGGTCGATGAGCCCGCTCCGGAGATCCACGGTCGCTGAGCGAGACACTGGCAAACCCGCCCGCCATCCCCTAATAATCAGTTCTCGATATACCGCCTTGCAGAGGAGTTGTACCATGGATCGCAGAGGATTCCTGAGAGCCGGCGCGCTGGCTTCTGTCGCCACCGCTTCCGGAGGCCCGTTGGCCGCAGAGACGAACCGCCTTTCGGCGTTTCTGTCGGCTCGGCCACACCTGGCTCCGGATGGCTCCCTTCGCTTGAATGCGAACGAGAACCCCATGGGCCTGTCGAAGGTGGCGCGCGAGGCGGTGATCGAGGCGATCACCTTGGCCAACCGTTACACGGACAACTGGGAGGCGGACCTCTTCCCGGCCATCGCGGCCAAGGTGGACGTGGCCCCCGAGAACGTGTTCACCGGAGGGGGCTCGAGCGAGATCCTCCAGGCCGCAATCCAGGCGTTGTCCTCTCCGAACATGCCCCTGATCATGGCCGAGCCGACGTTCGAGGACGCGCTCGACTACTCGTACAACCATCCGTACAACCTCATCAAGGTGCCCCTGGACTTCCGGTACGCCCACGATCTGGCACGGATGAGGGAGGCGACGAAGCGCGCGCGGCGGCCTTCGGTGGTCTACATCTGCAACCCAAACAACCCCACCGCTACGCTCACGCCGAGTTCCGAGATCGATGCCTGGGTTCAGGACGCCCCGGAGTCGGTCTTTTTCATCATCGACGAGGCCTATTTCGAGCTGGTGGAAGAGCCCGGCTACTGGACCGCGATCAAGTGGGTCCACGACCGGCCCAACGTGCTGGTGACCCGGACCTTCTCCAAGATCTACGGCATGGCCGGCCTCCGCTTAGGGTACGGCATCGCTCATCCCTCCACCGCTGAGCGATTCAGAGCCTTCATCGCCCAGGGCAGCCGCAACATGATGGGCATTCAGGCCGGCCTCGCGAGCCTCAAGGACGAGGAACACGTCGAGCGCACCCTGGCCATGAACAACCAGTCCCGGCAGATCGTGCAGGATACGCTCGATGAGCTCGGGCTGGGATACCTGCCGAGCTACACAAACTTCCTGATGCACGAGATCAATGGTGACCCGGAGACGTACATCGAGCGTTTCCATATGGAGGGTATCGCCGTGGGTCGGGTGTTCCCGCCCATGACGGATTACGCGCGCATCTCCTTCGGGCTTCCCGAGGACATGGGGCGTTGGTCCGACACTCTGCGCTCCTTCCGGTCTAGAGGCTGGGTCTAGCCACGATGACCGGACGCATATGGACTTCGTCTTTGGGGGCGGCGGCCTGCGCGGCCGCCGTTCTACTTTCGGTCACACCCACGCTCGGACAGACGGCCCGTGAGGGGCCGGATCTGGCCAACTGGTTCACGGGCCTCACGGCCGTCAGCGGGTATGAAGCGACCTTCGCTCTCGTTCTCGAGGACCTGGTGCCCGGTGCCGAGCGTGATCGGGCCGGCAGTGTGGTGTCGGTCTTGGGATCCGGGAATCCCCGCCGTCTCGTAGCATGCCCGATGGACGAGTGGGGTTACGTCGTGGGCGGAATCCGGGATGATGGTTGGCTCACGCTCCGTAGGGTCGGAGGCGGCGCTCCTTGGATCTTCGACCAATCGCATGAGGGCCACCGTGTAACGGTCTGGGGCGATCAGGGACCCGTCGCCGGCGTCATGGCGGTACGGTCGACCCATCTCGCCCGGGAGCGGCCCACGTCGATGAACGCGTTCACGGTGGACGACGCCTACGTGGACGTGGGAGCCAGCTCCGGGGAAGAGGCCCGGGGTATCGGGATCGACATGGTCAACCCCGTGACGATGCTGAAGACCCCCGTCGAGTACGGCGACAGCCTGTTGGCCGGCCCGGAGTCCGGTCAGCGGGGATCGTGCGCCGCCCTCGCCAGGGCGGTCATGAACCGGCCGAATGCTCGAGGCACCGTGGTAGCGGCCTTCGTGGTAGAGAGCCACATCCGTCACCGGGGATTGATGACCGTCGCGAATGCGCTTGGCCCCTTCGAACAGACGCTCCTGCTGGATTATCCGCGGATGGGGAACTTCGCCGACGTGCTCGGTTCGGTGGAGACGCGGGGTCTGGCGACCCGGTACGACGGCTGGCCCGTGGAGACCATCGATCTGCGAGAGGTTCGGTCGTTGACGCGGAGCCTGGAGTCGTGGATCGGGGGTGGGAGATGAGGGGCGTGTCCATGGGACGGTGGGCGGCTTGGGCCCCCCTACTCATCCTCGCGCTAGCGGCCGGGCCCATCCATGCCCAGGTGAGTCAGCAGCGGATCGAGAACGCGGCTCGGCTTCTGGAAGATCTCGTGGAGACGTACGGCGTCTCCGGCGACGAGGGTGAGGTCCGGAAGGAAGTACTCGATGCCCTGCCGGACTGGGCGGACCCCGATGTGGACTCGGCGGGCAACGTCTGGGTTCGCGTGGGCCAAGGTGAGCCGGTGTCGGTGTTCATCGCGCATATGGATGAGACGGGATTCCAGGTCACCGAGATCGGTGACGACGGACTGCTCACCGTGCGGGGTCGTGGCGGCTTCCTGTCCTCGTTGTGGGAGGGCACGCCAGCCATCGTTCACCAGGAGGACGAGCCCATAAACGGGGTCTTCGTTCCCAGAGAGGACACCAGCGAACCGCGCCGAGCCGCATCAGGCATTCCCACGCACGTCGACGTGGGGGCCCGATCTCGGGCCGAAGCGGAGGCCATGGGTATCGAGGTTGGCCAGACGGTCACCAACCCCAAGGAGTTCGTCCGATTGGCCGGGACCCGCGCAACGGGTCGGTCCTTCGATGATCGAGTGGGCACCGTTGCCCAGATTCTGGCGCTCCAGGAGCTGGACCCTGCCGCCGCCCAGCACGAGTTCGTCTTCCTCTGGGTCGTCGAGGAGGAGATCGGCTTGGTCGGAAGTGCCTATGCGGCGCGTACGCTCGGCTTCGAGGCCGATCGCGTCTATCCGGTCGATACGTTCGTCTCGGCGGACACGCCCATCGATCCGCAAAACTTTGCGGTGGCGCCCATCGGCAGGGGACCCGTTGCGCGGGCCGTAGACAACTCTTCGGTGACGCCTCCGGCGGTGCTCGATTCCCTCGTGTCGGTCGTGCGGGCGCGGGGCCTGCCCTTCCAGGTGGGCACCACGAATGGGGGCAATGACGGATCGGCCTGGGCGGCGTGGGGTGTCGTGGACATCCCGTTCGGCTGGCCTCTGCGTTACTCCCACTCTCCGATCGAAGTCATCGATCTCAAGGATGTGGTGACGCTCTCGGATTGGATTCGGGCGATCGTCGAGTCCTGGTAGGACTCAGTCCGAGGGTGGTTCGCCGTGCGCCGTCCGCAGCCTCTGCAGGCGTTAAGGAGGCGGCGTTCGAGGATCTCGGTGCGGAGCACCTGTGGCTCGATGTCTACGACTTCAACGAGCGGGCCCAAGCGGTATATGAGGCCGAGGGGTTCGTCACGGAGCGGTCGCGGCCCGCCACGGAGGCCGGTTGTGCCGAAGGGACCGCCTACGTCATGGGGATCGTGAAGGGCTAAAGGACTAGCTCTTGGGCGACCCCACTCGGTCGGTGCACGCATCCACCATCTTCATGCACCCTCATGGAACGATGATGATCGGCCGTGCCACGACCATGGGCTCGCGACCGGCGAGCTCGATTTCCACCGTGAGGGTATACTCTCCGGGCTCCAGGTCTGGCAAGTTCAGCTGGACGGCACGGAACACCGTGCCGAGCACGTCGGGGCCGGCATCTTCGTAGGTCATGACCACGGGTGCGTCGGGCTCCAGCACCCGCAGGAACGCGCCGAGCCTTCGGAGCAGGCCTTCGCCCCCCTGGTCCACACCGATGCGTACGCTGGCGGACTCGCCGATGCGGAGTCCGTACAGCTCCCACGCGATCTTGAAGGCTTCTCCCGCGCGGATGCGCGTGGCCGCCATCGCGGTTGGAAGAGCCTCATCCAGAGTCTCCGGGAGCTCTCCGCCGCCTTTGAGGATCAGCAGGTCCGAGACGGCAGCCAAGCCGAGAACGATGTCGTCTTGCCAGAGGCCGTGCCGGTCCCTCCACGCTTGCTTGGCATCCTCGCTGAAGGCTTCCACGCCGACGATGTATCGACCGTTGTCGACCTGGAGTTGGAAGGCCCCTTCGGGGCCCTCACCGAGTACTTCGTGTCGATCCCCGTCCTCTGTGTCGATCAAGAAGAGCCCCGAGCGGATCGGGCCGTCCGGCTCGGGTTCGGCGGCTACCATCGGCTGGGGTGTCTCGACGCGCTGTCCGAAGGGGTTCAGCCTCGCCTGCCGGTCTCCTCGGCTCTCGTTCCGTGGGGCGCCCTGGTTTACGACTCGCGGATTCCGATTCGTGTTCGCGCGACGCTCGTCGACCGGCGGGACATCTTCGACTGCCGGGGCAAAGGCCCCGACCACAAGAAGCGAGTCGCCCCTTCTGAAGCGGGCCACCTGAGTCTCGAGCGGATCGAAGTCCGGAGCATATGGAGGCGCATAGCCCGTCCACGGCCGGATCTCACCGATCGTCCAGTCTCCCGGCGCGACCTCTGCCGGATCGACCAGGCCTTCCCGGGGCGGAAGGAACTCTTTGCTCTTGGGATGATGCCGGCCCACGATCGTGCGCGTGTCCTGCAGTCCCTGTCCCACGAGTCCCTTGATGCGCTCCCAGGCCCTCTCCGCTCCGTAGCGGAGCGTGAGCTGCTCGATGTCGTCCCCCCATGCTACTCCGTACGCGTTCTCCGAGCCTTCGCGCATCCGGATCAGCACTTGCCGTGCGTACTGCTCTGTCTTTCTGTCGTTGCCCTCGACCATGTAAAGCGGATCGGACAGGAGCCAAAGCCGTTCCTCGGCAGCTTCCTTGTCCTCCGATTCTTCGTAGATCTCCATGGCGCCGGGATCGAGCAGGTATGTCGGTGTGCGGAAGAGCTCCGCTTCTTCGGGGGACATCTGCTGGATCGCTCGGTCGAAGATCTCCGCGGCGAAGACGTGGTCTCCCTGTGAGTGCTTCACGTAGCCGAACAGGGCCGTGCACCACCACTGCTCCCCGCTGCAACGGCGGATCAGGTTCTCGGCCGCCGACCAGTTGCCGACCTCACCCATGTAGTAGACGCGCTGGCCCAGCACCCACGAGTCACCCGGAATCTCCTGTCCGATCTCCGCGAGGTCCTTCAGAACCTGCACCCGTGCCATGCCGAACTCGACCGGCTCTTCGGGCACCTGCCACTCATCGTCGTCCTCACCGTTGCCGAAGCGAAGGCAGAAGCGTCCGACGAGGTCGTCGCAGCCACGCCCGCCATAGGTGGGCAGCTCGGGCGGAATCCGTTGCTCGCGATACCGCTCGAACTTCGCCTGGATCTCCTTGGCCTGGGCCAGAAGGTCGAGGGAATCCGGATTGGCCTCTTGGCCGGACAGACTGTTGGGAGCGGCTGGAACGAGGCCCACCAGGACGGTGGCAAGGACAAGAATTCCAAGTGGGGTGCTGAGACGTGACACAGATGTTCTCCTGAGGTGACGGGTACCCGAGCAAACGGCTCCGTTAAGGGATGATACGCCCGAGTCCCTCTCGCAATACACGGACCCACCCGAGCGGATCCAGAAGGGCTTGTGCCGGGGGGCGGGATGGAGGAGTATGCAACAATTCATCTCAGGTGGGATCCGTCATGGCAAATACCCTGCCTGCCCTCCCCCTCGTCGGACGGTCCGAGGAGCTCAGTTTTCTCGGGTCTGCCCTGGCCAACGCAGCTTCTGACGCCGGCGGAGCCGTCTTCCTGAGGGGAGCCACGGGCATCGGCAAGTCCCGCCTCGCGGTCGCCGCGACCGAAGAGGCGCACCGGCTCGGTTTCCTGACCGTGCGGGGGCAGGCGTACAGGGTCGAAACGGGCGTCCCGTACGGGTTGTGGTCCAACGCTTTCCTGCCGGTTGTCCGCGAGATGGACGCCTCGGCCCTCACGGTACTCACGCGGGGTGGGGAGGAGGAACTCGCACGGGTCGTGCCTGCCCTCGGCATCGGAGGTGATGAGTCCTCGGCATCGACGGCGGGAGAGTCGGGTGAGCTTCAAACGCGGATTCACTGGAACTTCACCGAGTTCCTGCGCCGCTTGGGGGAGAAGAGACCGGTGCTCGTCGTGCTCGACGACGTCCATTGGAGTGATCCCTCGGGTCTCGATCTGCTCCACTTCGCCACCCGTCATCTCGCCGACTCATCGGTTCTGGTGGTGTGCACGTACAACGTCGAGAGGAAGGCTGAGAACGCCGGCTTCGAGGCCATGGAGGGCGCTCTCGTGTCGGTACACAATGCCGCGGCCCTGGACGTCTCCCCCATTTCGGCTGAGGCGACAGGCGAGCTCGTCCGACGGGTCTTCGAGGTTGAGGCCGGGGTTTCGGATGGGCTGTCGACCCGCGTCCACGCTCGGACCGGAGGCAATCCTCACTTCATCGGCGAAATCCTGAATGCACTCGTGGATGCGGGGAGCCTCTATCAACGTGACGGTACCTGGTTGGGGTGGGAGGTCGATGGTGTGGAGCTGCCGGATTCCGTCACGGGGGCGGTGACCGCTCGGATCGGTGAGCTGTCTACTGAGGCCACTCAGATCGCTCATGTGCTGGCGGTGGCGGGCTCGAGTGCGACCTATGCGCTGCTTCGCGAAGTCACGGGACTCGAGGAGGACCCGTTCCTGGCCGGCGTCGATGAACTCCGTGCCAAGCAGCTCGTGGAAGAGTCGGCGGAAGGGAGCACGATCGTCTATCGCTTCTCTCATCCGCTCGTGCAGGAGGTGCTCTATGGTGACCTCGGCCTCGCGCGCGCCCGGAGCCTCCACCGCGGGATCGGTGAGGCGCTGGAGCGGGGTGTGGGCGGTTCGGGCGACGACCGTACGCACCAACTGGCCTATCACTTCTCGCGCGCCGGTACACATGACACGCGGGTTCTCGAGTATCTGTCGGCGGCCGGGCGAGAGGCCCTGTCTCGGAGAGCGGATCGTGAGGCGGTGGCTTTCCTGGGGGACGCGCTGGCTCTGGTTGGCGGGGGAGACGGCGGCGAGCCGGACCAGGGGTTCGACGTGTTGTCACTTCAGGAGGATATGGCCCGGGCCCTCCAGCGCGCCGGAGACTATGGAGGTGCCGCGGAGCACTGGCAGGCCGCGTTGAGCTTGGCCCTCGAGAGCGGAGAGGACGCGAGGGCCGGACGTCTCTACGGGCGAATCGGCCAAGGCGCGTATTTCAGGGGCCAGTACGACGATGCTCTCGATGCGTACGAAACAGGCCTGGAGCGGGCGATCGCGTCAGGCGACCCCGTCGTCGAAGCTCACCTGCGGCTCCATAAGGGAAATGCGCTGCAGTCTGAGGGCAGAGCGAAGGAAGCCCAGGCCGAGATGGAGGCGGCTCTGGAGCTGGCGAGATCGGTGTCGGACCCCGGCCTCCTGGCTCGAGTGCATCGAGGGCTGATGATCCTCTACACCTGGCTGGGTGATCCCGAGAAAGTTCGCGAGCACGGCAGCGAGGCCATTCCGCTCTCGCAGGCTGCGGGTGACGCGCACGTTACGTACTGGGTCTACTGGCAGCTTGCCGTGCTTGAGGGGTTCCTGGGCGACACCGAGACGATGGATGCGCACATCCACCGGTGCCAGGAGTTGGCCGAGGAACTCCGGTCACCGGTGCTCGAGCTCTGGACGGCAGAGATCTTCATCGAGCACGCGGCGGCGGCGGGTCGTTGGGACACGGGGATCGCCCTGGGTGAACGAGCCGTCGCCAAGGCGAGGGTGCTCGGGCAGGACGCCCTATTACCTCGGCTGCTCGTGTTCCTCTCGCTGATCTACTTCGGCCGGGGAGAGATCGAGCGAGGCAAGGAGTGCGTGGATGAGGCCTGGAGGCTGTCGGGCGCAGAAGGCGGGGACACGCTTCGGGTGCACCTGGTGCTCCCCGCGCACATCGGCAAGGCGGCCTGTCACGTAGCCGAAGGCGAGTACGAGGAGGCGATCCGGGTCGGGGAGCAGGGCCTCTCCATTGCAGAGAACTCGGGGTTTGTCGTGTGGGCCGTCCACCGTCTCCTACCCCTGATCGCGGAGGCCTACCTCGAACTGGACGACGCGCCGGGTGCCGCCCACATCGAGCAGCGCTTGAATCGCTACGGAAAGCGCATGGGCAATCGCCTGGCAATGGCTTGGAGCAAGGCGTTCGAGGGCATCAAGGTGTGGCACGCAGGCGACGTTGCGGCGTCGACGGTTCTGCTGGCGGAGGCCGCAGACGAGCTGGAGGCCGTACCCATGGTGTTCGACGGCGCTCGTGTACGCCGGCAACTCGCCGGGCGACTGGCCGATCTTGGGGACCGAGACGGGGCCCTACGTGAGCTTCGGCACGTGCACGGCGCCTTTCTGAAGATGAAGGCCGAGGGGGAGTTCCAGAAAACCAGGGACATGTTCCGAGAGTTGGACGTGCGCCCACCGAGCCGGTCGGCCGGTACAGGGGCCGGGGGCCTTACTCAGCGTGAGCTCGAGATTGCCCGGCTCGTGGCGATGGGCAGATCCGACAAGGCGGTCGCCAAGGAGCTGGAGATCGCCCGACGCACGGTCAGCACGCATCTCTCCAACATCTATCGGAAGCTGGAACTCGGCTCCAGGGGTGAGCTTGCCGCCTACGTCACCGAGCACAACCTCCTGGAGCGCGGGCAGGCGGGCTGAGCCGCCAAGGCGCGATCGCGGCCCCCACGCCTTTGGAAATTCACCCAGCGAAACGCCCCGACCGAAGGCCGGTCGGGGCGTCCATACTCCGTGGCCGCTTAGCGTGCCCTAGAGGTCCTCTTCCAGCGCCTGGACTCCGAGCTGGGTCTCCTCCAACCGTCGGGGCATCACCGTTTCCACTCTCTCCAGGAAGGCTGGAGACCTGACGATGGCGATGACCTGGCTCTGCGACAGCTCGACCTCGGCCGACCGGCCGCTATCACACCGCACTTTCACGGTCGTGGGCGAGTAGATCCCGCCGGTCAGCCCGCTGACCAAGCCGTTCAGGAACGTCTGCTCGTCATGAATCGTCGCGTTGCCCGACGGACAGAGCTGACCGATGTCGAGGTCTTTCTCCCCGATGAGTCCCCCCAACCAGTGGTCCTGCCACTCCTCATGGACGACCGGACCGGCCGGCGCCCCTTGCCCGACCGTGAACGTGTGCTCGTAACAGCCTGTCGTGGCGATGACCAGCCCCAGCGCCGCCGCCACCCGTCCCATCTGGATCATTGATTTGCTCCCGAGATTCGAGTCCCGACCTTGAACGGACCGTTGTCCGATTCTGTCATGAGATGGTGGTGCCGAAGGATGTCGGCGCTCCATCGAGTCACAACATAGGCAACCTACGTGCCAAACAGTGCAAGCGCATAAAATGTTGTCAATAAGACGGTTAGCCGGATGGTACGATCAGGAGAAGTGGGCGAAAATGTCCTCTCAAGAGGACAATCTTCAGAACCCGGCCCCGACGGAACTGGACGGCGGACCGGGCTCGGCGTCATCTTTGGGGCTTCCTTCGCAGACCTCGATTGCCCGAAACCGCCGTACAGGAGATACCGCCATGCACCGGAGATCACCGGCTTCCGCCGCCCTTGCCTCACTGCTCCTCGTCACGCTCGTAGGGAGTGCGGCAGGCCAGCAGAGCTCCGATCTCGAGATGCCGGAGAGCTTCAAGGAGCCCATGCCGCTTTTCGCGAAGGGCCTCGGGCCGTTCGCGCGGACCGTCACGACGGACTCTCCTGACGCTCAGGCGTTCTTCAACCAGGGCATCCAGTTGATGTATGCCTTCACGCCCGAGGACGCGGCGCGCTCGTTCCGCGAGGCGCAGCTCCGCGACCCCGACTGTGCGATGTGTTATTGGGGAGAGGCGTGGGCGTGGGGGCCTTATATGAACGGTCCCATGGGTCCCGGATCGCTTCCTCGTGCGCAGGCCGCCATGAAGAAGGCGCAGGAGCACGCGCCCGACCACGCCAACGAGGTGGAGCGTGACCTGATCGAAGCCATGGCGATCCGGTACACGGGCCGAACGGACCGTACCCCGCAGATCCAGATCGATACGATCTACGCCGAGGCCATGGGGAAGGTCTTCGGCGACCACCCCAACGACCTGGACGTCGGGTTCTTCTACGGCGAGGGGTTCATGCTCTTGGAGCCTCGTAGGGGCACCTGGGACGGCGATCGGGCCGAGATCCAGCGCATTCACGCCATCCTGGAGGACGTCCTCGCTCAAGACATCACCCATCCCGGGGTGTGTCACCTCTACATCCACGCCACCGAGTCGACGACGAGGCCCGACAAGGCCGAAGCGTGTGCCGATCATCTGGGCAACTCCATCCCGGGCGCCAGCCACATCAACCACATGCCGTCCCACACCTACAATCGTGTAGGCCGTTGGGACGAGGCCGTACGTGGCAACCTTCAGGCGTTCCACTCGGACCAGGCGGCGGCGTATGGCGAGGGCTTTGCCATCTATCCCTCGCACAACCTGCACATGCTCTTGTTCGCGGCCTCGATGGGCGGCCAGGGTGCGGTGGCCATTCAAGCCGGTGAGGACTACGCCGAAGCCACCGGTGGGGCGGAGTATTACGAGGTACTGACCAAGCTGCGTTTTGGTCGATTCGAGGAGATCCTCGAGATGGACAACGATGCGGACAACCCGATCTTCCGAGGGCTTACCGACTTCGGTTTCGGCTACGCCCATCTTCGCCAGGGTCACGTCGCGGTAGCGCGGGGGTACCTGGACGCGGTCCGGACGGTGGCTCGCGAAGAGGATGAGGCTGAGTTTCGCGGCCACACGGCGGAGGACCTACTAGGTGTGGTCGGCGGCATCCTCGAGGGTGAGATCCTGCTGGAAGAGGGTGATCTCGACATGGCCGTCCAGGCGCTGGAAAGGGCGGTGGAGATCGAGGACGGGCTCCGGTACGACGAGCCTGAACCCTTGAACTTCTCGGCGCGTCATTGGCTCGGAGCCGCGCTCCTCGAGGCCGGGCAGCCCGCCCGAGCCGAGGCCGTCTACCGAGGGGCCCTGGTCGATCATCCCCACAACGGGTGGTCGCTCTTCGGGCTGGAGCAGGCGCTTCGCGCTCAAGACCGCCCGGCGGAGGCCGATGAGGCTCTGGCGGCCTTCAAGATCGCGTGGGCCGATGCCGACACTTGGATCCGGGCCTCTCGCTTTTAGGGCCTCATAGGAGATAGTCGTGCGCGATCTCCTGATGTCGGTCATCAAGATCGCGGTATTCGCCTACCTGGGGTACGCGCTCGTCCTGTTCCTCCTCCAGCGACGGATGTTGTTCCCGGGCGGTGAAAGGGTCCCTGAGAGAGGTGCGTCGTCCGACCTGGGGCCCGGAGTCCATCGCGTGCGGTTGGAGTTGTACTCGGGGCTCGTCGAGGCCTGGTACATGGAGCCCGAAGAGACCGGGGCTCCCGGCCCGGCACTCGTCTTCGCGCACGGCAATGCCGAGCTCATCGAGGACTGGACCGCTCTTGGAGAGCTGACACAGTTCGGCCTGGGCGTTCTGCTCGTCGAGTTCCCGGGTTACGGCCATTCGGAAGGCCAGCCGTCCCGAAGCGACATCGGTGAGGCCTTCAAGGCCGGGTACGACTGGCTCGTCGCGCGGCCCGAGGTCGATCCCGAGCGGGTCGTGGTCATGGGGCGTTCTATCGGGGGTGGGGTCGCCACGGACCTGGCGGCGAGCCGGCCGACGCGGGCGCTGATCCTCCAGTCTACTTTCAGCTCGGTGTCCAGGATGGCGTGGGAGGCCTTCAAGGCGCCGGGGTTGCTTCTCCGTGATGCCTTCGACAACGAGAAGGTCCTTCGGTCCTTCGACGGCCCGGTGCTACTCATGCACGGGGTACATGACGACGTGATTCCTTTCACTCACGCGCGTGCGTTGGCCGCGGACCGACCCGATGCCGAATTGATCGAGTGGGACTGCGCTCACAACGACTGTCCCCCGGATTGGGACGCATTCATCTCGGATGTGACGAACTTCCTGGCCGATCACTCCGTGATCTCGGCCGGTGACGGGCCGAACGTGCCGTGAGTCGGGATGGAGGGCGGGGTGAGGGGGGCACAAAGCGAGGCCGCCGATCGCTTCTCGCCAAGGGAAATTATCGACGGCCTCACCTAATGCACGCCCTGACAGCTGGCGTCTTAGTTGAATACGACAGGCAACCGATCTTGTTTCCGGTTGCGCGCGAGGACGGCCTCCACGATGGGAGTTCCGGTCGCAGATCAGACGTGTTGCCGACGTGGGGAAGTCACCACTTATGCCTTCGCTGGCCAGCCCGACGCCGTTTCGCTACAGCGTCTGGCCCAGGAGGGAGTCAAGACGGTCGTCAACATTCGGCGACCCTCTGAGTTGGAGGGTCTCGGCTTCGACGAACCTTCCGTAGTGGGGGAGACGGGGATGGCCTACCTGAACATCCCGGTGACACCGGCCACGCTCTCAACGGATGACGTGGACCAGCTCGCCGAGATTCTCGCGCGAGCGGAAGGTCCTGTGATGCTGCACTGCGGATCCTCGAACCGCGCCGGAGGCCTTTGGGCCACCTACCTAGTGCGGCATCGTGGGGTGGACCTCGAGGCCGCCATCGACATCGGCAAGGCCGCCGGCCTCCGGAGTGAATCGATGATTGCTGCCGTGCGCCGGGTCGCCGCTGATCCCTAGGCTATGGCCGATCCCGAGGCTATGAAGGCCCTCATCCCCAGGCTTTGAAGGCCTTCAGGGGCGAAATCGCGTCTGTTCCCCTATTTTGTGGCCAGCCGGGGCGCCGCCTAACGTTCGCCCCATTCATCACGGAGCCAGCAGGGAGACATCTATGAGTTCAGAGCCCGAGGTACCCGTCGACCGGAGGGACAAAGACACCCCCGAGACCCTTCGTCTGCGAGGCATGTCGGCCATGCTGACCGTAGGGGACATCGACGCGAGTCTCGCGTGGTATCGCGACGTGGTCGGATTTCATGTGCAGGAGCTTTGGGAGCACGAGGGCAAGGTAGGTGGTGCCGCGCTCGTGGCAGGCGCCACCAACATCTTCTTGGGACAGGACGACTGGGCCAAGGGGCGCGATAGGGTGAAGGGCGAGGGCTTCCGGCTGATCCTGGAATCCACCGGGGACGTAGATGCCCTCGCGGCGGCGATCGAGGCACGGGGAGGCACCCTGGATAGCCCCCCGGCGGACAACCCCTGGGGTCGTGCGTTCAGCCTCGTCGATCCCGACGGATTCAAGATGACGATCTCCACAAAGCCGGAGTAACGGACGGGAGACCGTCTACCAGCGATATCAGACCGGGACTATCTTTGTGCGACGGTCCCACCGGGGTTCATTGACGTGAACTCCGGTGGGCCGTCTTCACGAAGAGGGGCCATAGCTCAGTTGGGAGAGCGCTGGCTTTGCAAGCCCGCCGGACAGACGCCGATTTTCCCAATTCTCCAGTAAACATAAGGGATTCGTTCACTAGTCCCGAGTACCGTTTTCAGCCCATACACGGGGTTAGAGTACGCCAACGTGCACACGAACGTGCACACTCTTCAGATGGGGGAGGGGCTTCGGCCTCTCCCCTCACGCGCGCGGCTTTTCCTCAGTGGTATGCGCACTCAAAACCCCCTTCTCCTGCCTATGGGGCAGGCGGTCGGTGCCTCGTTCGTCCTTTCGCTAGGCCAAGCCTCCCCCGCGTTGTGCACGTTGTTGTGCACGTTCGGGCTTGGTAGAGGCCCTCTTTCCGTAGTCACCTCACAGCGTCGGCCAGCCTAAAGATTCTTCAACGACCGCGCCTGTTCTATTCTATACTTCCGCCCTCGCATTTCTTCGGGGTTTTGAATCTTCGTTGGACGCCAGGGTAGGTCCGCCTCGGACTCAATGAGGCGCACGCGCTTCGCTTGTGATCAGCACATCACTCGCGCAGCACTAAAATTGGTCTGCTGCGCCGTACCAACAGGTTTTTGCTGCGCGGGTCTGAGCCTGAAGGCAAGGAAATCGCTCACCCATTGTTGCGCCACTGGGGAAGAGTGGCCGATGATGGGGGCGAAATCGTGCAGTACAATAGGAGTTAGGCTGATTCCCAGATTTCTTGGAGCGCCGAGGAATGGACCGAAAGACCGTGATCGAGGTTGTCGGCGTCCTCGGCGTGATGGGCTCCCTATTGTTCGTCGGCGCGGAGGTCCGACAAAGCGCAGAGGCGACTCGCGCGGCCACCGTCCTCCAGCTCAAACAGAACTGGATCCAGCTGAACCTCACGTATCTCGAGGTGCCGGAACTGGCGGTTGCCTTCCCCAAGATGGACAGCGTCGGCTACGCCAACGTAGATGTACGATCTCGTTTCCTTGTCACGTCGTCGTACCGAGTGATTCTGCAGAACTGGTCAAACGCGTACTACCAGAAACGTATTGGCACGCTTGATGACGAGCAGTGGCTGCCGTTTCTGCGCGACATCGAGTACGAATCGCGTAGAGCAAAGCTCTGGGACATCTGGGACGGGCAGAAGTACGGGTTTGATGATCCATTCCGAAGCCTCATGGACAGTCTCAAGGCTGTGAATTTCGATTGAGCCAGCAGAATCAGCCTAACAAGCGATTGCTGCAGTCGCGGTAGGCACCTGGCTCGCGCGCTTCGCTTGCGGTCGGCATCTTGGTCGCGCAGCAGAATCGCAATCCGTTAGGCCGCGCATCGTCACGGGACGAACAGGTGTGAAACGGTCCATCCAGAAGTCGCAGGCAACACAGCCCAGGCGGGGCCAAATGACTAACGAATCCAAGCGGGAAATGGTCGCTGCCGTTGGTGTGATCGTGGGCCTGGTATTCGTCGGTCTCCAGGTCAGGCAGAGCAACGTCCAGGCTAAGGCAGCTGCGTATCAGGCGATCGGTATCCAAACGTCTCAGTATTTCCTGAACAGAGACGCCCGCGTTAATCGACTGTATACGGAGGCGAACTACTCGGAGGCACTCAGCCGCTGGACGCTCGGTGACTGGGAAGTTTACTCAAGTGACATGCTCGCCGGGCTTCGGATGTTGGAGACCGTCCAACTTCAGGTTTCTCAAGGATTACTTGATCCGGAGGCCATGGAGAGTCTTGGGTACTCCCTAGATGACCACCAAGCCCTTGCGACTCCGGGCTTTGTTTGTCTGTGGCCCACCATCCGCGGCGCGGTTGGATCGTCTCTCCGCGACTTGATCGAGGAGTCAGTTCAGGAGTACGGCATCGAGTGCCCGATCGACGTTCAATCGCTGCAGGACCAGGTCGCCGACTCGGCTACGGGGCGGCGATGATGCAGGTGCCTTTCCCACATCGGTGAGGCCCCAAGGATCGGACGTGACGCCGATGCCCCGGAGGAAGTGTCAGGGGACCAACCGCGCGGTCTAACAAGCGATTGCTGCAATCGCGGTAAAAATCGGGCTCGCGCGCTTCGCTTGCGGTCACCACATTAGCTGCGCAGCAGAATCGTAAATCCGTTAGAGAGCCCTCCAGCTGAGGACGGTGGTGACGCGCTCGACTATTCCGTGGCGACGGATCTTGGCCGAGGGAGCTGTGATCGTGGGGAGCATCCTCCTCGCGCTGTTCCTCGATGCCTGGTGGGCCTCGCTCCAGCAAGATCGGGAGTATCAAGACGTTCTCGTGGCGTTGACCGCCGAGTTCGAGGAGATCAGCCGGCAGATAGAGTTACATGAGTCCCAGTCAACCGCCATCAACCAACAGGCTGCCTCGATCGTCGGTGTGCTCCGTTCGAGCTCCGGCAGCGTTGAGATACCTGTCTGCGATGTCGTCGCACTCGTCAGACGTCCTACGCTGGACCTTCCCGGTGGAGAACTCGATCCCTCTCTGCCAACTTAGGTGAGACACGGAACGAGTAAAGAATTAGAGTAGGGCGAAGGCAGAGAAACCGAGGATGCTGAGACACCGAGAGAGAATGGAAGAGAATGGAATCGCCCCACTAACCTGGGAGGGTAAGCGAAGCGCGGCAGCTGCTCCGGACGCGGAGGTGGTAGATAAGCCGACGCGCCGACGGTTTAGTCCGTCGTACAAGCTGCGGGTCGTCGAAGAAGCGGACCGGTGCACGGAGCCGGGAGAGGTAGGGCGACTCCTGCGACGGGAGGGCTTGTACTCGTCGCACCTGACGACATGGCGCAAGGCGGTGCGGAGTGGGTCGCTGAGAGCGCTGTCGAAGAGACGAGGTCGAAAGCCGAGCGAACGGAATCCGCTGGAGGGGAAAGTGCGCAAGCTGGAGCGCGAGAACACTCGCCTGGAGAAGGAACTCGAGAAGGCGCGCCTGATCCTCGACGTCCAGGGAAAAGTTGCAGGGCTGCTGGGATTGAGCCTCGAGGACGGGACGAACTCGTGAAGGCGGCCGAGGCGCTGGCCACGTACGTAGGGGTAAAGCCCGCGTGCGATGCGCTCAGGGTCGCCCGAGCCACGTTCTATCGTCGTCGGAGGCCATCGACCGGGCATCAGCAGCCCCGCCCGACCCCAGCCCGTGCCTTGAGCGAGAAGGAACGAGACAAGGTCTTCGACACGCTGTGTTCGGAGCGATTCGTGGACCGGTCCCCGGCCGAGGTTGTGGCGACCCTGCTCGACGAAGACGTCTACCTGTGCAGCGAACGTACGATGTATCGCGTTCTGGCCTCCCAAGTGCCAGTTCGAGAGCGCCGAGCGCAGCGGAGTCATCCCGAATACCAGAAACCCGAGTTGATGGCGACGGGCCCGGGCCAGGTCTGGTCCTGGGATATCACACGGCTGCTGGGGCCGAGGAAGTGGAGCTACTTCTACCTCTACGTTATCATGGACATCTTCAGCCGCTACATCGTGGGATGGATGGTGGCGGATCGGGAGAGCTCGGCCTTGGCCGGGCGCCTGATCCAGCAGAGTTGCCTGAAGCATGGCGTCCAGCCCCAGGTCCTGACCTTGCACTCGGATCGAGGAGCTCCGATGACGAGCCAATGCACGGCTCAGCTCCTCGCCGATCTCGGGGTGACCCGCTCGCTGAGCCGACCTCAGGTGTCGGATGACAATCCGTTCTCCGAAGCCCAGTTCAAGACCTTGAAGTACCATCCCTCGTTTCCTGGACGGTTCGAGGATCAGGGCCAGGCCAAAACCTTCTGTCGCTCGTTCTTCCGCTGGTACAACGCCGAGCACCGCCATGGTGGTATCTCGATGCTGACCCCCGAACAGGTCCACTTCGGGAATGCAGATCAGGTCATCGCCGGCAGGCAGGCCGTGCTACGCGAGGCCTGGGCCGCTCATCCCGACCGCTTCGTCTCCGGTGAGCCGAAGCCCAAACCGCTCCCGGAGGCCGTCTGGATCAATCCTCCAACCCCCTCCCTCACGACACAGGAGATTGCTCTCTAATTAATTCCCAAGAGTGTCTCACTGGCGTTGACAGGCTCCGCTGCACAGGTAGACGTCTTCGTCGAGCAGGGTCGCCACAACCTCGGCCGGGGACCGGTCCACGAATCGCTCCGAACACAGCGTGTCGAAGACCTTGTCTCGTTCCTTCTCGCTCAAGGCACGGGCTGGGGTCGGGCGGGGCTGCTGATGCCCGGTCGATGGCCTCCGACGACGATAGAACGTGGCTCGGGCGACCCTGAGCGCATCGCACGCGGGCTTTACCCCTACGTACGTGGCCAGCGCCTCGGCCGCCTTCACGAGTTCGTCCCGTCCTCGAGGCTCAATCCCAGCAGCCCTGCAACTTTTCCCTGGACGTCGAGGATCAGGCGCGCCTTCTCGAGTTCCTTCTCCAGGCGAGTGTTCTCGCGCTCCAGCTTGCGCACTTTCCCCTCCAGCGGATTCCGTTCGCTCGGCTTTCGACCTCGTCTCTTCGACAGCGCTCTCAGCGACCCACTCCGCACCGCCTTGCGCCATGTCGTCAGGTGCGACGAGTACAAGCCCTCCCGTCGCAGGAGTCGCCCTACCTCTCCCGGCTCCGTGCACCGGTCCGCTTCTTCGACGACCCGCAGCTTGTACGACGGACTAAACCGTCGGCGCGTCGGCTTATCTACCACCTCCGCGTCCGGAGCAGCTGCCGCGCTTCGCTTACCCTCCCAGGTTAGTGGGGCGATTCCATTCTCTTCCATTCTCTCTCGGTGTCTCAGCATCCTCGGTTTCTCTGCCTTCGCCCTACTCTAATTCTTTACTCGTTCCGTGTCTCACCTAAGTTGGCAGAGAGGGCGGCTTTCGACCTCGTCTCTTCGACAGCGCTCTCAGCGACCCACTCCGCACCGCCTTGCGCCATGTCGTCAGGTGCGACGAGTACAAGCCCTCCCGTCGCAGGAGTCGCCCTACCTCTCCCGGCTCCGTGCACCGGTCCGCTTCTTCGACGACCCGCAGCTTGTACGACGGACTAAACCGTCGGCGCGTCGGCTTATCTATCACCTCCGCGTCCGGAGCAGCTGCCGCGCTTCGCTTACCCTCCCAGGTTAGTGGGGCGATTCCATTCTCTTCCATTCTCTCTCGGTGTCTCAGCATCCTCGGTTTCTCTGCCTTCGCCCTACTCTAATTCTTTACTCGTTCCGTGTCTCACCTAAGTTGGCAGAGAGGGAAGTGGCGCTCAACAATACGCTTGGGCCTACGACAATCAGTGGCTCATTGTCCCGTGTGAGCGAGCTATTCATTGGGCGACGGCAAGCCTCTGAAGGATACTTCGCAGGCTTCATAGACGAGGTTGGGCTATATGACGGTGAGCTTTCAGTGGCAGAGGTCCAACGAATCTTCAACGCCGGCCCCGCAGGTAAGTGTAAGTCGTAGCCATCTGGGACATCGGCTGACGCGAATACACGTCCCCTAAACGCTTTATGCTTGCGCTTCCCGACCTGCGGATAGGATGTTGGTCTCCGTCTGATTCGGGAGTCTCGCCATGTCCGATCCCATCGAACGACTTAATACCGCTCTTGAGGGCCGCTACACCATAGAGCGAGAGCTTGGTGAAGGCGGCATGGCTACGGTGTACCTGGCCGACGACCTCAAACACGAGCGCAAGGTTGCTCTGAAGGTCCTGAAACCCGAGCTGGCTGCGGTAGTCGGAGCCGAGCGGTTCCTGGCCGAGATCAAGACGACGGCTAACCTGACCCACCCGAATATCCTGCCTCTCCACGATTCCGGTGAGGCCGACTCCTTCCTCTATTACGTCATGCCCTACATCGAGGGCGAGTCGTTACGCGACCGGCTCGACCGTGAACACCAACTCCCCGTGGACGAAGCGGTGAAGATCACCACGGACCTGGCCGAGGCGCTCGACTACGCGCACCGCAACAAGGTCATCCACCGCGACATCAAGCCCGCCAACATCATGCTGCACGAGGGGCGACCCTTGATTGCAGACTTCGGGATCGCGTTAGCGGTGGGAGCGGCAGGAGGAGGTCGCCTGACGGAGACCGGCCTCAGCTTGGGCACCCCGTTCTACATGAGCCCTGAACAGGCAACGGGCGATCAGTTCGTGGGTGCGTCCACTGACACCTATGCACTGGGGTCTGTGCTATACGAGATGCTCACAGGTGACCCGCCCTACATGGGGAGCACCGCACAGGCTGTGCTGGGTCAGATCATTTCGTCCAAAGCGATTTCCGCCACGGAGAAGCGGACCTCAATCCCAGCCAACGTGGACGCTGCGCTCCGCAAGGCGTTGGAGAAACTACCTGCGGATCGCTTCAAGTCGTCCCAGGAATTCGCGAAGGCGCTGGAGGACGAGCACTTCCGATACGGGGAGTCGGTAGGCGTGGTAGGTGGGGTTGCTGTCGGGCCGTGGAAGCGAGTGGCCATGGCTGCGACCGTGCTCGCCTTGGGGTTCGCGCTCACCCTCGGTTGGGTGCTGCTGCGTCCCGAACCACCCCAACCAGTCGAACGGTTCGTCTTGGCGGTGGGTGAGGGTCAGGCGCCGAGCGAGCAGTTGGATGTTGCTCCAGACGGGTCTTCGATAGTGCTGGTTTACCCAAACGAGAACGGCGAGCCCCAGATTTGGCTGCGACGTTGGGACGACCTGACACCAACACCCATCCCTGGGACCGAAGGTGATATCCACGATCCGGTCATCTCTCCTGATGGTGAGGAGGTGGTGTACGTCTCGGTCGGAGAGTTGAAGGTCGCTCCGCTGAAGGGAGGGTTGGTCCGCACCCTCGCAGATGACGCGGTTTGCTGTTCCCGATGGAGCCCAGACGGCTTCATTTACTATTCGCCGGTGGGCCGGACGATCAACCGGGTCCGGGCGGACGGTACTGGGGTGCCAGAACCCGTCACGCAGCGTGAAGAGGGCGATGGTAGTCACGGTTACTTTGAGGTGCTGCCCGGCGGAGAAGTGGGAGTGTTCAACGCGGGCTTCACGGTGGCGCGCCTCGATGCCATACGCATGGCTACTGGGGAGCGGAAGGTGCTTGCTCCGGGCCTACGGGCCTACGCGACGCCGACTGGGCACCTGGTGTTCGCCACCTTGGATGGTCAAATCTTGGCCGCTCCATTTGACCATGAGACAATGGAGTTAGAGCGGGTACCAATCCCTCTTGTCGATGGGATCGGCATAACACCCACGTCCGATGCCATGTACAGTCTCTCGGAGAATGGCACACTGGTTTACTGGACGGGCCAGGGACCAGCCGATCTGGTGCAAATGGCTGTCGTGAACCTAGCCGGTAGCACCGATGTGTTGCCGCTCACCCCACGGGCGTTTGGCGGCCAACGATGGTCACCAGACGGCAACTCCATCGCGTACTTCAGTGGTGAGGCGGGGGACCGCCAAATCTACACCTACGATGTGGAGGCGGGGACCACGCCGAGGCAACTCACGTTCGAGGGGGACAATAGCTTCCCCGTATGGTCGCCGGATGGGAATCGCATCGCGTTCAGGTCCCGACGGGAGGGAACCGACGGGTGGGACCTCTTTGTGCGGTCCGTCAACGACGATTCGCGGGAGGAGCGAATTCGGACTCTCCCCGGTAACCAGTTCATCCGAAGCTGGCCCGAGGACGACCTTGTGGTGTTTGAGAATACGCCCAACCCGTCATCCCTATGGACTTTCGCGCCCTCAGGTGGTGAGAATCCTACGGCGTATCTCGCTTCGGACGCGGATCTCGACGATGTCGTCGTCTCACCTGCTGGTGGCTGGGCCGCATACCAGTCCGACGAGACCGGTACCGGGGAGGTCTACGTGCGCAGCTTCCCGAACCCCCAGCAGCAAGTCTCCGTTTCGCGGGGCGGCGGCGAGTTCCCGCGATGGTCGCCTGACGGCAACACCATTTACTACTGGGGGCGGGTGGACGCTCGGGTCGATACACTGTACGCAGCCCGAGTCGAGACCGAGCCTACGTTCAGTGTTCGATCCCGAGAGGTCGCCCTGGTCGGAGAATTCGCTAATCCCGAGTCCTGGGATCTCCATCCCGACGGCGACCGGATCATCGTCCTTCTGTCGGAACAGTCCTTCGAGGCGCGCCTCATCCTGGTCCAGAACTTCTTCGAGGAGTTGAAGCGTCTGGTGCCGAATTGAACCGTCAGGTCCCTTGGCTGCGCGTCTTCGTGGAAGGGGTGGTGATCGTAGGCTCGATGCCGCCGTGTGAGGGGTGCATGTTGGACGGGAAGCACTGAAGAGGTAGGCGTATGGACCCCACGATGCCGACCAGGCCGAAGCACTGGAGGAAGTTTGGGAGGCTCAGCTTGTTCCTACTCGTCGCGGCACTTGTGAGCGCTACGGGTGGGTGGGCGGCCTCGAACTTGGGCCTAGATGCGAGCCGCGCGTATCGGCTCGCTGCCCTGTTCGGCGCGGGGGCGATGTTGTTTGGGCTCATGTTTCTTGGCTCGGCTGGTATGAGCGGTGCAGCGGACGACCACAGTGAATAACCGCGTCGGCTGCCGGAATGACGACTGCCAGAGCTTTCATACTCCTTGGAATTGGAGCCAGGTTGGAGACGGTGCGCGTGTCTTACGAACAGATCACTGCGGCGGGGATGTCTGAGGTAATCGCCGATCCGGCCCTGAGGCGACAGATCGCACGCTACTATGCGCTGGCGGAGGAAGCTTGATGCGCGAGGTTGAACGACACCGGCCTTAGCCCCCTCATTACCTACCCGCATCCCGCACGGCAGCCTCATGCAGCACCCACTTCGTTTCACTCCCATCCAGCCATCGCCCAACCTCAGCATCACCCATAGCGGTGATCGCCTTCGCCGACATCGTAGGCTACAGCACGTTGGCATCCGAGAACGAAGATGACGCCCTAACAATGCTCAACGTGTTCCACAGGCAGGCCCGCCGAGCAGCCAAACAGCACAAGGGCAAGCTGGTGAAGACCATGGGCGACGGTGTAATTCAAGACGTGTGACGCCGCGCTGCTGGCCGCCCCTTACGCCACTGAGTTGGTCGAAGGCTGCATGGCGCGAACCGTGCGCGGCCTCTATGATGAAAACTTGAACAAATGCCTCCCGGTCCCGCCGCCGCTGTAGACGGCCCGCCCCGACGACGAGACCCTTAGGTCGCTTGCCCCTGGAACCAATCGGAAGGAGCGTCACGATGGTTAAGGGATTAGCGTTTCTGTATGGTGCAGTCGCCTATCTGGTTTTCCTTGTTGCGTTTCTGTACGCCATCGGCTTTACGGGAAACGTGCTGGTTCCGAAGGGGATCGACTCCGGAACCGTGGGGCCGGTCGGTCAGGCCATCCTGGTCAACGTGCTTCTGCTGGGGTTGTTCGCGATTCAACACAGCGTCATGGCTCGCCCTGGCTTCAAGCGCTGGTGGACGACAATCGTCCCGAAACCGATCGAGCGGAGCACTTACGTCCTCCTTGCGAGCCTGATCCTCCTCCTACTCTACTGGCAGTGGCGGCCCATGACTGGGACGGTGTGGAGTGTTACGGGCTCAGCATCGAGCACGATCCTCTGGACGGTGTTCGGCTTCGGCTGGGTCGTCGTGCTGCTGTCGACGTTCATGATTGGGCACTTCGACCTGTTCGGTCTGAGACAAGTACTCATGAACCTGCGGGGCCAGGAGCCAGAACCAGCCAGTTTCAAGAGCCCGGGGTTCTACAGTCTGATCCGTCATCCGATCATGACGGGATTCATCATCGCCTTCTGGGCAACACCTGAGATGTCGACGGGACATTTACTTTTCGCAGCTGTGACCACGACCTACATCCTGATCGCGATTCAGGTCGAGGAGCGTGACTTGGAAGAGATGCTGGGCCAGGCCTACGCCGACTATCGGACGCGGGTTCCCGGCTTGATCCCATTCACCAAGCGGGGTCGGTAGGAAATAGACCCCCATCATCGTCGGCGATGCGCCATCCCTTCCGCTCGATGTGTACCACTACCCGCTCAATGGGCTAGCCTGACGAGCTTGCTCTTCGGGATCACCGTGACAGCGTATGGTGTCGCCATGATCCTTAGCCCGATCTACCCAGTTTGGGTTGGCTTCTTGGCGATACTTGATGGGCTGGGGACCGCAGCTGGTGCCGTGGTTATGGCATACACCGGGTTTTCGGAATCGATGATGATGATAAGCATGCCTGCCAACCTCCTCCTGCTGGTGTGGATGATCATAGTTGGCGTTTTGATGTGGCGTCGAGTCGACAAAGACCACACGGGCAAGAGTGGGGCCTAACAATGATGGTGGCAGACGCCTGTCCTGCCGGAGCCATGATGGCCGACGAACGGCGACGAAGCCTGGTCGCGGTGATGTTCACCGACGTGGTCGGGTACACGACCATGATGCAGGAGGACGAGGAAGTAGCCCTCAACGCCCGTCGTCGGCACCGGGAGGCGCTGGAGAGGATCGTTGCCGAAGCAGGTGGTGAAGTGCTTCAGCTCTTCGGCGACGGCGGACTGAGCATCTTCCCTAGCTCTGTGAACGCGGTCAAAGCAGCTACCGAGCTTCAGCAGACTTTCCGAGAGGAGCCAGAGGTCCCCGTTCGCATCGGCATCCACCAGGGTGATGTCGAGCTCGACGAGTTCGGAGCAGCAGGTGACGCCGTCAACATCGCCTCTCGGATCGAGAGCCTGAGCCCACCAGGTGGAGTTCTGATCTCGGAGAAGGTGTTCGCGGACGTTCGCAATCAGCCCAACATCGACATCGCGTCCTTGGGCCTATTCCACATCAAGAACGTAGGTGAACCGATTCAACTCCACGCGGTCCAGGGCGACGGTCTGGCCGTCCCCGAGAAAGAGCAGCTCGGGGGATCAAAAGGGGAGAGAATTGGAACCAGGGCCAGGACGATCGCGTTCCTGCCGGTGCTTGTTGTAGGCGGGGTTCTGGTTCTAGCGATAGCCACCGTCGTCTCGGCCCAGTCGACACATGCGAGCTTCGGCGTGCTCTCCTATCTGGGAACTTGGGCAGCCTTCGCTGGTGGGCTTTGGTTCCTGTTCGACAAGGCTGAGGAAGCGGTGTCGCCCACCGTCAGACGCTCGGCGTCTGCGTGGCTGCGCAACGTAGATCCGAAGTCGCATGTGGCTCGCTGGTCCAGCCTCTTTGCGGTCGCGTTCGACAAGTTGTTCGGAGAGAGGCACTGGTCGTGGAGGTGCTTTCGCCGCTCAGCCGTCGCCTCCCTTCTGAGCGTGGGCGTTCTGTTGTGCCTCTACTGGTCGATCCATGGCTACGTCGGTTGGGATTTGGACGGACCGGCTTCTCTTGGGGAGTCGCTCCCGTACGTCGCAATGTGGGGGGCTTGGAACGTCCTGCCAGACTATCTGTCGCTGCTTCAGACACGCTGGGTCCTTCGGCGGCTCGAAGCTCGGGGAAGCGCAGCCCTGGTGGTCTTCGATCTCGTGATAACCGCTTTTATCGCGATAGCGGGCCACGTGCTGCTCATGTTTGTCCAGACGATTTTCGCTGTAAGCATCAATGACGTTCTTTCCTCTCTCTCGGGTGATTTCGAGTGGTGGCTCGATCATATGCGTGACCTCGTCACATTGGATTCGACCCTCGCTCCTGTCACACTTGGCATCTTCTTCTACTCCACTTTTCTCACGTCCGTTTGGCTCTGGTTCTACCTAGCGGCGGGGGCAGCAGTCCGAGTAGCCGGTGGCTTCAACGTCGGTCTTCGCTGGCTCAGAGGGTTCACCGACCTCGATGAGCAGCCTTTCCGCTCTCTGGGCTTCGCAGCGGTACTGATCACCACCCTCACCTTCCTCGCTGGGATTCCGCTGATTCTGCTCAATTAGTCAGGAGCGTCCCATCCGGCCATCGCCCAACCTCAGCATCACCCATAGTCATCTATAGTCATAGTTGGAGTGGTGGAGCCCTTCGTCGTTTGCGTCTAACATGCCCGCCGGGTAATGTCGGACCTCGTCCCGCCACGGAGTACCAAGCTGGATCAGGAGGCCGTCCGGGATTCCCTATCCTGGATGCAACTGGTTTTCCACAAGGAGGTGACTCATGCGTTCCATACCACTTCTCACCCTCGGCTTAGCGATCACTCTTCTTCTCCTGCCACGCCCAACGCAGGCCCAGGACGCCTCGCAGCCCGAAGCCCGTTTCGCCGTAATCCTCACGATTCAAGTGCCCTACGGTGAGGAAAATCAGGCCGTCTCTTGGTGGATTGACAACTGGCTCTCGCCCCAGTGGAATCTCAATCCGAACATTCTCACGGTCCGCGTCGGAGGGCACCTGTACGGCATCAACGGCGGTCAGATCATGAGGTACGTGGAGTATGCCGATATGTCGCACCTCACCCCCCCGGCGCCTTGTCAGGTATGCGCCGAATGGAGGAATGCGAACAGGCCAGAAGAGGGGACGGCTGAGTGGGAAGAGTGGGACGCCAATCGTAGGACATATCTGAAGTACAACAGCGTTCACCATGACGAAATCTTTGCCCTAAACATGAATTGGGCGAAAAACTGACACAGCCTGAGACTCCACTCGCCTGACACGGGGAGGGAGTGGTGATGCACGGGCCACTCCCTCTCGGAGTGGTGCGAGCGGGGAGTAACACCTAACCCACACATATCAGGGATTTCCCCCACTGGTGGTCGTGTCGCTGCTCGCGAAGAGAGGCGTGCTGTCGTTTGGGAGCGGGTAGGTCAGGAAGCGCCCGCAGGCGCTCCCTGACTCGATCTAGCCTTCCGCTGCCTGTGTCTTACCCATCCAGATCACGCCGACCAGAGCGACCCAAACGATTGCACCCCAGTTGCTCAGAAGCCCGCGGACGGGTCCGAGCGTGATCCCGAACGTGAAGAGGGCCAGGGTCACGACCCCCACTGCGACCCCCAACCAAGCGAGCCACGCTGGCCATCCTCGGGTCTTCAACATTCCGATGCCGTACGCAGCCATGGCTACCGGAAAGAGGTAGCGGGCTCCGATGTTCACCGATGCCATGGTGTACCTCATGCCCAGGAAAGCGTGATCCGCTCCGGCGCCGGCACCAGCCGCTTGGGCAGCGAGCAACCTCGAGAAGCCTCTCGTCTCGAGCGTGCCCACCACGTAAAGCGCGAAGCCACAGAGACGACCCTTCTAAGCCCCGAGGACTGTTCAGCCTACCTCGGATACCGAAGACCGGGCCGACATAGCTGCTTCGGCCTTGTCGAACAGAAACCACAGTCGGACACTTGGAGTGCGAGTGCGGACCGTAGGGCGGCGTCGGCTGAGTCAAAAACTGCGAGTACGGCATCACCCACAAACTTCACGACGCGACCGCCGTGGGCCTCCGTCTCCTCGCGGGCGAAGCGTTGAAGGTCATCGACGACTTCGAGCGCAGCCTCCTCATCACGCGACGAGAGGTCGGTGTAGCCAACGATGTCTGCGAACCAGACAGCAGCGAGACGCCGGGTGCGTTCGGTCATCCCGCAGGATGTAGCATCACAGCCGCTATCGTCTGTACACGAAGGCCACACCATCCGACGAAACGAGCGTTAGCACGTTGCCGGTCAGAGAACCGGTGCTTCGAGTGCCGAACCCGTCGTCCAGCAGGATGGTCGAACCGTCCTCTTGAAACGATCCGGCTGTCACCAGCCAGAGGAATCCAGGGCTTTCCCTGAGCGTAGCGGGGAGGGGTTCCCCGGCAACGCTCTGAAATTTGTAAGTACCAGCTACGCTCTCAGGTGCAGAAGGGTCTCCACCACAGGCGAGGGCTGCCAGCGACACCAACAGAATGAACGAGCGTTTCATCGGATGGCCCCCTATTGGGTGCTGCGTAGGGTTTGATAAGACCCGCTAGAATGAGTGTAGATGAGTGGTGTTGGACGAGCAAACAGATCGGTCACCACCTCACCCTCCACCCCACTAGAGCTCGGCTCCGCAGGAGGCGAGTGGAAGAGTTGCTTAGGGCCGATCCTGACATCATCGATCTCGAGGCTCGCGGCCTCTCCCCACTCCGAACCGCCGCTTGGTTCGGCCACGCCAACATCGTGCGTATGCTCCTCGATAACGGTGCGGACCCAATGTCCGAGCACCCCGAGACCGGAAAGACCGCTCTCGATCACGCGGTCGAGCAAGGCCACCGCGATGTCGCCGAGATGCTTCAGCGCTAGTCTGCGACGAAAGGACGAATCGGACCGGTGTTCCGGTCCCGACCGGCGCCGTACAATGTGCCCCGTGGCATCACACCACCCACCTGTCACCTCCCTAGGAAGACCTTCGATGAAGAAGCTGCTCCTCGCACTCGCACTGATCACCTTCGCGTGCGCCCCCGGCGAATCCTCCGAAGAGGTTGCCCGCTGGGAGGCACGTGCCGCGGGGATCACGATCATCCGGGACGACTGGGGCGTGCCGCACATCTACGGAGAGACGGACGCGGATGCGGTCTTTGGGCTCATGTACGCTCAGGCCGAGGACGACTTCAACCGCATCGAGGTGAACTTCCTCAACTCGCAGGGGCGACTCGCGGAAGCGGAGGGCGAGGCCGAGGTCTGGCGGGACCTACGGATGAAGCTCTTCATCGACCCGGCCGACACGCAGGATCTGTACGCCGACAGTCCGGAGTGGTTGAAGGACCTCATGGATGCTTGGGCGGACGGCCTGAACTACTACCTGCACACCCATCCCGAAGTCGAGCCGAGGGTGCTTGCCCGGTTCGAGCCGTGGATGGCACTGACCTTCAGCGAAGGCAGCATCGGTGGGGACATCGAGCGGGTGAATCTCGGGCTGCTCGAGGATTTCTACGGAAATCCCGAGGGCCAGATGTCTTCCGTCATCCAGGTCGATGAGATCGACGACGTCTCGGGCGCGCGTCTGGCCCTGGATCGTTCGCCGGTCGGACGGGTCGCGAGCGCCCTGGTCGAGCCCGACCCCTTCGTCGAGCCGGAAGGGTCGAACGGATTTGCCATCGCCCCCGCCAACACGGTGAACGGGAACGCACTCCTGCTCATCAACCCGCACACCTCCTTCTTCTTTCGCCACGAGGCGCACGTGGTCAGTGAGGAAGGGCTCAATGCCTACGGCGCTCTCACCTGGGGACAGTTCTTCATCTACCAGGGCTTCAACGAGACTACGGGGTGGATGCACACCTCTAGCGGCGTTGACAACATCGACGAGTACCTCGAGACGGTCGTGGAGCGCGACGGACAGCTCGTCTATCGCTACGGAGAGGAAGAGCGGGAGGTTGAGACGCGAACCGTGTCGGTGCCCTACCAGACTGCCGGCGGCATGGCCGAGCGTGAGTTCACGGTCTATCGCACGCACCACGGACCCATCGTGCGCGCTGTGGACGGTCGCTGGGTGAGTGTGGCGCTCATGGAGGAGCCAATGCGGGCGCTCGTGCAGTCGTACGCTCGAACCAAAGCGACCAACTACGACAGCTTCGTCGAGACGATGTCGACGCACACGAACTCCTCGAACAACACCGTGTTCGCAGACGCCGAAGGCAACATCGCCTACTTCCACTCGAACTTCATTCCGATTCGGGACACGAACTTCAACTGGCTCGAACCCGTGGACGGCAGTGATCCGGCCACGGATTGGCAGGGCGTGCACACCCTCGAAGAGACCCCGGGGTCCCACAATCCGTCGAACGGGTGGATTCAGAACACCAACAACTGGCCATTCTCCGTGAGTGGGGCGACGAGTCCGAATCGGGACGACTTCCCGGTCTACGTCCAGCGCAGCGGGGAGAATGCCCGGGGACTACACGCCATCCGCGTGCTCGAAGGGAAGACGGACTTCACGCTTCAAAGCCTGATCGCCGCCGCGTACGACAGTTATCTGACGTGGTTCGAGCCGATGCTCCCGGCACTGGTGCGAGACTACGACGCCCTCCCCGCGTCCGACGCTCGCAAGGGCCAGCTTGCGGATCCGATCGCCCTGCTGAGGGACTGGGATCTACGCTGGGGCGCCCAGTCGGTCGAGACGTCGTTGGCGGTGTTCTGGGCCGACGCGCTCCCGCGTCAGGGTACCGACGACGCGGGCGTTCGGCTGGAGGCATTGGCCTCCGCGACGGAGCGTCTGACCGAGGACTTCGGCAGCTGGCGAACGCCTTGGGGGGAGATCAACCGGTTCCAGAGGCTCACCGGAGACATCGTTCAACCGTTCAACGACGATGGGCCGAGCACGCCCGTCGCCTTTACGTCCTCGCGCTACGGCTCGCTCGCCTCGTTCGGGGCACGGCCGTACGAAGGCACCAAGAGGTGGTATGGCACTAGCGGCAACAGCTTCGTGGCCGTGGTGGAGTTCGGCGACCGTCTACGGGCTCGAGCCGTGACCGCCGGTGGGCTGAACGACCAACCGTCGTCTCCGCATTTCAACGATCAGGCGGAACGGTACGCCCAAGGGAACCTCCGCGACGTCCGGTTTTATCGTGAGGACGTCGAGGCGAACGCCGAGCGGGAGTATCGTCCGGGGGGCTGAGGGTCGATGGGTGTCCCCGCCCCGGCCTATCGCCGAAACACGAAGATCGTGTTGTCCGACCGGAGCGACACCGTCTCGGATGTCACGAGCCCGGTGTCGACGCTCCCATTCGGATAACTGACCGTGATCGCTCCGTAACCGTAGGTGTACTCACAGTCCACGGAGTCGTTTGCCGTCGTCGAGACGCCGTCCTCGGTGGTGATCAGCGTGAGTGAGACGCGGCACCCCGTACCGGAGCTGATGGTCAGGTTTCCCGCCGTCACTTCCGTCCTGACCGGACCCAAGCTGAGCAGCCTCCACGGAAGGGGTGCTCCGTTCACCGACTCGAGGGCATAGCTACCGATCAGGTCGACTTCGACGGGCCCTGTCCCGTCTCCGCGGCAGCTCATCAACGTGAGGGCCGAGAACACGACGAGTATCGTGCGGTGCATGGAGTCCACTCTCATCGGTCCACCCGGGGCGGGCAAACGCTTCCGTTCAGCGTAGGGGCCCGTAGCCAGGTGAGGCAAGCGGGAACTCGACCACCTGCCAACGCGTTCGTAGCGTGACGCCGAGACGGTAGACTGCAGGATAACGTGGCCCGTGCCGAGAATCATGCGACAGACACTCGCCAAGAACATCTTTGGGGCTGCAACACTAGCCCTCGCCACGCTGACGCTGGCGTGTGGCGATTCTCCGGTCGCGACGAGCTTCCCCAAGCTCGAGCGCGAGGCAGACGGCACCTGCAGCATCCCGGAGGATGAGATCTTCTCGGGTGGAGTCCGCCGTGACGGGATTCCAGCCTTGTCCGATCCGCCCCTCGTGAGCCCGGATCACCCCGACGCCACGTACGTGCGGTCATGGGATCGGGTGATCGGGATGGAGATCGACGACACCTACATCGCGGTTCCTCACAACATTCTGTGGTGGCACGAAATCGTGAACTTCAGTGCGCTCTCGAAGCCGTTGGCCGTGACCTATTGCCCGTTGACTGGATCGAGCATGGTCTTCGACCGGACTGCCGCGGGTGGGGCGGAATTCGGGGTGTCGGGGCTGCTCTTCCAGAACAACCTGATTCTGTACGACCGCTCCGAGGAGCAATCGCTGTGGCCGCAGATGTTGCGGGGTGCACGCTGCGGACCGCGCGACGGCCAGCAGTTGGAGATGGTGCCTTCGATCGAGATGCGTTGGGACGCGTGGGTGGGATTGCATCCGGACACAAAGGTCATCGGAATCAGCAGCGGCCTCAACCGAAACTACCAGCAATACCCTTACGGAGACTACGAGAGCCTGAACAACGAGAGGACGTTGTTCCCGCAGGACAACTTCGACGGACGGCGTCCGCCCAAAGAGCGCGTGCTGGGGATTCCGTTTGCATCAGGCGGTGGGATGGCGTTCCCGTTCACGGCCCTGGACTCGGGGGGAGACCGGTTGGTGGTGCACTCCCAGGCCGAAGGCGACGACATCGTCGTCTTCTGGGACCGCGACTCCAAGGCGGCCGTGGCGTTCGAGGCCACGCTCGACGGTCAGGCGTTGGAGTTCGAGCTCTCCGAGGGACGCTACGTGGACCTCGAAACCGGGAGCGAGTGGACCCTGGACGGTCGCGCGATCTCGGGAGCCTTGGAGGGGCGGCGACTCGTCCAGATATCGGACGCGTACGTGGCGTTCTGGTTCGCATGGGCCGCCTTCGTTCCCGGCACGGATCTTTGGCTATCCCAGAGGCCCGTTCCCGGGCTGACGAACTAGAGGCGGCCACCCCGGTACCCCGGTGGATCGCCCCACAAAGGGGTGGCGTCCTGTTCTCGCTCGCCACAGCTTATCCAACCGAGTCCGCGTCGGAGACTCCTCCGAACCTCAAACGATCAGTCGCTCCGCCTGGCACCCATGCCCGTAGACCCCAATCCCCTCCTTCTGGAAGTCGAGCGAGCGCCCTTCGATCAGATCGAGGCGTCTCACGTGGTGCCGGGTGTACGTCAGATTCTGAGTGATGCGCGCGCGGCCATCGAAGAGCTTTGCTCGAGACCTCTCCCACCGACCTATGAGGATACGATCCGGCGTCTCGACGACGTGATGGAAAGAGTGAAGACGCGGGTCGGTCCTGTGACACATCTTCTGTCCGTTGCTGAAACGCCAGAGCTTCGGGAGGCCTTCAATGAGGTGCTGCCCGAGATCACCGAGTTCTGGACTCGTATCACGTTGAACGAGGTGTTGTGGAGCCGCCTGAAGTCCTTCGCCGAGACCGCTGAGGGAGAGGGGCTCGATGGCATCCGGAAGCGCCACCTCGAGACGGTGTTGAGGGATTTCCGTAGGGCCGGCGCCGACTTTAGGGCCGGCGCCGACCTCTCGCCCGAGGGTAAGGACCAGCTCAGTGCCGTTCGCCTGGAAATCTCCCAACTCCAGCGCAAGTTCTCGGAGAACGTCCTCGATGCCACCAATGCCTACACTCTGTTGGTGACGGACGAGGCCCGCCTCGATGGAATTCCGGTCGCGGACCAAGAACAGGCGAGGCAGAAGGCCAGCGATATCGGCAGGCAGGGCTGGCTTCTCACCCTCGATTATCCATCGTTCGAACCGGTCGTCAAGTACGCCACGGACGGGAGTCTGCGCAAAGAGCTGTTCGACGCCTATGTATCGCGCTGTCGTGACGGAGAGTTCTCCAATGTGGAAGCCATCCGTCGCCTCCTGGAGCTCCGAAGGGAGCTCGCCGAAGTACTGGGTTACTCCGACTTCCCGGACTTCCGCCTCGAGGATCACATGGCGAAGACGGGACAGGCGGCGTTCGAGTTCGTCGAAGAGCTGACCGGCCGAACGCGTCCCTATTGGGAGCGCGATCAAGGGGAACTCCGGGAGCATGCGAAGGCGCTCGGCCTCGAGGACCTCTATCCTTGGGATGCGGCTTTCGTCAGTGAGGACCTGCGGCGTGCCCGCTACGACATCGATGACGAGGTGATCCGGCCGTTCTTCCCGCTGGAGCGTGTATTGGACGGCCTGTTCGAGGTGGCGAGGCGTGTGTTCGGCCTTGCCGTGCAACCCCGTGAAATCAAAGAGGTCTGGCACCGGGACGTCCTCTTCTACGACCTGTTGGACGAGAACGACGGAACGCGCCTGGGGTCGTTTTACGCGGATTGGCATCCTCGTCGCGAAAAGCGACAGGGTGCCTGGATGAACGACCTGGCCACCGGAGGGCCGACCGAAGACGGCTTCCGGCCGCACATGGGGATCATCGCCGGCAATCTCACGCCCCCCAAGGGTGAGATTCCCTCTTTGCTGACGCATAGGGAGGTCGAGACGATCTTCCACGAGTTCGGGCACCTTCTCCACCACCTGACCTCACGTGTGCCCATCGCGCCGATGGCGGGCATCAACGTGGCCTGGGATTTCGTGGAACTCCCGTCACAGATCATGGAAAATTGGACGTGGGAGGAGGAGGCGCTGCCCCTCTTCTCGGGCCACTATGAGACGGGCGAGCCGCTCCCGGAGGAGCTCTATGCGCGACTCAAGCGGGCGCGCCGGTTCATGGGCGGCTGGAGGCAGATGCGGCAGCTCGCGTTCGGTTTCCTCGACCTTCGACTTCATCGGGACGACGTGTTGCCGGCAGACGCAGACGTAATGGCGCGCATCGAGGAGCTTCTCGGGGGCTACATGCCGTGCCCGACCTTCGCGAGTGCCCACACGACGACGTCGTTCACGCACGTCTTCTCGGGTGGCTATGCGGCCGCCTACTACTCGTACTTATGGTCCGAGGTGCTAGAGGCTGACGCGTTCGGGAGGTTCAAGGAGGAGGGCATCTTCAACCGCGAGGTCGGAAGGGCTTACCTGGACTGCATCCTGACCAGGGGTGACAGCGATGAGCCTGAGATCCTATTCCAGGATTTCATGGGCCGGGACCCCGATCAGCAGGCTCTTCTCGAGCGGAATCTCGGGCCGCCGCTGGAGTAGGCCGTCGAGTTCTCCTCGCCGTCGTGGAAAACCGGGCTTTTCGGGCCTTGATGACGGTTTATCGAGTGGTTAGCTTATCAAGCTCGCCTGGAAAAGGCCGCCTATGTGAGGCGGCTTGCTTTGTTCCGGGGTAGAGGCCTCGAAGCCGTAGCCGGTGGGGTACCGAAGCGGTCAAACGGGGCAGACTGTAAATCTGCTGGCTTAGCCTTCGTAGGTTCGAATCCTACCCCCACCACTTGAGTCCCTTGAGAACGATGGCTTTGCGGGAGTAGCTCAGTTGGCTAGAGCATCAGCCTTCCAAGCTGAGGGTCGCGGGTTCGAGTCCCGTCTCCCGCTCTATACGGATGGCGCTCCGATAGCTCAGTGGTAGAGCGCCTCCTTGGTAAGGAGGAGGTCCCGGGTTCAAATCCCGGTCGGAGCTCTGTAGGAGCTTTGTAGGAGCTTTGTAGGTGTTGCGGGCACACAACTAAGGAAGCGGTCAAACCCAACGAGGGGAATAATGGGCAAGGCGAAATTCGAGCGTACCAAGCCGCATGTGAACGTGGGCACGATCGGCCACGTCGACCACGGCAAGACGACGTTGACGGCGGCGATCACGGCCACGCAGGCAGCGAAGTTCGGCGGAGATGCGATCTCGTTCGACAACATCGACAAGGCGCCGGAGGAGCGGGAGCGCGGGATCACCATCGCGACCGCACACGTGGAGTACGAGACGGAGAACCGTCACTACGCCCACGTGGACTGCCCGGGGCACGCCGACTACGTGAAGAACATGATCACGGGAGCGGCGCAGATGGACGGCGCGATTCTCGTGGTGAGCGCAGCGGACGGCCCGATGCCTCAGACGCGCGAGCACATCCTGCTGGCCCGTCAGGTGAACGTACCGTACGTCGTGGTCTTCCTGAACAAGGTGGACATGGTAGACGACGAGGAGCTTCTGGAGTTGGTGGAGCTCGAGGTACGTGAGCTGCTGAGCGAGTACGGATTCCCGGGCGACGATACGCCGGTGATCCCAGGTAGCGCTTTGAAGGCGATGGAAGCGAACGGCGAAGGGCCGGACGTGGAGTGCATCGGCGCGCTGATGGACGCGATCGACAGCTACATCCCGCAGCCCGAGCGCGACGTCGACAAGCCGTTCCTGATGCCTGTGGAGGATGTGTTCTCGATCACGGGTCGCGGTACGGTGGCGACGGGACGTATCGAGCGGGGCATCGTGAAGCAGGGTGAGGAAGTGGAGTTGGTGGGCATGGGGGCGGACCGGAAGACGGTGGTGACCGGAGTAGAGATGTTCCGGAAGCTGTTGGACGAGGGCCGGGCCGGAGACAACGCGGGACTGCTGCTTCGTGGAGTTGACAAGGACGAGATCCAGCGCGGCCAGGTGTTGGCCAAGTCGGGCTCGATCACGCCGCACACGAAGTTCAAGGGCGAGGTCTACGTCCTGACGAAGGAAGAGGGCGGACGACACACGCCGTTCTTCGATGGATACCGTCCTCAGTTCTACTTCCGCACGACGGACGTGACGGGCGCGGCGAACCTGCCGGAGGGCGTGGAGATGGTGATGCCCGGCGACAACGTACAGATGGAAGTGGAGTTGATCACGCCGATCGCGATGGACGAGCAGCTCCGGTTCGCGATCCGCGAAGGCGGACGCACGGTCGGGTCCGGCGTTGTTACGGAGATTATCGAGTAGGTAGGGATTCGCATTTGATCGCGCCGCGACTCGGAGCTAACGCAGCTGCCGCTTCGCGGCAGACCCTCGCTGCGGCGCGATCAAATCCGAATCCCTCGGACATAGCGAGATATCCGGGAAGGCGCCCAACAGTGCGCTCGCTTCCGGACGCTTACTGAGGGCTTTGGCGGGAAAATAGAGAATGGCTAGAGATAAGATCATCCTCGCTTGCACGGAATGCGAGGAGCGGAACTACAGCACGAAGAAGAACAAGCGGCTGCATCCGGAGCGGGTGGAGCAGCGCAAGTATTGCCCGCGGTGCAAGACGCACACGGCGCACAAAGAGACTAAGTAACACATGGCTATAGGCGAGAAAATTACGAGCACTCGGGACTTCGTCGAGGAGTGCTGGGAGGAGTTGGGTAAGGTTACCTGGCCCGACTACGATCAGCTCAGGAGTGCTACCCTGGTGGTTATCGCCTTCGTGATCCTCATCTCGGGTATCATCTGGATGATGGATGTGGCTTCCCGGACGGTGATCGGCTTCATCATGGGCATCTTCGGCGCTTGAGTGAGACGCGCATGATCATGACCTACTCGAAGTGGTATGCGATTCAGACCTATTCGGGGCATGAGAACAAGGTCCAGAAGCTCATCCAGCGTCGGATTGAAGAAGAGGTCGACGAGGACGCGAGAGAGATCCGCGACGTCGTTGTTCCGACTCAGGACGTGGTCGAGATCCGCAACGGAAAGCGGGTTACGGTCACGAAGCGTCTTTACCCTGGATACGTGTTGGTGAACATGGACCTCAACGAAAGGACCATGCACACCATCAACAACATCCAGGGCGTCATCAAGTTCGTAGGTGCCGGAAAGGCGCCCCAGCCTCTACACGAGGAAGAGATCAACAAGATTCTCGGAATCGAGGTGGAGAAAGAGGACGACGGCACTCAGGAGGAGATCCCCTTCCACGTCGGTCAGGTCGTCGAGGTCACGCAGGGTCCGTTCAGTGACTTCTCCGGCACGATCCAAGAGGTCTACGCGGAAAAGGGCAAGGTCAAGGTCGAGGTGTCGCTCTTCGGGCGACCGACTTCGGTGGAATTGGATTACACGCAGCTGAAGGGCTTCTAGAGGCCCTGGCGGCAACGTCTCGGGATTAGAAAATGGCGAAGAAGGTCATCGGTTTCATCAAGCTCCACGTTACGGGCGGCCAGGCGAACCCTGCGCCCCCCGTCGGCCCCGCACTGGGCCAGCACGGCGTGAACATCATGGAGTTTTGCAAGCAGTTCAACTCCAAGACTCAGCAGCAGCCCGGGGTGACGATTCCGGTGGAGATCACGGTCTATGCTGACCGGTCCTTCACGTTCATCACCAAGACTCCGCCCGCCTCTTTCCTCATCAAGAAGGCCGCCGGCCTGCAGAAGGCTTCGGGTGAACCCAACCGCGAGAAGGTGGGCAAGGTCAGCCGGAAACAGTTGGAAGAGATCGCCGAGACCAAGTGGGTAGATCTGAATACGCAGGACATGGACGCAGCAGTCCGGATGCTATCCGGCACCGCCCGCTCCATGGGCATTGAAGTTGGAGGATAACAATACGTAAATCGCCATAAAGGACTTCAGCGGGTCGTTCGGGATCTTCCCACAGCGACCATCTGAGAGCGAAGCGAACAGCAGGGAGCGAGGAGAAGATACCGCTCGATCCCGCTGCCACAGTCCGCTGACCACCTGGTGTGAGCCGCCACGGGTGGGAGGATGAACAAGCCGGCTCTAGAGCCATGCCAAAACACGGTAAGAGATTCCGTGACGCCAGGGCCAAGGTGCCTGTAGGCGTCCAGTTCAAGCCCGACGAGGCGGTCCAGATGGTCAAGGATCTCGCGTCGGCGAAGTTCGACGAGACCGTCGAGGTCGCAACCTGTCTGAACGTCGATCCCAGGAAAGCCGATCAGATCGTTCGAGGTACAGTCGTACTCCCCCACGGCACCGGTAAGACCGTTCGGGTGCTCGTGATCGCCCAGGGCGAAAAGGAGACCGAGGCTACCGAGGCGGGCGCCGACTATGTGGGCACGGAGTACGTCGACAAGATCCAGCAAGGTTGGATCGATTTCGACGTGTGTGTCGTCACGCCGGATCTCATGGGCAAGGTTGGCCCGCTCGGCCGCATTCTCGGTCCACGCGGACTCATGCCGACTCCCAAGAGCGGTACCGTGACGTTCGATGTCGGTCGTGCAGTCAAAGAGATCAAGGGCGGTAAGATCGAGTATCGCGTCGACAAAACCGGGAATGTGCACTGCCCCATCGGACGCGTGTCGTTCGAGCCGGACCAGCTGAACGACAACCTGGGCGCCATCATGGACTCGATCGTTCGTGCCAAGCCGTCAGCGGCCAAGGGCACTTATGTGAAGAGCGTGACGATTTCGAGCACGATGGGGCCTGGCGTTGCGATTGATCCAAACCTGTTTCTTCGCCGGAGCCTATAGATGAATCGCACGGAAAAAGAAGCCTTCGTCGCGGACTTCCGCGACAAGGTCGGACAGGCTCCGGTCATGTACCTCACCGACTTCACCGGACTGGATGTGAAGTCGATGACCACGCTGCGGCAGAACCTCAAGGATTCCGGGGCCGAGTACCTGGTGGTGAAGAACCGCCTGGTTAAGCTTGCCCTGGAAAACCTCGACCTGCCCGACATCACCGAGGTCCTCCTCGGCCCCACCGGGGTCGTGTTGGGCTACGAGGGAGTCGTCGAGCCTGCGAAGATCATCAGTGACTTCGCCAAGGAGCACGACGACAAGCCGGTGTTCAAGCTCGGCGTTCTCGACAACAAAGTGGTTTCGGCCGACGAGATTAAGCGTCTGGCCAAGCTGCCTCCCAGGGAGCAGTTGCTCGCCGAGTTGGCCGGAGCCCTCGAGGCGCCGATGGCCATGCTGGCGACCGCTCTGGAGGGCAAGCTCCAGGAGATGTCTGGTCTGCTGGATGCATACAAGCAGCAGAAGGAGGCCGAGGGGGAATAGCCTCCTGGCATATCAGGTAACAACCGGGAATTCACACCCAGCCCTGGGCAGAGACAGGGTGAACTAGGAGAGAGCCACGATCATGGCTACCAATCAAGAAGAGCTTCTCGAGACCATTGGCAACATGACCGTCCTCGAGCTGTCGGAGTTCGTCGACGCGTTCAAGGACAAGTTCAACGTCACCGCCATGGCCGCCCCCGTAGCCGTTGCAGGCGCGCCTGCAGCCGGTGGTGCCGAGGCTGCCGAAGAGCAGGATGAGTTCGACGTCGTTCTCGAAGGCATTGGCGACAAGAAGATCCAGGTGATCAAGGTGGTCCGTGAGGTCACGAGCCTGGGCCTGAAGGAAGCCAAGGAAGTCGTCGACGGAGCCCCCAGCACCGTAAAAGAGGCCGTCACGAAGGACGAGGCGGAGCAGATCAAGGCGAAGCTGGAGGAGCAGGGCGCTACGGTAGCCCTGAAGTAGGTCACGCCTGTGACGTTACCTCTCGGCTCGGCTGAGAGTCACAAGGTGAGACCCGCCAGTTTTCGGGATGATCACCAAAGTGCCAACTCGCGTCGGCCCCTGGAGACGTACGCGTATGTCTCTGGGGTCCGTTCGCTTCTTCTGTTATTGAACACGTGCTCGTTCGGCCTCTCCTCGGGGTTCGGGCCGACAAAGGGGGCAACCCTTGGATATTAGGAAAGACGATCGTGCGGTAGTGAGCTTTGCGAAGCTCAAGCGGATCATGCCGATGCCCAACCTCTTGGACGTCCAGCTACGTTCTTTCGAGAAGCTCGTGGAGCAGAACGTAGATCCCAAGGAACAATGGGACTTCGGCCTGGACCGGGTCTTCGCAGAGATCTTCCCCATCTCCGACGTGAACGAGAACTTCACGCTCGAGTACGTCACGGCCTCTCTGGGTGAGCCGAAGTACTCGGTCGAGGAGTGCATCGAGCGAGACATGACGTACGCCGCGCCCTTGAAGGCGAAGCTACGACTGATCGTTTGGGAGCAGCTGGAGGACGGGGGCGAAAAGCGTCCCGGCGACATCATCGAGAAGGAGGTCTACCTCGGTGATCTGCCCCTCTTGACCGAGCTGGGCACCTTCATCATCAACGGTGCCGAGCGTGTCGTGGTGAGCCAGCTGCATCGCTCGCCGGGCGTAGTGTTCGAGGAGAATATCCATCCCAACGGGTCGAAGCTGCACAGCGCCCGGATCATTCCTTTCCGGGGGTCGTGGGTCGAGTTCACGATCGACATCAACGACATCTGCTACGTCCATATCGACAAGAAGAAGAAGTTCCCGGCCACGGCCCTGCTCAGGGCATTCGGCTACGGCACGGACGCATCAGTCTACCAGATCTTCTTCACCTTGAAGAATGTGGACCCCCGCACTCTCGATAAGCAGGGCACGAAAGAGATCCTCGGCTCGGTCATCGCCGAGGAGATCATCGATAAGGAGACTGGTGAGGTACTGATAGAGGAGGCCACCGAGATCGACGAAGAGGTGGCCGAGCTTCTGGAGAGAACCGGCCGGAAGAGGATCAAGATCTACGCGAGCGAGCAGGACGCGGGTCGCGGCGAGAGCCCGATCGTGAAGAACACGCTCCGGAAGGACCCCACGGAGAGCGAAGAAGAGGCGCTCAACGCCATCTACTCGCTTCTGCGACCCGGAGACGCACCGAACATGGAGACCGCCCGCGCCGCGTTGGAGCGCGTCTTCTTCAACCCCAAGCGCTATGACCTCGGCCGTGTGGGCCGCTACAAGATCAACAAGCGCCTGGGCGTCGATGCACCGGGGCACGAGACCGTCCTCACCAAAGAGGACTTCATCGAGATCCTGCGGTACCTCATCGACTTGAGCGAAGGCCGTGGCAGCACGGACGATATCGATCATCTCGGCAACCGGCGGGTCCGGACCGTGGGCGAGCTCATCGCGAACCAGTTCTCGGTGGGACTCTCCCGGATGGCGCGGCTGGTCAAAGAACGCATGTCCATCAACACGGATCCCGAGAAGGTCAACATCGACGATCTGGTGAACGCCCGGACGGTCTCTGCCGTGATCCAGGCCTTTTTCGGTTCGTCACAGCTCAGCCAGTTCATGGACCAGACGAACCCGCTGGCGGAGATGACGCACAAGCGGCGGCTGTCGGCGCTCGGGCCGGGTGGTCTTACGCGGGAGCGCGCCGGATTCGAAGTCCGGGACGTGCACTACTCCCACTACGGGCGGATGTGTCCGATCGAGACCCCTGAAGGTCCCAACATCGGTCTCATCACCTCGCTCACGACGTACAGCCGCATCAACGAGCTGGGCTTCGTGGAGACACCGTATCGTAAGGTGGTGAAGGGCAAGGTCACGACAGATATCGAGTGGCTGTCGGCCAACGAAGAGGAAGAGTCCCGCATCGCCCAGGCCAACGCGCCGTTGGACGACAAGGGGAACTTCGTCAACGAGTTCGTGCTCTGTCGTGAGCGGGGAGACTTCCCTCTGCTGACGCCGAAGACCATCGACTACATGGACGTGGCCCCGGACCAGCTCGTGTCTGTCGCCGCCGCGTTGATCCCGTTCTTGGAGCACGACGACGCTAACCGGGCGCTCATGGGTTCGAACATGCAGCGCCAGGCCGTACCTTTGCTCTATACGGATGCGCCGCTCGTGGGTACCGGCCTCGAGTTCAAGGTGGCCAGGGACTCGGGTGCGGTCATCACGGCTCGCCGAGGTGGGAAGATCGTGCACGTGACGGCCGACGAGATCGTTATCGACACCGGGTCCGTGATGCCCGGCAAGACCGATCAGCCGCTGGCGAAGTTGGCCCAGTACGACCGCTACCGCCTCAAGAAGTTCTGGCGCACCAACCAGGACACGGCGATCAACCAGCGACCGCTCGTGGAAGACGGCCAGCAGATCAACCCGGGCGACATCATTGCCGACGGCCCTTCGACCGACAACGGGGAGCTGGCGCTGGGCCGCAACGTAGTGGTCGCCTTCATGCCCTGGTACGGATACAACTACGAGGACGCGATCGTCATCAGCGAAAAGCTGGTGAAGGAAGACGTGTTCACGTCGATCCACATTCAGGAACTCGAGCTCCACGTGCGGGACACCAAGCGGGGGATGGAAGAGATCACCCGCGAGATTCCCAATGTGGCCGAGGAGAGTCTCGTCGATCTGGACGAGCGTGGAATCGTGCGAAGCGGCGCCCGCCTGACCAGTGGCGACATCCTGGTGGGTAAGATCACGCCGAAGGGTGAGACGGAGCTGTCTCCGGAGGAGAAGCTCCTGACCGCCATCTTCGGTGAGAAGGCCAAGGACGTGAAGGACTCGTCCTTGCGCGTGCCTCCGGGAATGAGCGGTACCGTCATCGACGTGAAGATCTTCTCGCGCCGTATCGACGATCCGCTACTGGAGAAGGAGCACGGACACCGGATCGGTGAGCTTCGCCAGCAGGAGCGTGCGGAGATCAACCGCATCAGTGCGGCGCGTGACGAGGAGCTGCGCGAGGTCCTTCACCTGAACACCGTGGCCCTGGCTCTCAAGAAGGGAACGGTCGAGCCGTTCTTCAAGGAAGGAACCAAGCTCACCAAGGAGATCCTCGACGAGTTGAGGTTCAACAAGCTGGATCTCAGCACGCTCAAGGTGAAGAGCAAGGACGCGAGCGGGCGCACGAGGCGCGTGGTCGACGAGGCACAGAATCGTATCGAGCGCGTGAAGGCCAAGACCGAGGAGCAGATCGACAAGGTCTTCCAGCCGGATGAGTTGCCGCCTGGTGTGGTGCAGCTCGCCAAGGTCTACATCGCCGAGAAGCGGAAGATCTCCGTCGGCGACAAGATGGCCGGCCGGCACGGAAACAAGGGCATTATCGCTCGCATCGCCCCGGAGGAGGACATGCCGTTCCTTCCCGACGGGACGCCTGTCGAGATCGTGCTCAACCCGCTGGGTGTGCCGTCGCGTATGAACGTGGGGCAGGTGCTGGAGACGCACCTGGGGTGGGCCGCGAAAGTTCTCGGCTTCGAGGCCAAGACACCGGTCTTCCAGGGAGCCTCCGAGGACGAGGTAGGACTGCTGCTCAAGGTTGCCGGACTGCGGTGGGCCCACCAATGCCTCGACATCAAAGCGGAGATGCCGGCCCTCGACGCGGAGTCGACCATCGGGCTGATCGACCTGGCCCACGACTTGCCTCCGAAAGAGGTCGGTGCCATCAGCAACGGTAACGGTGAAGAGCCTTCCAAGAGCGGGATCGGGCGGACCTTGGATGCATACCTGGGCCTCAAGCTCTCGAAGTCGCAGGCCGTCTTCTTCGATGCGCTCCGGGCGTACTTGGTGGAAGCGGGCAAGGAGCTGTCCGAGCGGAAGGACGGGACGTTCTCGGAAGAGTTCCCCGCGATCGCGCATCTGAATCGCAAGCAGAAGCTGGATGAGGGGCTCGACGCGGCCTCACGCGAGATCATGACGGCGGCGAGCATCCTCCCCAACGGTAAGATCTACCTGAGGGACGGGCGGAGCGGGCGGCAGTTCGACTTCCCGGTCACCGTCGGCATGATCTACATGCTCAAGCTCAGCCATCTGGTGGACGACAAGATCCATGCAAGGAGCATCGGGCCCTACTCCCTCGTCACGCAGCAGCCGTTGGCCGGTAAGGCGCAGTTCGGCGGGCAGCGCTTCGGGGAGATGGAGGTCTGGGCGCTCGAGGCGTACGGGGCCGCACACACGCTCCAGGAGATCCTCACGGTGAAGTCCGACGACGTAACGGGCCGCTCCAAGGTCTACGAGGCCATCGTAAAGGGAGACAACTTGCCGCAACCGGGCATTCCGGAGTCATTCAACGTGCTTGTCAAAGAGCTGCAGGCCCTCGGCCTGAGCGTAACCCTCGGCCGGGAGGAATAGACGATGATCGATTTCCCAAGGTCGAGAGAGCAACGCTCCGCGGACTTCGACTTCATCCAGATCAGGATCGCCTCTCCCGAGGAGATCCGTTCCTGGTCGTTCGGTGAGGTCACGAAGCCCGAGACCATCAACTACCGGTCCTTCAAGCCGGAACGCGACGGACTGTTCTGCGAGCGCATCTTCGGTCCCGTGAAGGACTGGGAGTGTCACTGCGGGAAGTTCAAGCGGATTCGGTTCCGCGGACATGTCTGCGACCGCTGTGGAGTAGAGGTCACGCTCTCCAAGGTTCGGCGTGAGCGCATGGGCCACATCGAGTTGGCCGTGCCGATCTGCCACATCTGGTTCTTCAAGACGCTACCCAGCCAGTTGGGATATCTGGTAGGGATGACGCTGAGAGATCTGGAGAAGGTGATCTACTACGCGTCGTACGTGGTGACGCACCCCGGAAAGCAAGAGGTCGAGTTCCTCGAGCTTCTCGACGAGGACGAGTACTACGATCTGCGCGTGAAGTCGCGCGACCAGGGAGACGAGTGGTTCAAGGCCGAGATCGGTGCGGAGGCGGTTCGGACGCTTCTCAAGATGCTCGACAGCCCCGAGCGCCGGATCAACGACCGCAACTCCGACGGCAAGGGCCTCGATCGGTTGGCCAACTGGCTCCGCATCGAGATCGCCACGGAGACGTCGCAGCACCGCAAGAAGAAAAAGCTGAAGCGGCTCAAGGTCGTCGACGCCCTGCGGCACTCGGGCGACAGTGCGGACAACCGAAACCGGCCCGAGTGGATGATCATGGACGTGATTCCCGTGATTCCGCCGGACCTGCGGCCTCTGGTTCCGTTGGACGGTGGGCGCTTCGCCACCTCCGACCTGAACGACCTCTATCGTCGGGTCATCAACCGGAACAACCGGCTCAAGAAGCTCATCGACATGCGCGCTCCGGAGGTCATTCTCCGCAACGAGAAGCGCATGCTTCAGGAGGCCGTTGACGCGCTGTTCGATAACGGTCGTCGCTCGAAGGCCATCCGTGGCCGGGGCAAGCGGCCTCTCAAGTCTCTGTCCGACATGCTCAAGGGCAAGCAGGGACGTTTCCGTCAGAACCTGCTCGGAAAGCGGGTCGACTACTCCGGCCGTTCGGTCATCGTCGTCGGTCCCGAGCTCAAGCTGCATCAATGCGGCCTGCCCAAGGCTATGGCTGTGGAGCTCTTCAAGCCGTTCATCATTCATGAGCTCGAGAAACGGGGCGAGGCGGAGACGGTCAAGAGGGCCAAGAAGATCGTCGAACGCGACGATCCGAAGGTGTACGAGGTTCTCGAAGACATCATCAAGGACCACCCGGTTCTTCTGAACCGGGCCCCGACGCTCCACCGCCTGGGCATCCAGGCGTTCGAGCCCGTGCTCGTGGAGGGGAAGGCCATCCGAATTCACCCGCTCGTCTGTGCGGCGTTCAACGCCGACTTCGACGGGGACCAGATGGCGGTGCACGTGCCCCTGTCCTTCGAGGCACAACTCGAGGCACGCGTGCTCATGCTCTCAAGCAACAACATCCTCCTGCCGTCCAACGGCCGGCCGGTCGCCGCGCCGTCGCAGGACATGGTCATCGGTGGGTACTACCTGACCAAGCCCTCTCTGGCGCTCTCCGATCTGGAAGAGGTGGCCTACAACAGCAAGGCGCCCAAGAACGCTCGTACGGCTGCGGAAGACGGCCTCAACGAGATCTACGCAGAGGCGCCTCACTTCTCGACGTTTGGAGAGGTGGAGATGGGCCTGGAGGCTCGTTGGCTCGAGTTCAACAGCCCGTGCTGGTATTGGGTACCCAAGCATTCCGAGGAAGAGGGAGACCACGAGGGCAATTGGCTCAAGAGCACGGCGGGACGAGTGCTGTTCAACTCGATCATCCCCGCGGAGCTCGGCTTCTTCAACCGGACGTTCGGAAAGAAGGAGCTGGGAGATCTCATCTTCGACTGCTTCACCCTGGTAGGACTTAGCCGTACCACCGAGTTCTTGGACCACCTGAAGGACTTCGGCTTCCGCTACGCCACCATGGGCGGCGTCAGCGTGGGGATCTCCGATCTGGAGGTGCCCGAGGAGAAGCTCGAGATCCTGCAGGAAGCCAGCGAGCAGGTTGTGCGCTTCCAGAAGGCCTACTCGAGCGGCTACATCTCAAACGGGGAGCGGTACAACAAGGTCATCGACACGTGGACGCACGCCAACAACGACGTGGCCGACGCGATGGTCGGGCGGCTGGAGCGCTCGCAAGAGGGCTTCAACCCCGTCTACATGATGATGACCTCAGGCGCTCGGGGTAACCGAGACCAGATGCGGCAGCTCGCCGGGATGCGCGGCCTCATGGCCAAGCCCCAGAAGAAGCTGACCGGTGGTATCGGCGAGATCATCGAGAGCCCGATCAAGTCCAACTTCCGGGAGGGACTGACCGTGGTGGAGTACTTCATCTCCACGCACGGAGCGCGGAAGGGTCTGGCCGATACGGCGTTGAAGACGGCGGATGCGGGGTACCTCACGCGCCGCCTCGTCGACGTCGCACAGGATGTGACCATTACGCAGGAGGACTGCGGCACCATTCTGGGCTTGGACATGACCGCCCTCAAGGAGGGTGAGGACATCATCGAGCCGCTCATGGACCGCATCGTGGGTAACGTCGCGCTCGAAGACGTCTATGATCCGATCGATGGCGAGCTTCTGGTCGCGGCCGGCCATCTCATCGAAGAGGAGACTGCAGAGGCCATCGAGGCCGCCGGGATTCAGCTCGTGAAGATCCGGTCGGTGCTCACATGTGAGTCCAAGAGGGGTCTCTGCCACATGTGTTATGGCCGCAACCTGGCCACCATGCAGTTGGTCGATATCGGCGAGGCCGTGGGGATTCTGGCCGCTCAGTCGATCGGTGAGCCCGGCACGCAGCTTACACTACGGACCTTCCACATCGGAGGAACGGCGGCCCGCATCGCGGCGCAGACGCAGCGTCGTTCGAAGATCAACGGTGTGGCGTCCCTTGAGCGTGTCACGACCGTGATGACGCCGAACGACGAACTGGTCGTCACCTCGCGTGAGGGGCAGATCGTTCTGAAGACGACGGAAGGCCAGATCCGGAGCCGCTTGAGCGTACCGTACGGCGCGACGTTGTCGGCGGAAGAGGGTCAGGTCATCGAGTCCGGAGACCTGCTGTTCAGTTGGGACCCGTATTCGGAGCCGATCGTGGCTGACGCCGGCGGAGTCGTGAACTTCCTCGACATCGTCGATGAACAGACCATGCGGGAAGAGCTCGACGAGTCTACTGGTCGTCGGCAGATGACGATCATCGAAGACCGGAACAAGAAGCTCCACCCGACCATCCAGATTCGGAAGGATACGAAGAAGGCCGAGAAGATCCGGGAGTTCATCATCCCGGTCGGCGCGTCGCTGACGGTTCGCGACGGAGAGGCGGTCAAGCCGGGTGACACCATCGCGAAGATCAGTCGCGAGGTCTACAAGACCAGGGACATCACGGGTGGTCTTCCGCGTATCGCCGAGCTGTTCGAGGCCCGTCGCCCGAAGGATCCGGCGGTCATCACCGAAATCGACGGTGTGGTGAGCTTCGGTGACATCAAGCGAGGCAAGCGAGAGGTCATCGTGACGCCCGAGACGGAAGAAGGGGAAGAGAGGGCCTATCCGGTTCCCGTCGGTAAGCACATGCGTGTGCACGAGGGTGACCGGGTGCGGGCGGGCGACCGTCTGTCGGAGGGTCCCATCAACCCGCACGACATCCTGAAGATCAGAGGCCCACGGGCCGTGCAGGAGTACCTGCTCAACGAGATCCAGGAGGTCTACCGTCTGCAGGGCGTGAAGATCAACGACAAGCACATCGGTGTGATCGTCCGGCAGATGCTCCAGAAGGTGCGCATCAGCGATCCCGGCGAGACGGAGCTCCTCGAAGGGGAGAACGTCGACCGGGTCGAGTTCCGTGAGGTCAACCGGAAGGCGATCACCGGCGGAGAGAAGCCGGCACGTTCAGAGCCGTTGCTGCTCGGAATCACCAAGGCGAGCCTTACCACCGAGTCGTTCATCTCGGCGGCTTCCTTCCAGGAGACGACCCGGGTCCTCACGGACGCCGCGGTGAGAGGTGCCAGGGACGATCTGAAGGGGCTGAAGGAGAACATCATCATCGGTCACCTCATCCCGGCCGGAACAGGGGTGCATCGTTATCAGGACGTCGAGTTCATGGTCGAACAGTCGTTCTACGAAGAAGAGATCCTGCCGTTGGCGGATCCTGCGGAGCTGATCGCGGGGTTGGAGGAGGTTACTGCGGACTGAGTGATGGGGGAGAGTATCGTCGTCTTCCGCTCCGCGCGGACGCTACGCTCTGCGGCGTTGCCGCAGACGCCGGGCTTCAACCGCGCTTCGGGAAGGCGACGATCCTCTCCTCGATCATCTTGTCGGCGTTACGCTGCAACAAGCCGGTAGCAGGCTTCGCAGGATCTTCCATGTTGGCTTTGAGCGGGGGCGTATAGATCCATGCGCGCCGATCCAGCGATTGACTTTCTTGCCGATGTGTTGGCGGGTCGCACACCCTTGGAGCTTGGACCGGCGGGGGCCGATCGGGATCGTACGGTCGAGCTGCTGGGCTTTCACCGACTGATGGGGCTCTGGTACTCGGAGGTGCGCGCGGCGGGGACCGACCCGGCGGCGGGCCTGGAGCCGGAGCTGGCCGAGAGCCTGAGAGACCAGTACCTGCGGACCGGGTTTCACTCCACTCTGGTCGTCGAGTCTGCTGAGCGTGCGCGGATGGCCCTTCAGGCTTCCGGGATTCCCTCCATCGCGTTCAAGGGTGTCGCTCTGCTCCAGAACGGGACGTACAAAGAGCCGGCCCGCCGGAGCCTGGACGACGCGGACCTTCTGGTCCCTGAGGACTCGGCGGGCGCTGCGGTGAAGGCACTTCAGTCCGTGGGCTTCGACCCCTGGGTGGAATGGGATGAATCCCGTGTCGGGTGGCTGCCGGCCTTCACCTTTGCGGACACGCGGGCCCCGGAGGGCATGCCGGTCTCTCTCGACCTCCATTGGCGTACGCCCTACGCGTCGTTTCGAAGCGGATCGGACGTAGACCCACAGGTGTTGTGGGAGGGGGCGGACGTCGAGGCGGGGCTGCCGGCCGAAGAGCCGCACTTCCTGCTCCTGATCGAGCATTTTCTGAAGCACCTACGGGTGGTGACCCATGCGAGAGCGATCGGGGACATGGTTCGGTCGCTGGACCGAGTTGCCAGGCCCGAACTCCTGGTCACCCTCGCGGATCGGCGGGGGAGCCTTCGCGGTCTGCGGGTAATGCTAGCCTTTCTGAGGGACGACCTGGAGGTCCCGGTGCCGGACCCCATACTTTCGGGTGTCGGCGTGCCGGGGCGGATGCCGCGCGCCTCCTCCAGGTTCCTGAATCGGGCGCGCCTCTTCGGCACCGAGCCGGCTGTCACGGGCGGCCGAGTCCGAGGGCTGCGCGCACAGTGGGCGCTCGGCGGATCGCCGTTCTCGATACTGCGCGACGCCTTCGAAGTCGTCCTGCCCCCGAGGTCCTGGCTGGACCACCGCTATCCGGACGTCGCGGCCGGATGGAGCCGTCGACGTCTGCGTCACTTCAAGGCGGTGGGGGCGTGGCTGATCGGGCAGGGTGTGTCCCCGCTGTCTCCGAATCAGGAGTTCGAGGAGTGAGGGTCCGGTTCTCGTTCGAGGGTGCGATGACCGAAGTGCTGGTAGAGGCGACGACGCTCGCTCCCCAGGTCTCGGCGCTGTTTCCGGGAGGCCGGATCGAGGAGGCCGATGGGACTGAGGCGGAAGAGGGTGCAGCGGAAGGGGGTGTAGCCCCCGGCATGCGTGTCCTGCCCGAATCGGACGGGTTCGCTCTTCACGTGCAGGACGCGCGAGAGACGTTCGATTCCGTTCCCGACCTGCTGGCGGCGATCGAGTTCGCCGTAGTGAACGACCTTCTCGCTCAAGATGTGGGGAGCACCCACCTGCATGCGGCAGGTGCGATGACCGAACGGGGCGCCGTGTTGGTCTCGGGTCCCTCGGGCGCCGGCAAGTCCAGCATGGCGTTGGCGTGGTCCTTGGCGGGACATCGACTCCTGGGCGACGATGTCGTACGCCTCGATGAGAACGGCTTGTTGGGACCCTTTCCCAAGCTGCTCAAGGTGGACCCGCTCCTGTTGCCGGAGCATGGGCTCGCCCCGGAGGATACTCCTGCTTGGGATCCCGAGGCCGACGAGGCGTGGTTCGACCCGACGACTGCCGGCGGTTGGGCAAACAAGGGGAGTCGCGCGGCCGTCTTGGCCCGGATAGAGTATGGTGACTTGGAGAGGACGCAGATCCGAGAAGAAGAGGCGGGCGTAGGCCTTCGCATTCTCTTGGATTCGGTGCAGGCGACGGGCTTACGGAGAGAGGAGAGCATGGACCGCTTTATCGCCCTGTTGGAGGGTGTTCGGGTGTTCGATGTGCGTTACGCGTCGTCCCGAGATGCGGCCCGTGCGATCGCCGAGCTGGCCGAGGAGGCCGGAGAGTCGCCGACTCGGGTGTCGGAGACTCGGGTCGAGTCGTGACCGGCTCCGGCATGCCCGCGAACGCGGGCCACCCGAGGGTGAGGGACGACGCGGTCTTTCGGTCTCTCGGAACGGAGTGGGTGGTGTATGATCCCCGCACGCAGCTGCTGCACGTGCTGAACACCACGGCGGCTCTCGTCTGGTCGTCCTGTGACGGCTCTCGGTCACCCGAGGACATCGCACGTGAGTTGACCGAGGTCCTGTCCGAGGCTCCTTCCGGGGATCTCGTCCTCGAAGAGGTGCGCGAGACGATCGACGGATTCCGAGGCCAGGGACTGCTCGAGTGAGCACCCCCTATTACGCGAGCCTGCTGAGTTACTCGAACCGCATCGACCTCTTTCGGCGCGCGATCGAGGAGGCCGTGAGACCCGGCGACCGAGTGCTTGATGTCGGAACGGGCCTGGGGACGTTCGGCTTCTTCGCGGCGCAGTCGGGGGCCGAGCGTGTGGTGGCCGTCGACTCGAGCCCGGTAGTCCACCTCGCGGAGACTCTGGCTTCGGCGAACGGGCTGGCTGACCGGATTGAGTTCGTTCGGGGCTCCCTTCCGGGTGCGCCCATCCAGGGGGAGTTCGACGTCATCATCTTCGAGGACTTCCCGACGCCGTTCCTCGACCACTCCACATTCGGTCTGCTCAAGACTCTGCAGGAGGAACATCTCGCGCCCGGTGGCAGGGTGCTTCCCCGATCGGCTCGCATGTGCCTGGCGCCGGTGCAGTCACATTCCGTATGGAACGAGACGTTTCCCTTGGACGCACAAGGGCACGAGCGCTGGGATCTGGATTGGACCGGCATCCGGCCCTTCCTGGCCAATACGCCCCGGCAGCTCAGCCTGAGGCCTGAGGACATACAGGGAGAAGTGGTATTTGGACCCTCCTTGCCGCTGCAGCCGGTGCCCACGGCTCCGGAGCTTCGGGTAGAGGGGAGCTGGGATGGCGGGGAGCCTGGAGTTGTCCACGGGCTGGCACTGTGGTTCGACCTCGAGATACACGCAGGTGGGTGGATCTCCAACGGCCCGCGGCCGGATACGGAGCCCTGGGGGCAGTGGTTCCTGCCCGTCGACCGGCCGCTCGAGGTAGGTGCGGGACAAACGCTGCAGGCCTCCGTTTGGCGGGAGGCCTTGGAGCACGGGGCCCCCGGGTGGACGGGGTGGGAGTGCCGGGTCGAGGGTGAGGTGAGGAAGGGCCATGAGTTCGCGGGGATGGTCGTTGGCGTCCAGGACTTGACGGACCCAGTGACGGACCCAGTGACGGAACGTGGTAGCGGAGACACCCCGTAGCTCCGCGGACCGTCCTTTGGCGATGCCCCCAAGGTTGACATCCACTCCAGAGTCGGCCGACCTTTGAGAATGGCGCCTGTCCCTAGAAGAGGGGGGCGCCAAACAGTTCTTGATCCCGTGGGGGAGAGAGTCATTGGACGACCGACGTAGGTTCCTACTCAAGGTGGCGGCGGGTGTCACGTATGCCACGCCGGTGATCCGCACGATGGCCGCCCCACCCGCGCTCACGGCCCAGGTCACCGGAAAGATGATGATGGGCATGGGCATGGGCATGCTTATCATCGCGCCGCCGCCACCCTCTCCTACGACGAGTACTGCCCCCTGGGCGAAGAGGCCCCCGGGTTAGCTTCCAGAAGCTCGCCGCACGGCCGCATTTGATCACCCTTCCGCTCCCCTGAGGCATCTGCTCTCGCGGACCCGCAAGCCCCCGGCTGGAGCGGGTTTTCCGGGTGCTCGAACCCGTTGACACCCCCCTAAGCCTCTTTTAACTTTCCAAGTCTTTCCCGGAGATGCGCCGACGCGTCGGTGACTCCGGCTCCTAAACCGCGCTAAAACCCGCGCCAGGAAGGCGCGCAATGAAGCGCGTTTTTTTGACGACATGAACCTGGGCTGACATGCCTACGATCAACCAACTCGTTCGCAAGGGACGTCGCGAACTTCAGAAGAAGAACAAGTCCCCTGCGTTGCAGAAGAATCCTCAGAAGAGGGGCGTTTGCACACGTGTATACACCACCACACCCAAGAAGCCGAATTCCGCGCTGCGGAAGGTGGCCAGGGTGCGGCTCACGAACGGGTACGAAGTCACGTCGTACATCGGTGGAGAGGGACACAACCTCCAGGAGCACTCGATCGTGCTCATCCGAGGGGGCCGGGTGAAGGACCTGCCCGGCGTGCGGTACCACGTCGTCCGGGGAACCCTGGACGCATCAGGTGTCAGCGATCGGCGACAGGGTCGGTCGAAGTACGGCGCCAAGAGACCTAAGTAGCGGATAGAGAATGAGTCGTCGCACAAGGGCAGTTCGCCGGGAACTCACCCCAGATCCGAGATATGATTCGACCGAGGTGACGAAGTTCATCAACAACCTCATGGTCGATGGGAAGAAGTCCCTGGCTGAAAAGATATTCTACGGGGCTCTGGATATCTGCGAGGAGCGTTCGGGCCAACCTGGTCTGAACATCTTCTCGCAGGCGCTCACCAACGCGAAGCCCGCGCTCGAGGTTAAGAGCCGGCGCGTAGGTGGTGCCACATACCAGGTTCCGATCGAGGTCCGGCCTGATCGCCGGGCCGCACTAGCGAGCCGCTGGCTCATCAGCTTCTCCCGCAATCGTGGGGAAAAGACGATGGCCGAACGACTCGCGTTTGAATTCCTGGCAGCTAGCCGGGGTGAGGGCGCAACTATCAAGAAAAAGGACGACATACATCGGATGGCGGAGGCGAACAAGGCGTTCGCCCACTATCGCTGGTAGTCAAAATCCGCTTGAGCCCCAGGTGCCGCTGAACGAGGCCTGGTAAGAGCTCAACCCTGTTGTCTCGCGCATGTAGCGTCGGGGCACGAAGCGCGGAGGCTGCCGGTGTAAGGCTACGGCAGCCAGACAGAAGGGCGCGCTTTCTGCTTCAGAATCGCTCGTGCGCTTTTTTTTCCGCCGAAGGGTGTGGTCCGACGACGTCGGCATGTTGGACGTCGACAATGGGAATCAACTGAAGGAAAGAGTCCGAGAGACGGAATAGAGATAGATGTCCAGACGTACACCCCTGAAGGACCTGAGAAATATCGGCATCATGGCCCACATCGATGCCGGTAAGACGACTACGACCGAGCGCGTCCTGTACTATACGGGTCGACTGCATCGGGTCGGTGAGGTTCATGAGGGCGCTGCCACCATGGACTGGATGGAGCAGGAGCAGGAACGCGGGATCACCATCACCTCGGCTGCCACGACCTGCCAGTGGGAGCGCAACGAGACCGAGTATCGCATCAACATCATCGATACTCCCGGTCACGTGGACTTCACCGCCGAGGTCGAGCGCTCGCTCCGAGTCCTCGATGGTGCGGTTGCCGTCTTCTGCGCCGTGGGTGGCGTGGAGCCTCAGTCCGAGACAGTCTGGCGACAGGCCGACCGATACGGGGTCCCTCGAATTGCCCTGGTCAACAAAATGGACCGAGTCGGCGCCGATTTCGAGAATGTCCTCGGAATGATGCGCGAGAGACTCGGAGCCAACGCCTTCGCCGTCCAGTATCCCCTCGGCGAAGGCGATCTTTTTACGGGTATCATCGACATCGTGGGCCAGAAGGCGCTGCACTATCAGGAGGAGCTGGGTTCCGAGGTGACCGAGGGCCCCGTACCGGATTCCCTGACCGAGAAGATCGCGGAACTCCGGCACGAGATCATGGAAGCTGCGGTCGAGCACGACGACGAACTGCTCGAGAAGTACTTGGGAGGCGAGGAGCTCACCGAGGACGAGCTCCGCAAGGCGATCCGCAGCGCTACCATCTCCGGCAAGCTGTTCCCGGTCTTCTGTGGCTCGGCGTTCAAGAACAAGGGCGTTCGGGCGATGCTGGACGGCGTGATCGACTATCTGCCGTCCCCGCTCGATGTGCCTCCGATCCAGGGTCACCTTCCCCAGCACGACGAGACCCACGAGTTCCGGGAGGCATCGGACGACGCCCCGTTCAGCGCGCTGGCGTTCAAGATCATGACCGACCCGTTTGTCGGGAAGCTCACGTACGTCCGGGTCTATTCGGGTTCGCTCCCGTCGGGCAGTTATGTGCTCAACGCGACCAAGGATCGTAAGGAGCGCGTCGGCCGTTTGCTCCAGATGCATGCGAACAAGCGGGAGGAGCGAGAAGAGGTCTTCGCGGGCGACATTGCCGCCGTGGTCGGTCTCAAAGACGTGAAGACAGGACACACCCTCTGTCACCCGGATTCTCCGATCATTCTCGAGGCGATGAATTTCCCCGAGCCGGTGATCGCGGTGGCCATCGAGCCGAAGACCAGGGCCGATCAGGACAAACTGACCGCAGGGCTGGTCAAGTTGGCCGACGAAGATCCGACTTTCCGTGTACGCACGGACGAGGAGACGTCGCAAACCATCATCAGCGGCATGGGTGAGCTCCACCTGGAGATCATCGTGGACCGGTTGCGCAGAGAGTTCAGTGTGGAGGCCAACATCGGTCGCCCGCAGGTCTCCTACCGCGAGACCATCCGAACCCGCTCCGAGAAGGTCGAGGGCAAGTTCGTCCGGCAGTCAGGTGGACGAGGCCAGTACGGACACGTGGTCATCAACGTCGAGCCGTCGGGGGCGGGCATCGGGTTCGTCTTCGAGGACAAGATCAAGGGTGGCACGATCCCCAGGGAGTACATCAGCTCCGTGGAGCAGGGGGTCAAGGAAGCTCTCGAGACCGGCATCCTGGCCGGCTATCCCGTCATCGACGTGAAGGTCGAGCTCATCGACGGGTCCTATCACGACGTGGACTCGAGCGAGATGGCCTTCAAGATCGCCGGCTCCATGGCGATCAAGAACGGCATCAAGAAGTCCAAGCCCGTGCTCCTGGAGCCCGTCATGGACGTCGAAGTCGTGACGCCCCATGACTACATGGGCGACATCATTGGCGACCTGTCTTCCCGTAGAGGCAAAATCGGCGGGATGACGGACCGGGGCGATGCCCAGGTCATCGGGGCCAGCGTGCCCTTGGGCGAGATGTTCGGATACGCCACGACCCTCCGCTCGCTGAGCCAGGGCCGGGCCGTGTACACGATGCAGTTCGCCCAGTACGAAGAGGTACCCAAGAACGCTGCAGAGGAAATCATCAACGCCAACGGCGGTGGCGACTAACCGATCACCGGCACAGGCTAGGAAGCCTCCGAGGAAGAACCATGGGCAAGGCGAAATTCGAGCGTACCAAGCCGCATGTGAACGTGGGCACGATCGGCCACGTCGACCACGGCAAGACGACGTTGACGGCGGCGATCACGGCCACGCAGGCAGCGAAGTTCGGCGGAGATGCGATCTCGTTCGACAACATCGACAAGGCGCCGGAGGAGCGGGAGCGCGGGATCACCATCGCGACCGCACACGTGGAGTACGAGACGGAGAACCGTCACTACGCCCACGTGGACTGCCCGGGGCACGCCGACTACGTGAAGAACATGATCACGGGAGCGGCGCAGATGGACGGCGCGATTCTCGTGGTGAGCGCAGCGGACGGCCCGATGCCTCAGACGCGCGAGCACATCCTGCTGGCCCGTCAGGTGAACGTGCCGTACGTCGTGGTCTTCCTGAACAAGGTGGACATGGTAGACGACGAGGAGCTTCTGGAGTTGGTGGAGCTCGAGGTACGTGAGCTGCTGAGCGAGTACGGATTCCCGGGCGACGACACGCCGGTGATCCCAGGTAGCGCTTTGAAGGCGATGGAAGCGAACGGCGAGGGGCCGGACGTGGAGTGCATCGGCGCGCTGATGGACGCGATCGACAGCTACATCCCGCAGCCCGAGCGCGACGTCGACAAGCCGTTCCTGATGCCTGTGGAGGATGTGTTCTCGATCACGGGTCGCGGTACGGTGGCGACGGGACGTATCGAGCGGGGCATCGTGAAGCAGGGTGAGGAAGTGGAGTTGGTGGGCATGGGGGCGGACCGGAAGACGGTGGTGACCGGAGTAGAGATGTTCCGGAAGCTGTTGGACGAGGGCCGGGCCGGAGACAACGCGGGACTGCTGCTTCGTGGAGTTGACAAGGACGAGATCCAGCGCGGCCAGGTGTTGGCCAAGTCGGGCTCGATCACGCCGCACACGAAGTTCAAGGGCGAGGTCTACGTCCTGACGAAGGAAGAGGGCGGACGACACACGCCGTTCTTCGACGGCTACCGTCCGCAGTTCTACTTCCGCACGACGGACGTGACGGGTGCCGCGAATCTACCGGAGGGTGTGGAGATGGTGATGCCCGGCGACAACGTGCAGATGGAAGTGGAGTTGATCACGCCGATCGCGATGGACGAGCAGCTGAGGTTCGCGATCCGCGAAGGTGGACGCACGGTCGGGTCCGGCGTCGTTACCGAAATTATCGAGTAGATAGAGGAAAAGATGGCAGACAGGATTCGCATCAGGCTGAAGGCCTTCGACCACTGGGTCGTGGATCAGACGGCGGCGGACATCGTGCGTACGGCGCAGAAGACGGGCGCCAGCGTGCGGGGTCCGATCCCGTTGCCCACGCGGCGCGAGCGTTGGACGGTGTTGCGCTCGCCTCACATCGACAAGAAGAGTCGCGAGCAGTTCGAGCTTCGGACGCACAAGCGGCTCATCGACATCGTCGATAGCCGCCCGCAGACAGTCGACGCGCTGACGAAGCTCGATTTGCCTACTGGCGTAGACGTCGAAATCAAGGTCGACTAATGCCTGGATTGATTGGAAAGAAGATCGGGATGACCCGGATCTTCGACGAGGATGGCGCGGCACAGTCCGTGACGGTCGTGGAGGCAGGGCCTTGCCCGGTGCTCCAGATCAAGAGCGACGAGACCGACGGGTACTCCGCCGTCCAGTTGGGCTTCGGCGCCCAGAAGGACAAGCGAGGCAGCATGGCAGAAAAGGGCCATGCCGCGAAGGCCGGAGTCGACGTGGCTCCTCGCGTTGTACGTGAGTTCCCGGTGGACGAGGGCACCGAGCACGAGCTCGGACAGGCCATCACCGTCGAGGTCTTCGAGGCGGGTGACGCGGTCAAGGTGACCGGTACCTCGAAGGGGAAAGGCTTTCAGGGCGTTGTGAAGCGTTGGGGCTTCGCAGGGCGGCCGGCTTCGCACGGGCACCCGGGTTCGCGGACTCCGGGCTCCATGGGACCCGGAACGGATCCGTCGAGAGTCATCAAGGGCAAGAAGTTGCCGGGCCGCATGGGTGGCCGAAGGGTCACGCTGGGCAACCAAAAAATCGTGAGAGTGGACGCGGAGCGTAACCTGCTCTTCATCAAGGGTGGGGTTCCGGGATCCAGAAACAGCTATCTGTTGATACAGAAGTGACGCATGCTTAAAGCACGCTACTACCAGACTGATGGAGCCAAGGGGGGAGAGCAGAAGCTCCCCGAATGGCTCTTTGACGGCGTCGTCAACGAGGACGTCCTCCACCAGGTGATCAAGGCCTACCTGTCGAATCAGCGACAGGGGACGGCGGCGGCCAAGTCCCGCGGACAGGTTGCCGGCGGTGCGGCTAAGCCCTGGAAACAGAAGGGAACCGGTCGCGCCCGTGCAGGAACGATCCGGGCCGCACAGTGGGCCGGGGGCGGCGTGGCCTTCCCTCCGATCCCCCACTCGTGGCGGCAACGGGTGCCCAAGAAGGTACGGGCCCTCGCCCGCCGGTCCGCGTTCAACACGCGAGCCCAGGGTGAGCGCGTGGTCCTGGTGGACTCCATCGACTTCGAGGCTCCCAAGACCAAGCAGTTGTTGGCCTTTCTCGCGGCCATCGGCGCGGAGGGAAAGACCCTCGTGCTGACGGACGGCGCCAAGGACAACGTCCACCTTTCGGCGCGCAACCTGCCGAACGTGGAGACGCGTCCCTTCGGCCAGGAGTCCGCGTACGACATTCTGTGGGCCAACGTCGTGGTCATCGAGAAGGCCGCTCTGGACGCGGCCGAGCCGTCTGAGGCCGACCGCGAGGCGACGGCGACCAAGGGTCGCGGTGAGGAGCCGGAGGTGCGGGGCCGCGAGCGCGACGCCATAGCGGCCCAGGCCGAGCGCAGGAAGGCTCGCATGGGCCACAAGAAGACGGCGAAGCCAGTGGCGAAGCCAGTGGCCAAGGCGGCCGCTCCAAAGGCGAAGGCCAAGGCCGACGTCGAAGAGGCGAAGCCCAAGGTCGAGACGAAACCGAAGGCCGAGGCGAAGCCCAAGGTAGAGAAGGAAGCTGCGCCCAAGGCGGAGAAGCCCGCCGAGGCCGCACCGGCCGACGCGGCTGCCGTGAAGCCGCCCAAGGTCGGGGAGTTGGCTGACTTCCTAGCCAACATCGACTCGGCCGACGACGTGAAGGCGCTCAAGGCCGCCGACAGCCGGAAGACGGCCCAGGCCCACTATGATGCGCGCCTGCTCGAGCTTTCGGGCGGAGCCGACGAGGAGGGTGGCGACGATGCGTGACGTGTACGACGTGATCTACTCGCCGGTCGTCTCCGAGAAGTCCGCACAGGCCATCGATGAACGCAACGTCTACACCTTCATCGTGAACAGGAACGCGAACAAGATCGAGATCGCCAAGGCCGTCGAAAAGCTTTGGGACGTGCAGGTCAGTCACGTTCGCACCATGCGATATGCCGGGAAGTCCAAGCGTGCCCTGATGGGCCGCATGTCCCGGAATCCGAACTACGGACGGCGCCCCGCCTTCAAGAAGGCGGTGGTTCAGCTAGCCGAAGGCGACCACATCGAGTTCTACGAGGTCGGATAACCAACTATGGCTATCAAGAAATTCAAGCCGGTTACTCCGGGAATGCGCTTTCGCTCCATCATCGACAACTCCGACATCCTCACGAAGAAGGATCCGGAGAAGTCGCTGATGGGGCCGTTGAAGAAGTCGGGTGGGCGGAATCACCACGGGAGGATCACCTCTCGGCGCCGGGGTGGCGGCCACAAGCGCCGTTATCGCCGGATCGATTTCCGACGCAACAAGACGGGCATTCCCGGTAAGGTCGCTGCCATCGAGTACGATCCGAACCGGAGTTCGAACATTGCATTGATCCACTACGTGGACGGCGAGAAGCGGTACATCGTGCATCCGCGGGGCCTGCAGGTAGGCACCACGATCGTGTCGGGACCCGACGCGGACATCCGGGTCGGCAACGCACTGCCTCTCGGGAAGATCCCGTTGGGCACGGTGGTTCACAACATCGAGTTGAAGCCGGGTAAGGGCGGTCAGATGGCGCGTTCGGCGGGAGCCGGCGTGCAGATCGTCGCCAAGGAAGGGAAGTACGTCGCCTTGCGGCTGCCTTCGACGGAGGTCCGGCAGGTGCTCAATACCTGCATGGCCACCATCGGACAGGTGGGGAACATCGAGTACAACCTCCAGACCATCGGTAAGGCCGGCGCGAATCGCTGGCGCGGCAAGCGCCCCGAGGTCCGCGGTGTGGCCATGAACCCGGTCGATCACCCGCTGGGTGGTGGTGAGGGTAGGGCTTCCGGCGGACGTCCTCCGGTGACGCCCTGGGGCAAGCGCGAGGGGACGAAGACCCGCAAGAGGAAGAAGCAGTCGAACAAGTACATCATCCGCGGACGCAAGCGGGGCAAGGCTACACAGTGATGTCCCTTAGCAGAGGTCGGTTATATGCCGCGTAGTGTAAAGAAGGGCCCGTTTATCAACGAGAAGCTCCTCCTGAAGGTCGAGGTCATGAACTCCCGTGGCGAGAAGAAGGTCATCAAGACCTGGGCGCGGGCTTCGACGATCTCTCCGGACTTCGTGGGACACACGATCGCCGTGCACAACGGGAATAAGTTCATTCCCGTTTACATCACGGAAAACATGGTAGGCCACAAGCTCGGCGAATTCTCTCCCACCAGGCTCTTCAGGGGTCACAGTGGAAGACTCGCCGACAAGCGGTCCTCGGTGGGGTAGGCGAGAGATGGAAATGCAAGCAAAGGCGATTGCTCGCCACGTACGGATGAGCCCGCGGAAGATTCGCTTGGTCGTGGATCAGATTCGCGGAAAGTCGGTCAATGAGGCGTATGCGATCCTTCGGTTCTCGAAGAAGGCCGCCGCGGACCCGGTGAGTAAGACACTGCGCTCCGCCGTGGCGAACGCCCAGAACAAGGCGCAGGACCATGGCGACGTTCTGGACGTGGACGAGTTGGCGGTGGCTACCGCGTTCGTCGACGAGGGCCCGACCCTGAAGCGTTGGATGGCCCGGGCCATGGGTCGTGCCGGCCGCATCAACAAGCGGACCAGCCACATCACTGTAGTTGTGGATACCAAGGAATAAGCATGGGACAGAAGACTCACCCATTGGGGTTCCGTCTCGGAATCGTCAAAGACTGGAAGTCTCGCTGGTATGCCGAGCGTGACTTCCCGCGCCTTCTCAAGGAAGACGAGACGATCCGCACGTACCTCCACAGGCGCCTCGCGCATGCCGCGCTCTCCAAGGTGGAGATCGAGCGGAAGCCGTCGAAGATCGTCGTCACGCTTTTCACTGCCCGCCCCGGCGTGGTGATCGGAAAGCGTGGAGCCGAGGTCGACAAGCTGCGCGACGAGCTCGCGGTTCTGACCAAGGCCGAGATCTCCGTGAACGTAGAGGAGATCCGCAGGCCCGAGGTCGATGCCCGTTTGGTGGCCGAGAACGTAGCCCACCAGCTCCGGCAGAGGATTTCGTTCCGTCGCGCCATGAAGAGGGCGGTCCAATCCGCCATCCGAGGTGGCGCCGAGGGCATCAAGATTCAGTGCGCGGGTCGCTTGGGCGGCGCCGAGATCGCTCGTACCGAGGGATACAACGAGGGGCGCGTGCCGCTTCACACGCTGCGTGCCGATATCGACTACGCTCAGGTTGCGGCAATCACGACGTACGGAACGGTGGGCGTGAAGTGCTGGATCTTCCGCGGCGAAGTGGTTGAAGAGCGCCGTGACCATACGTACTCCACCGGCGCCTGAGCGCCGGCGCTTGGACACCGGTGATTCACAAGAGGATTAGAAGACGATGCTAGCGCCAAAGCGCGTAAAACACCGCAAGACGCACAAGGGCCGGATGCGCGGCAAAGCGCTCCGCGGCAACAAGGTCTCGTTCGGCGAATACGGTCTCCAGACGACAGAGTGCGGCTGGATTTCGAATCGCCAGATCGAGGCCGCTCGTGTTGCCATGACCCGCCACATCAAACGTGGTGGAAAGGTGTGGATCCGCATTTTCCCGGATAAGCCCATCACGTCCAAGCCTGCCGAGACCCGCATGGGTAAGGGTAAGGGCAACCCGGAGGGTTGGGTCGCCGTGGTGAAGCCGGGTCGAATGATGTTCGAGCTGGAGGGCGTGCCGGTGGAGATCGCAAAGCGGGCCATGAAGTTGGCCGCGGCCAAGCTGCCCGTGGCGACCCGCTTCGTCATCCGAGAGCACCAGCTCTAGAACTACGAGATAGAGAAGAGACGATGAAGGCTGAAGAGATGCGCGAGTGGGACAACACAGAGGTCCTCGCCCGGCTCGAGGAGTTGAAGGAGGAGCAATTCCGCCTCCGCTTCCGGACCGGCACCATGGATCTCGAGAATCCCAAGGTGCTACAGCACATCCGGCGCGACATTGCGCGCCTGAACACGATTCTCCGGGAGCGCGAGATGGCCGGCGCATCCGCAGAGTCAACTGGGCAATCCGAAGAGTCGACTGAGTAATCATGACAGACAAAGCACCGGAACAGGCCGAGGCGGCCGAGACTGCACAGGCACCAGAGGTGCCTTTGGCACCCGAAGCCGGCGACGCGCGAAATCGACGGAAAGTCCGGACCGGCGTGGTGACCAGCGACAAGAGCGACAAGACCGTGACGGTACGAGTGGAGCGGCAGTTCGCCCACGCGTTGTACGGCAAGCAGGTCAAGAAGACCAAGAAGTACCATGCCCACGACGAAGACAATCAGTACAAAGCAGGCGACGTGGTCAGGATCGTCGAGACCCGGCCTCTTTCGAAGACCAAGCGGTGGCGTGTTCTCGAACTGCTTGAACGCTCCGAATAAGAACGCGCTTCTGACGCGATTTGAACGCGAATTAGGACACAGAGATGATTCAGCAGGAATCGATCCTCAAGATTGCCGACAACTCAGGGGCCAAGAGCGCCCTGTGTATTCGGGTCATGGGTGGATCACGGCGACGCTATGCGAGTGTCGGTGATGTCATCGTGGCGACCGTCAAGGACGCCATCCCCAATTCACCCGTGAAGAAGGGTGAGGTGGTGCAGGCGGTGGTCGTACGCACGGCCAAGGAAGTGCGCCGCCGAGATGGCACCTATATCCGCTTCGACGACAACGCGGCAGTACTCATCACGCCCCAGGGCGAACCCCGCGGCACCCGCATCTTCGGGCCCGTAGGAAGAGAACTCCGCGAAAAGCGCTATATGAGAATCGTTTCGCTGGCTCCGGAGGTGCTGTAATGGCCACCAAAGCAACCCATCCTTCGATTGTGCGGGGTGACCGGGTCAAGGTGATCCGCGGCAACCATCGCGATATGGAAGGCACCGTCCTTCGTGTACTCAGGGACGACGGCCGGGTCGTGGTGGAGGGCGTTAACATGCGTAAGCGGCATGAGCGCCCCACCGAGGCGAACCCGGAGGGCGGAATCATGACCTTCGAGGCCCCGATCCATCTATCCAACGTGATGTTGGTGGATCAGGCTTCGGATCAGGCGAGCCGGGTCCGCAAGCGGATCGAGGCCGATGGAACCAAAGAGAGGATTGCCGTAAAGACCGGCAATCCGATCCCCAAGCCGTAGCGGGAGCCGTCGACTCACATCGGACCGACGTACACTGCTGTGGTGAGACTGTGGGACTGAGAGAGAATGGAACCGAGATTACTGAGGCACTATAGGGAGCAAGCCCGGCCGAAGCTGGCGGAGCAGTTCCAGTGGGGTAACCCTCACCGGATTCCCAAGATCGAGAAGGTCGTGTTGAACGTGGGTGTGGGCGAGGCGGCGAAGAATGCCAAGCTGCTCACGGCCGTCGTGGACGAGTTGGGCGTGATCACCGGTCAGAAGGCCGTGATCACTCGCGCCCGGCAGTCGATTTCGAACTTCTCGCTCCGCCAAGGCATGCCTATCGGAGCCGCGGTCACGCTCCGTCAGCACCGTATGTACGAGTTCTTGGATCGGTTGGTGAGTATCGCCATTCCGCGGGTGAGAGACTTCCGGGGTTTGCGTACGCGCGCCTTCGACGGTCGAGGCAACTTCACGATGGGCGTCCGGGAGCAGATCATCTTTCCGGAGATCGACTACGACAAGGTCGGTCAGATTCACGGAATGAACATCACCGTCGTCACGACGACCAATAAGGACGACGAGGCACTTGCCTTGCTTCGCGAGATGGGCTTCCCGTTCCAAGGGACGGACCCCGTCATCATCGGGCAGAACGCCAACTAACACGGACATAGGGGAATTCGATGGCCAGGAAGGCGTTGATCGAGAGGAACAATAGGGAGCCCAAGTTTCCGGGGCGGCACCGGAATCGGTGTCAGCGCTGCGGGCGCCCACGTGCATTCATGCGGAAGTTCGGGATCTGTCGGATTTGCTTCCGGCAGATGTCCCTTCGGGGCGAGATCCCGGGCGTCCGGAAGTCAAGCTGGTAAAGGACTGAAACGGCTATGATGACGGATCCCATTGCGGACATGCTCACGCGCATCCGGAACGCCGGTGGCGCCGGGCATAAGTGGGCGGACATGCCGGTCTCGAAGTTGAAGATCGAGGTGGCGCGCCTACTCAAGGAGAATCACTTCGTCTACGACTACAAGGTCCTGGACGATGGCAGTTTCGGAGTCCTGCGTGTGTACCTGAAGTACCACGAAGAGGGCCCGATCATTCGACACCTCGAGCGCGTATCTCGCCCGGGTCGTCGTCGTTATGTGGCCAAGGACAAGATTCCTCGGGTCCGAAACGGGCTGGGGATGGCGATCCTGTCCACTTCGCAGGGACTGATGTCAGACCGGGTCGCTCGCAAAGCCGGCATGGGTGGCGAGCTCATGGCTCTGGTCTGGTAAAGGAATAGATCTGATATGTCTCGGATTGGTAAACAGCCCATCGAGGTGCCTAAGGGCGTCGACGTGACCGTGAGCGGGCAGAACGTGAAGGTGAAGGGTGAGAAGGGGCAGTTGACCTTCGATGCGCACGCCGACATGGCGGTCACCCTGGATGACGGGGTGGTGTCGGTGACGCGTCCTTCCGATCAGCCGGAGCACCGGGCACTGCATGGTCTGACGCGCACGCTCATCGCCAACATGGTCGAGGGCGTGGTCAACGGGTACGCGAAGACCCTGGAGATCCAGGGCGTCGGGTACAAAGCGGAGAAGAAGGGGCAGGGCCTGCTCCTTACCCTCGGCTTTTCTCACACGATCGACTATCCGGCACCGGCCGGCGTCGATCTCGATACGCCCAACCAGACCACGATCGTCATATCCGGCATCGACAAGCAGAAAGTCGGCCAGGCGGCCGCAGAGATTCGCGCCTTCCGTCCCCCGGAGCCGTACAAGGGGAAGGGCATTCGCTACCAGGGCGAGCACGTCCGCCGCAAGGCCGGTAAGACGGCCGCCGCTACCTAAGAACGAACGGGATCATGAGTACTAAGATCAGCAAGAATAGACCGGCCCAGCGAGCCCGACGGCACGCCCGGATCCGGAAGAAAATTTGGGGCACCGCCGATCGCCCGCGGCTGGTCGTGTTCCGTTCCCTGAAGAACTTCGAGGGGCAGGTGGTGGACGACGACGCTGGCAAGACGCTGGTCGGGCTCTCCACCCTTTGTGCCGACCTCGCCGACTTCAAGGCCGAGGGCTCGAACCCGCGGGTCGAGCGTGCTCGGGCTGCCGGGAAGCTCCTCGCGGAGCGTGCAGTGGCTCAGGGAGTCGAATCCGTCGTGTTCGATCGCGGCGGATATCAGTATCACGGCCGGGTCAAGGCATTTGCCGATGGCGCCCGGGAGGGAGGGCTTCAGTTCTGATGGCCAGGGATCAAAAACGCAGAGAGAGCCGCGGGCGCGAGTCCGAGTTCACCGAGAACGTGATCCACATCAACCGTGTGGCCAAGGTGGTGAAGGGTGGCCGCCGGTTCTCCTTCACCGCGCTGGTGTCCGTTGGCGATCAGAAGGGTCGCGTAGGCATCGGGCTGGCCAAGGCGAACGAGGTGGCCGAGGCCATCCGCAAGGCCTTCGAGCGCGGTAAGAAGGACATGATCGAGATTCCGGTGCAGAACGGCACGATCCCTCACGAGATCGTCGGTCGTTGGGGTGCGGGGCGCGTCATGATGCGCCCCGCGGCGCCCGGAACCGGCGTGATCGCGGGTGGTCCGGTGCGCTCCGTCCTCGAGGCCGTGGGCATCAAGGACATCCTCACGAAGAGTCTGGGAAGCAACAACCCGATCAACGTGGTGCGAGCCACCATGCAGGGACTCACGAGCCTCGTGACGCCCGAACAGGCGGCAAGGGAGCGAGGCGTTCCCGTGGAGGTCATCCTGGGAGGCGATCGTGGCTAACAAGCTGTCCATTACCCAGGTCCGGAGTGGTGTCGGTCGCAAGTTCAAACACCAGCGCACCCTGACGGCCCTGGGATTCAAGAAGCACCAGCAGACGGTGGTGCATGACGACACGCCTGCGATCCGCGGGATGGTGAAGCAGGTTTGGCACCTGGTAAAGGTGGAAGAGATCTAAGCATGTCAGAGCTACACGAACTACGTCCCGCTCCCGGCTCGACGAGCCGGTCAAAGCGGAAAGGGCGAGGTCAGGGTTCCGGGAAAGGCAAGACTGCCGGACGCGGACAGGATGGCCAGAAGTCCCGCAGTGGTGGCTCCGTTCGCCCCGGATTCGAGGGTGGGCAGATGCCCTTGCAGCGGCGCATCCCCAAGCGGGGGTTCACGCAGCGCAACCGCACGGTGTACCAGATCGTGAACGTGGGAGACCTCGCTCGCATAGAGGGAACTACGGTCACCGCCGAGCTGTTGAAGGAAGCGGGCTTGATCCGATCTTCGAAGGGGCTGGTGAAGGTCCTCGCCATGGGCGAGGTCAGCCAGGCCTATTCCGTAGAGGCTCACAAGTTCAGTGGTGGAGCCGTCGCCAAGATCGAAGCGGCCGGCGGATCGACCACGGTCTTGAAGAGCGGCGGAAGCGATTCGACGGCGAAGGGCTCGAAGCTGCAGAAGAAGCGGGGGCCGAAGGCCTCCGCTGGCGCATCGGATGCTCCGGCGGCCGCAGAGGCGCCGGGGGCGGCTGAAGAGGCGCCCGTCGAGGAAGTGGCAGCCGAGGCCGAGACCGGCACGGAGGCTGAGGACGCCGCCGACGCGCCCGTCGAGGACGTGGTAGCCGACGTTGAGGCTCCGGCGGCGGAAGCCGCCGTTGGTGACGACGTTGAAGCTCCAGTGGGCGAAGCGGAGACCGATGGCTAACCCGATTCCAAATCTCTTCCGGGTTCCGGAGCTCAAAGAGAAGATCCTCTTTACGCTCTTCATCATGTTCATCTACCGGGTCGGTGCGCACATCACCGTGCCCGGAGTGGACGTGGGAATCCTCCGTCAGCAGTTCGGAGCCCTTCAGGGTGGAATCCTCGGCATCTACGACATGTTCGTGGGTGGCGGCCTCAGCCGCGCCACGATCTTGGCGTTGGGCATCATGCCCTATATCTCGGCCAGCATCATGTTCCAGCTGTTGGCGGCAGTCTTCCCCACCATCGAGAAGATGCAGAAGGAGGGCGAGGACGGACGCCAGAAGCTGACGCAGTGGACCCGTTACACCACGGTCCTCCTCAGCGCGGTCCAGGGATTCAGCTACGCCGCATTCCTGAACAGTACGGGCGCGGTCCGGAACCCCGGGTTCGTCTTCAATCTGACCACTACGGTCACGCTGACGGTCGGAGCCATCTTCGTGATGTGGCTCGGTGAGCAGATCACGGAGCGCGGGATCGGGAACGGAATGTCGCTCCTGATCTTCTTCTCTATCATCGAGGGTTTCCCGGCGGCTGTGGCCCGGACGTGGGAGTCGTTCGTCGCCGGGCAGATCCAGATCTTCGCGGTCGTCATGCTCGTCGTCGTGCTGATCGCGATTACGGCAGCCGTGGTGGCGATGACGATGGGAGCGAGGAAGATACCCGTTCAGATTCCGAGGAAGGTGGTGGGGCGCGGACGTATTCGAGAGGGGCAGAAGAGTTTTGTCCCCCTGCGGGTGAATTCCGCCGGAGTCATGCCGATCATCTTCGCCCAGTCTTTCATCGTCGTGCCGGGTACGATCGCCCAGTTCGCCGGTCGGACGGGCGGGTTCCTCGATACCATCGCGGACATCTTCCAGCCCGGAACGGTCTACTACATTACCTACGGTCTCCTGATCGTCTTCTTCACGTACTTCTATACGGCCATCATCTTCAACCCAGTCGACCTGGCCGAGAACCTGAAGAAGCAGGGCGCGTTCGTACCCGGCGTGAAGCCCGGAGCGCGGACCGCCGAGTACATCGATCGGGTGCTGACCAGGGTGACGCTGCCGGGGTCCATCTACTTGGCGCTGATCGCGCTGGTACCGTTCTGGATCTTCAGCATCTTCAACATCCAGACGTTCTTCTTCGGCGGTACCGGCCTGCTGATCGTCGTGGGTGTGGGCCTCGACACCGTGCAGCAGGCGCAGCAGCACCTGCTCCTCCGTCACTATGACGGCTTCATGAAGAAGGGTCGCGTGAAGATGCGCGGCCGTTCGCGATACATGTAGTCCACCGAGCAAGCTGACATATGTACGTCATTCTTTTGGGACCCCCGGGGGTTGGAAAAGGTACCCAGGGGGTCCTTCTTGCCGAAGGTAGGGGCTGGGAGCGGGTGGTCACCGGTGACCTGCTCCGCCAGGCCCGTGCCGAGGGCACCGATCTCGGCCGTGAAGCTCAACGCTTCATGGATGCGGGCGAGCTGGTTCCGGACAACGTCGTCATCAGCATGGTGCGAGAGAAGCTGACGGCCATGCCCGCGGGCATGGGGGTCGTATTCGACGGCTTTCCGCGGACCACCGCTCAGGCGTCCGGTCTCAGCATGATGCTCGGCGAGTTGGGAGCGACGATCGATCAGGTCGTCGTGCTCGAGGCGGAGGACGAGGCACTCGTCCAGAGAATCTCCGGCCGACGTTCGTGCCCCAAGTGCGGCGCGGTCTACAACGTATTCTTGGCTCCGCCCGCCGAAGACGGCGTGTGCGACAACGAAGGTGCCGTTTTACAGCATCGCACCGACGATATTCCCGAGACGGTCCAGCATCGTCTCGACGTATACCGCAAACAGACCGCTCCGGTGATCGACTACTACGAGGCCAGTGCCTCGCGGGTGCACCACGTCGATGGTGAGCAGATCGTCGAGGCCGTCCAGGCGGCCGTTGTCACTGCTTTGGGCGTCTGATGGTCCACCTGAAGACCCCCGAAGAGATCGACATGATCGCCCGCGGTGGGGCCATCATCTCCGACTTCCTGTCCGAGGTGCCCTCTCGCATCGATCCCGGCGTTTCGACGCTGCAGATCGATACGTTCGCCGATGAGTTCATCCGCTCTCACGACGGAGCCGTGCCGGCCTTCAAGGGACTCTACGGATTCGCGGGCAGCGTGTGCGTCTCGTTGAACGAGGAGGTGGTTCACGGGATTCCGAAGGCGGACCGGATCCTGGCCGATGGCGACATCGTCTCGATCGACGTAGGGGTCAAGCTCGACGGTTGGTGCTCCGACTCGGCGTGGACCTTCCCGGTCGGCGAGGTGGACGAACAGAGCCGCCACCTGCTCAGCGTGACGGAACAGTCGCTCCTCGCCGCCATCACGGCAGCGAAGAGAGACGACCACGTGGGGGATATCGGCGCGGCCGTCATGGCCTGCGTCGAGGGAACGGGGATGTACATCATCAGAGACCTCGTGGGTCACGGCGTAGGCCGGGAAGTGCACGAGGAACCTCAGGTTTCAAACCTGGGACGCCCGGGGATGGGCCCCCTGTTGCGGGAGGGGATGGTCATCGCCATCGAACCCATGCTCGCCCTGGGGACGGACAACATCAGGACGCTGGACGATCGCTGGACCGTGGTGACCCAAGACGGTACGCGGTCCGCACATTTCGAGCATACGATTGCCGTCACGGCTGACGGGCCCCGCATCCTGACCGGGGCGCCCGTTGAGACGTCGGTCTGAATACAACGAAGACCCCCGGAATGCCTTGAAGGGCAGGGGACCTTCCATTATCATTACGAGCTCTGCTAGAAACGCAGGTAAAGGCGCGAAAAATGAAGGTTCGTAGCAGCGTAAAACCGATTTGTGAGCACTGCAAAGTGATCCGTCGCCGAGGTGTGGTGAGGATCATTTGTTCGCGCAATCCGAAGCACAAACAGCGCCAAGGCTAAACGCTGTTTCGCCGACGCAAGTCGGCGCCGAAGTGCAATCGCTAACCAAGTTGAAGAGACGGTATGGCACGCATCGCAGGTGTTGATCTTCCGAAGAGCAAGAGGGTAGAGGTCGCGCTGACCTATATCTACGGTATCGGCGATTCCCGAGCGCACGAGATTCTCGATGCGACGGGTGTAGATCCGGACCGCCGCACCGTCGATCTCACCGACGATGACGTGAACAAACTCCGTCGCGAGATCGAGGGCAGCTACAAGGTCGAGGGTGCTCTGCGGACCGAGACCTCCATGAACATCAAGCGTCTCATGGACATCGGGTGCTACCGGGGGGTCAGGCACCGCAAGGGGCTGCCAGTGCGCGGCCAGCGCACCCACACCAACGCCCGGACCCACAAGGGTTCGAGGCGGTCCATCGCAGGGAAGAAGCAGGCGCCGAAGAAGTAGTCGACCCCGTCGACCGATGGTCGCCCCCGTCGACCGATGGTCGACTCCGTCGACTGATAGTCGATCCAAGACACCGTAAAGACACTAGGACGGTAGCGAGTGACCGAAGAAGAGAAAGACGTAACACCGGCAGAGACTGAAGCGGCCTCAGAAGAGGCCGCCGCAGCGCCCGCAGATGCCGCCGCAGCGCCCGCAGATGCCGCCGCAGCGCCCGCGGAAACGGCAGCGGCCCCAACTGCGTCGTCGTCGGCCCCGGCCGACGCAGGTTCGGCGACGGAGGCCGCGTCGGGGCGTAGGCGCAGCAAGAAGGTCGTAGAGGCGGAAGGGGTCGCGCACATCCAGGCGACCTTCAACAACACGCTGATCACGATCACCGACAACGCGGGCAACACCGTGGTGTGGGGCAGTGCCGGTAAGGCCGGCTTCAAGGGCTCCAAGAAGTCGACACCCTTCGCCGCCACCGTGGCCGCCGAGCAGTGCGGACGCGAGGCCGTGGCGATGGGGGTAAAGCGCGTGAACGTCCGAGTGCAGGGGCCGGGTTCCGGGCGCGAGTCCGCGATTCAGGCTCTCTCAGCTGCGGGACTACACGTAAAGAGCATTCAGGATGTCACCCCGCTTCCTCACAATGGCTGCCGCCCGCCCAAGAAACGCCGGGTCTAGAAGAGAAACAGAATGGCACGATACACAGGTCCAGTATGCAGGCTCTGTCGCCGAGAGGGGCAGAAGCTCTTTCTGAAGGGTCAGAAGTGCTACACGGAGAAGTGCGCCGTCGAGCGGCGCTCGTATCCTCCCGGTCAGCACGGCACGGCTCACGCTCGTCGGCGCAAGCAGTCCGACTACGCCGTCCAGCTCCGTGAGAAGCAGAAGGTCAAGAGAATCTACGGGCTCCACGAGCGTCAGTTCCGGAGTCTATTCGAGCGTGCAAACGATCACGATGGCATCACGGGTGAGAACATGCTCATCTCTCTGGAGTCCCGGCTGGACAACGTGATCTTCCGGATGGGTTTCGCACCCAGCCGAGGCGCTGCCCGGCAGATCGTCCGACACCGCCATGTGGAGGTGAACGGGCGTCCGGTGGACGTTCCGTCCTACCAGGTCGGCCCGGGGGACGAGGTCGCGATCCGACCCAAGTCGAAGGACATGGCGTCGGTGGAGGTGAGCCTCGAAGCCAGGACCCGACCCGCACTCGTAGAGTGGCTCGTCCTCGACGAGAAGAATCGAGTCGGCCGCATGACCCGTCGTCCCACGAGACAGGACATTCCGCTGGCCGTCCAAGAACAGCTCATCGTGGAGCTCTACTCGAAGTAATGGAGGCTTCCGTGCAGATAGATCTTACCGGATTGGTACTACCCGAGCGGATCGAGGTCGCCGGGACCTCGGAGGATGGGCGCTCGGCCGAGTTCGTTATCGAGCCTCTCGAGCGTGGCTTCGGCCACACTCTGGGCAACTCGGTGCGCCGGGTACTCCTGTCGTCGCTCCGCGGGGCGGCCGTCTGGGCGTTCCGGATCGACGGTGTGGTACACGAGCACCAGACCGTCCAGGGAGTGGTCGAGGATGTCCACCAGGTCATCCAGAACCTCAAGTCTCTGGTCGTGACGCTGGACGACGACATCGACGAGGCGACCCTCGAGATTCGCGTAAGCGAAACGGGTCCCGTCACGGCGGCCGACATTACGCCGTCCGGTGGAGTCACCGTCCACGATCCGGACCATCACCTGATGACGGTCCAGGACAAGCGCAAGCTCAACATCGAGCTGCACATCAACAAGGGTCGTGGTTTCGTTTTGGCGAACCAGCACGAGCTTCCCAGAGGGGCTCCGGTCGACATGGTCCGCATCGACTCGATCTACAACCCGGTGCGACGCGCCAACTTCTCCGTCGAGGAGACCCGGGTCGGGCAGCGCACCGACTTCGATCGACTGACCCTGTTCATCGAGACCGACGGATCGGTCGATCCCGAGTCCGCCGTCCGCTACGCATCCGAGCTGGTTCGGAAGCACCTCGAGTTCATGCTCTACTTCGGTGAGGGCGGGGTTCCTCAGATCACGCCTCCGGGTGCGGTCGAGGTTCCGGATCGCCTACGCGACCTGTTCGACCGGCCCATCGAGGATCTGGCCGAGCTGAGCGTGCGGTCCCGTAACTCCTTGCAGAAGGAGAACATCTGGACTCTCGGCGACCTCGTTCAGCGTTCCGAAGACGAGATGCTGGGCATCGAGAACTTCGGCAAGAAGTCGCTCAAGGAGATCTCGGATTTCCTGGATGAGCACGGCCTCCACTTCGGAATGAGCCTCAGGCAGGGAGACGACGGTCAGCTCTTCCTCGTGGACGAGGATCCGGTGGAGCCGGCCGCCGAGGCCAGCGAGGAATAGGGTAGAGACATGAGGCATAGAAAGAAGGGCCGGGCCCTATCCCGGACTGCCAGCCACAAGAAGGCGACGCTGCGCAACATGGCGACGTCACTCTTCGAGCATGAGCGGATCGAGACGACGACGGCCAAGGCCAAAGAGCTTCGCCCGTTCGCTGAAAAGCTCATCACGCTGGGCAAGCGGGGTGACCTGCACGCTCGCCGACTGGCCCGTCGCCAGATCGCGGACCGTGATGTTCTGGGTAAGCTCTTCGACGACATCGCCCCACGCTTTACCGAGCGGCCGGGGGGATACACCCGCATCCTCAAGTTGGGGAATCGTCGCGGAGACGCAGCCGAGATGGCGCTGATCGAGTTGGTCGATTAGACTGGCGGGATCTCGAATCTCTCGTATTGAACACGAGCGGGGAGTACAGCATACAATGGCATCCTTCGGGTCCCGAAAAGGCGCTTCTGACGCCCGGTCCGTAATACTGATGGTGGCGACCTTCGTCATCATCGGTGGCTTCTTGGCCTGGCTGAACATGCAGGCCGCACAGACCGAAGTAGCGGTCGTCGAAGACGCCTCTGGTGGCACTGACTCGCTTGGCTCGGCTCCCGTTGTGGAGGCCGCAGTGTTCGGATCCGATCCCCTGGCGCACACCGAGGGTGTGATCCGGATCAACAACCTGCCCGTACAGAGCGCCGTAGGGACCGAGGCGTTCTTCGTGGCGATGACCAACCAGCCGGGTCCGTATCTCGTCAAGATGGGGGCCCGGGTGTTGGCGGACAGCGTTTCGGTACCCAGTGGCTCAACGGTCTCCCTTGTCGGGCGGGTCTACGCCATGTCGGACAGCGTTTCCGGTGCCTGGGTGGGGAGTGGCGCCCTCGCGGAGGACGACCGGATTCTGGCGGACTTCGCGACGTCGTACATCGAGATTGAAGACATCATCGTCATGGCCGGCCCGGGCGGCGGCGACGGCGGTGACGGCGGTGGAGATCGATAACTAACGGGCGCAGCCCGAGGGTATAGAACCATGGCTCGAGTGTGCTATTTGTGTGGCAAGGGACCCGCGGCGGGAAACAACGTGAGTCACGCCCACAACAAGACCAGGCGGCGTTGGCTGCCGAACCTGCAGACCGTGAAGATCATAACGCCGAAGGGCGAGCGGCGGCGCGTGCGGGTCTGCACGAACTGCATCAAGGGCGGAAGGGTCACCAAGGCCCCGCCGGTCAAGGCAGTCGAGGTCTAAAGACGGCGCTTTCGAGCGAGTTCTACGCGTCTCCGGGACCTGATGGTCCCGGGGGCGTTTTGTTTGGGGGGGCGGAGAGACGGTTGGGGGTCGGGAAGGTCCGCGAACCGCGATTTCCTTGTACTTCCTACCGCATTCTCCCCTATATTATGCCCCATGAACACTGCCGAGACACTTGAAGTGCCGGTCGGTGTCCCCCCCCTGGCCGGCCGGACCCTGGTGGTTACCAGGCCTGAAGCGCAAGCCACGGAACTCGTCGAGGCGCTGGAGCGCCTGGGAGCCCGTGTCGTTCGCATCCCCGCCATCCGCATCTCTCCTCCGGAGGATCCCGAGATGTTGAGGCAGGCGGTGCGTAGTGCGAGTGAGCACGACTGGGTCGTGTTTACGTCTGCGAACGGCGTCCTCGCCTTCAGCAATGCCGCCAACTCGGCCGGTGCGGATCCCCGTGAGGCAGTGGGGGATACACGGGTCTGCTGCATCGGACCCGCCACCGGGAGGGCAGCGGAAGAGGCCGGGCTCTCGGTAAGCCTCGTCCCGGAGGAGCATGTCGCCGAAGGAGTGATCGATGCGCTCGCCGCCGTGGAGCCCCTGGACGGCAAGCGTGTGCTTCTGCCCGTGGCGGCCGCGGCGAGGGATGTCCTGCCTGGATGGCTCCGGGCGCGCGGCGCGGTCGTAGAGGTGATCACTGCCTACGACACTGCGCCCGTCGAGAGGGTGGACGAGGGTGTGACCAAGACGCTCCGTGAAGGGGTGGACCTGGTGACCTTCACATCGCCGTCATCCGTGCAGGGCTTCGACCGTCTCGTCGGAGAGCCGCCCGTAGCCCCGGCCGCAGTAATCGGCCCAGTCACAGCATCAGCGGCGCGCGAGGCCGGTTACGATGTTACTGTGCAGGCAGACGATTTCACGGTTCTGGGGCTGGTGGAAGCGGTGGTGCGCCACTACACGGACGAGCGTTGATGAGCGAAGAACAGCAGAGCGCCGACAGCCCCGTCGACTCGGACGTAGGCGCGGGCGGCGAGGCCATGGTGGATTCAGATCCGGTCGGCCCCGACGGGGCGGGACCGATCCTGGACCCGTGGATGCTCCGCTACGCGGTTTATGCGTACCTGGTGATGTTGCCGATCGGTCACCTCTTGGTCGTGCCGATCAACGGTGCCAATGCCACCTTGAGCGACGTCTTCCTGGCCATCGTCATCCTTCTGGGAGCCGTCGCATTCGCCCGTGCGGTTCCCCACTACAGGGCGCGAGGTGGACCGACGGCGCCGCACCTACCCGCTCACAAGGCCTTTCATGTGGCCGCCGTGTTGTTCCTGGCTTTCGGCATCTGGGTTGCCCTCGGTGGGACGTGGGGCTTCCACAGTGAGTACGCCCTCACGAAGGGTGCGGCGTACGCAGCCCTCGGACTCGGGACCTTGGCGATTCTGTGGTGCGGCGCGGAGTGGGGTAAGGCGGCAGACGCGTGGCTGCTGGGGACTGCGGTTTGTCTGGTCGGCGCGTGGGCCCTGGCGTTCGTCGGCCCTGAAGCCGTCCAGGAGCGGGTGGTGTACCGGGGCGGATCGATCCGCGGCCTGCCTTTGCCTCGACTGTCCGGTCCCTTCCTGCACCCCAACATGTTCGGCGACTACCTGGTCGTTTCCGGCGCCCTTCTCTGGGCGCGCTGGCGACCTCTTCGGGCCCGACTAGGGATCTGGGCGACGGTCGGTGCGGCGGCGTTAGCCGTGACACTGTTCCTCACCGTGTCGTCCGCCTGGATCGGCGCGGGCGTGTTGTTGGCGGTGATCGGACTTCTGACGATGCGGCAGCGTCAGGGACGGGTCTCGATTCACAGGAAGCGGCCCGGCCCCGTGATCTTCTTGATGGCCGGTGTGGCCCTATTCGCCGTGTCGTTCCTGGGGATCATGCTCGAGATGACCCTGGAGGTCGGTGGGCTGTCGATCGAGGCGAGCGGGATTCGACCGAGCATCTGGGCGTCCGCGTGGGAAGCGGTCTTGGAGTCGCCTTTGGTGGGCGTCGGCGCGAGTCCGTATCTAGCCCAGGCAGCCGATCCTCTGGGCGGCTCGAGCTATCTGGAGCTTTGGGACGCTCACAGCCTGTATCTCAGCCTGCTCGGCCAATTTGGCATCGTGGGGTTCCTGCTGCTCCTGGGGGCGGTGGTCGTCCTCGCTCGGGCGATGGTGCGTGAAGGAACCACGAGGCGTCACGCGGCGCTGCTGGTCGCCCTGGTCGCCGTCGCGATCCACGGATTGACCGTCGCGAGCGAGGACTTCAGGCACATCTGGGCGCTCCTCGGGCTGGTCGGGTTGGCGAGCCTACCGGAGTGGGCGCAGGGGCGTTGGTGGAAGGACCGGCGCACGGAGCAAGATGTGGAGGCGGCTGAGGCGCTGGGTGGGGAGCGGGGTCGCCGGGCGTCGGACGCTTCAAGCGGTGAACCGGAGGCCGAGACCGCGTGAGACGGACCAACGCGGGCGGGGTCGCCATCCTGATGGTGGCGGTGGGGTCGGCGTTGCTTGGGTTGGTGGTGATCGAGAACCCGGGGGTGGCGCTGCCCTTTACGATCGAGTTCATCCTCCTTCTCGGCGTCACGACGCTGGGGCTGATGCGTGAGCCGGATCTAGAGGTTCGCGGATGGCTGACCAAGCTGGTGATGGCCGCCCTGGGGCTGCGTCTTGTCCTCGCGTTATTCGTCCATTTCCAGCTCTCGCCCTATTTCTTTGCGCCTGACGCGATCGGGTACGAGAGTGTGGGGGCCCAGATTGGCGACTATTGGGCCCGCGGCGGTTTCGTCCCCCAACCGGTGCGAGAGGGCTGGCGTCCGAGCTACATCCACCTCAACGCGGTGTTCCACTTCCTATTCGGGGAGTCGAGTATTGCCCTGGTGGTACTCAACATGTTTGCTGGGGTGTGGACGGCGCTCCTGACGTTTTACCTGACTCGCGAATTCCTCAGCGTGAAGGCAGGTAAGGTGGCGGCGCTTCTGACGGGATTCTTCCCGTCGCTGGTGCTCTGGTCGATTCTCAACATCCGGGACGCCTTGGCCACCCTCTTTATCGTCTTGCTGGTCCTCTACGGTGTGCGTCTTTCGAAGGGTCTTCGAGCCTCGCACGTCCTGATCTTCCTGGCCTCGCTTCTCGGGCTGGGCTTACTACGAGACTACATGGCGTTTCTGGTCGTCGTAGGTCTTGCCATGGGGAGCTTCACGGCGCTCCGGCCTGACCGGATTGTTGGGACCATGGCCTTCGGCACCATCATCGCTTTGGCGTTCACGTACTTCGCGGATCAGGTGGGCCTGTTTTCCACTCTCCGCCCGGAAGATGCACTGGAGACGGCCCAGATTCTCCGCGCCGGTCTGCAGGCCGATGCGACATCGGCCTTCGGGCTCGGAGCCGAAACGGAAACCGTGGGCGGGGCCCTCCGGTATCTACCGCTGGGAATATCCTATCTACTTTTTTCACCCTTCCCCTGGGCCATTCAGTCGTCGCTCCAGCTGACGGCCATGCCCGAGACACTGCTCTGGTATCCGCTCTTCCTCCTGGCATCAAGGGAGTCAGCATCTCGCTGCAGGGCCGGGTCACCAACGTTCTCATTGTGTTGGCGGTGCTCGTCATCGTGGTCTCCAGCTACGCGCTGGTGGAGGGGAACTTCGGTACCGCCTATCGGCACCGCGCTCAGATCATGCCGCTCTTCTTCGTCTTCTCGGGGGTCGGGCTTTCGTGGCTGAAGGAACGGGTGATCACGCGCAGTACGTGGTGGCGGGCGAGGACGGCCCGGGTCCGTATGCCGGCTGCACGAAGGTAGGCGCGGTGAGCCTGGCTCTGGGAGCTGTCTGAGCGATGTGCGGCATAGGGGGCATCGTCTCGAGGGCCGACAGGCCCCTCTTCGATGGATCCGAGGCGGTCTCACGGAACATGGCTGTCAGAATGCGGCGCCGGGGCCCGGACCGGCAGGCTGCGTGGGCCGCACCGTCCTCCCGGTGTGTACTGGGTCATGCCCGGCTTCGGGTGATCGACCTGGAGACCGGTGACCAGCCGATGCGGAACGAGGACGCGTCGGTAGTCGTCCTGCTCAACGGCGAGATCTACAACTACCGGGAGCTTCGCGAGCAGCTCCGGGGTCGGGGGCACCACTTCCGCACGATGAGCGATACGGAGGTCGTCGTGCACGGGTACCGGGAGTGGGGGCTCGAAGTGGCGAGCCACCTGGACGGGATGTTCGCGTTCGCGGTGTGGGACGAGCGTGAGCAACGTCTCCTTCTGGGTCGAGACCGCGTCGGTAAGAAGCCCCTGTTCGTATACCAGGACGAGGGGATCCTGGCGTTTTCCTCGGAGATGAAGGGCCTGCTGGAGATCCCGGGAGTGGATCTCGGCCTGAACACGTCTGCCCTGCCCCTGTATCTGACCTACGGGTATGTGCCGAGCCCGGGCACCTTCTACGAGAAGATCGAGAAGCTGCCACCGGCGTCCTGTCTGGTGATGGAGAACGGTTCTTCCCGAATCTGGTCGTATTGGGATGTCACGTTCGAGCGCAGGGCCGTGCCCTATGACGAGGCCAAGGTCGAGGTCCGGAGGCTGGTAGAGGCGGGCGTGGAACGGCGCCTGGAATCCGACGTGCCCTTGGGTGCGTTTCTATCCGGAGGCGTCGACTCGACGGTGGTGGTGGCCGTCATGGCCCGCCTCTTGGACGAGCCGGTACGGACCTTCTCCATCGGCTTCGAAGGGGCTCCCGCGTATGACGAAACGCGGTTCGCTCAGATGGCCGCGGAGCGTCTCGGCACCGTTCACACTGAGTTCAAAGTCGGCCCCCAATCCGTCGATCTCTTGGATCGTCTCGTCGATGCCTACGACGAGCCCTTCGCGGACTCGTCCGCCATTCCTACGTACCTCGTGTCGGCGCTGGCGCGAGACCACGTCACCGTGGCGCTGACCGGTGACGGTGGCGATGAGCTGTTTTGCGGCTACAAGCGGTTTCGGGCGATGGAGCTCGCTGCCGCGATTCCCGGCTGGTTTGCGGCCGGTGCGGACTCGACGCTGAGGCGTTTTGGCGATCGCAGTGACGTGAGAAGCGTTCGAGGGCAGATGACCCGGTTCTTCGAGGCCGCCCGAGCACCCGAGGATCGACGTTGGCTGAGGTGGGTCGGCCTCTTCACCGAAGATCTCGACAACGTGCTCAGACCTGAACTACGGAGCCGGATTGGCGAGATGGATCTGGCGGTGAGCATTCGCGATCCCATGGCGGAGCTGGCGGGGTCGAGCGTTCTTGCCCGGGCGCTCTCTGCGAACTTCCGGACGTACCTACTGGACGACCTGCTCGTGAAGGCGGACCGAAGCAGTATGGCCCACGGTCTCGAGTTACGATCCCCGTTCCTCGACACGGCCCTGATCGAGTACGCGAGCCGGCTCCCCGATGGACATCTTCGGAGGGGTCGCACGCTGAAGCGCGTGCTCAAGGATGCGTTTGCAGATGTGCTGCCGCACGAGATCCGCCGTCGCGGGAAGATGGGGTTCGGTGTGCCCGTTCCGGACTGGCTTCGAGGGCCCTGGCGCCCCATGGTGGAGGAGCGAATCCTGTCCGAAGATGCTCGAATCTGGGAGTGGCTCGAACGCGATTACGTTGTGAAGAGAGCGCATCTCCACTTTGACCGACGGGAGGACTTCAGTCATCAACTCTGGTCATTGCTCACGCTCGAGACCTGGCTTCAGCAGATGAACGGCCATCCAGGCAGCGTGGAGTCGGAGTCGGACGCCATCCAGGTGAGGGGCTGAGCGTGAATCCACTAGGTGCCCTCTTGCTGTACGGAGCACTGGCGTTGACCACCACGCTCGTCCTCACGCCTGTCGTGAGGAGCGCAGCGATGCGGTGGGGCCGCATCTCCCAGGCCCAGCCGGATCGCTGGCACGAGAGACCCACCCCGAATGTCGGTGGTGTGGCCATCTTTGCGGGATTCGCGCTGGCCGTCATCGTCGGCACTGTGCTCGATTCGGGCAACCTGGCGAGCCTCGACCTGTCGGAGCGGGCCGTCGTGCCCCTCACTCACCGCGAGGGTCTGCTCCTCGCATCGGTACTGATCTTCGTTATTGGTCTGGTAGACGATTTCGTCCCTTTACGGCCCAGCACGAAGTTGGTCGGAGAGTTGGCCGCGGCAGCGGTGCTGCTCATGAGTGGCATCGGAGTATGGTTTACGGGGGTCTATGTCGTCGACGTCATGGTGTCGCTGTTCTGGTTCATCGGCATCACCAATGCCCTGAATCTGCTCGACAACATGGATGGTCTGGCGGCAGGGGTGGGGGCCATCGCCGCCGCCTTCTTGGGCATCAACTTCCTCATCGCCGGGGACATGGGCCTGGCCGGGGTGTCGTCGTCATCGTCCCGGCTGTGGTGCTGGCAGTCCCGATACTCGATACGACCTTCGTCACGGTCACTCGTCTTCTGGAGGGGCGCGCCGTGTCAAAAGGGGGGAGGGATCACACGTCACACGGTCTGGTGGCCCTGGGCATCCCGGAGAAGCGAGCGGTGTGGCTGTTGTGGGGTCTCGCGGCTTGTGGAGGCGTGATCGGTCTCGTCATCCGGTCCACGAGCCGCACGGTGGCGTATCTCATGGGTGGCGGAGTGTTAGTCCTCCTCACACTTGTCGGTCTTTACCTGCTCACCTCACGCATGTCGGCCCTGGACCGCCCCGGAGAGACCACGGAGGGGGTCGGGGCGAGCGGGTTCAACCGTCTTCTGCGGTTGCACCATCGGTTTCCCGTTCTCGCGGTACTCATGGATGTGGGAATCGTCACGGTGGCCTATTACGGTGCCTACCTGATTCGGTGGGACACCGACCAGCTTCCGGCTGAGCTCGCATACTTCCGTCGGACGTTGGCCATGGTGCTGGCACTCAAGATGATCGCCTTTGCGGCGGCGTCAGTCTACGCGCCCCGATGGCGTCACTACAGCCTTTCCGACGCGCTCGTGACGATCCGAGCCAACCTCTTTGGAACGCTACTCACCGCCTCGGTTCTCCTCCTGATGGCCCGTATTGGGCTTTCTCGCGGAGTGCTGGTCGTTGATTTCCTCTTGTGCACGAGTCTCACCATCGTGGCCCGGGGGTCCTTTCGGTTTATCGAGGACGCGGTGGAGAAGTGGTCGGTCGAGGGCGTCCCGGTGGCGATCATTGGCCGCATCGCGGATGCCGAACTGGCCTTCAAGGCGCTTCGGGGCGTCTCCGAGCCCAACCTTCGGCCCGTGGCGGTCGTGGATCGTACCTATGCGGGAGAGAAGGGGCGGCTGCGAGGTTACCCGATCCTGGGGGGAGCCGATGGCATCAGGAGGGCTGTTCGCGATTTCGGAGTCAACGCTGTGGTCGTGGTGGATCGTAGGAGCTCCGGCGGCGTGCGCGACGAGCTCCTCGAGGAGTATCTCGCGACCACGGGCGCGCTCGACGTGTTCGTCCTCCGAATCTCGCTGGAGCCGGCGTAGCGCTTGAAGAACGTTCTGTACATCTCCTACGACGGCCTGACGGATCCTTTAGGACAATCTCAGGTCATTCCCTATTTGACCGGACTCGCGAGGCTGGGACACAGCATCACGGTCCTCAGCTGTGAGAAGCGGCACAATTTCGACCAGCACGAGGTTCGCTGCGCGCGGATTCTGGAAGAACACGGAATCGCCTGGCATCACGTGCCCTATACCAAGCGACCGCCGGTCTTCTCTACGTGGCGCGACTTGCGGCGCATGGAGGCGACGGGACACCGCCTGCTGAGAGCCGGCAGCTTCGACGTCCTGCACTGCCGCACGGTCCTTTCAACGATGGTGGGACACAATCTCCGGAAGCGCTACCGGACCAAACTCATCTTCGACATTCGAGGCTTCTGGGCCGATGAACGTGTCGACGGCAGGCTCTGGAATCTGGCCAATCCGCTCTATCGGATTCTCTACCACTACTTCAAGAGCCTCGAGTCACGCTTCCTGTGCGAGGCCGATCTCGTCGTCACGCTCACCGAACGGGCGAGGGATTTCGTTCGGTCTCAGGACGGCCCGGGCGACTGCGCACCGAACGTCCATGTGATCCCGACCTGCGTGGACACAGAGCACTTTGCGCCGGACCGCTTTGGTAGTGGAGCTTCGGCAGAGGCGAGACGTCAGCTTGGTATTCCCGCCGACAGCTTCGTCCTGACCTATCTGGGCTCGCTGGGAACCCGCTATATGCTTCGGGAAATGATGCAGTTCTTTGCCATACTCGCGCGCGAGGTCCCGGAAGCACGCTTCCTCATCGTGACACGAGATGACCCGGGAATAGTCCTCTCGGCCGCGGCCGCGGCGGGCGTCGACGCGTCGCACGTCGTGCTCGCCCCGAGCGCCTACGACGACATCCCCGCCGTTATCGCCGTGTCCGACGCGTCGGTGTTCTTCATCAGGCTGGGGAACAGTGGTAAGGCAGTGTCACCGACCAAACAGGCCGAGCTGCTGGCGATGGGTGTTCCGGTGGTCTGTAACGCAGGGATCGGCGATTGTGACGAGATCGTGGGCGGCACGGGAGCTGGGGTCGTCCTCGAGTCCATGGACGAGATCGGGTTCCTGGCGGCGGCTGATCGACTTCGGGAGTGGCGAGGCCTCGACCCCGGGTCCATCCGGGCGGTAGCCCTTGAGCTTCTCTCGCTGGAGAGCGGTATTCAGCGCTATCACGAAGCGTGGGAGTCGCTCTAACCGTGGACTACAGCCGTGCTCCCGACGACTGGATCGAGACGGCCTTCGGGCGGGTGGCCGCTTTCGATAGCGATGCAGACGCGAACGTCGATGCACGCACTGTGACGTCCTTCGGTGAGGAATGGACGAAGTTCAGCGGCTTCACGGAGGATGAGATTGAACGGATCGGGGCTGAGTATTTCGACGTGGTCGACGAATCGATGCTCGACCGCGATTCCTATGTACTCGATCTGGGCTGCGGGTCGGGACGTTGGTCACGCTACGTCGCTCGGCGCTGTCGCTTCGTCGAGGCGGTGGATCCCAGCACCGCGGTAGTCGCCGCTCAGGGGCAGGTGAGAGATCTGCGTAACGTTCGAGTAACCCAGGCGTCCGTCGGCACACTTCCGTTCGAGGACGGGGTCTTCGATTTCATTCTCTGCCTCGGGGCCCTCCATCACATTCCGGATACGGCCCGCGCCTTGAAGGCTGCCGCAGAGAAGCTCCGCCCGGGAGGCTGGATTCTCTTGTACGTGTACTATGCGCTTGACAATCGCGATGTCGCGTATCGGCTTCTGTTTCGCATGTCGGATCTGGTACGCCGCGCGATCTCACGACTCCCTGGGGGTCTGAAACGGGTGGCCTGTGATGGAATCGCGGCGGCGGTCTACCTTCCGCTCGTTACGGTCGCTCGCGGGATTGGTTTGGTCTTCGGGCCGGCAACGGCCGAGAAGGTCCCGCTGCATTACTACGCTGACAAGAGTTGGCACGTCATCAGAAACGACGCCCTGGACCGTTTCGGCACACCTCTGGAGCAGCGGTTCACTCGTGCCGAGATCGCCGAGATGATGACAGACTGTGGCCTCGTCGACCTGAGGTTCTCGGACCGAATGCCGTGTTGGCACGTTGTGGGTCGCAGGGCGGAGCCGTGAAGCGACTCCTGGTTATCTGCCCACATCCGGTGAACATGGTGCCGGGTCAGCGACTGAAGTACGAACAGTACTTCGATCATTGGCGCGAAAACGGATATCACGTGGAGGTCTCCGCGTTCATGACCCGACGCTTCCAAGACATCGTGTATCAACCTGGCCGGATTCCCGAAAAGCTCTTCTGGGTGGTCTGGGGCTATCTCCGGAGAATCGGGGATCTGCTCCGGCTTCGCCGGTACGATGGCGTCTACGTTTTTCTTTGGGTGACCCCACTCGGCCCGCCGCTCTTCGAGTGGCTCTTCTCCATCATGTCCAGGCGCATCGTCTACGACATCGACGACATGGTCTTCCTCGGGCATTCGAGCGAGGCCAACCGCTTCATGCAGATTCTGAAGGGCCGCCGGAAGATGACCCACCTGATGCGCAAGGCCGATCACGTTATCGTTTGCACCCCGCACCTGGAGGCGTTCGTCAACCGTTACAATGTCCAGACGACGGACATCTCATCGACGATCGATACGGAGCGTTACCTTCCGGTGAACACTTACGCCGACGATCGACCGCTTACGCTGGGGTGGAGTGGCAGCCACAGCACGGCGAAGTACCTCCATCTGCTGGACGACGCGCTGCGAGAGCTGGCCGGCGAGATCGACTTTCGCTTGAAGGTCATTGGCGACCCGACGTTCTCGGTCGAGGGCGTCGGCGTCGATGCGCAGGCATGGGCCGAACCGACCGAGGTACAGGATCTTCAGGAGATCGACATCGGCCTGTATCCGCTGCCTGACGAGGAGTGGGTGCTCGGCAAGAGCGGACTGAAGGCGCTCCAATACATGGCCCTGGGAATTCCCACCATCGCCACGGACGTTGGAGCGATCCGGCGCATCATCGACCATGGCACGAATGGTCTGCTCGTGAGCGATCCGAATGGCTGGACGGAGGCCATCCTCCGGCTCGCGAAGAGCCAGGAGCTGCGAAGGTCCATGGGCCTCGCGGGGCGGGGGACGGTGGTCGACCGGTTCTCCGTTCGGGCGAATGAGCAGAGGTATCTCGGGGTGCTCAGGGCGGTGCTCAGTGGGGCCGGAGCCGACGACGAGGGGACGGGCGCCGCGTGAGTGGTCGGGGATGGCTGGGGGGCAAGATCCGTACGCTCGTGTGGTTCTTGGTTCGCCCACGCTTCTACGGGCAAGCGATGAGGGCCGTCCGGTACCGGCTGCTTCCACATCCGGGCGAAAGAACCCGTGACCAGGCTACCGAATGGTGTCGGGCGCGTGCCATCTCTACCGCCGATGCGCTGGAACACCTGCTAGGCCCCGGTGAGCGGCGGCCGATGTCGGAGGTCGAGGACGCGCGCTATACGGGCGCTCTCGAGGCTGCGGGCGAGGTACCCGTCTTCATGGGAGGGCCGGGAGATCTGGATCTACTTTTTCACCTCGCCGGGCATGAACGGGTGCGAACGGCAATCGAGACAGGTGTCGCCTTTGGATGGTCATCTCTGGCTATACTCCTCGGGATGAGGTCAGAGGGACGACTCTTCAGCACCGATATGCCTTATGTTCGCGGAGGCAACGAAGACTACGTCGGTTGCGTGGTGCCGGATGACCTTCGCGGAGGATGGACACTCATCCGCCTTGCCGACAGGCAAGCCCTCCCCATCGCCCTGAAGGCGTCGGGCCCGATCCAACTGTGCCACTACGACAGTGACAAGACTCATGTCGGACGCATGTGGGCGTACGCCCTGCTGTGGGATGCCCTCGAACCCGGCGGTTACTTCGTATCGGACGACGTGAGCGACAACGAGGCGTTCAGGGTTTTTGCGGAGGGGGTCGGACTCGAGCCGACCGTGATTCGCCCAAGAACCGAAGGCGAGAAGTACGTGGGCGTCTTGATGAAGACCGGAGGAACGCCGAGCTAGGTGCTTCGACACGCCTCCCGATACATCGTCGAGAGAGCGTCGACCATTCCCTGGGCTTGAAACCGGGACTCTACGTCCTGCCGTCCCTGCTCGACAATGCGCCCCGCGAGCGTTTCGTCGCCCAGGATGCGGAGGATAGCCTCGGCCGTCCGTTCGGGAGCCTGGTACGGGACCACCAGGGCGTTCCGTTCATGCTCAATGAACTCACTGCCCACGCCCGCGAGCGTGAAGACGCTGGGGACGCCGGCCGCCAGCGCTTCGACGTAGGTCTGGCCGAACGCCTCGATTCTGAGGTCGATGGGTGTGTGGACGTACACATCGAACAGCCGATAGAGGTCGTGCTCGAACGGGATCTCGAGATGGTTCTGGGGCGGAAGAGTCTGGACTGCCGCGCGGGTGGCCGAAGCCCCACGGGCATTGGCGAAGATGAACAACGCGTTAGGATACTCGCTAAGGACCAGCCTGGCCGCCTCGACAATCCCTTCGATGCCTTTCCAGGCGATGTAGCGTGCGATGATGCCGACCACCGGATGCGCCGATCCGATCGCGTACCTCTCCCGAAGCGCCTGGACCCTCTCGTCCGAGATATTATCGAAGTCCGCGAACTGGAACCCGTGGTGGACGAGCCGTATCTTGCGGTCCGGCACCCGTTCCATCTCTCCAAGAACGAAACGGACGTTCTCGCTGATCGCTACCACGTGTGTCGCCAGGCTGTTGAGGAGTCGGTCGATTATGACCCAACGGGGGGCATAATCGTGGTGGAAAGTCGAATGGTGACGGGTGTAGACCCGCTGGGGAATCCGAAGTAGCCTGGCTGCGATGAGCCCGACCATGTTCGCGGGCAGGAGGTGGGCGTGGACCGTCTCCGGCCGTGACCGTCGGAGCAGCCTTATCGTCCGCCAAAGCGCCCTCGGTAGGTCGCGATATCCACGGTACGTCACTCTGTCCCAGGGGATACCCCTACGGGTCAACTCGCCCTCCAGTGCGGACGGGCCCGGATTGAGGAGGATGAAGCTGAGTTCGAATCGATCGGAGTCCAGCAGGTCCGCCACCCACTCGAACGCTATGGCCTTGTCGATATCGGCCAGTATGTACACCACCCGTTGGGACATATGCTCCTACGGAGTTGCGTCGATCGAGAGGAGTTTCGGTCCGAAAGCTAGCGCGCTCGGGACGGAGTCGCACCGGATCCGCAACACGCTGCCCGCCACGACTGGTGGGCGGCATGCGTGAGCGGGCAACATTCGCCGTCGTAATCCCCACGTACAACCGGGCGGAGCGACTCGTCCGCACCCTGGATACCGTTTTCCAGCAGGAGGAGCCCGCCACGGAAGTTATTGTGGTGGACGATGCCTCCACGGACGAAACCCGGACCGTTGTCGAGGCGCTGGCTGCGACCCACCCGGAACTGAGATACGTTCGGCATGCAGCCAACCAGGAACGTGCCGTATCGCGCAACACCGGCACGAGCCACGCCACCGCCGACTACGTGACGTTCCTGGACTCGGACGACCTGATGTACCCTCAGAATCTTAGGGAAGCGGCCGACTTCGTGGCGGACACGGGTGCCAGGTTCTTCCACAACCTGTTCCACAGCATCGACGAGGCCGGCAACCACCTCAGGCACTTCCCGGCACCGCGATTGGGCAATCCGCTCCGGGCCCTGGCTCTGGGGAATTTTCCGTCGTGCATCGGCGTCTTCGTCCACCGTGAGATCTATACCGCGTACCAATTCGACACGGACCCGGTGCTCATCAGTTCGGAGGACTATGAGCTGTGGCTCCGCGTAATGGTCGACTACCCCATTCAGCGCATCCCACGCGTGAACAGTGCATTCGTGCACCATGCGGGCCGATCCATGGTCAACCAGAATCTGGACACCGCGGAACGCCGTATCGAGTACATCCTCGAGAAGATCCGCTCGGATCCGAAGCTGCAGCAGGCATACGGCCCCTATCTGGGTCGCATGTACGCAGGACGGATGTGCTTCCTCGCAAGCTTGGCGAACGATAATGGCGAGTCTCCGGCCGCACTGGCCTATTTGAAGCGCGCCGTGACGGAGTACCCCATAATCGCGGTTTACCCCCGGTTCGTCCGCTGCCTCCAGTTGGCGATCCTGAACAGCGTTCGTGGTTGAACTCGGCAGCCGCATCGAGCTTGGGTCCGCCGGATCATCGATTCCGCCTCGACATCCAGAGGCTCAGGGGCGTGGCGGAGGGGCGGGTTTGTACGATCTTGGTCGTCAGATCGGCAGAGGCACCTCGCAGCCGGTCTTGGCGGACTCGTAGATCCCGCGGACGAGTTCGAGGGACTTTCGGCCTTCGCGGCCGTCCGTGCCCGCGTCGGCCTCTCCCCGGAGCACGGCCAACACATTTCGGTAGTACGGCTCGTGCCCTGAGCCATAGACGGAGTCGGGGTTGGAATTGGCTTTCTCGACCAGCAAGTCGTCGTCGTCGGCCTCGGCGAATTCCCACTTCTCGATCTTGTTCACCGCCGTGCCACCTATCTTGACCGTGCCGTTCTCGCCGAGGATGGTGAGCGATCCTTCCATGTTCTTGGGATAGGTGAGCATCGTGACCTCGAGCACGCCGATTCCACCGTGCCGAAACCGGAGAATTGCGGCCCCCGTGTCCTCCGCTTCGATGCTTCGGGCCAGGGTCACGGTCTTCGCCATGACCGATTCCACCGTCCCGCCCAGCCAAAGAACGAGATCGACGTAGTGGGACGCCTGGTTCATGAAGGCACCGCCATCGAACTCCCAGGTGCCCCGCCACTTCGCCATATCGTAGTACTCCTGGGGTCGGGTCCACCGGACCGTCGCGTTCACCAGGTGGATACGCCCGAAGCGTCCCTTTTCGACGGCCGACTTCACGAGCTGGACCGGAGGATTCAGCCGGTTCTGCTTGACCACGAAGAGGTGCACTTTTGCCTCATCACAGGCCTGAACCAGTTCGTCCGCGGCCTCTAGGGTGATGGCCATGGGCTTCTCGGAGATCACGTGCTTTCCGGCCCGCGCCGCCACGATGCCGTGCGCCGGATGGAGGCCCGACGGGGTCGCGATGGTGACCGCATCGCAGTCGGCATGCCCCAACATGTCCTCGATCGACCCGAACGAAGGCACCGACCATTGGTTCCCGGCCGCCTGAGCGCGGTCCGCGTCGATGTCCGAGACGGCCGTCAGCTCGAGCCCGTCGATGGCATCGATGGCCTCGAAGTGGTTCTTGCTGATGCGACCGCAGCCGACGAGGGCGATCCTGAACGACGACTGGTCACTCATTGTGCGGCTCCGCGTTGGGGGACTCCGCGTTGGGGGACTCAACCATCTCCGCGGCGTCGGACGTCACCACATATGCGGTGTCACACTCGTCGCAGACTACCCGTCCGTCCGCGGACGCGAGTTTGACGCCGCAGCGACAGGCCCACCCGATGCGCCGGGCAGGCACACCAGCGACGAGCGCGAAGTCCGGGACGTCCTTGGTCACCACCGCCCCGGCCGCGACGAATGAGTAGGCCCCCAACGTCGATCCGCAGACGATGGTGGCGTTGGCGCCGATCGTCGCGCCCCGCTTCACGAGAGTCTTCAGATACTCGTGTTTCCGGACCACTTGGCTGCGCGGGTTGATCACATTGGTGAAGACCATCGAGGGACCGCAGAAGACGTCAGCCTCGAGCTCGACCCCTTCGTAAACGGAGACGTTGTTCTGGATCTTCACCCGGTCCCCGATCTTGACCCGTCCCATGACGACCACGTTTTGACCGAGGGAGCAGTCCGAGCCGATTTCCGCTCCCGGCATGACATGGCAGAAGTGCCAGATCTTGGTCCCCGCACCGACGATGGCCCCGGAATCCACGTAGCTGGACTCGTGGACGAAGAAGTCGGGTGTGCCGTCGGTAGTGTTCATACGCTTCGCCGCGTGGCCCCCGGTGGAACGGTTCGAACGGTTTCGTTTTCGTGAGACAGGTCCTGCCCTCGAACCAGTCTCTGGAAGACGCCGCATGACTCCATCAACTCTTCATAGGTCCCGCACCCGACGACCCGACCCTCGTCGAAGACGGCGATCTGATCACAGTCCATAACGGTCGAGATACGGTGAGCGACGTGGATCAACGTCAGATTGCCGGTGAGGCTCTCCACGGATCTCATCACGGCCGCCTCGGTCATCGTGTCCAAGGAACTCGTCGCCTCGTCGAGGACGAGCAACTGTGGCTTTCTGTAGAGTGCGCGCGCGATCCCGATGCGCTGGCGCTCCCCCCCGCTCAAACGGGCACCTCGCTCTCCCACTTCCGTGTTGATCCCGTTCGGCAGCTTCTCGACGAACCATAGGACTCGTGCGGCATCGAGGGCCTCTCTCACCCTGTCCTCGTCGATGTCGTCTGGATCGAGTCCGAAGGCCACGTTGGCCGCAACGGTATCGTCCAGAAGGAAGATCTCCTGGGGAACCTGTCCGCAGAACTTCCTCCACACGCGCTCTCTACCGCCGTCGAGCGTCCAGTCGTCCAACGCCACATCGCCTTCCGAGGGCGTGATGAGGCCCATGAGCACGTCCGCGAAGGTCGACTTTCCCGAGCCGGAAGGGCCGACGAGGCCCAGCGTCGCGAACCGCGGAACGTGAATCGTCACGTTCTCCAGAGCGGGAGCTTCGCCTCCCGGGTACGAGAAGCAGATTTCGCTCGCCCTGAGTTCCTTCCAGTCTTCGGGAATCTCGCGTGGTTCCTGGCCGAGCGTCTCGCTCTCCCGAACTGCCAAGCGGTCGAGAACCGTCAGGTCCCCTCGGAGGGCTCCCACCGCCGGACGGTAGAACTGAAGTCGATTGGCGGCCTGGAATGCGTGCTGGAGCGACGGCAGGAGCTTGTACCCACCGAACGCATAAAGACCGAGCCGCGGTAGAATCGCCGAATCTCCGTTCGTGGATATGAAAAAGAACAGAGCCAAGAGAATGATCCCGCCGAACGCCACCGCTTCCATGATGAAGCGCGGAGCAAGGCCTATGAGCAGAGAACTCCGCATGGACCGGGAGAAAGCCTTGGCGGCCGGCGTGAATCCCGCGACGAACCGCTGCGGCCGGTCGGCGAGGACATAGTCCTTGAAGCCACCGAAGGCGTCCTGAGAGAATCGGTACCGCTGGCGATCCGCCGACATGCGTCGCTCGCCAAGCCAGTTCTGGCGCCGCTTCACCATCGGGTAGATGATCGCGTACATGGAGGCGAGCACGGTTGCCACAACCACCGCCAAGACGGGGTCCACGACGAGGAGCAGCGTGAAGATGACGAGACCGCTCAGCCCCTCCGAGACCAGGGTCACGATCTGCATCGCGACGCCCTCGCTGAGGCTGCCCGACTCGTTCATGAGCTTCTGCGTCAGGTCTGCGGAATGGCGGTTCCGAAACTCGAGGTAGGGAAGGGCCAGATATCGGGAGAACAGGTCCACCGTCACTCGGCTGTGCTGATCCCACACGAAGATCATCACCGACCGCATTCCCAGGGCCGTGAGGAGGTTCGCGCCGGAGATCACGATGATGGAAGCGACACCCGCGAAGACGACGAATTGGGACGGAGAGCCGAAGCCGACCCACTCGTAGACGGCCGCCGCCCATGAATTGCTCTCAATCAGACCCGGATCCGACACCAGGGCCAGGAACGGCATGACCGAGGCGACGGAGACGGCTTGGAGGAGAGCGATAACGAATGAAAACCCGATCGCGCCGCCGAGCCGGCGCTTTTCGGCGGGCGTGCAGAACGTGAGGTAGATGCGGATCGAACTCCAGATCGACGACTCCCTCGGCCGACCGTGGAGGTCTTGCTCGGCTTGCGCCTTGTCGTCCGTCATGCTTCGAAGGTCATGCGATACCATCGCCCGAAGTTGAGCCACCGCCAAACGACCGGCGTGTAGGCCGTCTTACCGGAGATTACACGGTCGAAGTAGGGGAGCATTCGGTCCGTCCGCAAGAAGGGTACACCTCTGTTCATGCCCAGACTCTCTCGGACTGTGTCGGCCGCATCACCCATCCACGTCGATTCAGGCGTGGAGAATCCGATTTTGTCTCGTCGGTCCAAGATGGCGTCCGGGACGATGCCGCGCATCGCGGATCGGAGAACGCGTTTCGACTCGCCATTGGCTCCGATCAGGTAGTCCTCCGGAAGACTCAGAAGCAGGTCGGCCAGGTCGGTCGTCAGAAACGGGAGGCGACTCTCGATGGAGAAGTGCATGGCGTTGCGATCTCCGTGACGAAGGAGCTTCGCCAGGTCGCCCCTCGCCACGACACGGGCCAGCTCCTCAACGACCCTCCGTCCGGTGGCGCCGGTGGGTGGAGTCTCCGGCGCCAAACGGGCATCCACCTCGGCGTCCGCTAGCGCACTCGCGTCCACCCAGTCTGGGAACCCGAATGACGCCCGTCCCCATGCGCCCCGTCGCGCCTGGAAGTGCATGAAGTCCCTCACGGCCCACGAGAAGCTCCGGCCCGGCCACTTGCCCCAGTTCCAGGCGAAGCGCAGCGCAGCCATCCAGCGGCCGGATTCGACCAGGCTCAGCAGGCGCTGGTTGGGATACCCGTGGTATCCCGCACAGAGCTCGTCCGCGCCTTGACCCTCGAGCGTGACGGGAATGCCGTTCTCGCGGGCCGTTCTGAACACACGGTATTGCGCGTAGATGCTGGATCCGCCGAAAGGCTCCCCCTGGGACCGGATCAAGACGTCGAGGTCGTTTGCCAGTCCGGAAGGGGAGGCCGTCACAGCGTGGCCGCGACCACCGACCGTCTCGTTGACCAGATCGATCCACTTCACCTCGGAGATCCGTGGATCGTCGGCCACGTAGCTGAACGTGTGAATCGGCAGATCGGGTGCCACATGGCGCATTCCGCATACGATGGCCGACGAGTCGATTCCCCCGGAGAGCGCGGCTCCTACCGGAACGTCACTCCTCAGGTGCTGTCGGACGTCGTCCAGGAAGCGCTCCCGAACGGCTTCGACCGCCTGCGGGTAGGTAAGGGTCGATTCGGCGCGGAAGCGTGGCTCCCACCATCGGGGTAATGGCGCCAACTGCCCGCTCGATAGATCCAGGCGTAGGGCCGTGCCCTGCGGGAGATGGGAAGCGCCCTGAACGAACGACGCGTCCACCGTATCGTAGTCGCCATGAGCCAGGTAGTCGTAGCTGCGTTGCCAGTCGAGCCGGGGTTTGCCGGACCGTAGCCGGAGGAGCGCCCCGAGCTCGGAGGCGAAGACCAACGCTCCCTCGGCATGGTCGAAGTACAGCGGCTTGATGCCGAAGGGGTCCCGCACGAGGGTGATCGTCTCGGCCTGTGAATCGTAGACGCAGAAGGCGTACATCCCCGTCAGCCGCGGTAGGCAAGCGGGGCCCCATTTCGCCCAAGCCTCGAGGAGCACCTCCGAGTCCCCCGAAGAGCGGAATTGGACGCCTTCTCGTTCGAGTTCCCTTCGTAGCTCTACGTAGTTGTAGACCTCGCCGTTGTATACGAGCGCGTACCGTCCACAGTGCGACCACATAGGCTGTCGCCCACGCTCCGTCAGATCGAGGATGGCGAGGCGGGTATGCCCGAGGGCCATGGTGCCCCTGTCCGAACGCCGGAACAGCGTGTCCTTTCCGTCGGGGCCACGATGCGTGAGCGCCTCGACCGCACCGGCGAGGCGGTTCTCGGCGTCGTGAGGCTCGTCCCGCCACCATGCCCCGGCGATTCCACACATCGGTCAGCTACGCACCGGACGGGGGCTCATCGAGGCTCGCCCAACCAGAGACGCGACAAGACCGGACCATACCGGTCCATCGTGTGGTTCTGCCGAACCCAAGAAGCGTAGCCGGTTACGTCGACTCGCCCGGAGCGGACGTCGGCCACCGTTCGCCGGAGAACATCGGGTAGACCGTTCGCGTCCGTGACACGAATCGGACACCCATCGGGCAAGTGGCCTCGCAGGCTCCCGTCGATGCCACAAATGACGGCACACCCCCGCATCAGCGCTTCGACGCTCTGTAGGCCATACCAGCCGATCGTCAACTGATCCACGACGATATCGGCCCGATCGTAGAGCGCGAACAACATCGGCCGGGGAACGCTGTACACCGATCCGGTGTCCACCCCCAGCTCGTGGGTGAGGACTGGTTCACACCCGCGTCCTCGGCCTCGAGCGCCTTCGCTGCGGGCTCCAGCAGTGCCGTGCCTTTCATCGCAACGTTAGAGGGAGCGTGCAGTATGGTGACGTCGCCCGCCGCGTCGGGCAGGGTCAACTCTCCCCGCGGAGCCGAGCACTCTGCCTCGAATTTTTCGACGTCCAGGACGACCGGAACGAATTGAGCCGACGGCACGATCTCGAGTAGGTCGGGGGTCGAGACCAGAATGTGATCGGCGAAATCGACGGCGTCTTGGACGAGACGCCGCTGCCAAGCCGCCGAGAGAGGCGGCGCGTCGGCTTTGGTGGCGACCCCACGGAGGTGGCGATCCTTCCAGATCACGTACTCCGGGTTGCGGATATCCGTGCCCACGAAATGCACGATGACGCGCTTTCCAAGGAGCCGATAGAGTCGCAGCTCGAGCCGGCGCAACTTCCTCGTGAGAAGGGTCTCCCCCGAGAAGAAGTGAAGTATCTGGAAACGCCACAACGCCAGCACGAAGAACAGTAGGGCGTGCGTCCATTGGACCGGCGCTACGTGATCACTATACTGGACTTCGTAGGTGTAGCTGGTGGGATACTGTGCGTCGGAGACCTTGTGCTTCACGAAGGACTCGACGGTGATCTGGTCCCTTAAGTGCTGTTCGATCCACTTGGAATAGAGTTCGATCCGCCAGCCGATATCGACCGCGCCGAACAACAACCGCTTCTTTCCTCCACGCCGTTCACGGAAGGGCCATCCCATCGGCAGAGAGCGACTCAGCAATCGAACGAGAATCCTCAACCTCCTGAGGCGTTTTTGGCTGTTGCCGGGACTCGAAGGTGTGGCTGCGGCCGCGTTTGGCGGGTCCCGACTCGGGAGCCGAAGATCACGGCTCCTTCCCAACTACTACCAGTTCCAGCAGCCATGTGAAAGGCTCGTGACGACCGACGAGGGGGTGACCTTCCTCGCCGACGTGGGCACGCTGTTGGGCTGGTGCCTGCGCTTCAGGATCGAGGATCCCTCGCTGAACGGGCTATTCGGGCTCCTGCGCCCGGGGATGACGGTCGTGGACGTCGGAGCCAACATCGGGTTCACGGCGCTCACGGCCGCGAAGCGGGTGGGTCCTTCCGGGAGAGTTATCGCTTTCGAGCCGCACGCCGCGAACTACGCTGCGCTCCAGGCAAACCTGAAGTTGAATCCAGGGCTGGGTGTGGAGGCGTTCAACGTCGGGCTCGCCCGGGCTTCGGGTGAGGCGAAGATGGTGGAGCCGTTCGCCAGGAACCCCGGAGGCTTCCGCATTTCGTCGGCCGCCACCGGAGAGAGCATAGCCCTCGAGTCGTTGGACGGGATCATCGAGCGTGAGGGGATCATGTCCGCCGACGTGCTGAAGATCGACACGGAGGGCTTCGAGCTCGAGGTGCTGACCGGAGCCGAACGTGTTCTGGAAGAGCACCGGCCCGCCATCTTCATCGAGTTGAGTGAGGACAACCTGCTGGACCAGGGATCGTCGTCCGCCGAGGTGATCTCGTTCTTGATGGACCGTGGCTACAGCGTTCAAGAGGCCGTTTCCGGGCAGCCGCTTGGGGTCGAGGCGGACTATGCGGGCTGTCATTGTGATGCGATCGCGGTGGCCGCAGATAGAGCCGATCCACACGATTCTTCCTTGTAGCCGCTGTTCGCAGCGGTCATATTTCCGACGGCCACGCCACCCATCACCCAGCTGCGCATCCCGTACCTATGACCCCATCGTCCATCGAACACCTACGCACCGGTGATCTGACCGTCGGCGTCATCGGCCTGGGATACGTCGGCCTCCCCCTCTCGGTCGAGATCGCCCGCGCGGGTCTCCGCTGCGTGGGCTTCGACGTGCTGCCGGAGGTGGCAGAGGGTCTGAACGCCGGCACCAGCCACATCGAGGACGTCACCGACGATGAGTTGGGGGAAGTGCTGGCGGGGGGCCGCTTCGAGGCGACCACTGATATGTCCCGGCTCGCCGAGTGCGACGCCATTTCGATCTCGGTACCCACACCGCTCTCCAAGACCCAAGACCCGAACGTGTCCTACGTGATTGCGGCCTCGGAGGCAGTGGCCGCTACGCTGCGCCCCGGGCAACTCGTGGTGCTCGAGTCGACGACCTATCCGGGGACCACACGGGAGGTCCTCTTGCCGGCCCTGGAGCGGGCGGGTCTTCGTGCCGGTGAGGACTTCTTCCTGTGCTTCTCACCGGAGCGGGTCGACCCGGGCAACGCTGTATGGAAGACCAAAAACACGCCCAAGGTCATCGGGGGCATCACCCGCGCCTGTGCCGAAGCGGGTTTGGCGGTCTACGATCGGTTCATCGACACCATGGTGAGCGTCTCCTCCACGGAGGCGGCCGAGATGGTCAAGATCTTGGAAAACACGTTCCGTGCGGTGAACATCGGAATGGTGAACGAGGTCGCCCTGATCGCCGACCGCCTTGGAGTGGACGTCTGGGAGGTCATCGAGGCGGCGGCCACGAAACCCTTCGGCTTCATGAAGTTCACCCCGGGACCGGGACTCGGGGGCCACTGCATTCCGGTCGATCCGCACTACCTCGCCTGGAAGATGCGGACGCTCAACTACCGCACGCGCTTCATCGAACTCGCGTCCGAGGTCAACGCCGCGATGCCCCGTTTCGTTGTGAACAAGGTTCGGGATGCACTCAACGCTCGCCGGAAGGCCGTGAACGGATCACATATCCTCGTGCTCGGGGTCGCGTACAAGAAGGACGTGAACGACATCCGCGAGTCGCCGGCTCTGGATATCATGAGGCTGCTTGCCGCCGACGGGGCAAGGGTGGAGTACCACGATCCGTTCGTCCCGGAGGTGTCCGAAGACGGCACGCGCCTCACCTCGGTGCCTCTGACGGACCAGGCCCTGTCCGAACCCGACGCCGTGGTGATCGTCACCGACCATTCGGATGTCGACTACGGTCGAGTGCTCGACCAGGCCGAGATCGTCGTGGACACGCGCCATGTGACTCTGCCGTTCCTGGAGAAGGGCGACACACCGCCCCACTCATGGATCGTGAAGGGCTGGACCCCCTGACGGCGAGGCCCAGCCCACCGACCTCATGAGCCCTGTTCTCGTCCACCGCGTGATCGCTCGGCTCAACACCGGTGGGCCCGCCCTGCATGTGGTCAACCTCGCGGCCGGGCTCGATCCTACCCGGTTCGAGACGCGCCTGATCGCGGGGCGGATCACATCCGACGAGGGGGACATGACCTACTACGCCCGAGACCGCGGCGTGGCACTGGTCGAGATCGCGGGAATGTCGCGGGTTCTGTCGCCGTGGAAGGACCTTGCGACCGTGTTCAGGCTCTTCAGGATCTTCCGTAGGCAGCGCCCGGCGATCGTCCATACGCATACCGCGAAGGCCGGCACCGTTGCGCGCCTGGCCGCTTTGGCGGCCGGAGTGCCGGTGATTCTGCACACATTCCACGGGCACGTATTGGGCGGCCGGTACTTCTCTCCGCTGAAGACGCGGGTTTTCCTGGAGATCGAGCGCCAACTCGCGCGGGTCACGGATCGGTTGATCGTGCTCACCCTTACGCAGGCCGTCGAGATGTCCGAGGAGCTGCGCGTAGCACCGCTGGAGGACTTCGCGGTGATCCCTCTCGGGCTGGACTTGCAGCCCTTCGCAGACGTGGATCGAGGAGAGGCGCGCCAAGCCCTCCGAGCCCAGCTCGGGATCGAGGACGATCGCCCGGTGGTCGGCATCGTGGGCCGGATGGTACCGGTGAAGAACCACGAGCTCCTGTTCGATGCCATGGAGCTGCTTCAGGAACGCATGGACCCGGTGCCGCACGTCATCGTGGTCGGATCGGGGGAGAGGGAGGCGACGCTCAGGCGATACGCGGCTGAGAAGGGGCTGGACCGGCTGGTGCATTGGCTCGGCTGGAGGGAGGACCTACCCGACGTGTTTCCGGCCTTCGACGTGACCGCTCTCACGTCCTTCGATGAGGGGACTCCGGTCTCGCTCATGGAATCGCTGGTATCCGGCACGCCCGTAGTGTCCCGGGCGGTCGGGGGCGTGCCCGAGATGCTGGAGGACGGCCGGCTCGGGCGTCTGGTGTGGAGTGAGTCGGCCCGCGACTTTGCAAACGCGTTGGAAGCGACCTTGAGCGCGGTACCCGAGCCGGAGGATGCGGCTCGGGCGCGCGACACCGTTCTGGAGCGTTACTCGGTGGAGCGACTGGCTCGGGACATGAACGAACTCTACGTGGATGCGCTCGGGCGGGCCGGCATTCACATCAACTGAAATCACGATGACGATTCCCTTCCTCGACCTTCGCCCCCAGTACGACTCGATCCAAGACGAGGTGGACGAAGCCGTCAGGGCTGTGGTCCACTCTCAGCATTTCATTTTGGGCGAGGCGGTAGAACGGCTCGAGACGAGCCTGGCCGAGTACATCGGGGTGGAGTACACCATCGGATGCGGGAGCGGTACGGACGCCCTTCTGTTGCCCCTACAGGCATTCCGGAAGCAATCCGACGACGAGGTCGTCGTGCCCGCCTTCACGTTCTTCGCCACGGCTGGAGCCGCGTGGAACGCCGGGTACCGCCCCGTCTTCTGCGACGTCGACCCGACGACCTTCAACGTGACCGCCGAGTCGGTGTCGGCGGCCTGGACGGATCGGGTCAGGGGTGTCATCCCGGTGCATCTCTACGGCCAGATGGCGCAGATGAGGGAGATCGTGGCGGTGGCGCGGGAGCGAGGGGGCTTCGTTCTCGAGGACGCTGCGCAGGCGATCGGGGCCTCCCAGTGCGGTACGTCAGGGGGCGCCATTTCGGCGGGAGCGGTCGGGGACGCGGGGGCGTTCAGCTTCTTCCCCACGAAGAACCTCGGGGGATTCGGGGATGGAGGCCTGATCTCGACGAACGATGCCCAACTCGCGGATGATCTCAGAAAGCGTCGCGTTCACGGTGGCTTGAAGATGTACCGCCACGAGATGGTGGGTACCAATAGCCGTCTGGACGCGCTCCAGGCCGCCGTTCTTTCGGCCAAGTTGCCCCATCTGGATGATTGGGCTGAGGCCCGGCGCCGGAACGCCGCCATCTATGACGAAGTGCTGGCTGAGGTCCCCGAGGTGATCACTCCAGTGGTGACTCCGGGCAATCTCCACGTATACAACCAGTATACGGTACGCGTACGCCGGCGCGACGAACTTCGGAACCACCTGGGGGAGCGGGCCATCGGCAGCGCCATCTATTACCCGGTTCCGCTGCATCTTCAGGAGTGCTTTTCGGAGTTGGGATACCGGGAAGGGGATCTGCCCGTCTCCGAGCAGCTATGTAAGGAGGTCGTCAGCTTGCCGATTTTCCCGGAGCTGGGCGAGGACCGAGTCACTGCCGTGGCCGAGGCCATCCGCGAGTTCTACCGGTGAAGGGTGTCGTTCTGGCCGGGGGCCTCGGGAGCCGTCTCCTGCCCATGACCCGAGTCACCAACAAACACCTCCTACCGGTCTTCGACCGGCCCATGATCTACTTCCCCATCCAACAGCTCGTGCACGCCGGGATCGACGAGATTCTGATCGTGACAGAGGGCAACAACGCCGGGGACTTTCTCAGACTCCTCGGCAACGGAACGGAATTCGGCCTCAAGGCGTTGCAATACACCTATCAAGAGAAGGAGGGTGGCATCGCTGAGGCCCTGGGCTTGGCGGAGCACTTCGCCGACGGCGGGCCTATCTGTGTGATTCTGGGCGACAACATCTTCGGTTCGCCCATCAAGCCCGCAGTCGACGCGTACCGAGACGACCCCGAAGGTGCGATGGTGATGGTCAAGGAGGTGGATGATCCCCAGCGCTTCGGCGTGGCCGAGTTCGAGGAGGACCGGGTCGTGGGGATCGAAGAGAAGCCCGCTGAACCCCGCAGCAACTTCGCCGTCATCGGCTGCTATTTCTACGACCGTCACGTGTTCGACGCCGTGCGTTCGCTCGTGCGGTCCGAGCGAGGCGAGCTGGAGATCTCCGGCGTGAACAACCACTACCTCGCGGCCGGGACGCTTCGACACCACTTCGTGGAGGGCTGGTGGACAGACGCGGGTACGCTGCCCTCCCTCCACCGGGCCACGCGCCTTGTGGCCGACGCGGGGGATGAGCCGGTCCTGCGGCTTCCCCACGTGGCCGCGCCGGCCCGGCGGTCGACGGATCCTTGAGGCTGCTCGTCACCGGTGGGGCAGGGTTCATCGGCTCGAACCTGATCCGGTATCTCTTAGCGGAGCACACGGACATTGAGGTGGTGAACCTCGATCTGCTCACCTACGCCGGGAATCTTGACAATCTGAGGGACGTCGAGGACGACCCGCGGTATCGGTTCGTCCAGGGCGACATCTGTGACGCCGCCCTGGTGGGTGAGCTACTGGGTGACGTCGATGGAGTGATGCATCTGGCCGCCGAATCTCACGTGGACCGGTCCATTGTGGACGGCGCGCCGTTCGTGCGCACCAACGTGGTCGGTACGCATACGCTTCTTTCCGGCTGCCTCGCCGCACCACATGCGATTCGATTTGTCCAGGTCTCGACCGACGAGGTCTACGGGGAGCTTCCCTGGCGGGATCCGGCGGAGCCCGACGCTGATGCGCCACGGTTCACGGAGACGACGAGGTTGGCGCCCCGCTCACCCTATTCCGCCACGAAGGCAGCGGGGGATCTGCTTGCGCTGTCGTATCACCGCACCCACGGCCTGGACGTCGTGGTCGCGCGGTGTGGCAACAACTACGGGCCGTATCAGTTTCCGGAGAAGTTGATTCCGCTGATGGTCAACAAAGCGCTGAAGAGGGAGCCGTTACCCGTGTATGGGGACGGACTGAACGTGAGGGACTGGATCCATGTGGGCGACCACTGTCGCGGGCTGGACCTGGCGATGCGGAAGGGCAGGGCAGGTGAGGTCTACAACTTCGGCGGTGACGCGGAGCGGACCAACCTGCAGGTGGTTGCGGCGATTGTGGGTCAGATTGGGGTCGATCCTGGATTGATCACCTTCGTGGAGGATCGCCTCGGTCACGATCGGCGTTATGCGGTGGATTCTTCGAAGGCTAAGGCGGAGCTGGGGTGGGAGGCATCCATCGACTTCGAGGAGGGGCTTGCCGAGACGATCTCGTGGTACGGTCGCAATGGGGCTTGGCTCGAGCGTATCGAAACGGGTGCGTACCGCAGGTGAGGAGGGGCGGTCTGGCCCCCGAAAACGGTGCAATCTCGGTCCCTCTTGCATCGAAATCGTTGACTGGGATGGGCTGAACGGTAGGTTCAAGTCGAACTTGTTCTTAGATCCTTGCAGGACGGTCGGTTAGATAGTCACCGAGTCTCGACTGGAACGTATATGGCAGACACCATTTTGGTAACCGGCGGTGCCGGATTCATCGGCTCTCACCTGGTCCAGCAGCTGCTGGACCAAGGGAAGACCGTCTTTGTGGTCGACGATCTTTCCACCGGCTCTCTCGACAACCTGGCCGACGTACGGCATCACACCTCACTGCATCTCGTCATCGACACGATCCTAAACCACCCGATGATGAATGACACCGTCGGCCAGGTGGACCAGGTGGTTCATCTCGCGGCGGCAGTGGGCGTGCGGAAGATCATCGAATTCCCTGTTGAGACGATCACGACCAACGTGCGAGGAACGGAAATCGTCCTCGACTGCTGCCACAAGCACGGCACGCCGCTCTATCTCGCCTCCACCTCAGAGATCTACGGGAAGGGTGGGGACCAACTCCATGAGGAGCACGACCGGGTCATGGGGAGCACGACTCACCGGAGATGGTCGTATGCTTGCACAAAGGCGCTGGACGAGTTCCTCGCCTTGGCGTACGCCCATGAGAAGGCGCTGCCCGTAGTGCTGGGACGGTTCTTCAATACCGTCGGCCCTAGACAGACCGGCGAGTGGGGCATGGTGGTTCCGACTTTCGTGACCCAAGCGCTCGCTGGGGAGCCGATCACGGTGTACGGCACAGGTGAGCAGCAGCGGTCGTTCTGTCACGTCGACGACTCGGTGCGCGCGGTTCTGGGGCTGCTCGACGCTCCAGAGGCCCTAGGCGAAGTGTTCAATATTGGGAACGAGCATGAGATCACGATCGGTGCGTTGGCTGAGCGTGTGCGGGATAAGGTTGGGTCCGACTCGGAGATCGTGGTGATTCCGTACGACGAGGCTTACGGTGAGGGCTTCGAGGATATGGAGCGACGGCAGCCGGATACTACGAAGATCAGAGAACTGCTGGGATGGGAGCCGGAGAAGGGGATGGATGAGATTATTGATGATGTGGTGGCGTTCTATCGGGTGAAGGCGTCGGCAGGGGCATGAGTGCGTCATATCCCAGGGGTAACTCACGTTGAGTGACCTAGAAGGCTGGCAGAAACTCGCGGACAGAGTGTATCGCCGCTTGGCGCGGCATCGTCGAGGGGTGGCACTTCTCGTTTATGCGTCGTTGATCATGACGGCGACGGTCCTGGCCTCGGCTTTTTCGGTCGGTTTGGACCCTCGGGCAGTCGTTTGGTCTGATTCTCTTCTGTTGGGTTCTCTCCTGGTGCTGGTGCGGCTCCCCCTCTACTGGTGGGGACGACTCGGGATCGGGCGATGGCGGTTTGTCGGGGTAGGGGAGGTGTTGCGGCTCGGGGGGGCGACGGTCCTCGGATCGACTCTCGTTGGCCTCATGGCGGCCCAAGTCCCTGGGTTTGATCCGACGGTGTCGACGGTCCTTCTCGAGATGGTCTTCTCGATGGTTCTTATCTGCGGAGTTTGGATCGCCTATCGGGCCCTTTTTGAGTATGGCCGACGACTGCGCGGACTGAGGGACTCAAGGTTGGGCTCGAATCACCAGAAGCGCCGTCGTGTTCTTGTCGCTGGTGCCGGCGAGGGCGGCAGGATGATCGTTCACCAAATGCTCCGGTCCGGGGAGGACGTCGATATCATTGGCTTCGTGGATGACGACCCCCTGAAGTGGGGAACGGCCATCCATGGTAGAGAGGTCATTGGGTCGATCGAGACGCTGCCTGCAATAGTGCAGCATGAAGGGGTAGATGAACTCCTCATCGCGATGCCCTCCGCTAAGCCCAAGGACCTCCGCCGAATCGTCGATTTGTGTGGTGAGTTTGAGATCCGATTCCGTGTGCTACCGGGAATTGATGAGGTGTTGCGGGGAGGCGTCTCCTTGGATCAGATACGTGAGATCCGCATCGACGATCTGCTTGGGCGGGATCCGATTCAGTTGGAGCTACCCGAATTAGAGGCGGACCTGAAGGGCAAGACGGTCCTCATCACCGGGGCAGCGGGTTCCATCGGATCTGAGTTGGCCCGCCAGATCCTGCTTCACCACCCTGCGGAGCTGATTCTCCTGGCGGAGCCTGTCAACGCCAGTGAGACACTCTTGGGAATTAATTAGAGAGCAATCTCCTGTGTCGTGAGGGAGGGGGTTGGAGGATTGATCCAGACGGCCTCCGGGAGCGGTTTGGGCTTCGGCTCACCGGAGACGAAGCGGTCGGGATGAGCGGCCCAGGCCTCGCGTAGCACGGCCTGCCTGCCGGCGATGACCTGATCTGCATTCCCGAAGTGGACCTGTTCGGGGGTCAGCATCGAGATACCACCATGGCGGTGCTCGGCGTTGTACCAGCGGAAGAACGAGCGACAGAAGGTTTTGGCCTGGCCCTGATCCTCGAACCGTCCAGGAAACGAGGGATGGTACTTCAAGGTCTTGAACTGGGCTTCGGAGAACGGATTGTCATCCGACACCTGAGGTCGGCTCAGCGAGCGGGTCACCCCGAGATCGGCGAGGAGCTGAGCCGTGCATTGGCTCGTCATCGGAGCTCCTCGATCCGAGTGCAAGGTCAGGACCTGGGGCTGGACGCCATGCTTCAGGCAACTCTGCTGGATCAGGCGCCCGGCCAAGGCCGAGCTCTCCCGATCCGCCACCATCCATCCCACGATGTAGCGGCTGAAGATGTCCATGATAACGTAGAGGTAGAAGTAGCTCCACTTCCTCGGCCCCAGCAGCCGTGTGATATCCCAGGACCAGACCTGGCCCGGGCCCGTCGCCATCAACTCGGGTTTCTGGTATTCGGGATGACTCCGCTGCGCTCGGCGCTCTCGAACTGGCACTTGGGAGGCCAGAACGCGATACATCGTACGTTCGCTGCACAGGTAGACGTCTTCGTCGAGCAGGGTCGCCACAACCTCGGCCGGGGACCGGTCCACGAATCGCTCCGAACACAGCGTGTCGAAGACCTTGTCTCGTTCCTTCTCGCTCAAGGCACGGGCTGGGGTCGGGCGGGGCTGCTGATGCCCGGTCGATGGCCTCCGACGACGATAGAACGTGGCTCGGGCGACCCTGAGCGCATCGCACGCGGGCTTTACCCCTACGTACGTGGCCAGCGCCTCGGCCGCCTTCACGAGTTCGTCCCGTCCTTGAGGCTCAATCCCAGCAGCCCTGCAACTTTTCCCTGGACGTCGAGGATCAGGCGCGCCTTCTCGAGTTCCTTCTCCAGGCGAGTGTTCTCGCGCTCCAGCTTGCGCACTTTCCCCTCCAGCGGATTCCGTTCGCTCGGCTTTCGACCTCGTCTCTTCGACAGCGCTCTCAGCGACCCACTCCGCACCGCCTTGCGCCATGTCGTCAGGTGCGACGAGTACAAGCCCTCCCGTCGCAGGAGTCGCCCTACCTCTCCCGGCTCCGTGCACCGGTCCGCTTCTTCGACGACCCGCAGCTTGTACGACGGACTAAACCGTCGGCGCGTCGGCTTATCTACCACCTCCGCGTCCGGAGCAGCTGCCGCGCTTCGCTTACCCTCCCAGGTTAGTGGGGCGATTCCATTCTCTTCCATTCTCTCTCGGTGTCTCAGCATCCTCGGTTTCTCTGCCTTCGCCCTACTCTAATTCTTTACTCGTTCCGTGTCTCACCTAAGTTGGCAGAGAGGGGGGATCTCCAGCCCCTATGAGGTGCCCGCGGCCCCCGAGATGCATGTGCGGACCCTGGGACGAGAGGTAGAGGACATCGTGTCCGACGTGATCGACGAACTGAGCGACCGGGGGATCATCCCCGCAATAGAAGGGCGATAATGCACGTAGCAGTCATAGGAACCGGATACGTCGGCCTAGTCGCCGGCGCCTGCCTCGCAGAAACCGGCAACGACGTAGTCTGTGCGGACATCATCGAGGACAAGATCACCCGCCTGAACGCAGGCGAGATCCCCATATACGAGCCTGGCCTCGAGCCCTTGGTCGCCCGAAACCTCCGCTCCGGTCGCCTCACGTTCACCACTGACATCCCGGCCGCTGTCCAGGCCTCCGACGTCATCTTCATAGCCGTCGGAACTCCGCCCGACGAGGATGGTTCAGCCGATCTCCAACACGTCCTGGAAGCCGCCCGCACCATCGGCCGGGCCATGAACGGCGACAAGATCGTCATCACCAAGAGCACCGTGCCCGTGGGGACGGCCGCTAAGGTCCGGGAGGCCGTCGAGCGTGAAACGGAGCACAAAGTCCACGTCTGCTCCAACCCCGAGTTCCTCAAGGAGGGAGCCGCCGTCGAGGACTTCATGAAGCCCGATCGCGTGGTCCTGGGGGTCGATAGCGAATACGCAGCCGAGGTCATGCGCGACCTCTACTCCCCGTTCGTTCGCACGGGCAACGCCGTCCTGATCATGGACATCGCCTCGGCGGAGATCACCAAGTACGCCGCGAACGCCATGCTGGCCACGCGCATCAGCTTCATGAACGCCGTGGCGGGCCTCTGCGAGAAGACGGGCGCCGACGTGAACATGGTCCGAAAGGGGATCGGCAGTGACGAGCGCATCGGCTCACGATTCCTCTTCCCGGGTGTGGGATACGGGGGTTCGTGTTTCCCGAAGGACGTAAAGGCGCTCATCCAGACCATGGGGGATCTGGGGGCGGACCCGTCGATCTTGCAGGCGGTCGACGAGCTGAACGACGGCCAAAAGGGGTTGCTACTCCGACTACTCGCCGAACGCCTCGGTGAGGACCTGGCGGGGAAGACCGTCGCAGTGTGGGGCCTGGCCTTCAAGGCCAACACAGACGACATGCGCGAAGCCCCGAGCCTGGTGACGATCGAGGGGCTGCTCGAACGCGGCGCCCGCGTCGTGGCCAATGACCCGGAGGCGATGAAGGAAGCCCAGCGGCACTTCGGCGACCGAGTAGAGCTCACCGAGGACGCATACGGCGCCTTGGGTGGGGCCGATGCCCTGGTCATCCACACAGAATGGAATCCGTACCGCCGACCGGACTTCGACCGGATGAAGGCCGCTCTGGTACAGCCGCTCGTATTCGACGGTCGAAACCTGTACGATCCGGAGCGGATGGCGGGGATGGGGTTCGAGTACCATTCCGTGGGTCGGCCTCCGACTGGGGTGGTGCCCGAGTAGGGTTCCATCCAGACATCGTCCGGCCAACGAGATTGACTTACCTTGCCACGAGCGGGAACGAACGCGTTGCTGGTGGGCACCTCCCAGAGGCCAGATGACCAAGAGCGAATACCTGGAGTTGGTGGAATTCATCGCACCCCGATTCGACGCCATCGATCAGCGGTTCGACGCGGTGGATCAGCGCTTCGACGCGGTGGACGTGCGCTTCGACGCGATGGACGTGCGCTTCGACGCCATGGACGGGCGTTTCGATGCGATGGACGGGCGCTTCGATGCGATGGACGGGCGCTTCGACGCCATGGACGGGCGTTTCGATGCGATGGACGGGCGCTTCGACGCCATGGACGGGCGTTTCGATGCGATGGACGGGCGCTTCGATGCGATGGACGGGCGCTTCGACGCCATGGACGGGCGTTTCGATGCGATGGACGGGCGCTTTGACGCGATGGACGAGCGCTTCGACGCGATGGACGTGCGCACCGATACCATGGATGGGCGTCTCCTCCGTGTGGAGATCCTCGGGGAAGACACGCGCCATCAAGTTCAAATCGTGGCTGAGTCGGTGTCGGGAGTCGATGGCAAGATCGAGGCGCTCCGATCCGACATGAACGCCGGATTCCGCGATGTTCGAGAGTTGTTGCAGACTTCCTATACGGACTTGGACCGGAGGGTAACGCGCCTCGAAGAGGGCCGGTAGTACAGATGACCAAGTCCGAATACCAGGAGCTGGTTGAGTTCATCGCCCCGCAGTTCCATCGCATCGGTCAGCGCTTCGACGCGGTGGACGAACGCTTCGACGCGATGGACGAACGCTTCGACGCGATGGACGAACGCTTCGACGCGATGGACGAACGTCTCCTCCGTGTGGAGATCCTCGGGGAAGACAACCGCCATCAGATCCAGATGGTGGCCGAGTCCGTCATCGGCGTCGGCGAGAGACTCGACGCGTTCCGGACCGAAGTGGCGGGTGAGTTTCAGGAAGTTCGTGAGCTGATCAACACCTCCCACGCTGAGTTGGACCGCCGGGTGACGATCCTCGAAGACCGCCCGAACTCCTGACATGAACCGCGTCCTCATCACCGGCGCCGCCGGCTTCCTCGGCTCACACCTGGCCGATCGGTTCCTTCTGGAGGGCTACCACGTCATCGGCGTCGACAACTTCATCACGGGCTCGCAAGAGAACGTCGCGATCCTGCAGAAGAGCGAGCACTTCTCCTTCATCCGCCACGACATCTCTACGCCCCTGTACGTCGACGAAGAGCTGGACGGAGTCCTCCACTTCGCATCGCCGGCCAGCCCGGTGGATTACCTGGAGCTCCCCATCCAGACGCTCAAGGTGGGCAGCCTAGGCACCCACAACATGCTGGGACTCTGCTTGGCGAAGTCGGCGCGATTCCTCCTTGCCTCCACCTCGGAAGTGTACGGAGATCCGGACGTTCACCCCCAGCACGAGGGCTACTGGGGCAACGTGAACCCGGTCGGCCTCCGAGGCGTCTACGACGAGGCCAAGCGGTTCGCAGAGGCCATGACCATGGCCTATCACCGGTACCACGGGGTGGAGACGAGGATCGTACGGATCTTCAACACCTATGGCCCCCGTATGCGTCCGGCCGACGGGCGTGTGGTCTCTAACTTCATCGTCCAGGCGCTCCGCGGTGAGCCCCTGACCATCTACGGGGACGGCTCCCAGACGCGCTCCTTCTGCTACGTCGACGACGAGGTCGAGGGCATCTTCCGGCTCTTTCACTCCGACCGGACGGACCCCACCAACATCGGCAACCCGCACGAGTTTACGATTGCGGAGCTTGCACAGTTGGTGCTCGAGGAGACGGGGTCGGACTCGGGCATCGAGACGCTGCCGCTCCCCGAGGACGATCCCAAGGTCCGGCAACCGGACATCTCTGTGGCCATGGACATTCTGGGTTGGGAAGCGATCACTACGCTCCACGAAGGGCTCAAGAAGACCATCCCCTACTTCCGGGAGCTTGTAGAGTCGCAGGACGCCAAGGCCCGGACGCTGTCGGACTGAGGTGGTGAATCCCTCGCTGTATTCGCGCGATGAGCCTCCGTTGAAGGGCCTCTCTCGATGAGCCGGAACGCATCACTCGTTCCTGCGGGAGCGAGCTACCTCATCACCGGCGGGGCCGGGTTCATTGGCTCCAACCTCGTGGAGACGCTGGTCGACGCCGGCGCGACAGTCCGCGTCCTGGACGACTTCTCGACCGGGCGTCAGGAGAACCTGGACGGCCTCTGGGACCGAATCGAGATGATGGAAGGCTCCATCACTGATCCCGTCATGTGTGCTGAAGCCTGTGAGGGCATGGACTACGTTCTCCACCAGGCCGCCATCCCCTCGGTCCCACGGAGTGTGGCGGACCCCGCCACCAGCCATGCGGTCTCCGCGACGGGCACGCTCAACATGCTCATCGCCGCCCGAGACGCCGACGTGAAGCGCTTCGTCTACGCGGCGTCCAGCTCCGCCTACGGCGACACCCCCACGCTCCCCAAGGTGGAGGACATGCCGTCCCAGCCGCGCTCTCCCTACGCGGTAGCCAAGCTCACGGGCGAGCACTACTGCCAGGCGTTCTCAGTGGTATACGGCTTCGAGACGGTATCGCTCCGCTACTTCAACATCTTCGGTCCCAGGCAGGACCCCACGTCCCAGTACTCGGCTGTGATTCCGCTGTTCATCACCAAGGCGATGGCGGGCGAGGCCCCCACCATCGACGGAGACGGAGGGCAGACCCGCGACTTCACCCACGTGGCCAATGCGGTACGAGCCAACCTCCTCGCCTGCACCGCTCCGGCGGACGCGGTCTCAGGCCAGGTCTTCAACGTGGGATGTGGCGACCGCATCTCGATCAATCAGCTCTGGGAAGCCATCCAGGAGGCCACAAAGGCACCTGTGGATGCGGTTCACGGGCCGGCAAGGGAGGGAGACGTTCGCGATTCTCTGGCCTGTCTTGAACGAGCCCGCGAACGCTTGGGATACGAGGTGACGGTGCCCCTTGATGAGGGGCTCCAACGGACCGTCGAGTGGCTCGAGGCCCACCCAGGGTGAGGTCCCCCCCACCGGACCCCGGCCCGAACTTTGCGGTACACTCCTGCATGATCACGAGACCTGACCGGACAGCGCGCATTGGCGACCCCGCACCGCCACCGCGCCCGGCCCGCCGCCCCCTGACGGTGCGCCGCACGATCACATCAGCTCTCCTCGCCCTACTGACCGCCTGCACCGTGGGAGCCGGCGAAGAGACCTCCGTCCTTCGCGGCGACGAGGCCGCCGCCCGCGGTGACCTCGAGGCCGCCCTCGCCGAATACCGCCTCGCCGCCAGCCAGGGCGCGGAAGACGCGCCCAACCTGGCCCGTGTGGCACACACGTACGCCGAGATGGGCCGCATCGACGAGGCGGGGGATTTCTATCACCGGGCGGTCGCGGAGGACCCGACATACGCCGATCAAGCGGTCTCCGACATGGTGCGGCTGGCTCGGGCGGCTCAGGACCGGGACGACTTGTTCGGCTTGGCCTCCGCGATGGAGACGGCCATGTCGTTCCGCCCCGGCATCACGATTCAGGACATGGCGCTCCCCCTGGCTCGTCACTACTTGCGGGCCGGGGAGTACGCCACGGCGTTGCCCTACTATCAGTCGACCATCGCGGGCACGGAGGGGGACACGGTCCCCGAGGTCCTCTTCGAGGCGGCCTCCGCCTACGATGAGGTCGGCGACTGCCGGCGGGCGCTTATGCACTACGAGCAGCACCGGCGTATGATCCGGCGCTGGCAGAGGGGCGAGGTGGACTGGAAGATCGGGAGCTGCTCGCTCCGACTCGCCCAGGAACTCCGCCTGGCGAACCAGGAAGAGGAGGCGCTCCAGCACATCGAGCGGACGATCGCCCTGGGTGAGCCGCGGAGCCTCCAGGCGGTGGCCTACTTCGAGATGGGGGAGAGCCTGTCCGACCTGGGACGCTGCGATGAAGCGATGGAGGCGTTCCTCCAGGTGCGTCGGGTGGACCAGACGGGGTCGAGCCCCTTGGTGGAGCGTGCGCAGTGGCGCTACGACGAGCTCCGGTTCGTGGGCCCGTCGCGCGGGAGCCTCGGAGTGGGGTGCTAGACCGCCGAGCCCCCATCCGTTTTCCCTTGCGTTGTGCGGGATTCTACGGCTAGTGTCAAAGAGGCCCCTAGTCCGCGTGAGTCCTTGAAGAGCGTCCCGACGAGCGTCAACGAAGAGCGTCAACGATCGTGAGCCCCAAGAAGAAGAAGAAGTCCCTCGAGTATCAGCGCCCCGAGATGGGGCCCGGCTCCGAGTCCGCGACCTCCTCGCTGCGTCAGATCATGGCCCAGGGCGTGGCTGCCTGGGAAAGCGACGACTTCGAGGGCGCCTATGGGCGCTTCCGGAGCATACTGGACGAACATCCCGAGTTCGCCGACGTGCACAACAAGGCGGGTTTGTGCCTGGCGATGATGGGAGAGATGGAAACGGCCCTGGCAGAGTTCGACGACGCCCTGGAGCTCAACGGCGGCTACGCCGAGGCCCATCTGAACCGGGCCATCGTCCTGAACGACCTGGGGCGCTTCGAGGACGCGTCGGCGGCCTTTCACCGTGCCAGCGACCTGGACACGCAGGACTCCAACGTGTTTCCGTCCGATCTCGGTAATCAGCTGGCCGATTCGCATGCCCGAAGCGGAGATCTCTACCTGGTGGCCAATCGGCCGGAAGAGGCGGCCGAGCAGTACGCGGCGGCCGTATCGGTCCGTCCGCGCTTCGCGGACCTGCGCTTCAAGCTCGCCGAGGCCTACTTGGACCCTCGACCGTCTCGACGACGTGCGGGACCATCTCGAGGCCATCCTGGAGATGAACCCGTACTTCCACGACGCACGCGTCCGGCTCGGAGCTTTGCTGCACCGACTGGGTGATCTCGTGGGGGCCCGGAAGGAGTGGGAGGCCTGCGCGGCAGCCCATCCTGACGACCGGCGTGTTCAGGCCTATCTGGTTGCGTTGGACTCCTAAAGACGCTCCTAGAGACACTCCGACCTTCTAGGCTTCGGTCTGCGTGTCGTGCACGCTGGGAAACACGGTCAGTGTTGTTGCGCCAATTCCCGCCCTTGCCGTGGCACATGGTGCGTGTCTGCCCTTGCCCGATTTCCTGTCTGTTCCTTCGGTGTTGTGGCTCAGGTGCCGTCGATGGTCAGCGATACGAAATTAGACTCGAAGAGCTTCTTGTCGTCCCGCACTTCGCACCGCTGAAGGCAGTAGAGTTTCCAGTACATCGCCCACGTAGGATGGTCGGGAGAAAAATGCTCAATGTTCAAGCTCGAGTTCTTCTGCTCTCTGAGCAGTGATGACTTGTCCGTGAGTGCGATTGGACCGCGGATCCAGGAGCTCCTCAACGACGGCGGTGTATGGAACCGTTGACGAGCCCTTCAAGAGATCCTCGGCCAAAGCACGAGTACGCGCCACAACACGACGGACCGTGTCCGATCTCGTGATCGTCGCGTCCACCGACCGGTAGTAACGCAGCACAAGTCCCGCAGCGGCCTGGAAGGCGTCATGTCCGACACGTGTTTACCGGGACCGGTCGGGACCTCCTCTCCGTGTATAAGCCTCTTCTGGATAGACGTAACCGGGATCCAGGGTGGTCCCGTCCTCTGGCATGATTCGCAGGAGGTTGTCCCGGGCCACTTTCTCTGCAGCGCCAGTGGTCAATCTCGATAGGAGCCGATCGTACCGGCGGACAGTATCCTCGTACCCTTCGTAGCGCCCAACCGCATCTGATCCAATCACGAAGTTGTCGGGGTATTGCTCAATCAATCCCGTCCACGCACTCAGGTCCTCTAGCACGTAGTCCTCGTAGACCACCCAGGATAGGTCAATGTAGACGTGGTTTCTGTGAGTCGCGAGTACCGACGCCAGAACTACTGGAAGAGAATCGACGACTATGCGACGGCTGATGCCGGCATGGCACCAGATGAAGGTCGTGTTAGAGAACTCATTGAACGCATGCAGCAGCTCCGGAAGATAGTCGGTGTCCCTCGCCTCTCCTTGCGGGGAGATGGGGGCAACGTTGTGGTGAATGCTCACGGGTAGACCGACTCGGCCAGCGAAGTCGAAGATGCGGAACAGTGCCGGGTGATCCGCGTGAGGACGCTCACCGGTCGTCAGGTTGGTCAAGTCATCGTGGCGAGACATCACCTCGCCGATTCCCTTGAACACACCGGGGAATTCCTTAATGCGCTTTACGATCATGTCCACCGCACCGAGGTCTGTCCCGTCGAATCCGGAGACAAACGGGAACAGCCGTTCGAGCTGAGCCGCCGCCCCGTGTACTCGGCGGTAGTCTTCGATCGCTAGTGCTAGGACATAATCAGTGTCTCGCGCTCGCACGACGCGGGAACTGCTATCCAGGTAATACGTTGGCCGGGAGGGGTCACCCACCGCCCATTTCTTGAGAAAGGGCATACCCGTGATGACCGCGTGGCTCACGTTGGCCTGGTCCATGGCCCACAGCACCGCCTCGATACGCCGGCCCCGTTCGCCAGCGGGCAGAGTGTTGGCCGGAGAGCTGTAGACTAGCCTCCCATCGACGAGGTATTCGCCGTTCTGTAGAAAGTCCAGGATATGGAGGTGGGAATCGGCCGTGAGGGGAACCTGCACCGTCGGACTCACAGGCACGGGCGCCGAGGGCCTGGGAGGGCCATGCTGGGTTTGAGTTGCGCACGCCACCAACGTCGGCAACACCGTGACCATCAGTCCCACCGCGCGCAACGGACACGATTGAACTCCCTGGCCAGTGCCCAAAGCCAACCTACGTCCAGCAACTTCGATCACGAGCCGACCTCCTAGCGTCGCTTCAGATTCGCCGCGAACACGGGAGAAAAGATAGCCACCGTCCAGAGGGGAAAGATAGCGCGCCGCAAGCTGAGTCTGCTACAGCTGGCCCAGGAGTTCGGCAAGGTGAGCAAGGCGTGCAAGATCGTGGGCTACAACAGCCGGCAGCAGTTCTACGAGATCAGGAGGAACACGCTAAGCTTCCGTGCGGGCGGAAGTTGTTGTAGTCGGCCCGCCAGTGATCGAGGACCCGCTGGGCGTCCTCGAGAATGATGAACCAGTGTTGCCGAGAGGCACTCACGCCGAAGCAGCGAGTTGAACGCCTCGATATGGGCGTTGTCGGTCGGCTTGCCCGGTCGGCTGAAGGCGAGCCGTATTCGGTTCCCAAGGGGTGTGGGGTGTGATGCGCCCTCCGAGTTCATCGTGGTTTGATCAGAGGTCTACGCTGAGGCCAGTGCGAAGATTGAAGTCACCGTTCGAGAGGCCCTCCGGCGGGCGTGAGTCCCGTCGCCACTCAAGTGAGACCGTCGCCCGGAGAGTATCTGTGAGCAGTATCGAACCGCTCAGCTCGTTCAGAACCCTGGCATCCCCCAAATCCGTCAGTTCAGGGGTCGTCATGTCGTTCTCCCGAAAGGTTCGGATGTTGTGAAAAAACGATTCCTAAACCCTTCCGGGAGCGGCGTGGCCACCGCCGCCGCGCCCGACTCTTAACGGTCGCGCGCCGGCGGCCTAACTGTCAGGTGATGACCGTATCAATACACCTTGGTCCTTACACCTTGGTCCTTTGGCGTCCCGGGCGTTCGCCCGGCGCACGCTTTGCTCTTGCTCCACGGGGAAGCGGTTGCGATAGTCGGGGCATGGAGACGAGGGGATTCATCCGGCGCCGCAGTTTCTGGCTGCTCGCGCTGCTGTGGCTGCCGGCCGGTGTCATGGCGACTGCGGCGGTGCGCTTCGGACCGGGGACGGGATCGGTGCCGCCCGGCATGTGGGTAATGGCGATGCTGATGTCGGGGGGAGGGCTGGTGTTCGTCTCGCCCTGCGGCCTGCCGCTGGCGCTGGGTTGCCGGCGGCTCTGGCATCTGGGCTACCGCCGCGGCGCCTGGTGGGCGGGCATCGGGCTCGGTGCTGTCACGGTGGCGGCGTCGCTGTTGGCGGGGCTGCTCGGGCCGCTGGCGATCGCGATCTATGCGGCCGTGATCAGCCTGCCGGTGTGGATCGCCTGGTGGTGGTTGGCGCGCCGGAGTTGATAACCGACGACGGCTGCAGGCTGGCGGTCACGACCGACCTGCCCGAACGCGGATTCACCAGGAATTGGAAGTGAACGTTGCCATGGGTGACTGGTCCACGAGAATCCCGACATCCTGTTGGAGGCGCAGCGTAGCGCACGCGGCAGATGATCGAACGGCACAGTCCCAATAGCCGCGCTTTCCAGACTGATGCGCAGCCCCGACCTGCAAAAAGGGTTCAGGGTACTGCGTGATCGCAATAAGCTTGATATGACGTTCGAGAAGTTGATTGTTCGCCATGCCGAGCTCTGATGGTCGGCGACCGGATCGTGGGGGCAGTCGGGTGCAGTGGGGCCATGGGCTCTCAGGAATCAAGCGGCCTGCCAGGCGGGCGCGGATACGATGCAGTAGAAGTCAACGCCGAAAAGGTGGCTGGCCGGTAGCTGGGTCGTGCGTGGCTGCCCGAGCACCCGGCACGCAGTGCAGTGATGATCTGCTCCGGAGTGTGTCGCTTCCTTCCCATCCTGACCTCCTCGCTGAAAAGCTTCAGACCAGGTCGATCCTAACATTGCTCCTGGTCTCGTTTCAGGGGGTCAGGTCACTCGCAAGAGGAGGAGAACATCGAAGGAGACGACGACGACTTAGAGGCCCGTCACCTCCCCCCGATGTGTGACATTTTCAACCGCCACATGTGTGACATTTTCAACCGGCGTTGACAGTCATGGAAGGATTCGCGTAACGGTACAAGGGCCAGCTCAGAGTTTTCAGGAGGGGACTGGTCAAATGATGCGGGGGGGCACGAGAGAGCCGCAACCCTCGTCACAGATCCGCATGAGCCGGCCTGAACGGGCCAGGCGGGAGAGGGCCTGCCCCACCGCGCCCCTTTTGGGCGAGGTGAAGCAGGGCGGCCGGGCAGATCGGCGTGGCCTCGGCGTGTTCCATGATGCGCTCGGGCAGGCTCTTCATGACTTTCTCTCCGCGTCACGAATCGAGCAACCAATATCGCGGGGTTCTCACCGGAGCAATCGAGCCTCCTGCGGGTCAGTGCCCTCCGATGCACACCGCCGCGCTCGGGTTCCGCCGGGCGCGACGCTTTGCCCAGACCGGCCTCCCGGTCGCGCTACGTCCCGTGACCAAGCTTCCAGCGAGCCATGTGGGGGCGGTGGCGCTGGCGGCGGTGTCCAACAGCTCGCGTACCGTACTGAACATCTCTGAACATTACAAGCAGTTAGGACGTTTGGTAGTGGGTCAGTTTGAATCAAACAAAATCCGGCGGCAGTAATTCCTCGATCTTCCAGACGCGATCCGTCAGACCGGCTGCCTTGGCCGGAGTCGTTTTAATTCCCCTCCTCTCCCTGGTCAACGTCGTGTGCGCTTTGCAGAAATTATAGTACATAAAGTGAAGCGCCACGGCGTACTCGTGGAATGCGATCTTCTTTGAGAAAGCGTTCGTCAGCCGCGTGAACCGGCGGGAGTGCATCCGTAGCGTGAGGTTCGAGCGCTCGACGTGGGACGTGCAAGTATCCTCCATGACGGGGTTGCCCATCACCCTCGACTTCTCGGCCCCGAGGCACACGGGCGGGCTGTACCGGCGCCGCCCCTCTGAAGTCTGGCCGTATGTTTTCACCATCCTGCCATAGTCCGCCCCACCCCATCCGAACGCCTGACCTGACCCCCTGAAACGAGACCAGGAGCAATGTTAGGATCGACCTGGTCTGAAGCTTTTCAGCGAGGAGGTCAGGATGGGAAGGAAGCGACACACTCCGGAGCAGATCATCACTGCACTGCGGGAGGCAGAGGTGGGTCTGGCCCGCGGCAAATCCGTGAAGCTGATCAGCCGGGAGCTGGGCATCACCGAGCAGACGTACTACCGGTGGAGGCGGGAGTACGGCGGGATGAAGGTGAGCCAGGCACGCGCCTGAAGGAGCTCGAGCGCGAGAACGGGCGCCTGAAGCGAGCAGTGGCGGACTTGACACTGGACAAGCTGATCCTGGAGGAAGCGGCCGAGGGAAACTTCTGAGCCCCGAGCGCCGACGACGTTGTGTGGTGCGTGTACGTCAGCAGCTCGGGGCGTCGGAGAGGAGAGCGTGCCGGGTGCTCGGGCAGCCACGCACGACCCAGCGCCGGGCGAGGAAAGTGGCGAGTGACGAGGGGGCGCTCCGAGGTGATATCGTGCGACTCGCGAGTCGATTCGGCCGCTACGGCTACCGACGCGTCACGGACATGCTCCGCATCGAGGGCTGGGGGGTGAACCACAAGCGGGTGGAGCGGATCTGGAGGCAGGAGGGGCTGAAGGTCCCGCAGCGGCAGCCGAAGCGAGGTCGGCTGTGGCTCAACGACGGATCGTGCATCCGGCTGAGGCCGCTGTATCGGGGCCACGTCTGGTCGTACGACTTCGTGGCCTCGAGGACGCACGACGGGCGTGCGCTGAAGCTGCTGACAGTGCTGGACGAGCACACGAGGGAGTGCCTGGCGATCGTGGCGGCTCGCAAGATCCGCTCGCACGACGTGCTCGAGGTGCTGGCCGATCTGTTCGTCCGACACGGGCCTCCCGAGTATCTGAGGTCGGACAACGGACCGGAGTTCACCGCGAAGCTCGTGCGGCGGTGGTTGGGGCGCGTGGGCGTCGAGATGCTCTTTATCGAGCCGGGCAGCCCGTGGGAGAACGGCTACAACGAGAGCTTCAACGGCAAGCTCAGGGACGAGCTGTTGAACGGGGAGATCTTCTACTCGTTGGCGCAGGCGGCCGTGCTGGTCGAGCAATGGAGGCGCGAGTACAATACCGTCCGACCCCACAGCGCCTGCGGCGCCTTTCCCCCGGCCCCTGAGGCGATTAAGCCGTCGCCCTGGTTCCTGAGGATGCCCGTCCTTCACGGCCCTCCACAGGTGCTGGGACTAACATAGGATGTGGTACCACTCTTGGGGGCAGGTCAATGAGGTTGAAGCGAAAGGTGAACTCGTCCAGATAGTAGGGGAGGTGTTCGCGGGCGATCCCTCCTTGGAGGGTTCCGAGGACCCAGCGCTTGAGGAGAGACGCCACCCGATGTACGGCCGACATGAGCACGTGCGCGGGATCGCCGGAGGTCGAGAGGTTCGTGACCGTGTGGCGAAAGCCCAGTTTGGCGAGTCCCTGATAGCTTGGCCATCCGTCGGTATGCACCGTGCTTGCCGGTGCGATGCTATCCTTGACGAAGCCTCGCAGAACCGGAGCGGAGAGGTCGGGCACCCAACGCAGCCGTATTCTCCCGATCTTGCGTCCGTCGACCTCGGCGGCGATCGCGACGATGGCCTTCTTGATCGTCTCGCGGCCCCGCACTCCAGCCTCCACGCCCCCGACATTAGCTCTCGTCCACTTGCACAACGCCGCTCAGCTGGTCGCGATCCGGTCGGACCATGGCCCGGCGGAGCTTGTGGAGCCAGACCCACGCTGTCTTGTAGCTTCCCAGTCCGAGCACACGCTGGAGCCCGAGAGCATTGGCTCCGTATTTCTGGCTCGTGAGCTCCCAGGCAGCGAGAAACCACAGACGCAGGGGCGAGCGCGTGCGGTGGAACACGGTTCCCGCCAGCACCGAGGTCTGCCTTCGACAGTGTGGGCAGACGAGACGCCCCCGCGATGCTCGCCAGACCTCTCCCAACCCGCCACAGCCCACGCACACAAACCCTTCCGGCCAGCGCAGACCCTCCACGTACTCCAGGCATGCCGCATCGTCGGGGAAGAACTCGTCCAGCTCCAGCCGCGTACGGGGATAGTCCACGCCGCCACGGAGCTGAGAAGCCGGAACCGCCATGACCACAACATGTAGTGGGCGGTGGACTTAAGGCAATACCCCATTGAATAATTTACGAAATCCGGACCGTCTCGTAGAGGCGGAAGTGCGATTGTCGCCGATTTCTTCTTTTCCGATCCAGCAAATGCGAGGCGGAAGCGTTGTTGAGCGCGTTTCCTCCTTTCACGTCAAAAGAGCTCCACGTCCGACCTGGGAGCCAGTATATCCGGATCGTCGTTCCGGACGCGGTTAACCCTGGTGCTGACCGGTTCACCCACTGCTCGGGGTCAGCTCCTCAGAAGGGGATCGACATTCGCGCCAGCACCGCTAGATCAGCCGGACCCATGCTGTTCTCCCGCCTCATGGCTTCCAATTCCAACATCAATGACAGCGCCAGCTGCGAGCGTGGAGGCAGGCTCCAAGCGGTCCCCCAGGCCAGCTCCCGGCCCTGTCCGGCCCATCGCAGCCGGCCATAGGGCGTCATCAGCAGACCCGGTAAGCCCAGCATCTTCAGGCCGCCGTAGGCCACCTCACCTTCCATCCGGCTCTGGGGGCTCATTCCCATTGCACCCATCCCCGGCGGGCGAATGACCCTATTAGCGTTGTTCCACAGCGTCGTTCGGCCGCCTCCATCCTGGCCCCGCGTGGAGGTCACCGACACCCGGAACCCGCGCTGCTTCTCGCCTGGGTCCCAGCTTGCCTGTACCCCCAATCCCCAGTCCCGGTAGTCGCTTTCATGCACCACCAGCACTCGGCCGAGCATGACCACGTCCAGTCCACTGTTCGCATCCAGATACCCCAGACGGAATCCTGTTTCCGCGCCGCTGCCCCGTTCCGCATCACCCCCGTCGAAACGCCCGCCGGCCTCCGCCTTCAGGCTCAGGGATCGCCCCGCTGACAGCTGCTTGGTGTGCACCCACTCCAGCATCAACCGCGCCCGGTGGGCCTCGCCTCGCACCTTCGCGATGTCTTCGGAGGCTTCGGTCTCCAGTTGCGCCGAGAAGGCGTCCGCCCGCAGCCCCACCTCATTGCTGCCTCGCCTGGATAGCACCGACCTCAATCCTCCCGAGAACATCCGAAAGTCGGCCTCGAAGTTGTGACTCCTCCCCGGCTCGTTGACGTCCAATCGCCCTCGTCCCAAGCCGCCAATGCCCCACACGCCCACCCGTTCCGTCGGTTGCCAGTACAGATAGGGATGAAAGGTGTTCATGCGACTCCCCAACACCCCATCGATCCCATCGTCGCTGTAATCCATGTTCCCCCAGCTGCGCATGGACGACAGCCCGGCCAGCACCTTGTCGTTGGCATAGAGGTCTAGACCTACATGGGCGGCCTCGAGACCTCCTCGATAGATCATCCCGAGCCGCGTCAAGTTCCCGTTGAAGCGCGTCAGGTCCCCCTGCCCCCACAACGCTGGCACCCAGCTCCTGCTCGTCCCCTTCTGCTGTCCTGCCAAGGGCAGCTCCAAGGATACTCCCGCAAGGTTGAACTCTCGATTCCTCCTCCCCGAGTACTCGCCCGATCCCGATCTCAGCGACGAGTCCCTGGTCCCCGAACCCTGGAATCGATTCTGACCGTAACCTGGCTGCCCTCCCAACCCGACAGTCGGGCCAGTCCCACTCGGCCCCATGCCGGAGCCGGTCGAGACGTCCGCATAGCCCTGGCCGTAGCCGAACAGGCCCGCCAATCCACCCAGCGAGACGTTCTGCAGCCACGCTCCCTGCACGCCACTTTCCCGGTCTCCCGACTCCCCACTCGATCCCATCGCTGCTCGGGCCCCGGCCGCGCCCCCAGCGCTCGGCACTACCGGGCCTTCGGCTCTTCTCCTGCCGGCGCCCTCGAGGCTCTCGCTGTCTATCCGCTGCGATTCTCCCTCACCCAGACCCGTGGCGCTATTGTCGCTTCCCGGCTGCGCTGTCGGCACCGCTCCTCCGGCTGCCCCCAGCCGACTCCACTGCCGATACCGCTCAAAGCGACCCTCGATGGCCGTCTGCGCGCTCTCCCCCATCGTGCGCGCGATCACCGCCAACATCACCTCCAGCGTTTGTGAGAACTGCTCCGCCGTCCGCTGCTGCCTGAACTGCACCTGCGTCGAGGAAGGATCGCCCGCACTCACCGCCTCCGGTAACTCTCCAAAGCTCAGTACAACCCCCTCCCCAGGATCGTTCACTTCATCCGCCAGCACCTCGACGGAAATCGTCCCCTCACTCTCGCCTTCCTCAAATATCACCTTCGCCGGCACTCCACTGTAGTCCTCGTCAGTGGCCCCTCCTGTAGGCGCCACCACCAGCGGTACTTCCACCCGCCGATCCGCCGTCGGCGCCACCTTCACCTCGATGTCGGCCTGCTGGCCTTCCCTAATCTGGTACTCCGCCTGCCCAAAGCTCACCTTCAGCTCCACCAGTCCTTTGTCCTCCAGCGTCACTGTCGCCACGCCCGGCTCCCCTGCCAGTACTATCTCCGGCAGTTCCCCAAATCCCAGCTCCACCGTCTCGTCGTCCCCATCCCCGTCATGGTTGGCCTCTATCGTGAACGTCTGCTCCGTTTCCTCGGCCGGGAACGTCAGCCTGCCGGTGCCCTCCTGGGCATCCCACTCCTCCAAACCATCTAGGGTATAGTCGGCGACTTCCGTCACCTCCGGCCGCGTCACCCGGATCGGGATCGCCAGCTCTTCGTCCCAGCCCTGGCTCAGCTTCAGCGTCACCGCCACCGTCTCCCCACCTTCCCTCGCCGTGTAGCTCTCCTCCTGATAGCTCACCACCAGCTTCGTCTCCACTTCGAAGGCCGCCGCCGCCGGGTTGCCGTTGCCGGCCACGTCCTCGGCCACGTTCGCGGGGACCTCAACCCTCACTTCACCGATCCCTTCGGGCATGATCGTCACCGTGTACTCCTGCGGCGAGACTTTGTTAAAGTTCGAAGCCGCTCCATTGGTGACTCGGATATCTTCAAGCTCAAAGCCTTCCACCGGCTCCGAGAAAGCGATCGTCACCTCGAACCCCGCAATTCCCATCGGCCCCGTCGGCCCTTCGATCGTTATCTCTGGCCGATCCAGATCCGCCTCGATCACCAGAGGCTCCGCCGCCCAGTTGCCGTTGCCGGCTACGTCCTCGGCCACGTGCGATCCCACCTCCACCCTGACCTCACCTGTTTCTTCTGGCGTGATCGTCGCTGTGTAAGTCCGTGAGGACACCCTGTTGAAATCCGATGCCGTCCCGTTGCTGACCTCGATATCTTCCAGTTCAAAGCCTTCCACCGGCTCCGAGAAGGCGATCGTCACCTCGAACCCCGCAATTCCCATCGGCCCCGTCGGCCCTTCGATCGTTATCTCTGGCCGATCCAGATCCGCCTCGATCACCAGAGGCTCCGCCGCCCAGTTGCCGTTGCCGGCTACGTCCTCGGCCACGTGCGATCCCACCTCCACCCTGACCTCACCTGTTTCTTCTGGCGTGATCGTCGCTGTGTAAGTCCGTGAGGACACCCTGTTGAAATCCGATGCCGTCCCGTTGCTGACCTCGATATCTTCCAGTTCAAAGCCTTCCACCGGCTCCGAGAAGGCGATCGTCACCTCGAACCCCGCAATTCCCATCGGCCCCGTCGGCCCTTCGATCGTTACCTCTGGCCGATCCAGATCCGCCTCGATCACCAACGGCGCGCTCGGCATATTGCCGTTGCCGACCCCGTACTCGGCCACATTCGCCCCAACCTTCACGATCACTTCACCGTTCTCCGAGGGAGTGATCTCTGCCTTATAGGTCGGCGCCGACCCACTGAAGTCGGTCACCGAACCATTCGTCACCGCGATCTCGCTCCGCTCGAAACCCATTACCGCCTCGCTAAAGATGATCATCACCTCGAACACTCCGCCCACCGGAGCTGACACCTGCGTCTGAATCGCGACCGTCACTACCTTTTCGTTGTCGGCCTCGGTCGTCGTGACTGGATCGATATCAAGTGGGTAATAGTCCTCGCCGTTGGTTACCGAGGTGTGACTGAAGATCGCGACGCCGTCCACCTCGTCGGCGTCGTCCTCGGCCGCCGAGACCGTCACCGTCTGCTCCGTATTCCAGTTCGAGTCCGTGAAGAGCAACGTAACCGAATTAAAGTCCGTATCCATATCCGTTACCGAGGTCACCGTCAGGTCGGCGTCACTCAGTTGGTCCGTGGTCGCCTCGACCGTGACATCTTCCTCTGGCTGGGTGCCGAGCCTCACCGTGTAGCTCGCCGAGCCGCCTTCCGGCACCGACAGTGCCGTCGGCGAGACGATCACGCCGATCGTGTCATTGTCATCCTCGGTTGTCCTGACGGCGGGGGCCGGAATGCCGTGATAGACGGTGCCGGGGCTGGCCGCACTATGGTGCATCGCGGCGACGCCGTGCTCGCCGTCGTCGTCCTCGACCGCCGAGACCGTCACCGTCTGCTCCGTATTCCAGTTCGAGTTCGTGAAGGTCAACGTAGCCGGGCTGGCCGTCAGATCCTCGTCGCCCGAGACCGACCGCGTCACCGTGATCGTGACATCATCCGTCGGCTGGGTCTCGAGCATCACCGTGTAGCTCGCCGAGCCGCCTTCCGGCACCGACAGTGTCGTCTCCGAAACCATTACGCCAGGCGGATCGTTGTCGCTCTCGGTTGCTGTGACGCCGGGGGCCGGAAGCCCGTGATAGACGGTGCCGGGGCCGGCCACAGCATGCGTAAACAGGGCGGTGCCGTTCTCGCTGTCGGCGTCCTCGGCCGCCGAGACCGTCACCGTCTGCTCCGTATTCCAGTTCGAGTTCGTGAAGGTCAACGTAGCCGGGCTCGCCGTCAGATTCTCGTCGTCCCCGGACGACCGCATCACCGTGATCGTGACATCGGCCATCGGCTGAGTGTCGAGCACCACCGTGTAGCTCGCCGAACCGCCTTCGGGCACCGACAGGTCGTCCGTCGCCGAAACCGTCACCCCGGGGGGCGGGTCCACCTTCGGAAACACGATCGTCGCCGTGCCGTCGTTGCTGCCGCGGTCGTAGACCGTCACCGTCGATGTCTGCGTGCTGGCGTTGACCGCCGGCGGCGTGCCGCTGATCTCCCCCGTCGTCCGATCTATAGTAAATCCATTCGGCAGAGCGGAAGCCACGTAGTAATCAATGTCCGAGGAGGCCGTGGTCGGAGTCAACGTGATCTGCTCCCCCACCTGCAATCGAGCCGGCTGACCTGCCCCAAGAGTGGTACCACATCCTATGTTAGTCCCAGCACCTGTGGAGGGCCGTGAAGGACGGGCATCCTCAGGAA
>CBDFMQ010000002.1:0-810000 GCA_965249725.1 Longimicrobiales bacterium
TCGTCCGTACCGGGTACGGAGACGATGAAGCGTCGCGGGTGCCGGAGGGCGTCGTCGTCGTAGACGACATATTTGCGGCAGCGCGGTTCATTCTCGGGACGGAGGGGCGTTGACCCCCCCTTGGGCTCCCGGTAGCTTTTTGGCGTTTCAAGGAAGGCAATTCGCCGGCGATGAGAACGATCCGTGGGCGGTAGGGGTAAGAGATCCCCAGGAGAAGAAATCTTATGGAAGGCATTGAAACACTGTTGAGCCTCACGCCGGATGCGGTGAGCAAGGTCCAGTCGTTCATTGAAGAGCAGGGAGCCTCGGGAGAGGCCGGTCTGCGCGTCGCGGTTCTTCCCGGCGGGTGCTCGGGTTTTCAGTACGGCCTGAACATCGAGGACGCCCCGGAGAGCGACGACGAGATCTTCGACCTTTCCGGTGTGAAGATCTTCGTGGATCCGTTCAGTGTTCAGTACCTGAGCGGTGTCGAGATCGACTATGTAACCAGCATGATGGGATCGGGCTTCACGTTCACGAACCCGAATGCCTCCGGTGGATGCGGCTGCGGAAGTTCATTCACCGCCTAGAGTTCCGAGCACGGATTCGGATGTACCGGCTCGTAGGTGAGATTCCTACGGGCCACTCTTTTTGGGGTCATGCCTGAATACGATGCGCTTTCAAGCCTTCACAGCCGGGAACTTCGCCGAGAACGGGTACGTCGCGTGGTGTGAGACCACCGGCGAGTGCGTCGTCGTGGACCCCGGCGCCTGCGCCTCCCAGATGGTCGCCGCGATCGAGGCCGAGGGCAGTGACCTGGTCGCGGTCCTGTTGACGCACGCCCATCTCGATCACGTAGAGGGTCTGGGCGTCATTCGGGATTTCGCGGACGTACCTACGTACCTGCACCCCGCCGACCGACCCCTCTTCGACGGCGTGCCGGCTCAAGCGGCCATGTTCGGCCTCCAGGCGCCGGCGTTGGATCCGCCCGAGGAGGAGTTCCAGGACGGGGACACCTACCGCTTCGGTGCATCGGCTTTTCAGGTCATTCACACACCCGGGCATTCGCCGGGCCACGTCATCCTCGTGGCCGCCGATGACGACCTGGCGATCGTCGGGGACCTCGTCTTTGCGGGCTCGGTCGGGAGAACCGATCTTCCGGGTGGTGACTACCACGCTCTCTTCAACAGCATTCGCCGGCACGTCCTGACCATGTCCGATGACACCCGACTCCTGACCGGCCATGGACCCCCGACCACCGTTGGGCACGAGCGTGTGGGCAACCCCTTTCTGACCCCGCACTACGGAGGGGAGCTGGCGTGACGCTTCCTGTTCCCGTGGCCGTGTTTGCGTCGGGCGGGGGAACGAATCTCCAGGCACTTCTGGATCACGAGGCGGGGAACGAGGCTTACCGGGTCGTGGCAGTCATCGCGGATCGCCCGGATGCCGGGGCGCTCGATCGGGCCAGGGAAGCCGGCCGGGACGCATCGGTGATCAACCCGAAGGATCGCTCCCAGGAAGAGATCGGGGACGAGATTCTCCGTCACCTCCGGGATCGCGACGTGCGGGTCATCGCACTGGCCGGGTATCTCAGACTGATCCCGGCGGCCGTTGTGGCGGCCTATCCCAGACGCATCCTCAACATCCATCCCGCGCTGCTTCCGGCGTTCGGTGGGAAGGGCATGTACGGGGCGCGGGTCCATCAGGCGGTTGTGGCCGAGGGGGCCAAGGTGACCGGAGCGACCGTCCATTATGTCGATGAGAAGTACGACACCGGAGCCATGGTAGCCCAGTGGCCCGTCCCGGTGCTCCCGGAAGACGATGCCGATGCCGTCGCCGCACGCGTGCTCGAGGTCGAGCATCTTCTGTATCCCGCCGTGCTCGAACACGTGTGTCGAGCCGTAGCGGAGGGCAGGGATCCCGAGCCGTTCGCCCTGGCCTCCATCGATTCCCATATGCATGTTCAGGACTGACAACGCAAGAGCAAGCGAATAGAGGAGAGCGAGCTAGACATGAAGCGACGAGCGCTGCTTAGCGTGTCCGATAAATCCGGTATCGAATCTCTGGCCAGATCACTGGTCGATGCCGGGTGGGAGATCCTGTCGACCGGCGGCACCGCCGGTGCGGTGCGGGACGCCGGTCTGCCCGTGACCGAGGTAGCTGAGGTGACCGGTCATCCGGAGATGATGGAGGGGCGCGTGAAGACGCTGCATCCCGCCGTTCACGCTGGCCTGCTGGCCCGTCGCGATCGGCCGGATGACATGGCCGCCCTCGAGGAACAGGGATACGCACCCATCGACTTGGTGGCCGTGAACCTCTACCCGTTCCGGGAGACCGTGGCTCGTGGTGACGTGCCGGTGGGCGAAGCCATGTCCAAGGTGGACATCGGCGGACCCACCATGATCCGCGCGGCCGCCAAGAGCCATGCAGACGTGCTCGTGATGGTGGATCCCTCGGACTACGACCGGGTGCTGAATGCTCTGGCGGAGGGCGACGCCGTGGACGGTGCCCTACGTCGAGAGCTCGCCGCCAAGGTCTTCCGGCACATCAGTGAGTATGACGCCACCGTGGCGACCTACCTGGAGGCGGGATCCGACGGAGCCGACGCCGGGACGGATGCCCGAGCGGAGGCCGGGCTGGAGGCCAAGGAGTCCGACGCCGGCCTACCCGATGCTCTGTCCCTGGATTTCGAGCTGGTGCAAGGCCTGCGGTACGGTGAGAACCCCGGCCAGGATGCCGCCTTCTACCGGAAGCTTGGTGGGCAGGATGGCCTGGCTGGGCTCGAGCAACTCCACGGCAAGGATCTCTCCTACAACAACCTGCTGGATCTCGACGGCGCACTACTGTCTCTGGCTCCCTTCGCGTACTCTCCGCGGCCCGCCGTATGCATCGTCAAGCACACGACGCCGTGTGGGCTGGCCGTAGCGGGAACCGTGGTCGAGGCGTACGAACGTGCCCTGCGAACGGACGGCGTCAGCGCCTTCGGGTCGGTCATCGCGGTAAACCGGCGAATCGACACGGAAACGGCCCAAGCCATGTCAGGGTTGTTCATCGAATGCGTCGTGGCGCCGGCCTACGACGACGAGGCCATCGAAGTGCTGACGCAGAAGAAGAACGTACGGTTGCTGGTCTGCGGCGGAATCGGCGAGACGATCGAGGGCGAACCACCCGAGGACTGGTGGGGCAGGGCGCCCGAAGAGGTACGTCGAACCGGTCGCTTCCTAGCGGAGCACGGACGCCGACCTGAAGCTCTCGCCCTACGAAGCGTATACGGTGGAATGCTGACGCAGACACCACCACCACCACCGTTCTACGGGCTGAGCAACGTGGATTGGTCCGTCGCCACCGACAGGAGTCCGGACGAGGCCGAATGGGACGATCTCCGGTTCGCCTGGGCCGCCGTGTTCGGCGTGAAGTCCAACGCGATCTTGTTTGCCAGCGGAGGAGCCACGTTGGGGATCGGCGCCGGTCAGATGAGCCGAGTGGATTCCTCGCGCATAGCCGTCCAGAAGGCGGCGGATGCCGGCCTGGACCTGACCGGTGCCGTGCTGGCATCCGACGCGTTCTTCCCGTTCCGGGACGGTGTGGACGCTGCTGCGGAAGCCGGCGTGCGGGCCATCGTGCAGCCCGGGGGATCGATGCGGGACGATGAGGTCATCGAGGCCGCGAACGAACACGGTATGGCGATGGTGTTTACCGGGCAGCGGCTCTTCCGACATTAATCAAGCCCTCGGTCGGATCACGCGCAGCCTCTTTACACGACGCGTGTGAATCCCTGAGGTTCTTCAAGCCAGAAGCTACCTGGAGGGGTGGCAGAGCGGTTCAATGCACCAGTCTTGAAAACTGGCGGGCGCAAGCCCACGCGGGTTCGAATCCCGCCCCCTCCGCTACATAGATTTGTTCGCATTCGAGCCCGCGACACTCAACTCATCTGGCCTCCGATGAACCCGGGGCGGTTCAAAGAGCGCCAGCGGGCTCGAGTCGAGCGGTCAGCCAAGCAGACCGCGCATGCGACCCTGCCGGTCTCCCGCGAGACGACGTCGCAAAGCGACGTCAATCCCGTCCCCTCCGGCTCAGAGTACCGTCCGAACGCAGTCAAACTAAGTTGAACAGCGCAGTTTAAGACAATATTGGAGCGGCAGGATTACGGATCGGGGAATCTCAGACGTGAAGATTGTCGGGGTATCTGTTGCGTCCGAGGTGGGATCGTGCCGATGATGGGGCGGTTGGTGAAGTACAACTTGACGAGCAACGTTCTCCAAGGGCTGCGGACCGGACCCAGGTGGAGAGGTCAGCCCCCGTCTCCGAGCAGCTCTCGCGCTTCATCTTCGGAAAGCCCCACCTCGGCCACGTCCTCACTGGTCTCGAGCAATTCTCGGTCCTCTGCCCTTCTGGCTAGGGCCAGCGAACCAGCAGCAGAGCCCGCGCCGGCCACCGCGAAGATGGGGCCCAGGCCCACCAGGTTCCATAAGAAAGCGGGGTCCTCTGCAAGGGCCACGGCCAAGACAAAGATCGCGGACAGCAGGAACCCCCCAGCGGCCCCCCACCCCGCAAAGCGTGGAAGGGACATCTGATCGAACCGGCGACGACCCTCAACAAGACCCAGGACCCCTGAGAAGGTGACGCCGGCAACAAAGCCGAAGGCACCAAACAAGAGGGGATAGGGGACGTCGGCGCCGGTACTACCAGTTACCAGCAGAAGCCCCAGCAGCATGATCATGCCCGCGCCGAACCATGCTGCTGCCCAGGTCAGGCCCGTCCCGATGGCGCCGCGGACGCGTCTCAGCCACTTCTTCATTACCACCCCCCTCTGTACTTGGACCTGCTGCAAGCGATGCCGCCGCCGATTCAGCTACAAGTACTTTACGTTACAAAGTAGGCGCCAGGGAAGCGGGGGCCAAGAGGGCGGACCGACCAGGTCCGACGATGCCCTAGGTGCCCAGGACGAGAAGGCACCTCTACCGCTGCGGCGTGAACAGCGCACGCACAGCACGGGCGAGGCGGCGAGCGGTAGCGACCCGAGCGACCTGCCACCCGAGTCGCTGCCTGATCAGTTCGTAGGACTGCGATAGCCAGCTGTCGGGCGCGTACGTGACGTGGCTCACGACGGTCCGGACGAAGGTGCCCCTCAGCCAACGGTTCGCTCCGGCGGGGATCGATCCGTGACGAATGGGCCGGAGCCCCGACTGTGAGGAGCGTGGAGCGAGACCGGCGTAGCTGACCAGGTGGCCCGGCGTGCGAAATCGCTTGATAGGCAATGTCTCGGTGGCGATGAGCAGTGCCCGGTAGGGACCGATGCCCGGGACGGTCTCGAGCAATGCTACGGCCGGGATCTCTCGGCCCACGTGCTCGACCCTACGATCGAGGGTTTTGATCATCGGTACGATTTGGTCGATGAGAGCTCCAGGGGCTGATACTGCTGGAGCAGATCATCGAGTCGATCCTCTTGCGTGTTCTTGATCCGGATGGGTCCGGCCACCAGCTGACCCGTATTGCTCACGATGGCGATCACCGAATACGTTGCGTGAGCATCGATTCCTGCGACAAACATGGCTGGCCTCCTTGGGTTGAGTGCCGCAGGCCTTTGAGCAAAGTTCAGCGTAACGCTCCGCTCGAGTGAGGTCAGCCCTTCGCCTTATAAGATCAGAATCGCAATCCGTTAGGCTGCACAAAACGTTCAAGCGCATCGGAGACAAGATGAGGCCAAGGGGAAGAGTCCCATGCATGACCGCCCTCTTGGGTGGAGTTATCGTGCTGCTAGGTGCTTGCCAAGTCGCACCCCCAGAAAGTACGACGGACCCGCATGTGGAGGGTGGGACGGATGTGGAGCGGGGTCGATACGTGACCATCATCGGCGGCTGTAACGACTGTCATACGGATGGTTATCTCCAAGCGGAGGGGAATATCCCAGAGGATCAGTGGCTCCTCGGGTCACCCCTGGGGTGGCGCGGTCCTTGCGGAACCTGTCAACGACAATGGGACACTCTACGGGATTAATTAGAGAGCAATGTCCTGTGTGGTGAGGGAAGGGATGGGAGGATTGATGAAGACGGCCTCCGGGAGCGGTTTGGGCTTCGGCACACCTCTGACGAAGCGTTCGGGATGAGCGGCCCATGCTTCGCGGAGCACGGATTTCCTGCCGGCAATGACCTGATCGGCGTTCCCGAAGTGGACCTGCTCGGGGGTTAGCATCGAGATGCCGCCATGGCGGTGCTCGGCATTGTACCAGCGGAAGAACGATCGACAGAACGTCTTGGCTTGGCCCTGATCCCCGAACCGTCCGGGAAACGAGGGATGGTACTTCAAGGTTTTGAACTGAGCCTCGGAAAACGGGTTGTCATCCGACACCTGAGGCCGGCTCAACGAGCGGGTCACGCCGAGGTCAGCGAGAAGTTGAGCGGTGCATTGGCTCGTCATTGGAGCTCCCCGATCCGAGTGCAGGGTCAGGACCCGGGGCTGGACGCCATGCTTCAGGCAGCTCTGCTGGATCAACCGGCCGGCCAGGGCCGAGTTCTCCCGGTCCGCCACCATCCAGCCCACGACGTAGCGGCTGTAGATGTCCATGATGACGTAGAGGTAGTAATAGCTCCACTTCTTCGGCCCGAGCAGCCGCGTGATATCCCAGGACCACACCTGGTTCGGCGCCGTGGCCATCAACTCGGGCTTCTTGTACTCGGGATGGGTGCGCTGCGCCCGGCGTTCCTGAACCGGCACCTCGGAGGCCAGAACACGATACATCGTGCGTTCGCTGCACAGGTAGACCTCTTCGTCGAGCAGCGTGGCCACCACCTCGGCGGGTGAGCGGTCCACGAACCGCTCCGAACACAGCGTGTCGAAGACCTCGCCTCGTTCCGTCTCGCTCAATGCCCGGGCGGGCGTCGGGCGGGGCTGCTGTTGCCCGGTTGATGGGCCTCGACGACGGTACAACGTCGATCGGGAGACCTCGAGGGCCGCGCACGCCGGTTTTACACCGACGTGCTTAGCCAGCTCATCGGCCGCCTTCAAGAGTTTGTCCCGTCGTCGAGGCTTATCCCCAGCAGCCCCGCAACTTTTCCCTGCACGTCGATGATCAGGTGTGCCTTCCTGAGCTCATTCTCGAGCCGTGCGTTTCGCCGCTCCAGCTTGCGTACCTTCTCATCCAGCGGATTTCGCTCCGGCTTGCGGCCGCGTTTCTTCGACAGGGCCTTCAGCGACCCGCTATGCGCCGCCTTGCGCCACGTCGTCAGGTGCGACGAGTACAGGCCCTCTCGCCGCAGGAGTTGACCCACCTCGCCGGGCTCGGTGCACCGGTCCGCTTCTTCGACGATCCGCAGCTTGTACGACGGACTGAACCGCCGCCGTAGCGGCCTATCTACTACCTCTGGGTCCGCAGGAGCTGCCGCGCTTCGCTTGGCCTCCCCGGTTCCAGGGGCACTACCATTCTCTTCCATTCTCTCTCGCAGTCCCAACATGTTCGTTTTCTCTGCCTTCGCCCTACTCTAATTCTTTGCGTGCTCCGTGTCTCACGTACGTTGGCAGAGAGGGTTGGGGCACTACCTATCCACCGAACCTCCGACTCTCGGTGCAGGGAATGGACGAGAATCAGTGGGTCGGAATGCTCCACACACGAACCGCTCTGCCACCGATGCCCTGGATGAACACAAGCCAAATGGCCGAGCCGGACGCACGTGCTCTTTTCCGGTACATCGTTTCACTCGGGCCTGGAGGAGAGGCGATGCCTCCTGCTCTTCCCCCCGATGTCGAGCCGACGACACCGTATCTATCGTTGCTGCCCATCGTCCCAGGGAACTGATAAGAATCGCAATCCGTTAGGCACCGTTATCGTACGCGTGCTGCTCTGGAATCCTCACAAAAGGACCCAATATGTCATCTGCCGTATCCTGGAACCTTCGGGTGTCGATCAACGAGGGTCGCTTAGAAGACTTTCGCGCTCTGATGCAAGAAATGGTCGCCTCCACCGAGGGTGAGGCTGGGGCCTTGGGCTACGAGTGGTTCCTTAGCGAGGACGGAGCTTCCTGTCACATCAACGAGCGCTACACCGATTCAGACGCCGTGATGGCGCATCTGGGCAATTTCGGCGCGAACTTCGCCGAGCGCTTTCTTGGATGCGTCGCACCGACTTCAATCGATGTCTACGGTGACCCGTCAGATGAGGTCCGAGAGGCTCTCGCCGGCTTCGGCGCAGTGCATCACGGCCCGTTTGGAGGATTTAGTCGGTAGGGTCCGCTTGTCGGGCTGAGCGGTAAAGGACCTGGGTGACAGTTAAGTAAAGAGACCTAGGTAACAGTTCTGCGTCCTTTGCAAGTACCTCCAGTTCGTCTTTGCCCTCGTCCGAGGGAGTCGAAGATGAGGCGTTTGGGTTCAACAAAGCGTCCTAGCCAGATGGGACCGAAGTAGACCTCAAAGAGGCCGTGGTCAATCTCTTCGAGTCCGACTTCATGTCCGGCGAAGAGTCGACCGACAGGGACGCGGTCACCGTACCATCGGATGCCACCGTTCGAGCTGACGAGCCGGGTCTCGAAGTGGCCTGGATACGTGACCGGCTCGAGTTGATTGGGGAAGGGTCGAGGTGAGGGTCGGTAGTGGTCGGCGGGCACGTTACCGCCTAACGCCTCATGCGGTCTTATCTCGTTGTAGAGCTTCCTGAACTCCCGGAACGCACGCTGCTGGGTTCGCATGTTGGAGCTCGGAGGGCGGGTGGTACGCCTCTTCAGCACCAGATGCATGTTCTCGTGCTTGCCGTTTTGCTGCGGGCAGCCAGGCTCGATGAGCTCAGGCACGATCCCCACCTGAATGAACCACACCGACAGCCGAGATAGACGGCCGAGTGCGTTCGAAGCAAACGGAGTGCCGTTGTCCGTACGGATCCGTTCGGGCAGGCCGAATCGGCGAAATAGCCTTCTAAACACGGGGATCACGCCGTCGATCGTCACATCGGGACGACCCCGACACTCTAGGACGAACCTCGAATGCATGTCCTGTACGGTGAGCGGGTAGCACAGCTCCCCGTTGCCCATCGGGAACTCACCCTTGAAGTCGGCCGTCCACGTTCCGTTCGGCTCCGAGGCGTCCGTATCGGGTCGACCCGGATGCCACCGGCGCACCCGCCGTCGACGCCTCGGCACCAGATCGTGACGTACCAAGATGTTGTGCATCGTCTGTCGTGAGGGCAGCACTAGCTCCGGCCGATGCGTCTCCAGGTACCACCGGATCTTCTTTGGCCCGAAGTCCTCGTACTTACGTCGCACTTCGAGAATCGCCTCGACTACCTCACGCGGTGTAGCCCATGGGCAATGGTTGGGGCGACTCGCTCGACTCTCCAAACCCGCTGGCCCACTCCGTCGCCATCGATCCATCCACTTATAGCCAGTCTTGCGACTGATCCCGTATCGATCGCACACCGCAGCAAAGCTCCGGACGCTGCGATGGGCTTCCTCGATGAACCGCTTCTTCTCTTCCATGACATGAATCTCCGCGAACGGCATCGACCTCCTCCTGTTGGAGGGGCCGACTGTAACCCATGTCCCTTTACTTAAGTGTGTACCATGTCTCTTTACCGGACCCGGTCGGCCACATAACAAGCGATTGCTGCTGACGCGGTAGGCATCTAGCTCGCGCGCTACGCTCGCGGTCACCATCTTTGGCGCGCAGCAGAGTCGCAATCCGTTTGGTAGAGCGCGAATCAAGAGCCGACTGCTCTGGAAGAGCCGCACAGAGCTCCAACGATTTCAGGATTAACCGGGAGTAGACCTTGACCGTATGCCCATCTGTGTGGAATGTGACGCCTCGCTCTAGCCATGCTTCCGAGGTACGCTTCGTGCGCATGTCCCTCATGTTCCTCGCAGCGTTCACCCTCGGCGTTAGCCCAGTCCTCGGCGCGGCACAGGCACAAAAGGCTAGAGTGTTGATTCTGGTCGTAGATGGCCTGCGACCGGACTACGTGACCGCCGACCTGATGCCGCGTCTAAACGCGGTTGCCGAAGTAGGCGTTCGCGGCCTTGCGCACCATGCCGTCTTCCCGACCGTGACGCGTGTGAACGGCTCGTCGATCTTCACTGGCCACTATCCCGCCGGACACGGACTGCTGGGCAATTCAGTCTACTTCCCGGAGGTGGATTCATCGCGAGTCCTGAACATGGGTGTGGCCGAGGACCTGTTGCTGATCGACCAAGCGACGGACGGCGGGCTACTTACCGTTCCCTCACTCGGTGAGCTACTGGGCGCGCGGGGACTGACGTTCTTCGCGGCTTCGTCAGGGAGTACGGGGTCGGGGATGCTCATGAACCATCGGGGCGCCGGCGGCGGCTTGGTTCACCACTCCGTTACGATTCCGGACACCCTGGGCCCGGTCGTGCTCCAGGCTCTCGGAATTCTCCCGACGACTCCGGCCGGAGAGTCGTCTGTGCCGCTCGTCGCTCGCGCGGTAGACGCCGTCCTCCGGATTGGCGTCGACCGAGTCGATGCAGACGTCTTGGCCGCGTGGCTCACCGAGCCGGACGGGACTGCCCACCGCACGGGGGTGGGCTCGCCGGAAACGGTAGAGGTCCTGAGCCGCGTGGATGCCGAAATTGGCCGGCTCCTCGACGGTCTACGCGAACGCCGGCTTCTCCAATCCACTGACATCCTGGTCACGTCAGACCACGGCTTTGCCAAACGCATCGGGCAGGAGTCGATAACGGGCCTACTTGTGCGGCGCGGGCTCAAGGTGTCCTCCCGTTCGACAGACGTTGTGGTGGCCGGCGGTGCCATCCATGTGCGTGAGGGTGGGGCGGAGCGCGTGGGGGCCATCGTCCGATTGCTTCAGGAGACCGATTGGGTCGGAGCAGTGTTCACTCCCGCCGCGTCGCCGCGCTCGGATGTAGGGACCCATCCCGGGACCGTGGCTTTCTCATCAATTGGCTGGAGTCACGAACGGTCGGCGGATATCCTGGTAAGTGGCGACTGGAGTGACGCCGTAAATGACTTCGGTTATCCAGGGGCTGTGCTGACTCCCGGGGTAGCCGGTCATGGGAGTTCAAGTCCGTGGGATATCCTCGCCACTTTCCTTGCATCGGGACCGAGCATCAAGCGCAGCGTGGTCAGCCGGGTTCCGACCGGTAACATCGACATCGTGCCCACGGTGCTGACACTCATCGGTGCGTCGCTCCCTGTCGATCTGGATGGACGCGTTCTCTTTGAGGTCTTTTCGACCGGTCCGGATCCCGACGAGATCGGAGTGGTATCCGACCCGATCACAGTGGTGGCGCTGCTCGAGGGATTGCGGTACCAACTCACTGTCAACCGATCCCGGGTGGGTTCTACGATGTACTTCGACGGGACGTCTGTCGAGCGGAGGCGCTAGGGAGAGCTGTCGCATCCGCCGGTGGGCGGACCTTCTGACCCGAGAGGCAACCAGCTCGGTGGGTTCTCGCGGAGATCTGGCACTACCTAAGGACCGGTGACCGTCTTAATAGCGCTCGAACCGATCCATCCCTCGCCCCGGACCTTCCTTGTGGCGTAACACACCCGAGCCGCATCTTGCGGCCATGTCCGATTCTGTCACCCGCCTCAATGCCGCCCTCGAAGGCCGCTACGCAATCGAGCGCGAGCTCGGTGAAGGCGGAATGGCCACGGTCTACCTGGCCGAGGATTTGAAGCACGAGCGGAGTGTCGCGCTAAAGGTCCTCAAGCCTGAGTTGGCCGCCGTCGTCGGTGCCGAGCGCTTCCTCACCGAGATCAAGACGACCGCCAACCTCCAGCACCCGAACATCCTCACGCTCTTCGATTCGGGCGAAGCCGATGGATTCCTCTTCTACGTGATGCCGTACGTCGAGGGAGAGACGCTCGCGGACCGCCTGGAGCGTGAGAGCCAACTTCCTGTAGATGAGGCCGTCAAGGTTGCCACGGAGGTATCCGACGCCCTCGAAGCCGCGCACGAGCGGGGCGTGATCCATAGGGACATCAAGCCCGCTAACATCCTCCTCAGCCGCGGCCGTCCTCTCGTAGCCGACTTCGGGATCGCCCTCGCGGTCAGTGCAGCCGGAGGTGGAAGATTGACCGAGACGGGCCTGAGCCTCGGCACGCCCCACTACATGAGCCCCGAGCAGGCGACTGGCGATCAGGGAGTCGGCCCGGCCACGGACATCTACGCGCTCGGATCGGTCCTCTACGAGATGCTGGTCGGAGAGCCGCCCTACACAGGGAGCAACGCTCAGGCGATCCTCGGGAAGATCATCCAGGGCAAGCCCGTGTCTGCGACGGAAGAGCGTCCCGCAGTCCCGGCGAACGTGGACGCAGCAGTACGCAAGGCACTTGAGAAGCTACCGGCCGATCGATTCAAATCGGCAGCGAGCTTCGCGGCGGCGCTCAATGATCCGCACTTCGCCACGACGGCGATAGCCGGGTTGGGGTCAGCCCCTTCGGGGGGGGGATCACGTGCCCGGGAGATGATGGGGTGGTCGGTTGCCGCCGCCCTGGCACTTGTTGTGGGTTGGCTGGGCCTGCGGCCCGCCCCGACGAGCCTTGTTCCCGTTCCCACAGGCTTCACTCTGGACTTCATCGGAGATGGCCTCAGGATGGGCGGAGTCCTGGTCTCTCCCGATGGATCGTTGTTCGCCCTGACCACTTTTGACGGGATCCACATCCGGCCGGCGGGAGAGGCATCGTATCACCTCCTGCCAAACACCGAGCGGGCCATCTCGCCCGCGTTTTCGCCGGACAGCGAGTGGTTGGTGTTCGTTCGCGAGGGCGTGTTGGTCAAAGTCGCGGTTGACGGTAGCAGCGAACAAGTACTTGTTCGATCGAACACCCTCATCGCCTCGACTCCAAACTGGGGACACGCCGGCACCGTTGTGTTCCAGAGCCAGGACCGGTTGTACCGGGTGTCCGACGCGGGAGGCGAACCAGAAGTGATCGACGGCGGCGTCAACGTTCAACGCCCCGGTATGCTGCCGGATGGGTCTGGAGTGCTCTATTCCACGACCGAGGGGATCATGTTGCTCGAGTTTGACGCCGACTCGGCGCGGCTCGTCGTCCCCGGGGGAACCGACGCCACGTACCTCGAAACAGGCCACCTCGTATATGGACATGCACTGGAAGGTGGACTGTTTGCCGTGCCTTTCGATCTGGCTAGTCACGCCGTCATCGGGAATCCGGTTCCAGTCAGGGACAATGTAGATCAGCTCGGGACAGACGCCTTCTATTCGATCTCCCGGACGGGCACGCTCATCTACACCACCAACCCGCTGGACGTCGGACAGACGTCGCAACTCCTCCTCCTAGACATGCGTGGCGGTATGGACACGATCCCCTTGTCGCCCCGGGTTTTCAACTGGCCGCGGTTTTCCCCTGACGGCGAGCGGCTCGCATTCAACACCGGCGCCGGACGGATCGAGCAGCGGACGGTCTATACGTACGACCTCGCTTCGGGTACGACGACGCCGATCACTCTTGGAGGTGGTGCGCACGCCGCGGCCTGGTCTCCGGACGGAACGCGAATGGTGTTCTCCTCGGAGCAGGCCGGCACCATCGCGGAAGACCTCTTTATTACGCCGATCGATGGCAGCTCGCCGCCGACCCGACTCCTCAATCTTCCCAGTGATGACCATGCGCTGGCCTGGCCATCCGAGGACATCATCCTAATCAACGCGGCCGGGGCGCAGGATATTCTGATGGTCAGCCCAAACAGCCCGGAACGCGTCACTTCCTACCTGGCCGCTGAGTGGACCGAAACGGAGCTCTCGGTATCACCGGACGGGACTCTTGCGGCCTACGAGTCTCACGAAGCCGGCCGGCCACAGGTCTACGTGCGCAGCTTCCCCGACGCGCGGGAGGTTCGCCTCGTCTCCGCAGCCGGTGGTCTCGCCCCCCGCTGGGCACCCGACGGTCAGACCGTGTACTACTGGAGCCTGTCACGGGATACGCTCTTCGCTGTTGGGATGGAACCGGGTCAACCGGTGGGCAGCTCGCCCGAGGTGGTTACCGTTCTCCCGCGTTTACTCCCGGGATGGGATGTGAACCCGGTCTCGGGACGAGCGGTCGTGGAGCAGGCCGTGGAGGACAACGCTGTCGTTACCGCGGAAATCGTGGTCGTGGTGAACTGGTTCGAGGAGTTGAAGGAGCGGATGGGGAACTAAGGCTGTTCGGGGAATGATGGGTGGGGCCGGGGTCTCTATGTTGCTCTCTATGTTGCTCTCTATGTTGAAGACGAGATCGGTGGGGTCTCGCGGAGATTCGATCGCCTACGGCACCGGCCCAAGGTAACGATCTAGCCAGTCGAGAGTTTCTCGTATCAGATCGGGTCTCGGAACGTTGTGACCACCTGGGTAGACCACGTGCTTTTTGTGCTCGGGCGCCGTGCCCAATAACGCGAAGGTGGTTGGAACGATCCCGAGTGCGGGAGTAGTTGTCACACCGCAACTTATACGCGATCGGGCGTGCGAGGCGTTCTTCTTGGTATGCGATAGCCCTGTGGAGACGCCGGGCGGCCAGTCGGACAACGGCCCGGGACCGGCGGGTATTCCGGGCCCTGGGCCTCAGGTTTCGCCTCTAGGTCGTTTCTTCGCAGTAAATCTTGACCGAATCCATGTCGGATTCGATGGCTTTCTGGACAAAACCCTTGATGAAGGGGTAGACCAGTTTGGACATCAATTTGTAGGCCCTGGCGTCCATCGACGCCGTGAGCTTCACGTGATCGGATTCGGGGGCGACCTCAAACAGGGTATCCCAAACCGTCCCGCCGGCGTCGGCGACCATGCGCACGCGATCGTTCTCGATGTACTCCGTGACCTCCAACTCCGTGGTGGTCTCCTTGCCGCCCATCCGCCGCGTCTCGCGGAATCGAGTCCCAACCCCGGACTTGACGTCGGAGAGGAACTCGGTGCCGACGATATGCGGAATCGCTTTCGAGAAGTTCTCGATATGCGCTACCGTGTCGAACACTTTTTCGATGGGCGCGTCGATGGTTCGTACTACGGTGGTCCGCGACATTTATCTCCTCCGCCTCAGTTGATGATTACTCCTCGGGCTCGCAAGCTGGTTAACCGCCCGGTACTTCGACCACAGCTACGTTGATCCATGCCGAACCTAGAGCGAGCGGGCACGCGACGCAGGAGTCTTCGCAGGAAGGTCAACCGAGGAGGTGCTGACGAACAGCGGCTTACGCGCCATGGCCGCATCCGACTGTAGCACGCCGATTCCTCACCCCGTAGATTCCCGGCTTCACTCCCGCCTCGGTTTCGCCGGCGGGAGGGTCGAACCGAGGAGGGATCATGGAAGTGCGCCGCACCGTCCGTCCGGCGGGGGATCGCGAGCCATCGGCGACCACCGCAGCCATCCGGCGCTTCGCCGCCGCCTACTGCATCGCGACAAGCGGCATCCTGGTTGCGGCCGGCACCGTCTCTGCTCAGGTGGCCGCCGATCGGTCGGGCGACGTGCACGTCTCTGCCCGCCACAGTTTCCGGGTCGTGACCGTGGCCGAAGACCTCGACCACCCGTGGTCAATGGCGTGGCTACCGAGTGGAGAGATGCTCGTTACCAAGCGTCCCGGCCGCCTTCGGATCATCCGTGACGGTGTGCTCGATCCGGAGCCGATCGTCGGTTGGCCGCCGGTCTACATGGAGCGCGGGCAGGGCGGATTCATGGATATCGTGCCGCATCCGGATTTCGCGACGAACCGCCTGCTCTACCTGAGCTATGGCAAACCGAACGAGGACGCCTCGATGGGCACGACGACCGTCGTGCGGGGGCGTCTGGAAGGAAATCGTGTCGTTGACGTGGAAGAGATCTTCGAGTCGGACGCCTGGTACGACAACAACAACCACTTCTCGGGGCGCATGGCGTTCGACCACGACGGATACCTGTTCCTGACTGTGGGCGATCGCATGCTGGATCCGGATTTGCTGGCGGATCACCCGGCCCAGGATCTCACCAACCACATGGGCACCATCGTCCGGCTACACGATGACGGTCGCGTTCCGGGCGACAACCCTTACGTGGGCCGAGACGATGCCCTGCCGGAGATTTGGAGTTACGGACACCGCAACTTGCAGGGCCTCGCCGTGCATCCGGAGACGGGCGACGTCTGGTCGAACGAGCACGGCCCGCGTGGGGGTGACGAGCTCAACCGGATCGTGCCGGGTCGGAACTATGGCTGGCCGCTCACGTCTCACGGAATCCACTACGACGGCCGGATCATCACGATGGACGAGGAGCGTCAGGGGATCGAAGCCCCACGTTACGTCTGGGTGCCCTCCATCGGCATCTCGGGTCTCATGTTCTACGCGGGCGATCAGTTCCCCTGGTGGCGCGGCAACGCCTTTGTGGGTGGCATGGTAGGCGCGCAGCTCGGCCGTGTCTCTCTTTCGGGTACCACCGCCATGAGCGAGGAGACCTTGCTAGGCGATGCGCTGGGTCGCATCCGCGACGTGCGCGAGGGGCCGGACGGCGGCCGCCGACCCGGTTTGGGTCGGTGACGCCGATTCGTCGCTGAAGGCTGACCCTTTCAGATGGTAAGAAGCGTCCTTCGGGGTTGACCGGGTTAATCGATCCGAGCATCGTACTACAGTATCCCTATCGATGTAAGAGGTGACATGTGACAGTTGTGACCGTATCGCCGAAGTACCAGGTCGTCATCCCGAAGGACGTACGGGATAAGCTCAAGATCAGGCCCGGCCAAAAGGTAGAGGCGTTCGCGATCGGCTCGCGGATCGAATTCGTCCCGGTCGAGCCCATCGAACGGTTTCGCGGTCGCTACCCGACTCTGCCATCCCTCGAGCGCGAGCCCGACCGTCTGTGAACGTCGTCGATTCGAGCGGCTGGATCGAATACCTGTCCGGGGGTGGCAACGCAGCCTTCTTCCGCAGGCCCATCGAAAGCGACGAACCGCTTCTCGTGCCCTCCCTCAGCCTGTTCGAGGTCTACCGTCATATGCTTCGGCACGTCGGCCGTGAGGAGGCCCTGAACGTCGTTGCGGCGATGCGGAGTCGTGGAGTCGTCGACCTCGACGATGGCCTGGCGCTCGAGGCCGCCGAACTCAGTATCGAGACCAAACTGGCGCTTGCGGACAGCATCATCCTGGCGACAGCGTACGCCCATGACGCCGAACTCTGGACCCAAGATTCGGACTTCGAGGGACTGGAAGGTGTCCGGTACCGTGCCGTAGAGTGACCTCGCTCAGGTCCGAAAAGTACGCCTCGTCGTCCGTCGAAGCCGAAAGGAAAATAAACTCCGTGCCTCAGGCCCCACCCACCCTGTTGCGGCTCCGCTCGAGCAGCACCTCCCGCACGGCCCGGTGGGCCTCGTCGATCGCCGCATCGGTGTGGGGCGTAGCCGCCGCGTCCGCGTTGGCGATGGAGATACGACCGAAGCGCCGCCGTCCGATGACGCAGGGCCGGTCGTCGGGATCGAAGAGCGCCCACTCGATAGGGTCGTTCAGCGTGTCGTAGCTGTAAGCATACCCATGGGGCCAACGGTTCACGGTGATGGCTTCGATATCCCGGGCGGGGTCGAAGCCGCCGCTCGCAAGCGTACGGCCGATCTGGTCCCGGATGTTCCGCTCGAAGGTCTCGAAGGACGTGTCGAGAAGGTCCTGACGCCCGATCCGGTGCTGCTCCTTCTTGGGCTTCCCGGGAGCACACGGCGTCCGGGTCATGTGGAGGACCATGGGCTCCTCCGGCGAGCGGGAAGGGCGGTAGTCCCCGAGTTCGACGGCACGACCGAGGCTCACTCCGGTGTGGTACATCCCCGGGGCATTCGCACTCCGGATCCCCAGGTTCGTGAAGGCCGTCCACTCCCGGATCAGAACGCTGGTGTAGACGATCGGCATCTTCACCCCGTACGCCAGCGCCTCCCGCTGCTCCACAGACATCTCCCGGCACAGGTGCGGAATGACCCCGTTGTAGCACGCCATGACCACGTGGTCCGCGCGTACCTTCTCGGCCCGGCCGCCTCGCACGTAGGTGATCTCCACCTCGTTTGCCGTCTCCGGATCGCCTACGTGCCGGGTGGACACCACGGTGCTGTTCAGCCGGATCCGGGCATCGGACCCGTCGCGGTCCAGCCGGTCGTAGGCCAGCCGTGACATGATGGAGTCGTCCAGGGTCGTGCCGGGCAGCGCGTCGGGGATCATGGCGCGCACCAGGAGCCTGGCCAGAGTAGCGTTCCCGTCTGGAAGGTTCACCGTGGGTCCGCCGTCGAACTCGGTTTCCCGCCCGTGCTGACCACCGCCGATATGCGTGAGCGGGCCGAGGGGGGAGAAGGGCTCTAGGTCCATGCCCTGGAATCCCGGACTGCCCTCGGCCCACGCATACAGAGCCGGGTAGGCGTCGATCCCCGTGCAAAACAGCCCCTTGGGCCGGTCGTCGAAGAACGGGATCACGTCCCGATGCACGCCCACCATCTCGAGGAGGAAGTCCTTGTAGCTGATCCTCGCCAGCCGCTCCTTCTTCTCGCCGTCTGAGAGCCCAGCCATGTGGTCCGGGTGCGAGGCCGCCTCGTCGTGGAGCCAGGCGATGTCCCGCTGCACCTCGGGGGACAAGGGGGTCCGGGCGAGCCATTCCGTCCAAGCCGCCGCGCTGGCACCAGAAGGGGATCTGCCCGGCTGACCCTTCACGAGCCGGTCCTCGCCGAAGATCTCCTCGGAGAAGAAGGTGGCGCTCCCCAGGCCGAGCGAGCGATAGAACCGCCCGCTCTCGGCGCTGGCCGCACCAGCCGCCTGCAGGTCGAGGCCGACTGCGCTCAGGAGAGTCCGAGCCACCGTGCTGTAGTGGTTGATCGACTCGAGGTTGGAGGTCCCACCGTTCAGGAGCAGCGTGCGCCCGGCGTAGGTGAATTCGTTCCGCTTGGCGTGGCCCCCGAAATCGTCGTGGTTATCGAGAACGAGGACCTTGGCTCCCCGACCTGCGGAGGTCAGGAAGAAGTATGCCGCCGACAGCCCGCTCAGACCCGCGCCCACCACCACCAGATCGTAGTGCTCACCAGTGGCGGCCTCGGCACCCATGTCCGCCCATCCTGCACCGTCCCGGAGCCCGTGAGCGACTTCGAAGGATCCCGGATGGCTGCCACGCATTCCGGTCATGGCCGGAGGATAGTACTCCTGGGGGGTCGAGAGGAGCTCCCTCGGCGAGATCAGGCCGGGAGCGATGAGTGAGCCCGTAACGGCCACTCCCATCCCGTTGACGAAGTCACGCCTCGTGATGCTCCGATGCATTCCGAGATCGCGATCGCGACCGTTGGACATGGGGTTCCCTCCTGAAAAGCGCTCGGCTCGGGCCGACCTGGCAACGTCCTGTGCGCAGGAGTGCATGTCAAACGTAAGGATCGCCTCGCGCCCACTTGCCACGGGCCATTGACCGGACGGCGGCGGCACGATAGCCATCAAAGATCCCGCCCCGTACACTGCCGGGCCCGTGCTCCAAGAATCGGACACGCCGGCGACTTGAAATCTTTCGTTTTTTTGGAGGACGTCGTGAGAACCACCCTCTCCTTCCTGAGCCTCGGTGTCCTGCTCACCAGCGGACTCGGAGCCCAACAGGCGAACCGAACCGAACCAGTTCAGGGCTTGCGGGACAACGGCACGGGCTTCCACGCACTGGTGGGCGCACGTGTGGTGACGGCTCCAGGGCAGGTCCTCGACAACGCCACCGTCGTGATCCGCGACGGCCTCATCCAGCAGGTCGGGCGAAACATGCAGGCCCCCGCAGGGGCCCGAGTCTGGGACCTGGCGGGCCACACGGTCTATCCCGGCTTCATCGATGCCCACGCCGACCTTGGAATGGATGATGTGCCCGAAGGGGGCGATGTGGGGCCGACCCACTGGAATCCTCAGGTACGGGCCTGGTTCAGCACGACCACCAACCTCCAGGACGCCGCCGACCGCCGGGCCGCGCTGCGCTCTCAAGGGTTCGGAACGGTGCTGGCTGTACCTACAGAGGGGATCTTCCGGGGCAGCGCCTCGGTCTTGAACCTCGGCGAAGCAGGGGTCCGGGACCGGGTGCTCCGCTCCGATTTGGTCCAGTCCGTGGGCTTCGAGCGTTCGTTGCCGCTGGGTGGAGCGTACCCCAACTCCTCGATGGGGACGATCGCCCTCATGAAGCAGACGTTCATGGACGCGGACTGGTATATCCGAGCGTGGAATGCCTACGAGTCCAGCGGCCGCGCCTTCCTTCCGCCGGAGACCAGCGAGGCGCTGGGTGCGCTAGAGGATGTGGTGCAGGGGAATCAACCGGTCCTCTTCGAGACGAGCAGCGAGGAGGAGTACCTGCGGGCCCATAAGCTCGCAGCGGACTTCCGCGTCGATCCCTGGTTCCGGGGAAGCGGACAGGAATACCGCATCATCGACGTCCTGCGGGGACGCACCGACCCGCTCATCGTCCCCCTGAACTTTCCTGACGCCCCCGACGTGGATGATCCGGAAGCGGCGCTGAACGCCACCTTGGCCGACCTACGCCACTGGTATTTGGCTCCCACCAGCCCGGCCCAGTTGGCCGAGGCGGGGATCCCCTTCGCGATAACCGCCGACGGGCTCTCGTCGCTGAACGAGTTTCTCCCGAATCTGCGTATCGCGGTGGACCGGGGACTCTCATCGACGGATGCTCTCGCGGCGCTCACCACCACCCCGGCCGGGTGGTTGGGAATCGAGCGCACGCACGGAACGATCGAGTCGGGCAAGGTCGCAAACCTCGTCGTGAGTGAGGGCGACCTCTTCACCGACTCAGCCACCGTCCGCGATGTCTGGGTGCACGGAAGCGTCTACGCCGTGACGCGCCCCGCTCAGATCGACCCGCGAGGCACCTGGCGCATCGCATCAGACGACACCTGGGGCTTCGAAGCAGAACTTCGTCTCGTGGGCCCACTGAACAGCCTGACCGGCTCCATTGAAGTCGCTGGCCCTGAAGGCGCCAGCGTCGACCTGCTCTCGGCAGAGACCGTGGCCGAGACCGGACGCATCGAGGTGCGCTTCGACGGCTTAGAGCTGGGATACGAAGGAATCACCCTCCTGTCAGGGTCGGTGCGAGGTGACGAGTTCTTCGGCTGGACGTCGCTCCCGAACGGGGCAGACCCCGCGTTCCGGGGGAGCCGTACCGCAGCGTACGAGGGAGAGGACCGGGGCACGATGGCCAAGCGGGTCCCGGAGATCGATCTCCCGTTCATCCGCCCCATGATGGAGTACGGACGGAGTGCGTTACCCGAGCAGCCGGCCGCAGTGGTCGTACGGAACGGCATCGTGTGGACCCAGGGCCCGCAGGGCCGCATGGAGAACGCCGACTTGCTGATCGAGGCCGGCAGGGTAGTGGCGGTCGGCGATGATCTCGACGCCCCCCGTGGTGCGGTGGAAATCGACGCGACCGGTAAGCATGTCACGCCGGGGCTCATCGACCCCCACATCCACTCCGGCGTCAGCTCGGTGAACGAGAGTGGCTTTGCCATCGTGCCCGAGGTGCAGATGGGCGACGTGGTAACCCACAACAACATCTGGATGTACCGCCAGCTCGCGGGTGGGCTCACGACGGCGCACATCAAGCACGGATCCGCGAACCCCATCGGAGGAGAGAACGTCTTCGTGAAGCTGCGGTGGGGCTCGCTGCCCGAGGACCTCAAGCTCGAGAACGCTCCCCGGACGGTGAAGTTCGCCCTGGGCGAGAAACCCAAGCGGCGTCAGCAGCGGTATCCCGACACCCGCATGGGAACGCAGGAGATCATCCGCGACCACTTCTTGGCCGCCCGGGACTACGAGCGAGATTGGCAGCGCTGGGAGGCCTCAGGTGAAGGGGTTCCTCCGCGTCGCGACCTTCGCATGGAGGCCATTCTCGACATCCTGAACCAAGAGCTCCTCATTTCGTCGCACGGCTACCGAGCCGACGAGTTCTTGGCGTTGGTGCGCCTAGCCGAGGAATTCGGCTTCCGGGTGCAGACGCTCCAGCACGGGGTCGAGGCCTACAAGATCGCTCCCGAGCTGGCGGCCTCCGGGGTCGCAGCGGTGGTGTGGAGCGATTGGGGAGCGTTCAAGATGGAGGCGTACGACGCCAGCGTATACAACGCCCGTATTCTCATCGAGGCGGGTGTGGTGACGTCCCTGCACTCCGACAACGCCGAGATCGCCAGCCGCATGAACTGGGAGGCGGGCAAGCTGCTACGCACGGGGCTGAGCCAAGAACAAGCTTTGTCCACGGTGACGAACCAGGCCGCGAAGGCCGTGGCCATCGACGCCCGGGTGGGCTCGCTCGAGGCGGGCAAGGACGGCGACTTCGTCATCTGGAGCGGAAACCCACTGTCGCAGTTCACCCGAGCCGAACAGACCTGGGTAGACGGCCGACGCTACTTCTCCCTCGAGGAGGATGCGGCCAATCGAGAGCAGATCGACTGGGAGCGTACCCAACTCATCCAAGCCATCCTCTCTGTGAAGCCGGACCCGGAGATGGCGGAGATGGATGGGAGGAACCGACCATGACGACGACGAAACGAGAAGCCATGACTAGAGTCATTTCCTGGGCCGGCGGTGTCACCGCCCTGACCTTGGCCGTAAGCCTGACCGCAACCGTGGTCGCGACCACCCTCCTGTCTCCGTCTTCGGCAAGCGCACAAGTACGGATGACGGTCCCGCCCCAGTCCGAACCGGTGGCGCTCCAGGGGGCCACCATCCACACCGTGACCAACGGTGTGATCGAGAACGGGACGATCCTCTTCGAAAACGGGGTGATTTCGGCGATTGGCACCGATGTCCGGATCCCCCAGGGGACCCGGGTAGTGGACGCTTCCGGCAAGCACATCTACCCCGGGCTCATCGATGCCTACAGCACCGTGGGGATCAGTGAGATCGGCGCAGTGGGTGTCTCGAACGACGTCAACGAACTGGGCGACTTCAACCCCAACGTACGGGCCGAGGTGGCGGTCAACGCTGAGAGCCGCCATATCGGCACAACCCGCTCTTCCGGTGTGCTCGTGACCTTGAGCACTCCCGGCGGTGGCCTCATCTCCGGCATGTCGTCGGCTCTCAGCCTCGAGGGGTGGAGCTGGGAGGAAATGTCCATGGAGTCGGCAGCGGCTCTCAACGTGAACTGGCCGGATCCCAATCCAGGCCGTCGTCGCCGTTCCGGGGGCTTCGGCGGGCCGCAGGAGGAGCCGGTTCCCTACCCGGAGCGGGTCCAGCAGCTCAAGGACTTCTTCGCCGAGGCGCGGGCGTACCGCGACGCGGTGGCCGCAGGTGAGGAGGTACGGACCGACTCACGCTACGCCGCCATGATCCGGGCGCTCGACCGGGCGATCCCCGTGCTGGTAAACGCCGATGGCGCGGCCCAGATCAACGACGCCATCACATGGGGTCTGGAAGAGGACGTGAGGCTCGTGATCCGAGGCGGGGGCGACGCCATTCACGTTGCCGACCGGTTGGTCGCGAACGACATCCCGGTGATCCTCACCTCGACCATGGCCGCGCCAGGACGGGACTACGAGGGGTACGACGACACCTACTCCATGCCGGCCCAACTCCATGAAGCGGGTGTGAGGTTCGCCATTTCCGGAGGATCCGGTGCCCTCTACAGCAATCGGCTACCCTGGGAAGCGGGGGTCGCCGTGGCTTTTGGTCTCCCGGAGGAGGAGGCGCTCAAGGCCGTTACCATCAACGCCGCGGAGTTCATGGGAATCGACGATCGCGTCGGATCACTGGAACCCGGTAAGCAGGCGACGTTCCTCATCACCACCGGGACTCCGCTGGACATGACGTCCGACATCGAGCAGTCCTACATCCAGGGCCGCGAGATCGACATGATGGACATCCAGAAGTGGTTCTTCGACAAGTACATGAAGAAGGTGCTGCAATACAGGAGGTTGGTGATGTAGAGGGCTTCGCCGACCGCCGGGTAGGCGTCACAGAAACAAGACGATGGCCGCAACGAGTACCGCGAGCACGAACAGCACCGGCCATACCTTCCCTGACGCGGTCGCCTTGCCTGAGCCGGGAGCATCCGACATCGCTCTTGCATGTCGAACTGAGCTGTCGTGCGGGTAGAGTTCACCCCAAATCACTGGAATCCGCCCCTTCTTGCCCGAGAGACCCTTGATGCTGGCGGATTGGCGTACACCCTCGTCGAGGTGGTGGGCGAGGTGAACAGCGTCGGTCTCGGGGACGTAGCCGATATCAACTCCATTCATGAGCCGAACGAGAATCGTGTGACGGCTGACTTCGCTGTCCGGTTCGCGGAGCAGGAAGACGTCGTCCTCCACCTTGCAGTGGGCCTTGATAACCTCGGCCATCCCTTCGCGCCTCGCCCCCGCCACCAGGAAGTCGAAGCGAGTGATCGGGCGGTTCCGCTGCTCCCTCTCTTCGCCCACGGCCGTGGCTTCGGTCGTCCCATCGTCGGCTTCCGCTCCCCGCCTCCGCATTGCTGCGATGGAGCGTTCCTCCTGGGCCATGACGGTTTCAATCGCCGCCTGCAACCAGGCTCGCTCCTTCTCGGTGACACGGCCGTCTTCTAGGACCGCTTCGACCGACTCGCGTAGGTAGACAATCCCCGCGATGGCCGAATCGCGGTTGTCGCTGAGCCACTCGTTCAGCGCCGCGACCTCTTCGTCCAGGATACGACCGTCTTCCGTGACCGTCTGAAGGAGTGCGAGCAACTCGATCGCTTCGGGCGCCTCCAGCTGTTCCTTCGTCAGGGACTGCCGAGCGGTGTTCGGCTTCTTTTCATCCATCTCTACGCCAACCCCTTCCGCACCCGCGCCGACCCCCACTCCGCCACGACCACCGTCCCCAGGATCACCAGCAGGATGACGCTGACCCGTGACCAGGCGAGCGCGTCGATCGAGGCCTGGAGTGCCATGCCGATGCCGCCCGCGCCCACGAGCCCGAGAATGGTCGCTTCCCGGATGTTGATCTCCCAGCGATACACGCTGACACCCGCCATGGTCGGCAGAATCTGCGGGACCAGTCCGAATGCGAGAGCCTGCGCCCGTCCGGCGCCCGTGGTCTCCATCGCGGTGACGGGCATCTCGGGGGCTTCCTCGATCGATTCGTAGACGAGCTTGCCCACGAAGCCGACCGATCGGAACGCGATCGCCAGGATTCCGGCAAGCATGCCGGGTCCGATGAGCACCACGAGCATGAGTGCCCAGATGATCGAGTTGACCGAGCGTGATGTGACCAACACCAGAAGCGCCACCGGGCGCACGTAGAGGCGCGACGGGGTCGTGGGCCGCGCCGCGGCAAAGGCCAGCGGGACGGCGATGAGCACACCGAGCACGGTCCCGAGCGTCGCGATGTGGACGGTGTCGGCCAGGGGAGACGCGAGAGTTGTCACGTAGCCACTACTCGGGGGGAACATGCGCATGCCCATGTCACGCAGCTGCACACCCGCGTCGAGCACGAAGCTCCAGGTCGTCTGCGACGAGATACTCCTCCACGCGGCGACCAGGCACGCGGTGACACCCAGGGACGCCACGAACCGGACGCGGACCTGGGCCGGCGTGTGTCGGCGCCAGCTTCGACGGTCCTCGGTGTTAAGCACCGGCACTACAGGAGCCTCCTGCGCAGCCGGCCCGAAACGACCTCCGCCACGAAGACCATCGAGATAATCAGGATCAGGATGGCGGACACCGATTCGAACTCGTAGCGGCTGAACGCAGTCGTGAGCGTGGCCCCGATCCCTCCCGCTCCGACCAAGCCGATTACCGCCGACTCCCGAAAGTTGATGTCGAGGCGGTACAGCGTCAGGCCGAGAATTCGGGGCATCACCTGTGGAAGCACCGCGAACACGACACGCGATGGCCAGGCCGCGCCAGCCGTGCTGAGCGCCTCGAGCGGGCCGGGCTCAATCTCTTCCACGGCTTCAGCCAGCAGCTTTCCCAGGAAACCGACCGTGGCCACAACGAGCGTGACGACACCCGCGAACGGACCAAAACCGAACATCGCCACGAAGAGGATCGCCACGAGGATCTCATGAAAGGCGCGGAATACGGCCAATGCGGCTCGGCACGTCACGTAGACCGGCGCAGGAACCAAGTTGCGAGACGCCCCGAGCCCGAAGGGGACGGAGATCACGAGGCCGGCGGCGGTCGCGACGACGGTCATCGAGAGGCTCTCGAGCAGTCCGGTCCGGACATCGGGCCAGCGCGTGATGAAATCGGGCCGGAGCCATCCCCCGAAGAAGTCTGCGGCGCGGGCCATACCCTCCATGATCCGTGCCAAGTCCACCTCGAGGGTCAGGAAGGCTGCCACCAGGTAGAGCGTGACCGACCCCCACAGGAGCCTCCTCACGGCTCCGCTCCGGATTCTGGGAGGCGGGTGCCATGCCCGCGCCAGGTCAGTCGCCAATGTTCGCCGCGTCCGGTCCGGTTCCGGGGTTGGGACTCACGGCGGCGTCCGATCCCGCGCCGACGTGCGATTCCAGGGCTTCCTCCCCGTAGACCCGTGTCAGGATGTCGTCGTCCAGTGCGGCCGGAGGGCCGTCGAAGACGACCGTCCCCTCGTGCAGGCCAAGGATGCGTGGACAGAAGCGACGGGCCAACGGGACATCGTGGAGGTTGATGATCGCTGCGAGGCCGAGCTCGGCGCACATCTCGGTGATCAGGCCCATGATCCGCGCCGAGGTGGCGGGATCGAGACTCGCTGTCGGCTCGTCCACCAGGAGGAGGTCCGGATGCTGAATCAAGGCGCGAGCGATGCCGACCCGCTGCTTCTGGCCGCCCGAGAGCTCGTCACAGCGCCGGTCCTCCAGGCCTGCGAGCCCCGTCCGGTCGAGAAGTCGGAAGGCTTCCTCGACGTCGTCCGGGTCGAAGCGTCGGCGAACGCTCGGCCAGAATCCGGTGCGGCCGAGCGTACCGCAGAGCACGTTTTCCATGACGCTCAACCGCTCGACGAGTGCGTGTTCCTGGAAGATCATGCCCATGCGCAGGCGAGCCTGTCGGAGTTCTCCGCGGCCTAGCGCAACGAGATTCGATCCGTCGAGAACGACTGCTCCCTCGGTCGGCTCCACCAGACGCTGTACGGCCCTCAGAAGCGTACTCTTGCCGGCACCCGACGCTCCGATGAGGCCGACCACCTCGGCCCGCTGGACCTCGAGCGAGACGCCGCGGAGCACAGGTGGTCCCGCCCCGTAGCGCACCACGAGATCCTCGATCGAGAGCACAGCGCGGGCGTCGGTCATCGACAACCCCAGCTCGTGTTCAACGCCACGTCGATCGACCGAATGACGTCCCAGTGTTGCTCGTACGTGATCTCGATGAATCCGCCCTCTTCCTGAAACTCAGCCTCCAGGGCACTACCGGCCCACTCGAACGTGAGGAACGCCTGACGAACGCGCTCGGCGAGGCCCGGGTCCAGGCGATTCGAGACGCCGTAGGCTGTCGTGGGGAACGACTCGGAGCGGTAGAGGACCCGAAGGTCTTCCCGACTACCCACGCCTCGCGCCAAGACCTGGTCGATGACCTGATTGGCGACAGCGGCCGCCTCGTAGTCCCTCTGGAGGACACCGAGTACCGAGTTGTCGTGCCTTCCCGAGAAGACGGGCTCGAAGTCTCGGCCCGCCACGAGTCCGAATTCCGACTCGAGAAGGACGGAGGGTGCCTTGAACCCGCTGTTCGACGTGGGCGAGGTGAACGTGAGGGACCGTCCCCGCAGGTCCTCGACTACGTCGATTCCGCTATCCCGATGGGTGAGAATCTCCATCTCGTATCCGAAGCGCCCGTCCTCGTGTGCCATCATCGTCAGGGGCACGAAGCCGGCGCAGTTGACCGCGAGCGGAACGCTCCCCGTGTTGAAGCCACCAATGTGCAGCCGTCCCGCCCGCATCGCCTCGATCTGGGCCGCGTTCGATTGGACGGGGAAGAACTGGACCTCCCGGGAGACGATGTCCTCGAGGTGATCCAGGAAACCCTGCCATACGTCCCTGAACTGAGCGGGGTCTTCGACGGGAGTGTAAGCGAAGATCAGGACCTCAGGATCGAGTCGGAGCCGCGGATTCGACGGCGCCTCGGCGACGAGATCCCCATTTCGATCGCAGTAACGGACGTCCAGGTCGCCACGCGCGCAGTCCTCGACCAGTGGGCCCGTGCAGGCGAGAAGCATGATCGCGATCGAACCGGACCCGAAAGCCCCGAAGAGCTTGCGCCTTGGAACGTGGCGGGGTCCGCTCACGGGCTGCGCTTGCTCACGCGATCAGGGGCCATCCGGTGGCGGCCTTCTTGGATAGAGGTCCGGGTTGTTCGTAATGACCCCGTCGACGCCCATCTCGTATAGGTAGTACGCCATCTCTCTTCCCACGGTCTCGAACTCGCCCGGATCGTCCTCGGTGAACGTCCAGGGCACCACGGTCAGGCCGTGCTCGTGTGCGACGTCGATGATCCCTTGGTCGTCGAGCAGGAGGCTCTTGGTCGGTCCGATCCCGGTCACGAATTCCGCCGCCTCGGCCAGCCCCTCTGCCGTGAGCCATTCGGCATCCTCTCCATCGATGAGGAGCGCGAGCGGGAGTCGGGTGTGGTGTTGATCACGAAGAATCCTCAGGCTCTCCGCGCTGAAGGACTGGATCACGACAGGCGTATCCGGATCCGCCCCGGGCTCGGCCAGCCCGTATCGGGCCAGCTCCGCGAGGAGAAGCCCCTCCATGTCGAAGCCGCGGTCTCCGTAGACCTCGGGGGCCTTGGTCTCGATGAACAGGCCGGCGCGGCCTCGGACCAGCTCGATCACCTCGGAGAGCGTCAGGACCTTCGTCCCGGCAAAGGCGTCACCGAACCATGATCCCGCATCGAGTCGGCGGATTTCGTCGAGTGTGAAGTCGTTGACATGCCACACGTCGACGAGTTCCCCGCGCCGCTTTCGCTGGGACCGAGCCGGGAAAACGTCTCGCACGTTCGTTGTACGCGTGAGGGTGAGGTCGTGAAGCGCGATCAAAACACCGTCTTTGGTGATCTGCAGATCGGGCTCGACGTAGTCGGCGCCTTGCTCGATCCCCAATTCGTACGCCTCGATCGAGTGTTCAGGGGCGTACGCAGAGGCCCCTCGATGCGCGATGAGGATGGGGCCATCTGCTTCGGTGCGGTCGGTCGGCTCATTCGCATCGGAAGAGCACCCGAACACGATGGCCAGCGTCGTGAGCAGGGCCAGACGGGGCAGGGCGTCACGGGGGAAGTTGTTCATCACCTGCCGGTCCCTTCTTCGGAGGGGGGACGTGCGCGTGTGCCGCGAGCGGTACATCTCGAGCGCGTCGAAGATGGGCGGTGGCTGGTCCTGAGGCTACCCGACCCGCGTCCCCAGCTCATGAAGCGTTCCTGTCTGCAGCGCTCCGACCTCTCGATGCTGTTCGAGCGGCACGCCCAACGATGTACAGAGCAGCGTAGACGCCACGTCCCCATGGGTGCACAGAATGACAGTCGCGAAGCGCTCGTCGTTGGTCAGTTCCTCGATCGCGGTTCCCTGCTCGTGATCGCTACCGCTCGAGCCTCTGAGTAACCACGAACCGGGTCCCCTGAGCATTGACGTCGTATTCGGGATTGTAGGACGCCATCGTGTTGTCGGGGCCCATGCCGACCTGTTCGCCCGTAAACAGCCTTCGGGGTGTGCCAGGAGTAAAGCCATCCTCGGCGATGTACTCGACGGCCATGAGGGAATTGCCTTCCCAGTAGAATAGTTCGTCGTCGCTCCATTTTGGCCAGGTACCGCCGTTCGTCGACACCTTCCATCGGGCCGCGGACCTCGGAAAGGTGGTCACGAAGATCTCGGTCTCTCCCTCTTGATCGGACTGGTATGCGACCAAGCGACCATCACGGGACATGCGCGCCAGCGCCTGAATCCCGTCGTCGTCGACCAGCACCCCAGTCTCTGCGCTCGATACGATGACGTACCAGATGTCTCGGGCTTGCGTATCAGGATCGTTCGTATGGAAGACCACCGTCGACATGTCGGGGGACCATGATGGATACCACTTGTGCATACCCTCGCTCACGATGAGCGGCACGTCACCGCCGGAACCGTCTGCGGCTCGGACATACAGGTTCGAGACGCCGCCCGGATTCTGGATCGAATAGGCAATACGGGATCCGTCCGGAGACCAGATCATGTGCCGCTCGAACCCGTCATTGCTCGTCAGCCGGTGAGCGTCACGGCTCTCGAGGAGGTACAGGTGGTCTGTTTCGCCCGGTACTGCCCGGCCACGGACCACTATCTGGGTCTCGTCCGGGGAGATTGACGGATCGAGGATCGAGTTCATCCGCGGACCGATGGTTCCCTGGACGCTTCCAGCCCTGTCGACCCAAGCGAGCTGACGAACGGTGGGGGCGAGGGCCTGTGCCCGCGCCTGGCGTGTTTCGAGATGGAGGGACAGCGCCGCGAGCGCGATGAGCGGGATAGCACGGTACTGCTTCATGATATCTCCTGACGGACGGTGAGGCCCGACGGTGAGGCCCGATGGTGAGGCCCGACGGTCGAGCGCCCTACCGCAGCGATCAGACTACGTGCTGCAACCCACGACGCTAATCACTGTGGCAGGACTGCCATTCGCCGCCGTTGCATTTCCGTGGTAGAAACCGCACTGCGCCGACGCCATGCCGGAATGGGTCGCGGTGGCGGCCCACCCGTCTCCCGTAGCTTCATTGATCGTGACGCTAACGCCCTTGCTGGTGACGTATCCGAGGTTGCTGAAGGAGGTGCTGAAAGTGTAGTTGCCGTTGTGGTAGACCTCCTGTTGGGTCGCCAGGTTCTTCAGGTCCGCCTTTACGCTGGCCATGAAGGCCTTGTCTCGTACGGTCGAGAACTTGGGGATGGCAATGGCGGCCAGGATCCCGATGATCACGACAACGATGAGGAGTTCGATCAGCGTGAAGCCCTTCGTACGCACTGTCTGTCTCATTTCATCTGTCCGATATCGAGAGGGGTCAGACCGACGGAGAGCGTGGCCCGGGACGGCCCCGAACCACGCTCTTTGCTAGGTGCGAAGCGTCACGCCCTAGATGCCGAGGCCTGCGTTACTGAGTGCAGGCCATCTCGCCGGGGCTAGTGGGAGTCGCGGTACCCACCGTGGGCGCCGTACCACTGCCGTAGTAGATCGCACAGCCCTCAGTACCAGCGAGAGCAGCATGCACCCCAGAGGCCGACCAACCGTCGGTCGAAGCCGCGATGACGACCGTAACACCGTCCGACGTAACGTATCCGAGCGACGCCACCGTCGACGTGTACGAGTAGGTGTCGGAGTAATAGATCTCCTGCTGACTGGCCAGATTCTTGAGATCAGACTTCATGGCCGCGAAATAAGCCTTCTCACGCGTCGCCGAGAACTTCGGAATGGCGATAGCCGCCAAGATACCGATGATCACGACCACGATGAGCAGCTCAATGAGGGTAAAACCCTTGTTGTTACGCATCTCACATCTCCTACTGCTGGGTGACACTTCTGACCTAGTGAGGTTCAGAGCATCGCCTTTGAGTGCAATGTTGGGTCCCTAAATCAGCGTGCGTCACCTAAGGACCTGTCGGACAACGAGTTGACACCTTCCTGCTGCACACGACTGGATATTTATACAGGGGTCGGAGCGGGGGATTGTGAGAATCCGTCGCATAATGGCTGAACAGGGTCGGCGTCCGAGCTTTCCGGTGATTTCGGTGCCATCCGCCCGCCTGCGTCCGTGCTTCGCCACCATCCTCATCACGTCAGATGGGTGCTACCTCCCTGCGAAACGCGGGCACCTCGTCGTAAGACAGCCGCCGCCAGAGCCATTCGGCCGGTCCGTAGCGAAACCAATCGAGCCACCAGGCACTGTACAGGAGCTGCAGAGACCAGACCCCGATCACTATGAGCATCTGAGTTGGTCGATCCACGCTCCCGTAGAGACCGAAGCCATGACCATAGAAGATCGTCGTGCAGATGATCGACTGCATGAGGTAATTGGTGAACGCCATGCGTCCCACGGCTGCCAATCGTCTTTCCAGGGCTCCGAGCCACGCTCCCTTTACCGCGAGCATAATCACCCCGACATGTCCCAGCGAGACGAAGACACTGCCGACATAGTTCCAGTGCACCCCCATCTGCACATGGAAAAGGAAGCTCCAGTCATGTGCCGCACCCTGCCAAGCGGACACCGCAACCAAAGGCATCCCCAGGCCGTACCCCCACAAAATCAGCCGACGATAGAAGCCGCTGCCCCTGAGCGCCGAGAAGACACCCACCTTCATGAGGCCCATTCCGATCAACATCAATCCCCCCATACGCCACAAGCCAAAGAACACTAGGCCCATGGTCTGCATCATCAGAACCTCTGGCGCACGGTGAGCGAGGGCGTCTCCATAGCTCCCGCGGTACGCCGTCACATTGGCGTCCAGATCCCCCTCCGTCGGCGCCACCATGGGCCGCTGGTCTAGCCATTTTTCCAGACCGACCGCTTCTTCCTCGGTGAGCTCGTCACCCGCATCCGCCTTGATTTCGAGCGCTTGGCCCTCGGGGATCATCTGTTCCATCCATAACCCGCCCCCGGTTGAAAGAGCGAGGGCCGGAAGCATCCAGATCGAACCGAGAATGATCAGCGTCTTGGCCTTCTTGCGACGTAGCGGATAGATCAGGAGACCCAAGAAGGCGTAGGTGAAGAGAATGTCGCCGAACCAGATCAAGTAGGCATGGAGCGCGCCCATCACCAGCAACCAGAGCATGCGCCGATACCATGTGCCAGCGAACTTCCCGGTTTCTGAGCGTTCCGTCATCAGAATGAGTCCGGCGCCAAAAAGCATCGAGAAGATGGGCAGGAACTTCTGATCGACGAGAAAGTGCGTGGCGAACCAGATGGACATCGAAAGCTCGTCGGTTCCGCCCCACGCCAGAGGATTGTCGTAGGCCGCGAAGGGCATCGCGAAGGCGTAGATATTCATGGCCAGAATCCCGAGCACGGCGACCCCCCTCAGAACGTCGATCGACTCGATGCGGCTTCGCTCGGCCACCGGGGTGAAAGGTGTCGCAGCTCCTGGCTCAATCATGACGAGTCCTAAAGCCCCCGCAGCCCCTCCACCAACGCGTCCTGCGCCATCCGACGACGCATGTAGAACGACGGGATACGGTTGATCATCCTCAGGTTTTCCACCTGGGCGTCCACGACGGGATCCGCGGCGGGACTGAAAAAGCCGCTTTCCAGGTTGATGAAGCTCGCATCCTGCGTGTAGGCCCTCTGGATGACCTCCCAGTATGCTTCGTCCCGGGCGATCATTCCCGCGGACCGACGGTCGGCGCTACCCGCTCGTAGGATCTCACCCGCCGCCCCGAGGCTGAGGCGTGGCGTGGCGAGCCCACCCAGTGCTGCGCCGCCGGCCAACTGCACGAAGGAACGTCTGCTGAACATCGCCGTCTCCTGGTTCGATCCGCGGTGAGGAGTAGGGGCCTGGAGTCCCTCTTCTCCAATGTGCCCGGGTCGGATCCCGGAGGACAGTAGGGATAGGACGGCGAGCTCTGCATGCCAGCGGCGAATCTGGCTGTGTCCGATCCCGGTCCCTAACTTTCCGTGGACTCACAAGAAAACCCCTCGAAGGGCTGAACCATGTCCATACACGGCTACTCCTCATCTTCATTTTCACTTCTCGCGGACAAGTCGCTCGTGGCGCTGTTGTTCGTGGTGGCGTGCGGACCGGCGATGCCCTCGGCCGATTTGCCCGACGACCTCCGGCCGCTCGTGGAGGAGGCTTGGGATCGTTGTGGCGCACTCGAGGCTGCAGAAGAGGAGGCCTGCTACGAGCCGGTGATCCTCGGGCGGCTCGACGAGGAGGGTGTCCACGAGGCCATCCGGCTGCTCGAGGCGATCGGCTCGGTGGACCCGAAGGTCGAGCGGAACGGGCACATGTACGTGCATGGCATCGGCATCACCGCCTATCAGAACAACCCGAACTGGAGCGAGACGTTCGAACAGTGCTCCGAGCTCTACCAATCCGGGTGTTACCACGGGGTGATTCAGGCGCGTTTTATGGAGATGGGCGACATCACCGCGGCGGACGTCAACGCCCTCTGTGAGATGTACCGGGGCGACCCGGCCGCTCGCTTCGTGCTGTTCCAGTGCCTGCACGGTATGGGTCACGGGCTGACCATGATCTACGGTCACGACCTGCCGGTCGCCCTCGAGGCCTGTGACCACCTGTCCTCGAACTGGGATCAGCGGTCGTGTTACGGCGGTGCATTCATGGAGAACATCATGAATGCGACGGCGCCGCATCATATGGTCGACGATATGATGGCTGAGACCGGGGGAGGCGGGGAGGCGGAAGATGCGCCCATGCCCATGGAGGGTGAGCAAGCCGAGATGGCCGAGCACGAGCACGCCGCGAGCGAGTGGGCCGGTCTCGATCCCGACGATCCCCTCTATCCCTGCTCGGTCATGGAAGCCCGCTATCTGCAAGAGTGCTACGTCATGCAGACGTCGGCGATCCTCTGGCTGAACGACTGGGAGATCGCAGAGGGTGCCGCCACCTGTCTGACGGCTCCTGAGCACATGCGCCAGACCTGTATTCAGAGTCTCGGGCGTGATATCGCGGGACACGTGGTCGGCGATCACGAGCGCGGCATCGAGGAATGCTCCAAGGCGAACGCAGACCTACGACCTTGGTGTTACGTCGGCTTCGTGAAGAACCTGATCGATGTCAGCGCGCGTACGGATGGCGCCTTTGCTTTTTGCCCACAGCTCGACGATCGGACGGGTCGCTTGATGTGTTACCGCGCGATCGGGGAAGAACTCGACGTCCTGAGGGCCACCAGCGAGGAGCGAACTGCCGAGTGTGAGGTCGTAAGCGGTGACGAGCAGCAGGCGTGTCTGTACGGGGCGCGGCAAGTATCGGCCATGCCTGAGGGCGTCTGATGGAGGCTACGCGCCGTCCTGATGCCCGGCGGGCTGCAGGTCCGGCTCGTCGAGCCAGCATCCTGTTCGGCTCGCCGGGACACCGACTTGTGGCGCGAGACCCCCAAACCGCATCTTTTAGGAGGCAGACCGCGCACCTCTGGAGTGATGCTCGTTGTGAGTTCGTCCGAGGGGTTCAACATGCGGGCGCAGAACTGATGCTCGCTCGGGGACGTCGTCGATGACCGACAACAGAACGCTGATCATGAAGAGCCCGTTCGTCCCAGACCGGGGGCTCAACAAGAAGAGTCACGCTTCCCTGATAGTTCTGAAGGGTGAGGAGATCGGTCGGGACTTTCGCCTCAGAAGGATCAGTATGGTCATCGGGCGCAGCACCACGGCCGATATCTGTTTGCCGGGCCATGGAACGTCGCGGGAGCATGCGCGCGTCGACTATCACGTCGCGAAAGACGGTAGCGCGACCTTCACCCTCACCGATCTGGAGAGCACGAACAAGACGTTCGTGAACTCGGATCCGGTGGACTCCGTTCAGCTTCGAGATGGTGACAAGATCCGGATCGGCGACTCCGTCCTCAAGTTCGTGATGCTCGACGACATCGAAGCGAGGTTCCACGCCGATGTCCGTGATCTCATCTCCTACGATCAGCTGACAGGTCTGCTGACCAAGGAATCGCTCTACCTGGCCTTTGAGAGAGAGCTGGAGCGATGCATGCGCTACGATTTGCCTCTCGGCGTGTTGATGATGGATCTGGACCGCTTCAAGTCGGTCAACGACGGGCACGGCCACCAAATGGGGAGCCATGTCCTGGGTGAAGTGGGGCAGATTATCAACCAGAGTGTCCGAATCGCCGATGCGTCGGCTCGCTACGGGGGTGAGGAGTTCCTCAGTTACTTGACGGAGACCGATGCTGCAGGAGTCGAGCACGTTGCGGAACGCGTTCGGGCTGCGATCGAGGCCCACACCTTCGTCCTCGATGATTTGAGCATGAAGATCACCATCAGCATCGGCATCGCTGTTGCCCCCCGGCATGGCGACAGCATCAAGGCGCTCGTGGCCGCGGCAGACGAAGCTCTCTACCGTGCGAAGGAAACCGGCCGGAACCGCGTCTGCATGGCATGACGAGTCCCGCTGTCGGTTAGACGACCCGGACCCTCGGCGGAGAGGAGCCGGCGCAAGAACTCGGCTTGGTCCCGTACTTCGACGATCATCTCGATTTCCACTGCCTGGCCGCGGGGCAGCGATGCCATCCCGACGGCGGCGCGGGCGTGCCGTCCACGATCTCCGAAGACCTCGACGATCAGGTCCGAGAAACCGTTGATTACCGCCGGCTGCTCGACGAAGGAGGGGTCGGAGTTGACCATGCCCAAGACTTTCACGACGCGCACGACCCGGTCGAGGTTACCGAGCATCGACTTGAGGACGGCCAGCTGATTGATCGCCGTCAAACGCGCGCCCTCATAGCCGTCGGCGATGGTGACACCCGCACCGAGCTTCCCGGTGATTTCAGTGCCATCCGCCCGCCTGGGCCCTTTGCCCGCGAGGAAGATCAAGTTGCCGGTGCGCACACCGTTCACATAGTTGGCAACCGGGCTGGGCGGTACAGGCAGCGTGATGCCAAGCTCCACGAGACGTGCTTCTGGGTCATAGGTCTCCACTTGCTGTGCCGATGCGCCCTGTTGGCTGGTGATAAGGAAAACGATGGTGACACTGCATAACGCCCGTAACAAAGACCTGTCCATGATTCAGCATCCCCGAGTGACTAGACGGCTCCATGTCGAAGCCGCAGCTTGCTCGGTTCTCACAATCTGTGCAACCACCCGATCTCGGGCATTCCATTAACCCCCCGGACCCGGCCACGAACGCTCCGGGTCGATACAGATGGGCCACCCCGTGGCTTCTCCCGTACGCTCGTCGGCTGGGAACGACGCTCTCCGCTCCCGCGAAACACGCTCTGGATCTTCAGCGGCCAGGTACGTCATTGCCGCGATCAGGGTCGCGTTGTGTCTCACTTCCTCGAAGACGAGCTTGTCGAACGTATCTCTGTTCGTGTGCCAGGTGTATGTGCGGTAGTCCCACCCTCGTCCGCCGAATCGGAAGGCCGGCACGCCGTAGCAGAGGAACGAGGCGTGGTCGGTCCCTCCGGTCGCGGGTATGCCGGGGAGCGTGAGCTTGAGAGGATCGGCCAGTTCGCTGGGCATTTGAGCGAACCATCGTGAGAAGTGCGCGCCGGCTCCCGTCATTCCCTGCATGGAGATGTCGTTCACCAGTCCCGTTCCGATATCGAAGTTGAGCAGAACGTGAAGGCCCTCGACGACCTCCGGGTTGTCCTGCGCGAACGCCCGTGAGCCGTTCAGCCCCTGTTCCTCGCCTCCCCAATGCCCGACGAGAATCGTCCTCTTGGGCGCCGGATAGACCTCTTTCAGAATGCGCATAGCCTCGAGGATCGTGATCGTGCCGGCTCCCGTGTCCGTGGCCCCCGAGCCCCCGTCCCACGAATCCAGATGTGACGACAGCACCACATACTCGTCGGGAAGTGACACACCGCGGAACTCCGCGATCGTGTTGTAGGCCGGGACCTCTCCCAGCATCTCTCCCTGGGCGTCTACCCTGAGGACCGGGCCCTGTGAGTTTTGTGCGAGCCGGAACAGGAGGCTGTAGTCCTCGCAACTCAGGTCGAGCGAGGGCACCACGTCGGTTCGGGCACCGAAGATGCGCGTTACGCCCCACCCACCGGACCATGTGGAGGTCAGCACACCGGCGACGCCCCCTCGCTCGAGCGCTTGGGCAAGCGTTCTCGCGGTGTGGCCGGTTCGCTCGATCCGCTCCTGCCACTCCCTGGACTGCTGGTCCCGACTCGCGCGCATGTCTTCGTAGACACTCGTGTCCGCGAATTCCTCCCAGCTCCGATCCGGACGGCAGGTGATCTGCGGCGCGGAAATCAGGATGTACTTGCTTCGCGCCGTCGAGAGCCAGGCGGCGAACTCGGCTGGGTTCCGGACCCTCGGTAGCACGACGACATCTCCCTCAACGGGGCCGTTCGTACCCGGGCTCCAACCCAGCATCGTGGCTTCGAGCGTGCGCAGACGAGGGCGCAGGAGGTCGACGTGCGTCGGACCCCGCCGCCACCCCCTCCAGGTTCCGTACTGCTCCTTCTTGGCGGGGATGCCCCACGAGGCGTAGTTCGAGACGAGCCAGTCGCCCGCGGCCTCGAGCTCTGGCGTGCCGGTCAGACGGGGGCCGATCGAGTCCATCAGGACCTGCGCGAACTCGTAGGTCCTCGAGCTGTCCATTCCCATGGCCCAGATGCGTCGCAGAACCGGGTCGTCGGTCGTAAAGGTCTGGCCGTTGGTAGGGGAGGTGCCCAAGGTCATGGCCAGGGCGATGGTTATGGCTACCCGTGTTGCGTTCAAGGCAGTCCTCTCGTCGGGAGTAGGCAGTCGTCGAATTTGTCGGAAGGTGCGACTCGCCTGAGATCTCGGCAAACGCAGGATGAGAGAGACATTCCTCGTCTGACCCATCGTCGTCTTTGCAGCCCTCAGAGCCATCGGATAGCTTATCAGCCGCCTACCTTGAGGAGATGACGATGAGCAGCCGAGTTTTCATGTGGTCGATGGCCGCGGTCACGATGGTCCTGTGCTCACATCCGCTGTCCGCCAGCGCCGTACAGGACTCCCGGCGGGAACGAGAGCTATTTCAGACGATCGACCGAAACCGTGAGTCGCACGTCGAATTCCTGCAGAGCCTGATACGCGCCCAGCCAGATGGCGAAGCAGCCGTTCAGGCTCTGGTCTCCGCGCGCTTCGAGGGACTGGGGCTCGAGGTGGAGACGCTCAGCCTGTTGCCCATCGGGCTACGTCCCGAGCACGAGTTCGCCTCCGAAGAGATGATCGACATGAGCGAACGGGTCAGTGTGATGGGCCGACTCCGGGGAACCGGAGGTGGGAAGAGCATGCTCTTCTTCGGTCATCCCGACCCGGAACCCATGACGGAAGAGTCCATGGCGGGGTGGACCCGCGACCCGTTCGCGGCCGAGGTGGACCAGGGTCGCCTCTACGGGTGGGGTGTGGCGGACGACTTGGCGGGCGTGGCGATCATGGCCGAGGCGCTTGCGGCGGTGCTCGAGTCGATGGGTACCCCCCGCGGCGACATCTTGCTCGCCAGTACTCCGGCCAAGCGCAACGCTCGCGGCATCGTCGGCTTGTTGAACGAAGGATACCACGCCGACGCTTCCGTATATCTGCATCCTGCCGAGTCGGAGAAGGGCCTCAAGGACATCAAGGCGATCACTTCGGGCATGGCGAGGTTCCGGATCACGGTCGAGGGACAGGCTCCGGATACGCGCGAGCCCGGACAAACGGCGTTCACGCACATGGCCGTGAATGCGGTCGACAAGATGGCTTTGGTGCTGAATGCGCTCGACGACCTCGACGAGGACAGAGCGGAGAGGGTATTCCATCCCGCCCTCGATGCAGCGGTGGGCCGTTCGACGAATCTGCTGACGAGCCACGTCTCTTGTGGCCGGGAGGGTAGCACGACAAGGGTCCCGACCGAGTGCGTGATCGAGGGGTCGACGACCTTCCCACCGACCGAACTGATGCCCGACGTGCAGCGGGAAATTCTGGACGCCGTCGAGCGTGCGACGCGGAATGACCCGTGGCTGACGGAGAATCGTCCGGTGGTCGAGTGGTTGGCCGGCACACAGGGTGTCGAAGTGCCGCGCGACCATCCGCTCTACCAAACGGTACATCGAGCGGTTGTCGAGGTGACGGGAGTCGAGCCTGAGGTGAATCCACTTCATTCGGGGAGCGACATCCGGAATCCGAAACTCTTCAGCGACATCCCCTCGGTCGGTATCGGTCCCTTGGCCGGTGACCTCACCCAGGCGGGCAGGCACGACGAGTGGGTAGATGTCGAGGACTACATCCGCGCGATCAAGATTTGCGCCAAGATCATTGCCGACTGGAGCAACTGACCGGTTCCTGCGGCCGATTCGCCGATCGGTCGAGATCACGATCGTAACCCTCTTCGCCGTGCTGACGATCTCCGTGTTCGCACAGGTCGTGGCGCGTTACGTGTTCAACCAACCTCCGACCTGGACGGAAGAACTAGCGCGCTTCTGCCAGGTGTGGATCATCCTTCTCACCTCTTCCATCTGTCTGCGTAAGGGCAGCCACCTCGCGGTCGACTACCTGGGCCCCGCGTTGACCCCCCGATGGCGAAGAGGGATTGCGGCACTCACCGGGGGCCTTATTGCGACCTACTCGGCCGTCGTCTTGATCTGGGGGGTGCGCCTCTTGATGATCGGGTTGGTGCAGACCTCTCCCGCCATGCAGCTGAACATGGGATTGGTGTACTTGGTGTTCCCGGTTGCGGGCGGTCTGATGCTGATGGAGGCGATCCTGGCGACGCTGCAGAGTGACCGAGAGTTGGAGGCATCGTGATCCTGCTGGTCCTGATCATGCTCGTGCTGATCATCATCGGTATGCCCGTGGCTTTCGCCCTCGGCGTGGGCGCACTCGGCGCTCTCCTGGCCGATCAGAGTCTTCCACTGACGTTGGTCCCGCAGCGCATGTTCACCGCGCTCGATTCGTGGCCGATCATGGCGGTGCCGTTGTTCATGCTGGCCGGGGGACTGATGGACAAGGGAGGCATGTCGAGGCGGATCGTGGAGTTCGCTTCCGCCTGTCTCTGCTTCGTGCGGGGGAGCCTCGGGATGGTGACGGTGATGGCCAGCATGGTGTTCGCGGGGATCTCGGGGTCATCGACTGCGGATACGGCGGCCGTCGGCTCGATCATGCTGCCGGCGATGCGGAGCCGGGGATACGACATGCGCTTTGCCGCGGCGCTTCAGGCGGCCGGGGGGGCGATCGGCCCGATCATCCCGCCGAGTATCTTGATGATCGTAATCGGATACGTGACCGGCACTTCCGTGGCCCAGTTGTTCTTGGCGGGGGTCGTACCCGGGGTGCTGATCGGCGTCGGTCTGATGGTGGTAGCCTATCGACAGGCGCTCAAGGAGGGACCCGACTTCGATGCGCCGGTGCCGTTCGACCTGCAGAAAGCCTTGGTCGCCGGAGTGAAGGCGCTCCCGGCATTGGGGCTGCCCGTTCTGATCGTGTTCGGCATTCTGGGTGGCGTATTCACCGCGACCGAAGCTGCAGCGGCAGCGGTGGTATACGGTCTCGTGGTCGGGCTCTTTATCTATCGTGAAATCGGTTGGCGAGATCTACCGTCGATCGTCCTCCAGGCGGCCGAGACGTCCAGCGTGGTGCTGTTCATTGCGGCCACCGCCATGTTGTTCGCTTGGATGGTGGCGTCACACCAGGTACCGCAAGCGCTGGGGGCGTTCCTACAGGCCCACATCAGCGACCGTGTCCTGTTCTTGCTGTTCCTCAATCTGGTACTGCTGTTGTTGGGCATGTTCCTCGAGAGCTTCTCAGCGGTGATCGTATTTGTACCGATCTTGTTTCCGCTCGCACTCGACTTCGGGATCGACCCGCTGCACTTCGGGATTCTGACCACCGTGAATCTGGCGATCGGGTACATCACTCCGCCGTACGGGGCCACCCTGTTCGTGGCCTGCGGTATTGCGGAACAGAGTGTGCGGGCGGTGAGCGGCAAGATCCTGCCGATACTGATCGCGATGCTCGTGGTCCTAGTGGTCGTTACCTACTGGCCCGACACCGTGTTGTGGCTCCCACGGTTGGCCGCCCAGTGAAGGACTGGAGTGTCGTCCCGGCTTGCCGCCCAGTGCACCGTCGTCTCGCTATGAACGTGACCCTCGTCGCTGCGGTCTCGCTGTTGATCTCAGGCTGCGGTTCAGGGGAGCCCGTCACCATCCTGAAGGCCGCCCTCTCCCAGAACCCGTCAGAGCCCCAGGTGAGGGCCGTCGAGCTGTTCGCGGAGATGGTGGCCGAAGGCACCGAAGGCCGCGTTCGCGTTCAAGTGTATCCCAATAACCAATTGGGCAACCAGCGTGATGTGGTCGAAGGGTTGCAGATGGGTAGCGTAGAGTTGGCCAACATCGCGAGCGTGATGGCGAGCTTCGTTCCCGAAACCAACCTCTTCGAGCTGCCGTTCCTGTTCGATGGGCCGGAGCACTTCGATGCGGTTATGGACTCGCACATAGGGCAGGGGCTCGCGCCCGCGTTCGAGCGTCGCGGGCTGCACCTCTTGGGGTACTTCGACGTGGGCGAGCGGCACATCATGACCACCGAGCGCCCGGTCGAGCGTCTGGAGGACTTACGGGGGCTCAAGATCCGCACTATGGAGAATCGACTACACCTGGCCACGTTCGAGGCGTTCGGTGCAAATCCGCTGCCGATGGCGTACGGTGAGCTGTACACGGCGTTGGAACAGGGTGTCATCGACGGCGCGGAGGCGGCCGACCCCAACTACTTTGCCAAGCGGTTCTACGAGCCGGCGCCGTATTGGGTGCGAGTCGGTTGGATTCGACTGGTCGAATACGTGGTGATGAGCCGGTCATTCTACGACGACCTCTCCGCGCAGGATCGCGCCGTGATCGATCGGGCCGCCAGGGAGATGATCCTGCAGCAGAGGGCCTGGTACCGCGCCGAGGCCGATTCGGCCCTCCAACGACTGCAGGAGGTGGGGGTGAAGATCAGCAATCCTGACCGGGAGCCCTTTCGCGCCGCGGTGCGCGGTGTGTATGACGAGTGGGCCGATCACGTGGGCGGGATGGCCACGATCGATGCGATCCTCGACTTGGGTGAATCAGAGCGAACCAGATGACGAGAGACGTTGCCCACGAGACCCGCCACGCGGCTTCAACAGCCTTCTAGAGGAACTCGAGAATGGAATACAGAGTGATGGGCCGAACGGGCGTCAGGGTCTCCGCGCTCGCCCTCGGAACGGCGAATTTTGCCGACCCGACTCCCGAGGACGAAGCGAAGCAGATCCTGAAGCGTGCGATGGACGCCGGCATCAACCTCATCGACTCCGGCAACAGCTATGGAGAGGGAGAGGCGGAGCGGATCATCGGACGAGCGCTGAAGAGTGCGGGGCTACGTAAGCAGGTGCTGCTTACGACCAAGGTGTTTCCTCCGACCGGTCCAGGACCCAACGACCGCGGCAGTTCGAAGCTGCATATCATGCAGGCCTGTGAGGAATCCCTCGAGCGACTGCAGACCGACTACATCGATTTCTACTTCGTTCACCGATGCGATCCCGACACCCATCCAGAGGAGACGTTGGCCGCGCTCGACGATCTGGTTCGTTCGGGCAAGGTCCGGTACGTGGCCTGCTCCACACACCCCGCTTGGCGGGTCATGGAGGCTCTCGCCATCAGCGATCGCCGTGGGTATGCACGATTCTGCTGCGAACAGCCCCCGTACAATCTTCTGGATCGACGCATCGAAAACGAGTTGGTGCCGCTCTGCCTGGAGCACGAGTTGGGACTCATGCCGTGGTCTCCCATCGCGCAAGGGGTGCTGACGGGACGTTACTCGAGCGTCGAGGATTATCCCGAAGGTTCGAGGGCGGCGTACCGAGGGGGAATCTATGCCGAACGGATCAACGAAGCCGGTATCGACGTCGGCAGTCGATTCGTGGCGCTCGCCAAAGAAGTCGGAATCCCACCGATTCAGCTCGCCGTGCTCTGGGTGAAGGATCAACCGGGTATCACGGCGCCCATCGTCGGTCCCCGCACACTCGCCCACCTCGAGGATCTCCTGCCCGTGGGCGACATGCGGTTGAGCGACGACGTGCGCGAGGCATGCGACGAACTGGTGCCGCCGGGCGGCATGGTGGCGAACTTCCACAACTCGGCCGGGTGGGGCGCGAAGACTCGGACGCTTGGCGTGGCGGACAGGGGTTCCAACGATTCTACGAGGCACAAGTGAATACGTTCGAAGAGAACAAGCTCGTCGGCACGCCAAGGAGTGGCTCGCTAGTGCGGTTGCGGCACGGCAGATCGTCGATTCATCAAGCTTGACAGGGCCGACCCCGCCACCTAGACGTATGTGGTTCGTGAAAACGCCCCCCCCTTGTTTCGTCGATAGTATCCGGTACCCTGCGTACCGGTCGCGGTGACCATCGGGTGAGCTTGGCTCGCCCGGATCACCAGTATTTTGAGCTTGCCCCCGAGAATTCGGGCCGGCAACATTTGGAGGAGCGTCATGAAGCTTCGTTACTGTCTGCTTTTGGCCCTGTTTTCCCTCTTCACCGCGAGTGAGGTGCAGGCGCAAGCGCGCGTCGTCACCGGGACCGTCACGGACGGCATGACCGGGCAGCCCCTCGGGGGCGCGGCAGTGTCCATCTCTGGCTCATCGCAAGGCGCCTTCAGCGGCGACAACGGCACGTTCGCCGTACCCACTCAAGCCGGACAGGTCACTCTCGAAATCACCTATTTGGGGTACAGGAGTGAGACGGTTACGGTGGCGGCGGGGACCAGCCGCGTCGACGTGGCGCTCCAGGTCGACGTGCTGAACCTGGAAGAGATCGTGGTCACGGGGCAGGCCACGGGAGTCTCGAGGCGCAACTTGGCCAATGCGGTGTCCAGCGTCAGCGCGCGACAACTCGAGAGGGTGCCGGCCGCTTCGATCGAGCAAGCACTTCGGGGTAAGGTGTCCGGAGCGAACATCCATCCCAACTCCGGTGCGCCCGGGGGCGGCATGCAGCTCCAGCTCCGAGGCGTGTCGACCATCCTCGGGAACCACACGCCCCTCTACATCGTGGACGGCGTCATCGTGGGTGACGAAACCATTCCCACGGGCGTTCACAACATCACGGTCTCGTCGTCGAACCCCGTCCGAGGCGGCGGCCAGGACAACAGCGCGAATCGGATCTCCGACTTGAATCCCTACGACATCGAGAGCATCGAGGTCCTCAAGGGAGCGTCGGCCGCGGCCATCTACGGTTCGAAGGCGCGAACAACGGTGTCGTCATCATCAAGACCAAGCGGGGCCGTATCGGAGCCCCGCAGTTCAACGTGACGCAGCGCTTCGGCTTCTCCCAGCTCTCGAACAAGTTGGGTCTGCGCCGATTCACCTCGCAGGCCGAGGCCGTGGAGTTCTTCGGCGACCAAGCTGCCGAGCACTGGTCGGGAGAGTTTTTCGACCACGAGGAACTCCTCGCCGGTGCCTCGCCGCTCTCCTACGAGACGTCTGCGAGCGTAAGCGGGGGAACGGCGGACACGCGCTACTACGCCTCTGCGCTGATCAAGGACGATGGCGGCATCATCGCCAACACCGGCTACGAGAAGCAGTCGCTCAAGTTGAACATCGATCAGACGGTCGGAGACAAAGTCTCGTTCAGCCTCAACACGAACGCGATTCACAGCAACGCGGGACGCGGCATCACCAACAACGACAACCGGAGCATCAGTTACTACATGACGCTCCCTTCCACGCCCAGCTTCGTCGATCTGCGGGCGACGTGCTCCGGAGGGGCTCGTGAAGCCAACGTGGCCAATTGCCCAGGGGGGACGGGCGTCTATCCCAGGAATCCGTTCGCATCGTCGAACATTCTCGAGACAGCGGCCTTGGTGAAGAACGACGAAGAGGTCTATCGCTTCGTCGGTGCAATGAACCTCACGGTCCAGGCGATATCCAACAGTACACACAACCTGCGCCTCACTGGGACCGGTGGCGTCGACTTCTTCAACCAGAAGAGCCAGCTCTTCTCACCACCGGAGGCCCAGTTTGAGCCGAACGACGGCCTACCGGGAACGTCGGTGTTGGGGTCCGCCTACAGCACCTTCATGAACCTCAACCTGAACGCGGTCTACACCTACAGCTCAAACGCTTTTCAGGCGACGACCTCGTTCGGAACCCAGTACGAGATTCGGGACCTGGACTCGAGCACCACGATCGCCAGGAACCTTATCGGCGGTTTGCAGAACGTCGACAGGGGAACGGCCACGGAAGTGCGCCAAGTCCGTGAGCGCGTGGAGGACTTCGGTCTCTTCGGGCAGGAAGAGGTCTTGATGTGGGACGAGCGGGTGCTGTTGACCGCCGGGTTACGGGTTGACCGAAGCTCGAACAATTCGGACACCGAAGAATACCACTTCTACCCGAAAGTCGCGGCTTCCTTCAGGATACCGGTCGGGAACGACGTCCTCGAAGAGATCAAATTCCGGGCCGCCTGGGGGCAGTCCGGCAACCAACCGGTCTACGGTCAGAAGTTCACCGAGTACGAAGGGCGGAACATCGCGGGGCTCCCCGCATTGCGCGTGCTGGGGACCACCGCGGCTCTCGACCTGAGACCCGAGCGGCAGACCGAGATCGAGGGCGGGATCGACGCTACGCTCTTCACCGACCGCGCCACGGTCGAACTCACGTATTACAACAAGACGATCAAGGACGTGATTCTCACGCGTACGCTGGCTCCCTCTTCGGGCTTTGCACGGTCGATCTTCAACGGCGGAGAGATCAATACCCGGGGTGTCGAAGCCGGACTGACCCTGGTTCCGGTCTTTACTCGTGACTTCCAGTGGACGATGCGAAGCACCTTCGGGTTGGATCGGAGCACCGTGGAGGCGCTCCCGGTTCCGCGCTTCACCATCCAGGGCTTCGGGTACTTCTACGGCTCGACGGTTGCCGAAGCGGGCGAGTCCATCACCCAGCTCTGGGGCAACGGGCCGATACGCACCGCTGCCTCCTGGTCGAAGTCCGGCTTGGGGGCAGACGGTGCGTTTTCGTATGGCCGGAACCCGACGGCCAGGCGGACAGTAGATGGATTGACATGCCCCTCGTGGCATGAGGTGTTTACCGCGGATCCTTCAAGGGGCCCGAATGGTGCGAAGCGCATTCTCCATCTTAGCCGTCATCTTCTTCGTGGCGGTGTTCGCCGGGTGTGCCTCTTCAGGGTCATCCGATAAGGAGCGAGAGACTTCGCGTGCCCTTATCGGGGGACTGCCGAGCCAATTGCATGTGACTAACCGCAATTGGGCGGACATGAGGATCTACGCGGTGCGGAGCGGAGAGCGCATACGGCTCTTCTCGGTGACCAGCATGCGAACCGACTCCGCTTCGATCCCCGCCAGCCTACTCCGGAGCAGCGGCTTCCGCCTCATGGCGGATCCGGTGGGTGCTCGCCCCTACTACAGCCAGACGATCCACCCCCGTGGGGGGCAGTCCGTGTCGTGGACCCTCGAGAACCACCTGCCGCAGTCCACCCTCTGGATCTACTGAGGAGGCGGCAACGAACCGACTACGGGTTGGGTTGACTCGTAGCTGTCTTCCTCGCCCCGCGAACGGTCGTGACCCCGTCCTTGAGGAACTGGCTGAAGAAGTCCTCCATGTCGAGGAGCATCTGCCGCCGATTGGCTTTGCCCCGGACGTAGTAGAACTCGCCCTCGTACGTCATGTTGCGGAAGGGCTTGTAGTGGTTTTCGAGGGCCTGGGCGAAGATCTCTGACTGATCCGAACCGGGGTAGAGGCCCACGCCGCTTACGAGCATGACGGGGGTCGAGACGTCGGGCACGCCGTGGATGGCGGAACTGTTCGCCCACACATGCTCACTGGTTGCGAACGGGCCCAGTTCGTACTCGAGAAGCTTGACGTGCCGGAGTTCGTTTTCGCTGTTGTAGAAGTGCACCCAATCGGCATAGCCGGACCCGGGAATCGACGCCTGGAAGACGTCGGGAGCGAACGCCACCGCATACATGCTCATGATGCCGCCGTAGCTGGTTCCCGTGATGCCCATCTTGTCGGCGTCTATGTACGGGAGGGTCTTGAGGTAGTCCACACCAGCCACGACATCGTCGAGGTCGCAATGTCCCCAACATCCGTTATTTCCTGATTCGAACGACTTCCCGTAGCCCGAGCTCCCGCGGATGTTGGGAAGCAGGACCGCGTAGCCTCGCTGCACGAAGTACTGCACGTCCTGCTGAAAGGTGTCGTGGTATTGTCCGGTCGGTCCTCCGTGGATCCACATGACGCCGGGTACGCGTTCGCCCGGGGCGAGGCCCGGTGGTGCGTACAGGTAGGCGGCAATCTCGTACCCGTCTGTGCTGGGGTAGAGCACCTTCTCCGGCACCACCAGACGATTCTCGAAGTTGCCGGCCGGCATCGAATGGGTAAGCGCCCGCGCCGCCCCGTCCTCTGCCGACGAGACGTACAGGTCCGCCGGACGCGTGAGCGTGGCGAGCGTGTAGGCGATTTCACCTCCGTCCGGCGACCATGCCGGACTCGAGATGCGCCCCGCCTCGGGTGAGACGACCACCCGCGGCTCCCCGCCACGGGACGCCACGATGCGGAGGTCGTGGTGGCCGTTGTGGTTCTCGGTGTAGAGAATGGAGCGTCCGTCCGGCGACCAACGGGCCCCGCCTTGATCCGCTTCGGCCGCGGCGATCGGCCGAGGTTCACCTCCGGCCCGCGGTACCGTCCAGTAGTTGATCCAACCGCTGCGGTGGGACGGAAAGAGCACGGCTTCACCGTCCGGGGACACACGCGGATAGCCGAACTTGGTACCGGCCCCGTAGTCGAAGAAGTCTCGATCACTGACTACGATGCGGCTCGCCGAGCCTCCCTCGGCGTCGATCTCGATGACATCGTGGTCCGCCCAATCCTCGGACAGCCGTACGTACAGAATGTTCTCGGAGTCCGGCGTCCAGGTCGGGAACACCTCGTACCGTTTGTCGTCGGTGAGACGGGAGACCGTTCCGTCGGGCACCGAGACCTTCCAGATGTCGTAGTTCCCGTGACGGTCGCCGGCGAAGACGATCCACCGCTCATCGGGCGACCATGTCATCGAGTTGATGCGACCGCCGAGGTCGGTGAGTTGGATTTCGCTGCCATCCTCGGTCGACCACAGCCACAACTCCGGGGCGCCGCTCTTGTTCGACATGTAGGAGATCCAGCGGCCGGACGGCGACCAGCCCGCCATCTGCGAGGCCTGGAAATGGCCAGCGCCTCCCATATTGAGCGGGATCCGCGTGGGGAAGCCTCCGTCGGCCGGAAGTGAGACGAGGCCCCCCGCGACGCTCGACGAAACGAGGATGCCCTCACCGTCCGGGGACCAGACGGGCGCTCCGCCGACCACCGATTCGATCGACAGCAGTTGGTCTATCGTGAGGACGTCGGGCCGTTCCTGTCCGGGAAGGGCGGAGGTGAGCCCGCCGGCCAGGACCAGCGCCATGATGCCGAGAGCGAGGTGCCGGGTCCCCCTGCGTCCGATTCTGCGTGCCGTATGCGTCATGGTTTCCTCCGCCTCAAAAAGAGCCTCTGCCGAACCGACTTCCACTCAGATCTACCCGAGAGCATTATGATGCACCGTGTGACCCGGGGCGGCCACCCCAAGGAGGGGGCGCTCCGCGACCCGCTGCATCACTGCGATCCTCTGGAGGAAGAGAATGGTGGCATTGAGGCTTGAGTTCGAAAAAGGGGGCATCTTCACCGCCCGACTGCTGGAGGAAGAAGCGCCCAAGACCTGCGCGACGATCAAGGGTCGCCTGCCTTTCGAGTACCTCTTTCAGCAGAGCGTCGTCTCCGGCCAGGCCATGGTGGCGATCCCGCCCGACCTGACGGTAGAGAGAGAGAACCAACGCGTCGCGGGCATACCGCCCGGCACTCTCAGCTTCTTGGTGGCCGACGAGCCTGTGTTGGTGCCCGACGAGATCTACATCGCTTACGGGATCTTCATATCACGAGGCCTCACGGTCGACGCCAAACAGCCGGTAAACGTGTTCGCTCAAATCGACGACGGCCTAGACGAGTTGAAGGAGATCGGCGCGCGCATAATCAGACATGGGGCCGAGGTCGTCCGTTTCACCTTGGAGGACTGAGGGCGGGACCCCGCCACTCTCCGTCCTGACCTGGAAGGGAACGTGAGACGCGCGACACGGCTTATTCTGGGCGGGCCATAGAGCAGGGCCGCGAGTGCGACGGCACCGGAGGAGGTCACTTGAGCGAAGCGAGGTCGAGACTGGCTGCCCGAGGAGGGATGTTTCTCCTGGCCGCGTGTGCCGCGTCCGGCTGCGGTGGCACCGACGCGACCTCTCCGCCCGTACAGGTTGGCACGGATCCGCCGGTCGTGGACATCCCGAAGGAGGAATTCTGCAGCATCCCCGAGGCCTTCATCTTCTCGGGCGGGGTGAGCAGAGATGGGATTCCCGCTCTCCTGGATCCGGCGCTCGTCGGGGTCGCCGCTCCCGAGGCCGACTACCTGAGGGATTTCGATCGTGTGATTGGCATCGAGGTAGGGGGCACGTTCATTGCGGTTCCCCACAACGTTCTTTGGTGGCACGAGATCGTGAACTTCGACGACCTGGGAGTGCCGCTCGCGGTGTCCTACTGTCCCCTCACCGGGTCGAGCATGGTGTTCGATCGCACGTCGGTACATGGCTCCGACTTCGGCGTGTCAGGCCTGCTCTACAACAACAACCTGATCATGTTCAATCGCCGCAACGATGGCGGGCAGGAGTCCCTCTTCCCGCAGATGGCGCGTGGAGCTCGTTGCGGTCCCCTGGACGGTGCGCCACTGCCGATGTATCCCGCCGTCGAAATGCGCTGGGATGCCTGGCGGGCTCTTCACCCCGAGACGCTCGTCGTCTCGGGGGAGCTGGGCCTGGGGCGTGATTACCAGTCGTATCCCTATGGGAACTACGAGGTCATCGACAACGCCGAGACGCTCTTCCTCAACCCGGATATCGACAGTCGGCGGCCCCCGAAGGAACGCCTTCTGGGCGTTCCTCGAGATGACGGTTTCGGGATGGCGTTTCCGTTCACGGCGCTCGCGGCCATGGGGGACAAGACGGTGGTTCACGACGATGTACAGGGCACTCGATCGGTCGTCGTGTTCTGGTCCACAGAGGGGGAGTCGGCTGTGGCGTTCAGGCCCAGGGCCGGCAGCCAGGAGCTCACCTTCGAGGTTCGCGACGACGCGTTTCTCGATGTGGAGACCGGGAGCGAGTGGACCATGGCCGGTGAGGCGATCTCGGGCTCACTGGTCGGTTCGGTGCTCGAGCCGGTTGCGGACGCCTACGTAGCGTTCTGGTTCGCCTGGGCGACGTTCCACCCCAATACGGGGCTGCTGGAGTAGGCCTAGCCCGGTTCGGACGCCCTGATTTAGCTGGACCATCCCCGATGGCGGCACATCGAACCCTACCGGCTGCCCCTCCAGGACGACGGAGCCCTCGTCCTATTGATTCCTGTTGGTCTCGTCCGCGGTTTCTTCTTCTTGCGCTTCTTTGGTTTTGGTTCGGGGAGCTCTCGTGTGGTGATTTTCACCAAATCGCTGAGCCACTCGGCGTCCTCGATCTGATCCCCGATCAGGAGACTCGGCTTCGCACCGGGGTAGGGGGGCGCTTCCACCACTGCGCCGATGAATGCACGGCCGCCCTCGGTGGGCTTCACGAAGAGCCGATCATCGCAGATCAGTCCGAAGAGCTTGTTGTGACTATAGAGGCCGAATTCACCGAACATGTGCTTGTACGTGGCGGCGCAGTCCTCGTCGAGTTGATCCACCACAAACTGGACGAAATTCAGGTCGGAACCCATTCAACGTGCTCCCTTCGATGAGGTCGTTTCGAGACCCCTGGCCGATTAAATTGCCGAAGCGCCCGACCAGGCGCTTAGCGGGAGAGCGGATCGCCCTCGATCCACTGAGGTCGACCGTCGGCGTCGGCGATGTGCCGCACGATGGTTCGTATAACGCCGGCGAACTCCGCGCCGATTTCGTAATCGAAGGGGAGTGACAAATCGTCCGACGGTTGGTGGGGTCTGTGGATCCTCATCATCTCCGCTGCATCGATGCCGGGGTCGGTGGATCGTATCGCCGGGATGAGGCGCGTTCCGGGCACACCCGCTCGCAGGAAGCTGAAGTGATCGCTAGCGCCACTCTCGAACGGGGTCGCTTCGTCCAACCCGTACCCTACGCTTTCCACCGCTTCGCGGATGGACGCCCTCAGGGTGGCGTGCTCGGCGCCGTATGCGGTGATCTCGTCAAAGGGCCAGAACATCCGGGGCGCGTCCACGTTGATGTTCGCCACGATGTTCTCGATAGGCACGGTGGGGTTGTTCACGAAATAGCTGGACCCGATAAGACCGTGTTCCTCCGCGGTGGTGGCGTAGAAGAGCACGGATCGCTTCGGACGGTCTGAAGTCTGGGCGAGAACACGCGCCACCTCCAACATGATCGCAACGCCGGTCGCGTTGTCCATGGCGCCGTTGTAGATGCTGTCGCCGTCTACGGCCGGGCCGATGCCGACGTGATCCAGATGACAGGTGATCACGACGTACTCGTTCGCGAGGTTTGGATCCGATCCTCTCAGAAGCGCTAGTACATTCCGGCTCTCGGCTTCGCTGTGAATCGACCTCTGGCCGAGGGTGACCTGGAGTGGCAGTGCGAAGCCCTCGGGTGACTGTTCGCCCGAGCGAGATTCCGCGACCACTTCCCCGTAGGACTTTTCCGAACCCTCGAACAGCCGAGCGCTCGCCTCCGAACTGAGCGTCGCTCGCAGGTCGGTTCCCACCGTATTTCGTGTGGGCTGGAACGCCTGACCATCGGCATCCATCCAGGTGGTTAGGGGCCGCTGGCCCGGTCTGACTCTGGCCGCGAATCCCTCGGCGCCTGCGGTCCCCGGCAACGTAAGCGTGATGGCGCCCACCGCGCCGTGCATTTCCGCGGCCTGGAACAAGCGGAGGGTCACGTGCGGGTCCAGTTGCGCGGACACGTTGGCCCGTCCATCGAGGATCGCCACGATTTTCCCTTGGACGTCCAGCTGGCCGTAGTCGTCGAGATCGTGTTCTGGTGCGTACAGCCCGTATCCCACGAAGACCACCGGGGCCGTTACCGACCCACTCGTCTGTGAAACCGCCGGCGCGACGACGTAGTCCCTCCCCTCCGCCAGTGTGATCGGACTCCCGCCGCGGTGCAGTCGAAAGACGCTCCTCGACGGATCGCGGTTGCTCTGCCGAAGCGGAACGGTTTGGAAGTACGTGCTCCCGTCGCCTCCGGGCTCCAGGCCATAGGACTTGAACTGCGAAGCCACGTAGTTCTCGCTGACGTACAGTCCCCAGGTCGCCGTTTCACGCCCCTCGAGCGCATCATCGACCAGGAAGCGCATGTGCGCTTCGAGCTTGTTTGCTTCGATCGACCCGGACCCGTACGAAGCCTCCGGCGGGCCGCAGGCGCCTGACCACACGAGCGAAACCGTGAGGGTCGCAAGTCGGAGATGGTGCCGGCTCATCGCGCGTCTCTCCTGTGAGGCGGTGTTCTGCAACGTCAGCCGCCCACTCCCCGCCTCGAGACGATTTCGATCACGACCGCGTGCGCTCGGTACGGACCCGGGGCACCCACGAGACGGCGGATCTCCTCGACCTCGGCACCGCGGCGGTTTCGGAGAATCTCCGTCGAGCCGACCCAGGGCTGCCCATCGAGGAACAGCGCGCCCTCCACCGTCTCCGCTCCGGTATCGATCCACTGCGGTCGCTCCAAACGGATGAGATCGTAGACCGAGTTGTTCTCACGGCGGGCCGCGATGTCCTCACGGGTAATCCGCTCCATGAGAACGACCCTGTTCTCCGGCGGAGGCCGAGCGGCCAACGCCCGCCGGCGGGCTCGACGGCCCCCTCGCCAGGCGCGCGGCGTGAGGCTCACGCCGATCTGGAATGAGAGCGAGTTGTGTTTCCGGGAGAACTGTTCGTTGTAAGGAGCCTCGTCGAACTCCGTCATCATCTGCGTATAGCGTGCGTCCAGGTAGAGCTTCGTGGTACCGACATTGAACGAGACGTCCACCCCGGCGACGCCACCCCAATCAGTACCCTTGGTGTTGAAATTCAGGGGACTGACGTAAGGGAACGCGCCCACATAGGGCGGGACCTGGGCCTTTGACTTGGTACCGGTTGCCTTGGCGCCGACGAGAAACGAGATGACCGGCCCACCGAAGAAACTCACCGTCGGCGACAAGCTCTCTGGGGTCACGCGGAGCTTGAAGAGTGGTCCGACATCGAGATAGTTGTAGTTCCACAGCCAATCCGTCACATCACCCAGCGTCTCGGTGTAGATGTCGGCACCCGTCGCCCCCCTCCTGGAGTAGTACGCCTCGGGCTGTACCGAGAAGGGGCCCCATAGAGCGACGTTGAGGAATGCTCCGAAGATATGCCCCTGTCGGGTGTCGGACTCGCCGATCTCCGTGCCGTGAAAACTAGAGAGGTTGAGGCCGCCCTTCAGGCCCACTTCGACCTGAGCAGCTGCCTTCGTGGTAACCACGGAACTGGCCAGTGCGAACGTGACAAGGAGTAAGACCCTCGGACCCATGAATTCCAGCGGTCGAGCTATCCTCATCACTGTCCCGGCCCCTCAGCCCTCATCACGTATCCCTTCGTCCAAATGAGGATCGCTCCACAGGGACTCTTCAATCCACCGGCCCACGCAGGCAGGCCCGCCTGGCCCGCAAACACCTCGATCGCCGACACCTCGGTCGGGTTGACTAGGCTCTGCCAATCCGAAGCCTCCAGGTCTCGGCTACCCACCAGGTCCGGTATGTCCCCGAGCGGCGTGCGCGATGCATTGTCTTCCACGAGCAAACGCTGTGAGCCCAGGTCGATGATCCCATCCTGCACGGTCGCGCCGTCGACGTGGATGCTCGGGCGACACCCTCGTCGGCGGGTCGAAAACACTTCATATGAGTAGCTACCCGGAGGGCGCAACACCGATACGCCGGTCATCCCCCCGAAGAGGTCGGAGATATCGAGGGGTGGCTTCGCCTCGAAATACTCCGCCGTACGGATCTCCGAGAACCCCATCTCTGCCCGCTGGTAGAATCCCTCGCGTGCGAGCGCGATGCTTTGGTTCTCCACGCTGGCGATGAGGGGATCCAGCAGGACGGGATCGAGTTGGAGACGGAGTTCGGCGAGCGCGGCCTGCCCCGGTCCGAGCGCGAACACGTCGGAAATAGAGGCCTCGTAGCCGATACGCTTGGCCCGAAGGCGGAACGATCCTCCGTCGGGCATCTCGACGACGAACCGCCCGGATTCATCGGTTACGAACGTCTCGATGACGGTGTCATCCGGCGCCAGCACCGCGACCTCGACGGTACCCATGGGGTCTCCCGATTCGTCGTCGACGACGTAACCCTCAACAGACTGGGCCAGGGCCGGCGACGCCGATGCCAGAATGAGCATCAGGGCCATGGACAGTCGATCCGTCGTTCTTCGCATGCCAATCTCCAGCGGGTACCTGTGTCAAGATGTCGCAACTCTGTTGCGAACATACGCACAACAAGTGCCGCGATGACAGTGTTCCCTGGAGCGAAGGGGGATTAGGAGTGGTCGCGTCATGGTGGTGCGTCGTCCTTGCGCCCGGGTGGCCTCCCCATAGGATGTTAGCCGCCCGCTGACAACACCGTGCGGCCGTCCGATGGAAAGAAATTACGCCGGTGCAGCTTGAAGGTCGCATCAACGCCGGGGAGAGACGTGTATGCCAGAGACAGAATGCCATCCGAGTCAGAGCTGCTATCGAGGCGGATACAAGTACCAGCTCGTTGAAGAGTACAGTGTATCCACTGACGTCATTCCCGAAGAAGACGTTCGGACCGACTTCATCGATCTGGACCTCACTGGGCGGCTCGTAATCAGGAGGGGATATGCGTGGGACGGTCCGTCCGGTCCGACCATCGATACCTCGGACTTCATGCGAGGCTCGCTCGTTCACGATGCGCTGTATCAGTTGATGCGTGGCGGGAAGATCTCCAAGGCGCGGTGGCGTGATGCCGCCGACCGCCTGCTGCGCCACATGTGTCGAGACGACGGCATGGGCTTCATTCGAGCTTGGGTGGTCTACCAGGGGGTGCGACGGTTCGGAGATCCGTCCGCGTCCCCCGAGACCCGGAAGCAGGTCAAGAAGGGACCGAAGCGGCCTCGGACGTAGTCAGAGAGGGCTCTGCGGTCCGCCGCCTGCTCCTTGCGGATATTCTGATACCACAGGCATCTTGTCGGTCTCTTATCTATTGGGCTCGATCGAGCGACGTCTCGACTCCACCGCCCACACCCGCGCCCTACCCCAGGAGAAACCATGAAGAAGCTCGTACTTCCGTTGTTTGTATGGACCCTCGCGATCTTGGCGTTGGCTACGCCCGTCCAGGCGCAGGAAGACACCCCTGAGATGGCGTACGTCGTCACCGTCGAGCCCATGGCGGGCCACGCATCGGCCATGGAGGAGGGCGCCAAGAGACACATGGAGTGGTACGGTGAGGCCGGGGGGCAGTGGGTGTGGGCCGTGTTCGAGATCGGGATGGGCGAGCGCACCGGTCAGTACGTGTGGTTCAGTGGCGGGCATACATATGCGGACTTCGACCAGCCGGACGTGGATCGGCAGGCGAGCAATGAGAGCCTCGACCGGAACTTCGCACCTCACGTCGAGAACGTCGTTGCCTCACTCGGGCGGCAGCGCACCGACCTCAGCATGCGTCCTGACAACGCACCGATTCGCCCCATTTACGAGGTGTTGACGTTCACATTGGCGCCGGGTGGGGAGCCCGCTTTCATAAACACCATGGAGAAGATCAAGGAAGCCCTCTCCACGGTTGAGGGACCGATCGAGTACACGGTCTATCAGTCGGCGCAGGGTGGAAACGGCGATTGGGTCGTCTCGATTCCGCACGAGAGCTTCTCGAGCATGGGTGGCCCCGGAGACATGAACGACCTCTTCGAGCAGGCGTTCGGGCGATTCGAGGCACGTAGGCTCGAGGACGCCATGGGGAACTCCGTCGCCTCGGCGACATCGGAAATCTTCTTCCTGCGGTCGGACCTCAGCCTGAATCTCCCCGACTGATCTCGGCTGCTCGGCCGAATCTTGGTGCAGGTGTGAAACTACCGGGCCGTCCTTCAGGCGAGGGGCGGCCCGGGAGGTTCATACCCCCATGTAAGCCACAGCTCCGGTGGCTTTCGGAACTCGTATCCGGCCAAGATGGCGGGTCTCTCTTCATCGAGTGCGAGGTCCGGCAAGCGCCCCAGAAGCACTGCAATCGCCGTTTGGATTTCCAGGCGCGCCAACGGAGCGCCCAGACAGAAATGGCGACCTGTAGGTCCGGAAGTCGGCCAGTACCTGATGCACGTCGTCGTAGCGGGCCACGAACCACATGGCTGTCTCGGGAACCCAGGTGATCGGCTCGTGCTTGCGGAGTTCGGCCAGAAGGGGGTACGAGTCAGCACTGAGTCGGGCCGTCGTGACTTGGCTGCCCAACGGAAACCGGGACGCGAGTGCGTCGGCGCTCATCGCGGGCAGGGAACTCTCCTAGCTGATCGGACGCCGGCGAATGGGCTCGCCCGGCATGACCCCATCGACGAGCTCTCCTTCGCGGACGACGAACTGACCTGCCACCAGAACATGGGGAATCCCCGCCGAGGGCCGCGACGGCTCCTCGAAGGTGGCCCGGTCGATGACCGTGGCAGGATTGAAGATGGTCAGATCGGCATCCGCACCGATCTTGATGCGACCCTTCCGGGTCATCGCCGGGACGACGCCTTCGAGACGCTGTGCCGGCATGAGTGTCATTTTGCGGATCGCGCTCATGAGCGAGAGGACGCCCTCGTCGCGCGCGTAGTGTCCGAGCACCCGTGCGAACGAACCGGCGCCACGGGGGTGCCCCCGCCCATCGACGTACGGAACGCCGTCACTTGCGATAATCACGGAGGGATGTCCGATGGCGTACTCCATCTCCTCCTTGGGAATGATGTGGGCGATGATCCTGCCGCCCTCCTCCCGATACGCGTGGAAGGAGGCCGAGTCCAAGCGTTCTCCCGTGGCACCCCATTCGATGTCGGAGTACTCGCCGCCCAGGCGCTCCCGCCATCCCGGATCGAAGATTGCTGCCTTGATCCCTGTCGATGCGGCCGTGTACGGGTAGACCTCCGTGGTGACGTCGATTCCGGCGTCGTTGGCGGTCTGGATCATCTCGAGCAGAGTGGGGACCTGCCTTAGTCCGCTCGACCCGATATGGACGATGTGCACGGACCCTCCGGACCCCGCGGCGTCGGCGATCATCTCCTGGACCGCTGCAATACTGGATTCCGGCTCCATCAGGCCCGCGTAGCGGATGTGCACGAAGATGGTCTGACCTCGCGCCGCTGCCGTCTGGAACGAGCGGAAGATCTCCTCGCGGCTGGCCCCGGGGATGTATTGGAGGCCGAGTCCGACGCCTAGTGCGCCCTGAGCGAGTCCGCGGGCGAGGCTGTCCTGCATCTGTTCGATCTGCTCGGGTGTCGGCGGTTCGTAGATCGCGGCCGGCTCATTCCCGCCGAAGGCTGCGAGACGGGCCGCACCATAGCTCGTCGTGGCTCCGAAGTTGATGCGCCAGCCGCCCTCCCGCTCCGCATACCACTGGTCTACCGGCCAAGCGCCGCTCTCGAGTTCGAGAGCGGTGGTGACGCCGTCTCGTACCTGAAGGTCCCGGCTGAAGGGATCTTGTCCGTGTGCATGCAGATCGATGAACCCGGGCGCTACCACATGGCCGGAAACGTCGACGATCTCTCGGCCCTCGAGTGGTGCCGCAGAAAGGGCGGCGATGCTGCCCCCGGTGATGCCCACGTTCATCACCTGGTCCAAACCGGACTCGGGGTCCATGACGCGACCGCCTTGCAGGACCAAGTCATATGTCTGTGCGTCGAGGCTGGCAGTGCCGAGCAGTAACCCCAGACCCGCCACCGCGATCACACACAAGAAAAGGCGACGCTCGCGCCGGAGCCAGATTGTACGACGTAGGCTTAGATCATGCAGCATAACGCATTAATCATTGTTACTTGAGGTGAAATCGACCTACTCGTATGAACGATTCTTCAGCGTGGCGTGGCCGACCCCGAAGAAGTGACCCGGGCTCCCTCGAGCCGCAAGCGGGGCAGGATCACATCTTGGAACCTCGATGTGTCCCATAACGGGGCCAGAACGGGATCCCATATATCATACTGAACCCTGAACGGCATGGTGAAGACCATCTCTTCGAGCACATCGAGGGCTCGATCCGGCTCGCCGAGCAGCACCCAGACGTGCGGAAGACCCCGTGGCGTACCCGCAACCTGCAGACGCGACGCGTCGCCGGTCTCTATGGATTCGCCCATCCGCCGAAAGGCCGTGGTGTCCGGCAAGTAGAAAGCGAAACGATCAATCGCCTCCCGGTAACGGCCGTCGAGTAGCATCTGGTGGGCCAACACGGTCCGCAGGTAGCGCACGTCTCCGGCCGTATCCATCGCGAGCCCCTCCTCGAGCAGGGCTTCTGCCTCCTCGGGACGGCCACTCAGGTAGAGTGCGAATCCGTGGATATCGAGACGGATGGGCGATCGGTCGAGGGCCAGCGCCCTCCCGCTCTCACGGAGCGACTCGTCCATACGCCCCATGCCCCAAAGCAACTCCGAGTATTGGATGTGGGCCTCCACGTTGTCCGGATCGATCTCGATCGCCTGCCGGAGCTGCCTCTCGCCCTCGTCCCACTCCCATCGGTCCCGATGAATGCTACCGAGCGCGACGTGCGCCGCGGCGATCCGTGGGTCGAGTTCGAGAGCTCGGCGTCCTGCTGCCCCTGCGGCCGAGAAACGGGTCTCCCACAACAAGGAGTCCGTCGATTCGTCCCCCTCCATGACGTACAACGGGCTCAGGGCCAGCGCCTCAGCAAGCCCGGCCCAAGCGGGGGCCCACGCTGAATCACTTGCGATCGATGCTTCGAAGAGGGCTACGGCCTCCTCGACCCCGGTGCCCCGCCGCCGCATTGCCGCCCGGGCATTGAGGTACGAGTCGTGCGCCTCCATGTCGAGCGTGGGAGAGACCAAGGCTTCCCTGCTCAGCCCGAGGGGAATACGGAGAGCCGCGGTGATGGCTTCGGCGATCTCGGTTTGAATGGCGAAGACGTTCTCGAGCCGGCGATCGTACGTCTCCGCCCACAACCGAGACCCGTCTGCGACATCGACCAGTTCCGCGCTGATGCGTAACTGGTCGGCGTCTTTCCGGACGCTCCCTCCCAGCAAGTAGGGGACACCCAACTCTTCGCCGACCTGACGTGGGTCGAGCGTTCGGCCCTTGTACGCAAACGCGGACGACCGTGCCGCTACTCGTAGATCACGGATCTTCGACAGTACGGTGAGGATTTCTTCCGAGATCCCGTCGCTGAAGTATTCTTGATCGCCAGCGGGGCTCATGTCCGTGAAGGGGAGCACCGCGATCGCTGGGCGTGGGTCGTCGGCCAGGTCCACGTAGGTAAGGTCCGATGCGGCGAGCGTCCCGACCGAGGACCCGAGGGCCTCTTCGTCCGTATCAGGGGCTGAGCGTCTCCCTCCGTAGAAGGCGACGGCGAGCAGAATCAGCCCCCCTAGCGCCAGCAGGCCCGGAGGCCAGCGGGTCAGCGCGGGAGCGGAAACGATGGACTCGATCTCCGAAGGGGCCGCCGCTGCCGTCAGCTTCACACCGTCGGGCGTCAATTCGAATGCCCACGCGAGGACCACGGCGAACGGGAAACCGAGAATCACCAACCACAGCACCAGACTGATCGACCAATCCGGAAGCGGAATGGCGGGGAAGACCACGCTCGCAGCCTCCAAGACCACGAACGCCACGGCGCCGTAGACCGCGATCACACGGAAGACGCGACGCCTCTTCATCTCGGCGAACCAGCGCTGATAACCAGCGGTTGGGCGCGTGGAGGAGGGCCGGTTCGTCGATTCGGTCATGGGCGGGGATGGGGGAGGAAGGCAATCCGAGCGCAAGATACCGGCGGGGGACCCCGCACAGCCAGTGCCGACGATAGCAAGCGGGAGATGCGTACGGGAGGCGCGTGACGCATGGACGGCCTATATTGTGCACCTCGATTCTCCTCGCCGCACTCGTTTCCAGGTGGGCGTCAGGAGAGATGCACTGTTACGGACGTACCCGCTGGAGGAAACAAAAATGAAGAGAATCGCGTTTGCGCTCATCGCACTCGCCGTCGCCGCTCCCCTGAGCGCCCAGGCCGGCATGGATCCCGATCCGACGACCGAGGTCACCGGCTCTGGAGAGCTCCCGGACGGTTGGATGGTGCGCTTCGACCCGGTCCGGATCCGCGAGGGCCGGCCCACGCCACCCACCCCGACGGTAGCGGACGTCAACTTCCGCACGATGGGCAGGGGGCTTCACGCCACCTCCGGCCCGGCCGGGGTCTACTACATGGCCGGCGACGAGGCCTCAGGCGACTACACGCTGAGCGCCAGCTTCTCGCAGTCGAAGGGCATGGGGCACGAGGCGTACGGCCTGGTCTTGGGTGGATCGAACCTTCAAGGGTCGACTCAGAACTACCTGTACTTCTTGATCCGGCCCGTGGACGGCGGCATCCTGATCAACCACCGCTCGAGCGACGCGGCGCCGACCAAGCTCGTCGGCTGGGAAGTCAATGACGCGGTCGTGAAGGAAGGCGAAGAAGGCAAGGCGAGCAACACGCTCGCCGTGCAGGTGATGGGCGACATGGTGCACTTCATGGTGAACGACCAGATGGTCACCATGCTGACACGAGCCCAATTGGACGGCGCGAACACGGACGGCCAGGTGGGACTGCGCGTCAACCACAATCTCGACGTCCACATCTCGGGCTTCGGCATCACGCACTAAATAGGCCGTTGTTGGTCCCACAGCCGCAGGAGAGGTCGTCATGAGCACGTCCCTCGGCCGGCGTGAATTTGCACGCCTGTTTGCTTTGGGCGGGTCCGCCGCCCTGTTCGGACATCCGGCCCTGGCCGGTGTCCGTCCGACACCTCTCTCTGCGGCGGAGCTCCGTCGGGAAGCACCCGACTGGGCCAGGATTCGCGAGCAGTTCCTGATGCCGCCGGAGCTGTCCGTGTTGAACGCGGCCAATCTTTGCCCCTCTCCGCGTGCGGTGCTCGACGCGGTTTATCGGGACACGGAGCGGCTGAATCGCGAGCCCGTGCCCAGCTACCGGACCGAGATGCACGGGGTGAAGGAGGGGACGAGGGAAGTGTTGGCCCGTCATCTCCGTGCGTCTCCCGAGGAGATTCTCGTCACTCGGAACACCAGCGAGGCCAACAACTGGGTCTCGAACGGACTGGACCTGGGTTCCGGTGACGAGGTCCTCATCTTTGCCGACAATCATCCGAGCAACAATCGGGCGTGGAAGGGGAAGGCGGAGCGCTTCGGTTACACCGTGCGGGAAGTCGAGCAGGTGAATCCACATCCGGGTATGGAGTACTACGTAGAGGCGTTCGAGAGAGCGATCACGCCGCGCACCCGGGTGATCGCGTTCACGCATTTGACCAGCTCGGTCGGGGACCTCTTCCCGGCGCGGGAGTTGTGCCGCCTGGCGAGCGAGCGAGGGATCGTCTCGGTCGTGGATGGAGCGCAGTCTTTCGGGCTCGTCGACGTCGATCTCTCGGACCTGCAGCCCGACTTCTATTCGGGGAGTGCACACAAGTGGCCGTGCGGCCCCAAGGAGAACCCTGTGCTGTTCGTCAACGCGCGCGTTCAGGACCGCTTCTGGCCATCCATCTACAGCGCCTACTCGGGTCGGGTAGGACTGTCCCGGACGCATGAGGGGTTGGGGCAACGTGACGAGCCCGCCATCAAGGCGTTCGGCAGCCAGTTGACCTTCCTCGAGGAGATAGGCCAGGCGGCCATCGAAGCGCGCAGCCACGAGTTGACGGACGCGTTGATCGAGGGACTGGGGGCCATCGACGACGTCACGATCTGGACCTCGCCCGACCCCTCGCTGCGCCTGGCGGTTTGTTCGTTCCGGCCCGGCGGCCTCGAGTCGCGAAAGGTTATCGCCGCGCTGGAGGAGGACGGGATCGTCGCTGCCGGACGGGGCGATGGAGATCGAGGCGGGGTCCGGTTCTCGCCGCACTTCTACAACACGTTCGAGGACATCGATCGGGCCGTGTCGAGCATCGAGCGGTATGTGAGGACGGGCCTCTAAGCGCTCTCCCCGCTCAGGTATCGTGTCAGGTAGCGTGTCAGGTATCGTGTCAGGTAGCGTGGGTGTCGGAGTCGTCCGGGGCACATTCCTGGTAGTCTGGTGCAACCCGTAGCTCCCCATACTTGACGGCGGGTGCCGAGTGAGGGCCGCGCAGACGAGTGTTGAAAGCCGGGGTCTCTAGGAGCAGTTTAGGCTCAGAACATCGCCCGGCTCGGTCAGAGGCGCTAATTCGACACACGCTTCTGGAGAGAAGACGGCTCATGCGCGACCGCCTGCTAGTGACTGCGATCGTCTCGGTTTCGGCGTTGGCACTTTCCCCCGGGGGACTCGCGGCTCAGGCTCCGACTTCTCAACGCGCCGAATGCGGCGGCCCCTGCATGAAGGTACGGGCCGTGCGCATCGCGAACGCTCCGACCATCGACGGTGCGATCGACGAGGCGATGTGGCAACAGATCGAGCCGATTTCTGAATTTCGCCAACGGGAGCCGGTCGACGGTGGGGAGCCGTCTGAACGCACCGAGGTGCGGATCGCCTACGATGACAACAACCTCTATTTCGGCCTGAAGCTCTTCGACTCCGAGCCGGACAAGATCATCGCCACCATTCTCGAAAGAGAAGGGAAGGTCCCGTTCGACGATCGTGTGGCGATCGGGCTGGATACGTTCAACGACGACCGCAACGGATACATGTTCGGAATGAACGTCTTCGGTACGCAGGAAGACGGGCAGTTCACCGACGAAGAGATCAACCACGGCGAGGACTGGAAGTGGGAGGGGGTCTACCGGAGCGAAGGCCGCGTCACCGAAGAGGGTTGGGAGCTCGAGGTGGCGATTCCGTTCACCACGATCCGTTTCCCGGCGAGCGACCCCCTGGTCATGGGCATGGTCCTCTACCGGTCGATCCGACGGAAGAACGAAGAAGTTCTTTGGCCTCACATCCCGCAACGATATCGCGCGGGCTTCTACCAGGCCTCTCAGTGGGCCGACCTGGAGGGCCTCGTGGACGTCCAACGGGGCCGCAACCTCGAAGTGAAGCCTTTCGCCATCGCCAGCGCCCAGAAGTTCTCGACGGAGCCGGAGACGGATGTACTCCGCGACCTCGGGGTGGACGTGAAGTACTCCCTCACCTCCAACCTCACTCTCGACCTCACCTGGAACACGGACTTTGCGCAGGTCGAGGCGGACAACGCCCAGGTCAACCTCACTCGCTTCAGCCTCTTCTTTCCCGAGAAGCGAGAGTTCTTCCTCGAGAGAGCAGGGGAGTTCACCTTCGGTGAGGCCCGCTCGACAGAGGTCTTCTTCAGCCGTCGCATCGGGATTTCCAACGACATCTTGGGCGGGGGGCGTTTGACGGGTCAGGTGGGGCCGTTCTCCATCGGCCTGCTCAACCTCCAGACCCGGGACGCTGGAAGCGGCGTCGATGTAATCCCGGGTGCGAATAACGCCGTCGCCAGGGTTCGAGTGGACGTTCTTCCGCGAACTACGGTGGGCGGGATCTTCACCAACCTGCAGAACGACACCGGCCACAACCGGGTCGCCGGTGGTGATCTGGCCATCCGCTTCTGGAACAGCAGCTTCATCACGGCATGGGGCGCCAATGTATGGGACTCCGACGACCTTCCCGGGAGCTCGTTCGCGGGAAGCGCCGACTTCGCTTTGGGGAACGACCTATGGCGGGTCGGCGGGGGCTACCTGGACATCGGAGAGGGATACTTGCCGGAGCTCGGTCTCGTACGGCGCGGAGACCAGGTCCGTCGAAAGGCGGACGTGGGTTTCACACCGCGCTTCGAGGGAAGCTCTTGGGCCCGTCAGTTGACCCTGACCGGTGAGGCCATGGCCATCGACGGCCAAGACGGCAACGATCAGTCGGCGGAGATCAAGGTTTCGGCCGGTCTTCGATTCCAGTCCACCGACGACCTGACGTTAAGTGGAACCCGCGAGACGGAGGTCCTGGATGAGCCCTTCTTCATTCGGTCCGACGTCGGCATTCCGGTCGGTCGCTATGAGTTCGACAGGATCGGAGCGAACCTGCGCACCAACCCCAGTCGGCCGCTTTCAGGTGGCCTCAACCTCTCGACGGGTAACTTCTACAACGGTGATCGGACCCAGTTCGGAGGATCTCTCCAGTGGACCACCGGTCCTCATCTCACGCTGATCGGGACGGCGGATCGGAACGTGATCACGCTTCCGCTGGAGAACGGGGACTTCGCCACGACGGTGCTGGGCCTGACTGTGAAGGCGGCGGTGAATCGGAAGCTCTTCGCGAACGCCCTGGTTCAGTATGACGACGTTTCTGAGACCCTGCAGGCGAACGTTCGGGTCGACTGGATCCACACGCCGGGTAGCGATCTCTTCCTGGTACTCGATACCGGCTACCTCACGGGCGATCTGCTGGATCCCTTCGAGACGAGGTGGGCTCGGCGAACAGGCGTGGTGAAGCTGACCTACCTGAAGGCCTTCTGAGCAGGAGCGAGAATGCGCGTTACGAACGTGGTCTTTGCCGTCGACACCCACGCCGGCGGCGAGCCGGGCCGGGTGATCGTCGGGGGCGTTCTTGATGTTCCCGGGTCGAGCATGTTCGAGAAGATGCTGTACCTGCAGAACGAGGCCGACGACCTCAGGCTCCGGATGTTGAGGGAGCCGAGAGGGTATCCGGCGGCCAACTGCAACTTGATCCTCCCGCCGACGCTGCCCGAGGCCGATGCCGGCTACGTGATAATGGAGCAGGTGGAGTACCCGGGCATGTCGGGCACCAACACGATTGCGGTCACAACCGTCCTCATCGAAACGGGCATGGTCCCTGTCGAGGAGCCGGTCACCGAGTTGCTGCTGGAGGCGCCCGCCGGGCTGATCGCGGTGCGCGCCGAGGTGCACGCCGGCAAGGTCCGCGCGGTCACCTTCGAAAACGTCCCCGCGTTCGCCGTTCATCTCGATACGCCGGTAGAAGTGCCGGAACTCGGTGCGGTGACGGTGGACGTCGCCTATGGCGGCATGTTCTACGTTATCGCCGACGCCGAGCCCCTCGGGCTCGCCTTGACGCCCGACGAAGCCGGCGACGCGGTGAGGATCGGTGAGATGATCAAGGCGGCGACGCAGGAGCAGCTGGACTGTGTTCACCCGGACAACCCTGAGATACGCGGGGTGACCATCGCCCAGTTGTCGGCTCCGGCGATCGGGAGCGATGCAGACCGCAGGAATACCGTCATCGTGTCCACCGGTAGTCTGGACTGGGATCGGCCATCGACGTGGAAGGGCGTCTTGGACCGCTCACCCTGCGGCACTGGCACGTGCGCCAAGATGGCCGCGATGCACGCCAAGGGTGAGCTCCCGCTGAATCAGGACTTCCGGCACGAGGGCATTCTCGGCACCGTCTTCACCGGCCGCCTTCTCTCGGAAACCACCGTGGGAGAGTATCGCGCCGTGGTGCCGACCCTCACCGGGACCGCGTGGATCACCGGTTTCGCACAGTATGTGGTCGATCCGGAGGACCCGTTTCCCAACGGGTTCACCGTGGGTGACATCTGGAGTGCCCAGGAGGGGTGACGGACGGATGAGGTCTCGGTCCGGGAAGTCTCTTGTGCCTCTTCGGCCGGCATGATCTTTCAGGTCCTCGCCGGTCTCGTCCTCCTCGTCCACTTCGCGTTCATCCTCTTTGTGACCGTCGGCGTCCTCCTGGTGTTTCGCCGACCCCGATTGGCGTGGATTCACGTGCCGTGTGCCCTGTGGGGGGCATGGATCGAGTTGAGCCGAGGCATCTGTCCGCTCACGCCTCTCGAGAACCGATTCCGCCAGTTGGGAGGTGAAGCCGGGTACGCCGGAGGCTTCATCGATCACTACCTGGGGCCCATCATCTATCCGAGCGGGCTGACTCCACGAGCGCAGTTGGTTCTCGGAGGCGTGTTGGTGGCCTTCAACGTCGCCGCCTATGCGTTGATCGTGTGGCGTCATCGCACAGCGCCTGACGGGGAGTCGTAGGGAAAGATCCCAGCGGAGTTACAGGCTGGAGGCGTCAAGCAGAGGGCATCAACCGATCGTGTTCACCAGGATCGCCCCTTGTCCGTTGCCGGCGCCCCAACGGGCCACCGCCTGGGCAGGGTTGAAGAACCGAATCGATTCGATGTTCTTGGCGTTGATCTCCATGAGGGTCGATCCGCCGCCGAGCCGGTGTCCATCGAGATACACCTTCATCTCGTCCACCTGAATCGGCTCACAGACCGGATCGCTGGCCCGGCAAGTGATGTCGGCGATCATGCCGCGACTACCGGTGTTGAGCCAATTCGGCCGAAGGAGCCGGACCACTTCGTAGGCCGTGTTGGCAGCGGCGTCGCGGACCTCTTGAGCTGTGATGAGTGTCCGTGGACTAGAGCTGATAGTCGGCCTGAATGAGGCGCCACGACCGAAGAACGGGAAGGAGAACCCGGTAGCCAGACCGATCGAGCCGCCCACGACCGCCCAGTCCTGCCGGTGTTGGTTGATCTCACCGTCGTCCCAGTCGCCGCTGGCGAGCTGGGACGCGAAGTAACCGACGCCGGCTCCCAACGCTGCGCCTCCGAGAGCATTCCAGAAGCGGGACGTCCACGAAGGTCCGTCGCTCGAATCCAGGTCCGGGGGAGGAGAAAGCAGCTCGGCTTGCGCCAGTGCCGACTGTGTGGCTGGCGGCGCCTGGGCGGAGAGTTCACCGACAGAGGGACCTGCGCAAAGTACCGAGGCGCACAACAGGCTGGGCAGCACACCGGGCAACACACCGGGCACCAAACGCTTCATGGCGACTTCCCGCGCAAATGCTCTGAACTCAGAGGGGGCGTTTCACTATAGCCAGCAGAATCACGCCTGAATAGACCTCGTTCTACTAGAGGTCGGGGGGCGGCTCGGGCGATTCGAGCGTCTCGGCCGCTCCCAGCGTCGCGGCTGCGCCGTCGTCGTCCTCGTTTTCGGTGGGAAGCTGAACCAGTGTCATATTGCGCACGTTCTCGTACGGCCGACGCGTCAGCTTCGACCATCCGGCTCTCAACACGAACGCGCCGAGCACCGTGGACATGGCGAGGAGCGTCCAGTTCCATTCCACCCGACCCACGGCAAAGCTCGCCACGATGGCTCGAATGCTGTCAGGGCGGGCCTTGAAAATCGGATCACCCGTCAGGAAATCGATGGTATACGTCACGCTATCGTACGGTATGGCGGCGTGATACCGGACCTCGTGTAGGCCGTTCTCACGCCACATTTCCATCCATGCCCATCCGTCCCGTCCGTCAATCCTGATCGGTTCGATATTTCCGTAGTCCATGGGGTGATCCGGTGGGTTGTCCATGGACCAATCCCGGGCCGCCGCGACCTCTTCAAGGGTCGTCGATCCCTCGTGGCCGTTGATGTAGATCCCCGTGAACTCTCCCCATTCCGTCTCGATCCACGCATCGAAGTGGATCGTGGGGCGCTCCGGGAACATCCGCGGCCCGTTCTGGGCCACGTCGTCCTTCTTGATGAAGCCTTCGGGGGGAGCCTGGACCTGAGGGCCTCGGAACTGCGGCACCTCGCATGCGCCGCCTACGAGAGAGACGGTCAGCAGTAGAAGAGCACGACGGATCCAATGTCGTCGGCACGGGCCCCTGTCTCCCACGGAGCCGAAATCGGCTGAAATCGACGTCTTCCGCATTCACCGCTCCTTTTGTGTATCCACCAATATATGTAGGACCGGTGCCGCGATCACGATTCTTATCACCGTGCGGGAAAGGTGGTTAACGGACCGGACCGGGCGACACTTGCCCACGCCCCCGCGGGGACCTCTCTTGGCCATCCCCGCCGCTACCGACACTTCACGTTCCGGGTCACCAAGGGGTAGGTGCCATGCTCGAGGCTTTCGCACTGCATCGCGGATCGCGACGCACGAGATCACACGGCAGGGAATGAAGGAACCGGATATGCGTTACGTGGCCGGCCTGCTCCGGAAGGCGAACGACGGAGTTCCTTTCGAGCAAGTCCGCGCCGAGATCAAGGATCTGCTTGTTGCGTTCCAGGTGCTGCACTACAGCTTCGACTCGGCCGACGTCTAGGTTCCGGCGAGGAGCAGACAGGCACGAGTCACCGTGATCACGTACGGACCCAGCTGCCATACGCGGTCGCGGCCGCCACAGCGGCGTTGACTATTTATACGCTGGCGGGGGCGGTCCTATAAGGGCGAAATGGGCCCCCAGAATCAGCACTGGAGAGGTCCGTGGTCCAACAGGTGAGGAATGGAGCGGATCGCTGATTCCTGCTGGAGTGCCGTGGCCGCAACCCTAGGTCTGAAAGGGGTTTACAGGATTTATCCTAAGATTGTTTTAAAGCTCCGGAGACCGTCCTTCAATCTTGACATGGCCCTGGAAAACGGTTATTCCCAAGGCGGAACATGTGTTCCGAGTTTCTGCCCTCCGCCGGGCGGAATGGGTCACGGGGAAGGTCGGGCGCGGCGAGGACGAGCGGTGTGGGGGGGCAGATGCGGCCTATTCCTCCATTCCTAGGGAGTGACCTATGAAAAGTCTTCGTTTGATAAGACTACTCATGCTGGGTGTCCTCCTGGTTCCCATGACGCTGGGCGCACAAGAGATGCGCACGGTGACGGGGACCATCACTCAGCAAGAGACCCTCCAACCGTTCCCGGGCGTAGAAGTGCTCGTCAAGGGAACCAAGATCTTGGCGGTGACGGATGCCCAGGGGTTCTACACCCTGCGGGTCCCGGCCAACTCTAGTGCTTTGATCATCAGCTATCTTGGCTACCGGACCCAGGAAATGCCCATTGCGGCGCGGGTCGACGTCGAGATGTTCCAGGAGGCCATCGGTATCGAGGGGCTGACGGTTACCGCACTCGGCGTCAAGCGCGAGAAGCGGTCGCTGGGCTACTCGGTACAGGACGTGACGGGAAGGGAAATCAGTGAGGTTCCCGAGATCAACATCGTCAATTCCCTCAAGGGGAACATCGCGGGTGTCCAGATCACGGACGCTGGCCCGACGGGCGGTTCGGCACGGATCGTGATCCGCGGTGCGAGCTCGATCTCGGGGAACAACCAGCCCCTCTTCATCGTCGATGGAGTCCCGATCGACAACAGTGCGCAGGGCAACGAGGGCTACGGCGGAATCGACTACGGCAACACTGCTTCCGACCTCGATCCTGCCAATATCGAAGCCATCAGCGTCCTCAAGGGGCCCAATGCTGCGGCCCTCTACGGCTCACGGGCGGCGGCAGGCGCCGTGGTCATCACCACCAAGTCGGGTACCGGTGCTCCCGGTGGCGGATTGGGCGTTACGGCGTCCATGAGCTTGACGATGGAAGAGCCGCTCCGTCTTCCCAGCTACCAGAACGAGTACGGCCAGGGCCTGTTCGGCGAGTACCAGTTCGTCGACGGTGCGGGCGCAGGCCTGTGGGACTTCGTGGACGAGAGCTGGGGTCCGAAGCTCGACGGTCGGCTCATCGACCAGTTCACCGGTCCCAATCAGCCGTGGGTCGCCCATCCGGATAACGTGCGCAGCTTCTTCCGGACGGGTAGCACGTTGAACACCAACGTCGCGATTTCACGTGCGGGCGAGCGCTCGAACGTGCGTCTCTCCATCACCGACATGGAGCTCCGGGGCATGACTCCCGGCAACACCATGCAACGGATCGGCGTGGCCCTGAAGGGTGGGGCCACACTCACCGACCGGCTGAGTGCCGAAGCCTCTCTGAACTACATCGACCAAGAGGGCGTCAACCGCCCCGGCACCGGATATGATGAAGACAATCCGATGCAGTCGTTCATCTGGTTCGGACGTCAGGTCGACATGGAGCCACTTCGCAACTACGAGTGCCAGGGTTCGGAGCCAACCGCCTGCACGGCGGACGGCGGTCAGTACAACTGGAACTACAACTATCACAACAATCCCTTCTGGGAGGCCTTGGTCAACGGCAACGGCGACGAGCGTGATCGCCTCATGGGCCACCTGAACCTCGACTACCAGATCAACGACTGGGTCACCGCCTCTGCGCGGGCCGGCCGCGACTGGTACCGGGATCACCGCAAGCGCGTCACCGCCCCCAACAGCCTGGACGACAGCGGCCACGGTTCGTTCGGGGAAGAGACGCTCTATCGGTCCGAGACCAACATCGATCTTCTCGTGAGTGCCACACGCGAGCTGACGTCCGACTTCACATTGGACCTGGCGGTCGGTGGAAACAACCGGGAGAACAACTACGAGGCCGGCGGAGTCACGGTGTCCAAGTTGACGGTTCCGGGCATCTACACGATCGACAACGCCGCCGCGACGCCCAGCCCGTGGGACCTGATCCGGAAGAAGGAAGTCCGGAGCGTCTACGGTTCAGCCAGCCTGCATTACGCCGGGTACTGGAACGTCGACCTGACGGGTCGCAACGACTGGTCTTCGACGCTGCCGGAGGGCAACAATTCCTACTTCTACCCATCTGTATCCACGGCATTCGTCTTCACGGACGCTTTCCAGATGCAGAACGAGATCTTGAGTTTCGGTAAGGTGCGCGGAAGCTGGACTCGCGTGGGTAACGACGCCGATCCCTATCAGCTTGCGGCAGTCTTCAGCGCCCAAGATGGCTGGGGCGGCACTCCGATGTTCGCGGTTCCGAACGAGCTGCCGAACACGACCCTCAAGCCGGAAGAGACCACCGCTTGGGAAGTTGGAGCCGACCTCGGCTTCTTCAACGAGCGGTTGGGCTTCGTGCTCACCTACTACAAGCGCGAGACCGCGAACCAGATTCTCGGCGTCGAGGTCTCCAGGACCAGTGGCTACCAGAGGCAGGTCCTGAACGCCGGTAAGGTCGAGAATAAGGGCCTGGAGCTTTTGCTCAGGGCGACCCCGGTAGAGCTCGACAACGGCTTCACCTGGGACATGACGGTCAACTGGAGCAAGAATACTTCTGAAGTTACTGAGCTGTTCGGCGACCTCGAGACGTTGGTGCTCGGCTCTTACTGGAGCATGAACATCGAGGCGCGCCTGAACGAGCCCTACGGAGCGTTCTACGGCAACGGTTACCTGCGGAACGACAATGGCGACCTGATGCTGACCTCGGGTGGTCTGCCGCAGCAGGATCCGGTCCGTCGCGTTCTCGGCAACTACAACCCCGACTGGATTGCGGGTGTACAGAACCGCTTCAGCTGGGGTCCGATGGATGTGAGCGTGCTGGTCGACGGCCAGTCGGGTGGTGACGTCTTCTCGGTCACCAACTGGTTCGGTGAGTATGCCGGCGTGCTCCAGTCTTCGCTGCAAGGCCGCGAGATCGACTTCTGTGATCCGGGCATCGTCGTGGGAGGGATTCTGCCCGACGGCTCGAGGAACGGTGACGGGGCGAATGAAGTCATGGTTTGCCCGCAGGACTACTTCGGCCGGAACTTTGGTATCAACGCGGCGTCGATCGACGACGCCAGCTACATCAAGCTCCGCGAGGTTCGGTTGGGCTATGAGCTCCCGGACGCGTGGGTGGACCGTGTCGGTTTCACGGGTGGCAATCTGAGCTTGATCGGAAGGAACCTGTTCCTGTGGTCCAGGATCGAGAACATCGATCCGGAGACTGCGTTCGACGCCAGCAACGTTCAAGGCATCGAGTTCGGTCAGTTCCCGACGGCTAGAAGCATCGGGTTCTCCCTCTCGCTGCGTCCATAACGGCAGAAAGGCTTAAATGATGAACAGAACGAGACTTGCCCATGTGGCAGCTTTCGTCGGCCTTGTCTGGACCGCCGCGGCGTGCACGGATGGGCTGACCGACATCAACACCAACCCGAATGCGCCGACCGACGTACCGGCTCAATTCCTGCTTCCGCAGTCGATCCAGAACACGGTTCAGGCGGCATTCGGCACCGGACAGATGCTTCAACACACGGGCCTCTGGCCTCAGCATTTCGTCCAGATCCAGTATCCGGAAGAGGAGCAGGGACAGGTTCGCGCGTCCGGGATGGAGGCGTACTGGACTGGCTATTACTCCGGCGGGCTGAAGGACGTCCAACTGGTGATTGAGAAAGGCATGGAGGGTGGTGAGGCCAACATCGAGGGTGTTGGCAGGATCTGGAAGTCGTGGGTGTTCCACATCGTGACGGACCTCTGGGGCGATGTGCCCTATTCCGAGGCCCTGAACGGTGAGGAGAATGCGATTCCCGTCTACGACAGCCAGGCGGCCATCTACGATGGTCTGTTCGCCGATCTGACGACGGGCGCGTCCATGGTAGGTTCGGGCAGCGCCGACTTTGCGGCCGGCGACATTCTCTATGGCAACGACTTCACCAAATGGCGGAAATTCGCCAACTCCCTTCGCATGCGTTTAGCCATGCGGCTGTCGGCGATCGATGCAGGGAAGGCGCAGACGGAGTTCGCGGCTGCGTTCGCCGCCGGGGGCTTCACGAGTAACGCGGACAACGCGTTCCTCGACTACCCGGGATCTCCCTACGAGGCCCCGTTTTACGAGAACTACCTCACGCGCGACGACAACGGCGTGAGCCGGACCATGATCAACATGCTGGACGGCCTGAACGATCCGCGCCTCGCGCTGTATGCGGAGCCGGCGGCTCAGGATGACGTATATCGTGGGCACGAGAATGGCTCGGACGACCTGCCTCCGGGGCAGTCGCTGGCCTTCTTTTCCCGGATTGGAGATTTCTGGCGTGAGGATGGGGCTGCGACACCGAGCCCGATCATGACGTACGCCGAGGTCCTTTTCCTCCAGGCGGAAGCGGCTGCGAGGGGTTGGATCAGCGGAGATCCGGCGACCTTCTACATGGACGCCATCGAAGCCAACATGAACATGTACGACGCGTACGGCGCAGGTCCGACCGACGCGGAGATCGCAGCCTATGTGGCTCAGCCGGAGATCGCCTACACCGGCATGGACGACATCCATCTCCAGAAGTGGATCGCACTCTGGATGAACGGGTCTGAGGCGTTCTCGAACTGGCGTCGCACAGATTCGCCGACGCTCATCGCCGGTCCGGATCTGATCGTCAGCCGGATCCCGATTCGTTTCTCCTACCCGGACAGTGAACAGTCGTTGAACAATGCCAACATGACCGCGGCAATCTCGCGGCAAGGTGGTGGACTCGACCTGGTCACCCCGGTCTGGTGGGATGTGAACTGACGTTCACTGATCACCCGATAGCGAAACGCCCCCCGTGGTTCTCCACGGGGGGCGTATTTCGTTCCGATCGCGGCTAGCGCGCTATTATCCGATGTTGCGCATGAAGATCAGGATGAGACCGTGCGCGTGCGTGGCGTATCCGGGACGCTTCGTGAAGCCCTGCGGGTACACCTCAACGGTCTCGACGTCGTGGCTACGCAGGGACTCGAGGATACAGGTGTCCGTGGAGAGCGTGCCGTCCACATATACCTTCGGCATGATCACTCGCTGGAAGGCCACCTGCTGGCGGATGTTGACCTCGGGGCAATTGCCACCGGTTCTCCGCACTTTAAAGTTCGGGACCTTGCCTTCCATGGTCCCGAGGATTGAGCCGCGCCCGTCGCTCAACGCCGTACCCGACAGGATGATGGCGCCGTCCCGCATGTTGATCCCGCTATCCGGACGAGGTTGGGAATTTGGAAACTGCGTCCGCTGACAAGCGGCCAGCATGAGCACGCTAAGGAGGAGTGTGGTGCTCCGGGCTGGTCCCAAGGCTTGTACGGACATGACTTGTCTCTCCCTCGGTGGAGACGCGTCGTCCGTCCCCGTGCTGGTGCCGTGTAATGGCACCATACCCTTCCTTGAGTCATACGGGCTAGGGGGAGATCCCTTTCGCGAGCCATCGGCCTATATTGATGCGATGTGCGGCTTCCTGAGCAAGAGACGCAATGGAACGATCCACGGACGGCCCTGAAACGGAGGGCCCTGAAAGGCAGAGCGCGGCGGTAACCACGGCCAAGGGGTCGAGTCTTCGTTGGCCTCCCCCGGGGCTGGAGCGACTCCAGGGCGACGTTTGGAACGTCGTGCGCAGTGGTACCTTGGCGGCGCTGATCCTGGTCTTCCCCCTTCTCTTGTCGATCTCGCTGGAGCAGGACTTCTGGAGCCTCGGTCCACTCGGTAGCGCATGGTGGGTAATCCTCATCACGACAGGCGTCGGGCTTGGTCTGGTGCTGGAGATGTTCATCACCCTCATGCGTTTGCTTCGGCGCGCCGCCCAGGCCGTCGAGAGGGGTTATCGATGGCAGATCGTGGCCCAGGTGGCGTGCGACGCGCGCCGGGACACCGGCTTCCTGCTTCAGGGGGCTCGGTGGTACGGCATCCTGGACGAGAGAGGTCGGAGGCGGGTGGCCGGCCTGCGACTCCTCGGTGCGGCCCTCCAGGTGGTTTCCATCCTGTGGCTCTCGGCGGGCTTTGCCGTTGCCATGCTCTTGGCGGCATACGGAACGTTCACGGCCACCGGCGTGATCCTGTTCACATTAGGGCCGGCAGCGGCGTGCCTCCTCGTGGCCCTTCTCGTTCGCACCGTCGAGGGTCTCGAAGTCCGTGGGGCTCGTAAGGAATGGTTCAGCCAGCCTTGGGCCGAGGAACTCGAGGTCAGCGAAGTAGAGGAGTGGCAGACGGTTCTATCCGGGGACGAGGGTTGGCGTACCCCCGGCGCGGCGGCGCCTCAGGCGAGGATGCTGCGCCTGTCGGCCATCGCAGTGGGTGTTCTGGGAATTCTCGCTGTCGTGCCCCCGTTCACCTTGGCTCCAACGTCGGCCATCGGGCCGATCATGGCATCCGTCGCCATCCCCCGGTTCGCCCAGACGCAGGAGCGCGCCGCCCGCGCCGAGGCTTACCGGCCGTACCGGCTCGCGCCGAATACGAATGTGGATCCAGTCGGGGCCGGCCGTCTCTTGCAGACGCTGATGCATGTGGGCCGTAGGGCAGGGCGCACCGCCGGCGAGCTGCCACCCCCGCAGAACTACTTCGAACCTTGGTTCCCGTCGGCCGATGGCATGGGTGGCCCCACGGGAATCGACCCGCAGCGCTGGGGCCAGGAGCTGCTGCCTCGCGCTCGATCGTTGTCGCCTGATGAACTCGCCTACCTGGGTGCCGTCGCATCGCACGAAGCACATGGGGAGTTCTCTCGACTGTCTGTGACGGCGGAGCTCGATGCGATGGCCGGCCGATGGGAGATCCCGTTCGATGGAGTCGGCATGGCCACGCTCCCGGTCCCGAGGTTCAACCTCCTGACTCAGGGTGCCCATGCCCACGTCGGCAAGGCCATATACGAGCTGGCCCTGGGGGATGAGGGGCGAGCAGAGGCGACCATCCGGGAGGCTCTCTCACTGGGCTTCCTGCTTGCCGATGACGGGCCCACCCTCATCGACAATCTGATCGGCTTTGCGCTGGTCAACATGGGCGGCAGGGCCCTGGACTCCTTCTATGAGACCACGGGTCGTGCGTCAGATCTCGCCGCATTGCGGCAGGCTCGCGGCGCGGCCCTGCGAGCAGCTCAGGTGCTCACCCAGGGCCGGGCCGAGACGCTGGAGGGGACGCTGGCAGAGCTCCCACAGATCGCGTCCAGCCCGGTGACCCTGAGGGGCCTGCGTTGGGAGTCTTTTACGCTCACGAACACCATCGCCCCGTGCATCAACCTGAATCGGGTCGTCTTCGGACCCGATATGTACTACGCGCAGTGGGTGGAGGATGTACGGGAGTCGTTGGTTCGGTGGCCCTCGGAAGAGGCACTCTTCGACCTCGCATTGGATGGATACTTCGGAGCACCTCCCGATCCCGGTAGCTCGAGTCTGCTAGGCCGAATGCTGGGCATCGTGATGGGCGGGAAGGGGACCCCGGGGAGCTGTTCCGCAGTCTTCAGTCGCCTCAGTGCGGGACGATAGCCGCCCACGTCAGATCTCGTTGACGGCCCCAGACCGTCTGTTAGGTTCCACCAGGATCTCAGCAGCATCAAGCGCCCGTAGCTCAGTTGGATAGAGCAACGGACTTCTAATCCGTAGGTCGCAGGTTCGAATCCTGCCGGGCGCGTTAGAATATGTTATAAAATAAGGGATCTTTGGCGATCCCGCCGGGTATCCGATTCCAAACAGTAACAAGTAACAGTAACGGGAATCGATACTCATGCCCCGGATCTACACCCGCGATCAGGGTGGAAACCTCCGCTATTATGCCGACCTACGTGACATCGGTGGCGGACAAGTGGCGCTCAAGCCGCCTGGATCATCTCGCGCCACCACCGATGAGATCGAGGCCCACAAGCTCCTCGCCGCCAGAATCGAACATCTCCAGGGCACGGTGCCCGCAAGTGGCACGGCTCGTCTTCGACCGTTCGTGGATGAGTTCGTCAGCCAGAATCCCGGCGAGGTAACCGAGGAGTGGCTCCACGACACCGAGCTTCGACTACTCAAGGCGGTGGAGTATTTCGGGGCGGATCGTGACCTCGTTAGCATAGAGCCCAAGCATATCCGCGAGTGGCTGAACAAGAAGCTCTCCCATCTCGCCAACGGCACCCAGCGCCACTACCTGCACGCCCTCTCAGGGCTCTATAGGTACGCCCAGGAGCTTGGGGTAGTGCCAGTGGCGTACAACCCTGTCGGCGGACTCTACCGCAAGCCATCCATCGTCAAGAAACGGCAACGCACGGATGAGTTCTTCGAGATTGATGAAGCTGCCGGATTTCTCGATGCTGCTCGAAAGTTGGACCTGCATCATGAATTGATTGCCACCTATCTGCTCACTGGTGGAAGACGCAACGAGGTCTTCGGGCTGCTCGTCGGAGACATCGACTTCGAGAACGGCATCGTCAGAATCCAACCCAACGAGCACCGAAGGCTCAAGCGTGTTTGGAGCGAAAGGGCCGTGCCGCTATGGCCTCAGCTTGAGGAAATTCTCTGGCCCTACGTGGAGGGGTTGGACTCATCTGAAGACCAACTAGTGTTCCCCAGCGGGACGGGGGGAATCATCACGGATCTGCGGAAACCCCTGAGCTTCATCGGCGCGAAGGCTGACTTGCCTGAGCCTCGCCTCACCAAGTTCCGTCACACATATGCTACCGCCCGACTCCAGACCACAGACGGGGGTGAGCAGATCGCCCTCTGGACAGTGGCGAAGGAGCTAGGTCATAAGAACGTATCGCGTGTGGAAGACACCTATGGTCATCCCAGCCACTATCGCCAGAGAAGTGAAGTAGTGGAGTATCGAGTGTGAAGGAGAGAGCGATGACGTGTAGAGGCGTTCGACCTGACGGAGGCCAGTGCATGTGCCCAGAAGAGTACTTGGACCAGTCCACAGGGCTTTGTGCCTCCTGCGCGGCACCGGAGAGCAAGGCACTCGTACCTGTAGTTTCGACGGCTCTAACGACGGATGAGGAGCGGGATGTGTTACACGCGGGGCTACGGCCTCATGCGCGTGAGTTCCTGCGTGCCTTCGCTGAGACGCTCACGATCGCCGACGCTGCTGATCTCGTAGGTGTGGCCCGCTCCACTCACTACAAATGGCTGAAGAACATGCCAGGCTATCCCGAGGCGTTCGAGTACGCCCAGAGGGAAGCGAAGGACCAATGGCATGCGATCCTAAAGGAACGTGTGGATAATGGTCTAGAGGAGTTGTTGTACGACGGTGACGGCAATCTGAAGCACCGCCGTATTCGACAGGATGGCGCACTCTTGAAGATGCAGATGATGGCCGTAGATCCCGACACGTTCAACCCGGACCGTAGCAAGAACAGCGACGTGACGATCAACATTTTACAGAAACAAGAGTGGGTTGACGCCAACGATTGATTCTCCCCGAGAGATCCACCCAGACTGTTGTCGAGGAACCACGCATATTCATACGCCGACACCAGGTCCTCGGGGGACGCATAAGCATCCAACCGGGCAACCGGCGGTGCTCTTCTGCGCGTAATCCCTAGTGATTCAGGGATTCCTGACGTGCGTATAACCAGTATTATGTAAAGCTGGAGCCGTTTCGGCGCGCTTAATCCGCATAGTTATCAGCGGGGCTTGGACGGAAGGTAGATGCCTTCCGTTGATGCCTCCGAGGACCCTCTTGGGGGTGGCCCGATCCTGGCCTTACCAACTCATGCATCGACCAGCCTAAGGATTCTTCAACGACCGCGCGTTATCCATTCTATACTTCCGCCCTGGCACTTTTTCGGGATTCTGAAATCCGGTTGACGGGGTAGGAGTTGCGGTGGTCACTGTATACATCTAGCTCGCGCGCTTCGCTTGCGGTCCACATCTTGGTCGGGCAGGAGAATCGCAATCCGCTGGATGGCACCTTGAGTGGGGAGTACCGTTCATTGTTCCAAAGTCTCGTGGCTAGGCTCCCGAGGTTCGTTCGTCGCTGGCCGTTGACGATCCTCTGCTTGATGTCGGGGCTGGCTTTCGCCCTGGGCATGCTAGCGTTTCGAGGACCCGAACCGAATTCACGTATCGCGAATTTCTTCTATGCTCTCTACGTGATCGCCATCATCCCGGTCGTGTTCTCCGTGGTGCTGTCTGCGGGACTATGGGGGGATCTGGAGGTGGTGGATCGCTTGCCCGATGCCGTACAACTCTTCCTAGGTCTTGTGTTGGCGGTCTCGCCCTTCCTTATCATGGACGTGGCGCTACAACTCAAGCGTCGGAAGGACCGGAAACGACCCGGAGACCAGGACGGTGAGTCGATTCGACTTTGGACCTGACGCCGGGGTGCCCAATGTCGATTTCCTTATAAAGCCCGAAGACGCTCAGAACGCAATTGCAGGCGTCTTGAGGCGGATCTTGCTTGCGCTTCCCGACCTGCGGATAGGATGTTGGTCCGTCTGATTCGGGAGTCTCGCCATGTCCGACCCAGTCTCCCGCCTGAACGCTGCTCTAAAAGGCCGCTACACCATCGAGCGTGAGTTGGGTGAAGGTGGGATGGCCACGGTCTACCTCGCCCGCGACAGGAACCTCGGCCGCGGGATTGCCCTCAAACTGTCCGCCGCCGCCCTCATCACCGTATTGCATTACGGCCTGCTCCAAACGCTCTGCGCGCAGAACGCGGTCCTGCCTTCATTGGATCCGACATTGGACATCGATCAGTACACTCAGCGTGTTTGGTCGACGGAGGTCGCGTCCCCTACTCGGGGCCGGGGCCGTGCGGCATCTCCTGCCCATCCACGCATCCCATCGTCTCGTCCTTGCATGGGCGGACGGTGACCGTGCACCTTGACATGGGCACGGCCTCGCAAGGGGACGCTCCTGGGGTGTCTCGGCTCGATCGAGGAGCGTGCTGAACTCGGCAAGGGCCTTTGAATCCCTTTCCCTCAAGAAAGAGCCCCGACCGGTTCTGGACGACGACATGCAAGGACGGATCATCTCGCTGCCACGCCTCTTCCAGGCGGGGGCTTTTCTTGCGTCATCGCTCGCGGGGGCTCATCCCGTCTCGGCGGCGGACACACTGACTGTCAAAGCGGTTCCAGGAGTGGAGTCCCTCTCCTGGGCATCGGCGTCCCCAGCGGATACTCTGAAGGGGGCCGACTACTACTCGGTGGACCTCAGGCCCCTTCGTACAGCTCCGAACCAGGCGCGTGGCAGGGCGGCGGTCTGGTTCGCCGACTCCCCCTTCGCGGTTGCCGTCACCGCCGAGGGCCTCTATGTATGGGAGTTCGCGCTCCGCGTGCAGAATCTCCCGAGAAGGCCGGACGTGACCTATGTGGCGTGGCTGGCCGCCCCGGATCTCGAGCCGCTCCACAAGCTGGGTGTCGTGGAGGAGGCGCGGGAGCTTACCGGGCGGGTCGACTTCGACAACCAGTTCATTCTCTTCGTCACGGCCGAGGAGGATGCCGATGTCGACAGACCCCGGGGTATGGTCATGCTCCGGGGGATCTCCCGGAGCGGCTATCTCGACTCCCTGTTCAGCCACGGATTCTGCCCCCGGAACGAAGTGTGCTGAAGGCGCGCTACGCCGCCGGGGACCGGACGGCCCGCCTCAATCTCACCGCAACAAAGGAGGAATCCCGATGGGCCAAGGACGCGGCAAAGCTGCCCACCGAAGCCTGATCGTCACCGGTCTGGCGCTCCTCGTGGCCGGCGCCCTGGGTGCCCAGACCCCCAACCTCAACCCTCACCCGCCTGGCGAGCACTCCAGCCGGAACATGAGGGTCGTGGCCCATGTGCCCCTCGGCGGGGACCTGACGATCGCCGACATGGAGCTCGAGCAAGACATGGCGCGACCCTACGCCTACGTCTCGCGGAGCCGTGAGGGAAACCACGGCTTCGACATCATCGATCTGAGCGGGATCGACGATGAGGAGAACGGGAGGGTGATCTACCGCTGGACAATCGAGAATTCCGAGCTTCACCAGGGCTCGGGCGGCAGGGACGCCAAGTACTTCAAGCTCGGCGACCGCTACTACTTCATCGCCTCGTTCCAGTTCCGTGGAGGCGGGCCGAACCAGGATCTGGGAGGCATCGTCTTCGACGTGACCGGCCTTCCCGACACCTCGACGATTCGTGAGATAGGGCGTATCCGTATGCCCTTATTGCCCGGCGGGTGGCACAACATCTTCGTCTACAAGCATTCCGACGGACACACCTACCTGTTCGCCACCGTGGAGTCTCCGGTCGGGTCGGACCTGGGAGTGAATGTCTACGATATGGAGATCTTCGTGAACGGGGGTTCGGCAGAGGAGTCCCTGGTCTCGTACGTCCCGCTCCCCGAGCCCCGGGGCGCAGCGCGGGGTTATCACGACGCCTACGCCGGGTACGATCCGGCGACCGGGCAGGACAAGTTCTATGGTGGCGGGCCGGAGACGTCCTACGAGGGCGGAAACTACGTCTGGGACGTCAGCGACATTCGTAACCCGGAATTCATCGGCGGACTTCGCGCGATCCACGCCCAGCAGGCTGGGGGACACACCTTCGTTCCGACACCCGATCACCGTTACGCGATGACGGTGATGACTTCGCTGGGGCACCAGCCGGTACGCTTCTTCGACCTGAAGCCCATCCTCGATGGTGAGGTGGAGATCATCCACGAGCCGATCGGCGCGTGGACACAAGACTGGCGCAAGTCGGTGCACATGCTCGAGGTCCGGTGGCCCTACCTCTTCATCGGCGCCTACACGATGGGGGTCCAGGTCGTCTACATGAAGGATCCGACGCGGCCCTTCACATATGCATTCTACGATACCTATCCGGCGCCCGAGGAGTACACGGGAGGAGGAACTGCACGTGGGGTATTCGGGATCGACGTGCGGAACGCCGACGGTCTCATTGTCGCCTCTGACGGCTTCAGCGGCCTGTGGGCCTTCCGGATGGACGGCTTCTATGGGTGGCACGGCCACGACTGGGGGATGCCGAACTCGTCCAGCGTCCAGGACTACGACAACGGTCCCGACCTGACGGGCCGCCGGATTCGCTAGGAAGCGCGCCCCCGTGCCGTGAGGGGCCGGTGCATCTCCGAGTTCCGCCCCGTACGGCCCAGTTCCGGCCAGCTAACCCGAGTTTTTGGGGTCCCACGTGGGGTCCCATAGGCCCCTTTTGCGGCTCCCAGTTCACCGACACCAAAAAGCCGGAAGCCCAGCCCCCAGTCGTTGTCAGTCCGTGAGTCACGTAGACGGCTGAGAGGCACCGAGTCGTCCTACTTTGACGCTCTACAGCCATCAGCCGCGCGACTCGTGGGGGCCGACGGGCAGATCGACGGACCACGGCCCAGCGGTGTCTGCCGCCTCGAACCGCCCCACTCAGCCATCGCCCAACCTCAGCATCACCCATAGCTTGAGCGCGTGGGCAGATCCTGCTTGGAGGTTTGGAGGGGATGCAGCCGCGTACCATGGCGACGTGGGATGCCACGTTCACGCTCGCCGCTTTGAACCGCGACCGATGATCGGACTATGCCGGGACCACAGCGACGTCTGATCTTCACTGCGGCATCCACTCTGCTCGTGAAGTCCATGATTGGTTCCTACGCATGATGCAGGAGCATGAGGAGTTCGAGGTGGAGACGGATCAGGATGGGGAGTGGCCGGTGCCGTTCTGTAGTGAGACGGTGAGATGGGTGGTGGTGGCGTGACCTTTCGCCTGCCCTAGCCTGGCCGTAGCATAACATCGGCCTGCGCCGCCTCGGTCAAGTCCCGAGTTGTGTGTAAAAGTGAGAGGAAGCTCCTCGATGCTTCTGTTAGGCTGCCTTGGCGACCTCCTTCGGTTCGAGAAGCGTGAGATCCAGGTAGCGACGTTCGCTCCAGACCGCAGTAGTCCTTAGAGCAACCGCAGTGATGAGGCGGAGCGCGCTGGCTCGGTCGGGGAAGGCGCCGGCGCTCCGGATCCGATGCTTGATCTCGGTGTGCAGGCGCTCGAGGCTGTTCGTGGTGCGCAGTCGGGCCCAGTGGGGCTCGGGGAACGCGTAGAACTGGGTGGCGGCCGTGAAGCCCCGCTCGAGCACCCTCATTGCCTCGGGGAGTTCCTTGTGCCAGCGCGCCGTGATCTCGGCCAGGCGCTTCTTCGACTCAGCGAGCCCGGGGGCCCGGAAGACGGCGGCAACCTCGCGCGCCACACGCTTGCGCAGGCGATGCGGGACCTTGGCCAGCACGTTGCGTTGCAGGTGGACAGTACAGCGCTGGCGGCGCACCTCGGGCAGGAAGCGGCGCACCGCGGCTGCCAGGCCCGCGTGCTCATCCGCGATCACGAGCTGGACGCCGCTGAGACCACGCTCCAGGAGTTGCTCGAGGAGCTCCGACCAGCTGTTCTCCGATTCCTCAGGGCCCAGCGTGATGCCCAGGAGCCGGCGGTGGCCGTCCGGGCCCACGGCGTAGGCCACGAGCGCGCTCACGTTCTCGACCTTTCGGGCCCAGCGGGCATCGAGGAACGTCGCGTCCAGGTACAGGTAGGGGTGGGCCCCCGACGAAGCCTATCACACGTCACTTGGCTGACAAGTGGTTGCGGAAGGGAGAGAAGCTCGCGGGGCTAGAGCCGTTGAGCGGTACTTTGTGGCATAGCTACCGCCGGAAGTGGGCGACGGAGAGGAAGCACATGCCGGATGTTGATGTCGCTCACGCGGGTGGATGGAAAAACACCGGGAGCCTCAAGACTGCCTACCAGCAGGCCGACAGTGAGACTACCTTACGTGTCGTTCTTGAGGCAGGCGAGCTTCGGGAGGCCCAGTGAACCCCCTAACGTGCACACGAACGTGCACACTCGTTCGTCGGTGGGGATTAGCGGAAACGAACGAACCGCTTACCTATGGGACGAAAGCAGTGAAGAGGGGCCATAGCTCAGTTGGGAGAGCGCTGGCTTTGCAAGCCAGAGGTCGCCGGTTCGATCCCGGCTGGCTCCACTAGAAGCTACCCGCTGATCGGTTCACATCGTCGCAGGACTACGTCACGTTCGTGTCGAATCGGGCGGGCGCGTGGACATTGTGAGGCGGTACTTGGGACCGGGCGTGAATCAATGATCAGGATGCCGAGCGCACGCTTTTCAGTCGGTGACATCGTGCAACACAAGTTGTTCGATTACCGAGGTGTTGTCGTCCAGGTAGATATGCACTTCCAAGGAACCGAGGCATGGTATAGAGCCGTGGCCCGTTCGAGGCCACCCAAGCACCAACCTTGGTATCACATATTGCCGCACACAGCCCAACATCAAACGTATGTAGCCGAACGAAACCTCGAACCTGATCACAGTGGCCTCCCCATCCAACATCCCCTTGTGGAGCGCTACTTCACTGAGTTCAGCGAGGGGCGGTACGTCGAAGATGTTCAGATCCACTAGTGATTATGCAATGTGACAAGCATTTGCCGCTGACGCTGTGGACACGCCCCGGGGGCTAGGCAACTCGTCGGTCCCGGGCGGCGTTTGACGGTGTCACGGCGGTGCTTCCGCCAGACCCCGAATCCGTGCGAGGGCTACCTCTTGGCGCTACACTGCACGCATGGGATTCCTGGACACGAGTTCTTTCCGTCGCTTCGCGGCGGATAAGATGCAGAAAGTGAACCTGTTCGAGACGCCGCAGATGTTTTGTGATGTGTACTGCCTCGAGCCAGGCCAGGCGCAGAAGGTGCACACCCACGCCGGGGCCACGAAGTTCTACTACGTGATCGAGGGCGAGGGCACCTTCACCATCGGGGATGCCAGGCGCACCCTCGAACCCGGCCACCTCGTTTGGTGCGTGCCCGACGAGCCGCACGGGGCAGAAAACTGCGCCAATGTGCCGCTGGTGGTACTCGTTTCGATGGCACCCAACCCGAACTTGCTGTAGCACCTAAGCCATAGCTTGAGCGCATGGGCATACCGTCTTTCGGGTTCGACTCAGTTCAGACTCGCACTCCTCGGCTCACCATCCGCTGCGAGTATCCAGGCAGCAGCATGGAGCCCACGGAGGTGATCTTCAGGCTCTCACCGCGCTACGGCATCCACTCTGCTCGTGAAGCCCACGATTGGTTTCTGGGCATGATACAAGCTGCGAGCGCCGCAAGTGGTCAATGAGCGTAGTGTTGAACTCGTGCGATTGGCCGAGAAGTTGGAGGGATTGTAGGCCCCTACAGTCACTACATAGGAGAGAGGGTCCGATGACCGACGAACCAGTTGTCTGCGCTGACTGCGGGGAGGTAATCACGCCCCCTATCTTGGATGGCACTTACGAGATCTCATCGGCTGACAGTAAACCAAGACACATAGGTGGGTGCCCGAGCCAGGAAGGGAACGAGTTTGTTTGGAGGCCTCCACCAAGCAACACCGCCCATTACCCTGACTTGACCAGGGTGAAACCGGATAGGCCCATCCAGCCATCGCCCAACCTCAGCATCACCCATAGCTTGAGCGCATGGGCGGTTCGACGTGAATTCGAGGAGCGGCTAGGTAGGATTTGGCACGCCCCTCGATCCGCAGTGAGCGTATCGTCAGATGCTCGCCCACCCGCAAACCTCCTAGACAGAGGAGATGCAACTCATGTTTAACGGTCGCGCCTCGAATAGAGTTCAATGGGGAGCGCCGCTGGCAAGAGCCGATCCCGCGCTGCGCGCTCTTTTCACGGGCTACCTGTTGGTCATCGCGGTCGGTCTCCTGATGTCCTTTGCCCAGATACTTCTCACGCACGGAATGGCGGACGGGAAGTTTGGGCTTTCGGTGGACGACATTGTCTATAGCTACTATGGCAATCGTGAGGGCAGCCGAATCGAGGCGAAGCTGCAAGGCTCGATGAAGCTCATGGCTTCCGAGCAAGATCGAGCCGTGATCATCAGGTGGGTGCGCATGGGATCTCCACGCGACGTGTGGGAATCGCAAGTCCGCGAAGTCGTCTCCGCGAACTGCACGCGTTGCCACGGCACGTTGCCCGGACTAGTGGAGTACCGGAGCTATGAGGGCATCAAGTCGGTATCGCAGATCGATGAAGGTGCCACGGTGCCAACGCTGGCGCGCGTCTCCCACATCCACCTCTTCGGCATCGCATTCATCTTCTTCTTTGTGTGTCTCATCTTCGCGCAGGCCACGGGCATCCCAAACTGGCTTCGCGTTACCGCCATAGCGTCGCCGTATCTCTTTCTCTGCATCGACGTGTTCTCATGGTGGGCGACAAAGTGGGTTCCGTCCGCGGCCTACCTGACTTTGCTCGCAGGCTTCGGCTATGCTGCTGCTTCGGGCTTCATGATCTCGACGTCGCTCTACCAGCTTTGTTGGCCGAGTTTCGTACGTTCTCAGGATCTGAGTGATTAGCAGCCTCGCATCGATCCCGGCCATCGCCCAACTTCAGCATCACCCATAGCTTGAGCGCATGCGTATGGCTCGAGCGTCAGCTTTGCATCCCGTTTGCATCCCGAAAGACGGTTAAGAACGGTGATCGGACGCCTTAGGAGCGGTTAGGAACGGGCACGAAAGGCAGAAACCAGGCGGGAATCCCCGAAATCGGGCCTGTATGAACACTCTTTGCAAGCCAGAGGTCGCCGGTTCGATCCCGGCTGGCTCCACTGATGTAAAGCGTTTGTTCATATAGTGTTACTGGAGACCCCCTTGGTCAGCCGGCTGAGGGGGTCTCTATGTTTCTCTCTATGTTGAGCGCGGTTCCCAGGTACGAAGGGTGATGCTCAGGCCATGTCACTTGGATTGTATTGGGTGACGATCAGGCGGTCTCTGGTGCGACTCCAACTGGTGATCGCCTTGTCCCGGCCTTGCAGATTCGGGCTCTAGGCCCTGACAACTGTTCGAGATCCTGCGATCGCAGGAAAGGTCCGACGCCCAAGCTAACGGACGGTCTAGTTAAACCTATGTGACAACGGGCTGTCGAACCCTATGATCACTCAGAATCTACGGAATTTTCGACATACAACATGACATGCCATGAGACGGGGGCGGAGGCTTGCCAGCGACTATGCGACCCAGCGGGATCGAGGCGCTTGCAACTTCGCACAGATTAGTCGCATCTTGCGGCCATGTCCGACTCCGTGATCCGCCGGAACATTGCCCTCCCCTTAGGCTTGGTCTTCGTTCTGCCCCTTGTCTTGAATTGCGGGCCTCCTCCCACGGCCTCCCCACGGCCGGTCCTGACCGTTTTACAGTCATCCGTGTCGATTGGCGATCCCCATATCGCGAGTGACGCGGCCGGCCCGCTGAGCATCATCTTCACCATCTATGAAGCGCTGGTAGGCCTGGATGAGGAAGGGAACTACCAACCTTCCCTGGCTGAGGGATGGGAAGTCGGAGAGGATGCCCGGACCTGGACATTCTCTTTGCGCGATGGCGTGAAGTTTCATAACGGCGAGGTGCTGAGCGCCTCCGACGTCGTCGCCACCTTGGGCCGGGTTCTGGACCCGGCGATCGGGGGCGTTCTCGGAACGCAGGGTGTTTACATCAGCTACTTGGGAACCGCCGAGATCTCCGCTCTCGATGACTCGACGGTGAGGATCGTCACCGAAAACCCCATGGCGGATCTCCTAGATCTTCTGGTATCGATGCCGATCAGCCCCGCCGGCGAGTTGGACAAATTACCCGGGGAATATGTGGGCAGTGGCCCGTACGAGATCGTCGAGCAGAGTGATACCCGGGTTGTCGTCGCGGCACATGACGAGTACTGGGGGAAAACTCCGGATTACCGGGAGATCAACTGGATCGCCGAAGGCGATTCAGGAAAGCGGGTAGAGGCCCTCCTGAACGGTCAGGCCGATATCGCATCGGGAATCGGGATGCAGGGCTGGGAGCGGATCACCGAGGATGGTAGGGCCGTGGCCCATGAGATGGATAGCGGATTGGCCATCATCTTCATGGCCAACGCACTCGAGGGGCCCAGCCGGGACCGCCGCGTGCGGCAGGCCTTGAACTATGCCCTCGACGTGGATGAGATCATCGCCGAAATCAAGCATGGAGCCGCGCAACGGCTCAGCGGCTACCTGACCCCGCATCACTTTGGTTACAACCCCGAGACTCCCCGTTATCCCTACGATCCCGACAAGGCGCGGAGCCTCCTTGCGGAGGCCGGTTACGAAGACGGACTGACGCTGGTCTTCGATATTCCCACGGTGAGTCCCGATGAAATGCCCGAGTTGGGGCGAATGATGGTGGAACAATACAGGCGGGTGGGGATCACCCTGGAGATCGTCGAGCACCCGGACCGGCCGGCCTACTCGGAGATGGTTCGGGAGAAGAGGATCAACGACGCCGCTGGTTTCGACTCCAGTCCACGGAGCACCTATCGTGTCCTGAGGGAGAAGATCCACTCCGGGCTCAGGGGTCCCTGGTGGGAGGGGTACGAAAACGAAGAGGTGGACTCCCTGATCGAGAAAGCGCAGGCGACCGTCTCCGATGCGGATCGGCAGGCCATCTACCGCCAGATCTATACGATCATCCGTGATGACGCCCCTTGGATCTTTCTCTATAACCCCACCCTGTATTGGGGCGTCGGGCCAACAATGAAGGACTGGAAGCCGAGGGCGGACGGCCTGCTCATCTTTTCCTGATCGCGGGACGAACAGCGGCCCTCAAGGTCTTCTGGAACCTATAACACGCAGTGCCTGAGGGCGTCGCCCCCCAGCCCACTGGTCCTGACGATGCCACGGTCGTAAACTCAGGCTCCAGGCCTGCGTGTGACATACAATCTCCGTATAGAGGGAACGGCCATGCGCTACGCACAGCGACCGGGGGTTCCCGGAGTGCCCGAATTGGCCTTTGCCGGGATTAACCTGATGGCTGGCGCGGCCGCGGGCTCGATCCTCCGCCTGGCGGCGGTCGCCCTGACGGCCCTCGCGGGAATCGCTTTGACCGCCCCAAGCGCCCGAGCCCAGGTGACCTGCTTCGGCGACCCGACCTGCGTCCAGCCGGTCACGGGCTACCCCATCGGCCGGCCCGGAACGCCCAACATCGAGGTGGTCTCGCACCTTCCCCTGCCCGGCGTGCCGTTCAGCCACACCGACATCGAGATCGAGCAGGACATGTCGCGGCCCTTCGTATACATCGCGCAGGGTTACGGTTCATCGGGCTTCTACGCCCTCAGCACCGAGGATCCGGAGAGGCCGCGGGTGCTGTATCGGTGGACGATCGACAACCCGGACCTGCACCTCGGCTCGGGCTGTAAGGACATCAAGTACGCCAAGGCCGAGGGGCGCTACTACGTGATTATATCCTGTCAGTTCGCGCAGGGGGGACCGGACGCCGAGCTGGGCGCGATCCTCTTCGACGTTACGGGGCTGCCGGATGGGTCAACGGTTCGCAAGGTCGCGGAGCTACGACTTCCGGACATGCCCTTGGGTTTCCATAACATCTTCGCCTACCGGCACTCCAACGGCCGTTCTCTGCTCCTTGCGACCACCAATTCCGAAGACGCCTTCATCTACGACATCGCGCAGCTGGCGGCGGGTGTCACGGACCCGGTCTCCGCGATCGCCGTCCCGGAGGCTTCGTGGGTTCCAGCCCAACCAGGAGCCGGCGGGGCGCGACCTGCCGGCCGAATGAATCAGTGGCACGACATGTACACCGGGTATCTGCCCGAGGCAGCCCAGGATCGCTTCTACGGCGCCGGGGCTGGCGGCTTCCACGTTTTCGACATGACCGACGTGGAGAACCCGAGACTGCTCACGTCCGTTACGGGAATCCCCGGGGTCGAGAACGGACACACCTTCACTCCAACGCCAGACGGTCGGTACGCTCTCGGCATGCCCGCGCCGACGTATCAACATTCGCCCGTGCGCTTTTTTGATCTTCGGCCTCCGGGCTCAGAGGGACAGACGCCCAACATCGTCCGAGGCTCAGGCATCGGAGCCTGGATCCCGAAGTTCGGGGGCGCGACTCACAACCACGAGATCCGTTGGCCGTACGTTTTCATCTCCGCCCAGGATGACGGGCTCCAGATTGTGAACATGGCCGACCCCACGCGGCCGTTCACGGTCGGGTACTACCACACCCGACAGGGCCCCATGCTTCACGATCCCCTGGGCCGGAACCCGTCACAGGCAACCACCGGCTACATCTACAACGGTGCGTGGGGCGTGGACATCCGGAACGAAGACGGCCTCATTGTGGTGAGCGACCAGAATTCCGGCTTCTGGGCGTTCCGCCTGGAGGGGTTTCAGGGATGGAACGGGAACAACTGGGGGATGCCGAACATCTCGAGCGCACAGTACTGGGACGATGGTCCGGTGAGGCCAGAGCAAATCTGGTAGGCCCGTTACATCGACCAGCACTGGACCATTCTGCCTGACGCCTCAAGCCTGCACCCGGCTTCCGCCGGACCGCAGGATTGTGAACGCTTTGAGCATGGCGGCCCCTGCGCACTAGTGCCTGACCCAGGTGGAGGATTGAACCCTCCCGGTCCAGCACGAGCTCAGCCGTGCCGCTCCCGTCCGCCCGCTTGGCCCACAGATCACGCTGTCCTGAACGATTCGATGTAAACGTCAGGGTTGCTCGCCAGACTCCGCAGACGCGCCACCGGGTCCTGAGACCTTGTCAAAACTGGACTTGGGCATGTTCGATGTGGTTCTTTCCCTTCAGGGGTACCTCCTGACACTTGATGCCCGCACTGCTCACCGCCCAACCTCAGCAGTGAGGCAGGCGGTCCTCGACACGGCTCTGCTTGCGATTGGGCTCTCCAGTCTCGACCTGGGCGATCTCTTTTCGGGGCCATGTCTCGTGTGCCGACTGATCCTGCAGCGGATCTGCGTCAGAAGCTCGACGGACTACACCTCGGTACGCCACGTGATGATCAAGTTTTAGCCCTGGTGTCAGGGTGGCCCCATCGACCTCAGGACCCTTCCTCGACCACACGTGCGTCCGATTCGTGCGACTGGACGATCTTCCAGACCCCACCCTCACTCCGCCAGACCGCCGAAAAGCTGCGGTCGCGAAGTGGCCGGGCATTCCCCTCAATGTCCTTCGAAACGTATCGATAGATGCCCATGAAGGCCGCTCCGTCCCGCCCCATAGGAATGACGCGTGCGTCGATCCACTCCCCCTCGAAGGAGGTCATCCCCCTGGTGAAGGCCCCGAAGTAGCCCTCTCGAACCGCCTCCCGATCAGCGTAGATGAACGCCGCCTCCGCGTAGGTCAGGTCTTCCCGCTCCGTGAAGTGCTCCATCACGCGGTCCACGTCCAGGGCCCGGTGGGTATCCAGGAACGACTCGGCCCTCGCTAAAACCTCCGCCTCGATTCCGGCTTTCTCGTCAGCGGTGAGGGCGGAGGGCGACGGGGGAGCGCAGGCCCCCAGCAAGGCAACCAGCACGAACGCCAACGACAATGATCTTCTCTGCATACTGCCTCCTATCCGTGGAGACGGAACCCGGTGGGGATATCTGCCCTCATTCGGAGATAGGCCTCTGCACCCCATCAGGACCGTTGTCCCAATCCTGCACGCTCGAGTTGTTGGGCATCCCCCAGTCATGGCCGTTCCAGCCGTCGAACCCGTCCATCTTGAAGACCCAGAAGCCTGTCTTCATGTCACTTGTGACAATAACTCCGTCCACGTTGCGTACATCGACGCCCCAAGCCCCGTCGTACACATCCCATGTGAAGTTGCCTGTGAGAGTCATGTCCTGACCCTTATCGTTGACGCCAGGATAGGTGTCGTAGTAGGCCACGGTGTACGGGTTCGTGGGGTCCATCATGTTGAACACCGAGAGACCCGTCACGTAGCCCGAGACGAAAACGTACGGCCAGCGCACTTCGTGGTTGTGGGCTACCGTCTCCCAGTCCGCATGCCAAGCTCCAATCGGCCGGTTGATGTTGACGACCTCACCCCGAGACGCGGACTCGAGCCCCTCCTTCATGTCGAAGATGCGCAGCGGCTGGTATTGCCATTCCGCTTCGCCCACCGCGTAGCGGCCGTCCGGTGTGGGCGTGAAGGTGTGTCCCCAGTTGAAGCCCGGCACATGGGTGATGGTGAGCAGGAGGTTGGGCTCCTCGGGGCGTGAAATGTCCCACACGTAATAACCTCCTCCCCCTCCGCCGTAGAACCTATCCTGCTGGGTAGCCGGATCGAAGCCCGCGTAGAGATCGTGATACCCCGTGGAGCGGTTCGCCGGATCGGGCGGAACTCCAATGGTGCCGATGTATCCCTGGTCCGGGTCCCCAGCCAGGAATCTCCCCATGTCGAACATTTTGGCACCCTGGTGCGTCGCCAGGAGGATGGGTCGCCCGTCGGAGTGCTTGTACATGAAGATGTTGTGGAACCCGCCGCCACCCTCTGGACGGATGCGGCCCACCTCGCGGACTTTGGACCCGTCCGGGAGCCCGGTCACGTCGAGCACGATAGCGGCCACGTCGGAATCCGGTCCGCCTGGTCGGAAGAAGACGCCCTGGACGAGATAGTATCTTCCGTCGTGCTTGAAGTACTTCGAGTCCTGCCCGCCGCCTTGGTGGAGCTCCACGTTCTCGATCCGCCACTCGTGGATGACCTCGGCATTCTCCGGATCCTCGAGATTGATCACGTCGAAGCCCCCCACACCCCTCCGGGTCACGTAGGCGTAGGGCCGGTCCTCGTCCTGCTCGAGCTCGACGTCGGATATGCCGAGCACTTCCGAGCCCGAACCCACTTCGCCGATCTCGGTGCCGAGCGTGAGGTGCGAGAGAATCTGGATGTTGCTGCTCCCCCGCTGTCCAGGTTGGCGTGGATACGTCACGTCCACCTGGGCGAGGACACCGGCAGGGAGGACGACAGCGAAGGAAATGACCAGGGCAAGTCCTGTCCAAAGGGTCGACTCCGCTTTGTGCGACATTTTGTTACCTCCGGTCGTTTCCTGTCCCGGCGATGAGGCGCTGCACGCTAGTCCGAGATCGGCCGCTGCAGGCCATCGGGACCGTTGTCCCAGTCCTGCACGCTCGAGATGTTGGGCATCCCCCAGTCGTGGCCGTTCCAGCCGTCGAACCCGTCCATCTTGAGGGCCCAGAACCCCGTCGTGATGTCACTGATGACGATTAGCCCGTCGACGTTGCGGACATCGACGCCCCAGGCTCCGTCGTATACTCCCCAGGTGAAGTTCCCCCCTCGGGTGAAGTCCTGCCCCTCGTCGTTCTTTCCGGGATACGTGTCGTAGTACGCCACCGTATACGGGTTCGTGGGGTCCATCATGTTGAACACTGAGAGGCCCGTCACATACCCCGACACGAAAACGTATGGCCAGCGAACCTCGTGGTTATGCGCCACCGTCTTCCAATCCGCATGCCACGCCCCGATCGGTCGGTTGATGTTGAGGAGGTCGCCTCGGGACGCAGCTTCGAGCCCCGGCGTCAGGTCGAAGATACGGAGCGGTTGGTACTGCCACTCCGCCTCACCCACGGCGTAGCGGCCATCGGGTGTCGGTGTGAAGGTGTGACCCCAATTGAACCCCGACACTCCCGTGATGGTAATCAGGAGCGTCGGGTTCTCGGGCATCGAGATGTCCCATACGTAGTAGCCGCCTCCCCCACCACCGTAGAACTTGTCCTGTTGGGTGGTCGGGTCGAAGCCCGCGTAGAGATCGTGGTAGCCGGTCGAGAGGTTGCCTGGATCCGGCGGGACGCCGATGGTGCCGATCAATCCCTGATCCTCGTCACCGGCCAAGAAGCGGTCCAGGTCGTACATTCTGGCTCCCACCTTGGTGACGATCAGAATGGGCCGGCCGTCGGAGTGCTTGTAGGTGAACATGTTGTGGAAGCCACCCAGGGCGTCGGCGGCCCTGATGCGACCCACCTCCCGGATGGTGGAGACGTCGGGCAATCCGGTCACGTCGAAGACGATGGCGCCCACATCCGCGTCCGGCCCTCCCTGGCGGAACTGAACCGACTGAATGAAATAGTAGCGACCGTTGGACTTGAAGTACTTCGCGTCCCTTCCTCCGCTACCCTGGTGGAGCTCGGGGTTCTCGATCCGCCAGCGGTAGACGACCTCGGCGTTCTCCGGATCCTCGAGGCTGATGAGATCGAAGCCCGTGTGCATACCGCTTCGCACCACGTACGCATACGGTCTTTCGGCGTCCTGCTCGACTTCGATGTCTGCGACCGTCCCCAGTCCCAACGGCAGGTGTGAGAGAATTTCAACGTTCCGGCTTCCCGCCTCACCCGGCATCCTGGGATAGGTCGGGGCCTCTTGGGAAAGGGCACGGGACGGCGGAGTCGCCGCGAGCGCGATGGCGAGGAACGTGCCAAGCCGGGTGATCGCATGTGGTTTCAGCAGCATCTGGCACCTCCGGATCTTTATGCGGCCTACGCACGGTCCGTATCATCTCGCCATCTCGGCGAGGAGCACCGGGGCGATGACACCGGCCGGCGAATGGCGGGTGCCTCGGTTGATTGGAGAAGCACCGCACAGTCCTCCCACGGCGCTCTCCCTGCTTCCGCTGACGAAGACGAGCCACTCCGTCGTTGCTAGATTTCCGCTACGAGATCGGCCTCTGGACCCCATCGGGACCATTGTCGTAGTCCTGTACACTCGAGCTATTGGGCATGCCCCAGTCCGCTCCGTTCCAGCCGTCGAATCCGTCCATGCGAATGGCCCAGAAGCCCGTCGTCATGTCACTGATGACGATGAGTCCGTCATGGTTTCGCACGTCCACGCCCCACGCGCCGTCGTAGATGCCCCAGGTGAAGTTCCCGCCACCGCTGGGGTTCCCCATGCTTCCCGCGTTATGGGGTCCGTCGAATGTGTCGTAGTAACCCGCCGTATAGGGGTTCGTCGGGTCCATCATGTTGAACACAGAGAGGCCCGTCTCGTAGCCTGAGACGAATACATAAGGCCAGCGCACTTCATGATTGTGGGCCACGGTTTCCCAGTCGGGGGTCCACGCTCCTATGGCTCGGTTGATGTTGAGCATGTCACCGCGGGCCGCCGCCTGGTTGCCCGGCCCCAGATCGAAGACCCGTAGGGGCTGGTACTGCCACTCGGCCTCGCCGATCGCATACCGCCCGTCAGGAGTCGGCGTGAACGTGTGTCCCCAGTTGAACCCCGCCACACCGGTGATGGTGAACAGGATCTCGGGATCCTCCGGCCGGGAGATATCCCATACGTAGTAGCCGCCCCCACCCGCGCCGTAGAACCGGTCCTGCTGCGTGGTCGGATCGAACATGGCGTACAGGTCGTGGTAACCCGTGGACAGATCTCCCGGGTTCTCCGGAACGCCGATGGTGCCCATGAGTCCCTGATCGTCGGCACCCGCCACGAACTCCCCCAGGTCGTACAGCTTTGTACCGCTCGAGGTGGCGAAGAGAATGACCCTGCCGTCCGAGTGCTTATAGATAAAGATGTTATGAAAGCCCCCCGGAGCATCCGGCACGCTGAAGCGCCGGACTTCACGGACCCGCGAGACGTCGGGAAGGTCGGTCACGTCGAAGACGATACCTGCGATCTCCGAATCGGGACCGCCGCTCCTGAACTGTGTGGACTGCAGGTAGTAATAGCGGTCGTCGATCTTGAAGTACTTCCCGTCGACCGCTCCCCTACCCTGATGGAGTGGAGAGTTTTCGATCCGCCACTCGTAGATGATCTCGGCGTTGTCCGGATCCTCAAGATTGATGATGTCGAAGCCGGTCTCAAAGAGGCGGGAGACGTAGGCGTAAGGGCGCTCCGGATCCTGCTCGAGCTCGATGTCACCCGTAGTGTATTTTCCGCCGAGCGTCAGGTGAGCAAGGACCTCGACGTTGGTACTCCCCTGGAGCCCCAAGGGCCTGGGTTGTGTTGCCGACGTCCGACCACCCGACGTTTGAGCGAACGCGCCAACGGCAGAGACGCTCAGCGTCACCAGAACCCACACTCCGATCGACCAAGACCGTCTTCCAAACATTGAACCACCTCCGCCCGATGAGTTTCCCCCTCCAACGCCCCCTCCCTCTGCACCGCGGGGTCCTACGAGACGGGCCTCGGAACGGGACCGTTATCCCAATCCTGGACACTCGAGATGTTGGGCATGCCCCAATCCTCTCCATTCCATCCTTCGAATCCGTCCATCTTCATGATCCACAGGCCCGTGATGAAGCTACTCACCACGATGGTGCCGTCTGCGTTGCGCACGTCGACGCCCCAGGCCCCCTGGAAGGTCGTGGCCGGATTGACGAGCGTGCCGTCAGGTCCATCCCAGGTGTCGTAGAATCCGACCGTGTACGGGTTGGTCGGGTCCATCATGTTGAAGACCTGCATCCCGTCGTCCAATGCGGCCACGAACACATAAGGCCACCGCACTTCGTGGTTGTGCGAAAAGTTCTTCCAGTTGGCCGTCCAGGCTCCGATGGGTCGCGTGATGGTCGGAACTTCGCCGTCGAGACCCGGCTTCAGGTCGAAGATGCGCAGAGGCGCCGTCCGATACTCGGTTTCGCCCACGAAGTAACGGCCGTCCGGCGTGGGTGTGATCGTGTGCCCGCTCCGGATTCCGGAGATGTTCGTCGCCGACGTAAGGAAGTTCGGGTTGCCCAAATCGGTGATGTCGTAGACGTAGTAACCGCCGCCGCCGGCCCCGTAGAAGCGATCCTGTCCGCTCTCGGGGTGGTACCCGACGTAGTAGTCGTGGTAACCCCTCGCCTGCGCGGGGTCCGGATTCGGCACGCGCGCAATGAGCCCGAAGTCCGGGTCACCGGCCAGGAACTGGTCGAGGTCGTACACGTGTGCCGCAGGCTCAGAGATCGTGGCGAAGAGAAGGTTGCGGCCGTCGGAGTGCTTGTAGGCGAAGATGTTGTGGAAGCCGCCCTGCTGAGCGGGACCCTGCATGCGTCCCACCTCTCTCACCTGCGACGGGTCCGGCAGGCCGGTCACGTCGAAGATGATGGCGCCAAGGTCGGAGTCCGGTCCGCCAGCCCTGAACTGGAAGGACTGGATGTAGTAATAGCGGCCGCCGGACTTGAAGTACTTTCCGTCCAGCGCTCCGGAACCCTGATGAAGCATGGGGTTGTCCACCACCCACTTGTAGATGACTTCCGCGTTCTCGGGGTCCTCGATACTGATGATCGAGAATCCACTGGGAGCGAAGCGGCTGGACACGTAGACGTAGGGGCGGTCCATGTCCTGTTCCAGTTCGATGTCTGCGGTCCGCCGTCCGTACGAATCGATTCCCGCAGCGTCCGAGTTGGCCAAAGGCCTGGCACCACCCAAGGGCACATGGGACAGAACGTGGACGTTTCTGCTGCCCTGCTCGCCCGGAGCATGCTGCGCGTTCGCCGGCGCCGCATACGGAACCGCGAGCGCCGTTGCGAGAGTCGCGGTCCCGAATCGGGCGCACATGTCTCTCCAACTCATCAGACCACCTCCCTAACAGATTCGTTCGTTCTGACTACTGTCTACGTCCCCAGCCGAATGCCTACGGGCCTGGGTTCCACCAGACTCGGTCACCCAGGTCCGCTCCGCCCTGACGGCTGATGGCCGTCTGCAAGTTGGCGCTGTTCAGGGACTGCTCTTCCTCCGAATACTTGAGCCTTCTCGGGATCATGCCTCCCGTCACGTTGTCCGGCCCGGCCACCAGGTTCGGAGACCCAAACCGCCGCCAGCTCGAGTACGCCTCGATCCCCTGGCCGAAGAAGCCGATCCACATCTGGAGTCCGATCTGTTCGAGTCCGGTCCCCGCATTGTATGCGACCCTGGGATTGGCCAGATACGCGTCGATATCAGCGCTGTCGATGTCGTACCACTCCATGCTGGCCCGGATCGCGTCCTGATAGAGCTGTCCGGCGTTACCGCTGGTATAGCCCCGGGCGGCGGCCTCGGCCTCCAGGAAGAGGACCTCGGAGTAGGACATGAGCATAGATGGATTGTCCAGATCCCGGACGAAGCGCTCGCCCACCTTGGACCGTGCCGTGAAGGGAATGCCGTGCCCATCCTTCAACCCGCTCTCGTGACCGAGGAACTCATCCTCATCATTGGGACGAGCGAAGACCGGCAGGCGGGGGTCAGCGTATGACGCCAGCGTATCAACGATGGTCGCGCTGATCCGGCCTCCGCCCGGCCGCTCGACCTCGCCGGTGAACCACGGGTTGGAGCTCCCTAGCTCGTTCAGCCAGCGAAAGATGGCCTGATCGTCGTTGCTGCCGAACACCCCGGCACCTATCGCCGCCACGGCTTCCGCCTGGGCCGTCCCGGGATCGACGTCCGTGAGCCTCATGGCCATCCGGAGCCTCAGCGAGTTCGCGAACATCTTCCAGCGCGCCATGTCTCCCTCGTAGATCAGGTCCGCATCCTCGAAGTCCGGACCCGAAGTGGTTATGAGGGTGGCGGCAGCCGCGAGATCGTTGAGGAGGCCTTCATAGACCTGTTGCTGCGAATCGTATTGCGGCTGTGTGTTTTCGTCGCCCTGCAGGGCCTGGGAATACGGAACGTCTCCCCAGAGGTCCGTTACGTTCTGGTATAGCCACGCCTTCATGATCGCACCCACGGCCTGGTCGTTGGGCCGTCCCGCCTCACCGGACTTCATCTCGATCTCTCCGAAGTCCTGCATGGGACCCGCATAGTAGGCCGTCCACGTGCCGCTGTAGTCGCGCACGTCGTAGCGCCCATCCCAGGCGTACTCGATGCGCGAAGTGTGCTGCGCCCACAGGTTGAGGAAGTTGTTGCCCAGGACCTGACTGGCGGCGTCCCTCATGGCAGATGAGACCAGGAACTCGGCGTTCACGTCTGTGGGTGCATTCGGGTTGGTGTTGATCCCCGCGAAGTCCTCGGTGCAACCCACCAGGATCGCGCCCGCAAGGGCTACCGCGGCTGGGACCTTGAGAAGTTTGAGCGTCCGCATGATATATCGCTCCTTCAACGTGTCGTCGGAATCGTCGTTTGGTCCTCCACTCTGTTCCCTCCGCCGCGTAATCACGGCGTTATCGACAGGTTGATCCCGAACGTGCGCCCGGATGGGAGCTGGCCGTATTCGACCCCCTGGAAGTTCGAGTTGTCGAATCCGGTCTCCGGATCCACGTGAGGTATGTTGCCCTTGAGGAGGATCAGGTTCCTGCCCACGAGCGACATTCTGGCGTTCTCGAACGGAAGCCTGCTCACCAGACCGGTGGGGAAGTCGAACGACAGCGTCACCTCCCGGAGCTTGATGAAGGTGGCGTCGTAGACGTTCCCCTCCTGCTTGTTCCACTGGGTGTGCGCGAACCGCTCGGCCGTGACCCAGATGGCGTTCTGAGATCCGTCCTCCCTGACTCCGTCGATGAGCACGCACGGCTCGTCCAGGGCACATGTTCTCTCCGGCACCGCCCTCACGAGGTCGCCCCTGAAGTCTACGATGGCGCCCTCCCGCCGCCCGATGGCGCTTTCTACATTGACGCCGGAGTACTGGCCCCACTGGTTCGTGACGGAGAATATCTCGCCGCCCTGCCTCCAGTCGACGAGGAAGCTCAGAGTCAGGTCGCGGTAGGAGATGCTGTTCCGGATACCAGCCAGCCAGTCGGGCGTGTAGTGGCCCATGATGGATTTGCTGGACTCACCCTGAAGAAGCCCCTGGTCGGAGACCACAACCTGGCCCTGGGAATTCCTCTTGATCTTGAACCCCACTAGCGCCCCATACGGCTCGCCGGGCCGGGCTTCGACGGTCGTGCGCCAAAACTCGCCGAGGATGATGCTCTCCAGGTCGCCGGTGAGCTCCAAGACCTCGCTTTGGTTCTTGGAGAAGTTCGCCGTAACGTCCCACCGCAGCGCGCCGGTGACCGGAGTGGCGCTCAGGACGACTTCAACGCCCTTGTTCGCGATCTTCCCCGCGTTCAGGACCTGGCTCGTGAATCCGCTGGCAGACGAGACTTGGACGCCCAGGATCTGATCCGTCGTCTCGGTCTGGTAGTACGTCAAGTCGAGCGCCACTCGGTCGTCGGCCGTTCGCAAGTCCGCTCCCACCTCCCAGGACACGGTGGACTCGGGTCGCAAGCCGCTGTTCGGGATGGTGTTGTTCACACTGAACCCCGAGCGTGTGCCGAACGGATTGGCGGGCGACAGCACCGAGGCGAGTTGATAAGGCGCAGCGTCGTTGCCGACCTTTGCCCAACTTGCCCGCAGCTTGCCGTAAGAGAGGAAGCTGCTGAAGGCGTCCGTGACGTCGGTGAACACCAAGCTGGTGGAGACCGAGGGGTAGAAGTAGGAGTTGTTGACCGTGGGAAGCGTCGACGACCAGTCGTTTCTCCCGGTGACGTCGAGGAACAGGTAATCCCTCCACGAGAACGTCGCGAATCCGTACAGGGAGTTGACCTCCTTTTTCTCTACCCAATTCCTGATGACCGCCGGCTGCGACACGTTCGAGACGTTGTAGATTCCCGGCACGTTCAGGTTGTTGGACGTCACGACGTCGATGTTCTCGTCGTTGGTTCGGTGGTTTCCACCCACACGGAATGCGACGTTGAGGTCCGAGGTCAGGTCCTTTTGAGCAGCCACCAGGAAGTCGGTGTTGATCTCCTGCCTGAAGAGTCCGATGTCGTCGAAGCCGCCGTCGATATCACGGGCGCTCGGCGGACGGGTCTCCTTTCTGTTCTCTTGATACCAATCCGTGCCAGACCGCAGCATGACGCTCAGATAATCGTTGATCTGGTAGCTCGCCTCCAGATGGCCCGTTACCCGATCTCTATTGAGGGCGTTGTTCCGGGAGTTGCTCTCCCAATAGGGGTTGTCATGGTAGTTGTAATTCCAGTTCGCGTACTCCCCCGACTCTACCTGGTCCGGGGCCTGTCCGAACTGCTCGAGGCGATGGGTCGAGACCTGGCGGCCGAACCAGATGTATCCCTGTAGGGGGTTGTAGCCCTCGTAGCCGACCTCCGGGATGTGCTGCCCTCGGCGAGCCGTGTAGGTGGTGGCTCCGCTCACGACAAGCTTGTCGGTCACGTCGGCGCTGGCCGACAGGAAGATGGCGGTCCGGTCGTTGGCGTGCCCCGGCACCATTCCGTTCTGATCCATCCGCGTCAGCGAGAGCCGGGCGTTCGTCCTGTCGCTCGTCGTTGCGACGCTGAAGTTCGTGTCCCAGGTGGAGGCGGACTTGAAGTAGTCCCTCACGTTGAACGGCTTGGGCGTGAAGGGCACCGCCGAGCCGTCGGAGTACCACGCCGCCTGGAGCCGTCCGTCCATGGGGGGACCCCAGCTCTCATCTGTTCCGTCGTTCTGTCCACCACCGAAGCCGTCGACGTACCCGAACAGGCCACTGCTCCCCTGGCCGTACTGATTCTGGTAGGTGGGCATCTTGAGGGGGGTACGCATGGTGAAGTTGGTGCTGACCGAGACGTCAACCCTCGGTCCCCCGCCCGCCATAGCACCTTTCCTGGTAGTGATGACCACGGCGCCGTTCGAGGCGCGGGAGCCATAAAGCGCTGCCGCGTTCGCACCCTTGAGGACCGAGACCGACTCGATGTCCATGGGGTTGAGGTCCTGGACCGCATTCCCGTAGTCCGATCCCTTCGGCTGGGGGGTCGACGGGTCGGAGCCGCCCCGGCGCGCCCCGCCGCGGAGATAGCCGTCCGAGGAGTTGTCGACTGGGATCCCGTCGATGATGAAGAGCGGTTGGTTCTCTCCCGCGATAGAGTTGGCTCCCCGGAGCACGATTCGCGAGGAGCCGCCGACTGGGCCCGTGTTCGTGACCTGCGCTCCGGCGACCTGTCCAGCGATGGCGTTGACGATGTTAGACTCGCGAGCCTCGACGAGCTCCTCCCGATCGATCCCCTGTACAGCAAAGCCCAGCGCCCTTTGCTCGCGCGTGATCCCGAGCGCCGTGACGAGAAGGCCCTCGAGAGCCACGGCCTCCTGGTCCAGGCGGAAGTTCAGCGTTGCTGTACCCCCGGCCGCGACGCCGACCGTCGTAACGAGGGTGCCGTACCCGATCAACTCCACTCGGACCGTGTGGGTGCCCGCCGGGACCAAGTTCATCAGGTACCGGCCCTGGGCATTGGTGAGGGTGCCGAGTTGAACCGACGGAATCGAGACCTGGACGCCGTTGAGCGGTTCGCTCGTGGCGGCGTCCAGCACCTGGCCGGTGACGGTACCGGTCTGTGCGGTGACCTGCGTCGCTCCCAGCGCAAGCAAAGCGCTCAATGCCACGCCGACCAGGGCTGGTACTCTGACTCTGTAGTGTCTCATAATCTTCCTCCTAAGCGTGGTACGGCTCACAACTTCGGTGTATCTGGCGAACGGCGAGGATTGTTGTTCGGCGGCCGTAACATGACCGTATACGAGCCCCCGCGAGTGCCGCTACAGGGCCAGCACCCAGCCGATCCCGGCGCTGATGACGGCGTCCGTCTGCAGCTCCGTGATGGCATGATTCGAGTACATCCAGGCCGCGCCTTGCGCGAAAAACTGGACAGATGATCCGGGTGGTGTGTACCGCAAGCCCCCACCCAGCAGCCCTGCGCCCTCGGTTACGTTGTACGCGTAGTCCGGGGCCTTGCGGTCAAGGGCCACGAAGCCCCCGCCGCCGAAAACGTAGGGGGCCAGCCCAGAATCGAGCGGCAGATTGAGCTCGAGGCTCGTGCCGAAATACAGGCGCTGGAAGTCGACGTCCTCGTTCACGGGCGCGGCCTCGCGCCCCGAGTTCTTCACCCAGGCGAAGTCGCCGCGGATGGTGACGTTCTCGTACAGCTGTAGCCCGATCCCACCACCGACCTGAATGCCTCCGTCGTAGGACACGTCACGGAACACATCGAAGTCTTCAGGAGAATTCAGAAAGCCCGCAGACGCGAACAAAATCAGGGCCGACTCGTCTTCGTCCTGAGCGGTGAGTGGAGCCGCGGCAAGCACGGCGAGGACTCCAGAGGAGAGAAGCAAACGAGAGAGAGACATATCCCGGTCCTCCTTTCGTCGCCCGGAAGTGGAGAGCCGGGCGGCCGTAAACATCGCAGGAGTCGGCTAGAGGCCGCTGAGGATTGGGATCCTGCGCGTGGGCCGTAAAGACTTGCCACCATATAGCATGCCTGGCGGAGCGCGTCAATAGCCTGAAGGTGCGCTCGATCGACCCACTTCCGCTTGACTGCCTCCGACCTGTCAGCTACGTTCGCCCTTGCACACTCAGGCTGGAGTATCATGGGTCGCGTGGCAACCTTCCTGGTGCTTGTCTTTCTCGGCTCGTCTTGCGCCTCACCCGGCGCCGGTGAGCGGCCTAGTACATCAAGGAACGAGATCGCCCTCGAGGAGATCAGAACGACGTCGGCGCGGAACGCCTACGAGATCGTGGAGGCGCTTCGGCCTCAGTGGCTGCGAGCCCGTGGGCCAATCGGGCTCACCGATCCGACGCCAAGCGTCCCGGACATCTATCTTGACGGTACGCAGTTCGGGAATCTCGAGGCCCTCCGGTCCATCAACGTGAACAACGTCCGGCATGTCTATTTCTGGGGCCCCGGACCTGCCATGGTGCGCTACGGCGACGGGCATCCCAGGGGAATCATCGAGGTGATCGTCAGCGGCCGCTGACCGTTGCCGTAGCACGTACGTTGAGGTGCCCTAGCACGTCCCTCCCGATGCGTATCTGGTGAGTTTTCGGAAACTCGGATGGTTCGTGCCGGGGTTCATGGACATCGTTGATGCGCATGATTTCGAATCCCTTGATGAAGTGCTAGCCTCGCATTTCCTGCTGCACCTTGGCGTCACGCTCGACCGCGATAGATATCGATCTCTCCTATGACGTAGCCTCGGACGGTCGGTTTCTCATGATTCAGTCGAACTTCGATGACATGGACCTAATCGTGGTCACCAACTTCTTCGAGGAGTTGAAGGAACGGGTGCCGAATTGAGCCGTCAGGTCCCTTGGCTGCGCGTCTTCGTGGAAGGCGTGGTGATCGGCAGGGAAGGGGTCTCTATGTTTTCTCTCTATGTTCGGATCCATCAAACACGGTGGGAACTGGGAGACACATACCGCAGAATAGCGGCGATTTCCCCAGAACCACGCCAAACGGGTGGAAACAGGGGTCTCTGGGAGACGCTTTGCAAGCCAGAGGTTGCCGGTTCGATCCCGGCTGGCTCCACTGATGTAAAGCGTTGAGCTGCATGGTGTTACTGGAGACTCCGTCGGTCAGTCGGCCGAGGGGTCTCTATGTCTGTCTGGCACGAGCGCGGGCAGCTTGCCCTGCACTTACCTACAGGGCATGGTGCGGCATGGACGGCTCACTCGGTGGACTTGGCATGTGGGAGATGCTCCTGATCCATGCCGTGGTCCTCCTCCTTCTTGGCGCGAAGCGACAACCCCCACCACGTAGCCCCTAGGCATGCCGATACGAGGCCCCCGCCGTCGCCTCCCGAGCCTGGGCACATCTTGGCTCGACGTGAAGCTCGGCCTACGCATGCTGCTCAAGCAGCCCGGCCTCACGTTGGTGACGATCTTCGCGCTTTCGATCGGGATTCCGGCCAGCCTGATCCCGTACCACGTCGTCGACGCCCTTCAAGCGCCGCTGCCTTTCGACGACGGCGATCGTGTTCTTGGGATCCGCAACCGGAACGTGGCGGAGGGGCGCACGCAGGTTCGATCTCTTCACGACTTTTTCATGTGGCGAGATGAGCTGACGACGTTCGAGGCCATCGCTGCTGCCCGCTCCGATCCGTACAACGTGATCTCGGAAGACGGTCGGGCAGCGCCCATCCGTGGATCCGAGATCACGGCTTCGGCCTTCGAGATACTCCGGGTGCGTCCTCTTATGGGTCGCACGCTGCTCCAGTCGGACGAGATTCCTGGGGCGGCGGATGTGGTCGTGATCGGATACGACGTGTGGCAGACCCGGTTGGCCGGAGACCCAGAAGCGGTCGGGACCACGATTCGCATCGGCCCGGTGCCGCACGAGGTCATCGGAGTCATGCCACATGGCTTCATGTTTCCGGTGAGTGATCTTCTCTGGCTAGCACTTCGCGATCAGCCTACCGACTACGAGCGCGGGATGGGGCCCGATCTACTGATATTCGGGCGGTTGGCCGATGGTGTCTCGAAGGAGGAGGCCCAGGCAGAGTTGTCGACGATCGGCGCTCGCATGGCGAACGAGTTCCCGGATACGCATGAACGCCTCCGCCCACAGGCCATGGACTACACCTCGATGGTGCTCGGCATCGATCCAGACGACATGCAGGAGGTGTACTTCATTCAGCTCATCGCCCTGGCGCTGCTGGGCATCGTCTGTGGCAATGTGGGGACGCTGATTCTGGCACGCACCGCGACCCGAACCACAGAGATCACCGTACGCACGGCGTTGGGCGCGAGTCGTGGCCGGATCGTCTCTCAACTGTTTGTCGAGTCACTGATTCTGGCGGTCTTGTCGGCCGGGCTGGGGCTGGCCCTGGGCCATCGATTCGCGATGGAATTCAGCCGCCGGGTGTTCCAGGAAGCTCCCTTCTGGATGGACTTCGGCGTGGCCCCCAAGACGGTCGCGATCGCGATGGGCCTGGCCATTTTCTGTGCGGTGATCGCAGGCGTATTCCCGGCCCTCAAGGCCGCGGGCCGCCGTGTACAGCGCAACCTCCAACAGGCCACGACCGGGTCGGGCATCCGCTTCGGCAAGGGAGCCACGCTGCTGATTATCTGCGAGGTTGCGCTTGCTATGGGCTTCCTCACCATGGGCGCCTCGATGTCTCGCAGTCTCTTGGCGGGCGCGTCCGTCCAGATGGAGATAGAGCCGGACGAGTACATGATGGCGATGCTCCGAATCCCCTGGACCGATCATAGCGCTCTCGAGAATGATATCTCAGTCGCTGATTTTCGAACGCAAGTAATTGCGACCCATGAGGCCTTGGCGTCGCGGCTCGGCGCCGAGCCGGGCGTGCGGGGAGCGGCGATGGCGAGCAACCTTCCGGCGATGCAACACGGCGGGCGGCGTCTGGAGGTTGAGGGAGACGATCAGGGTGAGGACTTCCAGGGTCATCTGGTGATGCGCGCTCGCGTCGACGTCGGGTTTTTCGACGGCCTCGGCGTGAGCGTCCTGGACGGGCGCGGCTTCACCACTGCAGACCTTGCTGGAACCATTGAGGAGGACCGGACGGCAGTCATCGTGAACACTGCCTTCGTGGAGTACGTCCTCGGAGGGCGGAATCCTATCGGGCGGCGCGTACGATACATCCCCCCCGAGGATCAAGAGCCCGGGCCGTGGTATGAGATCATCGGCGTGGTGGGGCACTTGGGAATGAACGAGATGAACCCCGAGCGCGATGAGGGGCTGTATCACCCGGCTGCGCCGGGTGAGATGCACCCCATTTGGGTAGCGGTCCATGTCGGAGAGGACCCCCTGTCGTTTACCCCCCGCTTCCGGCAGATCACCGGTGAGGTCGACGCTGAGGCGATGATCCAGTATCCCGCCGCGATGGTCGACGCACCCAACGGTGCCCGGCAAGCGACCCAGTACGGAACGATTCTCCTCGTCTTCCTCTCCACGATCGCCATCGTGCTTTCGGGCGCGGGGCTCTATGCGCTCATGTCATTCACAGTGTCGCAGCGGACCCGAGAGATCGGAATTCGGTCTGCTCTAGGAGCCCGGCCCGGCAGCATTGTAATAGCGATCGCCCGGCGAGCGTTTTTGCAGCTCGTCGCTGGGGTCATCGCTGGGGTGGGGCTGGCTCTCTGGCTGATCCAACAGACGGCGGGCGGAACTACGTCCCGAGGCACGAACTGGACTGCGACGCTCGCCGCCTTTGCAGGCTTCATGCTTTTGGTCGGCATGGTCGCCTGCCTCGCGCCGACGCTGAGGGGCCTGAGGATCCGGCCGGTGGAAGCGCTAAAAGACGGATAGGGCGATCAACAACCTGATGTGCCGCCACTCTCGCTCGATTGTCCTGGTCGCTGTTGTCTCGTTTCCCCTGCTCAGTCGCAGTGTACTACCTCCCGCCGCGCCGGAGTCCCCTAGGAACGGCAGGATCACTGAGGCTGAATTGGCACAACGTCCCGCAAGTTCCGCTCTCCACGCGATCCTCTTCCTTCGTCCTGGCCGCACACGCGAGGGCGGGAGGTGGCCTGACGTGTGGCTGTTACAGGCATGACTGATGAGTTGAGGTCTCTGTTTTGCTCTCTTGCCGCCCGATCACCCACCACCTTACCATCCCCACCCCAGAGGGCGGTTGAGTGCCCCGTCCGTCAGAACAGGAGGCGTTCCGTGGACGCCTGTAGGTTGTCTGCACCGGTCGGAAGAGGGCAATGGGCTCGATGCGTGGGCAAATGACCGACAAGATCGCGGAGCTTTGCCGGCGGCGAGGCGTGGTAGTGCCCACCATCGCTCAGATGAAGGACCCGGCAAAGATCCCAGAATCGATCCGCGACGAGTTGGCGGAGGTCGGCCTTTGGGATGTCCATCCAGCCAACCTCTTTCGCGTGTCGTGGAAGAACGAGCCGGTCGCACAAGGCGGTGGATTCAATCAGGGCAACTGGATCGAGTTCCCTCCGGAGTTGACCCAGGTCCCGGCACGGATCGTCGGCCTGAGCGGGAAGTGGTTCCCGACCGGATGTCACAAAGTTGGTGCCGCGTTCGGTTGCCTCGTTCCGCGTCTGGTCTCGGGCGAGGTCGATCCGGCCACGCAGAAGTTCGTGTGGCCCAGCACCGGGAACTTCTGTCGTGGCGGCGCGTTCGTCAGCGCACTGCTGGGCTGCGAAGCCGTTGCGATCCTGCCGGAAGAAATGTCGAGGGAGCGCTTCGAGTGGTTGGGCTCGATCGGCGCCGAGATCATCGCAACGCCCGGATCGGAATCGAACGTCAAGGAGATCTACGACAAGTGCTGGGAGATCAGAGAATCGCGACCCGACCATGTGATCCTGAATCAGTTCGAGGAGATGGGGAATGCCGTTTGGCACTATCACGTCACGGGCGGCTTGGTCGAAGAGGTCTTCGAACGGATCGGAGGTAAGGGGCACAGGCTCGCCGCCTACGTCTCCGCCACGGGCAGCGCAGGAACGATTGCAGCGGGCGATTATCTACGAACGGTTAGCCCGGACCTCAAGGTCGCCGCGGTCGAGGCACTGCAGTGCCCCACGCTCCTCCGATGTGGCTTCGGCGAGCATCGCATCGAAGGAATCGGCGACAAGCACGTGCCCTGGATTCACAACGTACGGAACACCGACGTCGTGGTGGCGATCGACGACGAGCATTGCGTGAGGTTGATGCGCTTGTTCAACGAGGGGGCGGGCCGAGACCTCCTGGCGGGTCAGGGCGTCCCGCAGGAGACCATCGGGAGACTCGACGAGCTTGGCATCTCGTCGATCTGCAACCTTGTGGCTTCGATCAAAGTCGCGCGCCACTTCGAGATGGGGCCCGAGGATGTCCTCTTCACGCCCCTGACCGACTCCATGGAATTGTACGCGTCGCGTCTTGAAGAACAGCACGCGCTCCACGGTGAATACACGGAGCGCGACGCTGTGGGCGACTATGCGCGGTTCCTCGCAGGGATAGCGATCGACAACATGCGCGAGCTGAGCTACTACGACCGAAAAGCTTTGCACAACCTCAAGTACTTCACCTGGGTCGAGCAACAGGGGCGAACGGCCGATGAGCTGCGGCGTCTCTGGCAACCCGAGTTTTGGACCGATGCCTTCGATCAGGCTGCCGAATGGGACCGTCGGATCGACGAGCTGAACGAACGCGTCGGGATCCTGCCATGAGCAAGGGATACGCCTCGCATACGCCCAGGGCTGCTCGCGACGCATACGGCTGCGCGAGCCGCATTCCCGATTGGAGGCCCACCATGAAGCGTCGTATCGTGCTCGTCATCGGTCTAGTCATGGCCGTCACGAACTGCCAGAGGGAGCCGGAATACGACGTTGTCCTGCGGGGCGGCACGGTGTTCGACGGAAGCGGCGAGCCCGGTGTCATCGCCGATGTCGCCATCGATGGCGAGCGCATCGTGGGCGTGGGCGACGTGGACGGCGAGGGCGAGCTCGAGATCGATGCGACCGGTCTGTACGTGGCCCCGGGCTTCACCGACATGCACAGCCATTCGGACCGGACCCGGCTCTTGAACGGAGGCCACGGACCGTCGTTCGCCCTTCAGGGCATCACGACCGAGGTGTATGGCGAGACGACCTCAATGGGGCCCCGCGGTGGCAAGATGGAGGGCCAGCTTCCGGAGCCGCTCCGGGGGAAGTGGACCAGCTTCGGCGAGTTTCTGGACTATGCGGAATCACAGGGGCTCGGCGTCAACATCGCCTCCCACGTCGGCTCCGGTGGCATCCGCGCGTATGTGATGGGCTACGAGGATCGGGAGCCGACCGAGGAGGAGCTCGCTCAGATGAAGCGCCTCGTGCGCGAAGCGGTACAAGAAGGGGCGGTGGGCGTCAGCGCCGGGATGAGCTACGTCCCCAACATCTATATGAGTACGGAGGAGCTCGCGGCACTGGTGAAAGAAGCCGCGGACCTCGGCGTGGGCCTCTACTCCAACCATGCGCGCACCATGAACGGGACCGACCCTGGTGCCATCACCGAGGCGGTCGAGATCGGAAAGATGGCGGGCGCTGCTATCCACTTCTTTCATCTGAACTCTCTGGCTTCCACCCGGGCGGACGAGTTTTTGAGCCTCATCGAGCAAGCGCGTACGGAGGGCATGCAGGTCACGGGGGATTCCTACACGTATACCTGGGGCATCACCGGCCTGGCTGACTACATTCCTGCCTGGGCGCAGGAAGGCGGACGCGAAGCGATGCTCGCAAGACTCAGAGACCCCGTGCAGCGCGAGAAGATCGCCGGAGATTTCGTGACCGAAGAACCCTACCTCGCCAACATAGGCTGGCACAGGGTCCGTCTGGGGGTCAACGATCCAGAAATCAACGGCAAGCTGGTGGAAGAGGTGTCCGAGATGCGCGAACAGCCGGCCGAAGAGGTCTTTATGGACGTCGTCCTGGAGCAACGGGGCGAAGGGATGGTCATCGACTGGAATAACGAGGAGGAAACGCTTCGAGAGGTCATGCTCCAGCCTTACGTTGCTGGAGGCACGGACGGCGGCGCCATCGACCTCGATACCGAGTACCTCCCGCCCCTGGTGCACCCCCGTCACCTGGGTACGATTCCCCGATGGCTGGGCACCTACGTGCGTGACGAACAGATCATGAGCTGGGAAGAAGCGATCCGGAAACTGGCCGCATTGCCCGCGGAGATCCTGCAACTCGAGGAACGGGGCATGCTGCAGGACGGCTATTTCGCGGACGTCGTCGTCTTCGATCCGGCGACCATCAACGGGCTCGCCACCTTCGAAGACCCGTTCCACTACTCCGTGGGGATGCGACACGTTTTCGTGAATGGCCAAGCTGTGGTGACCGACGGAGAGACGACGGGAGCGCTACCAGGACGGGCCTTGCGCGGCGCGGGTTACCTGGCCAACAAGCCGCCGTTGACCGTGCCGTTGCCCGAGCTCGCGGAGAACCAGGAGATCCTGGTCCTGGAAGTTGACCTCGCTCCGGGACGGGCCTCGGCGCCCCACCGCCATAATGCCCATGTTGTTGTCTATGTGCTGGAGGGTCGGGTCAACATGCAGATTGCCGGGGGCGAGCTGGTGACCCTTTCGCCAGGGGAAACGTTCCATGAGAGCCCTGATGACATCCACATGGTGTCTCAGAACGCCAGTGATACCGAATCGGCGAAGATCCTGGTGCACATGATCAAGACGGTCGGAGTTCCGGTGAGCACTCCGGTTCCCAATTGACCGCTTCGCGCTCCGGGGTCAGCAACGGTTGCCGTCATCATCTTCTCCGTCTAACAAGCTTCTGGAGTCGGTCCTGTTTTGACGCGCGAAGCACGCGGGACACGGAGTGAGGGACGCTGAGTGAGGGACACGGAGTAGATGAGCAGAGGGCGAGAGGGAGCACTGATCGTCAGCTGCCTGGCGATTCTCATCCTGGCAGGGTGTGGTCCGGGTGAGGCTACGGATCCGGTCAACGTTGTCGTGATCCTCATCGACGATATGGGCTGGGTGGACACTGCTGTGTACGGGAGCAGCTTCTACGAGACGCCCAATATCGATCGGCTGGCGGCTGAGGGAGCGCGCTTTACGCAGTTCTATACGGCCGGCTCCGTATGCTCGCCGACGCGGGCGAGCATCATGACGGGCAAGCACCCGGCTCGGCTCGATATCACAAATTGGATCGGTGGTGAGCAGAACGGGCTCTTGGATCAGGCCGAGTACGTCCGCCAACTTGCCGAGGATGAGGTGACGATCGGTGAGGCGTTTCAGGCCGCGGGCTACCAGACCGGCTATGTGGGGAAATGGCACCTCGGGGGACCCGGTTATCTTCCCGAGACCCAGGGCTTTCAGTTCAACTTCGCCGTGAATCACGCCGGATCGCCGGGATCCTACTTCCCGCCCTATTCCCGCCCTAACGCACCCCGTAATGACGTTCCGGATCTGGCTGGGGACGCGGATGACGCGTATTTGACGGACCGGCTCACGGACGCGTCGCTGGAGTTCATCGAGAGCAACCGGGACCGCCCGTTCCTCCTACCGCGAATACACCGCTGCGCGCAGGGAAGGGGTGGCTGTATGAAGGCGGTATTCGGGCACCGCTCATCGTGCGATGGCCCGCGACGATTTCCGCTGGCACGGTGGTCTCCGCCCCGGCCGTGAGCACCGATCTCTTCCCGACGCTCTTGGAGTTGGCCCGCCTCCCTGCCCAACCATCGAATCACATGGACGGCGCGAGCTTGGCCGGGTCGATGCTGGACGGCGCGGAGGAGGTCCATGAAGCTCTCTTCTGGCACTTCCCCCACTATCACGGTTCGGGCAATCGTCCCGGAGGCGCCGTGCGGATCGGGGACCTGAAGCTCGTGGAGTGGTTCGAAGACGGCGAGGTAGAGTTGTACGACCTGTCGACCGATCTGGGAGAACGCAGAGACCTTTCGTCAGAGCGTCCCGATGACACAGATCGACTCTTGAGCGAGCTGCGCGACTGGCGGGTCGATCTGGACGCCAACATGCCCACGAGGCGATGACCGTGCCCTGGGTAACACGCCAAACTGCGCTCATCATGCTCGCGTTCGCCGTCGGTACGAATGCGGTGCACGCCCTGACCGTGCCGGTCGCGTGGCAGGTCGCAGCGAACCAGTCCGCCGATGATCAGTCTCGTCCTGGACCGGTCGCCCTCTTCGGCTTCGACAGAACGATTGAGTCGTCTACCGGCACCCCTGCTCGAACAGTCGAGCCAGGGACACGCTCCTTTGTAGACGGCCTCGACGGCGAGGCTCTGAGCCTCGGGCCGGAGAATGGTTCGACGTTCCTGACCCTCCCTAGGGATCTCGCGTCGTTTGACCCCGACAGTGACTTCTCAGTCCGATTCTGGCTTAGAACGAACGCTGGAGCCGACCGGCGTTTCGTCGCCCTGTCGCAGAAGGAGTTCGACGACAACAGCCTGGCTTCTCAGAAGAACGCGGGGTGGGTCTTCTACGTGTCGCACGGGACCTGGGCGTGGAGCGTGGGCTCCGGCTTGCGCCGACTCACGTACGAGCGGGATAACGGAGAGCGGATGCCGCTGAACGATGGCCGATGGCACCAGCTGGCTATGACCCACAGTGCCGAGCGCTCTGAAACCCGGCTGTTCTATGACGGAGTGAACTGGGTGTCGTACCACGTCACGGACTCGGGCGGCTTCGACTTCACGAGCCCGAACCCGACCACCATCGGATGGGACGCATCAGACGTCGCGCCTGTCCCCGATCTGCTCCCCGCCATCGAGTCCGGTGCCGAAGGACTGCAGACGTTCGTCGACGCCTTCGATGCGCTTGGTCAGCGCCCGATCGAGTCCGATGAGTTTCTTCGTCTCATCGTCGATCCCAAGGCCTTGTTCGAACAGAGGGCGGGTCACGAGGTCGACGAGGATGCGTGGGGTCCGGTTGCGGCCGCCGAGGCCGCGTTGATGGAAAACCCCTACACGATCCATCAGGCCCTGGAGTTCATGAAGGCGGCTCGGCTCACCAAGATCTACGCGCTCATCGACGGCGAGGTCGTGATCAGGAGGGACGTCGCCACGCGGTACGCCGAGCAGGAAAGGCTCTCACCCCCGGACTTCGACATTGACGACCTCGCGATCTGGGATCGTGAGTTGTCGCCTGACGAGGTCCGGGGATCCTACGGGGAGCACTTCCAGCCGACGGACGCGGCCCTCGGAGGCAACGTCCGCACGCTTACCGCAGCCGCTTGGAACATCTGGCACGGCGGAAAGCACTTCACGCCGGAAGAGCACGGGTGGGACTCCCGCGTACAAGTCGCCGACATGCTCGAAGACGAAGGCGTGGACGTGGTCATGATGCAGGAGACTTACTCGTCTGGGGACTTCATCGCGGCCGAGCTCGGGTACTACTTCGCGACCACGGTCGACTGGGACTACCTGAATCAGGGCGCGAACATCTCCGTCTTGAGCCGATACCCCATCCGGGAACTGCATGTCCAAGAGGACTCTCCATTCCAGAACGTCGGCACCAAGGTCGAACTCAGCGACACGCAGGACCTCTATGTGATGTCCAACTGGTACGGAATGAACCAGTTCCCCGATGTCTTCGAATTCCACCAGTCGAGGTTCGCCGAGTCCGACGCGGTCCCGATTCTCTTTGGGGGCGACTTCAACGCGATACCCCACACCGACGGGGGTAACAGCCCCGCCTCGATCGCGTTGTTGAACTCGGGGTTCACGGACGCATTCCGCAGTCTCCATCCCGACGTCGAGGCGCGTCCCGGGCCCACGCATCGAAGCGGGCGACGGATCGACCAGCTGTACTACAAGGGCGCGGGGCTGAACAACACGTCGACGCGAGTGATCTCGACACGTGATTGGGGCTTCCCGTCCGACCACTTCATGATTCTGTCGAGATTCGATCTCGATTACTCGACCCGAGTAGAAGGCGGACGGCCATGATGCGCCGAGCCAAGATGCGCCGAGCCGTGATGCTTGGAGTCGCCCACTCGGGCGGCAAGCCAAGAAGGGCGCGGAGAACCAACGTAGGTCTGTCTAGCCGATTTCCGAAAGCCGACGGCTGGCGCCTCTGACGGTATGCTACCCGCCGGATTCGTAGGTGGGGGACGGGTCGTGTGAGACCCTGAACAGCTTGAGCGCCGTCTGCATGATGGGACCCATCAGAAACGCGAACAGCACGGTTCCCAGGCCGATCGAGCCGCCGATCAGGAATGCCACCAGAAGGACGACCACCTCGATCCGGATCCGAGTCGCCCGGATACTCCAGTCCAGCCGGCGGGAGAGGCCAAGGACGAAACCGTCTCGCGGACCGGCGCCGAGTCGCGCTCCGATATAGACGGCCGATGCCAGGCCCATCATGAGCAGCCCGACCAGGAACTGCGAAGACCCCAGCACCCGCGTCGTGGCATGCGGGAACCAGGCCTGGACGCGAAGCACGTCGATCCATGGGCCCACGAGTGCCATGTTACAGACCGTGCCGAAGCCGGGCCGGACTCCGAGGGTAAGCCAACTGCACAGGATCAAGAGCGCTCCGATCCCCTGTGCCACGCGCCCGAACGACCATCCCAGCTGCGTGCTGACTCCCTCGTGAAGGGCCGACCACGGATCGAGCCCGATCTGCGCCTCGAGCATGATCGCGACTGCGCAGCCGAACAGGAACAGCCCCACCTGTAGGCGAAGCACGTACCGCACGAACGACCAAGACCGGAAGCGTTGCATTCAGACGGAGCGAGAGGTTCTCGTGAAGACGGCGAACCCGGAAACTGCCATCTTCGACGGAGAAGTCCAGGGATTCGCTCGCACCTCGCGCCTAACTTCCTCCTAGTGTCACCCGTCCCCCGACATACAGCCCCCTACCCGGTGCACCGAACCCGAAGACCTCCTCATAAGACTCGTCGAACAGATTCTCACCGCGCAGCGTCAGCGTGAACCCGGGCCGGCCGCCCGTCGGTGCGACGAGCGTCACCTCGGCGCCGACGTCCACCACGGTGTGGGCCTCCAGCGTCACCGGCATTGCGGGGAACGATCGGAAGTCCCGATCCTCACGCGGGCCGATCCTTCTCGCGGTCACGCTCAGGCGCGAGCCGGATGACACCTGGTACGCACCGAACGCGTTCAACTGCGTCTCCGGTCGACGCAGAAGCGCGGCACCTTCGACGAACGTCGTTCCCTCACCCTCGTCGAAGCCCGCGTCCGACGTTTCGGTGTCGAGCCAGGTCAGGTCGGCCGACGCTCGCAGCGCTCCCATCGAGACGGCTGCTGCGACCTCGATCCCGCGGGCGGTCGCCGCGGCCGCGTTGAAATAGTTCGGATCCGTCGGATTGGGCGGGGCGAAGGTGTACTGAATCAGGTCGCGGAAGGACTGGTCGAAGTAGGTGGCCTGAAGATCCAGCGCGCCCGTGAACAGCTCCTGCTCGACGCCGACCTCCCAGGAGGTCGAACGTTCGGGCTCAAGGTCCGGATTTCCTCGCGCGAAACCCGAGGCGAAGTTCTCGAAGAATGTGGGTTCCTTGATGCCCCGGCCGGCAGCCCCGCGCAGGCGTCCCGTTTCGCTGAACGCGTATGCGGCGCCGATCTGCCAGGTCACGAACTCGCCGAAGCGCTCGTTGTCCTCCAGCCGCAACCCACCGTTTGCCGAGAGGGCGCCCGCGGCCGTCACGATGTGCCCGTACGCGCCGCGATTCCAGCGGTCGTCGTCGCTCCGCCCGGTCGACGGCCCGAACTGGCTCAAGGACTCGCTGAAAGACCGCTGGGACTGATCCTCGAACTCGATTCCGAGGGTAGCGACGGTCGCGGCGCCGAAGGACAGATCAGCCCGCACATCAGCCGCGGTGCGGTTCACCGAGTTGAGGCTGGTGAAGCCGTAGAAACCGAGGGTGTCCGCGGGTCCGTCCGGAAGGTCGTCGCTGCCTCCGTCCACCTCGAATGACGTGAGGCGGGCCCGGATTTCCAGCCGGTCCGAGACGAGTCGGGACACATCCAGTGCGACAGACACTTCATCCTCGAAGGCCAACGCGTTCTCATCCACCACGTTGCCCGATCCGTCCGTGGGAAAGTGGTACTCCCGCTCGCCCGCCCGTATCGAGAGGCGCGCGCTCGTCGCATCGTCGGGGCGCAGCGCTACGTTTCCGCTGAACACGGTGTTTTGGTGTGAGTTGTTGAAAGCCAGGATACCGTCGGTCCGAAGCCGGGACAGGGAAAAGGCGTACGAGGCGTCGTCGCTGCCTCCGGAAAGGTCGGCGGACAGATCCTGACGGCCGAAGCTACCGGCGCGGACGGCGATCGACCCCCTCGGACCGCCCGAGCCCGCCCGGGTGATGACCTGGATCACGCCGCTCATCGCGTCGGAGCCGTACAGCGCGCTGGAGGGTCCACGCACGACCTCGATCCGATCCACGTTCTCCGTGGTGAGGGATGCGAAATCATATGCACCGCCCGGCTGATTCACCTTCACGCCGTCGACGAGTACCTGGACATGATCGCTCTCGCCACCGCGCAGGAATACGGACGTGATGGCGCCGAACGATCCACCCTGCACGACGATCAGGCCCGGAACCTCACGCAGAGCGTCGAGCACCTGGGTCACACCCCGGGCCCGAAGATCGTCGCCCTCCACCACGGTGACGTGGGTGCCCAGGGCGCTCAGTGGGAGGGGGACCGGAGTCCCGGTCACGACCAGACCCTCGAGCTCATAGATCGGAGGTGGTGGTGTCTGGGACAGAGCGGGGGCTGCGACCCCCAGGGAAGCCAGGACCAAAATGAAGCCAACGCGTAACATCTCGTCTCCTCGTCATCCCACCCGCGTGGGATCGGTGGCGGTCACACGAAGGCGAGATTCGAAGAGGCTCGAAACAAGAAGCCCCGTCCTCTCGAAATCTCGAAAGCACAGGGCACGAAGGCTTGTCGCCGAGTACGCCTGAGCCTCCCCTCGGAGACCTTGTGAGGCGCGGGGGGGACACGTCTACTGGCTCGAGGCCGTCGGTGTCGCCTTCCCAGGGATTCCCCCAGTGGCATCGTGACCCGACGTTCCGAGGCTCTAGCTCGGACCTCTCACAGTGGCGGGGCCGCGCCGGATTTGCACCGGCTTCCGTATGGCCCACCCGCATGATTCAGTTGTGGAGCCATCATGATCGCGAGGCCCGGTCGAGTCAAGGTGGGGGGGGGTGGAGGGAGGAGTCTCACCGGCAGACGAGCGCGTTTCACGTCGCTATATTTGAGTGTAGGTCCATGATCTGACCTGACAGGCGGGAGGCCGATATGTCCAGGCTCTTCCCAAACCCGCCCTCCCCGACACGACGTCGTTTGATCGCGCTAGCTGAGCCACATAGGTTCTCCCGCCATGACCTCTGTCCGCACCCTGCAGGGGCGCCCCGGCGCCTGGATGGCGTCCGCAGTGCTGTTGGGTGTTCTGACCCTCGCGAACTTTGCGGAAGTCCAAGGTCAACGCAGCGACGGGCCTGATCGCTCTCGATCGCTCCCCAGCACGATCGGGACCATGGGCCTGCCGGGTCTGGTCGCTATTCCCAACGCCGGCATGGTGTCCCCCGGATACGCACAACTCAACTACAACACCACACCCACCTACGACGCGTTCGCTCCTGGAGCCATAGCGCGACAGTACAACATCCAGTTCGCGGTCGGGCTCTTCTCACGGTTGGTGATTTCGGGTAGAGGCTCCGAAGTCGTTGCATCTGGGCCCCTTCCCCCAAGGTTCGAACGGGGTCCGGACGGGGTCATCAGACAGGTCGAGTGGACTGCGCTGAGCCGCGATTTGTCCGCGAGTGCCCAGCTTCTCCTGCTCGAAGAGACACCGTTTCTCCCGGCCGTTGCCATCGGTGCCCAAGATTTCGGCGGGGCGGCCAACCACTTCGAGGCCCGCTACGCGGTCGCGAGCAAGACACTGGCCGGTCGCATCAGGCTCACGGCAGGGTACGGTTGGGGCGATGATCTCCTGAAGGGCGCCTTCGGCGGAATCGAAGCGTCGCCGATTCCACAGGTGACCCTGGTAGGGGAATATGATGCGGAGCGCTTCAATGGAGGCCTGCGTCTCCAGCCGTTCCCCCAATCGTGGGTCGCTCGGGGTGCCCCCCGGCCGACGGTTGATGTGATATGGACCGAAGATGAGGGAGTCACGTGGGGGGTGTCGCTCCGTGCGGTGCTCGATCAGGACTGGATCGAGCGCGAGTCGCCCGGGACGGGCGGGCAAGGAGCGGAGGGGATGGGGGGGCCGGGTCCGGCCCACAGCGATCCGGGGACGGACGCCGTGGACATCCTGGCGCGTCTACTCGCGGAGGACGGCTTCGAGAACGTCCAGGTCTCGGTGCGTGAGGGTGACGTGCTGAGAGTCGAATACGAAAACCGACGCTACAACCAGCACGAATTGGATGGCCTCGCTCGGGTACTGCGTATCGTGTCGCGAGGCGCGCCGGCCGGCACCGACAGCCTCCGCATCGTTCTGAAACGCACGAACCTCCGGCTACTGCAGATCGACGTGGCGAGCGCCGACCTTAGACGGTTCCTGGACGGAGCGATGAGCCCCGAGGCCTTCCAGGACCGCGTCTTGGTACGACACCCCGGGGCCACTCGGTCGCTCGCGGGGCCGGCTTCTCGGTCCGTGAACTCGAGCTTCCTCAAGGCGGACCTGACGTTAAACCCCGGGATCGAGACCGTGGTCTTCTCCGATTTCGGAGTGGCAGACGCCCGAGTCTCATTGCTGCCCAACCTCCGAATCGGCCTCTTCCGAGGAACGGTGCTGGAGGCCCAATACCGAATCCCTATCGGCCAGACCGAGAGCTATCAGAGGTTTGCCGGCCCTTTGCCGGATGCGGAGCTGGATCGGGCGCTACTTCATCACGCGGAGTGGTGGTCGTTGACCGACCGCGCCGCATTGGCTGCCCAATGGAGTGTCGGACGCTTCGATATCGACAATGTCGGCGTTCGGCAGGAAGCCTCGCTCAGCCTCCTCGGTGGACTCGTCAGGCTGGGAGCCGACGTTGCGGCCCTGGGGGACAGCAAAGACGAACTCGATCGCTGGCTGGCACTAGGGAGCGCTCGTCTGCACGTTCCCGCGGTTGACACCCGGCTGACGGTAACCGCCGGACGCTTCCTCGATGAGGACGACGGCGTGGCCGTCGATCTCAGCAGGTTCTTTGCCGACACCGAGATCGGTGTGTTCCTCCGCCATTCCGGTGAGGGATCTCTAGCGGGTATGCGGATTGCGCTTCCCCTGACGTTCGGGAAGGACCTTCGGCCGAGTCGCCTTCGACTTCGGACCCCGGCGGAATGGCGGTACCAGCAGCAAACGGTCGTATTCGCGGACCGAAACGTCCTCCGTCGTGACATCGCCCGCGGCCTTCCATCTCAGTACGGGCTCGCCCAGAGCTACCTCGACCGGGATCGCCTCCACCCGGCCGCAGTGGACGCTGCGCTGACCAATGCTCGCTTTTGGAGGTAGAGGAGGGCCGGTGCACCCCCGACGACACGGATTCGCGGCGGGCCTGCACAAACGCATTGATCGCGGGGGAGCCTCACTGCACTTTGGGAGCTTGTACTATGCCCTCCTCGTGTTAGGCCCTCAGTTACCGGAGATGGTTACATGAAATTCAGCATGCGGTCAGTCGTTTGGATCTTTGGTGCTCTCCTGCTCTTGGGGGGCGGGATTAGCGCGTGTGGCGATGACGACGGGGGCGGCACGATTGTGCAGCCGCCACCGCCACCACCGCCACCGCCACCGCCACCGCCGCCGCCGACTCTCGGAGGGTTCAGTGTGATCGTAGCGGCCAATGCGAGTTCAACGGGAGCCGTGGAAGACCTGGACTTCGAGTTCACGTCAGGTGCTGCGTTTGATGCATCCTTGGCGGGGGTCCCCACGACGGTAACGTTCATGGCGGGGAATACCTTCGAGATCGCGGCCGGTGGCAACACCGCGTCGGGGGATCTGACCTTTGGGTCCTGTCTCTTCACGTACGTCTTTAGCACCATTGCGGCTTTGGTTGTGGGTTCCACCCACACGATCGACCTCTGCACCTTACCATGGCTGCAACGCAGCCGATCGTCTCGGGTGATAGCGGGCCTGGTACGGTGACCGCGAGACTGGACGACACCGTCTCTGAGTCCAAACCGGTCGAATTCGATGTCGATATCGACGACGACGACCTCGAGATTGGACTCGGCGGCACGACGGTCGGCACCGGTACGGTTTCGGGCGGAGTCACCGGAGGCACCGGAGGCACTAGCTGACGGAAGCCGGGTCTAGCGCCAAACACCCGAGAGGCGGGAGGGGACATCCCCTCCCGCCTCTTTCTTTTTGGGCAGCGTCCCGCTCGAAATCGGCGCGGAGCTGGGGCTGCAAATACCTTACGAAATAATGCATGGCACCATAGGGTATACGTGACCTAGGCCGGTTCGTTGGCATACTCGGGATGGGGAGGACGACGGGATGACCGCCACACACCACTTGCGACACGCGGCACGCAGCCTAGCACGAGCGCCCGGCTATTCGGCGGCGTTCATACCGGCGCGCCGCGCGACTCTGGTTCATCCGGTACAGGCTCTCAAGGCCGAATGAACGCAGCCTGACCGGGTGAGCCATTCCTCCCGTTATCCCGTCCGGCCCGCATCCACCGGGTCGAGGAGACCATCCGGCGCAGCCGCTTCATCACCACCGCGGCGCACGCCCCCGACGCCGAGGCCGCCCACTCGTTCGTCGGCCGTATGCGTGAGGAGTTTCCGGATGCGACCCACAACTGCTGGGCGTTCGTCGCGGGGCCTCCGGGGAGCATGACCCACATCGGGATGAGCGACGACGGGGAGCCCCACGGCACCGCCGGCCGGCCGATGCTCACCTCGCTCCTGCACGGCGACATCGGTGAGATCGTCGCCGTGTGCACCCGCTACTACGGGGGCGTGAAGCTGGGCACCGGAGGACTCTCCCGTGCCTACTCGGGTGGGGTCAAACTCGTACTCGAGTCGCTTCCTACGGAGGAGAGGGTCGACCGCATAAGGGTCGAGGTGACCATCGCGTACGCTGAGGTGGATGCGGTACAGCGGCTCTTCGACGAGATGGATGTCGAGATCGAGTCCGAGGACTACGGCGCCGAGGTCCGGTATGTGTGCGGCGTGCCGGAGCCCGCGCTAGCGAGCTTCCGGGCGGCCATCGCCGACGCCACCCGAGGTGCGGGCAGCGTAAGCGACGTAGCCGAGTAGCTCTGCTCGGTGAGCTGTGGCGCTGCTTAGTGCTCCCAGTTCGCGAAGGGCTCCTCGAGTGACGAACTCTGCGGCGTGAACAGCTTGGCACCGTCGTCCGTGATGTACATGCAGTCCTCGAGCCGGACGCCGAACTCGCCGGGAATATAGATCCCGGGCTCATCACTGAACGTGTTGCCGGGCTTCAGCGGGACCTTGTTGCCCTTCACCAGGTAGGGCCACTCGTGCCCGTCCATACCGATGCCGTGGCCGACCCGATGCGTGAAGTACTTGTAGCCGGGTCCGTAGCCGGCGTCCTCGATGACCTTCCGGGCGGCTCCATCCACCTCTTCTGGAAGGACGCCAGGAGCCGCTTTCTCGAAGGCGGCCGTCTGGGCCCTGTACTCGATCTCGAAGACCTTCTTCATTTTGTCGGTAGGCTTGCCCAGCACGAACGTCCGGCTCATGTCGGAGCGGTATCCCTCCACACCGCAGCCGCCGTCGATGAGCAGAATGGTGCCCTCGCGGATCACCTGCCGCGTCACGGAGCCGTGCGGGAGGGCGGACCATTCTCCGGTCTGCACACCGGCACTGCCGGGGAAGCCGAGCTTGTCGTGGGCCTGCGCCACCAGGGCGCGGAAGTCCCGCTGGGTCATGCCCTCTTCCATGGCGAGATAGGCGGCCTTGTACGCGGTGAGCGTCACCTCGTTTGCGAGCTGCATCAACTCGATCTCGTGCTCGTCCTTCACTCCGCGGCATCCGGCCGTGACTCCAGTCGCGTCCACGACCTCGAGCGCTGGGGCGGCCGTGGCGATCCCGTTGCTGAACCGGAACTGCATGGTCTCTTCGGTGCCGACCCTGCCGGTCGAGATGCCCCGGTCCTTCAACCCCTGAGCGACCCGCTCGTAGGGGCTCTCGTGTTCCTCCCAGGTATAGACGTCGGCTCCGCCCAATGGACCGAGAGCGAGCTGCTCACGGGCGCGGTCTTCCTCGAAGGCGGGGCACACCACGAACGCGTCGCCGCCCACGGGAATCACGACCGAAAAGAGCCGTTCTCCCCCACCCCAGCGGATGCTGGTGAAGTAGACCATGGACGTCCCGCCGGTGAGCGCGAGGGCCGACAGGCCCTGCTCCCGCATCAGGCGCTTCGCCTGTTCGACACGGCCCGCCCGCTCGGCGGTGGTGATCGGTCGCGCCCGGTCCGCCCAAGAACTGAGCCGCGCGATCGAAGGGGGAACCGCCTGCTGCGTGGTGTCGGCTGCGAGGAGGGTGTCGGGTCGGGTCAGCCCCGCGCCAGCCGCTGCCGCGGTGGAGGTTCCGAGAAAGTGACGTCGAGAGATCATGAAGTCGCTCCGTTGTGGTCCGTAATGAAGCGAGAATCATACGTGGTGAGGGGGAATGCCACCACGATCGATCCTGGAACGGCAAAAGGGGTGCGCCTGCCGTCCATGTCCGTGAGGACAGGGGCGGCCGGACGCACCCCGGTGATGCGCTTCTTCAGGTCTACAGCGTAATGACCAGGGTCAGTGTGAGCACGGTATCCAGCTCTTCACCGGGGGTCAGCACGTCGCCACCGGTGGGGACGCCGCCGGTGACGAGGGGGACGCTGACGAGCGAGGGAAGGTTGTCCCAAAGGAGCTGAACGGACGTCTTCAACGCGAGCGCAGAGTTCATCGATACCGAGAGGGAGTTGAGCCAGTCGGCACGAAAGTCCTCTGAATCCTTGAGACTGTTGTCCACGATCAGCACAGAGGTGAAGTTCGCCGTTTCCGAGAGCTTCCTCATCGCGTCGACGGACACTCGCCAACCGCCGAATCCGTCGTCGGCCCCCGGGGTGGGGTCCACATCTTTCTGAATCGTATAGGTAACGCCCACGTCGGTCTTGAAGCGTGAGTTGTCTGAGTCGACCCAGGCTCTTCCGACTCCAGTAGAGAGCGCGTATCGGTTTTGGATGCCTGCGAAAGTGTTTCGGTCCCACCCGGCTCCGCCGAAGAAGAAGGCGCTGCCGAACGTCCGATCGTACCGGCCCCGCCCGAAGTAGCTCTCCGCCGTGAGCTCTGAAGTCGACACCTCGCTGACCGTGAAACTCGAGGCGGTGCCGTTCGCCGTTCGAGCGGTGCGGTTGGTCTCCGCCCGAATTCCACCGACCTCGAGCTTCACGGAGTTGGCGGCGCCGGTCCCGGCCAGGGTGGTCTTGAGCCCGAGAGTGCTTGACGACGCGTTGCCGCCGGTGGACACGAAACTCAGCTCGGTGGCGAGGTTCCAAGTGAAGCCGTCCGTCGTGTCCTGAGCGCTGCCCGAGATGGGGTGCGATGCGAGGGTAAGTGCTATGCCCAGGAACGGCATGAGGTTCTTCGTCATGTGACGCTCTCTGCGTGTTGGGGGTAGTACGGCCTCTGTCCAATTGACAATCTGGCTACAAAAAAGTCACACTGAGTTCCCGACCGGCTTGTTCGCGTCTAGAGTGGCCCGTACTCTGGATTCTCCAGGGACGCCTCGCCCCTTACGCCTTTCCGTCGACGCAATCGACCGGTGGTGGGGTGCACGCGGTCTCGACGCCATGGAGTGTTGTGATGCAGCCACTGGAGCCGGAACGGCTCAATCAAGAGTGGCGGGTGCACCGTGCCAACGACGAATGGAAGGCGCGAGGGAGCACCCGACTGGTATGGTCGTGTGTTGCCGCCATGGCTGCCCACCTGGCGATCATTGCCATGGGACCCGAATGGGAGATCCGTACTCCTGCGCTCGATCCCGAGTTGGAGGCCTACCAGATGGCCTGGATCTCCCTCTTCGCTCCACCCTCCAGCGGCAGAGGCGCATCACCGGGCGCCACTCCGGTGGTCCGCGCCGCGGATTCGGTCACGGCGTCGTCGGATGTCGGTGAGGGATCGGACGGGGCACAGATGTCGATGGAGGAGTACTCGGCGGCGATCCGCCAACGCCTGCTCCGTAGGGGAGGACCGGTGCCGACGCTCGCCGAGCCCGAACCGGAGCCTGAGCCCGAGCCCGAGCCCGAGCCCCAGCAGAGCCTGACTGCCGAGGCCCAGCAAGATGGTGGCGGAGACGCCGAGAACACTCCCTCCATCGGTGGAGATGCCTCTACTGTGGGCCTCTCGGGGTTGCCGGAGGCAACGTCTATGGACTTGGCCCGCTTGGCGGCCATTAGCCCCGACATCGTTCTTGCCGGCTCAGAAGCCTGGGTGCTGGTCATGAATCCCCGCGAGGTGCTGCGCTACATGCGCGACAGCTTCAGCCGGCAGAGCCTGGAAATGGATGTGAGTGGCTCGGTGAGCGTGGTCCTCTTCATCGACGAGCAGGGTTCGGTCGAAATGGCGGAGATCGGCAAGTCCAGTGGAATCCCCGACATCGACGAGATCTTTCTCAGGCTGTTCAACGAGGTCGTGGCATTCAGACCAGCTCGGGATCGAGGGGTTCCGGTGCCCAGATCCGCCGTCTTCGAGGTACCGTTCCCTTGGTAGGGCGGGGCCTTTGGGTCTGTGTCGCGATGTTCGTGATCGGGGCCTGTGCCACACCGGTAGCGGGTCCTCCGGAACCGGTGGTATCGCCGACGGGGGTCCGGTACGAACTCGGCACGCCTCCAATGGATACCCGCTTTTCTCAGACTGCGGCACTCCACCTCCGTCAGGGCCGCATCGCCCGAGCGCTTGAGTTGGCCGAGGAGGGAATCGCGGACGATCCGGAGAATCCCATCCACCATTTCATGGCGGGCCAGGCTCAAGTTCGCCTCGGTGAGTACGACGATGCCGATGGGATGTTCATTGAGGCCCAGCGCCTCTATCCGGGCTACGAGGTCGACGTCGAACTCGAGCGCGAGGCGGCCTGGGCCGAGGCGTTCAACGAGGGAGGTCAGGCGTACGCGGAGGGCGATCTTGAGCGCACCATCGAGGCGTGGGCCAAGGCGGTCGTCATCTTCGATCTTCGCCCCGAGGCGCATCGAAACCTCGCGAGCTTGCTCACCGGCGAGGGGCGATATGAGGAGGCGATCGCGGCGTATCAGGGTGGCCTCGCCGGCCTCGCCAGGCCGCCTGTCACTCGTGTGCTCGAGCCCGACGAGGTAGCGCGCCGGGCAGAACAGAAGATCGCCATGGAAGAGAGCGTCGCCCCTCTCCTGCTATTCACCGAGCGATTCGCGGAGGCCGAGGTGTTGTTCCGCAACCAGCTTGCCCGCGATCCGACCAGCACGCAGCTGCAGGGAGACCTGGCCGCTGCTCTCAGGGGGCAAGGCAGGCTGGAGGAGGCCTCCGCGATCTATACGACTCTGCTATCGGCCGGCGAGCTACAAGCGTCCGAGCTCTTCAACCTGGGCATCGCTCTGTTTCGCTCCTCCGACTTCCGGGCGGCAGGTCAGGCGTTCGAGCGGCTGACCCGTCTTCAGCCCATGTCCCGCGATGCGTGGTTCAATTACGCCAACGCGTTGTTCGCCGATGAGGCGTGGAGTGCGTTGGCTCTGGTCGGCGATCGCTTGGTTGCATTGGATCCCCTTGGCGAGAACGCTGGACTGATTACGGCGCGGGCGTATCTGGAGAGCGGCGACCAAGATGCCGCACTCCGTGCCCTCGAGCGAACCGAGTCGACTTCGATCTATCTGGAGGGACTACTCATGAGGCCGTCCGACGCGGAGACGGTCGTCCAGGGGCGTGTCGTTGGGAACCTGGCGGCGCCGGGGACCACAGTTCGGCTCCGATTCACCTTCTATGGCGACGAAGGAGAGCTGGGAGTGAGAAGCGTCACGGTCACTGCCCCTCCGCCCGACGAGAGTACCGGATTCGAGGTCTCGCTCGGCACCCGGGCCACGGGCTACCGATACGAGGCGATTCCCTAGAGCGTCTCGAGCGGCTCGAAGGTCTGGAGACCCTCCTGGTACCACTGCTCGCGGGACGGATAGGTGTTCACATCGTCGATCGTGAGGCCAGCCGTCATTTCGTGCTCGTAGAGCGTCAGTGAGCCCCGTTCTTCCTCGTGCTCGGAGTGTGGGGCCTTCATGTAGATGTTGGCCTTGAATCGCTCGTCGCCGTCGACAGTAAAGGCGTTGTAGAGGTTGTTAGACGGTTCGTACTCATGACGAGTCACGTGCAGGTCCAGAACTGGATCGGCACCGTCGAGCACGTTGACCTCCATGTCCCCCTCGGTTTCGGTGAACTTGATCTCCACGTCGTTCATGTAGTGGGGGAGGTGCCAGCGCTCGATGGCGTGGAGTCGAGAGGCTTCGCTGGTGGTCCCGACCATGAACGGAAAGAACGCCGCCTTCGGAAGTGGCTTCCCGGGTTCGATCATGGGGGGGACGATCACCGCGAGTACGACCTCGCCGTACTCCCCGACCTCGCTCTCGTGGAAGTGAAACGCGGTCAGCGCGAGGATGCTGCGCTCGTGCTGCAGCTCGAGCGGTTCCAGGTGCCGGGGTAGGAGCTTGCGCGCATCCTGGGTCGGCATCTCGAAGAACGCCCCCACGCAGTGCCGAAAGCCGTAGTAGGTGTAGCCCTTATCGTCCATGTATGTGCTCGCCCATATGCTCGCCGCTGGCGCGGGCAGGCTACGGAATCGTCTTGATGCCGGTTGCCGCCTGCCGTTAGCGTGTTCCAGTCGGCTGTAGTTTCTATGTTGTCCCGACCTGCAAACCCCCGTTGTGCTGGACCGTTGTGCTGGACCGTTGTGCCCGTTGTGCTGGACCGTTGTGCTGGACCGTTGTGCTGGACCGTTGTGCTGGACCGTTGTGCTGGACCGTTGTGCTGGACCGTTGTGCTGGACCGTTGTGCTGGACCGTTGTGCTGGACCGTTGTGCTGGACCGTTGTGCTGGACCGTTGTGCTGGACCGTTGTGCTGGACCGTTGTGCTGGACCGTTGTGCTGGACCGTTGTGCTGGACCGTTGTGCTGGACCGTTGTGCTGGACCGTTGTGCTGGACCGTTGTGCTGGACCGTCGCGCTGGACCGTTGTGCTGGACCGTCGCGCTGGACCGTTGTGCTGGATCGTCGCGCTGGAGGCGCCCTACGTGAGAGTCCAAGGATACCTGGCCGTGGCCGTCGTCTGCTTCGGGTTCCTCGTGGCCGATCTCATTCAGCGATTCATTATCGGACCGCTGAGTTGGATGCGACCCTCTCGTAAAACGGCGATCATCAGCGCCTGGATACAGACGATGGCCTGGCTGTGCACACGGCCCATCTCGGCCATCGGCGGGGCACACCTGCCCGTCCCTCCACAGGTTCCGTTCGAGCCCGGCGTACTCATTGTCATGAACCACCAGTCACTCTTCGACATTCCAATTCTGGTGGAATCCGCTCGGCCCGGATACCCCCGCATCCTCACGCGCAGGAGATATGCTCGCTGGATCCCGGTCATCTCGCATCTATTGCGGCTCTATCAATACCCGGTCGTGGACCCCAAAGGGAAGCCGTCCGAGATACGGGAGTCGCTCGACCGGATACGCGAAGCGGCTCGTACGTCCGAGGTGCCCATGGCCCTCTTTCCCGAGGGGACACGCACCAAGGACGGCGAGATTGGTCGGTTCAAGAAGAACGGCTTTAAGGCCATTCTCGGAGCTCGACCATGGAAGGTGTACGTCCTGGTCGTCGACGGGTTCTGGGACGTGGCGAAGTTCAAGGACTTCATCGGCGGCGTCTCGAAGCTCCGAGGCCGCTTGGAGCTGGCCGGCGTCTTGCATTGGACGGATCCCGAGGCCGATCCTCAGCCGTTCATCGATGAGGTCCGCCAGGTGATGGTGCGCGGACTCGCCGACATGCGTGAAGGGGTGCCGGTCGCGTGAACTCCTCCTCTCCAGGCGCCGCCGAGTTGGCCACGGCTCTGGTCGGTGTCTCGGATTCCTCGGTCCATGTGATCCTCCTCTATGGATCCCACCTGACCGATGCGAGCCCCGACCGCCACAGCGCGTTCGACTTCATCGTGGTGGTGGACGACTACGCGTCGTTCTACTCGGCACTCAGTGACGCCGACGAGCTGCATCGCCCACCCTGGCTGATGACGAGGATGGCCCAGATGCTTGCGCCCAACGTGATCGTGTTCGCGCCCGATGAGGGGTCGGCGGGGATCGCGAAGTGTGTCATCGTAAGCCGGGATCATCTGGCCAGCGCCCTGGGGCCTCGACCGCCGGATCATTTTCTGCTGGGGCGCATGGTCCAACGGATGGGCAACGTGTACGCGGCCAGCCCGAAGGACGAAGAATGGATTGATGCACAGCTGGCTGGAGCACGAAGCCGGGTGCTCGAGTGGATGCTCCCTTATATGAACGCCCCCGTCGACGCAGCAGGGTTCGGCCGTCGCCTGTTGGAGGTGTGTTATCAGGGTGAACTCCGCCCCGAGTCCAGGGGTCGGTCCGATCGAGTCTACGACGCCCAGGCGGACCACTTTCGGGAGCAATTTCGCTCCGTGTTGGTGCGGGGCGAAGAGGAGGGGACTCTGCTCCGAGACGGCGAGCACTTCGTGCTGGCGGCTCCCGTGCCGGACCGTATCCGTCGGCGATGGCGTTCCCACTTCCGACGCTCCAAGGTTCGCGCGACTCTGCGTTGGTTCAAGCACACGATCACGTTCGCGAATTGGCTTCCCTACGTCGTCCGGAAGGTGGAGCGCCACACGGGTCGCCCGGTCCACTTGACTGCCCTCGAACGGAAGTTGCCGCTTATCTTCCTGTGGCCGCGTGCCATCAAGGTGCTGCTGACTCGTCCCCCGCGAGAGATCACGAAATGAGAACGGACTTCATGGTCCTCTTGTTCATCCTCGGTATTGCCGTGGCCTCGATGCCCGTCTACGCCCTGAGTGCCGCGCGTAGGTCGGGTGATCCTCACGAAGTCGCGAACCGGGGGAGCTTCGCGCTTGGGGGTTTCGTGCGGAGTTGGTTCTTCTGGTTCGTCCGGCCGATCGAGGTCGTGTCCCTGGCGCTGGGACTCTCTCCCACCGCGTTCAATATCCTGGGTGTCGCATTCGGCGTCGGTGCCGGCGTGAGCTTCGGCCTCGGATACGTGAATCTCGGTGGTTGGGGTGTGCTCATGGGTGGCGTGGCGGACGTGATGGACGGCCGCATCGCACGTGCCCGTGGCATTGCCGATCAACGGGGGGCCTTTCTCGACTCGACTCTCGATCGCTTCGCCGAGGTGGGTGCGTTCGTCGGTCTGGCTGTGCTTTTCAGCGATTCGACCTTGGCGTTGTCACTGACCGTTGCCGCCCTGGGCGGCTCCCTGTTGGTGAGCTACGCCCGGGCCCGCGGCGAGAGTCTGGGCGTGCTGTGCAACCTGGGTGTGATGCAGCGGGCGGAACGATTGATGCTGATCGGCTTCGGAGGCATCCTGGATCCGGCCGTCAGCGCGTGGGCCGGATGGGCTCCCGGTACGCTGCTGATCGGCCTCGTTGCAATCGTCGCGGTCGGGACCGTGGGCACAGCCGTGTTCAGGACCGTGTGGATCGCCAAACGACTGGCTTAAGCGACTAGCGGCGACCGCGACCTGGCCCGAGTGGAGCGGGATTACAGTCCCCGTCCACCGGACCAGGCCGCTCGGGCAAGGCCGCTGTCCTGCCTCTTCCACTCAGTGCCTGACCACCTCGACGCGGGCGAACACGCCCACATGGTCGGAGGGCTTCAGGCCGGTCACCGCCTCATCGGCTTCCAGGTTTCCCGTGATCGCGAAGTTCACAACGTTGACGTCCAGGTCCCGGGTTCCCCGGGCCATCACGTAGTCGATTCGCTCGAACAGGCCGCCCGCCCGCAGATCCGGATCGAAGCAGCAGGTATATCCGGGCAGAGACCCACGGGCCATGGGGCTCGTCTGAGCGTCCTCGAAGCCCGCGTTTAAGAGAATCGGATACGTCGCCGTACTTGCCGCGTCCGGCAGGGCATTCAGGTCGCCCATCAGGATCGCCGGGGCTGAGACGCCCGACAGCATCCCGATCAGCTCGGCGGCCTGCGACTCCTGGGTGGTGGGACCGGTTTCGTCCGTCTCGAGGTGCGTATTGACGACGTGGAACGGCTGCCCGTCGATCATGAGATCGACCCGGTTCCAGCCTCGCCGAATGGTCATCGGCGACCCACCGCCCACCGGAATGGAGACGTTCAGGGCGAAGTTGTTCGAGGTCTCGCCGATGATCTGGATATCGCCCCGCACGAGCATGACGTCGTGGTCGGTCCAGCGAACGTCGACCAGGCCCTCGTGCGTGACGGCGGGGAACTCGATGTCGGTGTTCTCGACCACCGAGGCGATCGTGTAGTCGAGGCCCCTGTTTCGCATCGCGTCCAAGAGGATCATCAGGTAGTCGAACTCGACCACTGTGGCTCTTGTCGGATTCCCCACCAGGAAGTCTCCCGGATTCTGGCTTCGGAACTTCGCGACCTCCTGCAGGCCGATCACATCAGGGCGTGTGCTCTGGATTTCCCGTGCTATGGCGTCCGCCCTTGCCGGAAAGTCGTTCAGGACGATCCGGTTCCAGGCCTCTCCGACCGCCGAGGGAATCTGCTCGGGGGCGCTCGCGCTCATGATGGGTGTGAGGTCCGCTCCGAGGTACAGGTTGCGTGACATGACGGTGATGGTGCGGACGGGCGGTGGAGGCGGAGGCGGAGGCGTGGGCTCCTGCTCGACGAACTCTTCCTCCTCCGGAAGAACGTCGTCCTCGACACTGACCGGATTGCGATCGCACGCTACAGCGGCGAAGGCCAAAGAAGCGATGGCTGTGATGGTGAGTAGCGACCTCATGGTGTCCTCCTTATTCGTTGATGACGGCGGACTGTCCCGCCCTCATCGAAGGATGCCATGGGCCTCGACCTGATTGGATACGACATAGTACGTAGTAGGACGTACGGATGACGTAGGCCTTTACGCGTGCATGAATGTGCGCTTTGATTGTATCTTGCTCGGCTTGTACACAGGATTTCTAGCCGAAGACTTGGTCGAAGAGGGGATGGGAACATGGGTGTAGGTCGGTACATCACAGCTTTCGTGGTCGTTTTGACGGCAACAGGCTTATCCACGAGTGCGCTCGCGGCTCAGGGCACTCTTCAGAGAGCCTCAGCGACTCGCGTCGAGGGGCGAGCGCCCACGATAGACGGCGTGCTGGACGATGAGGCCTGGAGTGCGGCAGATCTGATCTCCGATTTCACCCAGAAGGTGCCGGTCGAAGGGGCTGAGCCGTCGGACGCCACAGAAGTCCGGATGATCTACGACGACGATGCTCTGTACATCGGCGCCCGCATGTATCACTCGGACCCCGCGAATATCCGCACGACCCTTACGCGTCGTGACGGAGAGAGCGATGCCGAGCGGCTGATCTTCGCCTTCGACTCGTATCACGACCGGCGTACGGCCTACAGTTTCGGCGTTTCGGCGGCGGGTGTGCGCTTCGACATGTACCATCCCGACGACCGCACCTCCGGGGAGACCCAATTCGACCCCGTATGGGTGACACGCGTGACGATCGATTCGCAGGGGTGGATGGCCGAATTGCGTATCCCGTTCAGCCAGCTTCGGTTCAACGCGGCGGATCCTCAGGTGTGGGGGATGGAGATCACCCGCTATGTGCCGGAACGCAACGAAGAGATCCAGTGGGCGTTGATCCCGGTCTCTCGTGCCCAAGCCGGTTATGCATCGCAGTTCGGCGAGCTTCACGGGATCTCGGGCGTTCGACCCACCCGAAGGGTCGAGATTCTCCCCTACATAGCGGGCGATCTGACCCTCGAGTCGGATGTCGACACGGCAGATCCGTTCGACCAGAAAACACGGACTCGGGTAGGCGCCGACGTGAAGATGGGCCTGGGGCCCAACCTGACGCTCGATCTCACCGTCAACCCGGACTTCGGGCAGGTGGAGGCGGACCCCGCCGAGGTCAACCTGACGGCGTTCGAGACGTTCTTCCCGGAACGCAGACCCTTCTTCATCGAGGGGAACGGAATGCTGGACGGTCGCCAAGGGTATGTTCCGCTTCCGAAGTGGTATTACTCTCGTAGGGTCGGTGCGGCGCCCCACGCTCGTGCCGATGGCGACTACGTGAAGACGCCTGCCAGCACGACGATTGCGACGGCAGCCAAGGTGACCGGACGACTCGCTTCAGGCATGTCCGTGGGGGCGCTCCTGGGATTCACGCCGCGCGAACAGGCCAAGAGCTACGATCTCGGCTCGGGCCAGACCTCGGTGGTGCCCGTCGAGCCCGGTTCGGCATACGGAGTGATCCGGCTCCAGAAGGAGATCGGCCCGCAGCAGTCGGCCGTCGGCCTCGCGATGACCACCACGAGAAGACGCTTCGAGGACGGCGACCCGCTTGCGGACCTGCTGGTCCGGTCGGCCTTCTCGGGTGGGTTGGACGGCAAGTTGCGCGTCAAGGACGGAATGTACGAGTTCACGGGTTTCGCCGGTGGGAGTCGGGTCGAGGGCAGCCCTGAGGCCCTGGAACGGCTTCAGTTCTCGTCGGCGCGGTACTACCAGCGGCCCGACCAGGACTATGTGACGTACGACCCGCTTATGACCTCCATGACTGGGTACAGTGCTGCCGTTCGTGCCGACAAGAATGCGGGAAGGCGGCACGTGTGGGGCATCGGCTTCACGGCGCGGTCTCCCGGCTTCGAGATCAACGACGTGGGACAGATGCGTTCCGCCGACGATCTCGACTTCAACTGGGACTTCCAGTTTCGCGATACCCAGCCGGGCCCCCTCTTCCGCTTCTGGAACATCGGTCATTCGAACCGAAATGGGTGGTCGTACGGCGGAGTCCGACAACACTCGAACTTCAACCAGAGTGTCAGAGTCGAGTTCCACAATTTTTGGTCTCTCCGGTACTCGACGAATCGCACGGTCCGAGGCATGAGCGATGTCTTGACCCGGGGTGGGCCACTGATGGGTACGGCGAGCGGTTGGCGATACGACGCTCGCCTCAGTGGAAATCCGGGTGCTCGGATCTCGTGGAATACGCACTTCCAGTACCACACGGACGAATTCGGTGGATGGGGGAGGGAGTTGGAGGGTGGGCTCCAGTTCCGGCTCGCCCCACGCTGGCAGGCGTCCGTCAACCTGGCGTACGAGGAGAGAGTGGACTCCAGGCAGTACGTGACGACCCGCGACGACGGTCGCGCCGTAACGTACGGGAATCGCTACATCTTCTCGTACATCGAGCGCTCCGAGCTATCCGCGCCCCTGCGGCTTGACTACTCGTTCACCCCGGATCTCACCGTGGAGCTTTGGGCTGAGCCGTTCGCGGCGAGCGGCCGATTCTTCGACTTCGGGGAGCTGCCCGCTCCTCAGGCCAGACACCTTCGGACGTATGGTACCGACGGGCCGACAATCGCGACGCAGTCCGACGGGTCGCACTTGGTCACGGACGGGGCAACCAGCTTCACGATCGACAACCGCGACTTCAACCGACTGTTCCTACGGTCCAATCTGGTCGTGCGGTGGGAGTGGGCTCCGGGAAGCACCTTGTATCTGATCTGGCAGCAGAACCGGTCCGAGTTCGCGAGCACGGGCGAGCTGATCGGGGTGGGCTCACTCGGCGACGCGATCACGGCGCCGGGTGACAACTTCTTCGCCATCAAAGCGAGCTATTGGCTAGGGCTCAGATAGGACTCTCATGAAACTGCATGCGAAACTGCACGGGATCTTCACACCGATAGCGACCGCCGCGGTATTGTCCTCGGGCATAATGGCGTGCGCACCGCCGGCGGAGCAGTCGTCCGGAATCGACCACGACATGCTCCAGGGCACCTGGCAGATCATGACCATCGAGAACCTGGAGACCGGAGAGGTGGACCGGATCGGGGATCGACGGACGATCTGGACTCAGTACACCGACTCCTTCTGGACCTACGTTTGGATGGACCCGGGCCGTGAGGGGAGGACACCCGCAGATTTCGCCCAACTCTCGCCCGACGAGCAGTACCGGGAGAACCGCGCCAAGATGTGGAACGAAGATGAGGAGTGGCGCTTCTGGGGGAGCGGCGGGACGTATGAGCTCGATGGGAACCGGATGGACTATACGAACGTCGTGTCCATCGAGCCGTATCAGGTCGAGATGGGCGGGGTTGAAGAGATCATCTACGTCAACGACACCGCCTACGCCTACCACACGGTGCCGCGAGACGGTGAGCCTGTGCGCGAATTCACGCATCGTCGCCTCGACACCATGGGAGTCCTCCCCACCACCCGCCAGGGCGACATCGACCCCGCCGACCTACGAGGCAACTGGCAGGTCATGTCCACGAGGCACATGGGCACCGGTGAGGTGGAGCAGATCGCACCGCATCGGACCAACTGGTTCCACGTGACCGACACGCACTGGACCTACGTCTGGATGGCGAAGGGTAGGGACGTGGTCACTCCGGACCAGCTGGCCCAGATGGACCCGGAGGAGCGTATCGCCGTCCAGTACGCCAAGATCTGGAACGAGCGCCACCGGCCCGTTTTCTGGGCCAGTGGCGGGACGTACACGATCGAGAACCAGGCCTTTGTCGTCGGTCCGAGGGATATGTCGATCGAGCCCTGGATGATCGGGGTGGAGGGCGAGGAACCGATCAGTCAGCTCGATCGATACACTTACGTGTATCTGTCCCCGCCACGGGCCGATGGCTCCGTGACGGAGACGACACACAGACGGCTGGACTGACGAGACGCGTCAGGGCCGAGGTCCGCCGGACCTAGTCCAGATCTAGTCCAGACCTAGGTGATCATCTCGGCCGGCAGTTCTCTCTCGGTCACTCTGCCGCCGACCATGCTGACGTAGTAACACTTGGCGTCCGGACGGGTGTGTACGACCCGTTCGACCTCGTTGTCCACGAAGTAGATGCCGGCGTCATTGTCGCACGCATACCCGGGCTGCATCTCGCCGGACCCGATCTTCCTATGGTATGTGGGCCTGCGGTTTGCCTCCCCATCGTAGTGCGGAGAGTGGCTGCCCTTCAGGAATCCGAGGCACTTCACCGTCGTGAGTTCAATGGGCCTGGAGTCTGTGGTTCCCTCGTCGAACCAGCACAATGATCCGGCGCTGGCGCCTCCCAGCACGATCCCGCGGTCCCAGGCCTTCTGGAGCACCTCATCGATCCCGTGGGCTTTCCAGATCACCTGTTGATTCAGCGTGTTTCCGCCGGAGACCACGATGCCGTCCATGGACAGCAGCACCTCTTCCCACGTCTGCTTCATCCGATTGCTGTTGATGAAGCTCGCTTGCCAGTGGGGCTCGACGTTGAGCGGTGCGCAGTTCTGGAAGAACCTGAGATTGCCTGATTCACGGTCCGCCGAAGCCGTGGGCAGATAGCAGATTCTCGGTCTCTCCTTGCCGGTAAGCTCGGCCATGTACTTGATGAAGGTCGTACCGAACCCGCCGCCCGCGATCAGGATCTTCCGGTTGCGGTTCTGCGCAACCGGCTTGATCCCGGCGATCTCGAGCCCGCTTATCGACAAATCGCCTGTCTTGAGGCCGACCGAACCCAGTGCGGAGGCGGCCAAGAACTCTCTTCTCTTCATGATCCCTTCCTTCCTTTCGTGTTGCCTGAGCCCACTGGCCGAGGCGGGATCCACCACCGCCTGACCTGACGACGTTCTTCATGCGCTTCTACATACCGGGTCCCGACCTGTGTACCGAGCGGACCGTGACCAGTAGCATCGTGATCAGCAGAAAGGCCGCACCCGCCATCACGGGAATCGTGACGAAGCCGAACACGGCGACGTACCTGCCGGAACACGGCGGACCTGCCCCACACGGGACGAGATCCAACGAAGGCCGGTGCTGCACCACGATGTGATACCCCGAAATGAGGAGGCCGATCACCGGGAGCGGGAGCGCGAAGCGCCAGACGCCTCCGTCCCCGGCGAGCATGCCCGCGCCCAGCACGAGCACGAGCGGATACATGGCGATTCTCTGATACCAGCACAGCGAGCATGGCACGAAGCCCACGCCCTCCGAGAAGTAGAGGCTTCCCGACGTCGCGACCAGGGCGAGAAACCAAGCCCATGCGATGGGATGCCGCTCACGGCCACCGAGCGTGGATTGCAGTCCCGACCGCGCGTTGGGCAAGAGCAGCGCCACCGCGAGCGCGAGGGCCGTGACCGTAGAGAGCAGCGCGAGCGCGCCGAGGGTCTGAACGATGGCTGTGTACACGGTCGGGCTCCAAACTGAGTCCAAGCTCAGTCGAGACTCGGTGCGTATCAGGACTCTCAGAATGGCGGACTGTCACCGTAAAGAATAGTCGTGGACGTCGCGGACCAGAAGCGGGGCCAGGGCGTCTGCCACTCGGCTCTCCTGCCCCTGACCTGGCGGCTGCCCCCTTCGGGAGATGCCCAGCAGCAAAGATGCTCATATAATGCAGGCCTTCCGCCTGATACTCCTGAAGCGGTCCAGAACAGGTGTTCGGCCGTGAGTGCAACAAAGCGAGGTGAATCATGATGAAGCCGACTGTTCTGACATCTGCCGGCGCCCTGTTGGGCTTGGCGGCTCTCCTCACTGCGAGCCCGGTGCTGGCTCAGGAGGACGCGGAGAAGCGGGGGAGCGACAATGTCGAAGTCGTGGCGCACATCCCCCTCGGACCGAGTGTGTCCGACATCGAGGTCGAGCAAGACATGGACCGGCCTTACGCCTATGTGGCGAAACAGGATGGCGGTCTGGACATCATCGACCTGCACGACCCGTACGATGCGAAGGTGCTCCACCGTTGGCGCTTCGACGACATGGACATCCATGTCGGATCCGCCGGCAAGGATATCAAGATCTTCGAGTACAACGGCCGGAACTACGTCGTCCATTCTGTTCAGTTCCGTCAGGGCGGACCGGATGCGGACCTCGGAGCCGTCGTTTTCGACGCCACGGGCCTACCCGACGTCTCGACCTGGAAAGAAGTGGGCCGCATCCAGGGTCCCGGTGAGCTCGGTGGCTTCCACAACATCTACGTCTATCGGCACAGCAACGGCCGCCCGCTCCTCATCTCCACCGTGTCGGGACCGTTCGCCAATGTCTACGACCTTGGATATGTCGTGGACGGACGGCTCGACGAAGCGCTCGTCGCGCAGATTCCCGTTCCGGCGAATGACTCCGATCGGCCCGGACCCCGCGGGTACCACGACTTCTACGCCGGATTCCATCCGGACAGTGAGCAGGACCGCTTCTACGGGGGCGGCACCGGAGGCTTCTACGTCTATAACATCACCGACCTGGAGAACCCGGAGCTCATGGTGACCCTCACGGGCGTCAGCGGAGTGGATTGGGGCCATACCTTCACTCCGTCGCCCGACGGTCGTTATGTCGTGGGTGAGGTGGAGTACCAGTACGCTCCGCTTCGGATCTTCGACCTCAAGCCGGCCCTGGACGGTGAGGTCTCGAACATTCGCCGCCCGATCTCAGCCTGGACCGCCAACTGGGAGAACCTGTCGCACAACCACGAAGTGCGTTGGCCCTTCGTCTTCGTGTCGGGCTATCTGGACGGCATGCAGGTCTTCACGCTGTCCGATCCCAAGCATCCGAAGACGGTCGCCCACTACGACACGTACCTCGAGCCTGAGGACAACCGTGGCATGGGCGGCAACTGGGGTGTCGACGTGAGGAACGCCGACGGCCTGATCGTGTCGTCGGACTCGCAGACCGGCTTCTGGGCCTTCAAGATGGACGGGTTCAACGGCTGGAACGGACTCGACTGGGGTCAGCCCAACATCTCGAGTGCTCAGGACTGGGTGAACGGCCCGGCCTACCAGGCGGTGACTCGCTACTAGATGGTCGGTGCTCTCCTACTTGCAGTACTGAGCCTTCCGCAGGCCGGGGGTGTCGCGCAGACGCCTCCGGCTGCGGAGCTCTGCCCGAGGGACGCGAACGCGTGGACCGTGCCGGCGTGGAGCGCGTATTGTACGGACCTGATCCCGGTCCCGACGCTGCGCTATGCGTACGGGATTCTCGAGATGCGGGGCCTGCCGACCCCGTTCGATGTCTCGGTCACCAGGGACGGTAACTACGTCTATGAGCTGACCGCGCTGGTGGACGGCCTTCCCGCGCCCGAGACGCTCGGCGACTACAGCGTGTACGTGGCCTGGGCCACCACGCTCCTGCTCGGAAACCCGATCAATTTGGGCGTCGTGACAAACGGTCGGGTCGATCTCGGGACGCTGGACTACGATCAGTTCCGGATTCTGATCAGTGCTGAGCCGAGCGCCGACGTGCCGGATCGCACGGGTCCCCTGGTGCTTCGAGGCACGTCCCCGAGCGCCCAGGCGCAGCAGCACCAGGACGCGCTCATGTTCCCGCCGTCCGACATGGACCACTCGGGCAGCGGCTGGAGGGCTCCGCCCATGGCGCCGGCGTCACCGATGATGCCGGGGCTCATGGGGTTGGTACCGGTCGTGGAGCCTTTCCTGCCGGGGTTGGAGGCCGAGGCGGGTCCCGTGCCGCGCGTCGAGCCCCCGGGGTCGGTGACCCTTGCCGATGGGGACACGCTTCGGCTCGAGGCCGCTCCGGTCCGGGCGAGCATTGGCGGCCATGACCTCGGCCTGTACGGATTCAACGGGCAGAGCCCGGGGCCCGTGCTCAGCGTCCAACAGGGTTCCGAGATCGTCGTGGCGTTCACCAACTCCACGGCTCTATCCACGACGCTGAGATGGCACGGAGTGCGCTTGGAAAACCGCTTCGACGGTGTTCCCGGACTCACCCAGCGGCCGGTGCGCCCGGGCGACACGTATACCGCGCATGTCCGCTTTCCGGACCCTGGCGTTTTCTGGTACCACCCGCATCAGCGGGGTGACGCTGCCCAGGATCTGGGACTCTATGGCGCGATCCTCGTGGAGCCCGACGATGGGGACTACTACGCTGATGTGAACCGCGAAGAGGTGCTGATCCTCGACGATCTCCTGATCGACGACCAGGGCCTCATCCCGTGGGGGAGCGAAACACCCACGCATGCCTTGATGGGGCGCTTCGGCACGCAGGTCCTGTTGAACGGTCGGACGGACCACGAGATCTCGGTCGACCGTGGCGACGTGGCGCGGTTCTTCTTGGTGAACGCCTCCAACACGCGGGTCTTCAACATGGCCTTGGGCGGGGCACCGATGAAGGTGGTCGCAGGGGACCTGGGCCGGTTCGAACGCGAGGAATGGGTGGAGAGCGTGGTGATCGCCCCGGGCCAACGCTACGTCATCGAGGCCCGCTTCGAGGACCCGGGCGACGTCGCCATCACGAACCGGGTGAGCGCTCTCAACCACTATGCGGGTGTCTTCTACGCCAAGGTGGATACGCTGGGCGTCGTGCGCGTGGGGACCGAACAGACCACGCGGGATTACTCCCGGTCGTTCTCTCGGCTGAGGGAGAATGACGATGTCATCGGAGACATCGACCGATTCCGCCCGTACTTCGACAAGCCGGTCGACCACAACCTGGAGCTGCGGTTGGTGGTCCAGGATCTAGCCCCCGTGCTCGACATGGCGATCCGAAGCTCCACGTATTCGCCGCCCATGGAGTGGAATGACGCCATGCCGGTGATGAACTGGCTTACGACCGGGCTCACCGTGAGGTGGGTCCTCAACGAGCCGACGCCCGAGGACGACCCGGGCGCCGACGACGAGGACCTCGCCCCGGCGACGGGCTGGCGCTTCACCCAGGGGGACGTGGCGAAGATCCGCATCGTGAACCCGGGAAGCGGCGTCCACCCGATGAACCATCCGATGCATCTGCACGGTCAGAGGTTCCTGGTGATCGAGCGTAACGGAGTGAGAACGACCAACCTCGTGTGGAAGGACACGGCCGTGATCCCGGTGGGGTCCACGGTGGATCTCCTGGTGGACATGTCCAACCCGGGGAACTGGATGCTCAACTGTCAGATTCCCGAGCACATGGGCTCGGGAATGGCGATTTCGTTTGCGGTGGATCCCGCGCCTTAGGCCGGAGGAACAGGATGATGATGAAGCGATTGGAGCGGGGGCTCGTGTTCGCGGTGATCGGACTGCTGGCGAACGGATTGTCCGGGGTGGAGGTCGCCGCGCAGGCGCCCAACCTCGTCCGGACGGACGCATCAGTAGTGGCGCTAAACCATGTGGCCGTCATCGACGGTACAGGCGCCGAGGCGGTCGAGGACCAGACGGTGCTCATCCGAGACGGTGACATCGAGGCGGTTGGCGCGTTCGGATCGGTGCCGGTCCCCCCCGGAGCCGAGACGTTCGATCTCTCCGGTCACACCGTCATGCCGGGCATCGTGGGCCTCCACGACCACATGTACCTCTCGTCGAACATGGGCAGCATGAGGCCTCAATTGGCCACGTATCCCATGCTTTTCTTGGCCAGCGGCGTCACGACCATCCGCACCACGGGGAGCGTGGATCCGTATCAAGAGCTGAACATGAAGGCGGCCATCGCCGAAGGGTCACGAATCGGTCCGGAGATCTTCGTGACGGGGCCGTATCTGCAGGGGCCGACCTCCCCGGTGGGCGTCATGCACGAGCTCCAGGACGAGGAGGACGCGCGCCGCCTGGTTCGGTATTGGGCGCAGGAGGGCGTCAGCTGGTTCAAGGCGTACACGACCATCACACGGGCACAGCTCGGCGCCGCCATCGACGAGGCCCACAAGTACGGCGTGAAGGTCACGGCGCACCTCTGTTCGGTGACGTTCCGTGAGGCGGTCGACCTGGACATCGATCATCTGGAGCACGGATTCGACACCGATCTACAGTACTTCCCGGGCAAGCAGCCCGATGAATGTCCGCTCAACAGCGCCGAGTCCTATCAGGAAATGCAGGAGACCTACGCGGCGATAGACATCGAGGAGCCGCGGGTCCAGGCCACCATCTCGCACATGATCGAGGCCGGAGTGGGGCTGACGTCGACGCTGGCCGTCAACGAGATCGGAAAGCCCTCGTTCTACGAATTGGACCGGCGCGTGCTGGACGTGCTCCACCCCGAGATCGCCGAGTGGGTCGAGGAGCAGTACGAGGCCCGCAAGCCGGAGGCGACCGAGACCGGCGCCCAGATGATGAACCGGCTCTGGGAGTTCGAGAAGTCGTTCTACGACCAAGGGGGACTGCTGACCGCCGGGTCGGATCCCTGCTGCGTGTGGGTGATCGCAGGGTTCGGTGACCAGCGTAACTACGAGTTGCTCGCAGGGCGCGGTGGGTTCACGGCCGGCCAGGCGGTGCAGGTCATGACCTACAACGGTGCGCGAGCGCTTGGGATCGACGATCGGGTAGGGAGGATCCAGCCCGGGATGCAGGCAGATCTGATCGTGCTGGAGGGGGCTCTGGCCGAGGATCCCTCGGTGATCAAGAACACACGTTATGTCTTCCGGAAGGGCGTGGGCTACGACTCGCCGGCGATTCTGGATTTCTTGAAGGGCAGGGTGGGGAGGTAGTGACCACCAGAGTCCTCGAGGTCTTTACGGACTTCGTCTGACCTTGGTGCTACTTGAGCGCCGGGCGCGTTCGGAAGCTGGAAGCCGAGTACGATCTCGACGTCCGCTACACCTATTTCCCGCTGCACCCCGAGACTCCCGTAGAGGGGCGGCTCCTTGCCGACTTGTTCGCCGGCCGCAGCGAGGCCGCGTTGCAGGCCATGAAGTCACGGCTGGCCGGCTTCATGGACCAGGAGGGCCTGGAGTACGGGGATCGCACGCGCACCTACAACAGCCGAGTCGCTCAGGAGCTGGCCGTGTGGGGCGACGACGAGGGCGTGACGGATGCACTGCACGACGCGCTTTTTCGCGCCTACTTCGTCGAAAACCGAAACCTGGCCGAGACGGATGTGCTTGCGGACGCGGCGACGTCGGCGGGGCTGGACGGAGAGCGGGCCCGGTCCATCGCCGAGGATCGCGCTTACCGAGGGGCGGTCGACGACCACTGGAAACGCGCCACTGACATGGGAGTGACCGGGGTGCCCACCTTCGTATCGGAGGGGTTCGGGGTAGTGGGCGCACAGCCGTACGACGTCCTCGAGGAGCTGGCGAGCAGGGTAGGGGCGGTGCAGCGTTGAGTGGAGCGCTCGTGGTTAGCGGAGCAGTGCGGTGTCCGGGATCCGAGATCGGCGGGACCCGGACTTGAGTCTCCACGGAAAGCTCGCCGCCGCGTGGGGCGTCGGTGGTATCGTCCTCTTGCTCGCCGACGCCATCTACCGGCTGACGCCCCTCGCGATCGAGACGTTCGATAGCGCCTTGGGCGTCCTGCACTGGGGTGCCTTGGTGGTTTGGGCGGCCGCGATGTTGGTCATGGAGGGATACATGGGCTTCCAGCGGTCCTTCTCTCCTCGCTTCGCAGCCCGTGCCCGGTACCTGGCGGAACATCCGAACTTGGTACGATCGCTCTTCGCCCCCTTCTTCTGCATGGGGTACTTCCATGCCACCCGCGGCGTGCAGATCCGGTCGATTCTGCTGACGATCGGCATCGTGGCCCTCGTGGTGGGTGTACGGCGGGTGGATCAGCCGTGGCGCGGAATCATCGACCTGGGGGTTGTGCTCGGCCTGACCTGGGGCACCGTCAGCATCGCAGTGTTCAGCTACCTGGCGTTCGCGACCGAGGGGTTCGGCCACTCGCCGGAGACGCCGAAAGGCAAATAGACCTCCGCCCCCACCCAGATTGCCGCATGGTGGGGAGCCCTGGCCCTTCCTTGTGGTTTCCTGAGACCGGACCACATGTTGTCCGCCACGACCGAGCCCGTAGGCCTCTGAGCGGGGTATCCGCCCCCGGCTTGCCCGGCACGTATATCGCCAATGAGCTGGAGCCCCCTATGAGCGACACCATGGAACGCCTGAACGCTGCCCTCGAGGGCCGTTACGTCATCGAGGGCGAGCTCGGCGAGGGCGGTATGGCGACCGTCTACCTGGCCGACGATGTCAAACACGAGCGCAAGGTCGCCCTCAAGGTTCTCAAGCCCGAATTGGCCGCGGTGGTCGGCGCCGAGCGCTTCCTGGCCGAAATCAAGACCACGGCCAACCTGCAGCACCCCCACGTTCTACCGCTCTTCGACTCAGGCGAGGCGGACAGCTTTCTCTTCTACGTGATGCCGTACGTTCAGGGTGAGACGCTCGCGGACCGGATCGATCAGGAAAAGCAGCTTCCCGTCGACGAAGCCGTGCGCATCGCCATCGCTGTGGCCGGCGCGCTGGACCACGCGCATCGTGCGGGGGTCGTGCACCGGGACATCAAGCCGGCCAACATCTTGCTTCAGGATGGCCAGCCGGTGGTGGCCGACTTCGGGATCGCGCTGGCCGTGGGAGCGGCGGGGGGCTCACGCCTTACGGAGACCGGGCTGAGCATAGGTACGCCCTTCTACATGAGCCCCGAGCAGGCCACGGGCGACCAGGGCGTGGGTGCAGCGAGCGACACCTACGCGCTCGCCTGCGTGCTCTACGAGCTGCTCGTCGGCGAGCCGCCTTACCTGGGCAACACCGCCCAGGCCGTGCTCGGCAAGATCATATCGGGCCGGCCGGTGGCGCCCACCGAGCACCGGTCGTCGATCCCAGCCAACGTGGACGCCGCGATCCGGAAGGCGCTGGAGAAGCTTCCGGCGGACCGGTTCACGTCGGCGCAGGACTTTGCCAAGGCGCTCGAGGACCCGGGCTATCGGCACGGGGAGTTGGCGGGTGCCGGGGCGAGCGTCGATGGTGATCGCTGGAAGCGGATAGCCATGGGGTTTGCGGCCGCGACGGTCGTGTTCGGTGGTGTGTCTGCGTACGCGCTGCTCCGGCCCGAGGCGCCCGCGCCGGTCAGCCGCTACAGCATCGCGCTGCCGGAATCGGAAGCGTTGGACCGCGGGTTCGGCTCCGACATCGCGATCTCGCCCGACGGATCACGCTTCGTGTACGTCGGTGTCGACGACGACGAAGGGGACCGGCCACAGCTCTGGCTCCGGCGGCGGGATCAGCTTGGCGCCCTCGCGCTGCCGGGCACGAGCTCCGCCCAGCAGCCCACCTTCTCCCCTGACGGCGAGAGCGTGGCTTTCTTCACGTTCGGACCGAATTCGGTGAAGGTTGCCTCGCTCGGCGGTGGCCCTCCGCTCACGGTAGCGGACGAAGTACTTCAAACCGCAGGACTTACATGGGCGCCCGACGGCTTCCTCTACCTCGACATGGTGGAAGGCCTGGGACGTGTTCCCCCCACCGGCGGCGAGATCACTCTCGTTACGACGCTCGGCGAAGCGGAGACCAGTCACAGCTGGCCGGACGCGCTGCCCAACGGCCGGGGTGTGCTCTTCACGATTTTCCGTGAGCCTGTCACGGACCAATCTCAGTACGACATCGCGGTGATGGACCTCGACTCCGGGGAGCACCAGGTCCTGGTGCGTGGCGTCTACGGTCGGTATGCCGCCCCGGGGCACCTGGTCTACGTCACGGCCGACGGCACGATGATGGCGGCGCCCTTCGACGCGGATCGCCTCGAGGTGACAGGCCCCGCAGTGTCCCTTACGGAGGGATTGGGCATTGGGAGGCTTGGCGGCACCAACCTCGCCCTGTCGAAGTCCGGCGACGCCATGTACGAGACCGGTACCGTGTCCGAGGGATTGCACGAGTTCACCTGGGTGACACGGTCCGGGGAGGCCATATCAGTGGATTCCGGTTGGTCGTTCCGCCGAGGGGACGCGAATCGTGGATGGACTCTGTCGCCCGACGGGAGCCGCCTGGCGCTCCGGGCGCTCGCAGAGGACAACTACGACATCTGGGTGAAGGAGCTGCCACGGGGGCCCCTGTCACGGCTCACGTTTCACGAGACCCAGGACAAGATGCCCCAGTGGACCCCGGACGGAGAGTCGGTCTTGTTCCTTTCCGATCGGCTGGAGTCCAATGACTTCGACTTGTGGACCAAGCGTGCCGACGGCACCGGCGAGGCCGAGCTCTTGTACGACTCCGAGAGTTCCATGGCGGAGGGATTTGTCAGCGAGGATGGGGAGTGGACCGTGTTGCGCGTCGCGGGAGTCGGTGGCGTCGCCGGCGGGCGCGACATCGTGGCCGTCCGGTCCGGAGGCGACGGAGAGACGTTGCCCCTACTTGTGGGAGAGTACGACGAGAGCTCCCCCCAGCTCTCCCCCGATGGCCGCTGGATGGCGTACCAATCGAACGAAACGGGTCGGGACGAGATCTTCGTCCGCCCGTTCCCCGACGTGCAGAGCGGCAAGTGGCAGGTCTCCACGGACGGCGGGCGGGGGCCCGCGTGGGCGCACAGCGGACAGGAGATCTTCTACACCGTCCCCGCTGGTAGCCAGATGGTCGCCGCGAAGGTCTCAGCCGAGTCCGCGTTCCGGGTGGAGAGCCGAGAGACGCTCTTTTCCACCGCCGGATACACACTCGGCAACGTTACACGTCAATGGGACGTGACCGGAGACGATCAGCGATTCCTGATGGTCCGCCCATTCGGCGTAGACGAGGAGACCAGCAACCAGTTGATCGTGGTGGAGAACTTCACCGAGGAGCTGAAGCGACGGGTGCCGAATTGAGGGGTGGGCCCGCCTAGTTCGCCGGGTCGATTACTACCAGTCCCTCGAAGTAGTCCCGGTAGAACCCGTGATCCCGTGTGAGTAGCCGATCCGCGTGTGCCTGGGCATGCGCTCCCACCAGGAAGTCCGCGGCGATGCGGCGAGACTCTCCCCGTCGCCCTCGGTACTTCTGCCAAAATCCGGCTGCGAGCAGGGCTGCGGCTCGGCTGGTTGGAACGAACCTGACTCCAAGAATGTCTAGAGCCCGCTCTGCGGCGGCGGGATCGGGTTCGAATAGTGTGGCGACCTCGGTCCAAACCACGGGGCTCGCCACAAGACTGCCTTCCGCAAGGCACGTGCGGATCATCTCACGCGATGCCTCACCATACTCGCGGTCTGCCACAAAGAGGTCCACGAGCACGTTTGTGTCTACCGCGGTGATCACTCGAGCCGCTCTCCACCCCGGAGCGAAGCCATGAGGTCTTCGGTTGAGCACTCATTGGGGAGGATGCCGAAGACCGCGTCCACGGGACTCCTTGGAACGAACTTGCGAACCTCGAGACGACCTTCTCGCTCCTCGAACTCCACCATTTGACCCGGCCGAATGCCCAAGCGATCCCGGAGTTTCTTGGGAATCGTTATCTGACCACGGTCGCCGACTTTGGATTTCATATCAACAAGATATGAAATCATATGACGATTATCAAACTCATCTCCTCTCTTCGGCTTGGCCTAACTCTCGGGGGGGTGATGGGGCGATCAAATGCCTGGTTGCGCCACTGACTGGCACAACCCACCCTACCTCCAATGAAATCCTTCTTCCCCATGAGACGGGGCGAGGTGGCGACTCTGCTCTCCCTCGTCTTGTTCGCTGCCTTCTCGTTCATCCCGGCCTGGCGAACCATCGAGCTGGGCGGCATGGCCGTATTCGGTTGGCTCATGGCCGCTCTGATGGTGGTTTCTCCGGCGATTGCACTGTTTACCTTTCTGCGCGGGAGCGGTGGCACGTCGGGTGACTGGCACAACCCACCCTACCTCCAATGAAATCCTTCTTCCCCATGAGACGGGGCGAGGTGGCGACTCTGCTCTCCCTCGTCTTGTTCGCTGCCTTCTCGTTCATCCCGGCCTGGCGAACCATCGAGCTGGGCGGCATGGCCGTATTCGGTTGGCTCATGGCCGCTCTGATGGTGGTTTCTCCGGCGATTGCACTGTTTACCTTTCTGCGCGGGAGCGGTGGCACGTCGGGTGACGCCGCTCGGGCCGCGGATTTGGCCGATCACGCCGGGTCGGCCGAAGGTGAGACGTCCGGCAGGAGCACCCCCTGATGCTCCTCGAACGCATCCTGGTCGGCATCTATCTGTTCGGCTGCGTCGGCATCGGCATCGTGGCCTCGAAAAAGGTCATGGGCTCCCGCGACGAGTACTGGGTCGCAGGCCGGCGCATAGGAACCGTGGTCAACTCGATGGCGATCATGGCGGCCTTGGCGAGCGGCGGCTCGATCATCGGGGTCATGGGACTCGCCTACTCCCAGGGCATTCCCGCAACCCTCGCCCTCTTCGCGGGGGCTGTCCTCGGCTTTCCCCTGGCTTCGATCCTGGTGGCGAAGCCGCTCCGGAACTTCGGCAAGTACACGATCACCGATTTCCTGAGCTATCGGTATCCGCACGCCATCGTCCGTTACCTAGTGCCGATCCTCATCGTGATCGCCTTCACGATCTACATCGTGGCTCAGCTCAAGGCCGCGGGCATCACGTCCGAGGCCCTGCTGGGAATCCCCTACGACGTCTCACTGACGTTGGCCACGGTGGTGTTCATCATTTACGTGTCCTTCGGAGGGATGATCGCCATCACCTGGACGGATGTGATCCAAGGGATGCTCATGGTGATCGTGGTGGTCGGTACGGCGCTGGTTCTCATCTGGAGGGTGGGGTCACCCTTCGAGATCATGAGCCAGGCGACGGCCGTCGCGCCCGAACTGGGGGAGGTGGTGCACCGACCGGTATCGAGCTACCTCGGCTAATTCCTGATCTGGGCCACGGCCATCCCGGTCATCCCCCATATCGTCATGCGGGTCTACACGGCGAAGGATGCCGAGAGCGCCCGTCTGTCGCTGAACCTGGCCATGCTGGTCTACAGCGTCGTGATCCTGGCTGCGGTGTTGGCGATCGTGCCCGTCGGCAGGATCGACTTTCCGGGGCTACAGGACGCCGATCAGCTCTTCCTGCGCGTCATGGAGACCCAGTTTCCGCCCTTGATCCGCGGGATCGCGGTTGCCGCCGTGCTGGCCGCGGTCATGTCGACCACGGACGCGCTGTTGTTGGCGTGTAGTTCGGCCATCGCGCACGACATCTTGGGTGGATTCCTGCGTGAACGGGCCAGTGAGCGGACGCTGAGCTTCGTCCGGATCGGCTCCACCTGGGTCATCGGCATTGTGGCGTTGTTCTGGGCGTTCTCGCCTCCCGAGCTCATCAGCCAGTTCTATACGGCGGGTGTCGGCGTGCTCAGCTCGAGCCTGTTCGTGCCGACCGTCGCAGGGCTCTGGTGGAAGAAGGCCAACCTGGTCGGTGGGGTGGGTGCGGTGGTGTGCGGCGCGGGGGTCTACGTGCTGGTCCAGCTGGGTGTCATCGACATCGGGTTGGCTCCCGTGGTGGTCGCGTTGTTTGCCAGTGCCGCCGCGATGTTGTTGGGGGGGCTGTTCGGCCCGTCAGAGGCCCCTGAGATGATCGATCAGATCGAGGCGCTGCACCGGTAGATCCCGCGTCGCGGAGGCCCGATGCGCCTATCGAGACATGAGGTCGCCCCCGCGTTTCCGCGGAAACGTGCCCCGCGCTGGAGGGCGGAGTCACGCCGCCCCCACGCCCTCCCCTTGCTCCGGACATCGGCCTGCGCGCACGTTGACGGGCCGCCAACGCCCCACTTCCACAGAACCGATGCACTCGGTTGGGAGGCTCTGATGCGACGAGCACTTAGGATGGCCCTCGTTCCCCTTCTTGCCTCGGCCTGCACTGAACCCGCCCAAGCTCCCCTGGACGCTCGAGCTCCAGGAGACTTCACGCTCGAAGAGTTCGTCTCTCTGAGTTCGCTGGTGGATGGTGGCGTTCCGGATTGGTCCCCGGACGGCTCGCAGATCCTCTTCCTGGGACGCGGCACACTCTGGACCGTCGGCGCGGAGGGGGGGACCCCACAAGCGCTCCCCGCCGAGGGCGTGACCGACCCCCGATACTCGCCGGACGGGGCGTGGATCGGCTACGTGTCGAGCGCCTCGGGGAACGGACAGGAGGTCTGGTTGTGGTCCTTGGCCGAACAGCGAGCCGTGCAACTCACCGACATGGGTGCCCGCACGCTCGCTTGGAGTTGGTCGCCGGACGGCCGGCAGATCGCCTTTTCGAACTCGCTACGCGGCAACTACGACATCTATACGGCCTCGGTCCCCGACGGGCACATCAAGCGCCTCACCACGGATACCCGCTTCGACGTACAACCCACGTGGACTCCGGACGGATCGTCCATCGTGTACGTACGCATGGACCAGTGGTGGGTCGACCACGACGTGATCTCCATCGATGCGGCGACGGGCTCGGGCGAGCGGGTGATCGTGAGCGACCGAGACTGGATGGATTATCGCACCGGCCAGGAGTTCGGGCCCGGCCAGGTGTCGCCCCGGGGCGACCTGGTCCTCTTCCGCTCCTACCGGAACGGCTGGATAAATTGGTGGGTGGCTCCCATGGCTGGCGGTGAGCCTAGACCGGTCGCGGCGGAGCAGGCCGACCAGAACTCCCAAAAGCCCTTCCGCGGCTACGCACGGTGGTCACCCGACGGCGGGTCGGTCGCGTACACATCGAACCTACGGGGCAATCAGGTGCTGCGGGTCGCATCGGTCGACGACGGCACCGTGACGACGCTCTTTGCGCCGGAGATGGGCCTCGTCGCCAACCCGGCCTGGTCTCCGGACGGGAGCCGAATCGCGTTCACCTACGACACGCCCCGCCATATCCCCGAGTTATTCGTCGTCGACGTCGCGAGCACCGAGGCTAGCACCGAGATGGTGCGCCTGACCCACTCCATGCCTGATCCGTCGCTGTCGGACGCGTTGTTCATTCCGGAGAGGGTGAGCTACATGAACGACGGGCTCACGATGCACTCCTACCTGTTCCGCCCGCCCGGGCCGCCACCAACGGGTGGGTATCCGGCCATCGTGTGGGTGCACGGAGGCCCCTCGTCGCAGTTCGAGGACGGCTGGCGACGCCACTCCGACGCTCACTACTTCATCAAGCACGGCTACGCGGTGTTGGCCCCGAACATCCGCGGGAGTTCGGGCTTCGGCTGGGAGCACGAGCAGGCCAACAACGGCTGTTGGGCACGCTGTGACCTGGATGATGTCGTGGCCGGCGCGAGGTACCTCGGGACGCTGCCGGATATCGACGGAGATCGGATCGCAGTCACCGGCGTGAGCTACGGAGCCTACCTGAGTTTCGCGGCCAGCACCTTCGCTCCCGATGTGTTCCGGGCCGCGATCCCGCTGCGCGAGGGATACGCCAACCGGATTCGACTCGTCGAGAGTGAGTCCGCTCTGGCGAATATCAACATGTATCAGTACGAACTCGGGTTGCTCACTGAGAACCGTGAGACCTTCCGGCGTGCCTCACCGACCCTGTACGCACAGGACGTCGGAACGCCCATGCTGATCATCGCCGGTGAGCGGGATAAACAGATGCAGGCGTTCGCGACTGAGGCGGCCCGTTACTACAAGCCGGTTACGTACGAGATGTACGAGAACACGGCGGGGGCTGAGGCTCGTCTCCAGTGGATGCCGAGGATGCTGGCCTTCCTTGATCGCCATGTGAAGGGGGATGTGGATCTATGGCCGTGACGGACGGGCTCCGTTTGCCTAATCTTCCTGGATCAGCATCCAATCACTCAAAATCAAACCGGGTAGACCACCATGGCAGCGTATACCTGCGACAATTGCGGCATGAGCGTCAACATGACCTGCGGAGAGTGCGGGGCGGACCTCGTCCACGACACACTCATCAAGGATGACGGCGGCCGGGTCGACATCTCCAAGTGCCCCAACGGTCATGGGAAGATCAAGTCGCCCATGTGTTGTGCCGAAGACATGACCTGCTCGATCTAGAGACCAGTTGAACCCATACAGGTCTCCGGGCCGGTAGAGACGGCACCGCCCGACGGCACTTCGGTGCCACGGGCGGCGTCTCAACCCCCTCCGGAGAGAGCAGCCTCCAACTCGGCCAAAGCCACGGGCCAGCGCGGGTGGCGCGCCTCTCTTATTCTCGCCAGCGGACCGACCACTACGGTCACCAGGGTCTCCGGGTCGAGGTAGCGCTGCGCCACGGCTTTCACGTCATCGCCGGTGACAGCCCGTACGGCTCTCGGCCATCCCATCAACTGATCGGTATCCCCGCGACGTACATGCTCCGTCGCATAGGCATCGCTAGCTCCCGTCGCCAGTCCCAACGACGGTCGCCAGACCGCGTGCACGAGCCAGCCCTGCGCCCGAGCCACCTCGACGTCCGTCACAGGCTCCCCGGCATCGTACAGGCGCTGAAGCTCATCCAAGCTGAAGCGGACCAGGGGCGCAACGGCTTCGGGCCGTCCGCCGGTGCGGACGGTTACCAGGCCAGTTCCCGATCCGGTGACCGGGATCTCGAAGTCGTCCCGGTTGGCCAGGCCACGCATCTCACGGGCCGCGATGTTGAGCCGCTCGGCGAGAATGAACCTCAGGACCGCGAGGGTCGCCCGGTCTGCACCAGGAACGGAGCCGATCGCGTTGCCGATGGCGATCCAGCCCTCCAGGCTCGGAGCGTCCACGACGTGGATCCGACCCGGATTCGGCGCCGGTTCGATCGTCCCGGGGGCCGGCAGAGGTTCACTCCCCATGGCCCACCCGAGGGTCAGAGACTCGACGGCCTCCTCGACACCCTCTCGCGGGGCAGCGCCACCCACACCCAGCACGACCTGGTCGGCCCTCAGCGTGCGAGCAGCAAGCGCCCGGATCGCACCGAGCGACACTGCGGTTCCGGGATCGGGCGGAGCCAACGGATAACCCGCTACCCGACGTTCTAGCTCGACCTTGGGTCGGAAACCGTCACCTCCGGTGCCGGCCATCGGCATCGAGTACCCGGAGCCCGCCCGGTACTGCCGGACCGTGGCGGCGTCGATCTCCGGATCCCGTACCAGTCCGACCAACTGCGCGAGCCCCGCCCGCCAATCCTCCGGGAGCACGTCGAGCGAGAGCCTCGCAACGTCCAGCGTTTCTTCGGCAGCCAACGTCGCACCGAGTTCCGCGAGCTGAAGAGAGAGAGGTCGAGTCGCTCCAGCCGCGCCCCGTGTCGTAAGGAGTCGGACCAGTAGCGCCGATGCTCCGGCCTCGCCCTCGACTTCCCGCAGTCGACCGAGCGGAAGCGCCGCCGTCAGCCGCACGAGTGGATCCGACGCGTCGGTTACGATGTAGGCCTGAACCCCGCTGGAAGCCACAAACAGAGCACCTCGGGGATCCGGCGGCGTGAAACCGATGGGGCCCATCTCCAGGTCATCGGGAGCGGCCCAATCGTGCTCGAGGATCGGGCGGGAGTGGCCGGGCAGGGCCTCTCCGTCTCCGCCGCCGCATCCTACTGCAACCAGCAGGGCCAGCGCCGCCATGGACAAGCCCGTGGCACGCCCCACGCCGGCCCTCATCGTCCGTCTCCCGGCAGGTCTGCCCACAGGAAGTCGAGCCAGCTGGGCCCGCTCCCTTCCGGGGGCTCGGCCCGCGCGACGGCGATTACGCGGTTGGACGGGACGAAGTAGGTCTGCGCCACTCGTTGAACATCCTCAGCCGTCGCGGCATCACGCGCCTCGACCAACGCGGGCAGGACGCTCCAGTGGTTCATCGTATGGTGGTGCCCGATCAGGAACGCCAACTCCTGGGGATTCGAGAGGAACTCCGCCCACTCGACCCGTAGCCGCTTATGGGCCCGATCGAGCGCGCCGGAGTCGATCCGACCGGCACGCAGGTCGTCCAGGGCGGCCAGGAGCCCGCGCTCCACGTCGGCGAGATTCCTATCGGCCCCGGTCCGTGCCACCAGGTTGAAGGCGCCCGGCGAACCGAAACGGTACGTGTGGATCACCCGGAAGTCCGCCGATACCGAAGCAGACGTGCCACTCGCAGCGAGCCGCTGTCCCGCGACGCCGTGGGGACCGCTGAGCAGAGCGGCGATCAGGTCGAAGACAGGGCGATCCGGGTGCCCCATCCCGGGAATGCGGTATCGGACGTGCACCTGGGGCGAGAGCGGCTCGGTCCAGTCGAGACGCACCGACCCACCCGGCACGGGTTCCGCCTCGATATCCAGGTCGGCGGGTGGCTCAGGGCCTCGGGGCAGGGCGCCGAAGTAGCGCTCCGCGAGGGGCACGGCCTCCGCCATCGTCACGTCCCCGACGAGCACCAGCGTCAGGTTGTTGGGCACGAAGTAGTCGTCGTAGATCTTCTGGTGCGCTGCCCGAGTGAAGTTCCCGAAGTCCCTGATGTGCCCGCCGTCAGGTCGGTAGATGGGGTGCGCCTGGGCCGTGACGCCGTCGATGGCCTCATTGAAGCGCGTCTGGGGCCGGCTCTGCCCTCCGAGAATCTGCTCGAGCACGGTGAAGCGTTGAGCCTCCCATCCCCTGAGAATGGCGTTGGCCATGCGGTCCGCTTCGATCCTGAAGAAGAGCTCCAGATTCTCCCGCGGGAGCGCCATGTTGATCTCCATGTAATCCTGCTCGGTACTGGCCGGCACCGGATCCGTGTGGCGGGCGTAGCCCCCCTGACCCATATAAGCGTTGTAGGAAGCCCAGAAGTCGCGATACTCGTTGTCCTGATCTTCCAGCGCGTAGAGCCGCTCCCTGAGCGCCTTCATCTCGGCCGTCTCGGGCCAGGCCATCTCATCGATGAAGACGCCGCGTTCACGGAGCTCATTGCGTTCGCGGTTTCTGACGGCGATGAGCTCCTGCTCCGTTTCGTGGATCTCCTGCAGGATGGGCAGTTCGGCGGCGAAGTCGCTCGTTCCGATCGTCGTGGTCCCTTGATGAATGACATGCTCGAGAAAGTGCGTCATCCCGTGCAGGCCGACCGGCTCCTGCATCGATCCGATCCGGATCCACAGATTCGCGGCAACGCGCGGCATGCGGTGGTCTTCCAGAACGAGGAGCGTGAACCCGTTCTCGAGCTCGTGCTCCTGGATCTCGAAAGGCGCTGATGCGGACTGAAACGCATCGGGCGGAGTGTCGGCGTCCACACGAGGTGCCGTAGCGGCGTCTGAGGACAGCAACGTGGCCGACGCGAGGAGGGTGACAACAAGCAGGGTTCTCATCTCTCGAATCCTGATTTGCGGTGGTGATCGGTTCAGCGGATGGGCACCTACAATGGGACTTGGGCCGGGTCCGGGCCAGGCGAAGACACCTTATCCGCGAGACCGCACTCCTTGCTGGCTCTGGTCCGGGTCGGCATGGTAAGGCTCGAAACGAAGTGCGGATCCACCCGACAGGCTATTGGGTCGGAGGGAACGCCTACTGTGAACCCCTGGCTATGGCGAACGTCTGCACATGCAAAAGCGCCTAGCGCTACTTACAGCCCTATCGGCGTGCGCGGTGGCGTTCCCACGGGGTCCGCTCGTCGCACAAGGGTCCGGCACAGCTCCCGTCGAATCCGACTGCCTCGCCTCGTGCCTGTCCTTTCGGGCGGTGAGAATCGACACGCCCCCCGAGATCGACGGCGCTATCGATGAGGCCTTCTGGGACGACATCGAGCCGATCACGGACTTCAAGCAATGGGTCCCGGTGGACGGGGGAGAGCCGACGGAGCGTACCGAAGTGCGGATCGCCTACGATCGGGACAATCTCTACTTCGGCTTCAAGCTCTTCGACTCCGAGCCCGACAAGATCATCGCCACGGTGCTGGAACGGGAAGGAAAGCTCCCGTACAACGACCGTGTGGCCATCGGTCTCGACACCTTCAACGACGATCGGAACGGGTACATCTTCTCCATGAACCCTCTCGGGACCCAGGAGGACGGTACGTTCACGGACGAGGGAGCGGTGTCCTGGGTGTGGGAGAGCGTCTACCACAGCGAGGGGCGGATTACATCAGACGGGTGGGAGTTGGAAGTCGCTCTTCCGTTCACCACCATCCGTTTTCCCGACACTGAGTCGGTGACCATGGGGCTCGTGCTGTATCGCCGGATCAGGCGCAAGAACGAAGACGTGTTTTGGCCGCACATGCCGAAGCGATTCCGGGCCGGTGTCTCTCAGGCCTCCCAGTACGCGGATCTGGCGGGGTTGGAGGATATGCGCCGAGGCCGGAACCTCGAGTTCAAGCCCTTCGCGATCGCCGGCGCTCAGAAAACGGCGGCGGAGCCGGAGACCGACGTCCTCAGGGACTTCGGCTTGGACCTGAAGTATTCCGTCACGTCGAACCTCACGCTTGACCTCACGGCCAACACCGACTTCGCACAGGCGGAGGCGGACAATGCCCAGGTCAACTTGACCCGGTTCAGCTTGTTCTTTCCCGAAAAACGGGAGTTCTTCTTGGAGCGCGCGGGGCTGTTCAACTTCGGTGAGCGGCGGGAGACGGAGGCGTTCTTCAGCCGCCGCATCGGAATCGACAACGATATCCTGGGCGGTGGACGTCTGACGGGTCAGGCCGGGCCGTTCTCCATCGGGCTGCTCAACCTACAGACTCGTGACGGGGACGGGGGCGCGATCGCCGGCGCCAATAACGCCGTGGCCCGGATCCGGGTGGACGTGCTGCCGCGGACCACCATCGGCGGAATCTTCACGAATCTCGAGAACGGCGACGGGTACAACCGCGTGTGGGGTGGCGATGTCGCCCTCCGATTCTGGAACTCAAGCTCGCTGACCGCGTGGGGAGCCAACGTTTCGGACTCGGACGACCTGCCCGGGAGTACGTTCGCGGGGGCCGCAGCCCTGACCGTGGCCAACGATCTCTGGCAGGTGGGGGCGGATGTTCAGGATATCGGCGAGGGTTATCAGCCGGCCCTGGGCCTCGTTCGCCGGGGGAACATGGTCAAGTACGGCGGTAGTCTGGGCTTTACGCCGCGCTTCGAGTCGAGCACTTGGGCACGCCAGCTCGACCTGACCTCGTCGGGTTTCTACATCGAGGGTCAGGACGGGGTGGAGCAGACGACCGAGGCCAAGCTCGCCGCCAAGATGATGCTGGAGTCGGAAGAGCACCTCACACTCCAGGGCATCCGGACGACCGAAGTGCTGGATGTGCCTTTTCACATCCGGTCGGACGTAGAGATCCCGGTGGGACGCTACGAGTTCAACCAGTTCAGTGCGGTCTTCGGCACCAATCGCGGCCGTTCCGTCTTCGGGACCCTCACGGTCTCCACGGGGAGCTTCTTCAACGGCAACCGCACGCAGTTCAAGGGAGACGTCCGTTGGAGCACGGGAAAGCACTTGGTGCTCATCGCGAGTGCGGACAGGAACAAGATCTCGCTTCCGGTCGAGAATGGCGACTTCACGACCACGGTGCTGGGGCTGACACCGGAGATCGCGATCAGCCGGAAACTGTTCGCCAACGGGCTCATTCAGTACGACACCGACTCGAAGACGCTCGCGACGAACTTTCGGATCGACTGGATCCACACGCCGGGCAGCGACCTGTTCCTGGTGTTGAACACCGGGTACTTGATCGGCGACCAGTTCGATCCGAACGAGACCCGGTGGGACTACCGGACGGGGGTCGTGAAGCTCACGTACCTGAAGACGCTTTAGAGCGGAGGCCTCCTTGGGAGCATCAATCGGGGCCTCACGTGCTCTCCGAATGCTCGTCCTGGGCGGCACCGGATTCGGGCTGGCTTACCCGACCGGTCGACCCCTCAGATATCCCATCCCGCCCGCGCCAGCATCCAGAGATTGATCAACACCACGACGATGGCCGTGATGTAGAACGCAGGGGGTGTCACGGCGGCCGGGGCAGCGAAGAACGCACCCCGCACCAGGCTCGGCAGGCGAAGTCCGTGCATCGCCCAGACGACTCGGGCGAACCACACGTTCTGCCACCGGTACAGGCCCACGAAGATGAAGGCGGTCACCAGCGCCCCTGCGCCGAGCCAAAGCCAAGGCGACCCGAATCGCTCCGGCAGTAGGCCGGACGAGAGCATTCCGTAGGCGGCCGATTCGTAGAGGATGGCGACGTGCAGGTACACGAAGCCGGCCTGTCGGAACTTCAGCGCACGTGGTGCGGGCCACTCTTGTTTCAGCACGATCTCTCCTTGTTTGAGGCAACCATCCACCGGTGGGTTGCTCCCCGCAAGAGGCGGCGGCGGCGATCGAGCTACTCGTGCCCATCACGCTGGCTTGTGGGCGAGCGCCGGCCCGTCTCATGTTACGGACATGGCCCGTCTTAGAAACATGGTCCGTCCCATCCGCGATCTTTCGGCTGCGTTGCTCCTGACGCTCTTGCCGTTCACGCCGGCGTTCGCGCAGGAGGTCCTGAGCGTCGACGACGTGGTCGCGATGGAGTCGCCGGCCCCCCAGCTGCGGCTCCCCTACGGCGATCATCCGCTTCAGTTCGGGCATCTCCGTCTTCCCGAAGGAGACGGGCCACATCCAACGATCATCTTCATCCACGGCGGGTGTTGGCTCAGCGTCTACGAAATCGGGCACGTCGGTCTAATGGAGGAAGCGGTCGCTGCGGCTGGATACGCAGTGTGGAGCCTCGAGTATCGTCGCGTAGGCGATGAGGGAGGTGGTTGGCCCGGGACGTTTCTCGATATCGCCCAGGGCGTGGATGCACTAGCCGACCTCGCGATCGAACATTCGCTCGATCTGAATCGGGTGATCGCGAGCGGACACTCGGCCGGTGGGCAGCTCGCGTTGTGGGCGGCCGCCCGGCCGCAGATTCCACGATCGAGTGAACTGTACTCCGCCCGTCCCTTGCCCATCCACGGCGTACTCGCCCTCGCACCGGCCGCCGATCTGGAGACCCTCCAGTCGAGGTCCTCGCGCGGAGGAGTGGTGGACGGCCTCATGGGTGGGTCACCGGAGGCGGTGCCCGAGCGCTACGATGCGGCGTCTCCAATGAGACTGACGGCGGCCGAAGTGCCGCAGCGCATCGTGATCGGCGCCCTCGACCGAGCCTGGGCACCGGGCGGACGCGCCTACTTTCAACGGGCGAGCGCTATGGACGGTGCGAGGGTCGTGCTCACAGAGGCTCCGGAGTCCGGGCACTTCGAGATGGTCGTCCCCGCGACCTCGACCTGGCCGTTGGTCCTACAGGAGCTCGAAGCGCTTTCATCTGAGATCTCGCGACAGGGAGGTTGAGACATGGGCCGTAGATATGCGCTCCCCGCCGGTCCGATCTTCGCGACCCGTCCGATGCTCGCCGCTCCTCTGATACTCGCCGCGACCTTGACACTGGGTGCTTGCGCCTCGGCGACGCCGTCGGGGGGGAGCTACGCGAGGGACCGCATTACTCGTGAGGATATTGCTGCCACACTCGCTCTGAACGCATATGACGCCGTCCGGTTACTGAGGCGGAGGTGGCTCGCCGACAACGTGACGATCTATGAAAACGGCTCGCTCGTGAACCAAGGAACATCCAGCTTCCTCCGCATGCTGCGGATCGAGACCGTCGTGGAGATTCGTTACGTCGACCACGAGGTCGCCAGGACCGTCTACGGGTACAATGTGGGTGGCGCAGTCCTGGAGGTGGATACGGTAATCCCCTAGTCCGCCCGGGTGTGGAGGCGGCGGGCACAGACTGCTAGAGCTTGACGGGGATCGCCCACCCGACGTATCGATTCAGTACCCCGGGCAGGAGCAGCACTATGACCAGTCAGACCGAACTCCTATCTCCCCACCGCACGGCAGGCGCACTGCTGTTGATCATTGCGCTGAGCTCTGCAGCGTGCAGCGACGGCACGTCTCCCCATGGCACTGCACCGGACCACGTACCGGTAGTAGGTCCCCTGACGCTCGAGATCCTCGCCCCGGACTCCAGTGTTACCGAGAAGGTGCTGTTTCCCGACTTGACCTATAGCTACGTCTGCACATTGAGCCTGCTGGCTAGGCTGTCGGGTGGGGACCTCGACAGTGAGATCTCCTGGCAGAGTGCCGACGTGGAGTGGCACTGGCTCTCGGACAACCGGTTCAGGAACGCAACCGTATGGCCGATGCAGCAGCTAGAGATCTTCTGGGGATCGGACAGGCTCGGGACGGGACAGGCTCGCGAGTCGCTCGCTTGGCAGTTCATCGGCACGCAGCCGTACAGGCTCGATTTCGCTTTCCACTATCTGATTCAGGGTGACGACAGCCTGAGGACGCACGCTACAGCAGTTCGCTGCGTGGGGCCCTGAGGGGTGCTATTGCGCCGCCGGTCCCCGTGGGCGGCCGAAGATGTCAGAGGGGATGTCGGAGTCGTAGAGGGTCCTAGATTTCGCGTGGCCGCCGGTTCGCCGGTTGCCCGCTCCCGGGTTGCCCGACGACCCGGCCGTCTTCGTAGACCACTTCGCCTCGTCGAATCGTAATCACCGGCCATCCGGTGACAGTCCAGCCCTCGAAGGGTGTATAGTCCGACCGCGAGGGATCGTCGTCCGCGCTGGCGATCCGTTCGAGCGTCGGATCCAGCACCACGACATCGGCGACCGAACCCTCTCTCACCACTCCCCGCTCGGGGTAGAGCCCGAACGTCTTGGCCGCGGCGGTCGATGTCACCTCGACGAAGCGCCGCTCCGATATCCGTCCCTTGTTGACACCCTCGGAGAAAAGCAGGGGCAGCATGAAACGCAGATCACTGACGCCCGGACGGAGTCGGCCGACGTCCAGCTCGGGATCCATCTTCTGTGCGCGGGTCCACGGAGCGTGGTCCGTAGCGAGGAAGTCGATCCGCCGGTCCACGAGTCCGTCCCACATTGCGTCTACGTCCGAGGCGGAGCGAAGGGGCGGCTGACCGACGTAGAGCGGACCGTCGTCGCCCAGGAACCGCTCCTCGTTGAAGTAGAGGTAGAGGGGTCGGGTTTCGATGGTGAGGGGTAAGCCTCGTGAGCGGGGTGTGCGTGCAGCGTCGAGGGCACCCTGTGACGAGAGGTGCACGAAGTGCATGGGCGCCCGGGTGAACTCGCAGAGCGCCACCGCGTCTTGAGTGGCTGCGACTTCGGCGATCACGGGCCTGCTCTCCGCGAAGTGGCGGAGCGATGTACGCCCTTCGGCCCGGAGGCCCTCGAGTACGGCGCTCAGCATCGCGCCGTCCTCGCAGTGCATGAGTGTGACGACTCCGGCGTCGCGAGCAGCTCCCAGCAGCTCGATGAGTGCGCTCCGGCTCGTTCCGAAATCCCGACGCGTCATGAAGATCTTGTGGCTCGGCTGCCCCATCGCCGCCAGCTCCGGCATCAACGCGGCGAATTCAGGTGTCGGTGGCCAGGTTGAGGCATGGAAGAACACGTCACCAATGGCACTCCGGCCGACCTCCGCCAACCAACGGTCCATCGCCTGAACCGCGTTCTCGCCCTCCTCGGGATAGGCGAACGTGCCCACGGTCGTGATGCCGCCGGCCACGGCCGCCGCCGTGCCGGTCGTGAGGTCGTCGACGAAAGACCCCTGCAAATGCGTGTGAGGATCGATGCCGCCCGGGATCACGAGGTGGCCCGTCGCCTCGATGATCCGGGCAGTGGGGCCCGCTCTCAGGCCGGACCCGATCTCGGCAACGGTATCTCCGACGATGCGCACGTCGGCGGCCTGGCTGGCGTCCGCGTTCACCACGCGAGCGCCCCGGATCAGAATCTCAGGGACTTCCTGTCCCGCCCCCCGTGCGGCATCTCGGCTGTCGCGTCGCAAGCTCGCTGTGTCGGCAGGGCCCGCGGCGAGCCCGAGTGCCGCGGCGCCCATGGTGTGTATTGCGTGGCGACGGTTCATGCTGGGGCCCCCTCCATTCGGCCGAATCCTCCGAACTGGTTTTTGCGTCTACCAGCAAAGGTCTCCGAGTCTACCGACAAAGAAAGAGTCCAGCGAGGTCGTTGCCTGGCCGGGCTTCTCCTGGAGCACCGTGATCAAAGCCGGAAAGTGTCCGCTCAGCCGCTCGTCTCCGCCGGTTCGCGCACGGTCCACCCCATCGCCTCACACACCTCAGCCGGTGTCACGCCCAGGTCGCGAAAGCGGCGAGCGATGCGTTCGGCCAATTCTCGATGGACATCCCCGACATCGCCGGAGGGTGGGGCCTTCTTCGCTACGATGCGTTTGCCTCGAGATTCGAACACGAGGGTGTCGCCCACGTGCAGTCCGAGGCGGTCCCGGAGTTCCTCGGGCAGCGTCAACTGCCCGTCTTCGTCTATGTTCGCAGAGAACTGGACCATGTTTTTGCTCCTCGTCATCGTCATCCCACCCACAACACACACCTAGTTCTACGCTCACGGGTGAAGAAAGATTCTCGCCCGACTGTTCACCTCCAACAGACGGGGCCTCATTCACCGACTTACCCGAGAGCCGCCATCTCTTTGGCCCCCCAGCCTCGAAACTGATAGGGTGTTTCCGTTCGGCATGATCTGAATCCACCGGCCATTGGGTCGGTCGGTGCTCACAGGAGGAATCGATGGGGGAGAGACGCGTCGGCGCCTGGGTCGCCCTGATCCTCTGCCTGTCGTGGCTGGTGGAGGGGTGCGCCACACCGGGTAGCGCCGCGCCATCTCGCGCGGTCGATGTGGTGGAGCTCACCACAGCGCAGATCCAGGCCGGGCTCGCTGCCGGCGATTTCACGTCGCTGGATCTCACCCGCGCGTTTCTCGGTCGCATCGACCTGTATGAGGAGCACTACAATGCCCTGATCTCGATCAACCCAGACGCCCTCGACATCGCCAAGAACCTGGACAAGGAGTACCGAGAGCGGGGCCCGCGCGGACCCCTTCACGGGGTGCCGGTGGTCATCAAGGACAACCTCGACTACGGCGGGCTCGTTACGACCGCGGGTTTTTCCGGATTCAGCGAGGCTACCGGCGGTGTGGACATGATTCCGGGGGACGACGCGGCGGTTGTGGAGCGACTGCGCGAGGCCGGTGCAATCGTGCTCGGAAAGACGAACATGCCCGACTTTGCCGGCCATGGTACGCGAACGAACAGCTCGGTGGCCGGGGTCACTCTCAACCCGTACAACGTGGACAAGGCACCCGGCGGATCGAGCGGCGGTACGGCCACGGCGGTCAACGCGAGCTTCGCAGTCCTGGGCCTCGGGACGGAAACAGGGGGGTCGATACAGAACCCTGCGGCGGCCCAGGCCCTGGTCGGCGTGAAACCGACCTTCGGGTTGGTGCCCCTCGAGGGTGTGGTGCCGATCAATGCGACCTACATCGATGTGGTCGGGCCGCTCGCCAAGACGGTCTACGATGCGGCGATCACTTTGGACGTTCTGGCTGGGCCGACGACGGAGGACCTCGCGACGTATTCGGCCGTCGAGCACATCCCGGAGGAGGGGTATGCCGCGGCCCTGAGCACTCGGGCCTTGGAGGGCAAGCGGTTCGGATTGGTCGGATCCGGTTGGCGCGAGGAATTCCTGCCTCTGGCACCTGAGACCGAGCAGGCCTACCGGCAGGCGATCGACATTCTCGAGGAGCAGGGAGCCCGGGCGGTGGACGACCCGTTCCGGGGCCGGGGCTTCATCGAGCTATATGACGAAAGGCCCCGGGTGTCCGTGGGCTCCCACGACATGTTCGTGTACTTCCAGGGGCTCGGTGACGACGCGGCGTTCCACAGCGTCGACGAGTGGGAAGCCCTGACCGGAGAGGAGTTCCGCGGCGGGAGGGCAAACCGTCCCCCGGTCAGGCCCAGCGCCACGGAGGAGGGCGACGCCTTTCAGGCCTGGCGGCTTCAGATTCGGGAGCGGTTCCGCAGCGTGCTCGAGGAGTTCGATCTCGACGGGCTTTTCTTTCCACAGGCGGGGTCCCCGATCCGCGATCTCGTGGAGGATCCGGAGCGCCCGGACTACAACCCGAACAACCACCCGGAGCTTCCCAGCAACATCACCAACGAGATCGGCCTGCCGGTCGTAACCGTGCCCTTCAGCTATTACGACGACGGCACCCCGTTCGTCATCGCCTTCATCGGGGACACCTGGACGGAGGCCGACCTGCTGGGGTTCGCGTACGATTTCGAGCAGGCTACCCAAGCGCGGATACCGCCAGAAGTGATGACGAGCACCGGGCGCTGACTTGTGGTTACCCGCGGGCCGACCACATTTTGCGTGCGATGTCCTGGTCGATGCCCGCCCGACCGCGTCTCTTTAAGACCTCGAGGTCCCTAGGAGTGACCATGCGTCCGCGTACACTGCCGATTCTGCTCGCCCTCACCATGGCGGCTGTGGCCGTCGCCTTTACGTCGCCCGACGCGTTGGCCCAGGTGACTTGCTTCGGTGACCCGACGTGTGTCCAGCCCGTAACCGGCTATCCAGTGGGCCGGCCGGGTACGCCGAACATCGAGGTCGTCTCTCACCAGCCGCTGCCCGGCGCGCCCTTCAGCCACGCCGACATCGAGATGGAGCAGGAGATGGACCGGCCCTTCGCGTATATCGCTCAGCGCTTCGGTGCTTCGGGCTTCTATGCGATCAGCCTCGAGGACGAGGCGCATCCGGAGGTCCTATACCGCTACACGGTGGACGATCCGGATCTGCACCTCGGCACCGGCTGCGTAGACATCAAGTATGCCAAGGCGGAGGGCCGGTACTACGTCATCGTGTCCTGTCAGTTCGGGCAGGGTGGGCCGGACTTCGACTTGGGTGCGATGATCTTCGACGTGACCGGGCTGCCGGACGCTTCGACCGTGAGGAAGGTCGCGGAACTCAGGCTGCCGGATCTGCCTGGCGGCTTCCACAACGTCTACACGTACCGTCACTCGAACGGCCGATCGCTGTTGCTGGCGACCACCCAGTCGAAAGACGCGTTCATCTACGACATCGCCCAGCTCGCCGATGGCAACCTCGATCCGGTGTCGGCCATTTCCGTGCCTCAGCCTTCGGAGTCGCGCAGCCGTCAGTGGCACGACATGTACGTCGGCTTTCTTCCCGACGCCGGTCAGGACCGCTTCTACGGAGCCGGTACGGGAGGATTCCATGTGTATGACATGACGGACGTGGAGAATCCACGGCTCCTGACGTCGGTCACCGGCGTGCCGGGCGTCGAGAACGGACACACCTTCACCCCCACTCCCGACGGCCGTTACGGACTCGGTATGCCCGAGCCTACGTACCAGCACTCGCCCGTCCGCTTCTTCGACTTGAGACCGGAGGGGTCGGAGGGCCAGACGCCCAACATCGTGAGGGGGTCCGGAGTCGGGGCCTGGATCGCCAAGTTCGGAGGCTCGACCCACAACCATGAGATCCGTTGGCCCTATGTCTTCATTTCGGCCCAGGACGACGGACTCCAGATCGTGAACATGGCCGATCCCACACACCCGTTCACAGTCGGCTACTACAACACTCGCATCGGGCCGATGCTGTACGGCGGTGGAGACCGCCCGAGCCAGGCTACCACGGGGAACATCTATGACGGTGCCTGGGGCATCGACATCCGGGACGAGGACGGGCTCATTGTCGTGAGCGACTTCACTACGGGATTCTGGGCCTTCAGGCTCGACGGCTTCGAGGGCTGGAACGGTAATGACTGGAACATGCCCGACGTTTCGAGCGCCCAGCATTGGGATGAGAGCCCCGATCAACCACAGGAAATCAGGTAGGAGACATCATGCGTAAACCAAACCTGACGGTCCCCCATCCGCTCGCGCCGGCCGCATTCGCGCTCGGACTGGCCACTCTCGGACTGGTCACTCTGGGACTTGGGCTGACTGCGGCGCCCGCTTCGGCGCAGGTCACGTGCTTCGGCGACCCGACGTGTATCCAGCCCGAGACGGGCTATCCGGTGGGCCGACCCGGCACGTCGAACATCGAGGTGGTCTCGCACCAGCCTCTGCCCGGCATCCGCTTCAGCCATGCCGATATCGAGATCGAACAGGAGATGGATCGTCCTTATGCGTATATAGCGCAGCGCTTCGGTGCCTCAGGCTTCTATGCCATCAGTCTCGAGGACGAGAACCACCCCGAGGTACTCTACCGCTACACCGTCGACGATCCCGATCTGCACCTCGGGAGCGGATGCGTCGACGTCAAATACGCGAAGGCCGAAGGGCGGTATTTCGTGATCGTGTCCTGTCAGTTCGGACAGGGCGGGCCGGACTTCGACTTGGGTGCCATGGTCTTCGACGTGACGGGGCTCCCGGACGCCTCGACCATCCGGAAGGTCGCGGATCTCCGTACTCCGGGGATGGGAGGCGGCTTCCACAACATCTTCACATACCGCCACTCGAACGGCCGGACCCTCTTGCTCGCGACCACGCAGTCCGAGGATGCGTACATCTATGATCTCGCCCAGATCGCGGCGGGAGACCTGGATCCGGTGTCGGAGATCGCCGTCCCGCAGCCCAGAGCTAGTCGTACGCGTCAGTGGCACGACATGTACGTCGGCTTTCTGCCCGACGCGGGTCAGGACCGCTTCTACGGAGCGGGCACGGGCGGCTTCCACGTGTTCGACATGACCGACGTTGAGAACCCTCGCCTGCTAACGTCCGTGACGGGCATTCCGGGTGTGACGGACGGTCATACGTTCACGCCAACGCCCGACGGGCGGTACGGACTCGGCATGCCCGAGCCCACCTACCAGAACTCGCCGATCCGCTTCTTCGATCTGCAGCCGGAGGGGTCCGAGGGACAGACGCCCAATGTCGTCCGTGGCTCCGGGGTCGGAGCCTGGATCGCGAAGTTCGGAGGCGCGACCCACAACCACGAGGTGCGCTGGCCCTACGTCTTTATTTCGGCTCAGGACGACGGGCTGCAGATCGTCAACATGGCCGATCCGACGCACCCGTTCACGGTTGGTTACTACAACACCCGTGAGGGCCCGATGCTCTACGGTGGAGAAGGCGCGCTGATGACGGGCAACAACACGACGGGCAACATCTACAACGGTGCGTGGGGCGTGGACATCCGGAACGCGGACGGCCTCATCGTCGTGAGCGATTTTAATACGGGCTTCTGGGCGTTCCGACTGGACGGTTTCCAGGGATGGAACGGGAACGACTGGAACATGCCGAACATCTCGAGTGCCCAGATGTGGGACGAGACTCCAGACCAACCTCAGCAGATCCGCTAGGAGATATCATGCGTCAACCAATTCAGTCGGTTCTGTATCCGGTCCTCCGCGCTGCCACGCTCGCGTGCGTAGCCGTAGCACTCTCGACCTCCAGCGGGATGGCCCAGGTGGTCTGCTTCGGCGACCCGACGTGTGTCCAGCCGGAGACGGGCTACGCCATCGGACAGCCGGGTACGCCCAACATCGAGGTCGTCTCACATCGGCCCCTGCCGGGAGAGCGATTCAGCCACGCCGACATCGAGATCGAGCAGGAGATGGACCGGCCCTTCGTCTACATCGCTCAGCGCCACGGCGCATCGGGCTTCTATGCGCTGAGCATCGAGGATGAGGAGCACCCTGAGGTTCTCTATCGCTACGTCGTGGACGACCCCGATCTCCATCTCGGCAGCGGATGTGTGGACGTCAAGTATGCCAAGGCCGCCGGCCGGTACTACGTGATCCTCTCCTGCGAGTTCAGCCAGGCGGGACCGGACAGCGACCTCGGGGCGATGGTCTTCGATGTCACGGGACTCCCTGATGCGTCGACCGTACGCAAGGTCGCGGAGCTCAGGGTCCCCGGGAGGCCTGGGGGCTTCCACAACATCTTCACCTACCTTCACTCGAACGGCCGACCCCTCTTGGTCGCGACCACCAAGGAGGCGGAGGCGTGGGTGTACGACCTCGAGCAGGTCGGCGAGGGTGTCACGGAGCCCGTCTCGGCGATCTCCGTCCCGAATCCGACGGCAACCAACTACCAGACGTGGCACGACATCTACCTCGGCTTCCTTCCGGACGCAGGCCAGGATCGCTTCTATGGGGCTGGGGGAGGGGGCTTCCACGTGTACGATGTCACGGACCTCGAGAACCCGCGGCTCGTCACCTCGGTTACGGGGATTCCGGGGGTTACCGATGGACATACGTTCACACCCGGGCCCGCCGGCCGCTTCGCGATCGGCATGCCGGTCCCGACCTATCAGCATTCGCCGCTCCGTTTCTTCGACCTGCGCCCTGACGGGTCGGAGGGCCAGGCGCCGAACATCGTGAGGGGCTCCGGGGTCGGCGCTTGGATCGCGAAGTTCGGAGGAGCGACCCACAACCACGAGATACGCTGGCCCTACGTGTTCATCTCCGCCCAGGACGATGGGCTCCAGATCGTCAACATGGCGGACCCCACGAGGCCCTTCACGATGGGATACTACCACACGCGTGGGACCCCGGCGCTTTTCGCCGGCGAGGGTGCTCTGGACGCAGGTACGGCGAACACGGGCAACATCTACAACGGTGCCTGGGGGGTCGACGTGCGGAACGCCGACGGACTGATCGTGGTGAGTGACTTCAACACCGGGTTCTGGGCGTTCCGGATGGAGGGCTTCCAGGGCTGGAACGGAAACGACTGGAACATGCCGAACATCTCGAGCGCGCAGGACTGGAACTTGGAGCCCGATGAACAGACGCAGGAGATGCGGTAGCGATCGGAGAGGAGCGACAATGAGAAGGCTGACCTCAAAGATGGGTCGCGCCGTGCTCGGCGCGCTTTTGCCAGCGACACTGTTGGCTTGCCTCATTCCCGACAGCGGAAAGGCCCAGGTGACCTGCTTCGGCGATCCGACCTGCATTCAGCCGGAGACCGGGTACGCCGTGGGGCGACCCGGGACACCCAACATCGAGGTGGTCTCGCATCAACCGCTCCCCGGGGTGCGCTTCAGCCACGCCGACATCGAGATCGAACAGGAGATGGACCGGCCTTATGCGTACATCGCGCATCGGCTCGGCGCATCGGGCTTCTACGCCATCGGCCTCGAAGACGAGGAGCACCCGGAAGTGCTCTATCGGTACGTCATCGACGAGCCCGATCTGCATCTGGGGAGCGGATGCGTGGACATCAAGTATGCCAAGGCCGAGGGACGGTACTATGTGATCGTCTCGTGCCAGTTCGGCCAGGGAGGGCCCGACTTCGATCTGGGGGCGATGGTCTTCGACGTCACGGGGCTCCCCGACGCGTCGACGGTCCGCAAGGTGGCGGAGCTCAGAACTCCCGACATGGGGGGCGGCTTCCACAACATCTTCACGTATCGGCACTCGAACGGCCGCACGCTTCTGCTCGCGACGACCCAGTCCGAAGACGCCTTCATCTACGACCTGGCTCAGGTCGCGGCAGGCAACCTCGATCCGGTTTCCGAGATCGCCGTCCCGCAGCCTTCGGCGGCGCGTACTCGCCAGTGGCACGACATGTACGTGGGCTTTCTCCCGGATGCCGGGCAGGACCGCTTCTACGGCGCGGGCACTGGGGGCTTCCACGTCTTCGACATGACGGACGTGGAGAACCCGAGGCTCCTCACTTCCGTGACCGGCGTCCCGGGCGTGGAGAACGGTCACACCTTTACGCCCACGCCCGATGGCAGGTACGGACTCGGTATGCCCGAGCCCACCTATCAGCATTCGCCGATCCGTTTCTTCGACCTGCGACCCGAAGGCTCCGAGGGACAGACGCCCAACGTCGTGAGGGGCTCCGGGGTCGGAGCCTGGATCGCCAAGTTCGGAGGCGCGAGCCACAACCATGAGTTGCGCTGGCCTTACGCTTTCATCTCGGCGCAGGACGACGGGCTCCAGATCGTCAACATGGCGGATCCCACGCACCCCTTCACAGTCGGCTATTACAACACCCGCGAGGGCCCGATGCTCTTCGGTGGCCAAGGTGCGCTGATGACCGGCAACACCACCACGGGCAACATCTACAACGGCGCCTGGGGCGTGGACATCCGCAACGCGGATGGCCTGATTGTGGTGAGCGACCTGAACACCGGCTTCTGGGCGTTCCGACTGGACGGTTTCGAAGGCTGGAACGGCAACGATTGGAACATGCCGAACATCTCGAGCGCGCAGACGTGGGATCAGAGTCCGGATCAGCCGCAGCAGATCAGGTAGCGCCATCTCTCAGGATGGAGTCCTGACCGTGCGCATGACCGTAATGGGCGGGGACGTGACCTTCGAGTTGGACGAAGCCGGGGGCCGGTAGGCCCCCCCAATGGACGCTCTTCTCGCACACCCTGAAAGGGAGAGGAAACATGTTGCTCTACGGGTCCAAAGAGCTCGCGGCGAGCTTTCGCACCGTGAGAGGGAACACGCTGGCGGCGGCGGCCGACCTTCCCGCCGACAAGTACGACTTCCGACCCGCTCCGGACTGCCGCAACGTCGAGAAGCTGCTGACACACATCGCGCTGGCGTACCGCTTCCAGCATCAGATTCATGGCGTCGAGAAGCAGTCCAACCTGGAGGGGTTCGACTTCCCCGCATTGATGGCGAAGCTCGGGGCGGAAGAGGCGAAGCCACGCACCAAGGACGAGGTCATCGACCTGCTCGAGAAGGAGGGCGAGGTCTGGGCCGAGTTCCTGGACGGGGTTTCCGACGACTTCCTGAATCAGACTGTGAGTTTCGGGCCTGGCGCTCCGCCCAAGAGCCGACTCGAGATGCTGATGTCGGTGAAGGAGCACGAGATGCACCATCGTGGTCAGGTCATGGTGGTCCAGCGGATGCTGGGCATCGTGCCTCACCTGACGAGGGAGCGGGAGGCACGCATGGCCCAGGCGGGGGGATGACGGGGCCCGTGTGTCGCCTTCAGAACCGCCTCGCCCGGTTGGCACCATTGGCCATCGCCATCAGCCTGGTGGCCGTCCCCATACCGCTCTCGGCCACCTGGTCCGTCATCGCGGTGGACGCCCGTACCGGCCGTGTGGTCATCGCATCAGCCACGTGCGTGCCTCAGGACCGCTTCGCGGGATTCCCGGCCAAGGGCCTCATGGACATCCAGGCGATCGTCGTGCCGGGCGTCGGTGTGGCGGCGGCCCAGGCTGGTGTGGACAACACCAGGGAGAACCAGCGGCTTATCTACCGTGAGCTTAAGAACGGCACGCACCCCGATGGCATCCTCGAAATGTTGAAGCAGGACGAGAACATCGAACGACGTCAGTTCGGCATCGTCGACATGATGGGCCATTGCGCCGGCTTCTCGGGCAGCGGAAACGGTGCGGCATCGTTGTCCGTTCAGGACACCGTGCCCGGCACGGAGATCTACTTCTCGATCCAAGGCAACATCCTGGCATCCGACGACGTGGTACACACGGCGGTGGAGGCGTTCAAAGCCGAGGGCGGAACGCTCACGGATCGTGTGATGGCTGCAATGGACGCCGCCGACGCAGCCGGCGGGGACGTCCGCTGCACCTGCGAGAGCGAGCCCGTGCTAGAGGCTCCGTGCGAGGCCAAGACCGCGCACGTGGCGTACATCCTGGCCGCCGATCCTGACGACCCCGAAGGGGAGTCGTTCAACGACGGGCAGTACGCGCTCTACCTGAGCGTTACGGACAACGACATCATGCCGGAGGAGAATGCGAATCCGGTGGTGACGCTCAGGATGCGGTACGATGCGTGGAAGGCGGGGCAGGGGGGCTAGGGCTCAGGCGCGAGGCGCTTCATTGCGCCGAGCTAGCGTGACCCGCCGGCCTTCGCCTCCGCTTCGACGTCGGCCACCCACTCGTCGAGGAGCCCCCGAAGCCGCCGGGCCACGTCCTGTCTGATGTTCGACAGGTCGTTCCGCTCCCCCGGGTCGTCTTGGACGTTGAACACGAACGAGGCCCGTCCCCAGTCGACGTCCTGTATCAGTAGCTTCCAATCGCCGCTCCGGACGGCTCGATCGATGCCCCCGGTGGCCCGCCAGAACAGGGTGCGCTCCACCTCGGGTGCCTCTCCGGTCAGGATGGGCAGCAGGTTGATACCGTCGAGATCCAGGTCGGTGGGCACGGACGCACCGGTGGCCGCCAGAATGGTCGCCGTAACGTCCATTGTGATGCCCACCTGCCCGGTCACCGGCCCTGCTGGAATCACACCCGGCCAGGCCATGATGGCCGGCACACGAATCCCCCCCTCACAGACGGTCCCCTTACGGTTGAAAAGCGGTGCGTTGCGCGAAAGCCACTCGCCGCCGTTGTCGTTGGTGAAGACCACCAGCGTGTTCTCGGTCAGCCCGGCATCGGCGATCGCCTGCACGATGGCCCCGATGCCCTGGTCGGCGCGCTCGAGCATGGCGATGTAGTCCTCCCGCGTGCTCGTATCCTCGCTGTGCGGCTGCAGGTGGGCCGCATTCCGTCGGGCCACCGACAGCATGTCGGGCGGTTGGTACGGCCAGTGCGCCGCGTTGTACTGCACGGAGAGGAAGAACGGTCGGCCGGCGTTCTGATGGATGAAGTCGACGGAGCGGTCGGTGATCAGGTCGGTGAGGTAGCCGTCCGCATCGATCCGCTCCTCGTTCTCCCACAGGTCTGATGCACCCTGACCGTTGGTGTGTTGGTAGTAGTCGACGTAGCCCGACTTGAAGCCGTAGAAATAGTCGAAGCCGTGCGCACCAGGACTCTGATTCCGCTTGTAGCCGAGGTGCCACTTCCCGACGAGACCCGTGGCGTATCCGCTGTTCTTGAGGAGCTGCGGCAGCGTGCGCCCGTTCGCCTCAAGCCCTCGCGCGTTCAGCACCAGCCCTCCCCAGAACGACTCGCGGGCGCTGCCCATCGGTGCTTCCATCCCCACCCTCTGTTGGTACCGACCCGTGACGAAGCCCGCGCGGGTCGGCGTACACGCAGGGGCGTTGGCGTAGAAGTCGGTGAAGCGCACTCCGTCGTTCGCGAGCTGATCGAGGTTGGGGGTTCGGATGTCGGGTCCCCCGTAGCTGCCGAGGTCTCCGTAGCCGACGTCGTCGGTCATGATGAAGACAACGTTGGGGCGGGTTTGGGCGTGCAGGAGTGATGGGCTCGCGAGGACCGTCAGGAAGAACAGAGCCGTGACGCTTAGAACGCGTGGCCCCCCCCAGACATCCGAGGCGTCCGAGGGGACATTACCGCGATTCGTGATCACCTCCTGGATCGCATCCATGAGATCTTGCGGATCGACGGGCTTTTCCAGCGCCGCCACGGCTCCGTACTGAATCGCAAAGGGAAGCTTGCTGGAGGCAGCACCGGAGACGGCGATGATGGCGGCGTTCGGGTGCTTTCCGAGCAACTCTTGAATGAGTCGGAGCCCGTCCACATTGGGCATCTGGAGATCCGTGACCACGACGTCGATGTCGTGCTCCTCGTAAACTTTCAGCGCGGCCTCGCCATCACCGGCAAAGTAGGGCTTGTGACCGGCGTCCTCGACCACGGTGCTCTCGAGGAACCGGTCCATCTCCTCGTCGTCGACGATCAGCACGCTTGCCATGGCATCACGGATCTGAGAGGTCAGTCAATTGAAGATTGTCCCAACTATTACGGTGTGATGTGACACATGCAAGCGCCTCAGTGCCTCGGAGCCCGCGCCGGCCGCCGCCTCGGATTGTTCATCGTCCTCGGCGTGTCCCATTCGAACCTGCCGTCCCGCTTGTAGACCTTTCCGTCCTTCATGACGAAGTGGACTCCCCGGAGTGCAGCAACATCGCTCAGCGGGTTGTCACTGACGGCGATGATGTCGGCTGCCAGCCCTGCCCTGAGCACGCCGCTGTTCACACCAAGAAGCTCGGCGGAGTTCTTCGTGAGCATCTGGAGGATGTACGAATCAGGGATATCCGCCGCCTTGTAGCTGTCCAGGAACTCCAACGTGAGTTCACCGCGGGTCCACCCGTCTCGGATGTAGACAACGTCCGTCCCGAATACCATTGGCACGCCGAATCCGTAGGCTCGGCGGATGCGATCGACCGCTCTCGCGTAATTCTCGGGGCTGTGCCGCGAAGCCGGGAAGTCGGTCCCGCTGAGATAGGTCCCGCGCTCGGCCATGAGCTGGAGGGTCTCGTCGGTGGGTCGTGTCCCGTGCTCGATGGAGGCCACGCCGGCTAGGGTAGCGTTCCGGATGCCCTCGTCCGTGTGGGCGTGCGTCATGACCTTGATGCCGACGTCACCGGCCTCTTCCACCGCCGCACGGATGTCGTCCACGGAGTAGATGTAGGGCTGGTTGTCGACGATGAGCTTGATGAAGTTCGCGCCGTAGTGGATGTTCTCGCGGATCGCCTTACGGATCTCGTCCTGGGTATCCGCATATGTGTATTCGGGGTTGCCGAGGTCCGGCTTCTCCGGCTGCATCTGAAACTGACCCCCGAACGGGGCGATCATGATGCCGGCGGCCTTCATGTTCGGACCCGGTATCCAACCGCCTTCGATCGCCCTCCTCAGGGTCACGTCGCCATAGAGCCCGTTGTTGCCGGCGTCGCGTACCCATGTGAAGCCAGTCTCGAGCATATTGCGGGCCTGCATCGTCCCCTGAGCGACGCGAAACGCCGTCGGCTCGATCAGGCTCGTGTAGTAGTAGGATCCGAAGTCGTTGATGTCGGCGCCCGGCATCTCGGTGAGCGCCAAGTGAGTGTGGACGTCCATCATGCCCGGGAGGACATAGGAGTCCGAGAGGTCGATCACCTCCGCGCCGGAGGGGATGTTCACGTTGGGGCCCAGCGCCTGGATGATGCCGTCCTGGACCAGGATGACCTGGTTCGACACGGCTTGGCCGTTCTCCACGTCGATCATGTTGCCGGCCCGGATGGCGATGGTCTGTGCAGAGGCCGATCCAAAGATCGCGGTCTGGAGCAGGAGAAGGAGGAAGAAGAGGAAGCCGCGCGTGGCGGTACGGATCGTGATGGCGTGACTACTAGCCTGTCTCATGATGTCCTCGCGTGGAGGGTTGATGCGCGGCCGGGGTGGGTGATCCATCTCAGCTCCCCGGTGTCAGCAGCAGGCGGTACTCGGCGTTCGCCTCGACGGCCTCACGGCTGAACGACAGCGGGAAGTACTCTTGGTTGGCCCAGCTCTCTGTGAGGTTGCCGTAGAAGGGACTACCCGGACGCTCCGATTGGCCGGGTGCGTTCGTGCCCACCGATCCGTCGAGATTCGAGAAGTCGATGACCTCACGGAACGTCGCTCCGATTGCGGCGACCGTGCCGGCGCCGCCCGTCCGCTCCGCCGCTGGCAGGTCGTACGCGGACACCAGCGAGTGGGGGAACTCGCTCCGATTGGTGCGCCCCCATCGCCAATCGGCCGGATCGTCACCTTGCTCCTCACGCAGCATCTGGAGTGCGGTGGTGAGCACATACTCCGGATCGATCTCCGCGCGGCCCGCCGGCTGCCCGAAGCCGAGGTCCGCCAGCACGCCACGAGCATGACCGAAGAGTGCCGCGGCGCGATCCTCTCTCCGGTAGACTCCATCCCAGTCCGCCAGTTCCTGCCTGTACCGCTCGACGTCCGCGTCCTCGGAGGTCCACCCACTGAAGATCTCCGCCCCCTCGGCCGCGGATGCCGAGAACGCATCGTGCTGCAGATCCTTGGAGTCCTGAACCGTGAACCCGCTTCTCGTCGAGATCACCTCGGAGACCCGCGCGAACCGTGCGAACGGGCCCTGGGTCTTGAAGAAGAGCGGCGGGTCGTATCCCGGTGGATGGATGTCGTGATTTGCGGTGCCGACCCATCCCCGCTCGGGATTCAGCTCCCGTGGAAGGTCGTCCCGGAAGCCCTGCCACTCGTACTCGCCCGTGCCCGGCACCGGCAGCCGCCCGTGCCATCCTTCCCGGCGAGGTGATAGCGCGGAGGCCTGCCACGCGATGTTCCCCGATGCGTCGCCGCACACCATGTTCTCGGTCGGTGCGAACCAGTAGTCGAGCGCGTCCAGAAACTCGACGCAGTCCGACGCAACGTTGAGCCGCAGCGCGGCGAGGTAGCCGGTGCTACCCGGCTCGTGCATCGTCGAGCGCATTGCGTACATCAGTCCGTTGTCCGCGTCTTCGTGGAAGATGGGTCCATGTCGCGAGAACTTGAGCTCCACGACATCCGCCCCCCCGCCGCGGATGCGGATCGTGTCGTATTCGATACGGAGTGCCTCCCAGCCGTCTCCGAAACGGACTTGGTTCGGATCCTCCGGGTTCACCTGTTCTACGTAGACATCGGACTGGTCCGTCCCGACGATCGTGAGGCCCCAGGCGATACGACCGTTGTGACCGATCGCCACGCCGGGCAGGACCGGCTCGGTGGACCCGATCGCCGTCCACCCCGGGGCGTCGAGGTGCACCATGTACCGGAGCGAGGGGTTGGTGACCCCCCGGTGTGGGTCGTTGGCCACGATGACCTGACCGGTGGCCGTGCGCGAGCCGCTGATCGCCCAGTTATTGCTTCCCGGCGACGTCTCCCGCACACCGAGATTCAGTGAGACCCTCGCGTCGGACCAGGTGTCGAAGGGAGAGACGAGGGCAGGCCTGACGATCGTGCCCTGAAATCCTCGGAGACCCGCCGGCACCGCACCGTCGATGATCGTGTAGTCGACGCTCTCCGGGACGACCAGGTCACGGAAGGGGGTCGGGCGTGCCTGCTGGTTCGCCTGTTGGGCCCCGATCTCTGCTACGCTCCGAGCGAGCAGGAGCTCACGCCCGGCGTCTCGCGTGGGCATCGCGGTGGCGATCCGGAGCAGAGGCGTCTCGATGCTCCACGGGAGAGGGCGGAGGCCGGTCAGTTCGAACTCCACCGGTAGTCGGCCCGTGGCCTCTGCATGGGCGATGTAGGCGTTGACCCCTGACGAGAACGCCTCGAGGATGCGACGGCCTTCCGGGTGATAGCTGTTGAACTCCTCGTCGGTCCAGGGCCCCCGGTACTTGATGAGCCTCGCGAACCGATCGTGTGCGAGGGCGCCCGAGCCCAGAATCTCTGCCAGCCGGCCCTCTCCTGCACGCCGGTACATGTCCATCTGCCAAAGGCGGTCCTGTGCTTGAACGAAGCCTTGGGCGAAGAAGAGATCGTCGATGTCGTCCGCATAGATATGGGGGACACCCCACGGATCGCGGATCACTTCCACCTCGGCCTGAAGGCCGGGCACCGAGATCGTTCCCTCGATCTGTGAGAGATGCTCCCGTGCGAGCCCCGCGAAGTCGCTTGGCGCCGACTCGCAGGCGGCGGTCGCGAGGATGACGCCTGTCGCGAGTGAAACGACAAATCGAGATGTCTGCATGGCCTCGCCCCCGGCTTGTCGAAACATGCGTGTGGAACTGATCACGGCAGCGCAAATACCAGGACGTCCGATCCCCCGGCGATCGCCACGTACTGTTTGCCGTCTGCCATATAGGTCATGGGTGAGGCCTTCCAGAACTGGTTGGCCTCGAACCGCCAAAGCGGGTGACCGTCCGCTGCGTCGGCGGCGGAGAAGGCGCCGCTGTCGTCCCCGTAGAACACGAGTCCTCCCGCGGTACTGAGCGCTCCGCCCCAGGTGTCGGCGTGGCCAGCCTGAGGGATCTCCCAAGCGATCTCGCCCGTGTCGAGGTCGATCGCCCGCAGGTATTTCTTGCCCGGCTCGCCCGGGACCAGGCGGGTCGAGCCACCGTAGAACGACTCGCCCTCACGCCACCACTCGTCCGACTTCGTGTAGATGTTGCACTTCTCGAGCGCCATCACATAGAAGAGCCCCGTCCCGGGGCTGAAAGCGGTCGACATCCAGTTGGTGGCCCCTTCAATGGCGGGGCAGGCCTTGACGCCTTCGTAGCTCGGCACTGCGCCCGGTACGAGCACAGGCCTGCCGTCGGGGCCGATTTCGGTCGCCCAGGTCAGGCTGTCGACGAACGGCTCGGCCATCAGCAGCTCGCCACTCAGTCGGTCAAGCACGTAGAAGAACCCGTTGCGGCTGGCCTGCGCTAGGAGCTTCCGCTCGGACCCACGGAAGGGAGCATCGATGAGCATGGCCGTCTGCTGCGCGTCCCAGTCGTGCACGTCGTGTGGCGTGTACTGGAAATACCACTCCAAGGCCCCGTCGTCTGGATCCAGAGCGAGCACCGCGTTCGAGTACAGGTTGTCGCCCAGGCGCTCGTCCCCGTTGAAGTCGGGGCAGGGGTTGCCCGTGGTCCAGTAGAGGAGGTCGGCCTCGGGGTCGTAGGTGCCTGTGAGCCAGGCCGTGGCGCACCCGTGCTCGAGGGCTCGGCCGACCCACGTCTCCGAGGGCGGCTCTCCGGGCAGAGGGACTGTCCAGAAGCGCCACAACTCCTCCCCCGTATCAGCGCTATACCCTGCGACGAACCCCCGAGCGCCCTCGTCGCCGCCCGACGTCCCCGAAATCACCATGTCCTTGACCACCAACGGTGCCGACGTGGCTCCGTAGTGCTCACGGTAGTCGGCCATCTCGGTCTCCCACACAAGACTGCCCGTCCGCCGGTGCAGGGCGATCAAGTGAGCGTGGTCCGTGGCCAGGAACACCCGATCGTCCAAGACCGCCACTCCCCGGTTGATCCCACCCCGCGCATCGCCGATGAGCCCCGGAGTACGGGGGCGGGAGTAGTGCCAGATCTGACGGCCGGTCACGGCGTCCAACGCATAGACCTGGTTTGCGGTCGTGACGTACATGGTGCCATCGACCACGACCGGCGTGACCTGCAGGCGGCTGGCATTCCGGATCGGGAAGATCCACTCGACCGAGAGGTCCGAGACGTTGCCGGTATCGATCTGATCGAGTGGGCTGTGCCGATTGCCGCTCAGGTGGCCGTGGTAGGTGGGCCAATCGCCGAGGCGTGGGTCGGCGATCTCGGAGAAGGGGACCGGGCGGGGAGGCTCGATTTCCGCGATCTGTGCGTGCAGCGCAGGGTTGTCGGCTGCCGCGGCCACGAGCGAGCGCACGTACTCGACGAGCGTGTCCAACTCGTTGCCCTCGAGGGTGGCGGCGGGCATGCCGCCTTCTGGGACACCAACCGTGATCAACGACCGGAGAGCCTCGGGTGAACTCGCTCCGACTCCGTCGGTCCGCACGATGCTCGGCCCCAACTCACCGCCGGCCCCGTCACCTCCGTGACAAGCAGCGCAACGTCCCTCGAAGAGCTGCCGGCCTTGGGTGGCCGTGCGCTCCGGCGGTTCACCCGCCTGGCCAGCCTCGAAGACCAGATAGCCGAAGCGGCTCGGCTCGTGGACCGTCGAGCGCGTCGGGGACCACGCCAACTCTTCGACTTCGTAACCCGCGCCTCGGCTGTACCGATAGAAACCGCCCCGCCAGGTGTCGCCAGGCTCAGGTGTCGATGCCTCCAGGTCGGAGAACGGCACCCTTGCTTCCACGACCCAGTGCGTGTCCCTGTCGCTGGCGTCCTGGACTGTGCCCAGCACAGCAACGGCACTGGTCATGTCGGTCGCGGTGTAGTCCCAGTCACCCTCGATGCCTTCGGACATCCCTGCTGCGTCCAGGGTGTTGACGATGACGGCGTCGAAAACGGCCCCTAGCGGGTTCCACTGTAGCTCGATGTACCGAGTGAGATCGCCCGAAGTGATGAAGAGCTCGGCGACCTCCTCCTCCCAGAAGCGGCTGTCACGCTCGGTGAACGTTCCTTGGATCTCGGAGTCGCTCACGATCCAGGCCATGTAGAGGGCGGAGTCGTCGTAGAAGAGGCGGACGTCCGTCGACTCCCTCCCTATACCCGCACCGTCGTTACGGACCAACGACAATCCCGCGGCGGTCCGCCACACGGTTTCGTCCAACCGGCCGTCGACAGCGACTGCCTCGGTGGAGCGCGGGATCGAGATCCGATTCGGGGAGATGCCCGAGGATTGCTGGGCGCCGGCGAGGACCGGTGTCGCCAGAAGGATGACCGGTGCGGCCAGAAGAGTGGGCGTGCACCATCCGCCAGACCGGAGCGCGCCATGTCCGCGAAGACGCCTAGGGTCGGATCGATGGAGCATGCGGTCGTGTCTCGGGCCCGGGAAAGTGTGCGCTTACCGTGTCGCTCACCGGAAGACGGGTGTTCATGATACGGGCCTAGGAGCGTGAGTTCAAAGCGGGCGCCGGCCCCGCGGGCGTCCCCCGGGGCATCCGGTCAGGAGAACTCCCACATGTTCGAGGGTAACATCCGGATGGTGCCAGGTGGGGGCCGGTGGCATGTTTTCGAAGGTTGGCGTTCACCCTACTCGATGTCCTCATTGCGGGAGAAAGAGATCATGGGCGTGAGATCCGCCGTCCACGGACTCGTCATCATCAGTGCCGCTACGTTCGTCGCGGGGTGCTCCGGCTCGCCCTCAGGCGATGGTCCGACCGCACCCACCGCACCCACGGGACCCACCGTGCTGCTCTCGGTCGTGCCGGCGGTCGGCACCGTGGACGTCGGCCTCACCGCGGATATCGAGGTCCGCTTCAGCCAGTCGATTCCGACGACGATGCGGAACTATATCGCCCTGCACGACGGGGATTGTCCGGGACCGGTGGTGGGAGGGATGTGGTCTCGCACGAGCGATCAGGTGGGGCTCCACTTCATGTCGTTCGAGCCGTTGATGCCCGAGACCGAGTACACGATCCACGTCGGTGGTGGCATGACCGACGGGTCCGGCATGACCTTCGACCTCGGGACGCACGGCTTCGGCATGGGAGGCGAGTGGGCGACCGAGGAGATGGTGCTCGGGCCGGATGGCATGGGGATGGGAATGGACATGATGGGCCAGACCATCAGCCATACCGGCCTTGGCTGGGCCTACTCCGATGGCACGTACGGGATGGTGTTCCAGTTCACCACGGGCGGTTGAGCCGAGCCGCATAAGGGCGTTGCGGGGAGGGACCCCCGGGCCCATTGCGCCGACCGCGGTGCACCGACACCCTATCCGCCATGACTCCCGTTGAGCTCAGTACCTTCGCGAAATCCCTGACCGCCGAGACGGCGTTCACCGTGCTCGCAATTGCCAAGAAGCTCCAGGCATCCGGTAAGGACGTTGTGGAGTTGGAGATCGGCGACAGCCCGTTCAACACATCCTCGGCTGCCAAGGCCGCCGGGATCGAGGCGATCGAGGGCAACCATTCTCGGTACTGCGCTTCACCGGGTTTGCCGGAGCTCCGTGCGGCCGCGGCCCGATATGCCCGAAACGAATTCGGTATCCCTGCCGAGAGCGAGAACGTGGTCGTAGGATCCGGCGCCAAGGTCTTCGAGCAGTTCTTCTGCGAAGCCTTCCTGAATCCCGGCGACGGTGTGCTCGTTTTCAGTCCCTACTTCCCGACGTATGTGCCCAACATCCTGCGCCGGGGAGGGCGACCGGTTTTCGCACCGCTCAGACAGGCGAACGAGTTCAGGCCTGATCTGGCTGATATCGAACGCTTCCTTGCGGATGATCCCTCACCGAAGGGCATCTTCCTGAACTCGCCTCACAATCCCACGGGGGGAGTGGCCACCGAAGATGACCTGAAGGCCATTGCCGACCTCATTCGCGGCCGACAGGTCGCGGTTTTCTGCGACGAGCCGTACTGCCACATGGTGTGGAAGGGTCATCATCACTCGTTGATGGCCCAGCCCAACATGCTGGATCACGGCGTCGCGGCGTACACCTTCAGCAAGTCGTACAGCATGGGTGGATGGCGGCTAGGGTTCGCGGTGTCTTCTCCGAGCACGGCCGAGCGGATGGGTACGATGATCAACACCACGCTCTCGTGCACGCCGCCGTTCGTCCAGTTGGCCGGCACGGCCGCTCTCGAGCACGACGGCTCCGAGCGGGATGCGACGATGGACAAGTTCCGCGGTAAGGTGAGCCTACTGACCGAGGGACTCAATCGAATCGACGGGTTCCACGCCCTCGAGCCCCGCGCCACGTTCTACGTGTTTCCGAACGTGGCTGACGTCTGCGACCGGCTGGGGATCACCAGTCACGGGTTGGCGCTCTACCTGCTCGAGGGCGCGGACGACGACTTCGGCGTGGCCTGTCTCGGCGGCGAGTGCTTCGGCGATGCCGGGGCGGGCTTCCTGAGACTCAGCTGCGCGGCCTCCGACGAGCGGCTCGAGCAAGCGTTGGACTTCATCCCGACGGCCATCGGCCGGGATGAGCGAGTCCGCGCGTTCCTCGAGGCCCGCCCCGAGCTGCGGCTGGAGGCCCCCTACCTGCGGTAGTCCCGCACGGGTGTCAGCCGGGCGCCGGTGCCTCCCGGCGGCTCCTCTTCGGCGACCACGGGCATCCGTAGCGTACCGATTCCGTCGATCGTCGCCACGATCTCCTCGCCGGGCTGCAGGAACCGCTGCTCGCCGCGAACCGCCGTCCCCATTCCGACTCCTCCGGACGTGCCGTTGTTGATCACGTCACCCGGAAAGAGCGTCACGATGGACGAGGCGTACTCGATCACCTCATAGAGCGTGTGGATCATGTCGCCCGCGGTCGCCTCCTGCATCTGCTCGCCGCCGACGCTCAAGGTCTGCCTGAGGTTGGTCATGGGATCCCCGTAGAACTCTTTCGGCACGATCCACGGGCCCATCGGCGCGAAGGTGTCGTGTCCCTTGCCCACGAACCAATCCGATCGGAGCGGATTGCCGCCCGGGGGACGGCCTCCCCGATCCAAGATGTCGATCGAGACCATGTATCCGAAAATGTAGTCCTGCGCCTCGGGGGCGCTCACGTACTTCGCCGCGCGGCCGATCACCGTAGCCAGCTCGACTTCCCAATCGGTGCGGTCGCGACCCCAGGGGATCACCACTGCATCGCCGTTACCGATGACCGCACCTCGGGTCGGCTTCATGAAGAGGTAGGGCACCCCACGATTCTCACGTCGGGCCCTCCGCGCCTTCGCCCGCTCCTCCGGCGTGCCGGTCTCATCGACGTGGCTGTAGAAGTTGACTGCCGCGTTGAGGATCTTGCCCGGATACATGATGGGCGGAAGCGTCCGCACGTCCTCGACGTCGTGGATGAAGTCGGGGCGGGCCCCCATGGAGAGGCGCCCCTCGGCGACCAGATCGTTCACGATCTCGTAGAGTCGCGGCTGCAGCCCGTACTCGTATCGGCTGATCAACTCCAGCATGTCGGCCGGCATCGGGATCTTGGGGTACGCCGGGTCCATCTCCAACGCGGCATTGGCTGCGTCGAGGTCTACGATCAACTGGTCTCGCAACACGATCCCCACCTGTGCCGCACCTTGTATCTCGAACGTGCCGACTTTGAACGGCTCGGCGCTCGTGCGAGCCGGCCCTCCCTGGGTGGAGAGAGGCGCCGCGGTACCGAGGGCGAATAGCAGGACGCCAAGGAGGCAGAACCCCGCCGGCTTCAGTGGGATGACATTGCGCATTGGACTCCTCCTCATGGACGGTCTGCTCGGTTTCTCAGTCAATCGGCTGGCTCCCCCAGGCAATCCGGCCGGCTCCCTCAGGCGTTCGGGTCGATGTTCGCGTTGAGCCGGAACAGGTTGCCGGGGTCATACCGGTTCTTGATTCCGACCAACCGATCATAGTTGCGCCCATAGTTGGCGTGGTAGGTCGCGTCGGTTGCATCGGGGTCCCCGTCGTTGCCATAGAATCCCTTGGTGAACGGCTCGATCTCAGACCAGTATTGCCTCATCCAGGCCATGTGCGGGCTTCCGTCCTGGCCGTAGGCCCAGTCGGTGATGCCCAGCAAGTTGCCGAGGACATCTCGGTGCGAGAACGCGGTCGCGTCGTCCGCGACGCGCCCGATCGCCCCTCCACTCTGCTGATACGTGAGCACCGTCGTACGATCGGGGTGCCCTTCCATGTTTTCCACGATTGCCGTGACTAGGTCGGCCGGGAAGTCAGTGAGGAAACCGCTCTTCAGATAACCGGCTCGGGCTCTGGGATCGTCGACGTCGCCGGAACTCTGAACGGCCACATAGTCCATGGCTTGAATAGTGTCCACCATGGGAGTGCCCAAAGCCCGGATCGGCGCGAGAACCCTCTCCGCGTCGTTCTCTCGTCCCGAATAGCGGACGCTGAAGCCGGCCATCCCCGGGCCGCCACCGGGCGGGTGAACGACCACGAAGCTCAGGTCGAGCTCGTCCGGGGCCTCCTGGCTGTAGTCCCCGAACAGGGTGACTACGTCGTGCGCCCGGGTGATCGGGAAGAAGACGCTGCCGAAGACCACCGTGCGCTGCATGGGATGGAGCTGGAACTCGAACGACGTGACGACCCCGAAGTTTCCACCACCACCTCGCACGCCCCAGAACAGATCCTGATTCTCTTCGGCGCTCGCATGATGGAGCTGACCATCTGCCGCCACCACGTCCACAGACCGAAGGTTGTCGATGGACAGGCCGAAGCGGCGTCCCAGCCGCCCGAATCCGCCACCGGTCACCAGACCCCCGGCACCGGTGTGCGACACGGTTCCCATGGTGGTGACCAGCCCGTGTGACATGGCCTCGTGATCGATCTGTCCCAGCAGGCTTCCGCCCGTGACACGGGCCGTTCGGGCCTTGGGATCCACCCGGGTGTTCCTAAAGAGAGAGAGGTCGATCATCATGCCCTTGTCGCATGTCGACTTACCCGACGCGCTGTGTCCTCCGCATTTCACCGCGACAAGCAGTTCGTTCTCTCGCGCGAAGTCGACCGCGCTCCTGATATCAGCCGTGCCCGTGACCTGCGCGATAAGCGCGGGGTGTCGATCGAAGGAGGGATTCAGAATGTGGCGAGCGTCGTCGTAGCCCTCGTCCCCACCCAGCAGCAGTGGTCCCTTCAGGCGGGCGGCCAGGTCGGCGACGTCCGCCCCCTTAAGAGTGATCTCCCGACCCATACCCGTGATGGCATCCACATCGGGAGGCACCTGCTGATACGGGTTGTAGCGGGCCCCTAGCAGCCGTTCGGCGGGGAGGGTGGTCGCTATCGCTGCGGCGATGGAACTGCGGACGAAGGTGCGTCTCTTCATGATCAAACCCCTGGTTCGGCGGACTTGAAGTGGACGGGGCTCATGCGGCGGGCGTCCACACGACACCGTCGCGAATCTCGAGGGTAGCGGCGGGATCGTGGGCCTACATTGGGGCGAAGCGCGACGGGTCGCAACAACGCCCGTGGGCTCGTTTCCGCGTACGGCCTACGGTCTGGTGAGCCTCTCGCTCAACTCCCTCAGCCTCGTCCGGGCGCCGAGGTCGTACGCCTGATCATGCGCCCGTGTCGCCTGAAGTCCTTGGAAGTACTGACCGCTCTTGAGCGTGGGTGAGGTTACGAGTTGCAGGACCGCCTCCGCCCCTTCTCCCACGGTGCTCCTCGGCCTGAGCCCCCGCTCCAGCACCATGTCCGTGTCCATGTAGGTGGCCGGATGCAGGCTGCTCACAATGACATCGGTGCCCGCGAGCTCCTCGGCGAGATCGAGGGTGAACATGACCTGGGCGAGCTTGCTTTGAGCGTAAGCGCGTCCGTCGTCGTAACCCCGCTCCAGCATGACGTCGTCGAAGTCGATGGCTCTCTGGGCCGCCGACGCGACGTTCACGATACGCGACGGGGCGCTGTCGACGATCAACGGAAGAAGCAGGCGAGTGAGAAGGAACCCAGAAAGGTAGTTCACCTGGAAGTGCAGCTCGTGTCCGTCGCCGCTGACCGGCCGGTTCGCGCCCTCGAGCCAGATGCCGGCGTTGTTGATGAGGACGTCGAGGCGGTCGTAGTCCCGCTGGATGGTCTCAGCGAGTTCTCGGACCTCGGCATATGAGCCGAGATCGGCTGCGTAGAAGCGGGCGCTGCCCACGCCGCCGCGTTCGATCTCATCCACCAGGGCTTCCCCGCGCTCCCGATTGCGGCCGTGTACGATTACGTGGGCACCGGTCGCCGCCAAACGGCTGGCCAGTTCTCGGCCCAACCCGCCGGTGGAGCCTGTGACGAGAATCACTTGCTGCTCCTGTTGTTCTGCCAGGTCAGTAGCCGTCGCCGCCACGGCGGCCAGCAGAGTCAGGCCTCCGACCAGGGCCGCCTGGATCCGCACGCGCGAGGTCCCGCCCACCCGCATAGCGGCGCGCCGCACGGTCACCTACCGCGACAGCAGGTACGTGAACTTCAACAGCACCTGACGGTCCCGGACCTCCGTGAGCCCGGACGGATCGCGGCGTACCTCGTCGAACACCAGGTAGATGTCGCTGCCCGGGCGGTAGATGTAGTTGAAGCGGGCGCTCGTGCTCCACTGTTCTGTCAGGGAGTTGTATTGGGTGAGCGTGCGCAACGTCATCTTCGGCGAGAGGGCGAAGTCTACTCGGATCGACCCCAGTTCCGCGACGAAATCACCGGCCGGCAGATCGACATCGTTCCGCGTGTATTTCCCTTCGGTCGACAAGCGGTCGGTCAGTCGCATGCCCAGCGTCAGGCTGACATCCGTGCGGTTGCCGTCGAAGAACGTCTGTGGCTTGTACTGGACGCTCGTGTACAGACGACGCGACGGGTCGCTCGTCAGCCAAAACTGCCATTCGCCGAAGTTGTAGTCCCCCGGGGCGACGACCACGTCGGGGCGAAGCGCGAAGGGCTCATCGAGTCGCTCGAAGTAGTCGTTGTACCAGATGATCAGATAGGCCCCGTTGTCCATGCGGGCCCCAATCATGTTGTGGATCCGGCGGCTAAGGAGCCGGTTGTTCTGGTCGGACGTGTACGTGACGTTGACCATGGGCTCGAGCACACGGATCCCCCAGCGATCGGGCCTCGGATTCCACTCGAGGTGAACCCTCGTCTTGCGGATTCCGAGTCGGGGCACGAATCCGACCTCGGGGTTGAAGTTCTTCTGGAGATCCGAGTACTCGATGTGGGCCTGGTAGGACTGATCGAGCCATTCGGCTCGGAAGTGCCCGCCCATATCCCTGTTCGAAACGCCCGCCGTGGACGTCTTCGCGATGAATCCGTTCATCGCCAGGTTGGGGTGCGGAGCCAGTACGAAGTCGGCCCCGAAGGTCCGATTGTAGTGGTCTCCGCTCGTCGCTTCTTTGTTGATGACGATGGCTCCCACCTTGGAGCGCGTGAGGATGCCGCGGCTGTAACGGGCCACCAGGAAGTTGTCGCCGGACGCCCCGAACGCCTCGTCCGTTTGGATGTCCATGACGGCGATGTTGTTGCGGCCCACCTTACCGGTCAGCCGGGCCCCTCCGATGATGGGGATCGCTTCGCCGGTGTCGGATAACCCGATGCGCCGGCTGAAGAACAGGTCCGCGATGCGCTGGAACGTGTTCGTCGTGCCGACGTTGAACTGTCCGGAGTTCTCGAGGAAGAATTCACGTTTCTCGGGCAGGAACAGGGCGAAGCGGGTGAGGTTGATCTGCTCGTCGTCCACTTCCGCCTGGGCGAAGTCGGTCTTGACGGTCAGGTCGAGGTTGAGTCCGGCGGTGACCCCGTACTTCACGTCGAGGCCGACATCACCCTGGCTCGAATTGTCCACGACGCCGTCCTCGGACAGGCGACGCCCACCACCGACCGCAAACGGCTTGATGCGAAGATCGAGCCCGCGGTTGAGTGACTGCAGACCCTGGAGGCTTCCCGCGAGGCTGACGCGGGTCAGCGAGTAGGCCTTCGGAATCGGTGCCCAGAACACCTGCTCGTTCTTGCGCCGGATGTTGCGCATGAAGTTGACGCCCCAGCTCTGTACTTCGCTGGCCGGGAACCGGAGCGTAACCAGGGGGATGGCGATCTCGGCTGTCCAGCCGTCGGCGGTCTGCCTCGTGGAAACGTGCCAGACCCCGTTCCAATCGCGGTTGAGGTTGGACGATAGACCGAACGTGCGCCCTTCACCTTCTTCGAAGACCTGTTGCTCGAGCTTCGCACCCAGTGGACTAGTGACGAACATGTAGCCCGAGCGAGAGTCCTCGAAGGTGTCGAGGATGATCTGGAAGTTGTCCTCGTCCAGGATCCGCGGAGAGTCGCGCCGCATTTCGGTGGCGATGATCCCGCTCGGGCTCGAGTCGAACGCCCGAACGCCTATGTAGAGGTTGCTCTCATCATAGAGGAGGCGGACCTCGGTTCGCTCCGTGGCCACGGCACCCTCGTTGGGTTCCTGCTGCACGAACGCGTCGATGAGCGTAGCGCTGCCCCAGACCCCGTCGTTCAAGTCCCCGTCGATGTCCGGACCCTGATCCACTCGGACCGCCTGGGCTTGATAGGTGGCCTTGCTCTTCTGGGCGGCGACCGGTGCCGAAATGGCCGCGGTGAGGACGGCGGCGGTGGCGATGGCCAGGAGGGTGTGCCACAGCAGCGGAGGGACCGGCGCGTGAGCGAAGGGGGCAGCGCTTCTCGGCTGAGCTCCTCGGAGAGGAGCGGACGTGGATGTGCTCACGAGATGGGACCTCTCGGATCGTTCTGGGCTCGGACTCCATCAACCGAAAACCTCACCGATAGCGGGGTTTGGGTCAACGTCGCGCCGATCTGGAGCCGCGCCTTCAAGCCGACCCTCTCAGAGCCTCCGCATCCTCCAAGGCCTCCAGTGCGCGAGTCCACACCGCGAGGGGGATGTCGTCCTCACACGGGCGGCGAGCGGTATCAGCGGTCCCCGCCGCATACGTATGGTCGCATCCCGATCATACGTACAACCCTACCTTCAACCCTACCTGGTGCTCTCCCCCGAACTCCTCGCCGGCGAGCTACACTCCGGCCACTCCGCCCCGTCCGCCATCACCCGCCGATCTCTCGGCATCGGCTCCGGATCCTCCGACGCCAGATACACCAGCATCGCCGTCATCACCGCGTCATCTCGCAAATCGTCGAAGATGATTTTGTCGTATGTGTCCCGGTTCGTGTGCCACGTGTACAGCATCGTGTCCCAGCGGTTGGTCCCCATCGGTAGGTCCTCCCGCCGACCCTCTCCGACGCTGAAGCTGAACGCGGGCACGCCGGCGCACACGAAGGACGCATGGTCCGTTCCTCCCGACGAGGGGCTGCCGGGGATCTCGAGGTCCACCATATCCGCGTACTCGGTGGGTACACGCGCGAGCCAGTCTCCGAAATAGCCACCGGCGGCGGTGAACCCCTGCAGCGGGATTGATGTGACCGGGCCCGTTCCGTGGTCCGAGTTGAAGGCGGTGTGCGTGCGCTCGAGGATTTCGGGGTGGTCCTCTACGAACGCCCGTGACCCGTTCAAGCCCTGCTCCTCGCCGTTCCACAGGGCGCCAATGATGGTGCGACGGGGGTTTGGAACGGCCGCCTTCAGGATGCGCATGGCCTCCATGATGGCGACCGCGCCGGTTCCGTTGTCCAGCGTGCCGGAGCCGCCGTCCCACGAGTCGTAGTGGCCGCCGAGGATGACGAACTCCTCGGGCTGGGCGCTCCCTTGGATCCTGGCGATCGTGTTGAAGACCGGGACCTCACCGAGGAAGCGGGCCTCGGCCTCGACGCGCAGCACCGGAGACTGCCCGTTTTCCGCGAGGCGGTACACGAGCCCGTACGCCTCGCAGCTCAGGTCGAACACCGGCGCGCGCTCCGTATTTGTGCCGAAGATTTTGTTCACGCCCCAGCCCTCCGACCACTGCGAGCGGATGACGCCCGCCGCCCCGGCGTCGTCAAGCGCCTCGGCCAGCATCCGTCGGTCGACCCCCGTGTTCTCCTCACGTGTACGCCATGCCTCGATCGCCCGCTCGCGCTCCGCGGTCATCTGCTCGAGCGTGCTAGGCCGGGCGAACCACTCGAGGTTATCCCGCGGCCGGCAACTCGTCTCCGGACGAGAGATCAGTACGAACTTGCCGCGCACCTGTGGCAGCCAAGCCTGGAACGCTGCGGGACCGTCGACGTCGGCCAGGATCACCACATCCGCTTCGACCGGGCCGTCGGTAGCGGGGCTCCAGGCGGCGGCCATTCCCTCCAGCGATCGCACCCTCGGGGACACGAGATCGATGTGGCTGATTCCTCGTTCCCAGCTCCGCCAGGTACCGTACTGCTCTTTCTCGGCTTCGATGCCCCACTCGGTGAACTTGGCCACGGACCAATCGTTGGCCCCCGCCATGGCGGGCGAGCCTGTGAGGCGCGGCCCGATCGAGTCCATCATCACCTGTCCCAGCTCGTAGATCTGCGAGCGATCCACGCCCTCCTCCCAGAGGGCCCGGATCACCGGGTCCTCTGACGGGAAGGATTGGGCTGCTGCTGAACTACTCGTGCCGGGCTGGGCAGGGGCAGCGAGGATGGAAAGGGACGCCAACGCGCACACGAACAGGACTCGGACCGAGGGCCTCATCGATGCCTCCGTGAGATGGGATTCAGCGACGCGAGCGGGGCCGATACGCGCTTTGACTCGCCTCTCACGCCGGGTGGGAAAGTAGGGGGGTTCAGAGGCGGGGAATACCTACGCCGATTGCGCATCGACGCTCCCGCCCCGACTCTGTCGGTTCGGACTCATGTACAGCCTGAACCTTGGAGTCTCCGATGCGTCTTGAAGGTCAGCGAGTGCTTGTCACCGGCGGATCCCGCAGCATCGGCCGCGGGATCGCCCTCGGATTGGCGCGCGAAGGAGCCGATGTGGCGGTCAACTTCAGGAGTAGTTCCCAGGACGCGGAGAGCGCTGTTGGAGAGATCGAAGGGGCGGGGCGCCGTGGCGTGGCCGTGCAGGGTTCCACCGACTCCGGCTCCGACGTCGAACGCTTTGTCGGTGAGGCCCACGACTACCTGGGCGGCATCGACATCCTCGTCAACAACGCCGGGATCTTGAAGCGGACGGCACTTCTCGATATCAGCGAGGAGGAGTGGGACTCCATCCTGGACGTCAACCTGAAGGGCTACTTCCTCGTCGGTCAGGCGGTGGCGCGGCGGATGGTCGCGGACGGAACGCGAGGGGCCATCGTGAACGTGTCCTCCGCGGGTCAGGCGGTCGCAGCGCCCAACCTCACCCACTACTGTGTGGCCAAGGCGGGCGTCGACATGCTCACGAAGCAGATGGCGCTCGAGCTGGCGCCCCACAAGATCCGGGTGAACTCCATCGCTCCGGGGCTCATCGAAACGGACCTGAACCGGGCCGACATCGCTCGGGAGGACTTCCGGGAGCGCCGGCTGGCCCGCATCCCACTCAAGGAAATCGGGGTCCCGGAGGATCTGGTAGGGGCCGTGGTGTTCCTGGCGTCGAACCAAGAGGCGCGGCTGGTGACAGGCGCGTCGGTGTTCATCGACGCCGGCCAGACGATCTGGGGTGCCTGAGGGTCGAAGGTCGGCGGACCCGGGGATCGCCTCGGGCCGCATCGGTCGGTTGTTCACGATGCTAGCGGTGGCCGCGCTCCCGGTCCTCGCCTGTGGGGGACCGGACAGTGTGTCCGAGTCCGCCACCTGGAAGGTGCGCCTCTCTCACGTGCTCTCCAGTAGCTCCGAGCTCCACCTCATGGCCGAGCGCTTTCGGGACCTCATGCTCGAGCGTACCGACGGCCGGTTCCGGGTCAGCATCTATCCCTCGGGACAGCTCGGCGGTGAGCGGGTTGCGTTCGAGCAGATCCAGGTCGGTGCGGTGCACATGGCCATCTCCGGGACTCCCGTGCTCTCGGGCTGGGTCCCCGAGGGGCAGATGTTCGACCTGCCGTTCCTCTTCGAGAGTCGCGACCATGGCCTCGCCGTCATGAACGGCCCGATCGGCGACTGGTGGCGGGATCTGCTGCTGGAGCGCACCGGAGTCCGATCTCTCGGATTCCTCGATTACGGCTTCCGGAACGTCTACAACAAGCGGCGGGCCGTCGACGTGCCCGCAGACCTGGACGGGCTCAAGCTCCGGGTCCTACAGAACGCCACGTACCTGGCGGCCTACTCGGCGCTGGGCGTTCAGGCGACGCCCATGAACTACGGAGAGGTCTACTCCGCACTCCAACAGGGTGTGATCGACGGTGGGGAGGCCAACCCGATCGGCTTCGTGAGCAGCCGGCTCTACGAGGTGGCCAAGTTCTACAGCTTCACGTCCATCACGTACAACCCGATCACGTTCCTCGTGAACGAGCCGTTCTACCGGTCGCTTCCGGGTGACATCAGGGCCGCCATCGATGAGTCGGCCGTGGAGGCCCTCGCCTACCAGAGCGAGGTCGCTCGCCGGATGGAAGCGGAGGCGCTGGAGCAGATGCGGGCCAACGAGGTGGAGATCTCGCGTCCGAATGTCGCGCCATTCGCGCCTTCGGTGCGACCGCGCGTTTGGGACGAGCTGGCGGCCCGGCTACCCGACGGGGAGGCCTTGATCGCGCGGCTGGTGGACGAGGTGGGGAGGGCGAGGCCGTGATGGGGACTGCGCTTCGCAACCAGATCAAGGCGCTGAACCGCCGCCTGGTCGCTCTCGAGACCCTCGCTGCGGGAGGGCTCATCGTGACCGTGTGCGCCGTCGTGCTCCTTCAGGTCGGCATGCGCTACCTCTTCGCCTACCCCAACCCCTGGAGCGAAGAGGTGTCACGCTTCTGCTTCATTTGGGTGTCGATGCTGGGTGCGTCACTGGCGGTGGAGTACGGGGCCCACTTCGGCTTCGACCAGGTCACCAAGGGACTGTCTCCGAGAGCGAAGCCCGCCGTGGAGGCGTTTGCCGCGACGGTCGTGTTCCTGTTTTCTCTCGTCCTCGTCGCGACGGGCGTCTCCCTCATGGCGCTCACGATGGGTGAGCGATCATCGGCGTTGAATCTGCCGGTCGCGTGGGTATACGTCGCCGTGCCCGTGTCGGGGGCTTTGATGGTGGTCCACCTGTTGGCCGGGGCGGGGCGGCCGAAGGCGCTCGAAGACCAGGGGTCGTCCCCCGAGGCCATCGAATGATGGGCGGCCTGCTCCTCGGGACTTTCGTTGCGCTCGTGTTGGCCGCCGTACCAATCGGTTTCGCTCTCGCCACTGCCGCCAGCGTCGCGGTGGTCGCGGCGGACCTCCCGCTCATCATCATCCCTCAGCAGATCGTCGCGGGAATGGACTCGTTCCCGATGCTCGCCGTGCCCCTCTTCATTCTGGCCGGATTTCTCATGGACGTGGGGGGGATCAGCCGCCGCCTGGTGACACTCGCTCGCACGCTCGTAGGACACCTTCCCGGTGGGCTGGGTCAGGTTGTGATCATGGCCGAGATCTTCTTCTCGGGCGTCTCCGGCTCGACCTCGGCAGACGCCGCGGCCATCGGCGGCATCATGGTTCCGCAGCTCACGGCCAACGGGTACACCCGTGCCCGCGCGACCGCGATCGTCTCGGCGGCGTGCGGGATGGGGATTCTCATCCCGCCCGCCATCGTCATGGTCGTATACGGCGTGATCGGCAACGTGTCCGTGGGAGCGCTGTTCGTGGCCTCGGTCACGCCTGCGCTACTGATCGCCATAGGCCTCATGACCCAAATCGGATGGCAGGCCCGAAGAGAGGGATGGCCGGCGGGGGAGCGTGCGTCGTTCGCCGAGGTGCGGCTCGCCGCGATCGACGCGGTGCTCCCGCTCTTCATGATCGTGGTCATCCTCGGCGGTATCCGCTTCGGCCTTTTCACACCCACCGAGGCCGCGGCGGTCGCGGTCGCCTACGCGCTGCTCTTGGCTGGGCCGGTGTACGGGGCGCTCCCGAGGGCCGAGTTGTGGAGCAAGATCGTCCAGACGGCCATGGTGTCGGGGATGGTGTTGTTCGTGGTTGGGGCCGCGCGGTTGCTGGGATGGGTGCTCGCCGTCATGCAGGTGCCGCAGGCGCTGGCGTCCTCCGTGGTCGCCTTGGGGGGCGGCCAGGCGGGCTTCATGATCCTCACCATCCTGATTTTCCTTCCGCTCGGCGCTATCCTCGAGGGGGTGCCGGCGGTCGTCCTGTTGACCCCGATCCTTCTGCCCCTCGCGCGTCAGCTCGGCATCGACCCGGTGCACTACGGCACGGTCATCGTCGCTACCCAGGGGATCTCGGTGTTCCTACCGCCCGTTGGCGTGAGCCTGCTGGTAGCGTGTTCGATCGGGGGTGTTGAGCCAGCGGAGGTCGCGCGGCCGCTCTGGCCGTACCTGGCACTGATGTTGGCGCTCACGGTCGTGATCGCGTTCGTGCCGGGGGTGGTGTTGTTCCTGCCGAGTTTGCTCGGGTATTGATGGCTCTCCGGACTCGGCTCCGTTGAAACCCCAGGGCGGGTCCAGCGTAAAAGCAACCACACGGTTGAGTACGGAGGAGCCTGGAGGCCGAATGGCCGATCGACGACAGATTGTGTTGCTCATCCCCGCGCTCGCGCTGGTGTTTTCGACCGCACCCGCCGTTCGAGCGCAGACCATTCAGGGGATCATCATCGACTATGTGTCGGGACGCCCCATCGAAAGCGCGTCCGTAGAGTTGATGGATGGTGACGACGCCATTGTCGGCCAGGACGTCACAGATATCAACGGGTGGTTCTCAATGCCGGTGCCCGACGGCGAGTGGTACCAAGTCCGCAGCCACAGCTTGGGATACATGCCGACTCTGTCGACCGCCTTCCACCTCGCGCCGGGGCAGGCCTTGGGGGCGGAAATCCGTATGGAAGTCGCCCCAGTAGAGCTGGAAGGGATCGAGGCCATAGTCGCACGCATCGAACAGGGGTTGGACGTGGTCGGCTTCTACGACCGTCGCGAGATGGGATTCGGAACGGTTCGGACTCCCGAGGACCTCTTGAAGCGTCCCCCCCTCGACCTGTCCGATTTGTTCAGGGGCATTAACGGGATCAGGATGGTTCAGGCCACGTCAATGGCGGACATGGAGGTCTATTCCGCGCGACGGGTCTTCGGTGATATGTGCCGCCCCAGCATCAGCATCGACTTCATTATTGTTCAGCGGGGGGAACGGATGTCGCGGTTGGACGTGACCTCGAGCGACCTCGAGCGGTCGGTCGGGGGCGGCCGCGAGGTCAGGCGTTCCTTCTGGCAGGACCTGGTGACTCCGCAGGAGATCGCCGCGATGGAGGTCTATCCGGGCCAGGGCGGATTGCCAGACTGGGTCTCGGGGGATGTCAGCCCTTGTGGGGCCGTGCTCATCTGGACGAAGGGGTACGTGGCGACGAAGTAGGCGGTGCTCTCTCGCTGCCTAGGTCCAGCCCCGGCCAGGAAGGAGGGCCGACGCCCCACGGACGCCGACCCTCCGTCACCAGTTTCGGTTTGCCGCACCAGCCCCGCTTTGCGGCACCGCTCAGTCGGCGGTGGCCAGCGTCGCGGCGGTGTCATGCTGAGCCAACCAGGCATACGTCAGCCCCAGGATCCCACCATACATAAGGTGCCCCATCAGGCTTGGCAGCATGGCTGTCGCGGCGGCGGCGTTCCAGTTCACGCCTAGTCCCATGCCCATCATGAGCGGCATGAGCGTCAAGGGGCCCAGTACCCACCAGACCGCCCCATAGCCGAGACCGGTCGTCAGTCCGCTTCCCAGGCTGCTAGCCAACCCGCCCAGGACGACGGCGAAGCCGACGCCGATGATCACGCTGTTGACCATGTGTACCGCAAACCCCACGAACGCCGAGGGCTGTCCCACCATCTGTCCGATCATGGGAAGCATTCCCATCATCCCCATCATTCCCCCGAAGATCAAACCTCCGGCGACGCCTCCGAAGGCGCCCCACTTCAGTCCTCTCGTGTTCATCTACATGTCTCCTTTTTAGGTCGTTTCGACCCAACGGTCGTGCTTGTTGTGGGGATCAAATCAGTAGGAACGGCCAGGTGTTCCAACGGAACCGGGTTGTCCGGCACGGATTTTGTACCTGGTGAGGTCTTAACGCCAAGGGGTGGTGGGGCGTCGGACGCACACAATGGGGCGTCTGATGTACACAATGGACGATGAGTGGAGGGTAGGACGATGAGAAACAGCCCTAGGTGGATCGCCTTTGCAGCGTTTGCACTCGTGGGAGCGTCCGGGAGCCCAATCTCCTTATGGGCGCAGGAGGTCGAGGAGGCGGGCCCCGAGGTCGAAGCGACCGAGGCCGCCGAGAAACAGGAAATCCGGATTCAGATCGACAATCAAAACATGCTCGAGTTGCATGTCTATGTCGTGACCGGCCCGATCGGATCGCCCTTGACCTCGCGGATCTCGCTGGGGACGGTCTACGCCCAGGGGAGCAAGACGTTCAAGCTTTCGGATTCGCTCGTCGCACACGATGGTCGTGAGTTTCGCATCTTGGTTCGGCCGATGGGGACCCACCGGTTCCTCGCGTCGGAGCACATCGTCATCGGCAAGAGTGGGACGGTGAAGTGGACGCTGATCCGCCCGCTCAGCAGTGGCGGGTACATCTCCGTCACGGAGTAGTGAGTACGACAGGGCTCGGACCCTGCCCGTCCATGGGTAGGGTCCCGGCCCGCTCGTCGTTCTTTTGCTAGCGGACGAGGCCGCGCGGGCTCGAGTACGGCTTGTGGGCCGAAGCTCATGAGCGGCATCTTGGACTCCATGCTCCGCAATGCACTCCAACTGATCTCGCTTCTGTATCGGCTCCACCCTGTGGGGCCGGTGGCCTACATGGTCGCAACCGCACCGGTACTGCTTTCGGCATCGCTCACGGCACAGCAACTCCGCTACGACCGGGAGTATCCCGAGATCGGCTACTACACGCACCAGCCGACTGACCCGGTCGCCGAGCTGCAGCGGTCGGTTGCCCGGGGCGAAGCGGTTTTGACGTTCGACCCGCGAGGCGGATACCTGGCGTCGCTTCTGGAATCCCTCGACGTTCCTGTCGAGTCCCAGATGCTCGTCTTTTCACGGACGAGCTTTCAGGAGCGTTTCATCTCGCCGGAGACCCCGCGCGCGCTCTACTTCTCGGACGAGGTCTACGTGGCATGGCCGCAGGGCAGCGACTTCGTGGAGATCGCGGCCATGGACCCTGCACTGGGTCCGGTCTTCTACACGTTGAGCCAAGCGCCGACGGCCACCCCCGAATTCCGGCGGGAATACGGTCTTTGCCTGCAATGCCACGACACCTACGGACTCTCCGGCGGTGGAGTGCCGCGCTTCCTCATCGGCTCCGGCGCTACGAACGAACTCGGCGAGCCCGACTCGCACAACGCTTGGCAGCTGACCACGGATCAGACCCCATTGGACCGGCGTTGGGGCGGGTGGTACGTGACCGGTACCCATGGCCAGCAGGTTCACATGGGGAACGTGGTGACGGAGGTACGAACGGGAGATCCGGCGTCGCGGCCGGCGGCTCCCGAGACTCATGGCAACCTCACGGATCTTGGCGGCCTCCTGGATACCTCGCCTTACCTCACCGGGCTCAGCGACATCGTCGCGCTCATGGTCGTCGAGCATCAGATCCACGTGCAGAACGTCATGACCCGTGCCGGCTGGGAGGCGCGCAAGTCGGGCGGGCCGGAGGGGTCGGGTCAGGCACCGAGCAACATCGATGAGCTGGGGGAGCCGCTCGTCCGGGCCATCCTGCTCGTAGATGAGGCGGCTCTTGAAGCTCCGATCGAAGGCACATCTGGCTTTCGTGCTCGCTTCGAGGGCTTGGGCCCGGCCGACGATGAGGGCCGCTCACTCCGCGAATTGGACCTGAGACGACGCTTGTTCCGATACCCGCTCAGCTACCTGGTCTATTCCGACGCATTCGGCGCCTTGCCGGTCCACTTGAAGGAGCAGGTGTTCCTGCGGATCTGGGAGGTAGCGTCCGGGCAGGACAAGACCGAGGACTTCGACCACGTCACTGCGGCGGACGGAGTGGCCGTCCTCGAGATCCTCGAGGCGACGCACCCGGAGTTCGCCCAATGGATGTCGGATACGGCCAGCCGCCCGTAGGGAGCCAGTCCGTTCGATCGAGGGCATGAGAGCCTCCTCTCTACCGAAACCTATTCGCGGTATGATGGGACGTCTGTCGGGAGAATCCCTCGCGGCGACTGCTGGCGGGAAGGTGCAGCGGGTCGCACACTTCTCGGGTCCGTGACGTTTCGACGGCACCAGAGAACATCAAAGGGGATAGGCGTCCCATGATCCATCACCCGCGGAGGACCTCATGAAGTCACGTGCCACGGCCGCGGCCGTCGCCCTCTTACTCGTCTCCGGTGCCGTCTCGGCGCAGCAGGGACCCGACACGGTCTTCCTGGATGAGCTCACCTGGACCGAGGTCCGTGCGCGTATCGAAGCCGGGACGACGACGGTCATCGTGCCCACGGCCGGGACCGAGCAAAACGGCCCCCACATGGTGCTGGGCAAACACAAGTTCATCGTCAACCACGCCTCGAACCTGATCGCACGGGAGCTCGGCAACGCGCTGGTGGCACCCGTGGTCACCTACGTGCCGGAGGGGTCGGTGGAGCGGATCGCCCAGCACCCGCGGTACAATGGGACGATCACTCTCCCCAACGAGCACTACATGAAGCTCCTCGAATACGCGGCTCGGAGTCTGGCCATGGGCGGATTCACGGACATCGTGTTTATCGGTGACAGTGGCGGAAATCAGGGTGGCATGCGTGACGTGGCGGCCATGCTGAACGAGGAGTGGGCCGGAGAAACGGCGCGGGTGCACTTCGTGGGCGACTACTACTCGAACAATGGCATCAACGATTGGCTCATGGCGGAGTACGGTCATACCGAGGAGACGATCGGGGGGCATGCCGGCATCCGTGACACGTCGCAACTTCTTTATGTGGCGCCTCAGCACATCCGCACCGATAAGCTTGCGCCCCTCGGCGGTGGTGAGGGGATGGGGGTCACAGGCGATCCCACCCTGGCGTCGGCCGAAAAGGGCCGGCAGGGGATCCAGATGAAGGTTGACGCCGCCTTGCGGCAGACTCGTGACTTGGTAGGCCCCAGATGATGACTAGAACAGTACTTTCGGCGCTCCTCTTGGTGGTCTCCGTGTTCTGCGGCGCGCCACTCGCCGCCCAGCAGTCTTCCGAGGAGCGGGGCAGCGACAACCTCACGGTGGTGTCCCATCTGCCTCTCGGTGGGGCCGAGAGCATGGCCGATATCGAAATCGAGCAGGACATGTCTCGGCCGTTCGTTTATGTGGCCCGCCAGATGCGGCGGGAGGACCGGCGATCACCGGGCGCTCCAGGCGATCGTGGATTGGACATCCTCGACGTCTCCGATCCGGCGAACCCTGATGTGATCCACCGGTGGCGCATCGAGGATTCGGACCTGCACGTGGGTGCGGGCGGCAAGGACATCAAGACGTTCGAGTGGGACGGCCGTCACTATATCGTCCTGTCCTTCCAGTTCGGCCAGGGCGGGCCCAACGCCGACCTCGGCGCCATCGTCTTCGACGTCACGGGTCTACCGGATGTGTCGACGTTCCGTGAGGTCGCCCGGATCCAGGGCCCGGGGGAGTTGGCGGGCTTCCACAACGCTTATGTCTACCGGCACAGCAACGGCAGAGCGCTGCTCTTTTCGACCGTCGCGGGCCCGTTCGCCAATGTGTACGATCTGGGCTACCTGGTGGAGGGCAGGGAAGATGCTTTGGTTGCTCAAGTGCCGATCCCTCAGTCGGAGCAGGTTCCGGGTGCGCGGGGTTATCACGACTTCTACGTCGGATATCATCCGGACAGCGAACAGGATCGCTTCTACGGTGGCGGGACCGGCGGGTACTACGTGTACAACATCACCGACCTGGAGGACCCCGAGCTGCTCGTCACGCTGACCGGTGTTCGGGGGGTCGACCGGGGGCACACGTTCACTCCGTCTCCGGACGGCAGGTACGTCGTGGCCGAGGTCGAGTACCAGTACGCCCCACTCCGGGTTTTCGACCTCAAGCCGGGGCTCGACGGCGAGGTGTCGAACATCAATCAGCCCATCGCCGCCTGGTTCGCTAATCCCCAGAACCTGGTCCACAACCACGAGGTCCGCTGGCCTCTAGTGTTCGTTTCGGCGTACCGGGACGGTCTACAGGTCTTCAGCATGCAGGACCCGAAGAAGCCGCGGACCGTGGCGCACTACGACACCTATCTCGAACCCGAGGGTGCCGGCGTGACGACGGGTGGGTGGGGCGTCGACGTCCGTAACGCCGACGGCCTGATCGTGTTGTCGGACAAGGAGACCGGCTTCTGGGCCTTCCGCCTCGAGGGATTCAGCGGGTGGAACGGTCTGGACTACGGAATGCCCAACGTGTCCAGCGTACAGGACTGGGAGAACGGACCGGCAGTGCAGGCTCGCTCGAGGCGGTGAGGCGCCAAACGAGTTGACAGGCTCTCGATCTCTCGACTAGAGTGAGCGTCGCCAGCCTGTGCTCTTCCAGAGTTGTGCTGACGGCACCTCGTACTCCTACGAGTTGTCGACCGTTGTGGGCCTGCCGCCGTCATTTGAAGCTGTCCGACAACAGTGGCGGTAGGTGAGACAATAGGAATTGAGAACTTTCAGTTACCCGTCTGTTCCCTTTCGATTAATAGTTCGGCGCTCGCCGTGCTATGCCGTCGGTGCAACTCTGGGAGAGCGAGCTCTTGCCTAGCGTACGATGATGCCGGGCACCTTTGAGGCCATTGTCGATCCTGCGAACCTCAGAGCGGCCTATCTGGAAACTGTTCAGCGATTTGAAGAGCAGCGGAAAGGTCGTCGTTACGCGGGTATTGACGGAATAAGCCTGAGGGACCTTGCGTTCGTATCGGCGTCATACCTCGAGACTATCCAGCAGGAGATGATCACCTCCTCTCCGCTTGATCCGACCTTGGAAATGAGCATTCCGAAAGCCGAGGGCGGCACGCGCCTCATTTACAGCTACACCGTCAAGGATCGCATCAAGGCGCGAGCGATCTCTCGTGTCCTCGAGCCCGTCTTCGAAGGGGCCTTCAGCCCTTTCTTCTTCTCTCACCGCACCACGCACCCACACTACAAGGCGGTCCGAAGCGTCGCCAAGCGATATCGAAGACACTACGGGCAGGATACCGTGCTGTTGATAGATGTCGCGGACTATACGGGCAACATCAGGAAGGACCGCTTGTGCGAGCAGTTGCAGGGATTGGGCTTGGACTCCAATACCATCGCTTTACTGGAGCTCTTCCTGAACAACAGCGTCATGACCTCCGAGGGCCTCGTCTATCCCGAGAAAGGCCTCGTTACCGGCGTTGGTCTGATGGGGCTCTTTGCGAATCTGTACCTGAATGATCTCGATCACACGGTGGGCCGACGGGTATCGCTTTATCGACGGGTCGGGGACGACTTGATTCTGATGGATCGAGACAGCGAGAAGCTGGCCAACATCCATCGGGACATCACAGATCAGCTAGAGGAGAGAGGCCTCGAGCCGAGCGTGGAGAAGCTGTCGTTGATCAGGAGTAACGAACGGTTTCGATATCTGGGCTACTCGTTTCACGAGCGACGGATCTCAATTCGCCCGTCGTCGGTACGACGAATCGTTCAGCGTTGGAAGCGAATCCTGAGGTACTATCCCGGTTCGAAAAACGGAAAGCTGAGACGGCTCTCGAAGATCTTGTATGAGAATGAAGACTCGATCCATCGGGACTTTCTCAGGGTTATTGCCGACTATCGGTGTTGTACCGACGCAGGGCAGATCCAGGAGTTATCCGGAGTCTTCTATAGGGTGCTGACGCGGTATTTCTATGGCAGCTATTCCCACCGGAAACAAAGAAAGGTGAGGCTACTGACGGGTCCGCTTGATGTCCCCTCACTATCCCGGTACTACTTTGATTTCCACCATGGAAGACGCTCACTCTCAAGCCTGGCTGTTTCAGCGCGCTAATCGCATCAAGCACGAGCTGTACCCCTTGCGCCTCACGAAGCGTCAACGGGCATATCTCCGCGCTGTGCTGGAGCGCTACCGCCGCCGACTGAGCGGGATCACCGTCTTGATCCTCGCCGCCACTCTCTGCGAGATCGCGATCCCCCTGGTCACGCACGTATTCCTGAAGCGGTATTCTCTCCAGTTGGAATGGGGGCGACTCTCTTGGGCCTTCGCCGGGCTGGTCGCGCTGGCAGTCGTCTATCTCGGCATCGCGTATCAGCGGATCAAGCATGAGAAGACCGCCATCGTGCTGCTGCTGAATGAGTTGCGCCACGAGTGGGTGGCGTTCTTCTTGCGCAAGTCACCGCTCTCTCTGCGGCACCACGACAAAGGTGTCCTGCTCACGAGGATCAGCTATCACCTGTCCCTTCTACAAATGGGACTGGGGAACGCGTTCTTCGTTGGGCTACAGAGCGTATTGCTGGTGGTGGGCCTCGTTGCTGTGACCTTCTTCATCGACACTCGGCTCCTTATTCTAGTGCTCGCAACCCTGCCTTTCTGCGCCATCCTCTTTGCGGCAGGATATGTGGTCTCACGATTCTACCTGAGTCAGGATCAGACCCTCTATTCGAAGATCCTCCAGTACGTCTCAGACGTTTTCAACGAACTGCCGGCGATCCACTTCGCGAACAAACGGCCAGCCGTGCTGGACCATCTCGATCAGATGGTGAGCATCGATTCCTACTTTCGGGTGCGGCGAGAGCTATGGCTGAAGTTCGGCAACGTCATTCTCTTCGTGCTCCTGGCTCTCCTCACGGGGGCCTTCTACCTCGTGGAGACGATGGTGCCCTTCTTTGAGCTGGACGGTCGCGTACAGCTCCCCGTGTACATCATCGTCTCCGGCATCCTGATCAAGCTGCTATACCAGAGTCTGCGAGTGGGCTTGTTCGCTTTTCCAGTCACGCTCGGCTTAGTGCTCTGCATTGGCGAGGGCTTTCCCTTGGGGAAGAGGCGGAAGCAGCAACCCATCCGGGAGTTCTCGGAGATATCGTTTTCGGCGAAGAAGGTCAGGCTCTTCCCTGACGGACCGATGGTCCGAGACAAGGAGTTTCGTTTCCGCCCCGGTGACCGAGTTCTAATCACTGGTCGGGAGGGGTCCGGCAAGAGCACGTTGGGGCAGTTGTTCTCGGGGCTTGCTCCGCTTGGTTTCACCAAGCCCTGGCGGATCAGAGTGCAGGGAGAGCGCCTCTCGTACCAACATTGGAGAGACCGTGCGCACGGTCTGACGACCATTAGTCCCTTCTTCCAGAGCCAGGGAACCGTCTTCGAGTTCTTTTCACAGCAGCACAGCTACGACAGCCCTCCAACTGATATCAGGGTCTTCCTCGAAAGGCTCGCGCCGTACCCCGAGTTGAAAGGACTCCTTTCGCACGTTCGCGTTTTGGGCAAGCGAATCACACCTCAAAACACGTCGTTCGCGGAATTGGGAATCCTGCAGATGGCGGCGTGTCTGCTTCATGCCCCGCGCGTCTTGGTGGTAGACAACACCTGGTTGGATCTGCGTCACGAAGGCGTCGACCGGGTTCTTCAGCTGCTCGATCGTGAACTGACGTCTACGGTTCTGATATGCTTTGCTCGAAACCGGAACGACCACCTCGATTATGATCAGTATCTCACGATCTAGATTCCGCCTGAGCAACCGCGAGCGGCGGTTCCTACAAAAGGGGGCGACACTCTTTGTGGCGTTCTCGGTGCTTGTTGTAGCCGCCTCGTTTCGCTTTGGAGACGTCCTTCGCAACCAGAAGCCCGCCTACTTCGTTACTGAGCAGGTGGTGGAGGGTCCTCTGCGGGGGAGGCTTCTCTTTAACGACGCCCCGAACAGCACCGCACTATCGGAGTCCATCGTTTCCGTGATTCTCCAGGCCGAGCACTCGGCCGAGATGGGCATGTATTCCTTCAAGCACGAGGGGATTCGGCAGGCGTTGCTGAAGTCCTTCCAGGCAGGGAAGGTGGTGCACCTGGTCTTGGAACGCAGCAATCACCTCCAGCACGAGCGATTCTTGGGGGAGTACGATCTTCCGGTCACTGAACTCGGCTCTTCGATTGGCGCGGAGCAGGGGGACTACGTACACCACAAGTTCTTGTTGAGCGACCGTGGTGAGAGGGGCGCTCAGCTGCTGGTCGGATCGCTGAACTACACTCCGCTCCAGGAACAATACGATCCCAGCTTCCTGCTTCACACGGCCGATCCGACCGTCCTGGAGGCGTTTTCAGCCGAGTTCGCACTCCTTGAGCGCAGGGTACGTGGTCGCAGCAAGCTCCGACAACCCGGCTACCGTCCATTGAGTAAGCGCCTACGATATTCCAATGGCCTCTTGGAGGTTTGGTTCGGACCCGGTATCGGGGGAAACTCCGTCAAGCACCGTCTCATCGATCTCATTCAGCAGGCGCAAACGGCCATCGATGTCATCATTTGGCAGATGACCGACCGCGACGTTGCGCGCGTCCTCGTCGATAAGGCCCGAGAGGGCATCCCCGTGAGGATCATCACCGACGATTTCTACATTTGGGGCGATCATTCAGCGTTCCAGACGTTGGAGAACGCTCTCAATCAAGACGCTGACCTACCCATTGAGATCATCAGTGACTTGTACCGAACGCTCGATTTCTCGGGACTGATTCGAACGGAGGAGGACTATTTCAACCCCTATATCCACCAGCACACGTTGATCGTGGATGACAGCGTGGTCTTGTCGGGAACGAACAACTGGACGGCCAATGGCTTCTACAGAAACGACGAAAGCGTCTTCGTTTCTGACGTCGACTTTTGGGTGGATGGGTTTCGGGCGTCGTTCGCCCGTCACTACGAACAGCTGCGAGGCCGTCCATTGGTTGTGTGGCGAGAAGGAGACGAACTCCACGTCGGGGAGGGTAATCGTGATCTCCTTGGCAAGACCCTTGTTGCCTATCACGAACGGAGTGAAGTAGAAGAGGTGCCACGGCCGTGTTTACGAGTCACCGTAACCGATGTCTCTCACGCTATCGTCATTCCTCCGGCATGTCGAGGCCGACACATCGCCGTGCTCGTCCTGGACCGGCAAGACCGGATGGTGGCGGCCGGCTACGTCAGGTAGTTGGAAGTCCGACGAGGACCGCGACTCCCATATCGAATTCGACCAGGCCGCTAGTGACCGCTGTTGTCGGCCTCGCAGTTGGGGGCACAACCCGGGTTATCCTCGGGGTCGTTGGGATCACTTCCTGCATCCTCCTCCTCCCCGTTGGTCCATCCGTCACCGTCATCATCGTCCCCGGCATCCCTCGGATAGCTGTCAGCGTTGTCAGGGTCCGAACCATAGTCTCTCTCGTCGGCGTTGTTGGATCCGTCGCCGTCATTGTCTCCATTGGGGTCTTCCGGATAGTCCTCTGCATCATTCGGATCGGTACCCGCATCTTCTTCTTCGGCGTTGGTGAACTCATCCCCGTCATTGTCGTCCCCGGGGTTGTTTGAGGGGTTACATGCGGCCAAGAAGGTCGATAACAGTAGCGGAAGAAACAGCCTCTTTAGAGCATGGAAGTAGTTCATGTACCTTCTTGCCTCCCTCAGATTCACCCTTGGTGACGAGAACTAGAGCGGCGCCCTGCGGAGTTCTTGCGTCGTCATCGGTCGGGTAGCGGGTCTCGATCGTCGACGCCACCCAGGTCGCGCGAAAGCAAGCAGTCCCTGGCGGCTCGGGACAACGTGATAGACGGAGCTGCTGCGGTCAACCTGAGGCTAGATTCAGGACACTGAGTCCGACTGCCGAGCAATCTCCACACGGGCGTCGTTGAAGCACGCTCCCCCGCCGACCACATTCAGGTGCGTCGGACAGAGTGCGGTAGAGGTCAGCCCGTTCTTCGACGACTTCCGCCAGGCTCCCTTGGGCATCGACGCCACCCCCGGCCTCACCCGTTCCTCGAGCCGTGCCTCGCAGATGACTTCGCCCAGTTCGTTGAACACACGGACGACCTCACCGTCTGTGATGCCCCGCGGGGCGGCGTCCACCGGGTTGATGGACACCGACAGCACCGGATAGTTGAACTCGCCAAAGGTGCTCGACACCATCTTGTTGGTTGCCGGGCTGATCAATGTGAGCGGATACTCGGTGTCTTCGGCCGCTTCGTACTGATAGGGCTGTGGGCCGAGCTGAGACGGGGTCAGGTGGATCCGGCCGTCGGGCGTGCGAGGCATGATCGTGCGGAGCTGGATCGCGCCGTCGGGAAAATCGACGGTGTCCACGCGTCCGGCCGACAATGCCTCCACGTTCGCGGGACGACCCTCCAGGCTGAGTTCTTCCGCGACCTTCCGCATGTGGGTCTCACCGTCCCAGTCGAAGGGCGCATCGTCGAACCCGTTGGCCCGCGCCAACATGGAGAACACCTCGTCGTTGGGCTTCGCCTCCCCCATGGGATCGATCACCGGGCGGATCCCACCGACCACGTAGTTGCCGTAGCCGACTCGCAGGTCGTGCTGCTCCAGGAATGTCGTCGCGGGCAAGATGATGTCGGCGTAGTAGGCCGTATCCGTCATGACCTGATCGAAGACGACGGTGAAGAGATCCTCTCTCGCCAGGCCGCGGAGGACGGCATTCTGGTCGGGTACGGTGACCGCCGGATTGCAGTTGTAGACGAAGAGGCCCTTCAGTGGGGGGCTCTGATCTTCGTTCAGAAACTCCCCGAGAGACGTCATGTTGATGAGGCGCGTGGTCCAATCGACGTCTCCGTAGACTCGACTCGCGTTCACTTTGGCGGCCCCGGTGTTGCTCATCGTATAGCCGCCGGCATGGACCCCGAACTTTCCCATGAGCGCAGGCATCGCCAGGATGGCAGCGACTGCCTGACCGCCGTTGCGATTCCGCTCCAGCCCCCAACCGCACCGGATGACGGCGGGACTGGCGTCCGCATAGGACCGAGCCAGGGTCTCGATGTCTTCGGCACGAACCCCTGATTCGGCGGCAGCGGCGTCCAAGGTCCACCTCTCGGCCTGTGCCAGCAGAGGTTCGAGCCCTGATGCCTCCTCGGCGAGGAACTCGTCATCGAGTTCTCCCGCCTCGTGCCAAAGCCGTATCATCGCGAGGGCCAACGGCAGATCGGTGCCGGGTCGTACCGGAAGGTGCAGGTCGATCTCGTTGTCGGAGAAACGGTTCCAGGGATCGACCACGGCGACGAACGCGCCGTTCCGCTTCGCCTTACGCAGATACGGCACCAGATGGATGTTCGAGGCCTTGGGGTTCGCTCCCCAAACGATGATCGCTTGCGCGTCCGGATAGGCCTCGAACGGGACACCGGGCATCTTGCCGTACATCCCGATCGCCACCTCCGTGGTCGGGACCGCGCAGATGGTCTTGTCGAGGCGCGACGCCCCCAACCGTGCGAAGTAGAGCCTGTCCAAGCCGCCGTCGCTCAGGAGTCCGTTCGAGCCCCCGTAATGGTAGGGAAGGATGGCTTCTCCACCCCACTCCTGTTTGATCTCCTCGAACCGCTCGGTGATCTCGCGGATCGCCTCGTCCCACGAGATAAGGACGTACTCGTCGGAGCCCTTGGCGCCCGCCCGTCGCATCGGGTGGAGCAGGCGGTCTTCGTGATAGACGCGCTGGCCGTACTGGCGGACCTTGTCGCAGATGAAGCCGTTGGTGACGCTGTGGTCTCGGCTTCCGGAGATGCTCTGCAGTTTGCCGTCCTCGACCCGCACCTCGAGTGCGCAGGTGTCCGGGCAGTCCATGATGCAGGTGGTGGCCAGGGTTTTCGTCATGGGGTGTCCTCTACGCTCCCAGGATCTCGCCGAGCGAGGCGAGCAGGTAATGCACGTTACGCTCACTCGCGCTGTAGCCCATCAGGCCGATACGCCATCCCTTGCCCTTGAGGGGACCAAATCCTCCTGCGATCTCGATTCTGTAGTCCTGCAGGAGACGCGACCGCACCGCTGCGTCGTCGACGCCCTCGGGGATCAGCACGCAGTTGAGCATGGAAAGGCGATTGGTCGGATCGCCGAACAACTCGATGCCGAGATCGGTGAGTCCGGCCTTGAGCATGTCCCCACACTTCTCGTGGCGGGCGACGCGAGCTTCGAGACCCTCCTCGAGAATGATGCGCAGCGCCTCACGCATCGCGCAAATCTGGGGTCCAGGCGCCGTGTGATGATACCCTCGCTCGGGAGCCCAGTACTGCCGGTGTAGCAGCAGGTCGAAGTACCATGTATCAACGGCTGCCGTGCGGGATTCGATGACCTTGAGGGCGCGGTCGTTCAGTGTGATGCAGGAGATGCCGGCCGGCCCCCCGATGCACTTCTGCCCGCCGCTGTAGCAGATGTCGATAAGCAGATCGTCAACGGGAATGTTGGCGCCGCCCAGTGAGCAGACGGTGTCGACCAGGAACAATTTGTCCCTCTCCCGGGCGAGCTGCCCGACTTCGGCCAGCGGCTGACCGACCCCCGACGATGTCTCTCCATGGACCACCGCAACCATCTTGGCGTTGGGGTGGGAGTCGAGGGCGTCGCGAATCTGGTCGGGCTCCACCACCTGGCCCAACTCGACCTCGACTCGGATGGCCGTACCACCATGGTGCTCGACGATGTCGCCCATACGCTGACCGAAGAACCCGTGGATGCCCACGATTACCTCGTCACCCGGCTCGACCACGTTGCAGATGGCGGCTTCCATCCCCGCCATCCCCGATCCGGGCAGGGTGATGGCCATCTCGTTCTCGGTCTGAAAGACATGGCGGAGCAAGGCCATGGTCTCATCCATGATCACGATGAACTCGGGATCGAGGTATCCGAGGATCGGGCTCGTCATGGCCTGGAAGACACGTGGATGGAGGTTGCTTGGCCCCGGTCCGAGTAGCGTTCGCGGCTCGTGCACCAGTTGTTTGAAGGAGTCGGCGTCCGTGCTCTGAGCAGCCTGTGCGTGGGTCATATCTCGGGTGTCTCCTCTTATTGCCGTCTAATGCCTCGATGGGCGTTGCTAGTCGTGGTGTCCTGCCGAGGCCAACGGGGGGAACCGAGCGGCCGGAGCGAAGGGAGAAGATGCGTTAGGGGTCCACGATCGGCTAGCCGGGGTCGAGCCCGCCTCCCTTCCAACCTTCTCGCCCCGCAGCCCATCTCATTTAGGGACCACGGCCGAGAGCGAATGTCGGACGAACACACGGAACGCATGGGAGGCGGTCGATGCCGGCCAAGGAACTGTGGAATGAGGCCAAGCTGGCCGCTCGAACGCTTCTCCGGGCACCGGCATTTTCGATCCTGGTAGTCGCTACGCTCGCCCTGGGCGTAGGCGCCAACACAGCCGTCTTTACGGCCTTGGACGCAGTCCTTCTCGCTCCGCTCCCCTACGACCAACCCGAGCGCTTAGTGCGTCTCTACGAGGATTGGATCGAGGACGACGAGCCGGGATTCCAGTTCCTGCGGGGCGCAGCCGTCCTGGAGTATCGCCAGTGGGAAGACGTCTTCGAGTCTCTCGGCGTCCTCTACACCTATCGCGAGATGGGTGGAGACCTGACGGACGGAGACCAGCCCGAACGTGTCATCGTCTCGTATGCCGACGCCGGCCTCTTCGAGTCGCTCGGGGTGGAGCCGCTCATGGGCCGAGCCCTGCTCGAAGAAGAGAGCATCTTTCCCGGGGAGGTGGTGGGTCGATCGCCCGGTGCCCCGGTCGCCGTGTTGTCCTTCGGGCTCTGGGAGCGGCGCTTTGCTGCGGATCCCGGCGTCGTGGGAAGGGCGGTCCAGCTCGACGGTAGCACGTTCCAAGTCGTAGGCGTGATGCCCAGCGGCTTCACCAACCCGTTCGGAAGCGCTCCCGACCTGTGGGTCCCACAGGACCTGCGCCTGGGTGGGTACAACAGTTGGGGCAACCACTACCTGTCGGCGGTCGCTCGCTTGAGGGAGGGCGTTTCTCTAGATCTGGCCCAGGAGCGGGTGAACGCCCTGGTGGCCGGTCTCGTCGAAGCGAACGGTGATGCGGAGGGATGGGCCGTCCAGCTCCACCCCCTTCGTGACGACGTGGTGGGCGAGAATCGTCGGACGATGCTCTGGATCCTGGCGGTGGCCGTGGGCCTCGTCCTTCTGAGCGCATGTGTCAACGTGGGCAATCTGGTCTTCGCCCGGAGCCTGGGGCGGGGCCGAGACCTGGCGGTGCGAGGGGCACTCGGGTCTGGCCGAACACGGCTCATGGCCCACCTGCTCATGGAGAGCGTGATTCTGGCGGTGGTCGGTGGCCTCGCCGGTGTGGCCGTCGGATGGGCGGGCATCCGGGGCATTCTGATGCTCGCGCCGGACGCGCTCCCGGCGTTGGTGACACCGGAGCTCAGCGGACGCGTGTTCGTGGTGGCGCTTGGCGCGACCACACTGGCCCTTGGTCTCTTCGGCCTGGTGCCGGCGCTTCGCTTCTCCCTCACCTCGCCGGCCGACGCGCTGCGGGCCGGCGGTCGCTCCGGTACCGAGGGGCGCGGGCTTCGAGGCGTGCGTAACGCGCTCGTCGTCACGCAGGTGGCCGTCGCTCTGGTGCTCATGGTCGGTGCCGGGCTGTTGGTGCGGAGCTTCGCAGAGGTCCAGAGGGTGGACTTGGGCTTCAACGCTGACGGGGTGCTCACATACGAGGTACATCTCCCGGAAGCCCGTTATCCGGATGGTGACAGCCGGCACGTCTTCCATGAGACCCTGCACGACCGTGTCGCCGACCTTCCCGGTGTAGAGGCTGTCGGGGCCACGTCGTGGCTCCCGGTCAGCGGACGATACCACATCTGGGGAGTGACACCCGACGTCGACCGCGTCGATGAGTCCGACCGCTGGGAAGGCGTGGATATGCGCTTCTTCGTGGGCGACTACTTCGAGGCCATGGGCGTCTCCATGGTCCAGGGCGCGGCTCCGAAGGACGTAGACGCCGAGGGCACTTTGCCCATATGGGTCAACCAGCAGTATGCCGACGCCATGTTCCCCGACGGTGACGCGATAGGTGCCCTGCTGCTCGCAGCCGGAGAGAACCGCAGGATCACCGGGGTCGTAGACGACGTGGCGTACGAGCCGCGCGGAGCGACGTCGTTCAAGGCGTACGTCCCACATGCGAATCATGCCGACGATCGGAACTGGGCACTGATCCAGACCGTCCGGGCCCGGGGCGACCTAGGTGCGTTGAGGGAGCGGGTTCGGGACGAGCTGAGTGCCGTGGATCCACAGTTGGTCCTGTTCCGCCCACGTCCCATGCAGAGCCTTCTGGCCTCCGCACAGGCTCAGGATCGGTTTGCCGCGAGCCTAATGGGCATATTCGCCGTCTTGGCGCTCGTCCTGTCGGCGGTGGGTACCTATGGCGTACTGGCCACGGCGGTGGCGCGCAGGGGCAAGGAGATCGGCATCCGGATCGCGCTGGGTGCGGACGCGGCGGCCGTCCGGGGCATGGTACTCGGGTCGGCGATCGGTATGACCACCGGCGGTGCGATTCTGGGAGCGGTAGGTGCCTGGGCGGGATCCCGGTGGCTCCAAAGCCTGCTCTTCGAGGTGAGTGCCGCCGATCCGACCGTGATGGCCACGTCGGTCGTGCTCCTCGTTGTGCTCGGCGGCATGGCAGCCTGGGTGCCGGCTCGACGAGCAACAGGAGTGGATCCCGCGAGGGCGCTTACGACGGAATAGGTAGGGCCGCGGACGACCGCGAGAGTGAGCGCGACGGCGACGGCGCCGACGGAGGAATTGGCGCTCCTCGTTTATGGCGATTACCCTAAGGCCAGCGCCCGCCGACAGCCCATCCGTCTCTTGCTCCGGAGGAAACAATGAGAGACCTGCATCGCGCGTATCTTGACGGCCAACTCTCGCGGAGGTCGTTCTTCCAGGGGCTTGTCGCTGCAGGGTTTACGACCGCGGCTGCCGGCTCGATGGTGGATGCAGCCGAGACGGGATCCGTCGAAGTCGACCTCGACGACACCCTCGACGACTCCTTCTATACGGTGACGGGTACCGGAGCCGACCTCCTCACCGAGCAGGTCAAAGCGGCGGGCTCCAAGTACATCTTCACGAATCCCGGCTCGGTCGAGGCGGGATTCTTCGACGCCCTGACGGATCGTCCCGAACTCCAGGTCGTGATGGGCCTCCACGAGGGCATCGTGATCCCGATGGCCGACGGCTACAACAAGGTCACCGGGACCCCCGCCTTCGTGAACGTGCACACCGTAGCGGGCACGGCCCAAAGCGCCGGGCAGCTCTACAACGCCCACAAGTACGGCGCGGCCATGATCGTCACGGCGGGGCTCCAGGACAACACGGTCTACAGTGATGACGTCGGGCTCGCTCCGGCCCCGGGGTTCAGCCAGATCGAGACGGCTCGGCAGTTCACGAAGATCTCCTGGGAGGTCCGTACCGCCGCGTCCGCGGCCGTTGCCATCCGGCGTGCCTACAAGGTCGCCTCGACGGCGCCGGGCGGGCCCGTCTACGTCGCTTTCAGTCGCTCGGCATTCAATGACAAGGCGAGCGGACCGATATGGCCGGGCGAGAACTTCATGATCGACGCCAGGCCGCGGCCGGCCGTCGACAAGGTGGAGGCCCTGGCCCGCATGCTGATCGAGGCGTCCCGGCCGATCATCCTCTACGGTGACGAGATCTGGCGGGCCGGCGCGCAGGCCGAAGCCGTCGAGCTGGCCGAGCTTCTCGGCCTACCCGCATCCACCGGGTGGAACGCCTATAGCAACTTCCCCACGCTGCACCCGCAGTACGTGGGTGGGTTTGCTCCCAACGCCGAGTATCCGCGCGGCAGCGCGGATCTGGTGATCCAATTCGGGACTCGTGATCCCGGCGGCGCCGGCATTCCGGACGGCACCCTCCTCGATGCGAACGCGAAGTTCGTCGCGGTGGGGATCGACACCAACATGCTTGGTCGTACGCAGCCGATGGACCTCGCGATCGTCGCCGACGTTCGTGAGACGGCCCGCGACGTAATGGAAGCCGTCAAGTCGATGGTCACCAAGGATCGTCTCAACAAGATCAGAGAGGAGCGTCTCAGCCTCGTTCTGCCAGCCGTGGAATCGAGGAAGGCGAACCATCTCGCCTCGGCAAAGGCCAACTTCAACCGCAGCCCCATCCATCCGGATCAGGTGGACTGGGAGCTGGAGCAGGCGGCCGATCCGAACGCCATCATCGTCGAGGAGAACTTCACTGGACGCCACAACTTCCAGAACTTCGGTTACAAGGACGATCAGAAGTTGAGGCTCACCAAGGGTGGGTCGCTTGGGTGGGGCGTAGGTGCGGCGATCGGCGCCAAGGTGGGAGCTCCGGACCGGCAGGTCATCCTATCCATCGGGGACGGCGCGCTCATGTACAGCGCTTCGGGGTTCTGGACGATGGCTCGGTACGAGATTCCGCTGCTGACCTTGGTATGCAACAATCACAACTACCAGACGGTCCGGCACGCATTCCACAATCTCGGTGGCCGCATGGCCGAGACGGGCAACTACCATGGGATGTACCTCGGCAACCCGGAGATCGATTTCGTGGGTTTGGCAGCGAGCCAAGGGGTACGTGGGAGCCGCGTGACAGCCGCCAGCGAGCTCGGCGACGCCCTCAAGGAGGGCATCAAGGAGACGAAGAACGGCCGCCCCTACATGCTCGAGATTATGATCTCACGCACGGGTGGTGGTGCTGAGTCGGACTGGCATCACAAGATGAGCGTGGCGGATCTACAAGCGAAGACGGATGGATAGCCTCTAGAGGTCCATCTTACAGGCGGTATTCTCGCCCGCACTCGACTTGGCTGGGTGTGGGCGAGTCCCTTTCTAGGTGCTAGCCCCGCGGCACGGCCAGGTCGACCGTCCCCACGTCGATCTCGACCGTTTGTCCGCCGGGCCGAAGATACACGGCGATCCGGTATTCTCCGTCGGGCAGGTCGTCACCCAGGATGGTGTATGCGCTCACGAGTCCCACCCGATACTCCGCGCTCTCGCCGGGAGACAATTCCACCTCTACCAGAGCCAGGGTGCAGTCCACCACATGACCGAGATCCCACGCCAGGTCACCCTGCGCGTCATAGGCCCTCATCAGCACCACACAGCCGTCGGGGAACGTCGCCGACTGGGTCGTGCCCGATTCGTTCCTGAGTACCACGGTGCCCCCGATCTGAACCGGGAAGGACTCGGCGACCGAGAACTCGGTCACACCATACGTGATTCCGTCGACCACCATGGGATTCTGGAGATCGGGTCCGCTTACTGTGTCGTGGCAGGCCGCAAGGGCAACGGCCTGCAGGAGCGCGCCGCACACGGCGATGCCGCGCCACGCCAAGACCCCTCTATCAAGGCGTATCCGAGTAGTCGTCCGGCTCACGTTCATCTATTCGATCTCCGGTGTTGTGACCGTTCGTGGGTCCGTGGTCTCAGCCACCGCTCCGATAGCCAACCACCGCTCGTAGACATAACGCCCGAGGGGGACGATTTGTGACACATAGATCAGCGTATGACGTACCACTCCGTTTGGTAGGGCCGGAAATACTCGTATCCGTTCTCGGTGAGATGGCCGTCATCCTCCATCGGAATCGTCACCGTGCCCCCGTCATACTCCGGGACCGCCGTCGTCGCGCTGAACTCGATGGAGCGGTAGGCGCCGTCTCGCAGGTAGGAGTCTCGGCCCGGCGGTGAGGACAGATCCATGTTCCGCGCGTTGATCGAAGGGCCGAGGGCGTGGCCGTGGTATCCGATGGGGTGGGAGTAGAGGCTCGGTAGGAAGTCCACGCCCCCGAGTTTGTCGGCGATCGCCAGGGTGGCCTCCCAACCCGTCATCCCGGGCCGAGGCTCGGAAGCGAACGCCTCGTGCACCAGGTTCGCGTTTCGCAGGGCGGCTTTCAGTCCCTCGGGTACGTCGTTCTCGCCATCCCGCAGGATGTACGCCACCTTTTGCCAGTCGCTCGCAAAACCCAGGTAGTCGAACCCGCAGTCCAGGTGGATGATGTCTCCCTGCTGGAAGACGAGGTCGTCCGGAGCGGGGTGGACGTAGGGGATCATCTCGCCGGTATCGGCATCGTAGCGCTGAACCGCCACATGGATTTCGAACCACGGCTTCCCGCCGACGCCCAGCTCGGCGATGCTCTCCTCGAAGAACCACTTGATGTCCGCCGCTCGGGTCACACCAGGTGTGATGACCACATTCGAGAGGGCCCTCTGCGCGATCACGTCGGTGGCCAGCACGAGAGACCGATACGGCTCCAACTCGCCGGGCAGGCGCGTGTCGAACACCGATTCGATCAGCTGCGCCGCAGACACGAAGCGCGACTCGGCTTCGGGCCCGAGCGCATTCGCGAGGAACCGGTAGCTGTCATGGGTCAGGCCGCTGTCGTGACCACGGTTGCCGCCCATGTTCAGTCCGATGGTGGCGGGCTGATACTGATCCCACAGAGCTCGTAGTCCGGTAGGCGTGTCTTGGATACCTCTAGCGTTGCGGGCCGAGGGCATCGGTTCGAAGAACCGGCGGTAGTCCGCGGTGGGCCGCCAGTAGTCGGAATAGCTGGCGAGGCCGTCCGCCCCCCGGTCTACGAAGACCAGAACATCTCGCCGGCGTACGTATTGCAGCGGTGGCGCCACATACTGGGTCACGGCATCGGGATTGAACTCCTCGCTGACCACGATCCACATCTCGATACTGTGCTCGCGCATCTGCTCGAGGAGTAGGGGTCGCTTCTGTTCCAGCCACTCCAGGCGCAGCTCGTACTGGGCCCGCATTCCGAGCAGCTCGGGCATCCCGGGGATCACACGGCCGTCGAACAACTCGATGGGACCCGCATGCACGTCGGCGTCGTTGCCGGACGGACGAGAAGCGGTGTCGATCCCGGTGCAGGACGTGAGAAACAAGCCCCAGATCGTGAACGCGAGGGGCACCAGTGGCTGCCGGCTGGTCATATACTGCACTCCTGGCCTTGGGCGTCTACCATCGGCAGGCCGGCATCGGCCCACGCGGTCATGCCGCCGGTCACGTTGTAGAGGTCGTTGAAGCCATAGCGCAACAACATGCTTATGGCCGTGCTCGAGCGATCGCCTCCGCCGCATATGACCGCGATCGCGTCGTCGGTCGCCAACTCGATCTTGTCGATCTGCGCCGGGACATCCAGCTGGGGCGCCATGCTCGTGTAGGGCATGAAGTGGGCTCCCTTGATGTGGCCCTCGTCCCATTCGTCACTCTCCCGCACATCGAGCGTGCGCAGGCCGTTGGTCGACAGCCTCTGGTGCACTTCGTCGACATCGATCTGGGGCGTCACCTCCAATGCGGGTCCCGCATCGGTCCAGGCGTCGACTCCACCGTCCAGGTAGCCGGCCACCAATCCATCCAGTGCCACGAACGCCATCTTGTAGACGCAGTCTTGCGCCTCTTCGGCGGTCTCGGTGAGCAGAAGGAGCGGTGTGTTGTCCGGGACGACCCATCCGACTCGCTGCTCGAACTCCGACGACGTGTGCTTCACGTGGTAGGAGCCGGGGATACGTCCGGCTCCGTATGCCTCCGACGAGCGCGTGTCGATCAACGCGTGCCCGGTCTCCATCAGCTCCTGCACCCGCTCCAGGGAGAGAGGCGCGGCCGAAGGGATCGTGGGGGTCAGCTCGAGATGGCCCTGATTCGTGGCCACGATATTCAGGATGTTCGCGGGCTTCAGTGGCTGATCTTCATCCATGTAGGCCCTAAACCGGTCCCGATCCTTGATCTGGAGAGCGTCATTGTAGCGCCGCTCGTATCCGACACTTGTGACAACCTTGCCACTAGAGACGCGGCCTCAGGTGGAGCCGGCCAGGTGTCCTGGATAGACCTCCACGTGGTCGGGAAGGTCGAGGAAGCGTGGAATCGCCACGTCGAAGAGGACCGGTGCCCCCTCTTCACCCTCCTGGGCCAGGTCGGGGCGCGCCACATCACCCACGAGCACGAAATCGGCCGTGAGAATAAACCAGGGCTCGGGCCCTCGGGGGTAGTCGTATACCAGAAGGTTGATCTGCTCGGGGCGATGGCCGGGTACATGGACGATCTCCATTCCGACCCCGCCCATCTCGATGAGGTCACCGTGCTTGACCCGAGTGGCTTCGTATGTGATCTCGGCCAATTGCGGCAGGATCAACTCGCCGCCTGTCGCCTCGGCGAGGAGTCGAGCTCCCGATACCTGGTCGGCATGGCTGTGGGAGTCGATGACGTATCGGATTGTCGAGCCTTGCTTCTTGGCCATGTCGCGGTAGGGTCGGATGTCCCAGAGGGGATCAAACACAGCACATTCGCCGGTGCGCTGGCATCCGATCATGTAGGCCGCGCAACCCGTTTCCTCGCGGATGATCGTCTCAAACCACATCGCCGTACTCCTTGGAGTGGGTGTTGCCGCCGTGCTCGAGGCCGGCTCACGACCCCGTAAAATAGCATCTGCCGGGCAAAACGCATCTGTACAGGAATGCCGATTCTACGTAATCCTACGTATCGAATCTCACTTCTCCTTGAGGCATAGTTCGTACCGAGTCCGTTTTCAAAGGAGGAGACATGAATTCGAGACTGGCACGCGCGGCCGTGCGAATAGTGATTCTGCTCGCATCGCCGGTTTCCGTACTTCAGGCCCAGGAGGCTCCGACCCGGGAAGCTCCGACCCAGACCGGATGGGAGCCGAACGGTCTCCCCGCGATCAACTACGACTCCGACGAGGGCTTCGGGTACGGAGTCCTGCTCGAGCTCTACAACTACGGGGACGGTGGGTACGCCCCATATCGATTCACTGTTCAGCCGACGGTCTTCCTGACCACGGGAGGCCGCAGGGACTTCACGCTCTTTTTCGACACACCCCATCTCTTGCCTGCGGGCTGGCGGGCCGATGTGGATCTCGGGAGCGAGAAGCAGATCGCGTCGCCGTACTATGGGCCCGGCAACGCGTCGGTCTATGACGAGGCCCTGGAGGATACCGAGGGCCAGTATTTCTACCGCTTCGGACGCACTCGCAGGCGTGCTTCGGTGAACCTCCAGCGGACGATCGGTAGTCTGCCGCTCCGCCTCCTGATGGGGGCTGGCATCAACCGCACGACGATCGAGTCGCAGCCTGAAGACGCGGTGGAGACGCTGCTCCGTCAGGACTATACGGGTCGGGCGATTCCCGAGGGGTGGTCCAACCACGTTCGGTTCGGACTGGTGTGGGATACGCGGGATCGTGAGACGGGTCCACGCAGCGGCACCTGGACCGAGATTCTGGTACAAGGGGTCCCCGAGTTTCTTGGTAATGACACGGGATACTTGCGTTGGACCTTTACCGACCGGCGGTATTACCCGATGGGTGACCGTCTAACGTTTGCCAATCGGTTCTTGATCCAGAACATCGACGGCGTCGCGCCGTTCTACGACCAGTACGTGGTACAGTCTTCCTTCAAGTCGCAGGAGGGGCTCGGTGGGGCCAAGACCCTGAGAGGCATTCCCAAGAATCGCTATGTGGGGAAGGGCATGTTCCTCTGGAATGCGGAGCTCCGATGGAGGGCGTACGATTTCGAAATGCTGAACCGACCCTTCCATCTGGTTCTATCGGGCTTCGTGGACTCGGGGCGGGTGTGGGCGGACGGACTGGAGTGGGAGTCGCTGGTATCCGACCTCCATACGGGGTTCGGAGGCGGTGTGCGAATCGGAGTGGGCGAGAACTTCGTTGTGGCCGTCGACGTGGGCCACTCGAGCGAGGCCACCGCGCCGTTCTACATCGGCCTCGGGTATCTGTTCTGAGTAGCCGTGAGAGGGGTGCGCCAGGGGGTGCGCCAGGGGGTGCGCCAGGGGGTGCGCCAGGGGGTGCGCCGGGGGACATCGATCACCTGGTGCTCAGCGTGCCCGATTTGGACCAGGCGCTAGCTGCTTATTCACTCATGGGCTTTCAAGTCTCGCCGAGGGCCGAGCACGATGCGCTCGGGACGGCCAACCACGTGTTCGTCTTCGACTCAACGTATTGTGAGCTTCTCGGTGTCGTGCGGCCGGAGGTCGCGAAGACATCGGTGGGCGGTGCACTGGCCGCAGGCTCGGGAGTCTCGGGGCTCGCGCTTCGCGGGAGCGCGGATGGAGCCCGTGCCGACTACGCCGAGCACGGCATCGTGGCGGGCGACGCCATCGAGTTCTCGCGCGACGCCAGAGTGCGCGATGAGGTCCGAAGGGCGCGTTTCCGGATCAGTAGGCTCGAGGAGAACGCGTTGCCGGGGTTCTTCACCTTCGTGTGCGAGCACCTCACTCCGGACTTCGTATGGTACGCCGGGGCGGCGCTGCACCCGAATGGCGTTACGCGGATCGCAGAAGTGATCGTGCAAGCCGACGATCCGGCGGGGGCCACCAGTCACTTCGAGCGTATTCGGCTCGGTGCCGTAAGCGAGGAGGGGGGATTCTGGGTGGCGAATCTGGGGCCCCGGCTCACGTTCCACACGCCCAGAGAGCTCGGTGACCTCTATCCGGGGCTCAACCCGGGTCCGTTGCCGCCGTCTGCAGGGGTCCGGAGCTCCGGCGTGCCGACAGACTCGGTGATGTCGGGTACGGGCGTGGTCTTCTCGACCGCGTCGATCGGCGATGCGGTATCGTGTCTCGAGGAGGGAGGCCTGCCCTACGGGACCACCGAGAGAGGGTCGGTCTACCTGCTCCCCGAGGCCGCCTGTGGGACACTTGTGGAGTTCCGGCAGGTCTGAACTTCGGCTCGCGTCACAGCCACTCGATGACCCAGGTGAACTTGAACGACCCGTTCGTCCAGGCGTTCGGGCCCAGGGCGTCCACGACGGCGGCCCCGAATTCGGGATCCGAGCCCGTCTCGACGGTCACGGCGATGAAATAGGGACTGTGCGTGGTCCAGTTGTCGTAGTTGAGCGTGTAGTTCTCTTTGGCAAAGCTGTAGTCGTCGGGAAGGTAGGGGGCGAGGCCAGTAGGCATCGCTCCTACTGAGGCGTCAGGCGGCCATTGGCTGTTGTCGGCCAAATAGCTGACCACGGCTATGCGCAGGACCTCGAGGTCGGCGACCGCGTCGACGGCCTTGGCCTTCACGAGCGCCCTCTTGAAGTTCGGTATGGCCAGGGCGGTGAGGATCGAGATGATCGCCGCCACGACCGCCAACTCCACCAGGGTGAAGCCGCGACGGTCTCCAGGTCCCAGAATCGTCCGTAGCGTCCTCTTCGTGAGCCGCGTGGTCATGGCGAGGCGCCTTCCAGAACGATCTGAGCGCTGCCCACGAGGTCCCGGAGAGACTGGTCGGAGGAATAGACGACGACCTGCTCACCTCGTACGGCGGTGATCTGGAATCCGCCGCCGCCCGCGGAGACATACTCGAGACGGTCTACTCCAACCGGGTCGGGTACCGCCTCCTCCACGTTGGTCGGCAGTCTTCCCGTCTTTTCCTGGAAGTTCAGGATCTGGACGGCAACCATGTAGACGTCCATGCGCAGGGCAGACTCCTGCACGACGGGTGGAGGTGGCGCGAACGGTCGCGGCTGTAACGAAGCGGGGGGGGAGACCCAGAGCCAGGCTGAGACCAGAATGAGCACGACTGCGGCAACGGCTGGCCCCTTGCTCGGTCCCTTGGCTTGAAGTTGGCGTTTACCCTGTCGCTCTTTACGCTCGACCTGGTCGTCGAGAACAGCCTTGAGGGCGTCGGCCGACTCGGCTCCAGAGGAGCCGCGGCGCGGGGGGGGCTGGGCACTCATTGGAGATCGCTACTCAACTCTTGAGCGCTCCGATCACTTCGGACACGGACCGCTGCCAACGCACCAAGTAGGCCTCGAAGCCGTCTGCGAACCGCTGAACATCGGAGTTGGCTTCCTCGGAGAGCGACGTGATCCGGTGCTGTACCTGGACGATCGTACTGCCATCGTCCTGCCCGATCAGGTGCATGTCGAACTCCCACGTCTCCATGTCCGGCACATAAACCACGTACTTGATGCGGTTTGGTGGATCGGATTCCACCACCGTCCAGATCTGTTGGATCCCGGCCCGCTTGTGTGTCTGGCGCAGCACGGCGCCCGGCCGACCCTCGCCGGAGGCCGGATAGAGCAGCTCTACGTCCCAGGAGGGTGCCCGGAGGCTCTTACCCGCGGGCTCAAGGGCCGGGAATACCTCGGACGGGCTCGCTTGAAATTCGACCGATCCCGTGCGTTCGATGTGTGTGGGATCGAACGAGCGTTGTGCAGATGCAGCCATCGGAGTGATCCCCATTCCGAGAACGATCGGCAGTCCGAAGAAGAGTACCGACGAAGCGGCAACGGCCTCGCTTCGTTGGGTCTGAACGGCCCCGCGCGCCTCCGTCACCTAGGGTCCGCCCGGGGGGCTCGACGGGGGATCGACGTTGGCTTCGAGTCGGGTCACGATGATCTCCATCGGTGCTCCGCCGAGCATGTCCTTCAGGCGCTCGATCTGCGGTCTGATCATCCGTTCCATCATGCCGCGTTGGGCCTCCGGCATGTCGGCGAGCCGTGTCTCCATCTCCTCCAACTGCTGCTCCAGTTCGGTGGGATCCATCCCGTCCGGCGCCATGGAGGTCAGTCCCTGCCATGAAATCGATGTGCGGAACGGGTGGAGGTAGCCATCCACCTCACGGTAGTCGTCCATCGTAGAAGCCATCGTCACGACCCGCGCTTCTCCGTCGTCCGTCGTGGCATCCAACTCCATCTCCATCCGGACCATCACCAAATCGGACTGATCGACATAGAAGACGGCGCTACGCGGAGTCATCGGGGCGTCCTGTCCCGGTGGAGCCCCCATATCGATGCCCGTAAAGTCGTCGATGGCCAGACGATAGGCGGGCCGCCCGTTGACCTCCTCGGTGCCGTCGACGCGGAAGCGATCCGCCCACTGCCTGTGCACACGGGCGGATCCGGACCACGCGTCTGGCCCCTCAGTGCCCTCGATGGGCATGGTCATCCCACCCACGACCGTCATACGGGGCGTCAGCATCGGCTCACCATCGACCACCTCTTTCACCATGTAGAGCGTGGTGGCGACACCCATCGTTTCCTGCTCGATGAGGAGGTTCTCGATGCCCGAAAGTCCTTGCCGTTGCTGCTCGACCATCTGGTCGAAGATGTCCGCGGCCGACTGAGCGGCCGCGGGAGTGGCGACCGCGGTGGCCACCGCGGTCGTGACGACGCCGGAGAACAAGGCCGTCAGGACAAGGCGAGGAAGGCTGATTCTCATGGTCCCCTCCACAAGGGCGAATGCGCTGAGCGACCGACCCCCGCGTCGCCCGCCGATGCCTCCAAGTTAGCCTCCCCAAGCGGGCTTTGCTTGTAGAAGATGTTCACCCGATCCGTTGCTCGGCGGCGAAGTCAGGCAGTAGAATGCTTCTTGATGTCCGCTGACGGCCAACCCTACGATTCATATCCCGCCCGACCGAATCCAATCGAGGTTTCCAATGAAAACGCACCACGCCCTAGTCCTTGCGCTTGCGGTGTTGGGCGCAGCACTCATACCGACTCGTGCGGTGCTCGCTCAGATCAACGAAGAGGAGCGCGGGAGTGACAACATCACGGTTCTGGCCCACCTGCCCCTCGGGGAATTCCGCACCATCTCCGACGTGGAGGTCGAGCAGGACATGTCCAGGCCGTACGCCTATGTCGGTCGGCAGCTGGCGAGCGGTAGGCCACCGGAAACTCTGGTCGCGCGCGGCATGGACGTGGTCGACATCAGCGACGTCGAGAACCCGAAGGTCTTGCATCGGTGGCGGATCGAGAACCCCGACCTGCATGTGGGTGGCGGCGGTAAGGACATCAAGATCTTCAGCTGGAAGGATCGACATTACGCGGTCCTGGCGTTCCAGTTCCGGCAGGGGGGGCCGGATGCGGATCTGGGAGCCATCATCTTCGACGTCACCGATCTTCCAGAGAAGATCGAGGAGGTGGCCCGGATCCAGGGCCCCGGCGAGCTTGGCGGCTTCCACAACATCTACGTCTACAAGCACTCCAACGGTCGGGTGCTGCTCTTCAGCACGGTTTCCGCTCCTCATGCCAACATCTACGACCTCGGGTATGTGGTCGAGGGGCGCGTCGATGAGGCGTTGGTGGCCAACGTCCCGGTTCCGGCGGAGGGTGGCAGGGGCTACCACGACTTCTACACAGGCTACCACCCCGATAGTGAGCAGGACCGGTTCTACGGGGGTGGCACGGGCGGATACTACGTGTACAACGTCACCGATCTGGAGAACCCGGAGTTGCTGGTGAGCCTGACAGGGATCAACGGGGTGCGGAACGGGCACACCTTCACGCCTTCTCCCGACGGCCGCTATGTCGTAGCTGAGACGGAGTACCAGTATGCCCCCATCCGCATGTTCGATATCAAACCTGGTCTGGACGGTGAGGTGACGAACATCCGCCAACCGATCTCGGCTTGGACCGCCAACTGGCAGAATCTGGTCCACAACCACGAGGTGCGGTGGCCTCTCGTGTTCGTGTCCGGATACCGGGACGGCCTACAGATCTTCAGCCTCCAAGACCCCAAGAAGCCGAGGACCGTGGGTCATTACGACACGAACATCGGGCTCGAAGAAGGGGTCAACATCACGCACGGCGCGTGGGGTGTGGATGTCCGAAATGGCGACGGCCTGATCCTGATCTCCGACATGGAGACGGGCCTGTGGCTCTTCCACATGGAGGGGTTCAACGGCTGGAACGGGTTGGACTACGGGCAGCCGAACATCTCTAGCGAGCAGGATTTCGTAAACGGGCCTGCAGTGCAGGCGGTGACGAGGAACTGACTTGGGAAGGTGGCGCCGTTGCCCTTCTTCGTGGTGGCGGCCTAAAATACGATCTGCGGTAAGCGGTGGGCCGGGTCGAACGATTGGGCGCATGACCGCGGAGTATCGAATCAAACGAGGTGGGAACATGAGAATGAATCGTACCGTAACGCTTGCGGCCCTTGCCGGGATGGTGTTCTTCGCCAGCAGCACTGCGCTGTCGGCGCAGGACGACTCCGAAGAGCGTGGCAGCAGCAACATCGAAGTGGTCGCGCATATTCCGCTCGGCGTAGAGGTGTCGGACATCGAAGTCGAGCAGAACATGGACCGTCCGTACGTCTACGTCGCGCGGCAGCACCGCGGGCTGGACATTATCGACATCGCTGACCCTTACGACCCTGAGGTCATTCTCCGGTGGAGCTTCGACGACGCGGATGTGCACGTCGGATCCGCAGGAAAAGACATCAAGATCTTCGAGTACAACGGGCGGAACTACGTGGTGCACTCGGTCCAGTTCCGTCAGGGTGGCCCTGACGCCGACCTGGGTGCCGTCGTGTTCGACGCCACGGACCTCCCCGACGTCTCGACGTTCAATGAAGTCGGTCGCATCCAGGGCCCCGGAGAGCTCGGTGGATTCCACAACATCTACGTCTACCGGCACAGCAACGGCCGCCCGCTCCTGTTCGCCACCGTTTCCGGACCGTACGCCAACGTGTACGACCTGGGCTATGTAGTGGACGGACGTGTGGACGAGGCTCTGGTCGCACAGGTTCCGGTGCCCGAGTCGCAGGCCGTAGCGGGATCGCGCGGATACCACGACTTCTACACCGGCTTCGACGCCGACAGCGAGCAGGATCGCTTCTATGGCGGCGGCACCGGTGGGTACTACGTCTACAACGTCACCGATCTCGAGAACCCCGAGCTGCTCGTCAGCCTCACGGGGATCAACGGGGTAACGCGTGGACACACGTTCACGCCCTCGCCGGACGGCCGCTACGTGGTCGCCGAGACCGAGTACCAGTACGCGCCGCTTCGCATCTTCGACCTGAAGCCGGGCCTGGACGGTGAAGTGACCAACATCCGCTCGCCGATCTCCGCTTGGACGGCCGACTGGGAGCACCTGTCTCACAACCACGAGGTGCGCTGGCCTTATGTGTTCGTTTCGGCCTATCTGGACGGTCTGCAGGTCTTCACGCTGTCCGATCCTGCGCATCCAAAGACGATTGCCCACTACGACACGTATCTCGAGACCGCTGAGGACGAGATGGGTGCCATGAACGGCTCGTGGGGCGTCGATGTCCGCAATGAGGACGGTCTCATTGTCATGTCCGACATCCAGACAGGCTTCTGGGCGTTCAAGATGGAAGGCTTCGCCGGTTGGAACGGGCTCGATTGGGGCGTGCCGAACATCTCCAGTGTGCAGGATTGGGAGAACGGGCCTGCCGTACAGGCGCGGACTCGCAACTAGAATTATTGGGCAGATGAGAGTGCGGGCTTCCGCGCTTTCGCTCTTCGGCCTCGTCGCCTTGGTCGCTTGTGACCCGGGCGGCGAGGCCGTGTCGTTGTCGCCGGAGTTCTGGCCTGCGGGGGAGTTGGAGACCTACCTCGAACTCGGGAGCGTCCGTCAGCTGAGCCCTCCCGGAGTCCAGGCCGAGAACATCATGGTGGCGGGGATTACCACGGCCACGTCGGTCCGCGCCGGCTATGAGGCGTTACTACAGGGTGGATCTGCGGTGGACGCGGTCATGACGACTGCACTCACGGAGATCGCCCTGACCACTGGTGGCCCGGTCACGTTGGCCGGCGAGATGGTGATGGTGTACTTCGAGGCCGCCACTGGTGGTGTCCACTCGATGAGCGCCACGTACAACGCGGTCCTGGAGGAAAACGACCCGCTCACGATACCGCCTCAGGGGACGCCCAGCGGCCGGGCGACGTTGGTGCCGGGTGTCGCGGCCGGAATCGGTGCGGCGCACGAGCGCTTCGGGGTGCTCCCGTGGGCTGTGCTGTTCGAGCCGGCCATCTACTTCGCCGAGCACGGATTCGAGGTGAGCCCCACCAGGGCGGCGTACTTCGACGCGCGAGGTCACGTGCTCGCGCGGTATCCGGAGGGGCGGGACATCTTTCTGAAGGACGACGGCACGCCTTATGTGGAGGGTGATTGGATCACCCAGCCGGCCATGGCCCAGACGCTCAAGAACATGGCCGAGCAAGGCACGGACTATATCTACCGAGGTGAGTGGGGCGAGAAGCTCGTCGAGGCGGTGCAAGGAATCGACGGTCGCCTGACCATGGAGGACATGGATTCGTACGAAGTCCTTTGGTCCGAGCCGGTGCATGCCACGTTTCGCGACTTCGACCTGTATGGATCGGCGTTGCCCAGCTACGGTGGGATCCACACCGCCGAGGCCTTCAACCTGTTCGAACTCGCGGACCTGCCGTCTCGAGGCCATCCGACCACGAGCCCTGAGTCGCTCTATTGGTTGTTGCAGATAGCCACCCTGCCCGAGCTCCTGAGTCCACCGTTGGCGGGAACCTTCCTCCCTGATGGACTCGTGGACCGCTACCTGCCCGGCGTGGATGTCTCGCCGGAGGGGAGGACCAGCAAGGCCACCGCCTCCGAGCTGTGGGAGGCCATGCAGACGGATACATGGGTCGACGTGCACCAGGCGGTCGCCGAGGCGAGGGAAGCCGACGCCGCTGTCATCGAGAGTCTGACCGACGGGTTTGGTCGGCGGCGATCATCGGATGACGAAGACGATGAGGACGAGGCGGGCAACACGGACCCCGGGAACGACGACGGTGACGCCGACCTCGAGGACGAAGAGGGTCGCCACACGGCCGGCATCATCGCCGTGGACGAGGCGGGCAACATGGCCGTAGTGCTTCACTCCATCAACAGCTCGATCTACGGAGAAACGGGACTCTTCGTCGGCGGAATCACGATCCCCGATGCCGCGGCCTTCCAGCAGGATCTCGTTATGCGCGTCGGGCCTGGACAACGGGTTCCGGAGTGGGATACACCGACCATCGTGCTGAAGGATGGCCGGCCCTATCTAGGCAGTACGACCATCGGGGGAGGGTACCACGAGGTGAACATCCAGAACCTCATGAACGTGCTCGCCTTCGACATGGAGCCCGCCGAGGCGGCCGTCCAGCCCCGCATTCGAAAGAAGTGGCCCACGTTCGATCCGCTGCGTCAGCCCTACGGCGCCCCGGGAGAGTACTCGCTGGAGATTCTGGAGGCCGTGCGTGATATGGGCATGGATATCGTGCCCACACCGGCCGGTAACCCGGCCTCATTCGGCGGCGCGTGGGTGGGTGTGCGGATCGATCCGGAGACCGGTGTTCTGCAGGGAGCGCGGACGGGCGGCACGGGTGCTATCGTAGGGAACTAGCCGGCGCGCTGGATCCGCGAACTCGCGTGACCCAGTTCAGTCCTAGTCGCCGAGCAGTGCTAACAGCGAGGCACGGGCTTCGGGCACGTCGAAGTCATACGGGCCTTGGCCCCCCCGGTAGTGGATTCGACCCTCGTGTAGGATGTACATCCTCTCGGGCCACGCCGAAAACGCCTCGCACGCCGCATCGTCCATGCCGTCTACCAGGGTCGGGATGGTCAGGTCGAGCCGTTCGGCGCATAGCTGGGCGGTCTCCCATCGCTCCCGGAACGCCTTGTGCTGTTCGATCCGGATTCCTGCCGCCTCGTTCGAGTCCGTCTGCCAACCGTCTACGGCGTGAGCCTCTGCGATGTAGACGATGAAGCAGCGCGCGCGATCACTCAGCACCTCATAGAGGCTCTGCAAGGCGCCAGCCTGGCGCCGGAACGGTGGTCACGTGTAGCTCCCGAAGATGAGCATCACTGGCCGGTCGTATTCGGCAGCGATGTCCACGGTGTCAGAGCCGGCGGAGTCCTGATCCGTCAGGACGGTCAGCTCGAGCTCCGGCACGGGGTCACCGACCTCGAGGCGATCGGGCCGACGGTACGCCACCAACGTGCACCGGATGGTCTCCCGCCTCGCCCCGTCGGCCGCCTCGGTGAGGGACGACTCGTCCCTTTGGTCCACGAGTTCTCGGTCTGCCGGTTCGTTCATGCTCTGCACGACGTCTGAAGGGTGTAGCCGGGTTCGGGGCACGCGCTCGCTGCTTTTCCCGCTCACGATATCGAGTACTATAGGTCCCGGGTCAACTCGTGGCACCGGAGAGAGTATTGAGCGAATCGGCAACAACGGGCCTTCCCGAGGGCCGCCTGGTGTCCTTGGACGTCTTCCGAGGGCTCACGATGTTCGTGCTGATCGCCGAGAGCGCCCTCGTATACGAGGCCCTCATGAGCGTGGCAACGCCGGGCTCGTTCCTGGAGGGGATCGTCCTCCAGTTCAATCATCATCCCTGGCACGGACTGCGCTTCTGGGACCTGGTCCAGCCCTTCTTCATGTTCATCGTGGGCGTCGCCATGGCGTTCTCGGTCAATCGGAGACGACACGCGGGTGACACATGGGGTCACACCTTTCGGCACATCGCGGTCCGTTGTGTGATCCTCCTCGGTCTGGGAGTCTCGCTCCATATCGGGTATTCGCGGGCCATGGTTTGGGAGCTCTGGAACGTCCTCAGCCAGCTCTCGGTCACCATCATGGTGGCCTATCTCTTGTTCAATCTTCCGTTCCGCACGCAGCTAGCGATCTCGTTCGGCCTCATTCTGCTGAGCGAGATTCTGTACCGGACCTTCCCGGTATCCGGTTTCGATCAGCCCTTCGTCCAGGGCCAGAACTTCGGTGCCTGGATGGACACTGTTCTCATGGGCAAGATCAACCCGAGTGGTTGGGTGGCGATCAACGCCCTGCCAACCTCGGCGCACACCATCTGGGGGGTGCTGGCGGGAAAGCTCTTGATGAGCGACCGTGCCGGGTCGGAAAAGCTGAAGTACCTCGTGATCGGGGGGCTGATCGGGCTGGGGGTCGAATATGGGCTGGACTGGACGGGAATCACTCCGATCATCAAGCGCATCTGCACCAGTTCGTTCGTGATTGTTTCGGGCGGATGGTGCTTGTTGACCCTGGCCCTCTTCTATTGGCTGCTGGATCTGAAGGGGCGGCGATGGGGGACGAAGCTGTTCGTCATCGTCGGAATGAATCCGATCTTCATCTACATGTTTGCAGAGACGCTGGGGGAGCAGTGGTTCAACGATTTCGTCGCGGTCTTCACGCACGGAATTCTGACCTGGGTGGGTGCAGGAGTCGGCACCATGGAGGTGGTCACCGCCTTCGTCGTGCTCGGGCTCATGAGCTATCTGTGCCACTGGTTATACCAGCGACACATCTTCATCAGGATCTGACCCACCCTTGAGCGAACGGAAAACCAAGACCTTCGATCGGTCCCTCGTTGAAGGGCCGATCCGCGGTGCGGTGTGGAAGCTGGCTTGGCCCACGATGCTCCAGAACATCATCGGGGGCATGCAGGGCATCGTGGATCACGCCATGGTCGGCAACTACGTCGGCTATACCGGGAATGCCGCCATCGGCGTCTCGTGGCAGATCTTCATCGTCGTCATGGTGTTCATCAGCTCACTCTTCACCGGGATGGGTGTGCTGGTGGCCCGCTTCACCGGGGCGAACGAGCCCGACAAGGTGGACCGGACCGTCTACCAGGCGTTTCTGACCTCGGTCTTCCTGGTCGTAGGGATCCTGGCTCCGATCGGCTACGTCGCTGCGCCGTCGCTTCTGGGGATGGTGAACGCCGCGCCGGAGGTGCAGATCGAAGCACTGCCGTACCTGCGGATCCTCTTCGTCTTCTCCTTCGGCATGCTGATGTTCTTCATGCTGGGCGGGGCGCTCCGATCGGCGGGCGACGCGCAGACGCCTCTTCGTCTTGGCGTCGCGATGACCGTCCTGAACATCGTCCTCAACGTGATCCTGATCCGCGGCCTGGGCCCCATTCCGGCGTTCGGAACGAAGGGCGCCGCGATGGGCACGGTCATCGCCGGCGGCGTGGTCAGCGTCTACGCGTTGATCCAACTCTTCTCGGGCAAGTGGGTGGTGCACTTCCACAAAGGCATGAGCCTCAAGCCCGATTGGGTGATCATCCGTCAGCTCTTCCGCTTCGGACTGCCCACCGGAATCCAGGGCATCGCCATGAACGTGGGCGGGGTCATTCTCCTCGGGTTTGTCGGATCGCTGGCGATGAGTGCGCAGGCTCAGGCGGCGTACGTGGTGAGCTACACTCAGCTCTTCTCGTTCATCACCTGGACATCGGTCGGCATCATGGGTGCCGCCGCCGCCGTCGCGGGCCAGAACCTGGGTGCGGGCCGACCCGACCGCACGAGCAAAGCAGTTCACGTGGCGGCAGGCTTCGGTCTCATGCTCGCGGCGGGGATCGGCTCGACGTTCCTCGTGATTCCGACCCAGCTCCTGGGGATCTTCGGGATGGACGACCCCGTGGTCCAGGCGTTGGGCGTCCAGCTCCTGCGCTACCTCGCCGTCTCCGGGCTCTTCATCACCGTCGCCCTCGCGTTCACGGGAGGGCTACAAGGCACCGGTGATACCAAGAGTCCACTCTACATCTCGATCGTCTCCCAGATCGTGGTGCCTCTGGGAATATGCTTCACGATTCAGACCCTCTCGACGCTGGAGCCGGGTGACATCTGGCTCGCGATCGTGCTCGGGCACCTGACGCGGGCGACGTTGAGCGCCGTCGTGTTCAAGCGTGAAAAGTGGAAGCAAATCGAGGTAGAGATCGGGCCGGCGCAGGCCTAGAGGTCGGCTACCGGGACCACGCGAGCACCAAGCGGAAACCCCACCCACTGCATCTACGTAGGGCGGGACGAATTCGTCACTCGACGCCTACCCGGATCATCCCGGGGCCGAGGGATGTTCGTTACCCGAGTACAGGGACCGCCATGGACTCGCTCCTGAAGGATTTCCGCTTCGCCGCCCGGATGCTCGTCAAGCAGCCGGGGCTCGCGTTCATCGCGATCGTCACGTTCTCGCTCGGCATCGGCCTCACCACGACGGTGTTCAGCATCGTCAACGGGGCGCTCTACAAAGGACTTCCGTTCGAGGAGTCGGAGCGTATCGCTTGGGTGCACCGTAACAAGCCGTCCGAGAACATCGATAATATGGGCGTCACGGTTCCGGACTTCTTCGACTGGCAGGCTCGGCAGACCGCGTTCGAGAGCATGGCGGCCTTCAGCGGTGACGCGGTCAACCTGGCGGAGGGAGAGGGGCGCCCCGAGCGGTACCTCGGTGCACGGTTCACATCAGACATGCTCGACGTCCTGCAAGTTCAGCCCGTCGTGGGACGCGGCTTCCGTGCGGGCGAGGATCGCCCCGGCGCGGAGCCGGTCATTATTCTCGGTTACGACCTGTGGCAGGACCGTTTCGGGGGATCACCTGACATCCTTGGAGAGACGGTGCGCGCCAACGGGATCGCGCGGACCGTGATCGGGGTCATGCCCGAGAAGTTCGGATTCCCCGAGAATCAGCAGGTGTGGCTGCCGCTGGAGCTCGACCCGACCCTGACGGATCGGTCGGAGAACGCCGTCCGCTACACGGTGGTGGGAAGGCTCAATCCAAGTACGTCCATCGATGACGCGAAAGTCCAGATGGCGTCCATCGCGGCTCGCCTGGAGCAGGAGTACCCGGAGAGCAACGAGGGCATCGGAGTGGAGGTCAAGGCGTTCACGGAGCGCTTCCTAGGGCCTGAAATCTACGGACTGCTCTATACCATGCTTGGTGCGGCGCTAGGAGTGCTGATCATCGCCTGCGTGAACGTGACCAATCTGCTCATGGCGCGTGCGTCGGTCCGGAGCCGAGAGGTGACCGTGCGGGCCGCCCTGGGCGCGAGCCGCCGTCGCCTGATTCAGCAGCTGCTCAGCGAGGTGATGCTGCTCGCGTTGATCGGCGGTTCGATCGGCATCGGGATGGCCTACCTCGGTGTGGGGTGGTTCACGAGATCGCTGGCATCGAATCCTCCGCCCTTCTGGATGTCGTTCGAGCTCGACCTCCCCGTCCTGCTCTTCGTGGTCTCGGTGACCACGCTGTCCGCTCTCGTTTCCGGCTTGGCTCCGGCGCTGCAGGCGTCCAAGGCGGACATCGCGGAAACGCTGAAGGACGAAGGACGCGGGTCTTCGAGTCTGAGTTCCGGCCGCTTCACGGGTAGCTTGGTCGTCGCCGAGGTCGCGGTTTCGTGTGGTCTGTTGATCGCCGCCGGGTTCATGATCAGCAGTGTGGCGAAGTTGAAGACCGTGGATATGCCGTTCGCCACGGATAACGTCTTCACGGCACGCATCAACCTGCCGGTGGTAGAGTACCCCGATACCTTGAGCCGGCTGCAGTTCTACTCGGAGCTTCTGCCGAAGTTGGCGGCTATCCCCGGGGTTGAAGCGGCAACACTCTCCGATGGGCTGCCCGCCTCGGGGAATGGCAGTCGGGTATTCCATGTCGAAGGCGAGTCCTATGCCGCCGATACGGACTATCCGTCCGCCCGCGAGGGGATCGTGACGCCCGGGTACTTCCAGACATTCGAAGTGGAGATCCTCCAGGGTCGCGCATTCAGCGTGAACGATCACTCGGAGGCTCAACCGGTGGCGATCGTCAACCGTTCGTTCCTCGAGAGGTTCTTTCCCGGCGGTGACCCCCTGGGGAGGAGAATCCGGATGGATCGCGAGGATACGGACGCCGAGTGGCTGACCGTGATCGGCGTGGTGCCGGACCTGTACATGCAGGGCTTTGGAAACAACGATTCCAGCCCGGCCGGCTTCTACATTCCCATTGCGCAGAGTGGCGTAGCCAATTTCGTGAGCATCGCTGCCTACACTCAGGGTCCGCCGATGGCCAGCACCGCAGCGGTCCGTAAGGCCGTCATCGCCGTCGACCCCAACCTGCCCATCTTCGACGTGTTGGATATGCCGGGGGTGGTGGATCGGTTCACGTGGTTCTACCAGGTGTTCGGCAAGCTCTTCATGGCGTTCGGCGCCGCAGCGCTCTTTTTGGCCTCGGTGGGACTCTACGGGGTGATGTCGTTCGCCGTGGCTCGCCGCACGCAGGAGATGGGCATCCGCATGGCCATGGGAGCCCAAGGGCGAGAGCTCGTACGGCTCATGATGAAGAAGGGAATCGGGCAGTTGGCCATCGGCTTGGTTGTCGGGTTGGGTATTGCCGCAGCGGCGGCGGGGCCGATTCAGATCGTGCTGTTCGAGGTCAACGCGCGTGATCCGATCATCTTCGGAGCGGTTGTGGCCACTCTGGCGGCGGTCGGAATGCTCGCGAGCTTCATTCCGGCACGGCGCGTGACGACCGTGGATCCGGTTACCGCACTGACGCCTCAGTAGAGGAGAGCCATGCGGGCCGATCCCCGAACGGATCGTCCGCTGGGGCCCCTTCACCGCGAACTCGGGTCGGTATGAGGTGAGTGGCGATCAGGTCACTCGGCGTGCGTACGTCGCGAAAAACCCGGGTGTGATGTCGGGCTTTCCGGAAAACGACATCGTGTACCAGTTCCACATCGCGGACGGCGGGAGTGTGCTCCATCTGATGTACGGAAACGGGACCACGTTGACCCTCCGACAGGTGGACGGCTCCGACATGTAGGTCGGCGCCGTGTAGGGTTTCTGGTCATCGAAGGAGGGGGCGCGGCGCACCGGAATGCCGACTCGTCGCTTGCACGGAGGTCAAATCCTCCGGAGGTTGGGCAATGATCCGTCCCGCGACGGCAGCGTGCCCTTGATCCGGAGGTAGCTATGCGAGCCAGCTTGTCAGCAGCCACGATGTCACTCTTGGGTGTCCTCACATTCCTCACCCCCGCCGAGACCTCCGCCCAGTACGCTCCGGGCGAGCAGGGTAGCGACAATGTTCATATCGTCGCGCACGTGCCCCTGGCGGGCGCCCTACAGGTCGCCGACATCGAGGTCGAGCAGGATCTCGAGCGACCGTACGCCTACGTCTCCCGACGCACGACTCCGGCCGGCTTCCAGGTCATCGATTTCTCGGAGCCCGACAAGGCGGAGGTCATCTACGAGTGGTTCATCGAGAACGCCGAGCTCCACCGTGGAGACGGGCTGGACGGGAAGTACTTCAAGCTGAACGACCGCTACTACTACGCGCAGTCCATGATGTTCAGGCAGGCCGGGCCGGACCGTGATCTCGGCGCGGTCGTGTTCGACGTGACCGGACTGCCGGATCCCTCGGCGGTCCGTGAGGTGGGCCGCATCCGTGTGCCCGACACCCCGGGCGGATTCCACAACCTCTTCGCGTACAAACACTCGACCGGACGGGTGCTGCTCTTCGCCACTACCGAGTCGCCCGAGTCGGTCCCTCACGGGGCCAACGTGTACGACATGGAGTTGTTCCTTCAGGGTGATCCCGACTACGGGTTGGTCTCACGCATTCCGCTCCCCGCGCCGCGTGGGGCGGGGCGCGGGTATCATGATGCGTATGTGGCGTACGACGTGGCGACCGGTCAGGACAAATTCTACGGCGGCGGCCCGGAGACCACCTACCTGGGCGGGAACTACGTCTATGACGTCACCGACATCGCGAACCCTCAACTCCTCGTCACTCAGCTGGCTGTCCACGGGCAGCAGTCGGGAGGTCACACTTGGGTGGCCACTCCCGATCACCGTTATGCCATCAGCGAGATGACGTCGCTGGCCCACGCCCCCCTACGGTTCTACGACTTGAAGCCGGCACTCGACGGCGACGTACCGGTCATCCGCGCGCCTATCGGAGAGTGGACCCCCGACTGGAGAAAGTCGTCGCACAACATGGAGATCCGTTGGCCTTATGTGTTCGTGTCGGCCTACGAGGACGGGCTGCAGATCATCAACATGCGGGACCCGACCAACCCCCGTACGGTGGGCTTCTACGACACCTACGACGAGGTCGTCCCTTATGTCGGGGGCGGCGTCGCGAACGGGGTGTTCGGGGTCGACGTACGCAACGCCGATGGTCTGATCGTGGTGAGCGACATGCACAGCGGCTTCTGGGCCTTCCGCATGGACGGCTTCAACGGCTGGAACGGAAACCACTGGGGGATGCCGAACATCTCCAGCGTGCAGGACTGGGACAATGGGCCGCCGAGAGTGAGAGGCCTGGCGTTCGAGTAGGGAGGGGCCAGACGCATAGGGAGATCCGCTCCCGGCTCCAGGGGCTCCCGGCGACTACGCCGGGGGCCCTTCGCCGTTCGGACCCACCACCAATCGCTTCGCCAACGCACCGCTCTCCAGCAGTACGGGCCCTTGGGAGCGGAGGGCGCCCCGTAACCGCTGCCGCCACGAAGTCCGCTGGATCAGGACCAGTTGGATGTCAGGCTCGATCCCGTCCACGACCACGAAGTGGATGTCGCCCAACTCCGTGGGGCGGGGTACCCGGTAGGTCTGTCCTTCCCACTCGAAGTCGATCGCTTCGAGGCTCTCGAACTCCTCCGACGTGAACACCCGTTCGACGTACACTTCGTCTTCCACTCGATAGACGCCCTCCGCCACGGGCTCACCCCACTGGAAGTACCAGGGGTCGAAGGGCTCGTCGCGCTCGCGCTTGAACGACTCGTCCATGGCATAGTCCATGGCTTCGAGCGCGTCCTCGTCGGCGAGTGACTCCAGATGGTGTTGAAGCTCGTGCGTGAGCGTCTCCCACAGCTCCTCCTCCCAGTCGAAGTCGGGGTCATCCCCGGCCATCTTCAGGAACGAGCCATAGTAGAGCACCACGCGTGAGCGGGTCGTGTCGGGGCTCTGCCAATCGGAGATGTGCCCCTGGGTGAGGCATTCGCCCAGGGTGACGACGCCCGGTAGCTCGGGGTGGGCCTCCGTCGCTTCCACGGTCGTCACGCCGTCGACCCCTTCACGGTACACAGGGGGAATACTCTGGAAGGCCTCCTGGGCCAGGCGGGAGAAGTCGTCGAAGGTCATCACGTGATCAGGTTGACTGAGGGGGGGCGCAGCGTCAATTACTCAGATCATGACCAAGAGCGACACCGGACACACAACAGCCCCCCTCATTGGGCTGACCACTTACCACCGGAACGGCGATCACAAGTTCGACCTTCCAGCAGAGTACGTGGATGCCGTACGGCGTGCAGGCGGAATCCCCGTATTGCTACCGCCCGGGGAGTCGCGCTGGGAAGACGTGCTTCGACGCCTGGATGGAGTGATCCTCACCGGCGGCGGTGACATCTCACCGGAGACCTACGGCGGGAGCGACCATCCCAAGCTCTACATGGTCGACGACGAGCGGGACGCCAGCGAACTCACGCTGGCTCGCAGGGCGGTGGACGCGGGGCTTCCGACTCTGGGCATCTGCAGGGGCACCCAGGTGCTCAACGTGGCACTGGGCGGCACGCTGGTGGAGCATCTTCCCGATGTGATGGGAGACGAGGTGGCCCACCGGACTCCACCTCGAGATCCGATTCACCATCCCGTGGCGGTCGAACCGGATTCGAAGCTCGCGGACGCGGTCGGAGAGCTGAACTTCGAGTGCGCGTCCTGGCACCATCAGGGCCTGAAGGACGTGGCGGACGGACTGCGGGTTGTGGCACACGCCCCGGACGGGACCATCGAGGCGGTAGAACTGCCGAGCCATCCCTGGCTCGTGGCAGTGCAGTGGCATCCGGAGCTGACGGCTGCGGACGATCCGATTCAGCAGAGGCTGTTTGGGGCGTTGGCGGAGGCTGCGAGGAGGGAAGAATGACGACGCGTACCTTGATCACCGTGGCGGTCTCGGCCGTGCTGGCCTGCGGTCCGCCCAGCCCTGATGCCGGGAGCGCCGGGGCCGGAACCGAGGGGTCCGCACAGAACTCCGTGTTGGCCGAGCTCGTGGTCCAGGCCGTCGAGTCCGCGATCCGCCAGTTCTATGTCGACGTCAACGCGTTCGATCATGAAGCTATCAGGGCGACGACCACGGCGGATTTCGAGTTCCTCGATGGTGGGCGACGCATGGACGGTGACGCGTTCGAGGCATTTCTGCGCGGGATCGAGAGTGGTGGCTCGACCCTCGACTTCGAGGTCTCCGAACTCAATACGGAGGTGGCGGGCGACGTGGCCTACGCGAGCTACCTGGCGTCGACGCCACGATCAGTGCTACTCGAAGCCAGTGTGTTGCGCAGGGCAGGGGAGCGCTGGCTCATCGATCGTACCGTCTCGGCGGGCACTGTGCCTCAGTGACACCCGTGTTCCGGCCGCGGCACGAGCTCCTCCCGATTCTGCCGACGATCGGCTTTCGCTGGGCGTTCTGAGGGACCTGACGGGCATTCTCCCTTTGCGGGCAGACGTCCTCGTCGCTTGACGGCGGCGGACTCAGGGACAGAAGTTGAGGGGTGCGACCTCGGATGGAGGATGCCCAATGAGTCAGAAGCATCGTGCAACTCGGATTTCGCCGGGCCCGGTAACGGTTGGCCTGGTTCTCGGGGTCCTACTTGCTTGGGCACCGCTCCGTGCCCAAGACCGTCCGGGACCTCTGCTCATCGGCTCCGGGGTCGCGTATCCGCCCTTCTCGAACGAGAACCCGACCGGCGGATACGAGGGCTTCTCATTCGACCTGGCATCTGAGGTCGCCGAGCGAATGGGACGGCCCGGCACGAAGCTGGTCATCCAAGACTTCGCGGTCATTTTCGATGGGCTCCTCACCCGTGACTTCGAGATGATCGTGACCCCGACCAACATTACTCCCGATCGGGCGCGCCGGGTGCTCTTCTCGGAAGGCTACATGGACACGGGGTTGGGCTTTCTCGTCTTCCGAGGTACCGAGGTTCGGGACGTCGCAGACCTGCGCGGCAAGACCCTGGCGGTACAGGTCAGCACCGTTTCGGACTCCTGGGCGAGCATCAACGAGGCCTGGCTCGGCTTCTCCATCCAGCGTTACGCTGAGAGCGGAGACGCGGTGAGCGCCGTCATCAACCGGGAGGCGTTCGCGAGCCTCTTGGATCTGTCCGCCGCGACCCACATGGCCCAACTGCTGGGGATCGTGGTGGTCGGCTACACCCTCCCGATCTCCGGCAAGTTCGGACTCGCCTTTCATCCGGACGACATCGAACTCCGTAAAGCCGCCGAGAATGCGCTCGAGTGCATGAAGCTGGACGGAACGCTGGCGGACCTGCACGAGAAGTGGTTCGGGTTCCGCGCCGGCGAGGATACGGCCACCAACACGGTATACAATGGGTATGGCCACCCGGGGGTCGAGGGGTACGATGCCGAGTCGCACGTACCGCCCTGTTCGTGAGGCGGGGTGAGATGTTGGGAACCCTCCAGGGACGACCTCAGACGGAGACTCCACTCATGAGCATCAGGAATCGTGTAGGTCTGCACTGGTACGGTGTGGTGGCGGGCCTGCTCGTGGGGGCGCTGCTGCCGGGGGCTCCCCTCGGCGGGCAAGACCGCTCGGGGCCCTTGCTCATCGGGACGGGCACCGGGTACGCACCTTTCGTGATCGAGCTGCCTACGGGTGAATACGAGGGTCTCTCTTTCGATATGGCATCGGAGATCGCTGAACGAATCGGACGGCCGGGCGTCCGGCGGGTCTCACACAACCGCGTCGACATCTTCGACGCGCTGCTCGCCAGAGACTTCGAGATGACGGTCTCACCCACGAACATCACGCCCGACCGTGCTCGCCGCGTACTCTTCTCCGAAGGGTACATGGACACCGGACTGGGCTTTCTCGTCTTCCAGGGCACCGAGATTCGGGACATCACGGATCTACGCGGCAAGACGTTGGCGGTGGGGGCCGGAAGCGTATCCGACACCTGGGCCACCCTCAACGAGGCGTGGCTCGGATTCTCCGTTCAGCGGTACGATGAGACCGGCGAGGCGGTGAGTGCCGTGATCAACCGGGGGGTGTTTGCGAGCCTGTCCGATCTCCCCAGGGCCACGCATGCGGCCAAAGAGTTGGGGCTCATCAGCGTCGCGTTTAGCCTTCCGATCGCCGGCGCCTTCGGGCTCGCCTTCCATCCTGACGACGTCGGCCTCCGCAAGGAAGTCGAGAATGCGCTCGAGTGCATGAAGCTGGACGGGACGCTTGCCGACCTCCACGAGAAGTGGTTTGGGTTTCGTGCGGGAGAAGACAGCGCCATCCACACGGTCAAGGCGGGCTACGGTGACCCGGGGGTCAACGGGTACGATCCTCAGTCGCACGTGCCGCGCTGCCCCTGAGGGAAATTGAGCCGCTAGCCCAGGTCTCCCGCAATAGCTGATATGAACAGCTCTCGCAGTTCTGTCTCTCCGAGCGGGAGCGGATTCCCGCCGACGGACGGGTCCAGGACCGCCATCGGAGCGAGCACATCGACGTGGTGCTCTTCCACGCCGAGCTCCGCGAGAGTATGGGGAATGCCGATCTCCTCTCGTAGCTCCAAGACCCAGCCCAGCACGGCCTCGAAGGAGGGATCGGGCAGATCCAGGTAGCTCGCCAACCGCACCATCCTCTCTTCGATGGCGGGGCGATTGAAGGCCAGCACGTACGGCATGACCACCCCGTTCGTGAGGCCGTGGTGCGTATCGAGCACGGCCCCGATCGGGTGACTCAGCGCATGGATCGCTCCAAGGCCTTTCTGGAACGCCGCCGCTCCCATGCTGGAGGCGGCGAGCATATGGGCCCGGGCAGTGAGGTCGGACCCGTCTCGGACGGCTAGCGGAAGCCAACGGTGGATGAGCCTGAGACCCTCCACGGCGAGGCCGTCGGCCATCGGGTGGTAACCTGCGGCACACAGCGCTTCGAGGTTGTGTGCCAACGCGTCCATTCCCGTCGCGGCGGTAAGGTGTCGGGGCAGGGTCAGGGTCAGTTCCGGGTCGGAGATCACACATCCCGGCAGCATGTTGGCGTGGAAGATGATCTTCTTGGTCCGAGTCCTGATGTCGGTGATCACCGAGGCTCGGCCGACCTCCGATCCCGTCCCGGCGGTGGTGGGCACGGCGACGACGGGAGCCATGCCCTCCACGTCCACTCGTTCGTACCAGTCCTCCCGATCCTCGAAATCCCAGATGGGCCGGTTCTGTCCCACCATCAGTGCGATCGCCTTGCCGGCGTCCAGCGCGCTTCCACCACCGAAGGCGATCACTCCATTGCATCCGGTTTCCCGATAGGCGGTGACGCCATCCTCGACGTTCCGGCCGATGGGGTTGTGCCTCACCTCGGAGAACACGGGCGTGGGCAAGCCGGCGCGTCCATTCGCGGCGACGGCCTCGTCGACCATCTCCAGATCACGCAGCCCTGGGTCCGTCACCAAGAGGGGGTGCGTGATGCCGAGCTCTTGGCACGCCTCGGCGAGCTCGGAGATACGGCCGGGTCCGAAGCGGACCTCCGTGGGATAGTGCCAGTTGCCCGTGAGTGTCAGAGGATCGACGTGCATCTATGAGTCCCGGGTTGTCGTTCTCAGATGGAAGGACTTCGGGCGGGTGAGTTGTTCATAGCCGAGCGCGGACAGTGTGCAGCCACGCCCCGAGTCCTTGACGCCGACCCAGGCCAGAGCAGGGTCCAGGTAGTCGCACCGGTTCATGAACCAGGTGCCGGTGTCGATACGGTCTCCGATCCGGATCGCCTCATCCTCATCGGCCGTGCAGACACAGGCGGTCAGCCCGTATCGACTGTCGTTCATCAGCTCGATGGCCTCATCGTCCGAGCCGACCTTCATGATTCCGATGGCCGGGCCGAACGTCTCCTCGTTCATGAGCTCCATGGAGTGGTCGACCTCCACAAGGACCTCCGGGGCGAGGTACGGCGTGCCGTCCCGTGCGACGGGGAAGCGCGCGCCGTCGATCAGGGTCCGAGCGCCCCTAGCCTTGGCGCCGGCTATCTGGGCTCGCACCGTATCGGCCGCGCTGGTCCGTACCATCGGACCCAGGGTGGTCTCGGCATCGAGCGGGTTCCCTAGTCGGAGCCGGTAGGTCTCCTCCACGAACCCCGCGATGAAGTCGTCGTAGACGTGTTGGTGCACGTAGATGCGCTCGATACCGCAGCACGACTGACCGGCATTGAAGAAGGCCCCGTCTGCCAAGAGGGCGACGGCGTGCTCGAGGTCGGCGTCGGAGCGCACATAGGCCGGGTCCTTGCCACCCAATTCCAGGCCCGTGCCGATGAAGCGCTCCCGGGCCGCCCGCTGTACCGCCCGTCCCCCGGGTACGGACCCGGTGAAGGACACGAAGTCGACTCGAGCGTCGCCCACCACCCCGGCGACGTCGTCATGGCTCAGGTGCAGGTACTGGAACACGCCGTCGGGTAGATCGGCCGATCCAAACGCTTCGGCGAACCGCTCCGAGCAGATCGGCGTCTGTGCCGAGTGTTTGAGCACTACGGTATTCCCGGCCATGAGCGCGGGCATGATGGCGTTCACCGCCGTGAGGTATGGGTAGTTCCACGGGGCGACCACGAAGACGAGCCCCAACGGCTCACGCCGTATGAACCGCCGAAATCCCTCCTTGGGACCCGCGTCCACATCCCCGAGAGCGTCGTAGGCCGCGGAGATCATATAACGCGATCTCTCTTCGAAACCCCCGACTTCTCCCGGGGATTGGGATAAGGGGCGTCCCATTTGCCACGTGATCTCCGGGGCGATGTCGTCCTTGGCCCCTACGAATGCATCGACGGCCTGGCCGAGGATCCGGGCCCGCTCCTCCAGCGAGGTCGCCTTCCAGTCGGCTTGAGCAGCCTCCGCCCTCGCGAGGGCCTGTTCGATCTCGGTGGCTGAGGCTAGGTCCCGCTCGACGTAGACGCTGCCGTCGACCGGGGAGATGATCTTCATACCTGCTCCATGGTCGTCTTCATGCCTGCTCGAAGTTCCTTCTCACTTCCCAGTCTGTGACCTTGCGATCGTACTCGGACTGCTCCCAACGGCCGGCGTGCAGGTAGTGATCGATGACCTCGTCGCCAAAGGCAGCGCGCAACACCGTCGAGCCGTCCAGGGCATCGAGTGCCTCACGCAGCGTCTTGGGTACTTCGCGGATGCCTTCCGCTGCGTACGCGTCTCCAGTGAAGACGGCCTCGAGCTCCAGTTCCTGCTCGATGCCGTGGAGGCCGGCCGCGAGCGTGGCGGCGAAGGCGAGGTAGGGGTTCGCGTCGGCCCCGGGGATGCGGCACTCCACCCGGGTCGACGGACCGGGCCCCAAGACGCGAAAGCCCACGGTGCGGTTGTCCTTGCCCCAGACGGCGTTCGTCGGAGCGAAGGACCCGGACTGGAAGCGCTTGTACGAGTTGATGTACGGGGCGAAGAAGTAGGTCATCTCGCGGGCCAACTCGAGCTGGCCTGCCAGGTAGTGCCTGAAGAGCTTGGACATGCCTGCTTCGTCCGCCGCGTCGTCGAAGACCGCTGCACCCGATTCGGCGTCCCACAGCGACGAGTGTACGTGGCAGCTGTTGCCCGCCAGGTCGTGGTTCCACTTGGCCATGAAGGTGATGGCGCGCTCGTGCAGGTGGGCGATCTCCTTCGCACCGTTCTTATAGACGGCATGGCGATCGGCGGATTCGAGCGCGTCACCGTACCGAAAGTTGATCTCCTGTTGTCCCGGCCCCCACTCACCCTTGGAGAACTCCACGGGAATTCCGGCCCCATCCATGCCCAAGCGGATCGCTCGGATCAGGGGCTCGTTCTTCGTGGTCTGCAGGATGTGGTAGTCCTCGATGTAGCGGCCTGAGGTCTTGAGACGCCCGTAGTCCTTCTCGGCTGCGGACTCGTAGGTCTCGTCGAACAGGTAGAACTCCAGTTCCGAGGCCATCTTGGCCACGAATCCGGCATCCTGGGCCCGTTGCACCTGCTTCTTCAGGATCTGCCTCGGGGAATGGGGCAGGGGATCCCCGTGGTGATCCACGCAATCCCCCAACACCAACGCGGTCCCGGGAAGCCAGGGGATGCGGCGCAGGGTGTCCAGATCGGGGCGCACGCCGAAGTCGCCGTATCCCAACCCCCACGACGCGGCCTCGTACCCGGGAACGGGTGTCATCTCCATGTCTACCGTGAGTAGGTAGTCACAGACGTGCATCCCCTGGGCCACTTGGTCCATGAAGAAGTGGCCGGTGACCCGCTTCCCGACCAAACGACCCTGCATGTCCGGAAAGCAGACTAGGATCGTGTCGATTTCGTTCGACTCCACGAGTTCACGGAGCCACTCTCTATCGAGGTTGCCACTCATGTTCGTCCACCCTCTATGTGCGTTCACTTTCGCCTGCGGTTGATGCCACGTCGCCTCGGGCGCGCTCCCTCACGGCGAATTCTTCCTCGGGGGAATAGACCAGCGTCTTCCGGCCGTAGAGGCCGAAATAGGCGACCCCCACCAGGAACCAGATAGCGCATCCGTACACACCCATGCGGTAGTCGGCGTTGATGAACAGGAAGATCAGCGTGATCCCCGCGATGACCGCCGCCACGATGGCGCCGGCGTTCCCAGATCGGCTCACGTAGGGTCGTTCGATGTGGGGCAGCCTGCGGCGCAGGAGCACGAAGGCCAACATCTGCATGATGTAGGCGATCACGGCGCCGAACACCGCCATGTTCAGCAACACTGCTCCGACGGGGCTGCCCTGCGGCACGAAATGGATGACCAGGGCGACGATATAGCCGATGATCGCCCCCACGACGAGCGCGATGTGAGGTGTGTGGGAGCGGCGGGTCGTAACGGAGAGCCAGTGCGGAAAATACCCGGCCCGGGACAGCGAATAGATGTTGCGTCCGTAGGCGTAGATGATCGTGTGGAAGCTCGCGATCAAGCCGGCGACGGCGAGTAGAGCCAGGACCTTGGTCCCGATGCCGTCCCCGAAGATGGTCCTGAAGCCGAGCAGTAGGGGTTCGTCGGACAGCCCTACTTCAGCCGCCCCAGGGGCGATCCCGGCGTTCAAGAACAGCGTGAGGAACGCGCAGACGATCAGGGTGAGGAGTCCGAGCAGAATGCCGCGGGGCATGTCCCGCTTGGGGTCGTGGGACTCTTCGGCTGCAAGCGGCAGCTCTTCGATGGCCAAGTAGAACCAGATGGCGAACGGCAGCGCCGCCGCTACGCCGCCCCATCCCCTCGGCAGCCATCGGGTGGCCCCGGCCACCGGTTCGATGTCGAGGGCGTTGTCCCAGGAGAAGTGTGGGACGGCACCGATGTAGAAGATCAGCAGGATGCTCAGCGCCACCACCGTGATAAAGACCGTGAAGCGGAAGCTGGCCTCGACCCCCCAAACGTTCAGGCCGACGAACAGCGTGTAGGCGAGTGCCCACCATACCGGAGCGAAGGCGTCGGGCGTGCCGAAGATCGCGCCCAGATAACCTCCGATGCCCACCACGATCACGGCGGGCGTCAGCACGTACTCCATGTTCTCGGCGAGCCCCGTGATGAACCCGCCCCACGGGCCCATGGCGGAACGTCCGAACGAATAGGCGCCCCCGGTGTGTGGGAGGGCCGGGGACATTTCGGCTATGGCGTCGCACATGCCCACGTACATCACCGTGATGATGACCGTAGCGATGAAGAGCCCGCCGAACCCCCCGGCGTCGAGACCGAAGTTCCAGCCGAAGAAATCGCCCGAGATCACGGCGCCGACGCCGAGCGCCCACAGCGACCAGACTCGCGCGTGGCGTTTGAGCCCACGCTTCTCGAAGTACTCGGCGTCCACCTCGTGGTATTGGACGCCGCCGACGGTTTCCTTTTCGGACAAGAAGACGCCTCCGGGTGTGTTTGGGATTGCATGTACCGGCGGCGGAGGCCGGTCCTGCGCCCGGACGGTCCAGGCGGTCTGAAGACAACGAAACATCCGCCGCCCACAACCGCAAACTACTCGTTAGGACTTACTCGTTACCGGTGGCCCGCTACTTCATCCCCAGGACCCGCTCCGCGAGCGCGCCCCGGCTTCTTCAACCACGTTAGCATGGGATCACCGTAACTACGTCACTACAGCTTGTCACATTCGGGTCGGCCCGCTCGTTCTATCTCCGGGCTCTGGCTGCGCGGCCCTTGCCCTGGATAAGGCGCTCGGGTCAAATCCAAGCTGAAGGCGTGTGAACCGTACCTCCTGGGATCGCGATCCGAGTGGACTTCGAGACGACGTTCGACGAGCTGCACCCCGGACTGTTCCGGTACTGTCATCGATTGACGGGTGACCCGGATCTGGCCGACGACGTAGCACAGGAGGCCTTTGTCCGGTTGTATGACCATCAGGTGGAGGGAGACGAGCGTGGAGTTCGCGCCTGGCTGTTCCGCACCGCGACACATTTGGTGCGCGATCGCTACCGCGTGGACGAGAACCGAAGGCGGCTTCTCGAGGTGAATCCGGTAGAGCCGGCGGCATTCGAGCAGCCGGATCGGGGCGTTCAGCGGGAGGAAGACGTGGTGAGAGTGAGGGCCGCCCTCGAGGGTCTGAACGAACGCGACCGAGCGATGTTGTTGGCCCGATACGAAGGGTTCAGCTACCGCGAGATCGCAGACGCCTTCGACGTGGCGGCGGGATCCGTGGGTACCCTGCTTGCACGGGCCGAGAAGCGATTCGCTGATGCATATCAGCCTGCCAAGGAGAACGATGACGCATCTGGATGAGGGACTACTGCGTGCACTGCTCGACGGGGAGACCGCGGAGGGTGACACGGAGGCGGCTCGAGCGCATCTGGATCAGTGTGATAGCTGCCAGGCGCTCTCGGTTCAGCTCAGGGAGGCGAGTGCACTCGTTGGCGCTGCCCTCCGGCATCTCGACACGGTCGAGCCGCCGGCGAGTGCGAAGGCGGCCGTCCTCGCCCGAGTCGGCGCGGATGCCCGGACCGCACCGACCGAACGGTTCGCATTCGCTCGGGCTGCCATCATCGTGCTCTTCTTCGGGGTGGTGGTCGCGACTGCCTTGCCGGCCTCGCCCGTCCGCGGGTGGCTGGTGGGAGGGTGGACTCGCACCGTGGCCCTCTTCACCGGGCCGACACCGAGCGACAATGCGGTCGCTTCGGTGGAGAGAGAGCCGACGCCCCAGGCGGCGGAACCGGCGGGCGTGCGCCTCGAGGTCGGAACCGGGGACCTGGTGGTCCTCCTCCAGGATATCGAGCCGGACACCGAGTTGGAGGTGCGTTTCGTGGAGGGGTTTCAGGCCGGAGCGTTCGCCGCTCAGCCCGCGCGTTTTCGTACCGCATCAGGGTTGATCGAGGTCATCGGTGGCTCGGGCCGGGTGCGAATCGACATTCCCCGATCCCTGGAAGTGGCATCAATCCGCGTCAACGGACGTATGTACCTTACGAAAGCAGGGGATGAACTCGATATCGCGGGGCCCATCCTCACGCGTACGTCCGACGAGATTCGTCTGCGGATACAGTAGATGCCACTTCACCTGACGCTCGCCGCCGTGCTTCTCGCGGTCCAAGTCCCGACCGACGGGACGATCGAGGGCGTCGTACGTGGATACGAGTCGACGGCGGGGAGGACTCTCGCGTACGCAACGGTCGAGGCGGCGGCGGCCGGGGAGCACCGGAGTGCGGTTGCCGACAGCCTGGGCCGATACCGGTTCGAGGCTCTGCCGGCCGGCCTCGTACGCCTACGCATCAGTCACCCGGGTCATCGGTCGGCCCGGGTGGACGTGCAGGTGCCCGCCGGCGGCACGGTGGCCCTGGACGTCGACCTGGAGGCACAGCCGATCCTACTCTCACCGATCGAGGTGCTGAGTGGTGGGGTCGTGCGGGGAAGGGCCCCACCGGGGTCGACGCTCCCATCCCCGAGATGGAGGTGGTCACTCTGGCTTTGAGCCCCGGGCTCGGCGAAGCGGGACTGGGAGAGGCGGCGGCGACGCTGCCCGGAAATGACCCCGCCGATCCGTCCGACGTCCTCTTCATGCGGGGATCGACCACAGATCTGAAGCTCGTCCTGTTGGACGGGGCGCTGGTATACACACCGTTCCATCTGGGCGGACTGATCAGCAGCTTCGACGCCTTCGTTCTCGGAGGGGCGGCGCTTCACGTCGGGGGTGCGCCTGCCCGCTACGACGGGGGGCTCTCGTACATCTTGGACCTCCGAACCAGGACCCCGAGGCGCGACCGGCTGAGGGCGCGGGGGGGACTCGACCTAATCAGCGGGCAGGTGGCCCTGGAGGGGCCCCTCGGTAAGAAGGCCGGCTTCGCCATCTCCTCCCGCGCCCTGCACGATCTCGGTGCCGGTGCCCTGGGAGGCTCACACAACCCGTACGGGTATCGTGACGCTCTCGGTCGAGTGGACGCAGAGATCGCGGACGGCCATCAACTGAGCGCGACCGCCTTCTGGAATCGGGAGTCGGTCCTTCTCGCAGTCGACGGTCAGTCCGCATCGGCGGCTCCAGGTCCTGAAGATGCTTCGTGGGGCAATCAGGCACTGGTGATGGCCTACCGTGGGGTCCTCGGCGATGTGACGCTCGACGCGGCGGCCTCGGCCAGTGGGTACCAAGCCGACCTGCCGCTGCGACCGACAGACACCGACTCCACGACAACGTCAGAGGGCCTGCTCGCCAGTGCGGAGACGGCCCGTCTGAGACTTACGCTGGACGCCTCAGCTCCGCTGGGTGGAACCCGCATCCGCTTTGGAGGGGCTGTCGACCAGGTGACCACGCGGTATTCGGCTCGAGAGTTCGCGGACCTCGAGCTCGGGCCCGGGGACAAGACGGAAGCGAAAGGGATCGTGTCCGGGGCCTACCTGGACGGCGTCTTCGGCCTCGCTCCGGGTCTCGACTTGCGAGCGGGAGCGAGGGTCGACGCTTTCTCCACCGAGTCCCGCCTGCGGGTGGCTCCGCGGGTGGCTTTCCTTTGGAGCCTGAGCGGGGATGCCTTGCTCACCGTGGCCGCGGGACGGTACCACCAGTATACGCGTGCGTCCGAGGAGCAGGTCGAGTTGGCGGTATCGGACGGAGCCCGGGCGGACGTGACCGGACCGCTCCTGTCCGTGGCGGCAGCCGACCACGTGGTGCTGTCGCTCGATCAAAGACTCGGCCGCGGCGTACGCCTCGGCGTCGAGGGCTTCTGGAAGGGCTTCTCCGGTCTCGCGACGCCCGACGACGACGTCCTACGCAGTTCCGGGGTCGACCTGCGCGTTACCCACACGAATCAGCGGGCGACCGCCTGGCTGGGGTACAACCTCGCCTGGTTCTGGTCGGGGACGAGTGGCTTGAGCGCGTCCAATTTCGCGGGGCGTCAACTCTTGAGTGCAGGGATCACCGGCATGCTCGCGGGACGCACCGGGGGCAGTTTGCGGGTCGCCTACTCGGCGGGTCTGCCTTACACCAGCATTCCGTTCGGTCAGCGGACCGAAGACGCGGTCACCTCCGGGGGGGACGGTCCGGCTGCGCCGCAAACACCCCAGCTGCCGGGCGACGCAGCACAGGAGGACCCGGTGTTCGGTGGAGAGCCCGACGACGGCTTCCTGCGCCTCGATCTGGAGCTCTTCGCCCGCTTCAATCCCAGCATCGGTGGACGGTCGGTCGAGATCCGTCCCTACGTGCGTCTGATCAACGCCTTGGACCAGCGCGATGCGCTATTCTACTACTTCGAGCCGTGGCGGGACGAGGAGCTGCGGCCCTTGGCGGAGCGCTCGGTCCTGCCGGTCTTCGGGATGGAGTGGCGGTTCTAGCGGGGCTCGAACACGAAGTTGTTCGCGTAGGGGGCCCGGCCGAACGTCTGGTGCGTGTCGAGGTCGAACTCGCACACGTCGATCAGGTCACCACGCCAGAAGAACCTGCCCTGATATCCGAGATTCTCCAGATACTGGAAGACCTCCGTGACCGCCCGGTCGGGATCGTGTCTGGCCTCACACTCGAAGAGTAGGAGCGGACGGTCCTGTGTGAGGACCGCTTCGGCGCCCCGGAACAAGTCCAGCTCATGTCCCTCCACATCGACCTTGATGAGGTCTACCGGTCGGCCGAGCTGTCTCTCGCCGAGGAAGTCGTCCAGCGTGTCGGTCCGGACCGTATACCGCCGCGCGTCGGGACCCGCCAGCGCTCCGACCAGCGAGGCGTCTTGAGACGGACCGCCCCCCGGGGCGTGCAGGGTACGATCGCCGCCTGATCCGGAGAGTCCTGCCTCTTCGATGTTCACATTGGACCAGCCGAAGCCCGCTACGGCCCGGCGTAGGAATGTGGCCAGTTCGGGCTGGGGTTCGAACGAGAAGACATGCCCCGAGGCGCCGACCTCCTCCCTCATCCCGTAGGTGTACCCGCCCTTGTACGCCCCCGCATCGACCACTACGCCCCCGGGCCGTAGGACGCCGCGCATCCAGCGGATCTCGTCGGGAGCGAGCTTGGTCCGGTATCGCCAGGCTCGATGCCGACACTCCAGGCGCCAGTAGAAGCTCGAGATCATGCGATGCGGTCGTCTCAACGTGAAGGGACTCAGGGTCGCCAACCTAGCCGGAACCGGCCGTGGTCGCTTTATGCGTCACAAAGCCCTCGCCTGATTCGTTTCACCTTCAGCACCGGGTCTGGCCTCGTGCCTGCCCCCACACCGTTCCTTCGGTAGGAGAGACGCTATGAGCGCTACGCTACAGTATCTATCTCGGCAGTTCCCCCCCTCCTTTTTTCAGCCTGCTTCTGCTGTGCCCTCGTGGCGGCCATGCCGGACCCGGGTGCCTCCCAGCTCATTTCGCTGAAGACCGTGCCTGTGGCGACGGGCGATCAGTTCCTGACGCTCCCCTCGGAAAAGATCGGCATGGGCGGTGTGTCCATCGCCCTCGACGACGCGCTCCTCGACCCCTTCGTGAACCCCGCAAAGGGCTCTCTCATCGAGGAGTCGGCACTGCTCGGTTCCCCGACGTTCTATGGGGTCTCCAACGGGAATGGTGGGGGGCAGACTCTTCCCATCGCGGCTCTGTTCCGCTCGGGCCAGGGTTTCGGCGGACTCTCCTTCGCACTCCAGCAGATCGATGGACGAAATACCGGAGGCAACTTCTTCCTTCCGGTGGACGCGATCTGGATCGGACCTCAGCCGCGTCTGAGCGAACTCTCGGCTACTAACGTCTACGTCGACGGCTTCGTCGGCTTCGAGTTGGGCGAGACCGGTCTCTCGTTGGGTGCCGGAGTCTCGTGGGCAGGCCTCGACGCGTTAGACGGCGTGGAGCACCTCTACTCGCTCGCCGACGGCATTGTCCAGTCGGGCCATGCGGCCGACTACCGTCTGGGTGTGTTCTCCGACCGGGATGGGCGGCAGTTCGAGGCGGTGTTCGTTCACAACCGGTTCGACATGACTCATGACGTGTCGTACATCGATTGGACATGGGATGAAACGGACCAGATCCCGATTATCACCACCCGCCTGGAGATCAACGAGGACAAGACCAACACGACCGGCTTTCACCTCGGGTTCGCCCGACCCATCACCGAGAGTGGATGGCGGGTGGGTGGGACGTGGACGGTGAACCGGAAGTCCCATCCCAAGATTCCCAACTACGAGATCATGAACATTCCGCGGGCCCCCGGCGTTTCGTGGGCCTACGACTTCGGCGTCGGCATCGCCAAGTCCAGTGGTCCGGCAACGTTCGGCATCGACCTGGTCTTCGAGCCGATCTGGAGTGACACGTGGGTGGAGGCCGAAGCCGACACCACCGCTGCCGACGGAGCTACGATCCGAAAGGGCGATAGGACGGTCGAGAACCAGTTCTTCTTCACGAACGTCCAGATGCGCCTGGGACTGGCTCACGAGACGGAGCGCCTCGGGTTCCAGTTGGGCGTAGAGGTGCGTTCCTACGACTATTCGCTCGAGCAGCGTGACAATCTGGAGAATACGGTCCGAGATCAGGACGAAAGCTGGATGGAGTGGACCCCGAGCCTCGGTGCCAGAGTGAAGTTCCCGGAGTTCGAGCTCGGATACGTAGGCCGGATGACGACGGGATCGGGGCGGCCGGGAGTGCAGTGGGAGGGTCCACGGGCGACCGCGGCGGCCGACGCCGACTTCATTGTCGCGCCGAGTGGCCCGTTGACCCTGCAGGACGCCCGCGTGCTCACGCACCAGGTGATGGTGTCGATCCCGATTCGCTGAAGATGGGGGGCGGCCCAGCGGTTCCGTTCGAGCGCTGCCATCCAGCGCTTCCATCCAACGGATCCTTACCGTGGGGCCGCCCCTCAGTCCCCGGTACGCAGGCCTTCCTTGATGTAGGCGAGCTCCGAGCGCGCCCACTCCGCGTGCTCTCCGTCGGGCCGTCGCTCGAGGTATCGAGCGAGATCGGGAGCCGCTCGGGCGGGGTCTCCGAGGTGCTTCGAGGAGATTTCATGGATCTGGCGTACGAACCGCGCCTCTTCGTGTCTCTCGAAGTGCACTACCTCTAGTGCTGTCCGCAGAATCTCGATGGCCTCCTCGGGAAGGTCCATGCGGATCGTGAGATGGGCCAGGCGCGAGTAGGGGAGGGGGCTGCGACGGTCCGTCCGGATAGCCTTTCTGTAGAGCGCGGCTGCACCCTCGAGGTCTCCTCGCTTCGCCAACGCGTCGGGGTGGGAGTAGTCCGACTTCCGCGGTTGGGCCCACCCACGTCCGAGGCCCAACAAGTTGGCCGCGTGGTCGGCGCCGGAGCCGAGGACGAGGTACTCCATGGATATCGTGTAGAGGGCCCCCACACCGATCGCCGTGGCGACGGCCGGCACCACCGGAGCGCCCAACACGCTTGTGAAGAGAAAGATCAGGCCTCCGACCACACCGATTTCCCAGGCCAAGACCGCTAGTCCCCCCATCCCGACCCGATCGGCCGCGGATGCAATCACGGGGATCAACCGCTGCCCTAGGTAGAAGAAGAGCCCGAAGCCGCCAGCCCCCAGAGCGCTCCACAACAGCGTGGAGCCCTCGCCGATCGCGGGGGCGGAGAAGAAGCCCCACGTGAGCCCCGCGAGCAGGATGAAGGGCATCGTGAGGAGGAGTTGAATTCTGCGGCGAGCCTTGTGGGCGGCGGTTTCCGTCCAGAGGGATCGGAGCGCGAGGCTCTTGAGACGGACCACGACGCCTGCCATTCCTATCCGCTCGGCTCCAGCCAGGTGGTTTCCCCCCCGAGATTGATGGCGAGGTGCTCCCCCTCGCTTCCCGGGGCGGCCCCGTGCCAGTGCTCCTCCCCGGGATCCACAACGACTAGGTCCCCCGGATGGAGCAGGGTTTCGGTGCCGTCGCGATTCACGACTATGCACGTTCCAGCGAGGCCGTAGAGCAACTGGATATCGTCGTGGCGGTGCCAATTCATGCGCAATCCCCCGCCGAACGCTACTCGGTAGATCCGTAACGGTAGGTCCTGGTCCCGCCCGAGCAGCGTCTGGACGAAGGCGGGAAGAACGAAGGTGTTCTCGTCCGCACTGTTTCGAGGGAGGCGTGCGCCGTCGATGGACTTCATGGCTCGGTCGTCTCGGGTTCGGGGTTGAGAACTACCTCGGGTTGAGCACTACCTCTGAATGATGTCGAAGACCAGCCCAAACGGGTCTTTGAAGTACACGCCCCCGGAAGCGAGCTGCACCGTGTCACAGCCGGCGGAAGCGAGATGGTCCTTGGCAGCCGCCAGGTCTGGGACGTCGAACGAAGGGATGAAGGAAATCAGGTTGTCTTCGTCTCGGTTGACGTAGATGCGCAATGCGCCGCTGTCCACCTCGAGGTAGTCGGCTGACATGGTCACCAGCCTGAATCCCAGGACATCGACGTAGAAGGCTCTCGCTGCGTCGAGATCCGGGACGTGGATTGCGACCTCAGCGTTCGACTTGAACGTCACATCGGGTGTGCTCGCTTCATCTTGGTCCATGGTGCCTCGGGAGAATCGTCTGAGAGAAAGGTGGCTTCGCTGAGATCTATCTACCGCTGCTCGTCATGACGGCCTCGATTTCCTCGGCCGTGTAGGGAAGTCCCGCGCTCAGCACCTCGTGTCCATCCTCGGTCACCAGGATCATGTCCTCCAGGTAGAACGCATCCGGCCCGACCGCGAACATGGGCTCGAAGGCGAGGACCGAGCCGGCCTCCAACGTGGGTAGGGCCTCCTCACCGCTCTCCACCCCCACGCCGTGTACACTCCAGATGCCCCGACCGGCCTCTGAGAGCAGGAAGTCACCCGCTCCGCGTCCCTGGGACGTGCGGAGGTCGGGCGCTAGCTCCTCGATCCTCGCCACCGCGGCGGCTCCCACCTCGGTTCTGGTGACACCGGCGCGCATAACGCTCATGCCCGCCTTGTAGCCCTCGATCAGGAGGTTCCACGCCTCACGCTGACCGGCGCCGAAAAAGCCGGATACCGGTATCGTGCGGCCCACGTCGCCCCCGTAGTGACCGTCGGCGCAGCCCACGTCCATCCGGACCAACTCGCCCGCCTGCATGGTGCGGTCGAGGGCCTCGTAGTCGTAGAAGGCCCGCACCAGCTGTCCGACGTGGGCGTTCGGCCCCGACATGGTCCAGGGCCAGAACGAAGGCCCCTCCGCACCGGCGGCGAGGCATCCGTTCACCACCGCGGCCTCCGAGTCGCGCTGGGCGATTCCGGGTCTCACGGCCCTCATTCCGGCAAGGAGGGCCGCCGCAGTCATGCGAGCGTTCCTCCGCAGAATGTCCGATTCGGCGTCAGACTTCACCCAGCGCATCGCAGAGATGGCCGGTCGAGCGGATTCGATCCGGGCCGAGGGAAAGGCCTCCGTCACGGCTGCCTGCCAAAGGGTGGACGCGCCCGCGACGGGACGGAAGCCCGGTGGGTTGCCCGTCGACTCCGGACGTCGCGAAGCGTCCACATACAGGGTCGTCACGCCGTCACCCATCCGGCCCTCGATGTAGCCTGCGAGTCCGTCCCACGATCTGACGCTGGTGAACCCATGCTTCTGGGCGGCCTCGGGTGTGGTGGGCAGTACGAGGCTCTCCACCGGCCGTCCGAAGGAGAGCGGTGCAGAAGACACGAAGAGATGTGCTTCTCTTCTGGGGCCGTCCAAGGCCAACACCGCATCAGGATGATTGGCGAGGCCCGTGAAGTAGTAGAACGTCGCGTCCTGGCGGAAGGTGGGCTGATCCTCGTCCTTGGCTCCGGACCGCGCGTGCAGCAGCACGATGCCGTCCGAGACCGTGTCCATGAGCCGGGCTCGGCGGTCGCGATGCTCGGCCTGAGGAATGCCCTGCGCGCCCAGGGGTCCGGCCAACAACGTGATGCCGAGGAAAACGAGACAGACCCTCACTCCGACCTCCAGCGTTGGACTCGATCAGGCCGGGACGTGTATGGGGGTCCCGGTGCGCTATGCGTTCCGGGCGGACGAGCAAGATGCCGGGAGGCGCGTGAAGACAACCTTTGCCGGAGGCCCGATAGCCGCAAGCGAGGTGTGCGCGCGCTGGGTACAGCTGCCGATCCGGGGTCGGGGCTGCTGGGACGACGAGATTAGGGCGTCAGCGAATCCGAATGCGCGCGAAACCGGTCTCGTCCGAACGGAAGCGGTATGTCTGCACTGAGACGATGTCCCCGCGAGCGGCATCGGCGAGAACATTCTCGATATCCTGCTCGGAACGGACGCGCACGTCATTCACGTGGGTGATGATGTCATAGTCGGCGAAGATCTTGCCGTACGACGGCCCGGCAGGGTAGACCCCAATGACTTCGGGTCCGACGTTCTCGGGGGCGACGTCACCACGAGGTCCGGGCCCACCATCGAACCCCATCAGACAGATCCCCAAGGGATGGTTCGAACACGGCAGCTCAACCTCATCCTCATGCCATCCTTCTGCCGAAGTAACGTCGTCGTCGATCTCCTCAGCACCCAGGTGCACTGTCAGGTTCTCCACGACGCCCGCTTCCCGATGTACCGTCAGGACCACACTGTCACCCGGTGCCTTGAACCAGACACTCTGTTGGAGTTGGGCGACGGACATCACGCGGTAGCCGTCCACGTCGACGATCACGTCTCCCGGCCGGAGACCAGCTCGGCGCGCCGGACCGTCCTCGTCCCCTATGTCCTGCACGACGACTCCGCAGATCGTCTCGAGGCCCACGGCGTATGCGTCCTCAGAGGTTGCCCGTGACGTGGCGGCGCCGAGGACACCTCGGGTCACGTGTCCCTGCTGCATGAGTTGCGACACTACCGGGAGGATCAGCTTGGCCGGAATAGCCAGGGTGTACCCCTGGTAGTATCCGGACCGGCTTGCGATGGCCGAGTTCATTCCGACGATTTGCCCGTAGAGGTCCACCAGAGGTCCCCCCGAGTTTCCACTGTTCGCTACAGCGTCGGTCTGGATGTACTCCTGCACAGAGCCTCTCGACTTGGGCATGAGCATGGAGCGGTCGGTCGCGCTCACAATACCTGCGGTGACGCTGAACATCAGCGTGTTGCCCATCGGGTTGCCGATGGCCAGGACCCACTCACCCACTCGGAGCTGGCCGGAGTCCCCAAGGAACGCGGTCGGCAGGTTCGACTCGTGTATTCGCAGGACAGCGATATCGCTCAGGACGTCTTCACCGACGATCTGTGCTTCGTACTCGCGGCCGTCGAAGAGGCGCACGAACACGCGTCGTGCGCCATTGATCACATGCTGATTGGTGACGATGTAGCCGTTGGGTAGGATGATGAACCCTGTGCCCGTGCTTGTGGAGACCCGCGGGCGGGCCCCGGCAAAGGCGCCCCGGAGGCTCAAGGGCATGTTCGATGGCGTGCGGAGGCCTGCGGTCACAGTCTCGACCCTGATGAAGACGACCGCGGGCCGAACTGCATGTGCCACCGAGGCGAAGGCGTTCCCGAGTTGTAGCGCCGAGGCGGTACCCTCGATCTCGACTTGCCGCTCATCGCCGCCGGACGACGGTCCGGTCGAGGCCGCCGATACACCGTTGAGAGGGAGGATGGACGCGGCACTCAGCACGAGGGCGAAGCGTCGCCCGCTGCCTCTCGTAATCTTTGCTCGTCTCATCTCGACCTCCTTGACTGGCCCTGCACTCAGCAAACGGACCTTTCCGTATCAGATTGAATGCAACGGCCGTGCCAGAGCGTGAATCGAGTAGCCGAAAGGAAAGCGGTGGTGGGATAACCGGCATCCGTCGGAAGTGTTTTCCGAAGGCCGGAATTGTTTTCCGTGACCCGGAGGAGGGTCACGGCAAGGTCAGTCCGAGTCGAAGAGCCCGGCGACGCTCAAGTATCGCTCGCCGCTGTCGCAAAGCATGCAGACGATGTTTTTGTCCCGGTATTCCGCATTGTGCGAGAGCCGTAGCGCCGCAGACACACTGGCACCGGAGGAGATCCCGACCAGGATCCCCTCCTGGCGGGCCAGCTCACGGCATGTCTCGAAGGCTTCGTCCTCGGAAACCAACAGGATCTCGTCGATGAGTTCTCGATCGAGGATTCCAGGCATGAATCCCGGTGCAGTGCCCATCATCCGATGCGGAGCGAATTTGCCCTCGGAAACGAAGGGTGCCTCTTTGGGTTCAACGCCAACGATCTGGAGCTCTGGCTTGAGTGGTTTGAGCGCCTCCGACACCCCGCAAAGCGTGCCGCCAGTTCCCATCGGCGCCACGAACACATCGACCAGCCCCTCCGTGTCCTCCCAGATCTCCTTGCCTGTGGTTTCGACGTGGGCCTTACGATTGTCGGGATTGTCGTGCTGCCCCACGTAGAACGAATCAGGCGTCGCCTCGTGCACCTCCAGGGCCCGGGCCTTGGCTCCCTTCGTGCCGAGCTCCTTCGGCGTCAGGATCAACTCCGCCCCGAGCGCTTGGAGAACACTACGCCGCTCGACGCTCTGGATCTCGGACATGCACAGGACCACACGGTAGCCTCTCATGCGCCCGATATAGGCCAGCGCCATACCAGTGTTGCCCGAGGTGGCTTCGACCAGGGTCGTACCGGGGCCGATGTCTCCCCGGGCCTCGGCCTCGCGGATCATCCAGAGCACAGGCCGGTCCTTCACCGCGATAGGGTTGAAGAACTCGCATTTTCCGAAGAGGCGTGCGTGGCCGTCCGAATTGATGCGATCGAGAGCGAGTAGAGGGGTGTCGCCGATCAGGTCGACGACGGAGGATGCGTACTTCATGGGCGTCGCCCCTTGATGAGCGGGCTATGCACCGTGCTCAGCGGCCGAGGGCCTCATCGATCCAGTCCATGACTCTCACCATGTTCAAGGAGAGGACGTGCCCTTGTGCCTCAACGACTTCGAGGGTGGCGTCGGCCCCGCTGGCCTCGAGGAACTCGAGAGTGTTCTGCGACTCTTCGACCCAAGACTCGTTCAGTTCGCCGACCAGGAGAAGGACCGGCTTTCCGGCAAAGCCCTCCAAGTCCGTTCCATCTCCTTCGTAGCGACCGGGCATCCCGACGAGGGCGCTGAAGCGATCGGGGTGCTCCACGGCGCTGTAGAAGACGCCTCGCCCGCCGTTGGATGTGCCGACGAGAGCCACCTGGTCCGGGTCGTAGGTGATCTTCCCGTCCATCCAATCGAAGATCGCAGGGATGAGATCGAAGGCCGTCTCTTGTAGCGTGGAGCCGCGTACCTGAGGGGCGACGACGTAGTATCCGCGAGTGGGCGGCTCGTCGAGCCAGTACGTGAACACCATGTCCATGACTTCGGTGACGCTTCCGCTCCCCCACGTGAGCGCGAAGATGACGGGGTGTGGGCCCGGCCCAGCCGATGCGTCGGGACGGACCAGTGCCACATCGATGGATCCACCCCGCCACGGTGCCGGCCACCACTCCACCTGGCGCTGGCCTTCGAGGACGCTGGCGAGGTCGGTCGTGTCACCGCCGCACGAGGCGAGCACGAGCGATATGCCACATATGCCGGTAAGAATGCGCACTTCTATGGTCCTATAGCATCGAGAGTTGGAACGCGCCGCCCTGTGGGGCGGAGAATTATGGTAACAAAAGCCCGTGGATCATACGAGTCTACTCGGTTCAATTACTTCGCGAGCAGTGTGGTTCCCTCTGCGAGCGGGTCGGTTCTCTCGTACTCCAGGTCTAGGACTCGTTGGCCGTACGTGCCGCCCCGATGGAAGACAGGCGGACAAGCTCGCGTTTCCCTCGCAGCTCCACCTCACCCACGGACTCGGCGACGAGCCCTGAAGGCAGGGTCAGGAGGTCGAGAATCTCCTCCGAGACCAGCAGCCGGGCACCCCGGTCTTTACAGAGCGACACGATGCGCGCCGTGGCGTTCAAGGCGTCACCATGAAAAGCGAGTTCCTTCTTCGCCTCGCCCACCCATGTCGTGACTACAGCCCCACCGTGCACCGCACCGCGAAGTTCGGGCGTGCAGTCGTAGCGCTCCCGATAGGAGCTGCCACGCTCTTCCAGAGACGCGATCATCTCCATGAAACAGCTCACGCACGCAGCATTTCGCACTCCGGGCCCCACGCGCCAACTGATGATGACCTCGTCTCCGGCGTATTGGTACACCTCCCCATGCCAGGCGAGTATGGCCTCTGACACGTCGGTGAAGAGATCACGGAGCAGCATGCTGTACTTCAGGGCCCCCAACCGCTCCGCGTGGGTAGTCGATCCGGCGAGATCAGCGAAGAGGAACACCCGTGATTCTTCCTGCGGGTAGTAGTACTGCCCCGTGAGGAGGCGCGTGATCTCCCCCCGGTTGTGGAGGTGCCTGATCTGGAGGACCGAGCTCAGGGAGGTGGCCGCCAGGATCGCTACGATCAGGTCACGGGTCGAGTTTCCGCCGTTGACGTAGATGGACGCCGCACTCGCCAAACCGATGTCCCGGGACAGCGAGAGACTCAGAGCGTTCACGAGAATCAACGAGAGGAGGATGACGGCGGCGTACCCGATGACCCGCGTCAGGTTGAGCATCAGGAAATTCAGCTTCCGACTCAGCCGGGGGACGAGGAACTCCTCGCCGACACCAAACGAGAAGCCGATCAGGAGTCCGACGCTAGCTCCTCTGAAGCCACTCCATAGAGCGGCCGTGTCGTCGAACGCGCTGGCAGCGAGCCCGATCAAGAATCCCACCCCGACACCGAGGACTGTGAAGGTCGCCGTGGACCTGATCCGTCTCCGGAGAATGGCGCTCATCGGGTTGGCACTAGGGTCGTGGGTCTGGGTTGTGAAGTCGGGGTCGCGGTCGCCGAGGACCGCGACCCCGTGCCATCACATGATCGGCTGTCTCTTCTTGAGGATGAAGAGCCCCTCGAAGCGGCTGCTGACGATGACGTTGCCGCTCGGGAAGTACGGGTAGTTACTCCACGAGCCGCCGGTGCCCGATCCGTTGTCGCCGTGAGGCACGGTGTCGAAGAAACCCACCTCTACCGGGTTCTCGGGATCACTGATGTCGAGCACGCGCATACCTGCACGGTTGTTCGACTGGTACAGCAGGTTGCCGAGGACGTACATGTTGTGGTCCGTGGACTCGTGGGTGCCGAAGAACTCCTTGGCGAGTTGAGGATCGTCCAGGTCGGAGATGTCCCAGATCAGTGTGCGGGTTTTGCGCCCGTCCCCTTCGTCAAGCTCGTCCCCCTGGAAGAAGTACTGGTGATCCTCGGAGAGCCATCCTTGGTGCGTGTACGCCACATCAGGGTAGGTCGCCAAGCCCAGGGCTTCCGTGTTGGCGGGGTCCGTCACATCGGCAATGCTGAACGCCGTCTCATTGGATCCGAAGCAGATCTGCTTGCCTTCGTGGTCTTCGTCGGGTCCGTGATAGGTCACGCACTGGGCGTCGTGGGTGTAGCCGGTGCCGTTGCGGCCCGTTCCAGGCTGTGAGAAACACCCCACGAACTCCGGACTCGCGGGCTCCTTGAGGTCGATGATGTGGATCCCGCCGCCGCACGTCTCCCCCCCGGAGCTGTTGCCGACGCTGTATCCGAAGCCGGTCTCCTCGTTGATGGCGATGTTGTGCACGCTGGCCACGCCGTCGTAGTGCGCGGTCTCTTCGAACGTGACGGGATCGGTCACCCTGCGGAGCTGCGTGAGGTCGAAGATCTGGATGCCGTGGAGGCCGGAGCCGTCGGCCACGATGTATGCGTGGTTCTTGTAGACCTTGATGTCTCTCCACGAGGCGAGAGGTGATCCCTCCGTCCTCCAGAGCTGTCCCAGATAGCGGGGCTGCAGCGGATCGGTGACGTCCACGAAGGAGGTACCGTCACGCCGACCTACTAAAGCGTATTCCCGACCCGTATCGGGGTCGACCCATCCCCAGAGGTCGTTGACGTTGACTCCTCTCGGAACGCCCATATCGCCCACGGGGAGGAAGGACACCAGGTCGTAGTCGGAGCACGCGAAGGCCGTCGCGGCACCCTCGGAGCAGTCCACTTGGCCTCCGAGGACCGCGTCGTACTGCTCCATCTCCGACACGACGCTCTCGGCCGTCTGCCAACCTTGGTCGCCCCGCTCGAAGATGGTGGCGGTTCCTGCACCGAGGTCGGCGCCGACCACCCCGACCACGGCCACGTCACCCCACACTGCGACGGCCGTCGCGAAGCCGTCGCCCGTCTTGGCATCGTCGCTGGAGACCTTCGCTGCTCCGGCCCAACCGTCGGGACCGCCGGAGAAGACGTAGGCCGCGCCCTGCCGGCCGTCGGCTCTGGGCGAGCCGACCCAGACGTTGTCGCCATCCAGTGCGACCGCCGAACCGAAGCCGTCCTGCTGAAACCCGTCGAAAGCGAGTAGCTGACCAGCCGGAGCCCACTCATCCCCTGCCTCCATCTGGAAGGCGAAGACGACCCCCTGACCCTGGTTGCGGCCGGGAGCCGACACCAAGGCCAGGTCTCCGTCCATGCCCAGCGACGCGCCGAAGGCGTCGCCGGTCGTCAGCCCCTGCGATGCCAGGGTACCCTGCGGCTGCCACCCGCCACCGTCCTGGCGGAAGGCGTAGACCGTCCCGCCGCCTGCGGCGAGCGGCGCTCCTACCAGGAGTCGACTCGACTGCACGGACAAGCTTGCGCCGAACGCACTCTCGCCGTCGTCGACGGTGAGTCGGCCCTGGCGGGTCCAAGTGTCGCCGGAACCGGCGAACACGTAGACGGCTCCTTCGCCGGTCGATCGTGCGGCCTGGTTGCCCCGCCCGCCACCGGCAGCCATCGACGGTGCCCCGACCAAGGCCATGTTGTCCCCCAACGCGAGGGAGCTGCCGTACCCGGCCCCGGCCGATACATCGATGGCGGGAAGGCGACCGACTTCGCTCCAGTTGCCCGGCGCCGAGCGCTCGAACACGTACACCTGGGCTGAGCCGCCCACCTGTTCGTGCGGACGGGTGCTCACGAGCATGGTCCCGCCGTTCACGGCGATCGCGGCGCCAAAGCCGTCACCGCCCGATCCGTCCGAGGCCTCGAGGCGATCCACCTCCGCCCAACCACCAGCGCCGTTCCGGTACACGTAGACGGCTCCGGGACCGATCAGGTTGCCAGCCTCGCCCACGAAGACGTCGCCGTCGCTCACGGCCACGGCGCCACCGTAGCCGGGCGCCTCTCCGTTCGATTGAATCGCACCCGCCATCGACTGTGACGACGCCGGGGACGCTGCCCACACCAGAGCGATGATCATCGCCGACAATCCGAAGCCAGTCCTTCTCATGAGATCCCTCACATCAGGAAGTGTCTTTTACGTTTTGGATTCTACTCCCGTCGCAGCCGGGAGCAAGCAAGACGCATACGGTGGAACGGTGAAGTAGCCCTCACCCCGCGGCCCTCCTAGCTTCGTCCGAGCGTCTTCCCGAACCGGAGAGATATACGGATGACTCGTCCCATGTTGTCGTTCCTCAGCCTGGCGATGGCGATGGCTGTGTGGCCGGCCGGCGCGATTGCTCAGGGTAGGCCCCCGACCGCCGGCCTGGACATTCCGGGAGCCAAGGAGAGGCAGGCGATTCGAGGCGACCTCATTGCCAAGCGTCTCGACACCGTTCTGCTGGACGCCATGCGGAAGAACGACATCGACGCGTGGCTGACCTTCAGTAGGGAGGCCAACCTCGATCCGATGCTCTCCGAGATCGGTGGCGGGTGGGGAGGAGTCCGAAACGCGTACATCTTCTTCGATCGTGGCGGCGACAAGCCCGAGAAGATCTTCATCGGTTCGCATCAGCTGAGGGATCGGGTCATTCCCGACACCTATGACGAGCACATCTACTACGGGTATACGCCGGGGGGAATCAGACCTCATCTCCGGAGCGTCATGCAGGAGAGGGACCCCCAGCGCATCGGAATCAACGTGTCTCCCACACTTCCGATGGCCGACGGTCTGACCTGGACGCTTCGCAACTTCCTGGAGGAGAGCCTCGGGCCGGAGTTGTCGAGCCGTCTGGTCTCCGCCGAGCTCCTGGTCCGCGATTTCCGAACGAATCACATCCCCGACGAATGGCCTGTCTTCAGCGCTCTATGCGAGTGGACGGTGGCCTGGGAGTCCGAGGCGTTCTCTGATCACGTCATCACCGTGGGCGAGACCACCATGGAGGACATCCATTGGTGGATGCGCCAGCGCACGCTGGAGCTCGGACTTACGAACGAGTTCCTGCCGGGGGTCCGGGTGAACCGCAAGGGAGTGAACCTGCCCACGAACTCCCCTGACCATACGATCGAGCCGGGAGACGTCCTGTCGGTCGACGCAGGCCTCGCCTACCTCGACTTCCGAACGGACATCAAGCGCACGGCGTACGTGCTGCAGCCCGGCGAGACGGAGCCGCCCGAGAGCATCCGGGGTGCATTCGAGGACGCCAAGCGGGTGACGGACCGGCTGACCTCGAGGTGGACCCCCGGTGCTGTTGCGTATCAGGTATTCGAGGAGACCATGGCGGAGATGGCCGAGGCCGGATACGGCACCGGAATCGCGACCGGTGGGGCGCAACGCGCCACGCAGATGTCTCCCGAGGTCGGTATCTACTCCCACTCGGTCGGGAACTCGACGCACGATATCGGGGCCCGCGTAGCCGTGAACGCCCCTTTTGCCTACGGGGATCGGGTCGCCTACCCGCTGGCACAGAACGCATGGTACTCGGTGGAGCTCCACGTGAGCACGCCGATTCCCGAGTGGGACGGCTTGGCTCTTCAGGTCATGGTCGAGGAGAACGCTGAGCTCACGGCGAACGGTATACGGTACTGCGCACCGCGCCAGGAAGAGCTCCTGATCGTGCGGGGGGCCACTCGGTGAGTTCAGAGTCTACGGGTGCTGGGTCCACCCAATCCCTGACCCGCGTCCTCCGCATCCGTGACGGGTTGGCCGTCACGGTCGGGATCGTCATCGGAGCCGGAATTCTCCGCACCCCCGGGCTCATCGCAGAGTACCTCGGAGATCCCTGGTTCATTCTGGGGGTGTGGGTCCTGGGTGGCATCGTTGCGGCGCTCAGCACCCTCCTTCTCGCCGAGATGTCGGCGTCGCTCCCGGAGGCCGGTGGCAAGTTCGTGTATGCCCGCGAAGCCTGGGGTCCGGTCATGGGCTTCGTGGCCGGATGGTCCGAGCTCTTGGTCAGCCGAGGGTTTTCGGGCGCGGCCAAAGCCGTGGTGATCGCCGAGTATCTCCGGATTCTGGTGGGGCGGGGAAACGTCAACATCTTGGCTGGCGGGGTGGCCCTCGCATTCTTCTTTCTGCACACGAGAGGCCTCAAGACCAGCACGATCTTCCAGAACGTGACCACCGCGATCAAGGTGGTGGTGGTTCTGCTCATTGCCGCTGCCGGCATCTGGGCCGGCGACATGGCGGGCTTCACCTCGGGGTCGCTCATCGTCGAGGGATCCGGACTGTTGGGGTTCGCCCTCGCCTACCAAGCGGTGGCGTTCGCGTACTACGGCTGGGAGGACGCGGCCAAGATGGCGGAAGAGGTCCAGGACCCCGGCCGGTCCCTGCCAAAGATCCTGTTCGGGGGGGCCGTCGCCGTGGCTTGCCTGTATCTGCTCATGAACGTGGCGTATCTGGCGGCACTCACCCCGGCCGAGATGGCCGGCTCCGAGCTCGTGGCCCAGGACGCCATCGCCGGCGTATTCGGTAGCGCCGCAGGTACCGTGGTGCTGTTGGCGAGTCTCCTGATTCTGATCAGTAGCATCAACGTGAATTTCCTCGGATTGCCGCGGGTCGCCTATGGACTGGCGAAGCACGGGCTGGCGTTCAAGGCGTTCAGGGAGGTAGACGAACGGGGCACGCCGCGGAAGGCCCTGTATTTCATCTCCGCCTGGATAGGGATGCTGGCACTCACCGGTGCGTTCGAGCTCCTCATCCAGTTCATGATGATGGTGGCCATCACGGTCGATACCATGGTGCTCCTCGGCTACTTCCGACTGCGCAGCAAGCTTCCCGACCTCGAGCGCCCGTTCCGAGTGCCGGGACATCCCTGGATTCCGGGGCTCACGGTGGTGCTCTACGTAGCGATTTTGGCCATCTTGATAAGCACGCAACCGGCGTTGACCGTAGGCGCCGGGGCGATGCTGAGTGCGCTCGTGGTGGCGGGTTGGTTCACCTCACGGAGGAACGGGACGACCGAGGAACCGGTCTAGACCGTCGTGAGAGCGGACATCAGGACGGACCAGCGTATCCGTCGGCTCACGCCGCCAAATCGAAATCGCCCACCAATGGTTCGGAAACGCCGTCACCGAGAGCGACTGGGACGACGCCTGGCTGAGCGAAGGCTTCGCCACGTACTTCACGCATCTGACCCGGGAGCACTACCAGGGAAGGGATGTCTTCGTGGCAGGCCTGGTCCGCGACAAGGACCGCATCGCTCAGATGGAGGAGCGGCTCAGCTGATGGGCCGGGACCCCTGCGGCCCGTTATCCCAATCCTGAACGCTCGAAATGTTCGGCATCCCCCAGTCCTCGCCGTTCCACCCCGAAAAGCCGTTCATCTTGAAGGCCCAGAGCCCACTGAATCCACTGGTGACGATCAGGCCGTCGGCGTTGCGCACGTCCACGCCGAACGTCCCGCCCATGCCGCCGGCACCCGGGATGTCGGGCATCTCGTAGGTGTCGTAGTAGGCCACGGTATACGGGTTGGTCGGGTCCATCATGTTGAAGACCTGCAGACCGTCCCGGTAGCCGGATACGAAGACGTAGGGCCAACGCACCTCGTGGTTGTGCACCAGGTTCTGCCACTTCGCCGTCCACGCTCCGATCGCGCGGTTGATCGTCGGAACGTCCCCGTCCAGCCCCGGCTTGAGATCGAAGATCAAGAGCGGGGCGGTCACGTACTCCATCTCACCGACGGCGTACCGGCCATCGGGGGAGGGGGTGAACGTGTGAGCGATGTCGACGCCGGGGAAGTTGGTGACCGAGGTCAGTAGCTCGGGGGTGTCGATGTCGGTGACGTCGAATACGTAGTAGCCGTTGAGGCCGGAACCGTAAAACTTGTCCTGCCCCGTTCCCGGATCGTAGGCGACGTAGTAGTCGTGATAGCCTCTCCAGCGGTACTCCTCGGGAGTGGGACGCGGAACCTCCGCTATGCGTGCCGTTTCCCAGCTTTCTCCGGCCACGACCATGTCCAGGTCGTACACGAATGCCGCAGTAGCGCTGAGGAGCGCTCCATAGAGCAGGTTCTGCCCGTTGGAGTGCTTGTACGCGAAGATGTTGTGGAACCCGCCGGGAACGAGCGGCTCCGTGATTCGCGCGACCTCGCGGACCTGCGAAGGATCGGGCAGGCCCGTCACGTCGAAGACGATGGCGCCCAGGTCATAGTCCGGCCCCGACTGCCGGAATTGAAACGACTGCACGTAGTAGTAGCGTCCTTTGGACTTGAAATACTTCCCGTCCAAGGCGCTGCCCTGATGCAGTGACGGGTTCTCGATTTGCCAGGTGTAAATCTTCTCGGGGTTGTCCGGGTCCTCGAAGCTGTAGATGTCGAAGCTCGCCTCCCCACCCCTGCTCAGGTAGACATAGGGCCGGTCCATGTCCTGCTCCATCTCGATGTCCGTGGCTCGCCCGGGGACGTGCGCCATGATCTCGATGTTGGAACTGCCCTGCTCGCCTGGAGCCGGCGCATACTGCTGTGCCTGGACGGACAGCGGGGTCACCGTTGCCAACAAACCCCCAAAAAGGACCGCGGTCTCCCAGAGTCTCCACCCTTTGCTCATCTCTGCCTCCGATAGTCGCTGAAGAGGGCGACCCTGCGTCTCCCCCCGTGATGCACCAGGAATCCTCACTCGATCGATCGATCCACGGCTCAACTGATGGGTCTCCGGGCCCCTTCAGGCCCGTTGTCCCAGTCCTGTACGCTGGAGACGTTGGGCATCCCCCAGTCGTTTCCGTTCCACCCGTCGAAACCGCTCATCTTGAATGCCCAGAAGCCGCTCTCGCCGCTGGTGACGATCAGTCCGTCGGCGTTGCGCACGTCCACCCCGAAGGTCCCCTTCATGGAGACGCTGCGATCGGACGTGTGCATATCGGGCATCTCGTACGTGTCGTAATACGCCACCGTGTAGGGATTCGTCGGGTCCATCATGTTGAAGACCTGAAGGCCGTCCCGATAGCCCGAGACGAACACATAAGGCCAGCGCACCTCGTGGTTGTGCACGAAGTTCTTCCACTTGACGGTCCAGGCACCGATGGCCCGGCGGATCGTGGGCACGTCGCCGTCGAGCCCGGGCTTGAGGTCGAAGATCAGGAGGGGCGCATGGCTGTACTCCATCTCACCCACCGCATAGCGACCGTCCGGCGTGGGCGTGAACGTGTGGGCGATGTCCACTCCCGCGAACCCGGTGACCGAGGTCAGCAGTTCGGGTGAATCCAGATCGGTGACGTCGAAGACGTAGTACCCGTTGAGCCCGGACCCGTAGAACTTGTCCTGCCCCGTTCCTGGATCGTAGCCCACGTAGTAGTCGTGGTAGCCGGTCCAGCGGTAATCCACGTCCTCGGGGCGGGGGATGTTACCCACGAGCGGCTCTTCACCGGCGATGAGCTTCCCCATGTCGTAGACGTAGGCCGAAGTGGCCGAGAGCAGTGCCCCGAAGAGGAGCACGCGCCCGTCGGAGTGCTTATACGCGAAGATATTGTGGAACCCCCCGGGCACGTCGGCGGCGCGGATGCGGCCCACTTCCCGCACGCTGGCCGGATCGGGCAAATCAGTCACGTCGAAGACGATGGCGCCCAGATCGTAGTTCGGTCCCCCCTGCTGAAACTGGAACGACTGGATGTAGTAGTAGCGACCGTCCAGCTTGAAGTACTTCCCGTCGAGCGCGCTGCCGCGGTGGAGCTCCTCGTTCTCGATCCGCCAGCTGTAGATCTTCTCGGGGTTCTCCGGATCCTCCACGCTGATGATGTCGAAGCCGGTCGACCGCCACCGGCTCATGTAGACGTAGGGCCGGTCCAGGTCCTGCTCGAGCTCGATGTCCGCCGCGGCTCCCGGTATGTGCGTCAGGATCTCGACGTTGGAGCTGCCCTGTTCGCCCGGGGCGGGGTAGCCCTGGGCCTCGGTCGTGGATGGACGCAGGACGAGTAGGGTGGCTCCCACCGCCGTCGTGATCCATGGCCTCGAGAGTAGACGATGCCCGCGCGTGTGTCCTGTGCTCACTGATGCCTCCCGGTTCTCGCCGATCGGGGCCGTTCTGTCCGGGCTTTCGGGGAGGAATCTCCGATGCGGCCCGGATGACAGGTCAAGAAAGTAGGGGCTGGTGGCCCCACGGGATAGCGGAGCGGTCTTGGACTGCCGAGGCCGGATGGCGGAACGGTTCTGGACTGCCGACGCGGGATAGGATATGTGTTCTGCGAGCACGTTTCGTCTCCACCGGACCATCATTTCGGAGTGACCTTCCTGATGCACACGCCTCTTAGGCGGCCGGGGCTGCAACTCGCCACCGCCCTCATTGCCACGTTCTCCCTGCATGTGGGCGACGTGTACGCCCAGGACGATACCTTCCTCATTCGTGGGGTGACCCTCATCGACGGTGTTTCGGACCGGCCGATGGAGAACGCGTCGGTTTCGGTCGCAGGCGGGCTGATCGTGGCGGTCGGCAGCGACCAGGACGTCTTCGCTCCAGCCGGTACGCGTGTGGTGGACGGCACCGGGAAGTTCCTCATTCCCGGCCTGTGGGACACGCATGCGCACCTCTCCTACTGGGGCGCCGACGCTCTGGAGATGTTGGTCAACGCCGGGGTCACAAGCATTCGTGAGCTCGGCGGCGATCCCGACGAAATCGAAGGATGGAAGCGCGAAATCGAATCCGGAGCGCGCGTGGGACCCGCGATGGTGTGGTGCGGTCCTTTCCTCGAAGGGCCGGAGGCGGAGGACGAGTACCGGCTGAAGGTCGCCACCCAGGCGGAGGGTCGCGCCGCGGTCCACACGCTCCACGCGCGCGGAGTCGATTTCCTCAAGATTCAGCCGCGCATCGATCGGGACATCGTCGAAGCCGTCATCGACGAGGCGAGGTCCGTGGGGCTCACGGTGGTCGGCCACCTGCCGCAGGGCGTGAACGCGATCGATGGCTCGAACATGGGGCTTCGGAGCATCGAGCACATGAGCCCCTACATGCGGCTCGACGATGCGGAGATGGGGCAGGTCATCAAGACCTACCTGGCCAACGGGACCTGGCTGTCACCGGCGCTCTTCAGCATGGTGGCGCCCATCGAGGCTCGGGGTGACGACCCGGGTCAGGACGAGCGTGTGCAGCGGGCCAACGCCATAGTGCGGCGCGCCCACGAAGCCGGTGTGCCGATCCTGGTCGGGGCGAATTTCGCCTACCGCGACTGGCCGCAGAAGCCCGGATCAGGCCTGCACGGAGAGATGAGGGCACTGGTCGAAGCAGGCCTGCCGGCAATGGACGTACTCAAGCTCTCCACCGTCAGGGCTGCAGAGTTCTCGGGGGTGACCGACCGAGGGTCCATACGGGCGGGGCTCGCCGCTGACATGGTACTACTCGAGGCCGACCCCCTCGCCGATATCAGCAACACCGAGCGGATCTCGGCCGTCATTCAGAACGGTCGATTCATCACGGGGCGCTGATCAGGACCAGATCCTCCTGAGGCTCGCACATGTACTCGCCTCCGTTTTCCGTCACGAGCCCCATCTCCTCGATCGTGATGGACTTGGTCCCCTCCACCCCGTCGTCTTCCGCCGGCCAGACCGCGTTGCCGTCGTAGCCGAACATCATGCCGGGCTCGAGCTCACGCAGCTGGTTGCCCCGGGGCGGGGTGCCCGTGTCGTAACCTCCGATGCTGGGACCGACGTCGTGAGCCCAGTATCCCACGGGGTGGCCCGTGCTCGCCCAGTGGCGGAGTGAGCCGCGCTCTCTCTGCCAGTCGATCTGGACCTTTTCGACTTCCCAGCCCATTGCGCCGGGGCGCATGGCTTCCAGCATCTTCCGGCTGCTTAGCTTGGCCGTCTCCCAGGAATGTGTGATCTCCTCGGGCGGCTCGGTCTCGCCGGGGCGCAGGACGTACGCGAACCGTTGGAGGTCGGTATGCCAGATGTCGAACACGGTGACACCGGCGTCGATGTTGATCAGATCACCCGGCTTGATGAGCCGCGCCAGATCGCTCCCACGGCCCCGATCCAGGCCGGTCGTGATACCGGGATTGCCCCGCCACGAGTGGCCCAGTCCGAGCCCCTCGATGCGATCGCGAATGGTCTGATGCAGCTCGCCGTTGGTCGTTTGGCCGGGCACCACGGTCAAGAAGGCCTCGCGTTCGATCAGATCGGTGATTTCGGCTGCGGTTCGCAGGATGGCGATCTCGGCGGGGATCTTCACGCCCAGCCAACGGATGACGAGCTCCTGGGAGGAGGTCAGTCGACCCGACAGCGTGGACCCGAGTGCGGCTCTGAGCGATGCGTCCTGAGTGGAGGTGAGGCCGTCTGCTGCGGCGAGGTCGCTCCGGTTGACGGCGATGCCTCGAGAGTCCGCCCGCCGGAGTTCCTCGGCCACCGCGGCGAATACGCTTTGGCCGCCTTGGCGGGCCTCGACCCTGGAGTTCGGATTGCGCTCACGAATCGTGATGACCTCGTTGGGGGACGCGAGGATGACCCGGTCGACACCCTCGGCGGTGCGAAAGAAGAGGTAGGCGGCGTCGCTGCCGGCGCCCTCTCCCCCGACGTGGATGGCCAGTGGATCGTTGTTGTTTTCCCGGCAGAACACGACCCATGCGTCGACCCCGGCGGCGTCCATGGCCCCGGGAAGGAGCGTTCGAATTCGTTCCTCTCGGATTTCCGGCCAGGGGTCACCCTCCCTGAGCTCGGCCGCGAGCTGCTCGATACGTCCTTCTGCAGGCTGGTCGACGGGCTCCGCACACGCGAGGAACACCGCCATGGGGACCAGCATCATCACCAGGCGGGCTGAAGCGCGAAGGGGCTGGGCCGAGGACAGCGCGTTCATACCGATCTCCTTCCTGCGAGCGACTGCGGGGGGGAGGCTAGCATGCGCCAGGGAGAGGCCGTGCGCCAGTCGCTCGATGCGTCGCGGTTGGCTGGGCGAGCACCCGGCTCGGCCGAGTCTGCGGCACGCCGGTGGCCACGCGGCGTGGAGCGCGGTACTTATGGTCGGTAACGGACGCTGGTCCGCCCGCAATCTCATCACCATCGGCACAGGATTTCGAGCCATGAGAGCAGTCTATACCACTCTCGCGCTTTCCCTGCTTCTCCCCACCCTCGCCGTGGCGCAGAGTCTCCCGACGCCCGAGCGCACCCAGCCGGAGAACCGGGTGCTCACGCACCGGGAACAGGCGCCCATCGTCCGCGCCCGAATCGTAAAGCGCTTCGAGACGGTGCTCCCGGAGTTGATGCGTCGGGAAAGGATCGACATGTGGGTCATGGTCACCCGGGAGTACAACAACGACCCGGTGTTCCAGTCCATGGCACCCCTCACCACATACTCCTCGCGTCGGCGGACGATTCTCGTGTTCCACGATCGAGGGGAGGGTCTGGGGGTGGAGCGACTATCGATCGGACGTTCGGACTACGATGGGCTGTTCGATGTGGTGCGCACACACAACGACGCCCAGTACGAGGGACTCCGCCAGGTTGTCGAGGACCGGAATCCTGAGACGATCGGGATCAACGTCTCGCAGTATTGGAATCACGCCGATGGGCTCACGGCCAACGAACGCGACAACGTGATCGAGGCGCTCGGCCCCGAGTTTTCCTCGCGCCTGACGACTGCCGAGATGCTGGCCGTCGGATGGCTGGAGGTGAAGCTCCCCGAAGAGACCGATCAGTACCGCTTCGTCATGCGGATCGCGCATCAGGTGATCGCGGAGGCGTTCTCTAACCGGGTCATCGTTCCCGGCATCACGACCAGCGAGGACGTCCGTTGGTGGATGCGCCAACGTGTGGCTGAGATGGGCTTGGGACAGTGGTTCCACCCCTCGGTGAACGTACAGCGGCGTGGTGCCGTGGAAGCCGGGCCCAACGGAGTCGTTATCCAGCGCGGTGACATGCTCCACACGGACTTCGGCATCATCCACCTCGGTTACTCCACAGACACGCAGCACAACGCCTATGTGCTGCGGTACGGTGAGACCGATGCGCCCGAGGGTCTCAAGGCCGGCCTGGCCGCGGCCAATCGCCTACAGGATCTCAACATGGAGTACGCGGAGCTCGGCAGGACGGGGAACGAGGCGTTGGCGGGTGCTCTGGCGCAGGCCGAGCGCGAGGGCCTGAACGCTACGATCTACTCACACCCGATCGGATACCACGGCCATGGCGCCGGGCCCCCGATCGGCATGACCGACTATCAGGATGGTGTTCCGGTGCGCGGCGATGCCATGCTGCACCCGAACACGTGGCGGTCCATTGAGCTCAACGTCCGGCACGCTGTGCCCGAATGGGACGGTCAGGAAGTGCGCTTCGCACTTGAGGAAGACGCCGTGCTCACCGAGAACGGGTGGGAGTGGATCGGCGGGCAGCAGAAAGAGTTCTATCTAATCCGGTAGCCGGTCGCACTGTCGTGTAGTGCCGGTGGCGCTCCTTCCGTGGAGCAGATCGTCGAGGCGTTGGCGCCCCAGTAAGAGTCCCCGGTGCGGCCGCTGTACCCCCTTAGGACTCCAGACCGAAGAAGGTCTCTACTGGAGGCGCATCCGCGTTCGAGTACGACGATCGGGTCGGGGGCGACCATCCCCCTGCGCCGAGGACCGCATGGCCTCGAAGAGTTCGATGTGGTCATCCACCACGCGACGTATCGCCTCTTGATTCGGCTCGAGCGACCAGTCGCCGCGCTCGGACGTGCCACCCAGGATGATGCCGTCGCTGCGAGGCTGCATGTGGATGCCGAACCCGCCTGGTTCCCGGGCCCTGCCCGGCACGCCCCCGAAGGTGGCGTAGTCGACCGCGGGCTGGGGCACCAACACGGTGAGTTGCCCCTTCACGGGCGCAAGCTCTTGGTCGTCGAACAGCGCCTTGGCCCCGAGGCCCGTGCAATTCACGACGACCGTTTCGTCCAGCGCCGCCATGTCCCGGGGCGAATCGAACTTACGAATCACGACCTGACCTCCACGGAGCAGGAAGTCGTCCATGAGAGCGTCGAGGTAGATGGACGGTTCTATCCGCATGGTCGGTCGGGCGCTGGCATAGCGCGACGGGAACGGATGCTCGCCTCGTTCCAGGATCACCCGTCCGGGCCGATAGGCTGGAGGGAGGAGTCGCCCGGTGCCCTGCGTCTGTCCCGCTGCGGGCATCTCGTTCATCATCGAATAGCTGGTGATCCACGAGATGCCGTATTTGGGACCGACCAATAGCTGCAGCTGTTGGTAGGCGACGTCCACCGCGCTCCTGAACTGGGCGTCCCAATCCAGGGTCCGCCCCCCCACGCTCACGAGCCCCGAGGTCGGGGTGAAGCTGGCCAGAGACATGTTGGAGGTCGTGTTGGGTGGCACCGCCATGGCGTAGATGGTGACGTCGAAGCCCCTCCGCTGGAGCTGCCTTCCGGTCGTCAGACCGGCGACACCGCTCCCGATCACCGCCGCCCGGCGGGACTCGTGTTCGACCGCCAGTTCGGCGGCCAGATGTCCGGTGCCCCATGAGAGAGACATTCCGGCTCCACCGTGCCCGTAGTTATGGACGAGCGTCTTTTCGTCGAGCTTGTCGGCTTTGACTACGAACCCGGAGCGCCGATGAGGGCGGAGGCCCACCGTGGTGCGGATGACCCGCTCCCACGACGCTTCGACCTGGGCGAGTGACAGTGGGGCCCGCGCCGATGTAGGTGTAGGTCCCGACCCGGTAGCGCACCCGCTGAAACCCAATCCCAAGACTCCCAGTCCACCGGTCTTGAGCATCGTCCGCCTATCCATCACTCGCCTCTTTCACTTGAAACCTCACCTCAGCGCATCCTTAGTCGTTCAAGCGGTTGTATGTCCTGAGTATCTCGCGCAGACGGTCGTGTGGGATCGCGTCCGAGCGATTCCCATCTCGGCCGACCATGGTCTCGGCTGCGATCATCGCGTTGATGATGGCCTCCTCGGTGGCCTCCACGGTGGCCCCGAACAGGGCGCTGATCTGCGAGTTGCTCAGCAGCGCAATCTCTGCGGTGGGGCGGGCGGAAGCCGCGCCGGCGTTGGCCGTCGAGAACGCCACGAAGATGTCGCCTGAGCCGTTCCCCGAGATGCCTCCGGTCCGCGCCACTCCAAGGGAAGCCCTGCGGGCGATTCTCTTGAGTTGGTGCGGAAGCAGGGGCGCGTCTGTGGCCACGACGATGATGATGGAGCCCCGGCCCTCCCGCTCGAGATTGATCTCGAACCCGGCAAGGGCGGTGGTCTCGGCCTCTGCTGCCGTGTCGATGCCGGCTCCACGCTCCTGCTCGCGCGCGAACTCCATTCCGACCGGGACGCCGGCTATGGTCAGCCCCCGCCCGCCGCCGAAGTTCGCCTGTACGAGCACTCCTACCGTGTAGTCACCTGCGCCAAGGCCCGCTCGGGACGACGTGCCGATGCCGCACTTGAAGCCGAGGCAACGCATGCCGGTGCCGCCGCCCACGTTACCCTCTTGCACCGGCCCCGAAGTGGCGTTGTCGATCGCACTCCGCAGGTGCTCGCCCTTCACGTGAAAGCCGTTGATGTCGTTGAGCGAGCCGTCGTAGGTCTCGGCCACTACCGGCAGCGACCAGGGTTGGAAGGCGGTACCGTTCTCCCTCTGCCAGCCGATGATGGCGTCCCTCACGACTCCCACGCTGTGGGTGTTGGTGATGGCGATGGGGCCCTCCAGGAAGCCGGACTCCTCGATCCACGTCGTGCCTGTCATTTCACCGTTCCCGTTCAGGGCGAACCAGCCGCCGAAGACGGGGTCTGCGGGCGCGTCCGCGCGGGGCAGGATGGCAGTGACCCCGGTACGGACCGGCCCCTCACCCACACGCAGCTCCCCATCACCGCTGATGAGCGTGGTGTGACCCACGTGGATGCCCGCCACATCGGTGATCGCATTGTTCGGACCCGGCGTGCCGGGGAAGGGCACACCGAGGTCGCGGGCGCGCGGCTTAGCCTGAGCCGAGCCGGCAGCAACCAGGGCGGTGGATCCCAAGACGAACCAAGCCAAGAACGCAGGGCCTAAACGGCCGCACGACAGGGACACTTTATGCGTCATGACGCCCTCCAAACGGAGTAAGTAGGTCAAGAAGAACTCGGCAGCACGGCGAAGATCCTCACCTGGCCCCCCGAACCGCCTTCGATCTTGATCGGGGCTACGATGAGATAGGCGCCCACGGCGGGGACCTGTCCGAGGTTGGCCACGTTTTCGAGATGGAACTTGCCCGATCCGTTCACGATGCCGTGAACCGGGAAGCCGGGGCCGACACCCGGGTCGATGGAGAGGTTGTCGATGCCGATCCCTTTGATGTCCCGTTCGTTCACCAGGAGCTCCCCGACCTCTGGGGAGAACCCCGGGAAATGAAGCGTTCCCTCCGAGTCCAGGTTCGGGTACGCCGCGGGGTCCGTGTACTTCTCGGCCCAACCGGTATACAGGAGCACGATGGCGCCGGGCGGGATGCGACCATGCTCCACTTCCCAGGCCTCCACGTCCGCCACGGTAACGCTGTAGTCGGGATCGGCTGCGGATTGGGTGGCAATGTCGATGACCGCCGCCGGCCCGAAGAGATCGTCGGGTGTGAGCTGGTCGACCGACGGCTGCCCTTCCGCCGAATGAACCGGAGCGTCGATATGCGTACCGTGATGTTCGGGGGTCGAGTACGCCGCCATGGACGGCGATCCGTCCGCGTGGGCTCGAATCGTGTCGTGGGTGAAGGGGTTGCCCGCAGCGCTGGGCCAATACGGGGTCGTGCTGCTGAGGGCATGGGTGAGGTCGACCACCTGCAGCTCACCGGAGAAGAGCTGTGCGAGCGTATCCGCGGGTGCATCCGCAGAACGGTCACATCCCGTCAGCGACAACAAGAGCAGTGTCGCGGAGAGCGCTCTGCGCTCGCGCCGAGTCGGCGTATCTGACATGTCGGCCTCGAGAAGAGGGATGGCTCACCGAATTCCCGTGAACGTGCCGGGCCTCTGGGAGGGCCGCAAGCGGCCGGGCGATGGCCCGTTCGCCCGGAGCCAGTGTCCCGTCTAGATTGTGGAGGACTCCACCTCAGGTCCCATGACCCAACGGAGCGGGTACACATGACCGTTTCTCGTCGCACCTTCGTAGCCGGAGCAGCCACCGCCGCCCTCGCTCGGCCGCTTTCGCTTCCTGCCCTGACCAGCCAGGTGCCCGATCCTCGGGAGCGCTTCGACCCGTGGTTGGAGATCGATCCCGCGGCGCTCCGATACAATGTCGGCGTCGTCTCTCGGCTGTCGGGTGGCCGTCCGATCATGGCTGTCATCAAGAACAACGCCTACGGGTTGGGCCTGTCGACGGTAGCGGCCGTGCTCGAGGATCTACCGGAGATCATGGGATTCGCAGTCGTGAAGACCGATGCCGCGATCGCGCTCCGCGACGCCGGGATTCGTAAACCGGTACTCCTCATGGGCCTGTTCTCGGAGGCCGATGGGCCGGAGCTTCTGGCTCGGGACATCGACGTGATCTTGGGGACCGACGATGCGGGTGACAGAGTGGTCGCGGCCGCGCGGCGGGCCGGAAAGCCGGCTCGCGTCCATGCCTACCTCGACACCGGGATGAGCCGCATGGGGATCCCCTACCATAGGGCCCTGCCGTGGTTCGAGAGGATGGGGTCCCTCGGACTCGAGATGCAGAGCACGTTCATGGCGTTCGCCGAGGAAGCCGAATTCGATCGTGAACAGCTCCGCCGATTCAACGAGGTGACGGGTGCCGCAAAGGCCGCCGGGGTCGAGCTGGGCGCGCTACACGCGGCCTCGTCCAACGGGGTTTATCACCTTCCCGACGCCCATCTCGATCTGGTCCGTCCTGGATGCGCCCTCTACGGAGCGTATCCGAGCGACGCGGAGGCTGAGCACGCCATGGCAGAGTTGCATCCTGCCGTGCGGCTCCGGGCACGGGTCGTGAGGGTCGAGCGGCTCCGGGCCGGTGACAGTGTGAGCTACGGCCGCGGGTACGTGGCCGAGCGGGCGACGTGGGTCGCCACGCTGCCCGTGGGGCACACCGACGGCTATCCGCGGCAGGCCGTCGAGGGAGCTCAGGTCCTGATCAACGGCGCTTTGTATCCGGCGATCGGGGCGGTGAGCGCGAGCCACACGATCATCGAGCTCGGAGAAGAGCCTTCCGTGTCCATCGGCGACGTGGTGACGCTCCTGGGGCCTGACGATCCGGCCATCCGACCCAACGCGTTGGCTGCGGCCACGGGTCGATCCGTCTACGACATCTTGATGCATCTGAACCCAGCGCTGCCCAAGGTGATCGTTTAGGAGCGGCTACGGCCGCGGCTCCGACCAGGCCCCGCGACCGATGCACGTACGCCATCATCACCATGTGACCGACGAGGTCGTACTTCCTTCAGGTTAGCGACCGGCGTCCCACGGAACGTCCCGTGCCGGGTCCCTGTGCCACTTCATGTCCCTCTGGTTAGGGAAGAAGATCGTGCCACCGGCCTCAGGCGTCAGGTAGAAGCGGAACGAGAATATATCGTTCTCGTCGCCCCGGTACTCGATCGAGTAGAGCGGGGGGGCCTCCTCCCGGTCTATCAGGACTTCCTCGATGGGGTGGACCGCGAACGTGTCGCCACCCTGGTGAAGGTAGAGCAACTCTGAGGTGATCTCGAACGCCCGGTCAGCGTACGTCTCGGTCTCGGTCGTCCACCGGCCCGTGACGTCGGGGGGCGGCGTCTCGATGGACTCAGGGCCGCACGCGGCAACAGCGGCCACCACGCAAGCCACCGCAACTATCGCTCGCATCATAGGTCCCCCAATCCGACCAACGTCTTGAATGGCCCCACCACCGGCATGGCGAGTAGGGTGGCGTCGCCCGACTTCATGACCTCCACGAAGGCCTCGACGGCATGCGGGTCGAACTGCGTCCCGGAGTTCCCGACGATCTCCTTGACGCTGTCATCGATGCTGCCGGCCTCTCGATACGGTCGGTCGGAGCGTAGCGCGTCGAAGGTGTCGGCCACGGCCAGGATGCGCGCCAGATATGGAATGTCGGTGCCGCCAAGCGCCTCCGGGTATCCAAACCCGTCGAAGCGCTCATGGTGATGGAGCACGATCGGGAGCACGTCGGCCAGGGGCTTGAGAGGCTCGAGGATGCGTGCGCCGATCGTTACGTGACTCCGCATGATCTCCATCTCTTCCGCCGTCAGCGCTCCTTCCTTGTCGAGAACGCTCATCGGGATCCCGATCTTGCCGATGTCGTGGAGTAGGCCGCCCCGGTGCAGACGCTCCTGCTCCTCCTCGGCCAGGCCCATTGTCTGCGCCATCAGCATGGACATCTGGGACACTCGCTCCGAGTGACCTGCCGTCCAATGCGATTTGGCGTCGATCGTGCGGGCCAAGGTGGTGATGGTGGACCAGTTGAGGTCATCGAGCTCACTGAAGAGGTCCCCCACCTGCTGCGCCATTTCATTGAAGGAGCCGGCGAGTTCTTCGAATTCGTCTCCGCTCGACACATGGACCCGAGTATCGAAATCCTTGGAGGCGATCCGGCGTGTGCCCTCTCGCAACTTGGCGAGAGGCTCCATGTTCTGACGGATGATGCCGGCTGCCAGGAGGAGGACGATGGCCAACGTCACCACCAAGAAGCCGATCAGACGCCGCCGGAAGTCGCCCAAACTGGCAGCGTTCGCCTCTCCGTCATCACCCACCACAACGGTCCAGACCCCTGAGTTGAAGTCTCTGAGGTAGACTCTCCGGTAGTGACCGGAGTAACTCCTGCCGTTGTGTATCCAGGACGCGGCCCCATGGACCGAGTCTTCGTGGATCAAGAGGCCCTCCGGAGGACCGGCGGTCGTCCATGACGCGAGACCTCCGGTGCAGGTGAGGGGCTGCATCCTGGCGTCCAGGACGCAGAAGCCCTTCTCGTCCTGGTCGGCGACCTCGTCGGCGGCGACACCCGTCCCATACACTTGGGCCGTGGACCAGATGCTGTCAGCGATGACCCTCGCCCACAGGATTCCATCTTCGATAGCGGTCGTGTTCCACGCTCTCGCCATGAGGATCTGGCGTTCACCGACTTCACCCTCCGGCACCACGGTGAGCACGGTTTCACCCCTGGTCAGACCTAAGTACTCTTCCTCGCTCAGCTCCGGGACTCCAACGAGCGACCCTGCCAAGGGGATGGGCTCTGCATTGGTCTCCAGGACCAGGCTCACTTCATCCAGCCGGCGCAGATCCCCCCGCAGGACCGGTGAGTTGATGCCAGCTCTGACGGCCGGCGCAAGCACGAAGGTGGCCGCCGAGAGGAAGCTCATCTCGCTCTCGATGGCCTGTACCCGCTCGTAGACGCCCATCGCGGCGTCCGTCGTGCCCTCGTGGAGCCGCACGTGTGTCTGGTTCTCGAGTTCCGTCCGGACCCTGGCGTAGGATAGAAGCGCCAATGTGGCCGTGGGGATGACGGCGCTGAGGAAGAAGACGGCGACGATCTTCTTGCCCAGCTTGGTTCGGAAGTGCTCGAGTTCGAAGCTCATGCTGCAGACCGTGGGTCCGTAGTCGGACTAGAAGTCATCGGCGAACCCGATGAACGCACCGTCCAATGCGCGAATAACGTCGTCCCTGCTCACCTTCGCCGAGAGGTTGTCCTTGGACGAGCCATCGAGCCCCATGCTGTATAGGTCGTAGTCCGTGTTGAGCGGCTTCAGGAACTTGTCCTTCCGTGGCTTTCCATGCTCGCCCGTACCGTCGATGATGCGCTGGTACTCGTATGGGTTGCCCCACGGATCCACCGCCTCCGCCTGCCCCAGGTCGGCCAGATACTCGGGGAGTTCCTTGTAGGCCCGGTAGTGCATCTCGAGCGCTACTTGTAGGATGCCGATGTCGGTGATGGCACGCTTGAACCTCCCCTTCTCCCGCACGTCCTGGTACGTGGGTGCAATCAATGTGGCGAGAGTCACGATGATCACGGCGACCATGATCAACTCGAGCAGGGTGAACCCGGCGTAGGACACTCCCGGCCTGTACCCACGCATGTGGCTGGGCGATGCCAACTGAGACGCGCTCAGGGTTGAACGACTTTCATCGGGCTGGGACGAGGCATGCCTTGAATTCACCACCGGGGAAACCGCTGTTACAGAAAGTTACACGCCCCTCGGGATCAGATGAAAGGACCTTGGACGGCGGGACCGCGGCCGTGCGTTCGAAACAACCGGGTCCGTCATGAGACCAACAGGACGTAGGCGACGGCTAGAACCAAGTGCAGGAGCGCGAACGGCAGGGCCTTCTTGACGAAAGCGACGAAGGAGAGAGGCACGTTGTGCTTGTGCATGACAGTGACGGCCACGAGGGTCGAGGCCGACCCAATCGGAGTGATGTTTCCGCCCAGATTCGAGCCGAAAATGACGGCCCACCACAGGGGGTCGTCGGGGGGCCGTATGCCACCCCCGGCCATCGGGATCCCCTCGATGATCTTCGCCAGCATCGTGGCCAGCGGGATGTTGTCCGTGACCGAGCTGAATCCGGCAGACGCGAGCAGCACGGCCGACGTCCCCGCCCGCGGGCCCAGGGCGATCAAGCTCTCGACGCCGTGTCCGATCAAGGCCAGCACCTGCGCGTGTTCCATGACCGAAATGACCACGAATAGCGCGGCGAAGAAGGCCAACAGGTCCCAGTCGATCGTGCGGTAGAACTCGTCGACTTCGTGCTTGTATCGGATGAGCATGATCGCGGCGAAGGCGAGTGCGATGTAACCCATCCCGAGGTCGCCCAAGTAGGGTGTGACCGATGCCGTGGCGATCGCCACGATGAAGAGCACGAGCATGGCCGCGCCGAACCAGAAGAAACCACGGCTCTCGATCCCGTCCCTCTCATCGAACGAGGCCACGAGTTGTGCAGCCTCTTCGATCTCTTCGGGAGTCCCGAGGCCGCGAATCCCGAACAGCCGGGCTCCCAGTAGGAGAGTGGCGACCGTCACGACACCCACGAAGGGCGCGGCCTTCATGAAGAACGCCATGAAGCTGATGCCGGCCGCCGTCCCCACGATGATGTTGGGTACCGAACTGATGAGCGTGAGCAGCCCTCCGATGTTGGTCAGCAGCCCTTCGATCAGCAGGAAGCCCAAGAGTTCGTCCGACCGGCGGAGCTTGGCCAATGACACCGCCGAGAGAGACCCCACGATGATCATGGCGGTCACATTGTTGAGAACCGCGGAGAACGCCACGGTCATGAGGCCGTAGTACCACAGGAGCTTGAGGGGGTCGCCCCGAGAGGCCTTCGTGATCTTGATGGCGATCCAGGTGAACAGGCCGGAGCGCGACGTCACGTCCACGAACAAGCTGGCCCCCAGAATGATCGTGATGACCCCCCAGTCGATCGCCGGGATGTAGACCGGCATGTCCACCTCGTGCCCCCCGATCAGGTAAGGCCCGTACGGAAGGGGAAGCAGCATGGCTCCGAGGAGCAGGGTCACGACGGCGAACAAGCCGACGATCAGCGACTTCTTGGCGTGGAGTTTCTCCTCGAACGCGAGGCTCACGACCATGCCGGTCAGCAGGGTCGCGAAGAGGAGCGTAACCGGGAGGGTCACGTCGGGAGCCGGCCCGTGGGCCGCCTCCTGAAGGAGAGGCACCGGCGGTAGCACCGGCGGGAGCGCCATCAGAGCATCAGGAGCGGGATGGTTCTCAGCTCGATGGCGAGCGGATACGCCAGGCCGTGCATGGCGAGCTGGTCTTCGTCCTTGGTGTTCATCACCAGGAGATCCACCTGATGCTCGTCGATGAGGCGGCGGTACTCCTGAATGTGACGTCCTGAAGTGACCACCGACTCGACCGTGAGCGAGGGGGCGCTCTTCGACAACCCGCTTCGGCACGATTCGATGTAGTCCGCGGGGTCCTTGATGAGCCGCTTTTCGATTTCGGTGCGTGCCGCGTCCGTATCTATGGAGGAGATCTTCGAGATGGCCTCCATGTAGCGCTCGAAGACCGCGTCATCCTCTACGTGGCTGAGGTATAGCGTGCCGCCTTCCTCGGTGTAGCGCGCGGCATGGTTCACGAGCCGATTGTCGCCCGTGAGGTGGTCGGTCATCGCCATGACCTGATTGGTGCGGCGCGAGGCTACCTCCTGCCACTCGCCACGTTCCGGATGCGGCATGACGACGACAGGCGTCGTGGTGGCCTGTGTCAGGACGTCCACGTACTCACCCAGGGTGTAGGGCCAGCGCCAACTCTCGGAGTGGAGGTGGCGGTAGGTGCAGATCAAGCCCGGGTGTTCACCCTCTACGATCTCCAGGAGATCGGGCACGGTCTCGAACTCGCCGCCGTGGACCGCGCGCCACCGGATGTTCTCCGCCTGGTCCAGGGCGTCGAGGAACGCGCGCGCCTGAGCCGCAAAGTCGTCGGCCTCGCTCGCGTCGCGATCGGAGACGACCAGGACCGAGCCGATCTCGACCTCTTCTGGCGTGAACACCGTCCGAGCCGCAGCCCGGAAGACGCTCTCGAACTGGTCGACCTTGGTCATCGCGGAGTCGGCCGGGCAGGTTGTGCCCCCGGGGCCGCGGGCTTATTGGCCTTTGCGATCGAGGCCTGGAAGATCGTTACGCCCGTCTCGCCGCTCAGGCGGGTCCGACCGCGGAGTTCGGGCAGCGGCAGGACCTGATCGCGTGCGTGCTCCACTCCGAGGATTCGGGCGAACGGACGCTCCGCCCAGGCGCGCAAGATCCGGTCCGCCTTCTTCGAGCCGTAGGGGGCATCGACGAACGCGATGTCGTACCGACCTTCTTCCAGCGCCTCGACGAAGGGGATGGCGTCGCGTTTGAAGATCCGGGACCGCTTCGTCTCTTTGAGCGCGGCCACATTGGCCTTGAGGGCATGAAGGGCCTCACCGCCGTTCTCGACGAAGTCCGCCGACTTCGCACCGCGGGACAGGGCTTCGAGCCCGAGTGCCCCCGAACCGGCGAAGAGGTCGAGCACACGTGCCCCTTTCAACTCTCCCTCCAGGCGACCGAGCCAACGATCGCGCACGCTCTCCGAAGTGGGTCGCACGCGCTTGCCGGGGGACGTCAGACGGCGGTCGGCATGCCTTCCGGACACGATGCGCATGTCAGTTGTGGTGGCTCACGCACATCGCACTACCCAGCCCGTCCACTCGCGGCGATGCCCGCCTCTTCGTCGACTCCCATCAGGATCAGTCCTCCGACGATGAAGAAGACCATGGTGACCGCCACCCCTATTCGTTGATTGCCGAAAACGGTTATGGCGAGGCCATACAGGAGCGGACCCATGAAGGCGATGGCTTTACCGGAGAACGCGAAGAAGCCGTAGAACTCGGTCTCCTTCTCCTGCGGTACGAAGCGCCCGAGTAAGGAGCGGCTGGCTGCCTGGTTGGGGCCCACGAATACGCCTACCAGCATGCCTGCAAGGAACATGGAGGTCTTGGCCCCGGCCGGCGCCAAGGTGGCCCAGAGCGTCGCGATGAAAAGGCCGACGAGGGAGACGAGAATGGTCTTACGGCCCCCGATGCGATCATCCAAGAAGCCCATTGCGAACGCACCAAGGCCGGCCGTGACGTTGAGCGCCAACGCCCAGATCATGACCTCGGTCAGAGTAAAGCCGAAGACCTCCGAGGCGTATAGCGGGCCCAGCGCGAATATGGTGACTAACCCGTCGTTATAGATCATCCGAGCGACCAGTAGGCGTACGATTTGGCCGTACCGCCTGACCTCCCGGAAGGTATTGCCCAATTGCTTGACGGTGCCCCGCAAGAGCTCGCCAAGGGGAGGGGAGTCGATCGCCTCGGCCTTCGGTACCCAGAGGAACATCGGGACCGCGAAGACTGCGAACCAAGCCGCGACCACCAGGGTGATCGCCCGCTCGTTCTGGAATAGAGCCTCGGCCCCTGTGCCCAGTCCGAACCATGGCGTCTCAGTCCGGACGAAACCCACCAACGCGATTACCATTGCGATCAGGCCACCGAGATACCCGAGGGCCCAGCCGTATCCCGAGATCTTCCCGATGTTGTCACTAGTGGTGAGGTCGGGCAGGTAGGCGTTGTAGAACACGCCCGAGAGTTCGAAGGCGACGTTGGCCACCACGAACACCGATAGTGCGAACCACACTTGGCCCGGCACCGGGAAGTACAGAAGTGCGCTTCCGGCAATCGCGATGCATGTGGTGATCAGGAGATATCGGCGACGGTGCCCCCCTCGGTCGGCCATCGCACCGAGGAACGGTGACGTCAGCGCAACGATGACGGCCGTGAGGGCGATTCCATTCGCCCAGATCGCGGTCCCCGTGTCACCGTCGGGGGCGATTCTCTGGGCGAAGACGACCCCGTAGATGAACGTCACGATGAGCGTGGTAAAGGCCGAATTACCGAAATCGTACAAGGCCCAACTCCAGATGGCCCTCTTGTCGGTAGAGTGCCGCCCGCTCGCTCCGGCCACTGCGCCTGCTTCCATGAGGTCTACCGGTCCGCCTTCTGGACGTCTTGGTCCGCTACGTCCTCTAGGAAATCCATGTGGTCTTCATGTAAGGCGTGTCGGGCTCCTCTGGCAAACGCGCCCTCGGCGACTAGCTCCCCAGAAGCTCTCGGAAGAAGTCGACCGTCCGGGGCCACGCACCTTCGGAAGCCGTGAGGTTGGCGCCGTCCATCCCGCCCTGTCCCTTCAGAAAGCCGTGACCGGCTCCATCATAGATGTTCACGTCGTAGCGCTTGCCCAGGCGCTCCATCTCCGCCTCCGCGTCCGGAATGGTCGCGTTGACACGATCGTCGGCTCCGCCGTAGTGGCCCAGGACGGGTGCTTGGATTCGTGCCAGCGTCTCGGTATCCGGAGAACTCCCGTAGTAGACGACGGCCGCGTCGAGCCCGGCGAAGTCCACAGCGAAACTGAACGAGGTGGAGCCGCCCCAGCAGAAGCCCACCGAGCCGACCTTGTCCGTGGCGGCGGGCAGGGACGTCCCGTAGGCAGCGGCCGCCCTCAGGCGCCGGTTGACCTCGGCCCGGTCCAGATCCCGCATGGTCCGGCCGACCTGTTCCGGATCCAGGGACTCGGTGCCGCCGCCGCCCGGACCCTTCCCGGAGAGCAGATCCGGCGTCACGGCGATGAATCCGTCCGCGGCCAGTTGGTCGGCCACGGCCCGAGCCCAGTCGGACATGGCCCGAATGTCGTGGATCACCACAACGACCGGGGCAGCGTCGTTCCTCTCCGGGTAGGACACCCACGCCTGCACCTCGTCGCCATCGCCGGCGTCGTAGGTCACCCACTCGCCGTGCCGGGGGGACGCAGCAAGCCGTGCCGTGGCCGTCTCGCCGTCGGGTGGCAGACTCTGGGCCGCGATCGAAACAGGGCTGGCCAAGACCGCCAGAGCCAATCCAGCCAGGAGATGTCTTGTTGCTGAAGAGATCATGTCGAGACTCCGAATCGAGAAATGGTGGACTGTGTGATTCCGGACCACGTCACTCCGGGCCGCGTCACTCCGGGCCGATCCGGAAGATGAGTTCGAGGCCCCAGTAGCGCTCGTCCGTCAGGAAGAACTGGCCCATTGGCGAGGGCCCATCGTGAAAGACACCGCGCAGGTGGGCCGAGCGGTCGCCGTTCTGTGCCTTAAGGCCGAAGACCGCCGATAGCTGGCTGTTCCAGTCGGTCCGATCGGCGCTCTGCCAATCCAGCCCCCCGTCCAGGCCCACGTCGCCGCCCGACCATGGCAGCCACTCGAAGTCGGCGCCCAGCCGCACGAGTGCGTTATCCGAGAAATCCGGCCCCAGCTGAGCTTCGTTCTCCAGGCTGGAGCGCGTGACGAGGGCCCCGCCGCCATAAAGGCGCACGTGGCCGGTCCGATACGCGACCAATGCGTCCAGGGTCTCCGAAGTGAAATCCACGCGTTCGGCCCCGGCCTTCTCGATCATCTCGTCGCCGAGATGAGCGCTCCAGTGCGTGAGCCGCACGCGTGCCGACCAGAGCCCCCAACCGGCCTCGACCGGCACGGCAACTACCCAATCGGAGGCGACCAGGTCACTGCTCGACACTTCCAGCCTGAAGCGGCCGAAGACGCCCGCTTGGACCCCGACGGTCAGCCCTCCGTCTTGCCACTGGGCCGGACTCCAGAGACGGAACGCTCCACCCAGTGCGGCTTCGCCCTGAACTTCGGTGTCGAGGCCGCTCTCGCCGGGGAAGTCGAACGGGGCGCGCTCGGCCGGATTCGCGCGGCCCCGAAACACGGGAGTCCACAGCGCTCGTAGTGCGAACACGGGTTCCCGGAGCGATGCACGGGGCACGGCGAAGTATCCCCGATCGGGAAGCCAGGTGTCGACCGCATCAGCTTGAGCCGCGATTCCGGACGCATAGAGTCCCAGGGCGGGGAGGACTAGGGCTAGTTGGTGAAGGACTCGCACACGCGCTCCGGCCTGGGAATAGGGACTCGAGGACCCACTGTATTTCTTGAGCCGCCTTTAGGGCCGCTCATTCTACCGAAGCGGGGCACCGCTCGAAAAGGGACCCGGAGGACCAAGGTGGTGGTACGACAGACTTCGCAATCGGGAAGAGACCGACAAGGATGGATATGGATCGCGTAGAGATTCCCAATCAGGCGACTTACTCGCCGCTGGCCCTGACGGACGTGTTCATGCTCGCGCCGTTGGCCTCACGTGTGCTCTTGGGGGCGACGGTGCCTGGCCGCATTGTACAGGCGCTGGCGCTGGGAGCCTACGCGGGCAGTGCCCTGAGCGACTGGGTCTCCAGGCAGGACGCCCGACCCATCGACTTCGAAAAGACGTTCGGTGAGGATCTCTCGGCTCTAGAGCCGATGACGGACGAGGCGCGGCAGGCTGAAGTGGCCGCCTTGGTCGAGCAGCTCAACGACAACTACGAGCCCGTGACTCTTTCTCGCGAGAAGCTGGCCGTTCTGTGTGATCAAAGGCTGACCGATTACATCGCCTCGATCACCGGGCAACGCGTAGAAACCAGCGCAGAGGTGCGTAGCTTCGCGATCTCGAAGCTCATCTTTCCCTTTGCCCTCGGCGCTTGCGACATCCTTTCCGGCGACGTGACTATTTTTCGGGAGTGCGGAGTCTTCGAGGCTCACATCATTACCCACGAGTTCTGCCATCGGAAGGGATACTACAAAGAGCTCCAGGCACAGGCCTTGGCCTATCTGGCTCTCAGCACGTCCGACGAGAACATTCTGGTTCAGTCGGCCCAGTGCGAGCGTGTTCATCGGAACATGCGCGTCCTCGCCGACGGAGACCTGGACCGCTATCACGAGATGGTAGACGAGTCCGGTCTTCGCGAAGAACTCGCCAAGGACTTCCACGAGATCCGCCCGAAGCCTAGTGCGTACGAGCAGGGCGTGTGGACCTTCATGAAGCCTCTCATGGAGGAACGGATGAAGATGACCGGACAGAACGGTCTGGCCGACTACGACGCAGGCTTCACGGACTTCATCCACACCCAGGGCTGACGGGCGGCCTCTTCCCACTTACATTGGCGGCCGTCCACTAGCAGGATGTCGTGCTCCGCATCCACCTGAAATCCCGATCGCACTATGAGCGCAATTGTCCCCGCAGTCATTGGCCTCGTCCTCTTGGGTCTCGGATACCGGTTCTACTCGTCCTTCATTGCCGAGAAGATCTACCAGCTCGATCCGGACTTCGAGATGCCGTCCCACGCGATGCGGGACGACGTGGATTACCTACCCACCAACAAGGTCGTCCTCTGGGGGCATCACTTCACTTCGGTCGCGGGCGCAGCACCGATCATCGGGCCGGCCATCGCGGTCATCTGGGGATGGCTGCCGGCGTTCATCTGGGTGGTCGCCGGTACCATGTTCTTCGCGGGAGTGCACGACTTCGGAGCGATTTGGGCAAGCGTCCGTAATCGGGGGACGTCCCTCGGGGCGTTGACGGGCGAGGTGGTCGGACCGCGTGCGCGAACGCTGTTCATGATCGTGATCTTCCTTCTGTTGCTGATGGTCAACGCCGTGTTCGCCGTGGCCATTTCCAACGCCTTCGTGGCGACACCCAGCAGCGTCATTCCGGTGTGGAGCGCGATTGCGGTCGCCGTCGTGATCGGGATGCTGATCTATAGGCTCAAGAAGCCCATCCTGTGGCCCACGATCATCGGTACCGTGGTTCTCTATTCGGTCATCTGGGTCGGAGATGCGTTCCCGATCTCGTTGCCGGACACGCTCTTCGGGCTGGCCGCCGGTCCTCAGTGGATCGTGATTCTGTTCGTCTATGCGACCATCGCGTCGCTGCTTCCCGTTTGGCTCCTACTCCAGCCGCGCGACTACATCAATGGCATCCAACTCTTCGTCGGGCTGGGTCTGTTGTTTGCGGCCGTGTTCATCGCCAACCCCACCATCGTGGCTCCGGCGTTCAATCAGAACGTACCGGACGGGACACCGCCCTTGGTCCCGCTCCTGTTCGTGACCATCGCCTGTGGCGCCATTTCGGGCTTCCACGGACTCGTGGCGTCGGGGACGACGTCCAAACAGCTCGACAAGGAGCCCGACGCGCGCTTCGTCGGTTACGGTGGTTCGTTGGGAGAGGGTCTCCTCGCGCTCTGCGCGATTATCGCGGTCAGTGCCGGCTTTGCCACACGAGGTGAGTGGGAGGCGGCCTTCTCCGGCTTCGGCACGACGGGTATCGATACGTTCGTGGCCGGCGGCTCGGTCATCGTCACGGCCGGCACGGGGCTGCCGATCGGCTTCACCGCCACACTCCTAGCCGTGATGGCGATACTCTTCGCCGGGACGACCATGGACACGGGGGTCCGGCTACAGCGTTATATCGTTCAGGAGTGGGGGACGATCTATAACCTTCCGCTCCTTCAGAATGGCTACGTCGCCACCTTCATCGCCGTTGCTTCGTGTCTCGCGTTGGCGTTCGGGGCCGGCGGTGCGGACGGCCAGGGAGGTATGCTCATCTGGCCGTTGTTCGGGACGACCAACCAGCTCTTGGCCGGTCTCACCCTGCTCGTGATCAGCGTAATGCTCGTCAAGCGGGGTCGGCGCTACTCCTTCACGCTCGTCCCTATGGTCTTCGTCACCACGATGGCGTTCCTGGCGGCGCTGTATCAGCTCTGGAACCTGTTTACGACCGGTCAGTATTTCCTCGCTGCACTGGACATTCTGATCGTCGTCGCGGCGGTCATGGTCATTCTGGAGTCGACCTCGGCGTTCCTGAGGGAACGGAGGCAGGCTGCCAGGGCCGCTGCGGTCTAAGGCCCGCGCGCCGGGCCCACGCTCCGGGCCCACGTTCCGGGCCCACGTTCCGGGTCCACGTTCCGGGCCCACGTTCCGGGCCCACGTTCCCAAGGGGACCCATGAAGCTGGCCGACATCAAAGAGAAGTTCGAGCGCATCAAGTACCTCGCCTCGGAGTTCTACAATGCGCCCTATCGAGGTACGATCGCCCGGGCCAAGCGGGACGAAGACGACCTCTTCATGCTGTTGGTGTTTTCCGAATTGATGGGCGTCCCCAATCCCGCGAGCTACTACACGCTCGAGCTTCAGCCCATCATGCTCGAGAGGTTCCACGAGTGGCACGTCCGTATGGGCATGGAGCACTCCCCCCTCGACGACTTCCGTTGCTGTTGACCACTCTCCCGAGCCCGGCCCTGCCGTGAGGGAGTTCCTCGATCGACGCATCCTCTTCGTGGGTGGAAAGGGGGGTGTCGGAAAGACCACGACCGCAAGCGCCCTCGCGCTCATGGCGGCCGAATCCGGTCGCCATGTCCTGATCGTCTCGATGGATCCCGCCCACTCCCTCGGCGACATCTTCGGAGTCGACATCGGCAACCGTGAGGTCCCGCTGGCCGAGGGTTTGTGGGGTCTCGAGATCGACCCGGACGCCGAGGCGGAGCATCACATTCGGACGGTGAAGGCGAGCATGAAGAGCCTCGTCGCTCCCAAGATGTACCGCGAAGTCGACCGACAGCTCGACCTGGCCCAGGATGCCCCCGGCACCGTCGAAGCCGCGGTCCTGGAGCGAATGTCTGAGCTCATGTCGGATGCCATGGGCCGCTTCGACCTGGTCGTCTTCGATACCGCGCCGACCGGCCACACCATCCGGCTTCTGTCGTTACCCGAGGTGATGGCCGCTTGGAGCGACGGGATGCTGAAGCATCAGGATCGATCTCAGAAGCTCGGCCAGGTCCTCAAGGTCTTCAGCCGACACCAAACGAAAGAGGACGAGTTCGGCATGATCGGCGGCGGGGAGAAGGACGATGAAGATCCGCGGACGACCCGGATCAACGCGATCCTCCTCGCACGACGGCGGAAGTTTCACCGTGCCCGCGAACTTCTGACCGATGAGGACACGACGGCGTTCGTGCTCGTCATCAATCCCGAGCGGCTGCCGATTCTCGAGAGCAAGAAGGCCTTGAAGGTGCTGAACAAGTTCAACGTCCCGGTGGCGGCCATGGTCGTCAACAGGCTCCTGCCGGATGACGCGGACAGTGAATTCTTGCGTGAACGACGGCTCCAGGAGCAGGAGTACCGGGACGAGATCGACCGGGAGTTCGCAGGTCTCCGTCGTGTGGATGTGCCCCTGTTGGCGCATGATGTGTACGGCATCGAGACGTTGCGCGAGATAGGGCGTATCCTGGTGCCCGAGGCCGGTGACGCAGGCGACCCGGGCGGACAAGGCCCGACGTCACCATGAGATTCCTCCGGCGCGCCGCCGCGATGGTCGATCGGCTCAACGATCGCATCGGCGCCGCCATCCAGTGGCTCGCCCTTCTCATGGTGCTGGTTGGCGCGTTCAACGCGTTGGCGCGGTATACGACCCGATATACGGGCCTGGCGCTCAGCTCGAACGCCTACCTCGATCTGCAGTGGTACTTCTTCACCCTGATCTTCCTGCTCGGCGCCGGATACGGACTGAACCACGACTATCACGTCCGAGTCGACGTGGTCTACGAGAAGTTGGGCAAGAAGGCCAAGGCCTGGGTGAACCTCATCGGGACCGTGCTGTTCCTCATCCCTTTTTCGGGGGTCATGCTCTGGGTTTCCTGGCGCCCGGTCTGGAACAGCTGGGCTATTCGTGAGGCCTCACCAGACCCCGGAGGACTGCCGCGCTACCCCATCAAGGCCGTCATTCTCGTGGCCTTCCTACTCTTGCTACTCCAGGGCTTCAGTCATGTCCTGAAGCAGGTCGACATTCTCCGGGGATCGGGTCCGGGCGGAGCACCCGACGAGCCGACCGGTGCGACCGACAAAGCGGACGAGACCGGCGGGCCCGATGAGTCGTCCGGAGGTGGCGCGTAGTGGGAGACCTCTGGGGTCCGATCATGTTTCTCGGGGTGTTGGTCCTCATCTTCACGGGGTATCCCGTTGCCTTCGCCCTGGCCGGTACGGCACTGCTCTTTTCAGTGCTCGAGGCGGTGGTTGGGGACTTCGACCTGATCCTCTTCCGGGCTCTTCCGGACCGGACCTTCGGGGTGATGTCGAACTACACGCTGCTCGCCATCCCCTTCTTCATCTTCATGGGGACCGTGCTGGAGAAATCACGCCTCGTCGAGGATCTGCTCGAGACGATCGGCATCCTGTTCGGTCGTTTCCGAGGAGGCTTGGCGCTGGGTGTGATCGGGGTGGGCGCTCTCTTGGCTGCCGCCACCGGAGTGGTAGGTGCGTCGGTGACGGCCATGGGCCTCATCTCGCTGCCCGTAATGCTCCGCAACGGATATAAGGACGATCTGACGCTGGGTGTCATATCGGCCTCCGGGACCTTGGGGCAGATCATCCCGCCCAGCATCGTGTTGATCGTGTTGGGTGATCAGATGGGTGTCTCCGTCGGAGCCCTGTTTCAGGCGGCTGTCGTGCCTGGGCTCGTCCTCACCGGGGCCTACGCCCTCTATGTGATCGGGGTGGCCGTCGTGAATCCGGAGGCGGCCCCGGCGATGGAGGAGGCGCGTGAGGTCAGGGGCCTCGACCTCGTTCGTCGTGTCTCCGTGTCGTTGATTCCGCCGCTCGCTCTGATACTGGTTGTGCTCGGGAGCATTTTCGCCGGCGTGGCCACACCCACCGAAGCGGGTGCGCTGGGATCGGTCGGCGCCATGATGCTGGCGGCGATGGGGGGACAGCTCACCATGTCTGCCCTCAAGGCGGCAATGAACGACACCACGCGCCTAACGATCATGGTGATCTTCCTACTCATCGGGTCGACGGTCTTCACCCTCGTGTTCCGGGGCCTGGAAGGAGATCTATGGATCGCGAGGATGCTCTCGAACCTCCCCGGTGGCTCGCTGGGGTTCCTCCTGGTCGTGAACGTGGTCGTCTTCGTCCTCGGTTTCTTCATCGACTTCTTCGAGATCGCCTTCATCATCGTGCCGCTCGTGGTCGCTCCCGCTCAGATTCTCGGACTCGATCTGACATGGCTGGGGATCGTGCTGGCGGTGAACATCCAGACCTCGTTCCTCACTCCACCCTTCGGCGTCTCCCTCTTCTACCTCCGTGGGGTGACACCTGCGGAGATCTCAACGACTCGCATGTACCGGGGAGTCTTGCCGTTCATCCTCATCCAGTTGGTCGTCCTCGGGGGGCTGATTGTCTGGTTGCTGAGCAAAGGACCTGGCTAAGCAAGGCGGAACCAGCCTAGGTTCGCCGTCACACCGTTTCGTTTTACGCCCCGTCTGGAGGCCTCCATGTCCGCTCGCTCGTTTGCACGCATGTCGCTCCTCATGTCGCTCCTTTGGGCCATGCCCCTCGTCGCCCAACGCGATTGGGATGCCATCGAGATCCGCACGATAGAGTTGGGCGGAGGCGTGTACATGCTCATGGGCAGCGGGGGCAACATCGGGCTCTCCGTCGGTGAGGACGGGGCGTTCGTCGTGGACGACCAGTTCGCTCCGCTCACGGACAAGATCAAGGCTGCCATCGCGGGCGTGACCGATCAGCCGGTGAAGTGGGTCTTGAATACCCATTGGCACGGTGATCACACGGGAGGAAACGAGAACTTCGGTGGTGACGGCGCACTCATCGTTGCCCACGACAACGTCTACAAGCGACTGAACCCGGCAGAGTTCGCGGAGCTGGTGGGGCGGAGTCAACAGGCGCCTGACGTTGCCCTGCCGGTCGTGACGTTCGATGAGGCGATGACGTTCCACTGGAACGGTGAGGACATCCACGCCTTCCACGTCGAGCACGCTCATACGGATGGGGACGTGATCATCCACTATCGGGGGTCCGACATCTACCACATGGGCGACACGTTCTTCAGAGGTCGATATCCGTTCATCGACGTGGACTCCGGCGGCAGCGTCGACGGCATCATCGCGGCGGCGGACCTGGTCCTACGCATGAGCGGGTCGAGCACCAAGCTCATTCCGGGACACGGGGACCTGGCGACTCGCGAGGACCTGCGCGAATACCGAGAAATGGTCAGCACCGTGCGGGGTCGCGTGGCTCAGCTCATCAGGGACGGCAAGACGCAGGAAGAGGCTATGGCAGCGCGCCCGACGGCCGATCTCGACGCAGCTTGGGGGGCGACGCAGGAGTCAGCCGAAGGGTTCGTGACCCTGGTCTATCGGAGCTTGACGGAGGGTCACTAAGGCCGTCGAGGGCTCCTGGAATCCTCTAGAGCGCGCTAGAGCTTCGGGAACGCGAACCTGGCGTACTCCAGTTCGTTCCCTCGGAAGTACTCGAAGCTTACGGCCCGAAAGTCTCTCCACGACTCGTAGACGCGTCTGAACCCGGCGTCGGCTGCCGCCTGTTCCTCGAGATACGCGTTGCTCTCAAGCCACGCCGCCTCCAGGATCTCGTCGGAGAAGCTTCGAAGAGTGACGCCCTCCTCCGACGTGAGCCGCGCCAAGGCGCGGGGATTCTCGACGTCGTAGCGCGATAGGGTCTGTACATTAGCCGCTTCGCAGGCGGTCTGCAGCGCTTCCTGATACGCAGGGGGCAGGTCGTTCCACGCGTCGAGACTGACCTGCAGCGTGGTGGTGACCCCGGGCTCCCACCAGCCCGGGATGTAGTAGTTCTTCGCGATCCGGTGCAGCCCGAGCTTCTCGTCGTCATAGGGCCCCACCCACTCGGTGGCGTCGATGGCTCCTCGCTCGAGCGCCGGGTAGATCTCGGCCGCGGCCAGGACCTGCACGCTCACTCCCAGTCGTGCCATGATCTCACCGGACAGTCCTGGAATGCGCATGCGCAGCCCCCGCATGTCTGCGAGAGAGTCGATCGGCTCGCGGAACCATCCGCCGAACTGGGGTCCGGTGCTGCCGCATCCGAACGTGAGGATGCCGAAGTCCGAATAGAGCTCCCTCATCAGCTCCAGACCCCCGGCGTGATGAAGCCATGCAGCACGCTGTCGGTTCGACATTCCAAATGGGATGGCAGTGCCGAAGGCGAGGGCCGGGTTCTTGCCGATGTAGTAGTAGTCGGCGGTGTATCCCGCCTGCACCGTGCCCGACTCGACCCCGTCCATCACCTGAAGGGCAGGAACGAGCTCGCCGGCGGCGAAAACCCGTATCGTGAATTGCCCTCCCGTCAGGGCCGAGATCCGGTCGGCTAGGTGTGTGACATTCCCGTGGAGGATGTCCAGGCTGGGAGGAAAGCTCGAGGCGAGCCGCCAGCTCACCCGGGGGCCGGTCACCACGGAGTCTCCCGAAACGCTCGGGGACGGATCACCTCCGCATGAGGCCAGCACGCCGGTGCCGGCCGCGCCGAGGGTCGCTTTCCGCACGAAGTCGCGACGCTTCATAGAGCTCATTGTGTGGGCACATCCATGGTGACGGGGATCGGGGCTTCCGCGCTGCCGTCCCAAGATCTACCCGTGGAGCCCGACCGGGGCAAATGGCCTGTCAGAGCCTAGGCTGGTCGGTCCGGGGCTCAGTTCGGTTCCAGCGTCCGCACTTCGGTCAGGAGCGTGAAGCCCAGCTCTTCATCTGCGATCATCTCCGAATAGTCGATCCAGATGCTGGTCGGATATCCACGGCTCGCATCGAAGTCCACGTCCACCCGGGCAGCGTCCTGGTCGTAGGCGTCTTCCAGCAGGTCGAACAAGCCGTCGATCGTCAGGTACCACTGCACCTCGTTGGGTTCGAGCACCTTGTCGGTCGCCAGATCCGTGGCACCCGTCAGGACTCCCGCCACTACCGTGAGGCGGACGCCCTCCTCCCGGAACGGGCAGAAGCAGACGCGTCGGACGTCGAATGTGTAGTCCTCCAGGCTTTGGGCCTCCCAGAGCGACCGTTGCTCGCTCAGGCGATCCACCTCGGGGCCTGTCGAGTCGCCGCACGCCAGGGGGCCCAGCAGAAGCACGGCCGTCACTATCGATCCGAGTCTGGCTCGGATCGGTCGGCCGCTGTGATGGGATCGAACCATGGATGCCTCGACGATCGAACGTTGCTGCGTGTCTACCCTTGGATAACGCTTGAAGGGGTTCTCATGTGACACCTGACTCGGATTCCTCGCGGATAAGAAGAAGCGCCCGGCCGCTATGGCCGGGCGCTCATCACGCGTGGTCGTGCCGCTACGCCGGGACCGCGTCAGCCGGCGGGATCCACCTTCATCGAGATCGACATGCCGGATCCGACATGCTCCGGAATCTGGCAGTTGAGCATCCAATCCCCGGGGTTGGACATCTCGATCAACAGGTCGATGGTGGCGCCAACGGGCACGATGACCGTGTCGCGCCACACCATGTGGTTCATCCGTACCCCGTCCTGCTCCAACACCAGGAAGCGTTGGCCGTGAAGGTGCATGGGGTGGTTCATGGGATGGAACGACTTGGGGTTGTTGAACAGGCGGAGCTTCACGACGTCGCCCTCCTTGAAGCGCCAGCCTCTAGCCGGACCCAACTCACGGTCGGGCGACATGGTCGCCATGTCCGGCAGAATCCACGTCACCTCTTGGCCTGTCGCCAGCCAGTTCATCATCGGCATCGTCTCGTTCCACTCGAGCGGCGGCACGTAGAACGTGTCGATGGCCATCATCTGCTGGATCGGCGTGAGCAGTCCGCGGGCATTCAGCGTTAGTTCGAGCTCGTGGTCCACCTCTCGGTCGAAGTGGGGGCGCATCGCGTCGATATCCGCCCCGACCTCGGCCGGTTCCCTCAGCTCCGCAAACGCCGCCGAGTAGTCCGCTTCCGTGCCCTCGTCGGCAACCGTCACAGTGCCCAGGGTATCGACTTCCGCGTAGAACTGACCCAAGAAGTGATTGATCGCCTGGATCCGGCTCGTCATGGCCGCGTCACCGGCTTCATCGAACTTCACTTCGACTACGTACCGCTGACCGGGGGCGATCACCACGCTCCCGACCATGATCTCCTTCTCGAACCTGCTGAGGTCGCTCGCCACCAGCTTAATCGGGGCGCTGTCCCACGACACGTTGAACATGCGCGTGTTCGAGGCATTGGTGAGGTGGTACCGGACCACATCGCCCTTCTTTACATCCAGCTCATGGCTCGGCTTGCCATCCACAAGCATGACGTTGCCGAACCGCCCCATGAGGACGTGTGTGGGGGACTCGAAGCCCCACGGAATGGGGCCCAAGGCGTCCATGAGGATGTCGTCCAGTATCAGGACGACCTCATGGTTGACGGGGCTGTAGTAGTCCTCATCGGCGGACTCGACGATGATGTTGCCGTACAGGCCCAGATCCTGCGCGACCTCTTCGCGCTGGTGCGGGTGGTACCAGAACGTTCCCGCATCGGGAAATCGGACCTGATACTCGAACGTGTCCCCGGGTCGCACGGGTCTCTGGGTGAGGCCGGGCACACCGTCGTACTGGTTCTCTACGCGCACGCCGTGCCACCGGAGGGTGGTCGCGAATTCGATGTTGTTCGTGAAGTTGACCGTGATACTGGAGTGCTGCTTGACCTTGATGAGGGGCCCGGGATACTGACCGTTGAACGCATACATGATCAGGTCATGCCCACCGACCGTGCGGTGGACCAGCCCGGCCTCCATATCGAGCACGTCACCATCAGCCAACTCGATGACCTCGCGATACGTGGCCACGGGCAACATGTCGCGCTGCATGTCGTCGAGGTCCATGCCCGGCATGAAAGGTGCCGCCGTCGGGACATTACCCTCGAGGTAGGGCATCATGGACATGTCCATGCCCTCCATGGGAGGCATGCGCCAGACGTTGGGATCCATGCCCGTCATGTCGTGCTGCATTCCGGGCATGTTCATGGGCATCGGATCCTGCGCACGCACGGGCGCGGACAGAACGGTCAAGCCGACTGCTGCCCACACCATTCCGTAAAACGCGACACCACCGGTCACGTTGAGTCGTCGGTCCATCGGATACTTCAGCATCCACCTCTCCTCGAGATCGAACTCGTAGTCCAACTCACGTATCTGCCTCGCGAGTGCCGAGGTCTAAACCAATCAGAAGTTTAGCGACATGCGGGGGCGCTGCCTACGAGATGGGCCTCTGCACGCCGGCGGGCCCGTTGTCCCAATCCTGAGCGCTGGAGTTGTTCGGGACGCCCCAGTCGTCCCCATTCCAACCCTCGAACCCGTCCATCCTCATGAGCCAGAGCCCGGTGACGCCGTCACTGATTCCGATCAGGCCGTCGGCGTTCCGAACGTCGACTCCCCAGGCTCCCTGGTAGACTCCCCACGTGTAGCTGCTGTTCTCCGGACCCGGGCGCGTGTTGTGCGGGCCGGGATAGGTATCGTAGTAACCCACGGTATACGGATTCGTCGGGTCCATCATGTTGAACACGGACAGTCCCGTTTCGTAGCCCGCGACGAACACGTAGGGCCAGCGCATCTCATGGTTGTGAGCCAGGGTCTTCCAGTCCTCTTGCCATGCTCCGATCGACCGGCGGATCGTGGGGACCTCCCCGTCGAGGCCCGGCTTCAGGTCGAAGATCCGCAAGGGTTGATACTGGAACTCGGTTTCGCCGACCGCGTAGCGACCGTCGGGTGTCGGGGTCACCGTGTGTCCCCAATTGATTCCCGATACACCCGTCACGGTGGTGATCAGTTCAGGCTCTTCGGGTCGTGAGACATCGAACAGGTAGTATCCACCACCGCCGCCGCCGTAGAAGATGTCTCGCTGTGTGGCGGGGTCGAATCCGACGTAGAAGTCGTGATATCCCTCGGACAGGGCGCCGGGGGTCGGTGGTACGGGCACCCCACCCAGGTACCCCTGATCCTCTGCACCCGCGACGAACCGGCCCATGTCGAACATCTTCGCCAGCTTGCCATGTGTGGCGAAGAGAATCACTCGACCGTCCGAGTGCTTGTAGACGAAGATGTTGTGGAATCCGCCCCCGCCTTCGGGCCGGACCCGTCCGACCTCCGTGATCCGCTCAGGCAGATCCGTAACGTCGACGACGATACCTCCGACGTCGGAGTTCGGGCCGCCCTGCCGAAAGGAGACCGACTGGATGAAGTAGTATCGGTCGCCGATCTTGAACTGCTTGCCATCCATCGCACCGCCCTGGTGCAGTTCCTGGTTCTCGACCCTCCAGCGGTGGATGACCTCGGCGTTGTCCGGGTCTTCGATGTTGATGACGTCGAAGCCCTTCTCGGTGGTCCGACGCGAAACGTAGACGTAGGGCCTCGACAACTCCTGCTCCACCTCGATGTCACTGACCGACAGGTAGGGACCGAGCGGGAGGTGAGACAGAACGTGAACGTTGGTGCTGCCCCTCATTCCGGGGGGACGAGGCTGAGTCTCAGAAACGCCCTGCGCGGCCGCACCGGCCACCCCGAGGAGTGAGCTCATGAGGACTGCGAGAATACTGCTCGAGGCCGAAGCCCGATTCACTTTCGTAATCACTGAAATCACCTCCGCAGACAGCGCACATCCAGGTTCGGAGACAACATGCCACAGGCCGATTGACGCCCGCAAGCAAAGCACAGTCGATAAAGGGGTTCTGGCGGAACTCTGAGCCCCCAAGTATGATGAGCACCGGCTTAGACGGCCAGACAAAGCAATCCGTTAGGGAGGTAGTCTGATGAGTTGGAGAAATTTGTGCGCCGGGTTCGGGACCACGACGCTCGCGCTGGCGTTCACGGTTCTGTACGCCGCGCCCGCGAGTGCGCAGCATGCGCCGGGCGAGCAGGGTAGCAGCAACGTCCACGTTCTGTCTCATGTGCCCCTGGGTGGTGCCAGGCCCTTGGCGAATTCGGATGCGGCGGGGATCGACTCGTACGGTCGACGGACCGCCGATATCGAGATGGAAGAGGACATGGACCGTCCGTACGTCTACGTGTCCAGTCGTTTTGCCCCGAGCGGTTTCTCAATCATCAGTGTCGAAGATCCCGAGAACGCCGAGATCATCTACAAGTGGGTGGTCGACAACCCCATGCTCCATCAGGGCTCGGGAGCGCTGGACGGGAAGTACTTCAAGTCTGGTGGCCGCTACTACTACATCCAGTCCTTCCAGTTCAGGGCCGGCGGACCGGACTCGGATCTGGGCGCCATCATCTTCGACGTGACCGGCCTGCCCGATCCGTCACAGGTGAGGGAAGTGGGTCGCATTCAGGGGCCGTCACAGCAGGGTGGCTTCCACAACATCTTCGCGTACAAGCACTCCGACGGCCGCAACCTTCTCTTCGCCACGATTTCCGAGCCTGCGGCGCACGTCTACGACCTGGACATGTTCCTGGCCGGTGACCCCGACTTCGGGCTTATCGCCCGCGTACCGAATCCTGATCCCGCGCAAAGCAGGGGTTATCACGACTACTACGTCGGCTACCACCCGGAGAGCGGGCAGGATCGCTTCTACGGAGCCGGGGGCGGCGGGTTCTACGTGTACGACATCACGGACCTCGGCAACCCGAACTTCCTGACGTCGGTCACCAATGTGTCCGGCATCCGGAGTGGACACACGCTCACGCCGACGCCCGACGGGCGTTATGCCGTGGGTGAGACCGAGTACAGGACGGCTCCTCTGCGTATCTTCGACCTCCAGCCGGGTCTCGATGGAGACGTGCCGACCATCACGCGACCCATCGGTGCCTGGACGGCCAACTGGAAGAACTTCTCGCACAACCACGAGGTCCGGTGGCCTTACGTGTTCGTGGCCGCTCTCGACGACGGGATGCAGGTCTTCAACATGATGGATCCGACCAATCCCTACACCGTCGGATTCTACGACACGTGGGACGGGCCGGACGGCACGCTCGCGAACCCCGCCACGACCTTCCAGGGCGCCTGGGGTGTCGACGTGCGCAACAACGACGGCCTCATCGTGGTGAGCAGCTTCATCACGGGCCTTTGGATCATGAGGATGGACGGCTTCGAGGGTTGGAACGGTGAGGACTGGGGTATGCCGAACGTCTCCAGCGTACAGGACTGGGATAACGGCCCGGTGTCGCGACCCGTTTCATAAGACTTTTGTCAGGGTCGAGGGGGATGGGGGCGTCATGTGCGCCTTCATCCCCCTCGGTTGTATGTATCCCGTCCGGAGGTAGCCCCATGTCATCGAGACCCTCAACCATCATCCGGGTGGCGATCGCATCAGCCGTTGCGTTCGCCGCTGCGTTCGCCTTGGGTGCGTCCTCCCACGTCGCGGGCCAGGACCAGTCCACGTATCCCCGCATGCCGGGAATGGCGGGAAGCCCGAACGTCGAAGTCCTCTCGCACCTCACGTTGGGCATGGGGACCGTGTCGGACATCGAGGTCGAGCAGGACGCCGACCGTCCTTACGCCTACGTGACCCGCCGGATGGGCGGCTTCGACGTGATCAGCCTGGAAGATCCGGAGAACGCCGAGGTCATCTACGAGTGGCGGATTGAGAATCTGGCACTCCACCAAGGTGGGGGATCCGACACCAAGTACTTCAAGCACGACGGGCGTTACTACCTGGTGCAGGGAGTCAGCTTCCGGCAGGGCGGTCCCGACGCTGACGTCGCTGCCATCGTCTTCGACGTGACCGGACTCCCCGACGGATCGCAGGTGCGAGAGGTGGGGCGCGTGCGGCCCGAGGGTGGAGGGGGCTTCCACAATATCTTCATGTACAAGCACACCGACGGCCGTCCGATTCTCCTGGCCACCCACGCGGGCGCCAAGATGTTCGACATGGGGAGGTTCGTCGAGGGCGAGGAGGACCAGGGCTACCTCGGGACGATCGGCGTACCGCCGGATCCCGGGAATCTGTCGACCGGCTACCATGACCTCTACGCTGCGTTCGATCCGACCACGCAGCAGGACCGGTTCTATGGTGGAGGGGGTGGGGGATACTACGTCTACGACATCACCAGTCCGGAGAACCACGAACTCATCACGACGGTCACGGGTGTGTCCGGATTCAATTGGGGTCACACCTTCACGCCTACCCCCGACGGTCGGTACGCCGTGGGCGAGGCCGAGTGGCAGTACCAGCCGCTTCGGATCTTCGATCTGAAGCCGGGACTGGATGCCGCGGCTAGGGGTGAGCTGCTGAACATCCGCCGTCCCATCGGCGCCTGGCATGCCGACTACAAGACGGTGGCCCACAACCACGAGGTCCGGTGGCCCTACGTGTTCGTTTCGGGCTACGTGACCGGCCTGTCGGTCTTCAACATGATGGACCCCACGAACCCCTATACCGTCGGATACTACGACACGTATCCGGGCCCGAACGACAAGGGCGGTGAGGAACTCGGCAGGGGTGGCAACTTCACCTGGGACGTCTACGAGGGTGCTTGGGGAATCGACGTGCGGAACGTCGACGGGCTGATCGTGATAAGCGATATGACCACAGGGTTCTGGATCTTCAAGATGGACGGCTTCGACGGATGGAACGGGAACGATTGGGGGATGCCGAACAACTCGAGCGCCCAGGATTGGGACAACGGACCCGACGGCGTGCAGAGGCCGATATCCTGAGGATTCACGGTACGGCATTGCTGCTGGTCGTGCTGGTTGCTGGATGGTTGCAGCCAGCGGCCGGCCAAGAGTTGCCCGGGGCCGCCTCGGACGCAGTGCCTCAGAGCAACAGCGACATCCGCGTGCCCGCTACGTTCGTCGAGGACCGCCCGAGCATAGACGGAGTGTTGGACGAGGCCTTCTGGCAAGCGATTGAACCCATCAGCGACTTCAAGCAGAGGCTGCCAAACGAGGGTGCCGAGCCCACGGAGCGCACCGAGCTCCGGATCGCCTACGACCGCCGTGCAATCTACTTCGGACTCACGGCATTCGACTCGGAACCTGACAAGATCAAGCGCACCATTTTGAAGCGAGAGGGATTCATCCCCCAGGACGATCACTTTCATATAGGGCTGGACTCGTACAACGATGATCGCAACGCATACTTGTTCGAGCTGAATTCCTTCGGAACGCAGGGTGACGGCCTAGTCACGGACGAGAATGACATTGCCTGGAACTGGGAGGGCGTTTATGAGAGCCAGGGTCAGGTCAACGACGAAGGCTGGGTGTTGGAGGTGGCTATCCCCTTCACCACGATTCGCTTCGATCCGGCGGAGAGCATCGAGATGGGGGTGGCGATTGAGCGGGGGATCGTACGCAAGAACGAGATTCTGCTGTGGCCACTCATCGATCTCGACTATAGGCGCTTCTATGGTCTCGTTCACTCGTCCCAGTACGCGACGATCGTGGGGCTCGAGAACTTGCGTCCCGGCCGGAACCTGGAGATCAAACCCTATGCGCTCGCCGGCGCCCAGAAGGTCAACCTCGGTGTAGAAGGGGCCGAAAATGACACCGACGGAGACTTCGGTCTCGATGTGAAGTACGGCATCACTTCCAACCTCACGCTCGATCTCACGTACAACACCGATTTTGCCCAAGTGGAGGCGGACAACGTCCAGATCAACCTCACTCGATTCAGTCTGCGTTTCCCTGAAAAGCGTGAGTTCTTTCTCGAGAGATCGGGCCTGTTCGAGTTCGGATCGCGGGGCACAGAGACATTCTTCAGCCGTCGTATTGGAATCACGAACGACATTCTGGCTGGGGCACGTGTCACGGGGCAGGCCGGTCCGATCTCGGTTGGTATGCTCGATCTCCAGACCAGGAACGAGATCGACGCTCCGGGAACCAACTTCGGCGTCGCTCGAATCCGGGGCGACGTGTTGCCGGGATTGACCCTCGGCACGCTTTTCACGAATCGTGAAGGCGACGGCGAACACAACCGGGCCGTTGGTGGCGACATGTCGGTCCGGTTCTGGAGTGGGAGCACCCTCGACGCCTGGGCGACTAACGTGTGGTCGTCGGAGGGCGACGGCCGCTCGTCTGCGGGGGCCGTGGATCTGACCATCGACACGGACCTCTATCTGCTCGAGGTAGGCTATCTGAACGTCGGGGACGACTTCAACCCGGGAATCGGGTTCGTGCGCCGCCGCGACATGATCCGTTACAGCGGGAAGGCGGGCGTTTCGCCCCGCATCGGCCGGGGCGATCGGTTCGTTCGTCAGGTGTCCCTGTCGGTGGGTGGCAACTACATCGAGGGCCAGAATCATGAGAAGCAGTCGACCGAGCTGGGCGCAGACTTCTCGTTCTCGCTCGAGAATACGGACCGCGGCGGGGGCAGTGTGAAGCGCAGCTTCGAGCGCCTCGACGTGCCGTTCCAGATCCGTGACGACGTGACGATCGCTGCGGGCGACTACAACTTCACGACGGGCAGCTTCAACTACCGGCCCAACTGGAGCCGGCCCCTGGCCGGTTCACTCGCCCTCACCTATGGCGGGTTCTTCGGGGGCACGAGGACGACGTTCGGTGGTGGCCCGACCGTGAAGTTCTCGAAGCACCTCGAGGTGCGCCTCACGGCCCATCACAACGTCATCTCCCTTCCGGTCGAGAATGGTGATTTCTCGGCCACCATTCTGGGAGCCAACATCCTGACGGCCGTCAGTCGCAAGATCTTCGCCGAGGCGTTGATCCAGTACGACAACGACTCGAAGAAGCTCCAGGCCAACTTGAGGATCAACTGGATTCACACGCCGGGGTCGGATCTGTTCGTGGTCTTCAACACCGGGTATTTCTTCGAAGACGGGATCAACTTCAGGGAATCGGCGTTGGATCAGAGGACGGGGTTGGTGAAGCTGACCTACTTGTGGTCGCTGTGAGATCCGTCGACCGCCGCGATCCGACTGTCTGACGCGAAGATCTCGATCTTAATATGCTTGCGCCGTCGGTTCGGCCGGCCTAGATAGGAATGTGGGTTCCCGCCGGGTGACTTCCACCGCTCGGCCCCAGTGCTATACCCGGTGGTATGCCCGATGCGCGGTCGCCTCCTCAACCGCATTTCCCCTCGCTTCCTCGCGCCGCTCCTGGTGCTGATCGTGCTGTCTTGCACGGACGGCGTCCGGCCGAACACCTCGGAACCCTCCTACTTTCGCGCCCCACTCCTCCTCGCGCCCCGAATCTCGTCCCTGTCGTCTGCCTTTAAGGCCGAGCCCGTCAATCGAATCCGGCTGACGGTACGTCACGCTCTGACGGCAGTCGTTCTGGCCACACAGGATCTCCCCGTCGATCCAAATGCCGCCCAGTGGCAGGTTGAGTTCGAGGTCGAGCTGCCGGGAGGCGCACCCGTTCCGGTAGTTGCCGAAGCCGAGTTGCTGGATGGTGACATCGTGCAGTGGAGCGGCCGCCTGGAGTTGGAGGTGGCAGCCCAGGCTACCCCGGTGGTCCACGAGCTCGATGTCTTCAGAGGCCCGCTCGACAACTTCTGGGCCGTCCTGGTTGCCATTCAAGGAGGCCCGCTGTCCATGCTCGAGGGGGGTACGCTGCCACTGAATGCTACGGTGCAGGTGGATGGCAACCCGAACGCTCGGCCGCAGGTCTTCTGGCTGTCCCTCGACCCCACGGTCGCAACCGTCGGCGAAGCGAGCGGCGTCGTGACAGGGGTGAGCCCCGGCATCGCCCGGATCGTTGCGATCGCTGGCCGAGCGTCCGATCAGGTCGAGATCACCGTCCGGTCCAGGCCCGCTTCGATACAGATCCTCCCTGAGTCGATCGCTTTTGATGCGTTCGGACTTCAGGCTGCATTCACCGCCGACGTTCTCGATACGCGCGGCGACGTGCTGGCCGGGGCGCAAGTCGCCTGGTCGGCGGAGGACCCGGCGGTGGCGGCGCACGAGGCCGGGGGATCATTCATGGCCGTCGGCAACGGCGTGACGACCGCGATCGCGACGTCGGTTGATGATCCGTCGATCATGGCGTCGGTGCCCATCACGGTTCGGCAGATCGTCGCCGGCCTCGAGCTGTTCCCCACCTCACTGAGGCTGGTCTCCTTGGGGGAGACAGCGGCCCTGACCGCCTCGGCCGTCGACCCCCAGGGACACGACGTCGGTGACGCCGTGCTCGGGTGGTCCTCGGCCGACCCGAATGTTGCAGCCGTGGACGCGAACGGAGTCGTGACGGCCGTCGGCACGGGCATGACGACGATCACAGGGACCGCCTCGGCGCCCGAGCTCGGTGTGGCGGAGGGGCGCGCAGCCCTACAGCAGCCGGTGGAAGCATCGATTACGGTGGAAGTGACCCAGGCGGCTTTCTCGGTGGTGGTCACGCCGAGCGAGGTCGAGCTGGGGGCGGTTGGGGAGACCACGCAGTTCGAGGCTCAGATCGTCGATGCCCTGGGGGTGCCGATCACCGACGTCATGCCGGTCTGGAGCTCGACCCATCCGGAGATCGCATCCATCGATGTCGATGGCCTGGCCACGGCCCATGCTGTCGGCACGACCGCGATACAGGCCGCGGTCGACGGGATTGTAGGCCAAGCCACGCTGACCGTCGTCGCAGCGGATTTGATCGTGAGCCTGTTCGAGGTTCTCCCCGGCGGAGCACCAGGGAGCGTGATCACCGCCGCGGATGTCTTCTTCCGCGTGGAGGTGTTCAACCTCGGCCCCGGGGCCGCGGCGGCGACCGGTATCACCATCGACGTCCGCGACAGCGGAACGGACGCGTTGGTCGGCCAGCTCACCTTCCCACAGCCTGCCCTCGACCCCGGCACTGGCTTCCTGCTCGAGGAGTTCGGTGCGGGCCAGTGGGCCGCCCTGACCCTGCCGGCCGGAGTGTACTTCGAGGCACGAACCGATCCGCACGACGGGGTGGTGGAAGGGGACGAGGCCAACAACAGCATCGTTTCGGCCGACTTCACCGTCCTGCTGACGGCGATCAACAAGTGGATCAATCCGGCGGGTGGCAACTGGAGCAACGCGTCCAACTGGAGCCTCGGGCACGTGCCCGACCTCACCGATGGCGAGGTGGTCATCGATCTGGACGGCACCTACACGGTCACGATGGACGTGAACTCCAACGTGAAGGTCCTGACGGTGGGTGGAGGCACGGGCGTGCAGACCCTCGCAGCCGACGGGCGGACGTTGACGCTCGACGGGGCGAGCACGGTCGCTTCGACGGGGGAGCTCAGACTGACGAACACCACGGTCGACGGTACCGGCTCTCTGAACAACGGCGGGCTCCTCACCGTGTTGCCCGGCACGGACAACATCGACGTGCCGTTCACGCAGTCGGGCTCGGTCGTTCTGAACGGGAACAACGGAAATGCCATCCTCACGGTGGCAAACGGGTTCACCAACGCCGGGACCATCGACCTGACCGGAACGAGCTGGGCCGGGGTGCTGAACGTGTCGGCCGGCACACTGACGAACGGGGCCGGCGCGACGATCCAGGCGACGGGTGGCTCGACGAACCAGATCACGGCCACGGTCGATAACCAGGGGACGATCCTGGTCCAAGACGGGCTCCAGTTCTTCAACAGCGGACGCACGCTCACGTCCACGTCGGGGACGTTCGACGTGGCCGCCGGCCAGCAGGTGGAGATCAACGGAGGCACCACGGAGTTCGGAACCGGCACAGGACTCGTCGGGACGGGCACGATCAATTGGACAGGTACCACGGTGACGCTGGTCAGCGATGTCACGGTGGCGAGCGGGGCACCGACGTGGGCGTTCGGTGGCACGAACGCCGTGACGATCAACGGAGCCGGCACGCTGATCAATCAGTCGTCGCTGATGCTGCAGAACGAGACCGTGGACGTGGCGATCGACAACCAGGCGACGGGCATGATCACGGTGCTGCCGGGGCTCACCTGGTTCAACGATGCGGTGACGCAGGCGGGCACCATCGTGCTGAACGGCAACAACGGACACGCGAACCTCTATGTACCCAACAACAGCTTCACGAAGTCGGGGACCATCGAGCTCACGGGCACGAGCTGGGCCGGGATCTTGCAGGTGTCGAGCGGCGTGCTCGGCACGCTGACGAACGCGAGCGGCGCGACGATCCGCTCGACGGCTGGCTCGAACAACCAGATCACCGGGCACATCGACAACCAGGGAACGATCCACGTCCAGAAGGGACTCCTACTGAATGCCGGAGATACGGACACGACGACCGGGACGTTGAACGTCGAGAGCGGCCACACTCTCCAGTGGAACTCGGGCACGATTACGCTGGGGTCGGCGACTGGGCTCGTGGGCACGGGGACCCTCCTATGGACAGGGACGACCATGACGTTGGGCAGCGACGTGACGGTCGAGAGCGGAGAGCCTGCGTGGACGTTTGCCCCCACGGTGCCGGTCACCATCAACGGCCCCGGCACGCTGATCAACCAGGCGTCGTTGACCTTCCAGGACGAGATCGTGAACGCTGACCTCGACAACGAGGCGACTGGCACGATCACCGTGCTGCCCGGCACCACCCAGCTGAACGGTGCCGTGACCCAGGCGGGCACGATCGTCCTGAACGGCAACAACGGGGACGCCAACCTCACGGTGGCAAACGGGTTCACGAACGCGGGCACGATCGATCTGACGGGAACGAGCTGGGCCGGGTTGCTGAACGTGTCGGCCGGCACGCTGACGAACGGGGCCGGCGCGACGATCCAGGCCACGGGCGGCTCGACCAACCAGATCACGGCCACAGTCGACAACCAGGGCACGATCCTGGTCCAAGACGGTCTCAAGTTCTTTAACACCGGACGCACGCTCACCTCGACATCGGGGACGTTCAACGTGGCGGCCGGCCAGCAGGTGGAGATCAACGGAGGCGTGACCACGCTCGGGACAGCGACCGGGCTGGTCGGGACGGGCACGATCAACTGGACGGGGACGACGGTCACGTTGGCGAGTGACGTCACGGTCGCCGCCGGGGCACCGACGTGGGCGTTCGGCACGACTAACGCGGTGACGATCAACGGTGCCGGGACGCTGATCAATCAGGCCTCACTGACATTCGAGAACGAGATCGTCGATGCAGACCTCGACAACCAGGCCACGGGGACGATCACCGTGCAACCCGGTACCACCCAGTTCAACGGGGCGGTGACCCAGGCGGGCACCATCGTCCTGAACGGCAACAACGGTGACGCCAACCTCACGGTGGCCAACGGCTTCACGAACGCGGGGACCATCGACCTGACAGGGTCGAGCTGGGCCGGCGTGCTGAACGTGTCGGCCGGCACGCTGACGACGCTGGGGATGAACGTGATCAGTGCGACCGGCGGTGCGACGGGCCAAATCACCATGAACGTGATCAGTGCGACCGGCGGTGCGACGGGCCAAATCACCGCGACGATCGACAACCAGGGGACGTTGCTGTCTCAGGACGGGCTCAAGATCAACAACAGTGGTCGGACGCTCACCTCGACGACAGGAACGCTGAGCGTGTCGGCCGGCCAGCCACTGGAGATCAGCGGTGGCACGACGACGTTGGGTAGTAGCACGGGGCTGGTGGGCACCGGCACCCTCGACTGGAGGGACACGCCGACCATAACGTTGTCGAGCGATGTGACGGTGGCGAGCGGCGCTCCAACCTGGACCTTCGGTGGCGGAACCGCTGCAACGATCAACGGACCCGGCACCCTGATCAATCAGGTCTCGCTGACGATGATCAACGAGATCGTGAACGCCCCAATCAACAACCAAGCGACGGGCACGATCACAGTGCTACCCCCGGGCACGACTCAGTTCAATGGATCGGTGACCCAGGCAGGTGCGATCACTCTGAACGGCAACAACGGGCCTGCTCAGCTCACGGTGGCGAACGGCTTCACGAACACCGGGACGATCGAGCTCACCGGCACGAGCTGGGCCGGCTTCTTGACCGTATCGGCCGGCACGCTGACCAATTCGAGCGTCATTCAAGCGACGGGCGGCGCCACGAACCAGATCACCGCGACCCTCAACAATCAGGGCACGATCATCGTGAATGACCAGCTCGATCTGGTAGGCACAGTCACGCATGCTTCCGGGGCGCTACTTCAGGGCACCAGCACCCTCGACATTACGGGTGCCAGCCTCACGTTCAACGGTGATGTCAACCCCGGCGCGCCCGGCACAGCCGGCACTCTCACGATCACCGGTGCTCTCGTACTTCAGGGCACGAGCAACGTGAACATCGATCTGCTGGTAGCGGGCCAGGACCGCTTGGTCGTCACGGGAGCCGGGACCCTCGCCGGGACCCTCAACGTGAGCCGGGAAGGTGCCTACGTGCCCGGTATCGGCTCGTTCATCGAGATCATGAGCTACTCGTCTCAGTCAGCGAGCTTCGGGGGTACCACTGGTGTCGGTGTGGGGTTCAACGGGGACCGACAGTTTTCCATCAATACCGGGGACGCGAGCAAGTTCCGGCTCGAAGTCACCGCGTTCCCCTAGGAATCCCACCGGTGGGATTCCTAGCATTCAGCCCTAGAAGACCGTCGCCCGCTTCGACCCTTCGGGTCCGTTGTCCCAATCCTGGACCGTGGAAATGTTGGGCATTCCCCAGTCATTCCCGTTCCAGCCCTGGAAGCCGTCCAGGCGGAAGGCCCAGAAGCCGGTCGTGAAGTCGGAAACGATGATCAGGCCGTCTTCGTTGCGGACATCGAGACCCATAGCGCCGTTGGCCACCTCGGTGAAGAACGAAGCTCCGCCGCCGTAGGCGATGTTGTCGGGCTGATCGTAGGTGTCGAAGCTGGCCACCGTGTAAGGGTTCTCCGGGTCCATCATGTTGAAGACCTGAAGCCCCTCCATGTAGTTCGCGACGAACACGTAGGGCCAGCGCATCTCGAAGTTGTGGGCGTGCTTCTTCCAGTCCGCCGTCCACGCTCCGATGGGTCGCGTGATCATGTTGGTGGCGTCCGTCGCCTCCATGTCGAACAAGCGGATGGGGCTGTAGCGGAGATGGCCTTCGGAGATGCCGTACTTGTGGTCCGGCGTCACCGCGAACGTGTGATCGCGGGTCACCCCTGGAACACACGCAACCGATTTGATCAGCTGGGGCTCTTCTGGGCGGGTCACGTCGAAGACGTAGGTCCCTACCGGCTGGGAAGCGGCGTAGGCGAGGTCCCGGCCGGTCTCCGGATCGAAGGCGATGTAGAAGTCGTGGTAGGTATGTGACATCCCGGCGCCCGGACAGGGATTGGTCGGCACAGGCATCTGAGCGATGAGCCCGTTGTCCGGGGCCCCGTCCAGAAACATCTGCATGTCGTAGATGTTGGCGTAGGGCCCGTTCACCGTTGCGAAGAGGAGCACACGGCCGTCGGAGTGCTTATAGGCGAAGAGATTGTGAAACCCGCCCGGGCTGAGCGGGTCTCGGATACGTCCGACCTCGCGTACCGCCTCGGGATCAGGAAGTCCCGTTACGTCGAAGACCACCGCGCCGAGGTCGGCGTCCGGCCCACCCTGCTGGAATTGGAGACCCTGAGCGTAGTAGTAGCGATCGTTCAGCTTGAAGTACTTACCGTCGGTGCCGCCCGAGCCGCGGTGCAGCTCGGCGTTCTCGATGCGCCACCGGTAGATGATCTGCGAGCTCTCCGGCTTGGACACGTCGATGATGTCGACACCGCCCAGGAGCCAACGGGACACATACACGTAGGGTCGAGAGATCTCCTGCTCGATCTCGATGTCGCCCACGCTGAAGGCCTGTCCGAGCTGGATGTGTGACACCAACTCGACGTTGGCGGTGCCCTGTTCGATGATCCCGTCCGCCGGCGGTGACTGTGCGTCGGCGGCTAGAGGACTCCAGGCCAAGACGGCCAGAGACAGCACGACCCGGCGGGGGAGGGCACTAAGCAACTGCATGGGGTCGGCCGGTTTCAGCAGTTCTCTACTTCGAACGGGCCGTGCCCCGACGCGGAGTGCATCAGGCCGCTCCGGGAGATCCCCTGCATGAGGATCGGTCCCTTCCAAGCATTCCCGGGCCTATCGACATTCGCGGGGTCCCACGAACCCGGCTGCTCGGCCGTGACGAACATGATGAACTTGTTGAAGTCCACCTGTCCCTTGAGCTCACGGTTTTCGTCGAGGACGCCCATTCTGACGATCGGGCTCAGGTTGGGCGGCGTTACCCAAACGGTGTATTCCACGTTCGGGGGTCCCCGGAGTCCTTCGACGGCGAGGTGAACGTCGTAGACGTACCGGCCATCCACCGAAACCGCGATGCCGAACGGCGACTGAGCGAAGGTCTTCGTGACGTATCCGACCGCACCCGGTGCGCTACCCGTGGCTGCCATGCGGATGTTGTAGTAGTCGGCGAGGGGCGCAACGGCCGGCGCAGCAGCGCAGATACCAACGACCGGATCGGGCACGCTCGCCGAGGCTGGTTCGGCCTGCCACAACGGCGAGGCGAACGCAAGCGTGACAGCGACCAACATCATCGACACCCGACCCACGGGGGCGGATAGCTCGCTCAGCAGCCCAAAACGCATCTTGAATCCTCCACAGAAAGCCACGTTCAACCTCGAAAATTACGCAGGGCGCCTCAGGGCTGCAAGACAATGGGCCGGGTGCCCGGAGTCCTCATGTATCCTGAGCCGAGTCGAAAAGGTCCTGCACTCGCTCGGTTTCTACACGGCTTCCCGCCATCGAGATCGCGACGTACGTGATCATCGATAGGAGCAAAGCTGGAAAGACTTGATGTAGGCTCGCCGACCACGGTGTGAATCTCCACAGGAAAAGGGGGGCGAGCCCCGCGACATACGAGCCGATGACGGCGGTCCCATTGCCCCTGCGCCAGTAGAGCCCGAGGACGATCGCGGGAAGGAAGCATGCTCCGTAGAGGCTGCCGGAAAGGGCGGTCAGGGTGACGATGCCCCCTGGGGGGTTCAGTGCGATAACGGCAGTGATCAGGGCGAAGATCGCTACATAGACACGTGTTGCGCGCAACGCGGAGGCATCGGAGCTGGGGGGACGGAACACTCCCACGAGATCTCGTTCGGCGGTAGACGCCATCACCAGGAGGACGCTGTCCAGCGACGACATCGCCGCAGCGACCATGGCAACCAGAAGGAACGCGGCACCCAGGGGAGAGAACACGCCGTCCATGGCAAGGAGCGTAGGCACGATCAAATCCGTGTCGGCGACGTCGCCGGGAATGACGCGTCGCGCGTACAGACCCACCGGCACGAGGAGGGAGTAGACGGCCGTGAACGTGAGTGTGCTGACCACCATGCCGGTCTTCGTCGCCTGTGCGCCTTCGAGCGCGTAGAAGCGGGACAACTGACGAGGCTCGACCGCGAACTTGATGGTGCCGGCGACCAGCACTCCGAACAGGGCCGGGACCGCGACGCCACCTCCCCAGGTGAACAGGTGGGATGTCTCGGGGGCCTGCCGGATCAGCTCGATGGCCCCGAGCCCCCCAGCCGCACTCACCGTACCCGTGAAGAGTAGGATGGCCGCCACGGACATGACGATGCCCTGGACGGCATCGGTCTTCACCACAGAGATGAAGCCTCCTACCGCCGTGTAGAGCATGACCACGACGAACACGATCGCGATCGAGAGTTTATAGGGGATGTCCATGAAGGTCTCCAGGAGATTGCCGATTCCCTTGAAGACCGCCGTCATGTAGAAGAGACTCGCGAACAAGACGATGACCGCCGCGAGGAAGCGCGCAGCCGTGCTCTCGAAGCGGAATCCGATGAAGTCGGGAACCGTCAGAGAATCGAGGGAACGCGTGAAGACCCTCAAGCGAGGAGCGACGACCGCCCAGGCGAAGAACGAAAAGCCCACCACGAAGGGCACCAAGAGGAGCCAGGGTGCTCCCCACGCATGGGCCTGACCAGAGAAGCCGATGAAGGAGTTGGTGCTCGAGTAGGTGGCGAAGAACGAAAGGCCGAGGGCCAAGCCGCCCATCCCTCGGCCCCCCACGTAGTAGTCGGCCAGCCCCTTCGTCTCCTTCTTTCCGGCGTATGCGTGGTAGGCGAGGAGGACCGTGTAGAGTGACAACAACAGGTGGACGAGCCAGAACTCGCGCAGGTTGTCGAGGATGGCGCTCACTGGGAGTCCCCTGACGCGAAGAGACCCTTCACGTCTTGTTTTTGCACCTTGCCCATGCTGTTGCGGGGCAAGTCGTCGAAGACCCTCAGTTCGCTCGGCACCTTGTACGGGGCGAGTCGGCCCTTGACCCAGCCCAGCACGGCATCCACGTCGACCGGCGAATCGCTCGCAGGGACTACGACTCCGCAGAGGCGTTCCCCCAGCTCAGGGTCGGGCACACCCACGATCGCGCAGTCCAAGACATGCGGATGCTCTCTCACCGTTTCCTCTATCTGTAGAGCCGACACCTTGTAGCCGCTCACCTTGATGATGTCGACGGACAGGCGGCCGAGGAGACGGTAGTACCCGTCCTCGACCACCGCCACGTCGCCGGTGCGAAACCACCCGTCGTCGAACGCCTCACTCGTCTCCTCAGGCCTACGCCAATACTCGGAGAAGACACCGGGCCCCCGTACCTCCAACTCCCCTGGGCTTTCCGGCTCTACCACGAGCTCGCCTGACTCGTCGACGCGCCGGACCTCTACTCCAGGAAGTGGTTGTCCCACATGGCCGGCACGCCGTTCCCCCAGGAGTGGGTTCGAGAGACCCATGCCGATTTCGGTCATCCCGTACCTCTCGAGGAGTGTATGTCCGGTGATCTCCCGCCATCGCTCGAGTACGCTGACGGGGAGTGCAGCCGAGCCGGACACCATGAGGCGCAGTTTCCGCGCCCCCTGGCTCCATCGCTCCTGGTCTTCCGGACTCGCCCCGTCCCACGCGTCGATGAGCCTGACGTAGACCGTGGGCACCGCCATGAACAGGGTGACGTCGCCCGAGGCGAAACACTCCCACGTATCGGTGGCGTTGAAACGGGGGAGCATCTGACAGCAGGCCCCGGCCCACAGGGCAGAGGTGACTACGTTGATGATGCCGTGCACGTGATGGAGGGGCAGCACCAACAGAACGCGGTCGTCGGGGCTCCAGCCCCAGGCGCCGACGAGGGAGGTGACTTGGGCTTCGATTTGCGAATGGGTCGTCACCACCCCCTTGGGTCGGCCCGTCGTGCCGCTCGTGTAGACCATGAGGGCTCGCCGGACAGGGGAGATGTCGGGCAGGGCGGGGGGCCCGGCGGGGGGCCCGGCGGGGGGCCCGGCGGGGGGCCCGGCGGCGGGCTCCTCGGTGGGCTCCGCGGGCACCACCGGAGCCGCTTCGGCGCACAACGCATCCGAATCCAGAGCCTCGAATCCTCGCTCCTGAGCCAGCGGGATGATTCGGTCGGCCAACGACGGGTGAACGACTACGGCGGTCGGCTCGGCGTCGTCCAGGACTTGCGCCAGCTCGGGGGGCGGATGCGAGATCGCCAATGGGACGGCTACGCCCCCTCCCATCCAGATTCCCCACTGGACCGCTACATGTTGGAATCCGGGGGGGACCAGGTAGGCGACGCGGGCCTCGGCGAGATCCGTGGCTTCTCCGTCCGTTGGCAGGACCGCTGCCGAGAGCCGTTTGGCCACACCGTGCGCGGCCGAGAGAAGGTCCCTGTACGTGAACGAGCCCTCGTCGCAGGTGACTGCTGTACGGGCCAGGTTGGCTCGGGCCCGCCCGATCAGTGTGGGCTCTCGAGGCGCGCGCGCGCCCTGCGGGTCGGACGGATCAGGCATCGGCGCCTTAGGGGCTTTCAAGGCAACAAGTTACAAGAATCAGGAAGAGTTTTCCCCTAATCGGAAGAGTTGAGCCGGCGAGAAGCCAGGAATGACGCGGAAAGCCCGATTGGCATGGCTGTTGCACTTATTTCGGGGTGGAAACTCCCTTAACACGGTGGAGCACCATGAACGCCACAGCGATCTCGCCGACTTCTCGGGGAGAAAAACGTTACAGGGCATACTTGGATGCGATACGTCGCGGCAAGAAGAAGCGCCATTTCCTTCACGGCCTCAAGGTCGCCCTAATTGGTATTGCAATCGGCGTGATCGGGGCCCTGATCATCGCCGCCTGGCAGTTCCCAACCTAGCTCTGGGACCGCTTCGCACCGCTACCCCCCCACCAGTGCCAACACCCTGAGCGGACTCCCGCTCCCGTCCACGATTTTCAGCGGCGCCGCCACGATGACCGATCCGGTCGCCGGTAGCTGATCCAGGTTACACAGGCTGGCCAAGCCGAGCTTGCCCGCGCCGTGCATGATCGTGTGGTTGGGGAAGGGTGGATCGAACCCTCCAGCCTGACCCGCGTCCGTCCCGATCGTCTCGACCCCGACTCCCGTCACGTCACGTTCGTAGGCCAGAAACTCGGATCCCTCCTTGGCGAATCCGGGCGTATGGGGACCGTCGTCCGATACGTTCTGGAAGTCGGCCGGGTCGGTTCTCTTTCCCCACCCGGTCTGCAGAAGTACCCAGGCGCGTGCGGGGATCCGTCCGTTCTCCTGCTCCCAAGCTTCGATCCGAGCGGGAGTGAGCAGGAAGTCGGGGTCGTCGGCGACCTCCGCGGTGACGTCGATCACGCAGCCTGGACCCACAAACCGTCCCGCCGGCAGTGTGTCGCATGCATTGTTCGGCAGGTCCTTGCCGGTCACCCAATGAATCGGTGCGTCGAAGTGGGTGCCTGTATGCTCTCCTAGGGTGATCGTGTTCCAGTACCATGCCGGTCCGCGATCATCGTAACGCGAGATCAAGTCGATACTCACGCCGGGTGACGGCGCAAAGATGTCGGGGAGCCCGATGACCGGAGTGTCCGGCCCAAGCGGCTGCGTGAGATCCACGACTCGGATCGCACCGGATGAGAGGCCCTCGGCGAGCTGCGTTAGGACTGAAGACATGATCGGTTTCCTTCTCTCGTTGCTGATCGGCAGGCGGGGCCCCGCAGATCGGGCGTGGGCGCTCGGGACGCACGTTCACCCCGTGATGAGAGTCACTCACCGTACGGTCGGCCGCCGGTCGTTGCAAGCCTGATTGCAGGGCTGGCTGGGGGGTTCCGTGGGTGCCCAAGGCGCAGTCATGAACACGCCCATCGAATCACCGGTCGCCCCCTCACCATCCCACCCAAGCCTGCGCGAAAGCGGGAGCCGGTGGATCCCGAGCGGGCCTGCTCGGGGAGCAGGTGCGCTACCCTCGCCCGAACCCGTCCGCCCGAAGCGCTGGTAGCGAAGCGGTGGTAGAGTAGCGGGGTTCGGGTGAGGGCGGCGCACCTAGCTCCCATCACCCGGGTTGAGGCGATCCGCCGACTCCCAGCTAAACCGCGCCCTCGAAGAACGGGTTCTCCCCCGACGCGTGGTCGGTGACGTCGTGGATGACCGTGATCTCGGGGACGGCCTGACGGACCATCCGCTCCACGCCTTGGCGTAGCGTCATGCGGGACATCGCGCAGCCCTGGCAGCCACCGCTCATCTCCAGGTAGATCTCGGTGCCCTGCACGTCGACCAACGAGATGGCACCGCCGTGGGAAGCGATCGCCGGGTTGATCTGGCTCTCGAGGATCTCTCGGACCTGCTCGGCCAGAGCCCCGTCGGGAGCACTGGACGGGGCACCTGCGCCTGCTGCGGCCAGGCGGACCTCGAATCCGCTCTCGTTGGCGCGCTCGACGAAATCGACCGTGGCGTCGTCGAGGCGTGGAGCCATCTCCTCGTCGACGACGAGGGTGAGACCTTCCACAGCCAGCTCGACCTCGCCGCTGCGAATCTCGTCGGGCCCGACCAGGGTGAGCTCGAAGTCCGGAGCCGCCGGCGTGCCGCCGGAGACGGCGATCCTCAGCGCCGTGAGTTCGCCGCCGCTCTGGTCGATATAGCTGCGAACCACTTCGAGGGCTCTGTCCGTCAGCGTTGTCATCGAGAACACTCCTGCCGGGTACGGTAACAAACGTTCCTACAAACCATCCTAAGGACGTTCCGGATTGGGTCGGCGCCGTATACCCGCGAATCATTCCGGGGTTCTCTTCTCGGTTGATGAGGTGCGCCGGGGCGTCTAGCTTCCACCCTTTCGCAGGACCCGAAACATCCCACGGTGCCCCGACCCTCTTGGTGGCTCGCGCAATTCGGAAACGGAACCAATAGATGGCCGACACTCAGTTGATGGATAAGCTCACGTCTCTCGCCAAGCGCCGAGGGTTCATCTTCCAATCCTCCGAGATCTATGGCGGGACGGGTGCCGTTTGGGACTACGGCCCCCTCGGAATCGAGCTCAAGCGCAACGTGAAGGATCGCTGGTGGAGCACCATGGTCCATCAGCGTGACGACGTCGAGGGCCTGGATGCATCCATCCTCATGCATCCCAGGGTCTGGGAGGCTTCAGGCCATGTGGACGGGTTCACGGACCCGCTCGTCGAGTGCTCGAATTGCCACCGCCGGTTCCGGGCCGACCTCCCCGAGGTCGAGAACGGTCAGTGCCCTACCTGTGGGACCAAGGAGGCGTTCGGCGAGGCGCGGATGTTCAACCTCATGTTCAAGACCTTCATGGGACCGGTCGAGGACGATGCATCGGTCATCTATCTCCGCCCTGAGACGGCCCAGGGGTCGTACGTCAACTTCCTGAACGTGCAGACGGCGTCACGGCAGAAGATCCCGTTCGGGATCGCCCAGATCGGCAAGGCGTTCCGCAACGAGATCACGCCCGGAAACTTCATCTTCCGAACCCGAGAATTCGAGCAGATGGAGCTCCAGTTCTTCGTTGAGCCCGGCCAAGACGACGAGTGGTTCGATTACTGGATGAACGCGCGCATGGAATGGCATCTCTCGCTGGGGATCCGCAAGGAGAAGCTCCGCTTCCACGAACACGGCCCCGACGAGCTCGCCCACTACGCGAAGAAGGCGTTCGACATCGAGTACGAATACCCGTTCGGCTGGAAGGAATTCGAGGGCATCCACAATCGGACCGACTTCGATCTCTCCCGCCACCAGGAGTATTCGGGCAAGAGGTTGGAGTACATCGATCCGGCCGAGGGCAAGCGGTTCGTCCCCTACGTCGTCGAAACGGCGGTTGGAGTGGACCGAACCGTTCTGGTGGCACTCGTGGACGCGTATCGGGAGGAGGAGATCGAGGGCGAGACTCGGGTCGTGCTGAGCCTCGATCCGGGCTTGGCGCCGATCAAGGTCGCCGTGTTCCCCCTGGTCAAGAAGGACGGTCTACCCGAGATCGCCAAGAAGCTGGATGCAGATCTTCGTGGCAGTGCCATCCCGTCGTTCTACGACGCGGCGGGATCCATCGGGAAACGCTACCGGCGGCAAGATGAGGCGGGCACGCCGTGGTGTGTTACGGTGGACGGTCAGACTGTGGAGGACGGCACGGTCACCGTCCGTGACCGGGATACGCTGGAACAGGTCAGGGTGAGCGGCGAGTCGGTGCCCGAGTGGGTGCGGGAACGGTTGTCGGGATCGTGAATGGACCCTGACGGGATACCGGACGAGACCCAGAAGTGATCCCGGGTCGGACCCGCCGACTGACCCGTTCGTGTTTGCCGGGGTCGCCGACGAAGCATCGGTCTCCCATGTTATCCGCTTGCTCGAAGAGGGCCTCGACCCGCTAAGGGGCTCTTCAACCTGAATCCGGAGGCATCGTTGTCGTCCAAGTCCGAAGTCTTCAGTTCACGCTGGGGCATGCTCCTGGCCATGCTCGGCATGGCTGTGGGTACGGGGAATATCTGGCGCTTTCCGCGCATCGCCGCGTCGAACGGTGGCGGATCGTTCCTGGTGGCTTGGGTGGTGTTTCTCCTGCTCTGGTCGGTACCGCTGCTGATCCTCGAGTTCGGGATGGGCAAGGCGACTCGATCGGGTACGGTCGGTGCCTTCGTGAAGACCATCGGGCCGAAGTTCGCCTGGATGGGCGCCTGGGTGGCGTTCGTCGCCACCGCCATCATGTTCTACTACAGCGTCGTCATGGGATGGACCATCCGGTTCTTCCTGGCGAGCGTGATGGGCGACGTGCCGTCCGCTGTGCCGGAGGCTTTTTGGGAGGGCTTCGCCGGCTCGCCATGGGCGCTAGTCACCCACTTGGTTGCAATGGGGATGGGGCTGTTCGTGGTGTCCAAGGGAGTGAAGGGCATCGAGACGGCCGCCAAGTTCCTGATCCCCAGCCTGATCATCCTGGTCATCATTCTGGCGATACGGGCAGTGACCCTGCCGGGTGCGGGCGCCGGCCTGGCGTTCCTCTTCACTCCCCATCTGGCCGACCTGGCTGATTCGAAGATCTGGCTCGAGGCCCTCACGCAGAACGCGTGGGACACCGGGGCCGGTTGGGGTCTGGTTCTCACGTATGCCGTCTACATGAGGAGCCAGGAGGACACGGCGCTCAACGCGTTCGTTATCGGGTTCGGCAACAACTCCATGTCGCTTCTGGCGGGCATCATGGTGCTGGCGACCGTGTTCTCCGTGATGCCGGATGCCGCCGATCAGATCGTGGGCGCGGGCAACGAGGGGCTGACGTTCATCTGGGTGCCGCAGCTCTTCGCACTCATTCCTGGGGGGCGCTTCTTCATGTCCCTCTTCTTCTTGGCTCTCGTGTTCGCGGCTTGGACGTCCCTCGTAGCCATGATCGAACTGGCCAGTCGAATCCTCATTGATCTGGGCATGACGCGTGGTCGCGCGATCACCCTGGTGGGAACCGCCGGCATCCTGTTCGGCGCACCGAGCGCGCTCAACTGGAGCGACACCCCCGGAGCCGGGCCCTTCTTCGCGAATCAGGACTGGGTCTGGGGTGTCGGGCTGATGCTCTCGGGCTTCTTCTTCGCGTTCGCCGTGCTGAAGTACGGCGTCACTCAATGGAGGGAGAAGTTCATCAACACCGGTGACTCGGACATCCATATCGGAGCCTGGTGGGATTGGGCCATCCGGTTGGTGATCGTCGAGTCGGTGGTCCTCATGGCTTGGTGGCTGTACCAGGCCCAGGGCGGGTCGTTCGCCGAGACGTGGACGCTCTTCTCTGCCTTCAACGTCGGTTCTGTTCTGATCCAGTGGGCCATCGCTCTGGTCGTCCTCTACCTCTTGAATGGGTGGTTGGTGGCGAAGCTCCCCGGTGCCCCCGAGGACGGTTAGGCCCGGATCAAGGTAGTCATGGCGACAGAGTCCAAGCAGGCTAAGACGGAGCGTGCGGCCGAGGCCTTTGCGCTTCTGGCCCAGGAGTACCCGGACGCCCACTGCGCCCTCGAGCATATCGACGCCTACCAGCTGGGAGTCGCCACCATCCTCTCCGCTCAGACCACCGACGAGCGGGTGAACATGGTCACGCCTGAGTTGTTCGAGCGGTACCCTACGCCCGGAGACCTGGCAGCGGCCGACCAGGCAGACGTGGAGGAGATCGTTCGCTCTACGGGGTTCTTTCGAAACAAGGCGAAGAACATCATCGGATTCGCCCTGGGGGTAACCGAGGAGCATGCCGGTGAGGTCCCCCGCACCATGGAGGAGCTTCACGCCCTACCCGGCGTCGGACGCAAGACCGCCAACGTCATCCTCGGAAATGCCTTTGGCATCGACGAAGGCATGGTCGTCGATACGCATGTGAAGCGGATCTCCGGCCTGCTCGGGTTCACGAAGGAGAAAACGCCCGAGAAGATCGAGCAGGACCTCATGCGCCTCTTCCCGAGTGACCGGTGGACGCTCCTGGCGCACCTGCTGATCTTTCATGGTCGCCAGATCTGTGACGCTCGGAAGCCGCGTTGCGAAGCTTGCCCATTGTCTCACCTCTGCCCGTCGTCCAGAGTTTAAGGAACGAGGCCGGCATCTCCGGCAAGAAACGAGGGACTCGTTCGTAGGAGTTACCCATGGGAACTCCTCTCCCTGATCCGCGATTTGGACGACCAGGAGTACACGTTGAGTGAAACCATGCCCGAACGGGCCGAGGCGCTGGAGCTCCTCGAGAGCTGGGTCGAGAACGACGGACTCAGAAAGCACATGCTGGGCGTGGAGGCCGCGGTGCGGCATTACGCCCGTATGTACGGAGAGGATGAGGACGTCTGGGGTATGGCGGGGCTGCTTCACGACCTGGATTGGGAGAAGTACCCGGATGAGCATCCACACCGAGGCCTGCAGGAGCTCGAGCAACGAGGCTACCCGATGGAGGTCGTGCGGGCGGTCCAGACGCACGCTCCGAATCGGACCGGCGTGGAGCCCGAGTCTCTTCTGGAGCGGGTCCTGTTCGCGTGTGACGAACTCTCGGGACTCGTCTACGCTTGCTGTCTGGTGAGGCCCAACGGGATCGACGACCTCAGCCCCAAGTCCGTGACCAAGAAACTGAAGGACAAGGCGTTCGCCGCCGGAGTGGACCGCGACGATGTGGCGCGGGGCGTAGAACTCCTGGGTATAGAGCGAGCTGAGCACATTCAGAACGTGATCGACGGGATGAGGGCGATCGGGGATGTCCTTCAGATCCGTGCGGAGGACAAGGCGTAGTGCACCGCAGGCTTCTCCCGCTCCTCGCGCTCATTGCCGCACTCCCTCACGGGACGGCTGCCGCGCAGGACGTCGAGATGTTGGCGCGCGAGTACGGCACGACCCCTCCCGCGGGCTACTACGCCGAGCTTCAGCGAAATCCTGATGCCTACCGCTTCGGCAGGGGTTGGCGCCCCGAGGCGCCGGCGGATGCCGGGCGCTTGTTCCGTACCGGGAACTTCCGTGGCGCCGCGACGCTGGGCCGCCGCGAAGGAGGCGTGAGTGGCACCTTTACCTTCCCGCTCATTCTCGGGCTGTTTGCGGATACGCCTGGTCTACCGATGGGCAAGGTGGGGTGTCGTGCTCCCTGTACTGTGGGCCCTCCCGCGGAACCGCTCACACGCGACATCATTCAGCGTGAGTTCTTCGACGGCCCCAATAGCATCCTCAGCACGATTCCAGAGTTCTACACGGAGGTGTCCGGGGGTCGAGTGACCTTGGTGGGAGACGCGCACGACTGGTTCCAGACCACCCTCACCGGCGAAGACGTCACTGGAGACAGCGACGGGCTCAGCAGCACGGATATGGTCGGGGAGTTCATCATCGAGATCCTCGTCGGACTGGACGACGGCACGCTGGACTGGGGGCAGTACGACAACGACGGACCCGATGGGTTGCCCAACTCCGGAGATGACGACGGCTACGTCGATGTGCTCACGGTCATGCATCCGACGGCGGGTGGCGAGTGCTTTGTGAGCGGCGTAGGACGCGTGTGGTCGCACCGGTGGCAGCTCTCCGTCTCTGCGGCGGCTACGGTCGATCCGATTTTGCAGGCTTACGTGACTCAGACGGCTTCCGCGAACGGAGGCCAGATCCTAATCGACGACTATGCGATCGTCGCGGCGCTGGGGTGTGACACGCAGCACATCAACCAGATCGGCATCTTCTCGCACGAGCTGGGACACGGCTTCGGTCTTCCCGACCTCTACGCCGTGGGGGGGAGCCACGGGGGCGTCGGACGGTGGGGCCTCATGGGCTCGGGGGCATGGGGCTGCAGCGGTGGCGTGCCCGCCGTTCCTTGTCACATGACGGCCTGGAGCAAGGAGGCGCTGGGGTGGGCCAACGTGATGACACTTGCTCCCGACTCCGATCTCGGTGTGATCACACTCGATCCGGTGGAGACCACGGGTGACTTGATTCGAATCAATGCCTCCGACGGCAGTGGCGACTATGTGCTGCTTGAGAATCGCCAGCCGACGGGCTTCGACGTAAACCTGTTCTCCCCGGGCCTCCTCGTCTGGCAGATTGACGAGAACATGGTGTCGAGCCGGTGGAATTCGAACAGCGTCAACTCATCCTCCGAGCGTCTGGGGGTCTGGCTCCGGCAGGCGGATGGCGAGAACGATCTGGCATTGGGCACCCAACGGGGCGATTCAGGAGATCCTTTCCCGGGCTCATCCGGGCAGGACCGCTTCACGGCGGGGTCCGTCCCCGCCGCGTTCACGTACGACGGCCTCAACGGTGAGGACGGAGTGCCGCCGGGCTTGGCATCGGGTATCACCTTGCTCGACATCCAACAGGTGGGTGAGCAGATGCAGTTTCGTGTGCTCACCCGTTACCAGGCTCTCATCCTCGAGGCCACCGGTGCGCTGGGCCCCGTTCCCTTCGTGGTGGACGGAGTGGAGACGCCTGGGAACCCCACCAGCGTCGTGTCGGCCCCGTTTCAGACCCACGTGGTCGAGGCCGCGGGCGGAGAGGAGTCCGTAGACGGCTTCCGGAACGGGTTCGTGTCATGGGAGGATGGGTCCGGACGGAGCCGGGAATGGACGACTCAGCTCTCCGACGCGACCCTCACCGCGACCTACGGGAATCCCGAGGTGCGCTTCGACCTGACCCTCGACCATCCCGTGCCGGGAGTCGAGGCGGGCCAGATCGTCACCAATCCTCCGTCGGAAGACGGGTGGGTGCAGCTCGGCACCGAGGTGAGCGTCGGGGTCGAAACCAATATCGGCTTTGCCTTCCGAGAGTGGACCGGCGCGCTCGCGGGTCAGGGTAATCCGGCCATCATCGCCCTCACTGAACCCGCGGACGCCGGCGCGCTGTTCGACGTTACGTTCGGGCTCGCGGGGGCGCCCACTCTGAACTTCGAATTCGACGCCGCCACGCCCAACTCCCTCGCCGTCTCGGTGGAGAACGGCAACCCGCCGGTCACCTGGCAGCAGTTTGGCGAGCTTCCAGCCGGGATGCACTCACACCGGAATCGCGGAGTGATCCATGGGACACCGCTCGAGATTGGCGTGTACGATGTGACGCTGTGGGCCACGGATGCGATCGGCCTGACGGCATCGGCTCCGCTCAGCATTACGGTGGCACCGCCCAGCTCCGGTCTGCGCGAAATGGCGAACCAGTTCCTCGCGGCCGAGCCGATGGACCCCAACCTCGCGACGTTCCTGGACTACCAGGGGAATCAGGACGAAGACTACGACCTGGGTGACTTTCGGGCCTGGGTCGTAGCCAATCCGGATCATCCCGCGACCCAGCAGATGCGCGCCACGGATCCCATCGTGGTGCCCCTCTTCCTGCGGCGGGAGGAATCACGATGAGGCGGACACTCCTTTCAGCGGTTCTGGCCTGCGTTCTGGTCCTTGCTGCGTGCGATTCGGGCCCCAAGGGCCCCGGGCAACTCACCGGCCGACTGCGCTCAGGCCCCATCCCGGTGGGCGCCATCGTCCTGGAAGTCACGGGAGCGGGAATCACTGGGTTCTCCGGCTCGGGGACGACTCAGGCCTTCTTCGCCGAGAACGCCGCTGGTGCGTTCCGGGTGGTTCTGGTGACTCCTGATGCAGGCGAGATGGACTTCCAGATCAGCGTTCAGGACCTGGAGGCTCCGCTCCCCGCCGTGACTTCGGTCGAGGCTGTCGGGGCCGACAATGGCGCCATCGCCAACCTCACGGGGATCACGGTAGACGTGAAGCCTTGACCGGCGGCTCGGTGCGCATCGGGAGTGGCAGCCGGCTTGCGCAGTGAGCCCGACGGTCTGACAATACGCCCATGACTACATCGACCATTGTCACCATGGTTCTCGTTCTGGGCTTCATCTGGGGCGGCTTCGCGTTCTTCCTTCTCACGGCCGTCCGCAAGGAGTCCGAGAAGGGCGATTGAACGGGCCTTTCGGGTCACCTCCTCCGCCTTGTGCGCTACCGCCCGATCCGACACCTTTCGCCGCGATGTGCGCTCCGCTTTTCCCACCGTGGACCGGCCTGTCTTGTAGCGGCCTAAACCCCCTCTGTTCAGCCATTGCCTAGACGTACAGACCTCGACTCCATTCTCATCTTGGGATCCGGCCCCATCATCATCGGGCAGGCGTGTGAGTTCGACTATTCCGGCACCCAGGCCGTCCGCGCTCTGAAGGAAGAGGGCTACAAGGTCGTGCTGGTGAATTCGAACCCGGCGACCATCATGACCGACCCGGATCTGGCGCATCGGACCTATATCGAACCGCTGACGCCCGACTGGGTGCAGCGCGTGATCGAGCGCGAAAAGCCCGACGCACTCCTGCCGACGATGGGCGGACAGACGGCGCTGAACATCGCCATGGATCTGGACGAATCGGGCGTGCTCGAGGAGCACGGCGTCGAGCTCATCGGAGCCAACGCCCGCTCCATTCGTATGGCAGAGGACCGAGAAGAGTTCGCGGCCGCGATGAGGCGTATCGGCCTCGATCTACCTCACGGAGGCTTCGCCCGCACGATGGACGAGGCCATGGTGATCGGTGAGGACGTCGGATACCCGGCGATCATCCGACCGAGCTTCACTATGGGGGGCACGGGCGGGGGCATCGCCTATAACCTCGATGAGTTCGTGGCGGCGGTCCGTCGAGGCCTCGACGCCTCGCATATAACCGAGGTGCTCATCGATCGCAGCGTAATCGGTTGGAAGGAGTACGAGCTCGAGGTCGTTCGGGACGCGTCGGACAACGTGATCATCGTCTGTTCGATCGAGAACTTCGATCCGATGGGGGTCCACACCGGCGACTCCATTACCGTAGCTCCGGTCCAGACACTCACCGATGTCGAGTACCAGCTCATGCGCGACGCGGCGATCGCGATCATCCGCGAGATCGGTGTGGAGGCGGGGGGCTGCAACATCCAGTTCGCGCTGGATCCCGACAGCGGCGAGATGCTCATCGTGGAGATGAACCCGCGCGTGTCGCGGTCGTCGGCTTTGGCGTCCAAAGCTACCGGGTTCCCGATCGCCCGAGTCGGCGCGAAGCTCGCCGTGGGCTACCTCCTGAACGAGCTGCCCAACGACATCACCAAGACCACACCGGCGTCCTTCGAGCCCACGCTCGATTATGTCGTTGTGAAGTTCCCCAGGTTCGCGTTCGAGAAGTTCCCCGAGGTGAATCCGATCCTGGGTATTCAGATGAAGGCCGTGGGGGAGACCATGGCCATCGGACGTACGTTTCGCTCCGCCTGGCAGAAGGGGATCCGGGGTCTGGAGACCGGCCGCATCGGGTGGGTGACGGGAGCTCGTCTCGAGGACGACGGACTCGAGTCGGTCGAGACCGAGGCCCTCCTCGCGGCACTCCGACGGCCTACATCGGAACGCCACTTCCAGCTCAAGTACGCCCTCGAAGACGTCGGTGACGAGTCGGGCCTGAGCATCGAGGACATCCGGCAGGCGACCGGTATCGATCCCTGGTTCCTCTATCAGCTCCTGGAGATCATCAAGGACGAGCGGTGGTACGCATCGCTCGACAACGTCGGCCCGGATGAGCTCCGCTTGATGAAGCGAAACGGCTTCTCGGACGGACAGCTCGCGGCTCTCCGAGGCGAGGATGAATCAGCGGTCCGCAGCCAGCGTTGGGAGTGGGACATCCGGCCGACCTACAACGTCGTCGATACGTGCGCAGGGGAGTTCCCGGCCGAGACGCCCTACTATTACTCCTCCTACGAGGAGGAGGACGAATCGGCACCTTCGGATCGCGAGAAGATCATCATTCTCGGGAGCGGTCCCAACCGGATCGGACAGGGAATCGAGTTCGATTACTGCTGTGTCCAGGCGGTGTTGGCTCTTCGAGACGCCGGGTACGAGACCATCATGATCAACTCGAATCCGGAGACGGTCTCCACCGACTTCGACGTGAGCGACAAGCTCTACTTCGAGCCCCTGACCTTCGAGGACGTTCTCGAGATCGTGGAGCGCGAAAAGCCGTTGGGGGTCATCGTGCAGCTCGGTGGGCAGACACCCCTCAACCTCGCCCATCCTCTGCAGGAGGCGGGAGTACCCATCCTGGGCACTTCCGTGGACGCGATCGACCGGGCCGAAGATCGAAGCCGTTTCGAGAAGGTCTGCCGGATTGTCGAGGCCACGGTACCCGAGAACGGCATGGCGACCAGCGAGGAAGAGGCGTTGGCGATTGCCGAGGACATCGGGTACCCGGTGTTGGTGCGTCCCAGCTATGTGCTCGGTGGGCGTGCCATGGAGATCGTGTACGACGCGCACTCCATGATGGGCTACTTCGAGCGGGCGGTGCGAGCGTCTCCGGATCATCCCGTTTTGGTGGACCGCTTCATCGAAGATGCCTTCGAAGCGGACGTCGACGCCCTGTGTGACGGCACCGATGTGGTCATCGGCGGGATCATGCAGCACATCGAGGACGCAGGCGTCCACTCGGGAGACTCGTCCTGCGTACTGCCGCCTTACCTGCTCGGGGCCGACGAGCTCGCGGAGATCAAGGAAAAGACGCGCAAGTTCGCTCTCGAACTCGGCGTCGTGGGGCTCCTCAACATCCAATACGCCATCCGCGACGGGGTCGTCTACGTCTTGGAGGTCAATCCGCGGGCTTCTCGCACGGTGCCGTTCGTCAGCAAGGCCACCGGTGTGCCGCTGGCTCGCCTGGCGGCACGGATCATGGCAGGAGAGAAGATCGCCGATCTGGATATCCCGGAGGAGCCGCCGGTCGCGGGCGTCGCGGTGAAGGAGGCGGTGTTCCCGTTCGACCGATTCGACGTCGACATCCTCCTGGGCCCGGAGATGCGATCCACCGGTGAGGTGATGGGCTTCGACGACTCCTTCGGGATGGCCATCGCAAAGGCACAGGCCGCCTCCTATAACCTGCTGCCGGTCAAAGGCGGGACGCTCGTCGTGACCGTCAACGATCGAGACAAAGCGACCGTCACTCCGATCCTGCGGCGCCTTCACGATCTCGGGTTCGTGATCTGGGCCACAAAGGGCACGCATCAGCACCTGGCGCGCCTGGGGATTCCGTCGGAGCAGGTCTTCAAGGTCGGAGAGGGCCGGCCGGACATCGTCGACCGGATCGTCTCGGGCAAGGTGGACCTGCTCATCAACACGCCGCTCGGCAAGAAGTCTCAGTACGACGACTACGCCATGAGGCGAGCCGCCATCACACACAAGGTCCCCTACTTCACGACCATGTCGGCGACGAGCGCTGCGTGTGATGCGCTGATAGCATTGCGTTCGCGCGCGTACACGGTGAGAACGGTGCAGGAGCGCATCGCCGACGCTCAGGAGCGTGCGGTCGTGGGCGCCGGTGACTGACCCTCCTCCGGTAGGCTTTCTCCTCCACCCGGCGTCCCCCCTTCACGATACCGGGTGGGGACACCCCGAACACCAGGGCCGCCTCCGGTCGCTTGCTTCTGCGGTCGGAAAGGACCTGCTCGCGCTTCACGACAAGGTCGTCCAAGTCGAATCAGGTGAGGTGGCGGAAGAGGATCTGATGCGGGTGCACTCGGCGGCCCACCTGGCGCTGGTTCGTGAAGCGGCCGAGAGGGCCGAACGCGAGGACGCGCTGATCCGGCTCGACCCCGACACCGTGGTCTCTCCGGCCTCATGGCGGGCGGCGGTTGGCTCGTCGGGTGCCCTTATCACTGCGGTGGAGGCCGTGGCGGACCGGACTCTCGCGTCGGCCTTCGTGGCTACGCGACCTCCCGGACATCACGCGACTCCGGATCGCGCCATGGGGTTTTGCCTCGTCAACCACGTCGCGGTAGCCGCAAGGTGGCTTCAAGCGACCGGGCGAGCGGAGCGCGTGCTCATCGTCGATTGGGACGTACACCATGGGAACGGCACCCAGGACGTGTTCTTCGACGACGGCACCGTCTTCTACATGTCGCTGCACCAATGGCCCCACTATCCCGGATCGGGCGCCGCCGCCGAGACCGGCACAGGCGAGGGAGAGGGTTGGACGCTGAACGTGCCTCTGCCGGCCGGCACGCCGCCCGACGAGTATCGAGGCCACTTCTCCGAGGCGTTGACTCAGGCGTTGGAGGTAAGCCGTCCATGTTTCGTCCTGATCTCGGCGGGTTTCGATGTCATGGCCGGGGACCCGTTGGGGGGCATGTTGTTGGAGCCGGAGGATCTCCACGCGCTGACCCGCGAAGTCATGCATCGGGTCCAAGATGGTGCCGGCATCGTGGCGGCATTGGAGGGTGGGTACGACCCCAGACGAACCGGCCTGGGCACGGCTGCCGTGCTCAGGGCGCTTGCCGGCATCGATCTGGAGTGACCATCATGCGGATGGCTCCTTCATACCCCCACGGGGGTAGTTGATGGGACTCGCGGATGCTAGAATCCAGGCTCAGATACCCGACCAGGTGAAGGCTTTGCGATGCTGAGAAGGCTCCAGATCTTCGGTCTCGTGGTGACCGCTGCACTCTGCACGTCGTCGGTTCCCTTAGCGGCGCAGGAACGGGACGACGCTCTGAGGAATCCCGTCGAGCCCCATCCGGTGGCCGATGAGGCCATCGGGCGTCTCAAGTCCCCGTACTGCCCTGGGTTGATGCTCGAGGTGTGTACCTCGTATCAGGGTGCTTTGCTGAGGGACAGCCTTCAGACCATGGCTCGTGAGGGTGGGAGTACCGACGATCTCGTGGATTGGGTGCTCTCACGTCATGGTGAGGAATACCTGGCCTATCCGCGGGCCTCGGGTAGGGGACTGTTGGCCTGGCTGGTCCCGCCGGGGGCGCTCCTCCTCGGGATCGTGGTGGTCGTCGTGGCGCTCCGATACATGCGCGATCCGACGCGCTTCGACGCGGAGGCCGAGCAGGAGCTGTCCGCCGAGGAAGAGACAAGACTCCGAAAGGCTCTTCGCGAGATGGACGCGGCGGAGGAGCCGATCTTCTAGGAGCCTTGGACAGGCTTCTAGCGCTCGCATGAGCTCAGACACTTCCCGTCTGGAGCGGGCCGCCTCTGGCGTCCCCTCCATGCTCGATCTCCTTCATCTGAGTCGGAGACCCCTGTTTCCGCCGGGTGGTGTAGACCTCTACCGGCAGATCGCGCTTCTGACCGAGATGAGGGCTGGCCAAGAGGTTCTCGTGGTCCCGTCGGGCCTTGCCGTCACCCTCGAGTACTTCGTGGACGAGTACGATGTCCATGGCTCGGGCGTGGAAGACGATCCACGGTTGCTCGAGCGCTCGGAGGAGCGGCTGCGAGGCCTCGGACTGTTGGATCGAGTCCATGTGCAGCCCGGCGAGATGGACGGCCTGCCCTTCCGTGACGGGATCTTCGACGTGGTCGTCGCCGAGCTCGAGCTGACCTCTCATGTGGAGCCTGAGGCCGCCGTCGAGGAGCTGGTGAGGGTGGCCAAGCCGGGTGCCGTCGTCGTTGTCGTCCAGCCCGTTTGGAAGGCCCCCGTAGACCCGGAGCGGCAGGCGGTTCTGGCCGATCATCTCGGGTGCCGACCCTTGATGCTCGTGGAGTGGAAGAAGATCCTGAGAAGCGCCGGCCTCGAAAACCTCCACACCGAGGATTGGTCGGACGAGGAGACCGCGTTCCGCCCTCAGATCGCAAAGCCGTTCCCCGACTTCGCGGAGCTCTTCAGCCTGGGCGAGAAGCTGGGGATCCTCCGAAGAGCACGGCACCGGTGGGGGTGGGCCGGCCTGTGGACCGCTATGGCCAGGGAGCGTGAGGTACACAGGGTCCTCACGCACGAGCGCATCCTGGGGCTCGACTTGGTCAAAGGCGTGAAGGCTGGTGTGGCTCCGCCCGTCGATGCCGCCGGGGCCGATTCAAGAACGGGGCAGGCGGTGCCTGAACCGGTTCAGCCCTCCTCCGAATCGGAGGCTGCATCGGAGGGGGACGCCGACCAAGAAGGGGAGCAGGTGACAGGACTCCCGCTGTTCGGCGACGATACGAAACCAGATGACCGATAACCACGGAAAGCGACGGAAGACGACGTGACCAAGATCGCCCCGATGACCGATCCGGAGCAGGTGGCACGAGTCCAAGAGGCACTGAAGGAAGGCGGCCTGGACGGGTGGCTCTTCTTCGACTTTCGCGGCCAGAACCCCGTGGCGAGCGCCATGGTCGGCTTGGGCTGGACCACTCGCAGGTCCTTCGCCCTGGTGCCCGCCGAGGGGGACCCGGTCGCTCTGATTCACGCCATCGAGCACTCGTCCTGGCGGCATTGGCCTTGGGCCAAGAAGGACTACGCCAGTTGGCGAGACATGGAGTCCGAGTTGGCGGAACTGGTGGAGGGGCGGACGCGCCTGGCCATGGAGGTATCCTCTCGTTCGAGCGTTCCGACCCTCGACAGGATTCCGGCGGGGATGCTGGAGCTGTTCCGGGAGGTCGGCGTCGAGCCGGTGAGTTCGGGAGATCTGGTGTCTACGTTCTACTCGGTGTGGTCCGAGGAGCAGCTCCAAGAGCACCGGGCTTCGGCCGAGACCGTGCGGCAGGTCGCGCTCGACGCATTCGCCAGAGCCGCGGACCACGTTCGCCAGGGCTCTCCTCTTCTCGAGGGACAACTCGGCGCCTGGATTCGATCGGAGCTCACGGACCGGGGCGTCGGGGTCGGTACGGACACCCATGTGGCCATCGGTCCCAATGCCGCCGATCCGCACTACGACCCTCGTGATGCCGGAGCGCTTATCGTCGAGGGCGAGGTCCTGCTCATCGACCTGTGGGGGAAGCAGACGGAAGGCGGAGTGCCGGCCGACCAGACCTGGATGGGTATCCTGGCGGGCTCGGTGCCCGAGCGGGTGCAGACGATCTGGGAGGCGGTCCGTGGCTCTCGCGAGGCTGGGATCGAGTTTCTTCGTAGGTGTCACGAGGAGGGGCGCGAGGTGCACGGCTTCGAGGTCGACGACGTATGTCGGGACTTCCTTGTCGAGGCCGGATACGGCGAGTTCTTCGTCCATCGGACCGGCCACTCGATGGATCTCGAACTGCACGGCAGTGGACCGAACTTGGACAATCTCGAGACGCGCGATAACCGTTTGCTCGTGCCCGGCGTAGGATTCTCCATCGAGCCCGGTGTCTACCTTCCGGACGACGTGGGAATCCGGAGCGAGATCAACGTGCACTTCGGAGTAGACGGGCCGGAGGTCACGCCCCGCGAGCGGCAGGAAGAGATCCTGCTGTTGCTGGACTGACGGTACCGCTTTCCACTCCGGTCCCGGTGAGCTTGTCCTTCCTTCAGGTGGCGCTGCCACTCCCGCTGGATCACACGTTCACCTATTCGACGTCGGGTCCCGTGCCGGAGCCGGGCACGCGGGTGCTCGTCCCGTTCCGGCGTGAAGAGCGCATCGGGTTCGTCGTCGGCGCCGGCGACAGTGAGGGCCGCAAGGGCATCAGACCCATACTGGACGTCCTGGACACCGAGCCGGCGGTGCAGCCGGATCAGCTACGACTGGCCCGCTGGATGGCGGAGTACTACGTGGCGCCACTCGGCATCGCCTTGCGTACGATGCTGCCGGCCGTTCTCTCCGACGCTTCTCGCGACGTCGTCTCGTTGGCGTCGGTCGAGCCCGGAAAGCTCAAGCCGAGGGAGCGACGGCTCGTCGAGGCGCTGTCGGCCCGAGAGGCACCCTGGAGCGTACGGGCGCTCCGGAAGGCGCTTGGCATGGGCTCTATCTGGCCGGCGATCCGATCTCTGTCGGGGCGGGGGATCCTCAGTCATGAGACGCTTCCGCCGAGGGCGCCCCCGATCAAGAAGGAACGGGTCGCCCGGCTCGACCGTTGGATCGAGGACATCGAGGAGCTCGAGACCCTCTTCGGACGTGCACGCCGGCAGGCCGAAGCCTACCAAGCCCTTTGCGCATCCGGAGGCACGGTGGAGCTGGCTCATCTTACCGGGCAAGCCGGCTTCAGCAGGAGTGTGATCCATGGACTCGAGGACAAGGGCCTAGTCGTGGTCGAGGATCGTGAAGTGCGACGAGATCCCTTCGCGCAGATCCCCCTGGAGGAGGGGCCCGGACACGAACCCACGGCCCAACAGGCGGAGGCGATTCGGACGCTGAAGGAAACCGTCGACGGAGGGCCGTCGGAGCCGTTCCTTCTGCACGGGGTGACGGGGTCGGGCAAGACGCTCGTGTACATCGAGCTGCTGAGTCATGTGCTGGCCCAGGGCAGGGGAGCCATCGTTCTGGTGCCGGAGATCTCTCTCACGCCGCAAACCGTGGCCCGCTTCAGGGCTCGCTTCGGCGACGAGGTCGCGGTGCTCCACTCGGCCCTCTCCGACGGGGAGCGGTACGACGCATGGCGACAGCTGCGAGCCGGGCATCGCCGGATTGCCGTGGGGGCCCGCTCGGCTCTGTTCGCGCCGGTGGCGGACCTCGGGGTCATCGTCGTAGACGAGGAGCACGACAGTAGCTACAAGCAGTCCGAGGCTCCGCGGTATCACGCTCGGGACATGGCGGTCGTGCGGGCCTTCCAGCAGGGGGCTCTGTGCGTGCTGGGAAGCGCCACACCTTCCCTCGAGAGCTGGCACAACGTCAGCCGCGGCAAATTCAGCCGCATCTCTCTTCCGAACCGAGTCGGGGGAGGACGGCTCCCGCCGGTCCGGCTGGTGGACCTTCGGGCGGAGCGCCGGGCCAAGGGCGCCGATCGGCCGGCACGGAGCGAGGGCGGCGTGGTTCTAACGCCCCCCCTCGTTGAGGCGGTACGTCTCAGGATCGAGCGAGGCGAGCAGACCATTCTTCTGCTCAACCGCCGGGGCTATTCATCGTTCGTCCAGTGCCGAGAGTGCGGAGACGTCGAGATTTGCTCCGACTGTTCCATCTCGATGACGTATCATCGTGGGACCAATCGCCTCGTGTGCCATCACTGCCGGAGCGAGGCACCGGCGCCCTCGCGGTGTCCACGATGCGGGTCCGACGATCTGTCGTTCCGAGGGCTCGGGACCGAGCAGGTAGAGAAGGTAGTGTCGGAGACCTTTCCCAGTGCGCGGATCGCGCGCATGGATGTGGACACGACCTCGGGCAAATGGTCCCATCACGAGATCCTTGGCCGCGTGGAGCGTGGGGAGGTCGATATCCTCCTCGGCACGCAGATGATCGCCAAGGGCCTCGACTTTCCCCGGGTGACCCTGGTGGGTGTGGTGAATGCCGACGTAGGAATCCACCTGCCCGACTTCAGGGCGAGCGAGAGGACCTTCCAGCTCCTCAGCCAGGTAGCCGGCCGCGCCGGCCGCGGCGAACTCGGGGGTGAGGTGCTCGTCCAGACATCTCTCCCCGATCACTATGCGATTCAGTCGGTCCTGGACCACGACTTCGTCGGATTCGCCGTGCGTGAGATGGCTGCCAGGAGTGACCCCGCCTATCCCCCGGTAGTACGTCTCGCCAACGTCGTGGTGAGCAGCCCGGATGCCGACCACGCGGCTCGCAACGCCGAGGCGGCAGCGCGCTGGCTTCGTGGACGCCTCCAGCACTCCTCCTCCGTCGAATTGATCGGACCGGCGCCGTCTCCGATCGAACGCCTGCACCGGCGTTGGCGATGGCATTTCATGCTCCGCAGCGGTTCGGCCAAGGCGCTGGGCGACGCATGTCGGACGCTGCAGGCCGGATTCCGTCCCAAGGGTTCCGAGGTACGAATGGCCATCGACCGGGATCCCACAGCGCTGCTCTGAGCCTCGTCGTCCTCGAGTCCCCCGAGCCCTGGCGGCCGCAGACACTTTCGCGTATCTGTTGGAGTAGGCAGGAGTTGCCGTCGCTCGGTGGCGTGTGTGACATGCGAGATACGGTGTCACGGTTTACTTAGGGCACGATGGGTCGTGCCTGCCTGCCCGGGGAGCCTCCGCATGCCCTCGCGTGTAAATAGAGTCGTGGAAGCGGGCCATCGAGCCCCTGTTTGAACCGTCGGGGAAGGGGGATGCCAGAGCAATGGGTTGTCTGGCCCTGAACGCGTCATACGAGCCGCTCACCATCATTCCGGCTCGCCGCGCCATTCGGTTGGTGCTCGATCGCAAAGCCGAGATCCTCGAGACGGACGAGGAGCGCGCCTTCCGGTCGCCGCGGAGGGACTTGCCGTTCCCGACCGTCATTCGGCTGGTTCGCTACGTCCATGTGCCGAGGCGATTCCGCCGGCAGGTCACCAACACCTTCCTGTTCGCGCGCGACAACTACCAATGTGGGTACTGCGGACGGCACCGCGGACAGCTCAAGGGTCGACAGTTCCTGACGCGGGACCACATCCTCCCCATCTCCCGCGGCGGGGACAACTCATGGAAGAACGTGGTGACGTCGTGTTCCCCGTGTAACAACCGAAAAGGGAATCGCGTGCCCCGAGAGGCGGGCATGGCGCTCCTGGTTGAGCCTACCGAGCCGAACTATGTGCGCCTGGTTTGGACGGTCCGTCGCGTGACGGAGGCGCAGGCCAAGTACATTCGGATGTTCTATGGGGAGGACGCGCTCTCGACGCTCAAGGCGGGGCGCATAAGAAGGAACGACTAGACTCGAACCGCTAGTCGTCCAGCCAGGCGTACGGTCGTTCGTAGAACTGGCCTGATCCGCGCACCGTTCCGGCCTCGGTGTGCTCTTTCCAGCGGATGATCCAGCCTCGATTCTCGTCCTGAATGACCTCGAAGGAAAACCCGGGAAGCTCCTGACGTTCCGCGAGGAATCGCGCCAGGGGCGCCGGCAGGTTGGGCACCCCTTCGACTTCGGCGTGCTGATGGTCCGCCATGATCTCCTCGCGGACCTTCGACTCACTCAGTTTGAGCGCCCGAATCGCTTCCTCAACGGCTCCGGCGACATCGGAGAGACCCTCGTCCGGGGACGTCCCGGTGCGCCGCCGAATCGCCCGGATGATCGCCCCCGTGCCCGGGGCGGCGAGATCGTCTCGGATCTGCTGAAGCTGACGGAGGAGCCGGGCGTGAAGGTGCAACAGCTGGCCGTACTCTCTCTTCGCTTCACCAGTCTTCAGGGTGCCTCCGGTCATGCGCTCGTCTTTGGATGGGGAGGTCGTGGCTTCTTGAACCAAGTAAGATGACCACAAATCAGGACATAAGTCGAGAGTTTCATACTTGGGCATACAAGGGAGGGATTGGCGCCCCCATGCGGGCCGGGCCATTTTCAGGACCATGAACGATAGCGATGAACGTGACGACCAAGGCCGGCGCGCGAAGCCCACTCCCATAAGGGAGGTGGTCGGAGAGACGCCCCCGAGCCCTCCGCAGCGCACCGACGAAGCCCCCGCCACGGCTCCGCCGGAGCAGGGTGCGCCCGGGATGCGTGGTCAGCGAGAACGCCCGAAGGGGCGGCGTGACAAGGGCGTGCCTCGGGAGAGAGGTGCGCCTCACGGGAAGAGCAGGGATCGGGGGGCGGGGCGGCGGCCGCCGCCCGCCCGCGACGCTATCAACGGGCCGGGCTCGGAACCAACGTCGGTCGAGGCCCTCCCCTCCTGCGAGTTCACGACGGAGGGAGTGGAGTGGATCGCCCGGCTCTCCGGCCGGAGCGCGACGGGCTCGACCTCCGACCTGGGAGCTCAGCTGCTCCATCTCACATTCTATCGAGCCAGTGATCCCCTGGTTGCGCTGCGGGAGGCGCTGATTCCCGGTGACTCCATCGACCATCTATTCGAGGTGGATCTGGAGGCGGTGCTCGCCTCGGCAAGGGAGGCGATTCCGCCTGGGCCGACGCCGGAGGCTCGTCCAACGCCCCGCGGCGGTAGGGGTCGCCGGTAGGGGCGACACCGATCCTCGCCCGAGTCCTCCTATCAGATCTCGATAAGGACGGAACCGATTCGGCGTCCGCAGTTAACAATCCTTCGCCTCGGGGACTCGCATAAAGAGGTCCGGTCGCGCGTCCACGGTTGGCGGCGGGACCGGGAGACCTGGTTTTGCACGGGACTCCCGTTTCCGAGAGATTCAGAAGATTCGATGATTCAACACCAGGGGCGGTATCGGTGTCTCCATGGATGTAACCGAACAGGTACTAACCGGACAGGTACCAGACGCTGCATTGGTCCGCGAGGCGTGCGCCGGTGACGGCGCCGCCTTCGGAGCGCTCGTCGATCGGTACATGCGCGCCGCATATGCTGTGGCACTTTCGGTGACTGGGAGACATGAAGATGCCGAAGACGCCGCACAGGAGGCCTTCATGGTCGCCCTCGAGCGAATCGAGGAGTGCCGGAGCCCCGAACGGTTCGGGGGATGGCTCATGACCATTGTGAGGAATCGCGCGCGGAATCTGATTCGGCGCGAAGTCCTGCGCGGCACGGATGAAGTGCCCGCCGGAGCTTCGGCCAAGGGACCTACGCCTGAGATGGCTGCTGAGCAGATCGAACTGGAGGAGAGGCTCTCGAAGGCTCTCGGAGACCTGCCGGAGGTCCAGAGGGAGATCGTGTTGTTGCACGACCTCGAGGGGTGGAAGCATAGAGAGATTGCCGAGCGGTTGGAGATTCCGTCCGGCACGGTGCGCTCGCATCTCCACTTTGCGAGGAAGGCGCTTCAGAAGGACTTGAACCTGTCCGAACACAGAGCGGATACCAGGGAGAGAGCATGACGAGTAACGGTCGAAGGAGCGCTTTGGGCCTTCACGACGACGAGGGATCCCGAGACCCCGGGTACGACTTGGGCTATCTCGATCCCGGCAAGCGAGACCCCGGCTACTGGGCCCGATTCCGAGTCCGCGTGATGACGAGGGCGGCCGGTGAGCTCGCCAGGCGTCGCGACATGGCGGACATCACGGTGCTGGAGGTGGCGCAGTCGTGGGCCAGGTTCCTGGTGCCGGCCGCAGCGGTGGCAGCGGCAGTCGGGGCGGTATTGCTGTCCCAGGGCCGGGCCACCGGACCACTGGCCGTGGCGGGCCCCGAAGAAGTGCTCACGCAGGAGCTCGAGGATCGAACGCTGCCGGACTTCATGGCGCTAGAGGAAGCCGATGACGGCGCGTTCCTCTTGGCGGGAGGGACATACTGATGCCCATCAAGCGGATGTTACGGGCCAAGGTGGTGGTCGGGACCGCGCTCGCGCTGCTCTTCGGGAGCGGCGTCGTGGTCGGGCTCGCCTGGGACCAGACGGCAAGCGCCAGCACTCCGGAGGAGGCGCGCACGGAAGAGCCGAGCAGGGATCGCGACCGCAATCGCGGGAGGGTCGTGGACGGGGTCGGCCTCAGCGCGACGCAGGATGCATTGGTGGACTCGCTCGCTGCCTACCATGGCAAGCGGATGCGCAGTCTCGATGCTGAATTCCGGCCTCGCTATCGGGCCGTTATCGTGGACCTCCGGGAAGAGGTAAAAGGCCTCCTCACCGACGAGCAGCGGTCGATGTACGAAGTGCTGTTGGAAGAGCACGATGCGAAGCGGCACTCACGCCGCTCGAGGAACTCGAAGCAGTAATCCCAATGACTATCCGCCTCATACTTACGCTCGGCGCCCTGATGGCCCTGAGCACGCCGGGGAGTGCGCAGGAGCGACCTCTCCTCGATCCGGGAGCGACCCGGATTACTCTGGATAACGCGATCGACCTGGCCCTGGTCCTGAGCCCGTTGCTGGCTCAGTCCGAGCAGTCGGTCATCAACGCCGGGGAATCGAAGAGGACCGCTGTGGGGGCCTTCATGCCGACGCTCTCGACCAGCTCGGGAATGTCGGTGCGGAGCGCGGAGCGATTCGACGCTGCGACCGATAGGCTCGTGTCGGGGAGTTCCAACTCCTACAACGCAGGCCTGAGCGCACGCTACGACCTCTTCCGAGGTGGTCAACGGTTCTCGGACCTCAGTGGTGCGAAGGCCGATCTGAGGGCTGCCGAGGCACGCCGCCAGGATCAGCGGTTCGGGGTGATTCTCCAGACCAAGAACCTGTTCTTCCAGGCGCTTCGTCAGGAAGAGCTGCTCGAGGTGGCTCGCCGCCGGATCGAACAGGCGAACCAAAGCCTCGAGATGACTCGGACGCAGGTGCTCGTCGGCGCGGGCACCATGTCGGACACTCTGAGGGCGCGGCTGGAGTTCATCAACGCCCAACAGGCGGTACTCAACGCCGAGGTAGCGACCCGGGCCGCCCGTTTCGGTTTGGGTCGACAGATCGGCGAGGCCGCGCCGGTGATTCCGGTGACTCCCGGCGACCTGTCCCCCCGTCCTTTGCCGATGGTCGAATCCGAGGCACTGACGATTGCCGAGTCACTGGCCCCGTCGGTGCTGGCCGCCGAGGCGGCGACGTCGGCGGCTCAACAGGCCTACTCATCGTCCAAGAGCGTCTATATCCCCACGGTCAGCCTGAGTAGTGGCTACAGCTGGGCGAACCAGGAGGCGTCGTTCGACGGAGGAAGCACGAGTTGGAACCTGAATTTCAATCTCAGCTACCCCCTCTTTAACGGATTCAACAGGGAGGCGAGCGTCGTTCGGGCTGAGTATTCGACGCGTCTGGCGCGTATCCAAGAGGACGACGCCCGGCTGGGTTCGAAACAGGCCACCGACGCGGCGCTGAGAGCTCTGGAGACGGCGGAGCGGGCGATCGCGATCGCCCAGGAAGCAGTCGCGGTGGCCGACGAAGACCTGAGGGTCACGCGGGCGCGGTACGAGGCGGACGTGGCGATCATCTTGGATGTCATTACGAGCCAAGTCGCGTCTGATCAGGCAAGGGTGGATCTCGTGAACGCGCGCTACGACTACGTGCTGGCACGCGCTGAACTCGAGGCGATACTGGGGAGGGAGCTGTGAGCGATCTGATCATTCAGACGAAGGGACTCACGAAGCACTACGTGCTGGGCGCCGAGACAGTGCGCGCCTTGAGGGGGGTAGATCTGGACATCCACCCGGGCGAGTTGGTGGCGATTATGGGACCCTCGGGCAGCGGCAAATCGACGTTCATGAACCTCATCGGATGTCTCGATACCCCCACCGAGGGCGCCTACTGGCTCAACGGAGTTCAGGTCAGCGATCTCTCCGACGACGAGCTCGCGCGCATTCGCAACCGAGAGATCGGATTCGTTTTCCAGACCTTCAACCTGCTGCCGCGGGCCACGGCACTTCACAACGTGGAGCTTCCGCTCATCTACGCCGGAGTCGGAGCGAAGGAGCGTAGGCAACGAGCCGAAGCAAAACTCGAACTCGTGGGCCTGTCGGATCGCATGGATCACCGTCCGCCGGAGCTGTCGGGTGGCCAGAGACAGAGGGTGGCTGTGGCACGAGCGCTCGTGAACAACCCGGCGCTTCTGTTGGCGGATGAGCCGACTGGGAACCTCGACTCGGTGACCAGCGAGGAGATCATGGCCGTGTTGGTGGAATTGAACAGAGAGGGTCAGACGATCATCATCGTCACGCACGAACACGACATCGCAGAATACACAAAGCGGCAAGTCCACCTGCACGATGGCGTCATCGCCAAGGACTTCCTGCATGAGCCGACAGGGATACACGTATGACCGTCAATAGGAATCTGAGACCTTGGGTGCTGCTGCCGTGCCTTTTGTTGGCCGCGGGGTGTGGCGGGACGACCGAGGCCGATGAGGCTCCGACCGTCCAAAGCGCCGTGGTCGAGCGTGGCGACCTCAGGATTACCGCCGAGGCGACCGGCAACGTGGAGCCGGTCCGCAAAGTCGAGGTGAAATCCAAGGCGTCCGGCGAGATCCTACGCCTTCACGTCGACATCGGTGACGAGGTCCAACCCGGAGCCCTACTTGCGGAGGTGGATCCCCGCGACGTCCGGAACGCATCGGACCAGGCCGAAGCCGACCTCGAGGTTGCTCAGGCCCGGCTCGACATCGCTCAGGCTCAGCTGACGCGCTCGGAGGGTCTGCTTGCCTCCGGCGTCATCTCGGTCCAGGAGCACGAGAGCAAGAACCTGGAGTACGCGAACTCCGTGGCGAATTTCGTGAAGGCCACGACCAACCATGAACTCGCGCAGCTCCGTCTCCAGGACGTGACGATACGGGCGCCCATGGCCGGAACCATCCTCGAGAAGAACGTCGAGGAGGGTCAGGTCATCCAATCGGCTTCACAGAACGTGTCTGGCGGCACCGTGCTCTTGGTCATGGCGAATCTGGCCGAGATGCAGGTACGAACCCTCGTCGACGAGACGGACATGGGTGAGATCCGCGACGGCATGCACACGACCGTCACGGTGGAGGCCTACCCGGACCGTCCCTTCGTTGGAGAGGTCGAGAAGATCGAGCCCCAAGCCGTGGTCCAGCAGAACGTAACCATGTTTCCGGTCATCGTACGGCTCGACAACAGGTCTGGGCTCCTCAAGCCGGGGATGAACGCCGAGGTCGAGGTCGAGGTCGCTCAGGCGCCCTCGGTCCTGCTCATCCCGAACGCGGCGGTCGTCACCCCACAAGAGGCCGTCCCCGCGGGCATGGTCCTGGGCCTTGCTGAGGACGCGATCGACATGCGGAGTCTGTTTGCCGGCATGGGTGGTGGACGGGGCACAGGTGGTGGGCAGGGGAGGCCGGGCGCGAGAGCCGGAGGTGGAGGTCAGGCCGCATTCGACTCCATCCGAGCTCGGGTAGCCCGGGGAGAAATCTCCCAGGATTCGGCGAGAGCGATCATCCAGCGACAACGGGCGGGTTCGGGACAGGCCGACTCCGGCTCCGCCGGACGGGTTGTCGGCGCTGGGCGTCTGCCCGGAGATCCGACCCAGGCCGGCTCTGCGACAGCGGTGGAATCCCGGCGTGCCGTCGTCTTCGTGATGGCCCAGGACGGGACGATCGAGCCCCGGGCCGTGATGATCGGGCTGAACGACTGGGACTTCACCCAGGTGGTGAGCGGAGTCGAAGAGGGCGAGCTGGTTGCGCTGATCGGTGCGGCCCAGCTCAGGGCGACGCAGGATGCGTTCCTCGAGCGGATTCGTTCCAGGTCCTCGCCGTTCGGCGGCGGCAGACCGGGTAGCGGCGGCGGTCGCGGGCCCCGGTAGAGCCATGCTTATCCGAGAGATCATCTGGGTAGCGCTTGCCGCGGTCCGTGCGAACGCGCTGCGATCCTTTCTGACCACGCTGGGCATCATCATCGGCGTATCCGCCGTGATCGCTATGGTCGCGTTGGGTGAGGGCGCGCAGCGCCGCGTCGAGGATCAGATATCCAGAATGGGCACCAACGTGCTGACCATCAGTGCGGGGCAGCGGTACTTCGGAGGCGTCTCGACAGGTGATACGGAAGACCTCACCGTGGACGACGCCGAGGCGCTCCGGGACGAGAGCGGGGGGCTGCTGAGCATCTCCCCCATGATCAGTTCCCGAGTTCAGGTCGCTTATCTCCGTTGGAACTCGAACAACCAAGTCCGGGGGGTTTGGCCCGAGTACTTCGGTATGTACAACATGCATGTCGAACACGGTGAAGTGTTCAATCAGGGCCATGTTCAGGGCCGACGCCGCGTGGCCATCTTGGGCTTCGCCGTTCCCGAATCATTGGGAACTCCGGCGTCCGTCCTCGTGGGCCAGACGATTCAGATACGCGGCCAGCCGTTCGAGGTTCTCGGGGTCATGGAAGAAAAGGGTGACGCCGGCTTCTTCCGCCCGGACGAGGAGGTGTTCATCCCCACCTCGACGGCTCAGTTCCGGGTGTTCGGCGGGCGCAATCGGCTCTCGTCGATCTACGCTCAAGTGCCCTCGACGGACGCGATGGACCGAGCCTTCGCCGAGATCGACCGCATCCTGCGTCGAGAGCACAAGGTCAAACCCGGTGAGAACACCGACTTCTCGATCAGGAATTCGAGCGATCTGGTGGCTACGTTCAACGAGACCACACAGACGTTCACGATGCTTCTCGCGGGCATCGCCGCCATCAGCCTCATCGTAGGCGGCATCGGCATCATGAACATCATGCTCGTCAGTGTGACCGAGCGGACACGCGAGATCGGCGTCCGGAAGGCACTCGGGGCCACCAGGAGGGCGATCCTCTTCCAGTTCCTCATCGAGGCCCTGGTACTGTGCGTCATGGGAGGGATTATGGGGGTGCTGGTGGGAGTGGGCGGGGCAGAGGCCCTGACGCGCTACGCCGACTGGGAGACCGTCGTCGCCGGAGAGTCCATCGCCATAGCTCTCGCATTCTCGGCCGGCATCGGGCTGTTCTTCGGGATCTGGCCCGCCCAGCGGGCGGCGAAACTCGATCCGATCGACGCCCTGCGCTACGAGTAAAAGCGCGTCGCAGGGGGTGGAGGTCTCGGCTCTACTTGGTGGTCGGAGCTAGGCGTTGGCACTGCGCCGGAACCCCGCTTCGCTACCACCGCTTCGCGGCGGACGAGTTCCAGCGCAGCGCCGACGCCTAGCTCCCCGATCATTTTGGGGCCGAGGGACTCCAACCCCGGCGGACTTGTGGGGGGCTTGTTCAAGTAGGTAGCTGAGCGGCCCGCTAACGTCCTCCCCGCCGGTTACCGCGCCAGCGTCACCAGGAGTGGTTGGCCTTTGCGGATCAGCGACAGGATGGCGCTGCGTTCCCGGGCATAGGCTTCTTTGAGCGCGAGGCGGAAGGCTACCAGGCTCTCTACGTCGGTTTTCGCGACCCGGATGACCACGTCGCCTGGGATCAGGCCTGCTTCGAAGGCCGGCGTGTCTCTCAGTACGTCGATGACCAGCACACCTCGGTCGGTCCCGAAGTACTCCGAGAGGCGAGGGTTCAGATCACTGAACTGTGCGCCTCCTACGAAGTTGCGACCGACCAGGCCTGCCGTGACAGGCCGGATCTGGACCACCCGAGTGGGCTCAGTGGCGGTGGTTCTGCGCTGTTGTTCCCGCTCTAGCCTCTCGAGGGAACCGACTTCGGCGAGCCTGGCCGCCGCCTGTGAGAGTTCCTCGGAAACGCGGTTGTTGTCGAACCTCAACCGATTGAGTCGGACATCCGTCTGACCGAGTTCTCGCGCTTGCTGCGTGAGGATCTCCACGATCTCCAGTTCCCTGATTCGTGTGGCCTCATGCAGTGTGTTCAACTCGATCCTCAGTCGGATGACCGTCGTCTTCAAGGAGTCGGCTTCCTGAGACGAGAGTAGGAGATACTCGAAGGGGAGTGCCGACTCCGCACTCATCACGACCGAGTAGCGACCGCCTGCTGCCACATTGGGAGTCAGTGGCATCGGCTCGGAACTCGACCAACCTCGCACCGAATCGCCTCCGAAGCTCCAGAGGAACCCACTCGGCCCGAGTTGGACCGAGATTTCGCCTCGGGCGGGCGGTTCCGGCGGCAACGGGAAGGCCACATCGGGGGGTGGTTCACCGGATCGGGAACTGACGCCGAAGGCCACCGCATTCCTTCTCGCTTGGTCGAGAATGCGGTAGGACGCCTCCTCCATCGAGTCTCCCGAAATGAGCAGCCGCACATGGTCTCGGCTCGCCCAGACGTTCCGTCCCGAAGCCAATCTCGCCTCGAACGACTCCCGTATGACGTCCAGCCGCTCCGACACGTCGGAGGGCAGCGTGAAGTCTGGGCGCACTCCTGCGGTGAGTGACACCTCACGAAGGCGGTCGTCGCCGCCCATCACCCCCAGGCGGACCTCCTCACCGATGCCCAGATTACTCGTGAGCTTCTCCCAGGCCGGAAGCGTGAGCGGGGCCTGGCCGATCCGTTGGATCACGTCGCCCGGGACTATGCCGGCCCTCGCGGCCGGGCTGCCGTCCACGGTGCGCACCACCTGAATGACCGTTTCGCCGGGGCGGACACCGTCGCCCGCTACGCTGATGTTGATGCTGATGCCCATCCACCCCCGGTCGGTACGCTCCACCGCGACCGTCGGACGAATCCGCGCCTGGACGCTCTCGGGTGTCCTGACCTGGGCCAGAGCCATCGAGGGGCCGAGAGCGATCCCCGCCGAGACTACGATCCAGGCGAACAGGGTCGAGGTGCGAGCGTGTAGCATCAGAACCAGTTGTCTCCACCGCTCACGGAAATCTGCCGGAGCGTCTCCTGCCGCTCGGCGAGAACGTTGACCAAGAAGCCGTTGAAGACCGGATCGGCCGGCGCGAGGCGCAGAGCTTCCTGGCTTGCGGCCAGCAACCCTTCGAGCGCCGCGACGCGGCTCAACGGATCCTCGAATCGTGTCTCGCCGTCTCCCCCTGCCAACTGCCGGAAACGCACCAGCGCTTGCATGTAGGTTTGTTCGGCGAACTGAACGGCCTGGGCCGCCTCGTCCGCGGTCGAGATTTGGGATACCGGGACCATCATGTTCTCGAGTGATAGCGGATCGGCCGCTCCGTCGTGAGTGGTGACGGCGAGACCGAATCCCGTCCCGCCGAGGAAGAGCACGGCCGCCGCCGCCCCTTGCATCCACGCCGGAGCCGCTGCTAACCCGAAGCGGCGAAAGCTCTCCTCGGTGCGAATCAGACCCTCGCTGACCAGACGCGCCTCCAGCGACTCCCAATCACCCGGGGGCGGACGCAGCGCCGCGAGTTCGCCCAGGCTCTCGGACTGGAGTCGATACGCCCGCAGTTCCTCGGCACACCCCGTGCACGAGTGCAGGTGTTCCCGTTCGTTCGGGTTGGGACGCTCGTCGACGAGACGGGCCAGGGTGTCGCTTGTCAGATGCTCCATGCTTCCAATTCCTCTCGGTCTTCTGGCGTATTCAGCGCCTTCAGCAACTCTCTCATTTTCCCGCGCGCCTTGAATAGCTGGGACTTGGATGTCCCGGACGCCGTCCCCAACAACTCCCCGATCTCGTCGTGCGTATAGCCCTCCACGTCGTGGAGGATCAATACCTTCCGCATGCGCTCGGGCAGTCGGTCCAATGCCCATTCCAGCTTCTGCCCCAGGAGTGCGTCGGTTCTTGGTGGGGCCACGGCGATCGTCTCCGGCATCGGAGCCTCTCGCTTTTGTCGAGTCTCCGCCCGTCGTACGGCCTGTAGGGCCGAATTGACGGCGATGCGATGAAGCCATGTGGAGAAACGCGCGTCCCCCCGGAAGGTGGGGAGAGCTCGGATGGCCCTGATCCACGCCTCCTGGGCGTAGTCATGCGCCAAGTCGTCGTCTGCCGCGATCCGGCGGACGACGGCGTAGACCCGGGGGGAGTACCGCTCATACAACGAGCGGACGGCCGCGCCATCCCCCTGGACGGCTTTTCGTATCAGTTGAGATTCGTTCATGCCTTCAAGGCTTGATTGTCCGTCCTTTTGACGTCGGCATGGCGCTCGAGGGTTGCCCCATGCGTGTGGATTCGCATACGGTGCCGCTCATGATCGAGTTCCATGACCTCACCAAAGAGTACGGCCGCATCAAGGCGGTCGATGGGCTATCCCTCTGCGTCGAGCCCGGAGAGGTGTACGCGCTTCTCGGTCCGAACGGCGCCGGCAAGACGACGGCCTTGCGCTGCTTGGCCTCGCTTCTCAAGCCCACCGCCGGATCCGCTTCCGTAGGTGGGGCCGACGTGGTGCAGCTTCCTCGCGAGGTGCGTGGGCGGATCGGATTCCTTGCTGCCTCCATGGGACTGTATGAGCGCCTGACGCCCACGGAGCTGCTCACCTACTTCGGTCGCCTACACGGCGTGGATGGAGATGTGTTGGGAAGTCGGGTCGCCGAGCTCGTCGAGACCTTCGGGATCGCGGAGTTCTCGAACCAGCGTTGCGGCACCCTCTCCACCGGACAGGGACAGCGGGTCTCGGTAGCTCGGGCCCTCATTCACGACCCGCGGGCCCTGATTCTGGATGAACCGACCATGGGGCTGGACGTGCTCAGTGGTGAGGTCATCTACCGCTTCATCGAGAACGAGCGCGAGCGGGGAAAGGCCATCCTCTTCTCGACCCATCAAATGGCTGAAGTGGAACTCCTGGCCGACCGGATCGGGGTGTTGAGCGCCGGACGCCTGGTGGCCGAGGGCACCGCCGAGTCGCTGCTCGAGGAGACGGGGCAGCCGAGCCTGACCCGGGCGTTCCTGTCGCTGGTGGAGGAGCGGGCGTGAACATCGCCTGGGTCGTGTTCCGCAAGGAACTCAGGGAGACCCTGAGGGACCGGCGCACCCTGATGATGATGGTGGCTGTGCCCGTGCTGCTGTATCCGATCCTCATGATTGCCGCGGAGCAGCTCACGCTCATGGGGCTGCGACAGCTCGAGTCCGAGCCGTCGTTGATCGGTGTGGTCGGACCGGACGTAGGCGACCTCAGGGAGTTCCTCGGGGGCCTCGAGGGCCTGGCGGTGGGGGACGTATCCGATCCGGTCCAGGCCGTCCGTTCCGACTCGGTGCAGGCGGTGGTCCTGTTCGGAGCATTCCCGGTCGCGGACTCGACTCGGGCCGTCACGATCCTGTACGACGCGGCGGACGAGCGCTCTCAGAGGGCGAGGGGCTTGCTCGACGGCGCGCTCCGAAACTGGCAGGATTCCCTGGTCGCCGGTCGTCTCGAGGATCGCGGCCTTCCTGCCGGACTCGCTCAGCCTCTGGCCGTGGCGGATTCGTCGGTGGCCCGGGCCGAGGAGCTGGGGGGGTACGCGCTGGGTCGCTTCCTCCCCATGCTCCTGATCTTGATGACGCTGCTCGGGACCTTCTATCCCGCCATCGACTTGGCGGCGGGTGAGAAGGAGAGGGGCACCCTCGAGACTCTCCTCACGGCCCCGGTGCCGCCCAGAGAGATCGTTGCCGGGAAGTTCCTCACGGTGGCGCTCATCGGCGTTGTGGCGGCGGCCCTGAACCTGGGGAGCATGCTCCTCACGTTTCAGACCGGCCTCTTTCAGTTCGGCGACGCACTCGACATCGAGTTCGCCCTCCCCCTCGGAGCCGTTGTCACCATTTTCATCACCTTGGTGCCGTTGTCGGTGCTGTTCGGCTCGCTGTTTCTGGGCGTTGCGCTCCGCTCGAGGTCCTTCAAGGAGGCCCAAAACGCCCTGACGCCCATCTATCTGGCGGTTATCGTCCCATCCTTGCTTCCGGTCTTTCCCGGTATCGACTTCACGGTGGCCTTGGCTGCCGTCCCCGTGGCGGGCGTAGGCCTCTTCTTTCGTGAATTGATGGCAGGCAGCCCGGAGTTGGTCCCCTCTCTTGTCGCGGTGGTGACGACCTTGCTGTGGGCATGGGCCGCTCTGGCGTTCGCATCGGTCTCCTTCGGCCGAGAGCAGGTGTTGTTCGGTGACGGTGACGGAAGCGTGGAACCGGGCGGGCGGGGTCTAGGCGCTCAGATCCGGGCTTGGATTGGTCCTCCGGGACTGACGCCTCGGCCGGTACACGCCTTGGCCTTCATTCTGGTGGTCGGGGCCCTCTTCTTCTACCTCGGGTTCCCGCTCCAGGCACGCTTGGGCGAAACGGGCCTGCTTCTATCCGAGTGGCTGCTGCTTCTCGCCCCCGTGCTGTTGTTCGTGGGTGTGGCGAGATTCAACGCCCGCGAAACGCTGTCACTGCGTCGGCCCGCGGGCAGACAGCTGGGTGGCGCGCTCCTGCTCATTTCCGGAGCAATGCCCTTGGGTTGGTTTCTAGCGTGGATTCAGGGATTCGTCATCCCGATTCCCTGGGAGCTCTTGGAGGGCCTGGACGAGCTGCTCACGGCCGAGAGCGCGCCGAGGCTGATCTGGTTGCTCGTCATCTTTGCGGTCACACCGGCGCTCTGCGAGGAGTTCGTCTTCCGGGGAGTCTTCCTCTCCGGCACCCGAGGAGGCGGGTCCGCGATCCGGGTTGCGCTCCTGAATGGGCTCGTGTTCGGGGTGTTCCACGTCTCGTTCGAGTCGGTCTTCCGCTTCCTCCCGACGGCCTGGCTCGGCGCGGTCCTCGCGTGGGCTGTTCTGTCGACTTCGTCGATCTGGGTCGGAGCGTTCATGCACTTCCTCAACAACGGCGCTGTCGTGCTGATCGCCTCGGTGCCGGCGTTGCGAGCCTGGTTCGAGGCTGGCGGCGAGGCACCGCCTTGGCTGCTGCTTCCTCCCGCCGTGGTCTCGATGGCACTGGGCATACGGCTGCTCCGAAGTGATGGACGCGAGGGTGACCCTGGGCCCTGGTAATCCTATCTTCCTCGCGTGCGTCCACACTCAACACCCGAGCATCGAATGAGCGACCAACCGCGGCCCTTGGCCGGAGCTACCCACCTGGAGTGCACTGCCACCGGGGAGAACGTTGAGAGCGAGGCCCTGCACGGACTTTCAGCCGCCGGCAAGCCCTACTTTGCCCGGTATGACCTGGAAGCGGTGCGGCCCGACTTTCAGCCTTCGGATCTGCTTGCGCGCCGCCCGGACCTTTGGCGGTACGAAGAGGTCCTGCCCGTGCGCAACAGGGCGTTCCAGGTAAGCCTCGGGGAGGGGTGGACCCCGCTCATCGATGCTCCGCGCCTTGCTTCGCGGATGGGCGTGGGGCGGGTCTGGGTGAAAGACGAGGGGCAGAATCCCACGGGCAGCTTCAAAGACCGTGGGCTGTGCATGGCCGTATCTCGTGCCAAGGAGTTGGGAGCCACCGAACTGGCGTTGCCCTCGGCGGGGAACGCCGGGGGAGCGGCCTCGGCCTACGGGGCGGCGGCTGGTCTCCCGGTCCACGTGGTCGTGCCGATGGACACGCCCGCTCCAATTCTGGCCGAAATGAGGGCGCTCGGGGCCGATCTTCAACTCCTGGACGGGCTGATTACGGACTGCGGCAAAGTCGTCAAGGAGGGAGTGGAGGAGCACGGTTGGTTCGATCTCTCCACCCTCAAAGAGCCCTACCGGGTAGAGGGCAAGAAGACGATGGGGTATGAGATCTTCGAGCAGCTCGGCGGTCGACTGCCCGACGGCATCGTCTACCCGACAGGCGGTGGTACGGGACTGATCGGCATGTGGAAAGCCTTTGATGAGATGGAGCGCTTGGGCTGGATCGGGTCGGAGCGCCCCAAGATGTTCTCGGTGCAGGCCGAGGGGTGTGCGCCGATGGTTCGGGCCTGGGAGAGCGGGGCCACCGAGGCCGAGATGTGGCAGGACGCATCGACCTACGCCGCGGGCCTCAGGGTTCCGGGTGCCGTAGGGGATTTCCTGATTCTCGGGGCTGTACGCGAGTCAGGCGGTGCAGCCGTCGCGATTCCGGACCAGGACATGGCGGACTGGGTGGGCTTTCTGGGTCGCGACACCGGGATCTTCGCGGCCCCGGAGGGTGGCGCGGTCGCCGCCGCGGTTCCGGCGCTGCTGGCGATGGGGGCGCTCGGTGCCGACGACGAGGTCGTCCTCTTCAACACCGGAAGCGGGCTCAAGTACGTGGGCATGTCTCCGGTCGCCTGACCGTCGTGCGTTTCCCGTGGCTAGCGCTCTGGTTTCTTCTGGGTGGTTTGGTGGTGTACGCTTGGATCGTGATGCGGCTGAGAATTCGGCGGGCGTTGCAGATGCCGCCGCCGCACATCGAAGACCAAGACATCCGCCGAATCGAAGAGGAAGGGACGCTGATGACCGACGAGCCGGCGCCGCTCGACTTGGAACGCATCCGCAAGAAGGAAGATGAATTCTGGGAGCAGACCTGGGACGAGGCCGAAGAACTCTAGGATTTCGGGCTGGGGTGCGGTCCTACGGCTTCGCGCGGTAGTAAAAGCCGGGGAGCGGGATCGGTCGATGGCTGATCGGCATGTCGTCCAGCGGATCGCTACGCCGAATCCATAGCCCCTCGTTGAGAGCGAGACTCCCGCCGAGCGCGTGGCCTCCGGCAAAGTTCCAGTCGGCTCCCAGGGGGATTCTGAGGAGCAACGACTGGCCGGTCCTGTGGGTCGGCTCCTCGGGGAACGCGGTCACTCCCCAGAGGCCGATACCCAAGAACGGCTGAAGATCCCCACCGCCGAAGTACTGCTTTCCCGTCACCGCCAGGCTCACGTCCTTGAAGCCAAACGTGGCCAGGTTCGCGTCTATGCTCCGATCGCCCCACCGGAACTCGAAAGAGAATCCGACCAACCCGATGCCTCCAGCTGTGACACCGATGCGGAATTCCATGTCGTCGTCCGCTGCCGACTGTGCCTGGGATGGCGCAGGTGCCAGCGCGAAAAGGCCTGAAGCGGCCCAGAACAGGAGGAGCTGGCCGGCGCTCGAACGTGGGTGCCTTTGAGGGCTTACGCGGCCGACCGAGTCGGGATTGAAGCGAGAACTCATGGGGCCGGAGTATAGAGGAATCGCCCATTCGAGGCTATCCTATCGGCCCTGGTACGAGTGACCCTGGTGGGGATCCTGGTGGGGATCGTGGTGGGGATCGTGGGCATCCCGTTCCGAGCGTAAGGAGTCGGCTGGTGGAGGACGATGGCATGCGAAGAGTGACGCGGTTCGTCGGGGTGCCGGCCTTCGGCCTCTCGATGCTGTTTGTCGCGTCGTCGTGCACCCCTCCGGACCGGCCCGTCCGGTCGGTCGAGCCGCTGCCCGAGGCTCTCCTGACCTACCTGGAGCCGGACACCGTACGAGGTCGTTTCCTGCAGGACGGGCTCACGTACCACTACCTCTGGTCGGCCAAGGGCCCATGGGCGGTTCACTCCCTGAGCCTCGATCTGGAGCGCTGCGACCTAGGACTCGTCGTGCTCCCGGCGGGGCACGACCGACCCGCCGACCCGGGCCTCGCGACTGTCTCCGCGTTGACGCATGCGGGGAATGAAGGGGTCCTGGCCGCCGTGAACGGGGACTTCTTCACTCCGGAGGGACGGCCCGTCGGGCCGGAGGTCACCGATGGACTGATCTTGCGGGCCCGTGGTCGACCCTCGTTCGCCTGGAGGCCCGGTGCCGATCCATGGATCGGAAGGAGCCGTGTGGGGGAGGGAGGAGGATTGGAGGCCGGCTTTTGGATTTCGGTGGACTCCCACTCGCTCGCTCAGGTGGTTGGCGGGTTTCCCGAACTGTTGCATGAGGGCAGCGCCGTCATGGAGCTCGACCTGGATCCGGCGCAGAGCTTCGCGGCCTTCCGTCATCCGAGGACCGCCGTCGGGTATGATCCGGAGGCTCGTCGGCTCTGGCTGCTGGTGGTCGATGGCAGACAGGGTGCGTACTCGTCGGGGATGACGTTGGTGGAGTTGACCGACGCGCTCATGGCTCTGGGGGCGAGCGAGGCGCTCAACCTGGACGGGGGAGGCTCGTCGGCCATGGTCGCGGACGGCAGGCTCCTCAGCCACCCCTCTGATGAGGCGGGTGAGCGAGCGGTACGAAACGCGTTGGCAGTCGTCTCCAATCCCGCCTACTGCCGCTAGAAGGCTACGCTGATTCCCGCGAAGATGGCCCTTCCGGGCCCGGGCTCGTAGTAGCGACCCCCGAACGCGTTTACGGCCACGGCCGCCGCGTACGTCTTGTCGAAGATGTTGGCGACCCCGGCGAACGGTGAGACCTCCATCCGCCCGATCCGGGCTGCCGTAAGGCCGGTGCGGGCTTCCCAGAGTGAGTAGGCGCTCGCGAACTCGGTGTTGGAGTCGTTGACCGCCATGCGGCCGACGTAGTCTCCGCGGACCTCCCCGAACCAGGCCCCACTCCTGATCCGGACGAAGCCGTCCAGGCGGTGTTTGGTCAGACCAGGAATGTCGTTGCCGTCAAAGACTTCACCGTCCACTACGAAGTCGGTGAAGGTCGCATCGACATAGGTGTAGGTAAGCTGTGCCCGAACACCCTCGGGGAGGACCGCGCGGACGGATCCCTCGAACCCTTGATACTTGGACGCGCCGCTGTTCCGGAAGAAGGTGCGGCCCTCTTGGGCCGGGTCCTCGAACGGTACGAGCTCGTCGGTACTCTCCGTGACGAAGACGCTGGCCTCGTAGCTCACTCGACTCCTGAGTTGGCCCCGGATCCCCATTTCTCCGCTCACACCACGCTGTGGGTCCAGGTCGGGATTGAAACCTCCACCCCCATCAGGCCGGTTGACCAATTCCGTGGTGGAAGGCGTATCCAAAGACGTCGCCACGTTGCCGTAGAGGACGAGTTCGGGCGTGACCTCAACGTGCACGCCCAGCGTGGGACTCAATGCATCCATAGTCCGCCCCCCGGACTCATCGGGGCTTTGGGCGGTGATCAGATGATCGTCCGCTTCGAAACGAAAGCGATCGTAGCGCAGGCCGCCCATCGCCCAGACCCGGGGAGACAAAGGTGCCCGGACCTGTACGAATAGCCCCGTCGCCGAGACGGTCTCGAACTGATCCAACGTGAGAGTCCCGCGGGTGCCCCCGTCGTTCTCGAAGTTCAGGCGGTTGTCGCGCTGGAAGTCCAAGTCGATCCCGGCGGTCCATGTCAGGTTTCCGGACTCGCCCGGGGTCTGTGTACTGATGGCCGCACGGGCGCCGAAGGCGGTGCGCTCGAGGTCGATGATCCTGGGGGGAATCGGGTTGTCCATATCGCGGAACAGGCCCCATCCGGAGAACTGCGCGCTCACGGCCCCCAGAGGTCCGTTCCACGCGACTCCCAACTGTCCCTGGTGCACTGCCTTGCGAGAGCCCTGATTCACGTTGAAGGCCCGCGCCGTCAGCGTTCCGGCTTCTAGATCGGCCTGATTGAGCTGTCCGGCGTTCTCACCTTCGAGGTCGAAGAAGTTGCCGGTGACGCGGAAGGATCCCCCAGCGAGTTCGGTTCGTACCTGGGCGTTCGTGTTGAGTCGATCGGCCCCGCCGAAGAGGTCTGCCGGATCGTCCGGATGCGTCCGGAAGCCGTCGTAGGAAAGATGAGCCAGGTTCACGAGGTAGGAGGTCCCTCCTGCCGTGCCGGAGGTGGTGCTTTGCAGGCGCACGAGCCCGTTGTCTCCGAAGACGCCTTTGGCCTCCTGGCGGATGGGCACGTCGGGCGGTCGAGCCGTTTCGAAGCTCAAGACGCCGCCCCCCCCGTTTCCATAAAGCGCCGAGGCCGGGCCGCGTAGAATCTCTGCTCGGCCTAGGGATCCGATATCCAAGTGGTCCAGCGTGGACTGGCCGTCGGCCAGAGTCGCCGGTATTCCGTCCACTAGCACCTTGAGGCCGCGTACACCGAACTGCGCTCGGGCTCCGAGGCCGCGGATCGAGATGCGTTCACCGACCGTGTAGTTGTATCGATTCTGCACCTGTACGCCGGGAAGACCCTGAAGAGCTTCCTCCAGCGAGAGTCCGGAGTTACCCGACTGGAGGTTCTGTTGGCCTTGAACCGAGACGGCGAACGGCGTGCGGCCCAGGCCGTCCGAGCCTCGGATCACCGTAACCACCACCGAATCTAGCGGCACCACGCTGTCCGGCAGCTCCTGCGCCGCCAGCCGGTTGCCCATCCCGGAGAGGCCTACGGCTAGCAGACCCGTCAGGGTCCACTGGCGGGCTCGGGTCCGGTCGGAAAGGGCCTTCATCGTCATAATCGATCCTTCAAGTAGTGCCACGAATGGGCGTGTGCCTCCTTGCAGAGGACTGCCGAGTCTACCCCCGTGTTGACCGAGCAGTCCAGGGCCGCTGTAAGAAGTCGTTGCCACCGCATGGGGGATGGGAGCACATTCAGGGGTCTACTGCCCGGCACCCGCGGATGATCTCTGCGGTGATCTCCCCGACGAGCTCACCGGAGAGCTCACCGGGGAAAGCCGGGGTTGTGCACCGACTTCGGCGGGGGTGGGGCACCTTGGAGGGCCGGCATGCGCGGAATAATGTTCAAAAGGGAAATGTTTGCCGGGTTTTTGCCGGCGTCCCTCCTGATGTGTCGAGACGAAATCCGCAGAAAACCTAGCTTTTCGCTCTTCCCCACATGTTCTGGCTTCTGGGCACACGCCTTGCGATATCGGTCGTTCGTGGAGTAATGCTATGAAAAACACAACTAATCTTCAGTCTGCGAACGACGGCGGGGCCAACGTCCCCGGTCGGGCTTCGATTCATGGGCCACTCTCAGGGTTCACCCTGGTTGAGCTCCTGATCGTTCTATCGATCGTCGGGATCCTGATGACCATCGTGCTTCCCAGGATCGACGTCGCGCGTTTCCAGCTCGACGCCGCCATCCAAGAAGTAGCGTCGGCCGTTGCGAGCGCGAGAGGACAGGCGATCCTCCGTCAGCATGACTACGTGCTCATGTTCGAAGAAGACGAGGACCGGTTCTTCGTCCTAAACGACATGAACAACAACGGGCAGACGGACGCGGGTGAGGAGCGCAGGATGGTGCAGCTCTCCGAGCGCGTGAGGTTCCACCGCGGGGGTGCCGATCCGATCATGGGTCTGACCGGCCCCATCGCCTTTACCAAAATGGCGGAGTCACTTCCGGCCTTGATGTTCCATCGTAATGGCGCCGCCAGTGAAGAAGGCGTCATCTACATCACCTCTGTACGCGCCGTGACGGCGAGTAATCCCCAGGATTCGAGAGCCCTCCAGGTTGAGCGGGCCACTGGGCGCGTCCGTTGCTTTACCTATCGGACTTTGGCTTGGCAGGAAGGCTGCTGATTATGAATAGACAAGGTTTCACGATCGTCGAGATGATTGTGGCGATTCTCATCCTCACCACCGCCATTCTGGGCATGGGCGCTTCGGCAGGATTCATGATGCAGGCGGCATCAGGCGCCGGCGTCAAGTCGGAGGCCCTACAGGCGGTCGAGGGCCGGATTTCGCAGATCGTCATGGACCCGCGTTATACGGTGCTCGACTCCATCTACGGGGGCACCGAGACCACCCTGCCAGGCCTCGAGGGCTATGACCGCCAAACTGCGATCACCCACGTATACCAGGCAGGTGCACCGGGTAAGTTCACCGATTACAAGAGAATTGTCGTTACCGTTTCCGGGCCTGGCCTCACCGAGGACATCACCCGGACCATGATTGTGGGGACACCATGAGTAGGCTAAAGAACCGTAGGGGCGAAGCTGGGTTCACCCTGATCGAGCTCCTTATCGTCACGCTGGTGTTCGGGATCGTCGTTGCAGGCGCGCTGGGCTTCATGACCGCTCAGCACAACGCCTTCAACAAGGGCTCCGACCAGCTGTTGACGCTTCAGAACCTCCGTTATGCGTACCAGACGCTCGAGATCGACCTCTCGACGCTGGGCAGCAATGTACCCGCCGGGCAACCCGGCTTGGTCCTCGCTGAGGACGACGTGGTCGCCTTTACGGCGGACTACACGTCGAATCTCGCGAACGACGTGTCTGCCGTGTACATCGACCCGGACGCGCCCAGCGGGATGGTTCAGGCGCCACGCACCAGGATTTCGATTCCAGGTTCGTCCTTCTCTTGGCCGGATACGCTCTATCGGGCCCCCGGGGGCACGCCGAGCATGGCCGAATTGATCATCTACTTCTTCGACCCGGATACAACGACGGCCCGGACCGATGACTATGTGCTCATGCGCAAGGTGAACACCGCGTCGCCGGAGGTCCTCTCGAGGAATCTCCTGAAGCAGGGCTCGACGCCGTTCTTCAGGTACTTCCGAGAGCGGACCTATACGAGTCAGAGCTCGGAGTTGGACAGCATTCCGGACGGCGACCTGCCGTTGTTCCATTCAGAGAAGCTTCACGGGTCCGCCAACGATACCGCGAACAGCGCCAGAGCCGACAGTATTCGCGCCGTGCGGGTGAGCTTCCGTGCGACCAACGGGCATACGGGGGCCGATGAGAGATTCGCGGACGTGAGTCGGGTTATTGACCTGCCAAACGCCGGCTTCGGTATCGTCGGGACGTGCGGCGACGAGCCGCTGCTCGGCAACGATCTCAACTTGCAGATCGTCACGCCGAGTGGTACGCCGATCGTGCGGCTCACCTGGAACCCGGCGGTCGACGAAACCTCAGGCGAGACCGACGTGATCCGGTATGTGATCTATCGTCGGGGCGTGCCCAACATCGGCGTGTGGGGAGATCCGATGCTGAGCATACCGGCCGGACAGGGCTCATACACATACGACGATGCGACGGCTGAAGTCGACAGCACATATCAGTACGTGCACGCGGCACAGGACTGCACACCGTCCCTGTCGTCCTTCTCACTGACCCAACAGATCACCGTCAACTAGAGCACTCGAGTTGATTTTAAGAGGGGATAGAACCATGAAGACAGACATCAGAATCTCGAATCTCGGCTCGAAGGATGGGTTCGCTCTCGTCCTTACGATGCTGGTCGTGCTCGTCGTCGGTGCGTTGGTGACGGGAGCGGTCCTGGTTGGCGGCAACCACATTCTCGCCAATCGCTACTACGAGCGCAGCAACCAGCTCGATATCGTGGCCGACGGCGGGCTGGAGCTCGCTCGCGCCATGATCAACGGCAATCCCGCGCTGTATCCAGATAGCGCCTACAACACCTTGGAGAACGGTGCCACGGTGACGGACGGAAACGGCGATGTTATTCCGGGCGTCAAGCGGTACCTCTACGCGGGGCCCACCGGTGTCACCTCCGGTCAGTACGGCATCTTCGGGAGCATCGTCTCCATCGTCACGGACGAGGGCGGCGGCCAGGTGGTCCGACGGTCACAGGTCTATCAGGAGAGCTTTGCCAAGTTCGCGTACTTCACCGACATCGAGCCGTCCAACATCTCGTTCGGTGGCGGCGACCAGATCTTCGGGCCGGTGCACACGAACTCGGATCTGAAGATCTACTCCTCGGGTGCGACCTTCCATAAAGAGGTGCGTACCGCCAAGCGGGTGCCTTCTCCGCAGAACGGCACGTTCAAGATGGGCTATGAGGAGTACGTGCCCGAGATCTCTATGCCGCAGACGGCTGATCTGACCAAAGTGGCGGCCCAGGCTGCCGCGGGTGGCACCTACTTCATCGGTGATACTCAGGGCGGCTACGCGCAGGCCAGCACCCGGATTCACTTCACCGCGATCGACCTGAACAACGATGGCGACGTAACCGATGACGACGAAGGCTTCTTCAAGGTCTATCGGTCCAACAACGAGGCCTGGGTGGTCGGGGCTTGGGACAACAACCTCACCAACAATACGAACTGCGGTGCACACTATGCCGGGAACCTGTTCGTCTCGGCGGCGGACCACCCCTACGACCACGACGCCAACCCGGGCACGCCCGCCATCACGGCGATCACTGCCCTGACCTCCGGTACGAGGCGTTGCTACCTGGGTGGGGACTCGACGATCACCAACGCCTTCGTCGCCAACGACGGCACCGGCACATGGCTGCCCTACACCGGCACGCAGGCTCCCGGTCTCGTGGGACGTCCCGATGCCGGCTTCCTCTTCCCGCTGGCCCGTAGGTACAATCCCACCTTCAAGGGTGTCATCGCCGTCAGCGGCAAGGTCGCACTCAGTGGTGTCCTCCGCGGGAAGGTGACGCTGTCCGCCACCGACGACATCATCTTCGCCGACGACGTCCAGTACGCGACGAATCCGGGCGCGGGGTTGTGCCAGGACATGTTGGGGATCTTTTCGGGAGACGACGTGATCGTGGCTGACAATCTGTTGAACGCTCCGCAGAGGCCGCAGAACGGCTGGAACCACCGCACGTACGACGACACGAGCAGCGAGTTCTTCGACGGTGTGGTCCTGGCCCTCGACATCTTCACGGTGCAGAACTACAACCAGGGCAGCCGGAACGACGAGAACTGCGAGGCCAAGGTCTGGGGCCGCGGCTGCCTCTACCTCACGGGTGGTATCATCCAGAGGACTCGTGGAGCGGTCGGAACCGGAGCCGGCACAGGCTACGTGAAGCGTTACAGCTACGACAGCTGTGCCGCCGAAGAGCCGCCGCCGTACTTCCCGACCACGGGGCACTTCTCGAAGGGGCAGTACTACCAGGTCGACCCGGTAGGCTTCTCGGTGTCCTCCTACTACGAGCAGCTGACGCCGAGCTGACCCGAGTCGGCAGAGCTTCTCTGCAACGGCGCCGGGCGAGGGCGTGACCACCTTCGGGTGGCCACGACCCGCCCGGCGTTCGTCGTTCTAGGCGCCCTCAGGCTGGACGCGTACAACGCCCCCTCGCTACCGTCCTCCCGGCAGCACCCTGAGGTCCTTCTTCGCTACCACCGACATGCCCGGAAAGCGCCAGCGTTCGGACTGCATCTCCGTGCCATTCCACTCGACAGCGATCTCGAGCCAGCGGTCCCGCGGAAGCCCACAAGCGGCGTAATATCCGTCGTTTCGTTCCACGGCCACCTGCGCCTCCATGTCCGTCCCCTGGAAGCCGCCGGCAAGGGCTCGCACCTCCTGCCAACGGATCAGGATGTTGGCTCCACGGGCCGGGGTCCCCGACGTGAGCAGTACGTGCCCCGCCATGATCCCGCCGCCTTCTCTCGGGTCATGCGGTCCGCAGATCTCCGTCAGGGCCGGGACGGCTCCAGGGAACCGCAGACGAACCGTCGACACTTCGCCGGGAATGGACTCCGCATAGACGGTCGGCGAAGGGATGCCTAGCGGGTGGAGAGCCGGATTGGACACGCTGAGCAAGTAGTTGCCCTTGAGAAGTGAAGAAAACCGGAATCGTCCCTCTGCGTCGGTTGTGTCCTGCATAGTCTCGAGGAAGACGATGGCTCCTGAGACGGGGCCGACGCCTACCGAGTCCACTACGACCCCCTCCACGATCCCAGCCCGCGAGTCGAGGACGATCTCGTTCCGCGTGTTGCTGACGCGAACGATCAGGCCCCCCTCCTCCCTGATGCCCGTCAATTCGGTCCGCACCCCTCCGTTCCGCAGCCGGGTAAGGGCCAGGTGCGGCATGCGGATTGTCCATTCCTGGACGATCCACGTTCCGTTCGGCAGCCCCTCGAAGCTCACTCGGCCTCCCAGGCGATCTCGATTCGGCACATCGAGTTCCTCGTAATCGTAGTCGAGCCACTGGAGTTCGCCGTTGGTCGGATCGACCCACAAGGTGCCGCTGATCTCCGTGACCCCCCGGTCTTCGACCGGCTCGAAAACGAGCCCGATGAGCCCCTGCGATTCGTCCCCGCCCTCGGTCAGGCGCATGCAATGCGTGTCGAGGAAGGGATCTGACAGGAGCACGTCGGCGTCGGGAGCGTAGTAGACGCTGCCGTCGCCGTCCGGCCTGACGAACCCTCGGCTCAGAAGATCGTCCACCGGGAGGCTCTTCCAGGGATTGGGCGTGAGTTGCCTGTCGACCCGGCTGTTTTCACTCAGGACCCGCGTGCCGCGAGCATCCAACTCCCGTTCGAAATGTCGGATGACGTACCGGTAGAGCCCCCGCCGGGTGGTCTGCGAGGTGGCTTCGAGGGCCTTTCGGGCTTCCTCCCACACCCTGGCCGTCGCTTGATTCGATCCGGGCCGCACCTCACATCGCCGACCGCTTTCGACGGTCAGGCCCTCCAGGACGATGGCTTCCACGGGGATCTCGAGGCGCCGCAGCACGGTTTGGTCCGCATTGACGGTGATCAGATCGGAGACAACGCTGGCATGGCCGATGCGGTCGGCCCGGAGTCGGTATGTACCGCCACGCTGGAGGACGAAGCTGAACCGCCCGGCCGGGTCGGTCAGGCGCCAGGAGATCTGTCGATCGGCCTCGTCGAGCAAGACGACGGCGGCGCCGTCCACCGGGACCTCGCTGAGCTCCTCGACCAACGTGCCGCGAATGATCTGGGCCCGGAGGGACGGCCCGCGCAGGAAGAGGGCGACCAGGACGCTCGCAAGGAGGAACACCCGGGTTCGTCGGAGTGAGTCGGTCATCGATCGGGTCTCCATCCCACTACCTCACGCCTCACGGATCGGAACGCTCGGTCCCCTACAAGGTAGCCACCTCCGGGCTTTGTTGCGCCCGCTGGCATCGGCCTTGCACAAAGGGACACCATCCGTCCGCCCCAGCCTATGGATTACCTGGAGGGGTGACGAATAGATTCACTCCCCCGCTACGCGAATGAGACGGAGACTATGGTGAGTGCGATCCCGAAGAGTGGACTCGGCCTGACGGCGCTGATTGTGGCGCTCGGGGCATCGACTCCGGTCGTCGGCCAGCAGCGCGGATTCCAGGCCGAGGACTACTACGACATCGTGACGGTATCCGACGTGGCCGTATCTCCTGTCGGGGATCTCGTCGCGTTCACGGTCACGCGTGTTCTGGAGGAGGAGAATCGGCGACAGAGAGAGGTCTGGATGCAGGCCCTCGAGAACGGCCGGCCGGACGGAGAGGCGTATTCGTTTACCGACCCCACCGAGGACTCCCACTCTCCCGTCTGGTCCTTTGACGGGTCGCTGCTCTCATTCACGTCGGAACGCGGAGAGGATGCGAACTCGACGTGGTTCGTCCGCGTCATGGCCCGCGGTGGGGAAGCGTTCCACATCGACGGCGTGCGCGGGGATCCCGTTTGGTCTCAGGATGGCCAGTGGATCGCCTATCTCGCGGAACCCGAGGACGCGTCGTCCGAGGAACAGGAGGGTTGGATCGCTCCAGATGCGCTCACGCGCACCCTGGATGCCGAGCGTTTCGATGGCAGGGTCATCACCTCGGCCCGATACAAGCGTGACGGTACCCAGACGTTCCGGCCCCACCCGTCCGTGGAAGACCCCAACCAGCTGTACCTGGTGTCGGCGGAGGGCGGATCGCCTCGTCGCTTGACCGAACTTCCTTTCGACAAGGCTGACGCGCGTTGGTCGGCGGACGGCCGGACGCTGTTCTTCACCGGGGACGAGCTGCAGGCCGACGAGAGCAACGAGGATTTGACTCAAGACATCTGGGTCGCTCGTGTGACCGATGGCTCGGTAACCCGGCTCACGGACAACCCGGGCTCCCAGACCTCCCCCGCACCGTCCCCCGACGGCGGGCGGCTGGCGTTCCAGTACGTGTCCGAGCGGGGCGCGCCTCAGGACCTCATGGTGGTGGATATCGGAGCCGGCGGCAGCTTCGAGGGTGTGCCGGTCAACCTGACGGTGGACTGGGATCTCGATCCGGGACCACCCGAGTGGACCGCGGACGGAACAGGCATCCTCTTCGAGGCGTCCATCGCCGGCGACCGGCACCTTTTTCGGGTTCCCGCGTCCGGAGGCCCTGTCACGCAGGTGACCCGCGGCGAGCGGCGGCTCAGCAGCATCTCCCTCTCCGAACGTGGTCACATCATGGCCTATTCAGCCACGGACGCGGTTTCACCGACCGAGCTCTTCGTGGCGCGAGGTGACGGCACGGGCGAGCGGCAGGCCACCACGCTCAACCAGGACTGGATGTCGGACGTGACGCTGGTAGCTCCCGAGCGACTCACCTGGACCGTAGGTGACGGCGTGCAGGTCGAAGGCTGGGTCGTAAAGCCGGTGAACTACCAGGCGGGGCGGAAATACCCACTGATCCTCAAGATCCATGGCGGGCCCCACGGCGCCTACGGCAACACGTTCTTCCCGACCTTCCACGTCTTGTCCGCGGCCGGCTTCTTCGTCCTCTACTCCAATCCGAGAGGATCGAGTGCCTACGGGCACGACTTCAAGTACGCCACGAGAGGCCAGTGGGGCGTGATGGACAGCGAGGACTTCCTATCGGGAGTGGATGCAGCGTTGGCCAAGTATCCCGACGCCGACGCGTCCCGGCTCGGGGTCTCCGGCGGGAGCTACGGCGGATTCATGACCAACTGGCTCACGGCGACGTCAGATCGGTTTCACGCCGCCGTGACCTCGCGCTCGATCGCCAATTGGGAGAGCTGGTGGGGTTCGTCCGATGCTCAGGGGCTGACGCGCTACGAGTTCTACGGAGAGCCGTGGGAGCGGCGGGACCTCTATCGACGGCTGTCCCCCATCTCATACGTGGAGAACGTGACGGCTCCGACGCTCATCATCCACAGCGAGAACGACTTCCGGACACCGATCGGCGATGGGGAGCAGTGGTTCATGGCCCTGAAGAAGTTGGACGTGCCGGTGGAGTTGGTGCGCTACCCGCGGTCGTCCCACGGGCTATCGAGAACGGGAGAGCCGTGGCTGTTGGTCGATCGCCTGGAGCGGCTTCAAAGCTGGTTCCGTCATTGGCTTGTCGAGCGAGAGCCTGCCATCACGTTCTAGCCCCCCGGCCTTCGGGCCCGGGTGGGGCCTGAACCGTGTGGGATGGGCCGCGCCTGGGGCCGCGCGTCGGTTCGACCCGGCGCGCGGTGCCGTACCTGTCTCAGTGACACGCCATCCCTCATGGCCCTCAACATCTCGCCTGCTGCGTCTCTGGCGAGGGCACCTTCGCGTACGAGACGGCGAAGGGCGGTCGGTACCTCGAGCAATCCGTCCTCTCCCTGGGTCCGTGCCAGAGCCTCCTGCATGACTTCAATGGCTCTACCGGCGGGAACCCCCGCCTCCACGAGGTCGCCCATGACCACCAACGCCATCGGGGTGCGTGCCCCCGCTTCCTGTCCGATAGATGTCAGGGCGTCGGACTCCACTCCGCGACGGAGCGCGTCGGCTCCAGCCACCACCCACGCCGCCTCGCTCGTACCGCCCAGGAATCCCTGGGCCTGCCGCATGCGACCGGAGTACTCACGCAGGGCCGGCATGACACGAGCGGCCGGAACTCGTTTGGCGGCTCCCTCAAGCGCTTTGTCATACAGCGGCGTCGTCGGGATCCCGTTGCGGGCCGCTTCGGCGACGAGCGCTTGGATCTCGGCCGCAGCCTCAGGGGGATAGGCATCGCGGACTCGCTGGGCCTGATCCTGCCCCGAGAGTGTGCCGGCTGAGCTCGCGGCCACCATGGTCGCCAGCGTCAGGATTCTCACGGTCCTTTTATTGGACGTCATTTTAGTCCCTCCTTCACGGGACCACGATTGTAGCGTTCATCTGTCCCCAGTCATCACTGACCTGACCCGGGGCATCGGCCGGCACAAACCACTCTCCGTCCACCAGAAAGCCGAAGTGGTACGTGCCAGGCGTCAACGGAATCTCCAGAATCCAGGCACGGCCGTCGCGAGCCATTGCCTTTGGTTCCCAACTTGAAAAGTCGCCCAGAACCTCGACTCGCTGGGCGGCCTGGTTCTCGACACGGAAGAGGGCCGAGGCCCCTCCCGACATCTCCCCCAAGACCACGACCCGCTTCCCGGCGGTCGGTCCGAACCGCACGAGCCGGCGGCCGATCACGAGCCCTCCTTGTCCACCCGGCTCGCTTTGCACCAACGGATCGGGGTCGGTACGCCCCCCCACCAACTGGGCGAACCAGCTGGGACCGCCCACAGGTATCGTCAGGGCGATGCTCCCGGTGGTTTCGACTCCCAGTGGTGTGTCCCAGATCCGCAGGATGGCATCGACCAACGAACCATTCGCGCCCATCGAGCGGATCTGGAATTCACCCCTTTGATACGTCCCGCCCTCGGTCTCGAGCACGCCAAACGACACTGACGTGATCGCTCTACCAAGTCGCAGTTGCAGTTCGGGGCCGCCTCCGTAGTGCCAGAGGTCCTGGGTGAAGGACCTGACGTGATCGGTGGACCGAAACTAGATGGTCGAGGAGCCCTTGCCTCCCTCTCCGTACAGCACCAGAGCGGCTCGTCCAATGGGGAGGCGTACCTCAGGGCGAGTCGACACGGTGAGCGCCTCGTAGACGAACGGCTCACCTACGGCGAAGCCGTAGACCGAACCGGCCAGGCTGAACTCCACCGGCCCGCCTACGCCCCTTGCGGCCTTCCCGCCCAAGACAAAGCTCCCCCAATCCCCACCGATGGAGTCGGTCGCCATGCCCCCGAAGACGCCGGCGAACACGCCGCTGCCCGAGGATGTCCAGCGATCGGCCTGAAGGCCGATCGTCAGGTAGGTCGAGGCGTCCAGGTTGGTACCCGAAGCCGCGAAGGCCCTCGAGCCACCGGCCTCCACGCGAACGTCTCCCCATTGGGCGGAGACCCCAGCGGGCCACAGCACCACCATCAGGAGAACGAGCCGGGTCATCATGGTCACAGGGTCGACGGCGGTGCGACGGCCAGAAGCGCGTTGCGGTTGCCGAATCCGTCGTCGGAGTAACGTTGGGCCCTGGGATCCGTGACCCAATCCGTGCCGTCGATTACGAACATGTACTTGTGGAGGCCGGGGGTCACCGGGATGCGACCGGTCCAGATGCCGTCCTCGTCCGCGTCCTCCAGGACGAAGTCGCTCTCCCAGCCGCTGAAGTCGCCGGCAACCGCGACGGTCGTGGCTCCGGGCGCCTCGAGTGAGAACTCCACCAGGATCTGGGCGATGGCTACGGGGCCCGGGTCGGGCGTCACAGCCCCCCGCTCCGGCAGCAGCGCGACCACGGCCACAGCTGCGGCGGCCATGGCCAGGCTCGTCAACGGCGAGAGGCGGATGTTGCGGGGTCGGAGCAGCCAGTCGAAGACGCTCTCCTTGGGCGAAGCAGCTAGCGCGATCTCGCTCATGACCGCGTTCTCCATCCAGGGCGGCGCCTGTTTCGGCTCGCCGCTCTTCAACGCTCCCGTGAGCCGTTGCCAGGCCTCGGCCTCGGCCTTGGCTTCCGGGCTCAGATCGTCGAAGTCCCCTTCGCCGTCCAGGTATGTGTTCAGGTCAGTGCTCATCGGTACACCTTCAGTAGTGACTGGAGCTCCTCTCGGGCTCGCAGCACCCTCATTTTCAAGGCCGACTTCGAGGCCCCCAACAGGGTGGCCATCTCGTCGTACGATCGACCCTCGAGATGCTTCAAGACGAAGGCCTCCCGCTGCTCGGGGTTCAGCCGATCCAACGCCTGCTGAACCCGTTCTTTCAACTCCTCTCGCTCCAAGTCCTCGTCCGGGCTCGACCGGTCGATGACCGTGGCCGACGCTCCCTCGATCGAGAGATCGCCTCTACGCGGACTCTTCAAGAAGTCCTTGCAGAGGTTGGCGGCGATCCGGAACAGCCACCCACCGACCCGTTCAGGGTCCCGACAGCGGTTCAGCTTCTGAAAACCGCTCACCAGGGTCTTCTGTACGATGTCGGCCGCGTCGTCCGCCCGACCCACCATCCGGAAGGCGTGCTTGAACAGAACATCCTGATACCTGCGAACGAGCACGCGGTACATCTCGTGCTGCCCGCCCAGGATCTCCCGGACCACCTCGCCGTCGCTGCGTTCTTCCGCTGACATTGAGGGAAAGGTACCGGGGCCCCATACGATAGACGAGGAAAACATACCGGGGGTCACATTCCCGGACGTTGTTGCGCGGAGAAGGGGACTCTGCGAGGCCCCACGGCGAACGCCGGGGGGCTGGTCGTATCCCCCCGGCGCTGCCCGTGTCGGTCTTGATTCCACGACACGTTGGTCTCCCTCTACTCCGGGGTTCAGCTCGCGATCACGGCGCCAACGACCGCGGCCTTCCAGATGAGCTGAATGCCGCGGGTGTTTCCGTTCTCGATGTGCCGGACGCCGGCCTCGAAGGCCTCCACGGCTCTGTTGAGCAGCTTCTGGAGGTCCTCGTTCGGCTCGAGGGCCAGGGCGGCCCTTGCAGCCTCGAGCTGCGACTCGGCCAGTTCGATCAGAGCTCTGACCTCGTCATCGGTGACACCGTCGGGACGCACGACCGCCATGAGCGATACGCTCACTGCCTTATGGCCGAGCATGATGGCCCGTCGGAACTGACCGCTCTGGAACGCCTCGGCCGAGGAGTTGGCCAGGCGCGCGGCGGTGTCGAGGAGGTGCTGCTGGCGCTCGCTGATCTCGGTACCGTCGAGGAGACGGTTGGCCAACGCGACCGCCTGTGCGGCCATGGCCACCGCGAGCCGCGCGCCCTTTTCGGGATTGCCGTCGTGGCGCCGAGCACGACTGCGGTCGGCGCGCTCGTGCCCCTCCACAGCCCGTTTTCCGGCCGTCGCGTGGTCGCCACGGTTCAGCGCCGCCGTCGCATCGCCCAGCAGGCGATCGATATCTCTCGTCAGGTCGTTGGGACGATCGAAGTCGTCGGTTCCGCCAGCGGCCAAACGGCGACGCAGGTGTCTGAGGCGGTCGATGTAGTTGTCCAGGCTGGAGAGGTCTCGCCCCCGCGAGAGACCTCGACCGAGTGCCTCCCGGGCCTGGTCGCCGAGCGAGCGAACTCGCTCGTAGTCACCCCGCGTCAACTCGACGCGGGCCTGATTGAAGAGGCTCTCGGCCGTCGAGATCTCCACGGCCGCCGCCGCCGTCATATTGGCGGTCATGACGCTGGATACGTCTTCGATGAGGGCAAACGTCAGATCGGGATCGGTGGCCAGGTCGATTTCCACGTCCTCGATCGGAGGCATATTGTCGAAGCCGGGGTCGCTCGGTGTATCTGTGCACCCGGCCATATGGAGTGCTCCCCACAGGATCACGATCAACATCACGAATCCGGGGGCTCCGCTATTGGAAGCTGGCGCTCTGTACATGGTTCTCTCCTTGTTGACGAAGCGTGTTTTCGTTTCGAGACTGGGTACTAGACGACGGATCGCCAGGAAGGGTCACATCGAGTCACGCTCCGGTTGTGGGGGGGCTCCGAAGCCACCTACTTTCGCACGCCGACCAAAACCTCCGGAGACGACACTTGAGCCATCGCACAGAACCGCTGCTGGGATTCACGCGTGAGGCGTTCAGCGCTCGGCGTGAACGAGCCTTGGCGGAACTCGAAGGCTCCGCGCTCGTCTTGCCGGCAGCTCCCTTGCCCCTCAAGTCGCGTGACACCGAACGTCGATATCGGGCGGACAGTGAACTCTTCTACCTCACGGGTGTCGCGGAGCCGGGAGCCTTGGCCGTCCTGCGTCCCGGTGGCGACAACGGAGATTTCGTGCTGTTCGTTCGGCCTCGAGACGAGGAAGCCGAGCGTTGGAGCGGAGTACGTCTGGGAGCCGAGGGAGCCCGGGAGGTTTTCAGTCCCGATCAGGTGTACGACATCGATGAGATGGAGAAGCGGCTGCCGCACCTGTTGGAGGGTGCCGACAAGGTGTACTTCCGCCTCGGCACGGACTCTCGAGCGCAGACCCTGGTTCTCGAGGCGCTCGCCACCGCCAGGCGTCGGGGTGCTCGGAAGGGTCTGGGGCCCAGATCGATCGTGGATCCCGGAGAGATCCTCGATCCCATGCGTTTGGTGAAGGACTCGGAAGAGCTGGACCGTATGCGTCTGGCGGCTTCCGTCACCGCCGAGGCGCATCGAGACCTCGCCTCGATGATCAGGCCCGGGGTGGGGGAATGGGAGATCGAGGCTGCGCTCGACGCCGGATTCAGAAGGCGCGGTGCCTGGGGACCGGCCTATCCGACCATCGTCGGGTCGGGTCCGAACGCTTGTGTCCTTCACTACGTCTCCAACGACCGTCGGCTAGCGGAGGGTGACCTGGTTCTCGTGGACGCCGGCGCCGAAGTGGACCTTTACGCCGCCGACATCACGCGGACCGTACCGACCTCGGGTCGGTTTTCCGCCGCGCAGCGATCGATCTACGAGGTGGTGCTCCGTGCTAACCGGAGAGCGATTCAGTCGGTGTTTCCGGGGACGACCGTCGCCCAGATCCACCGGGAGGCTCGCGATGAGTTGATCGACGGTCTACTCGAGCTGGACATCCTCGAGGGCGACAGAGGCGCTGTCGTCGAGGATGAGAGCTACAAACGGTTCTTCCCCCATCAGACCTCGCATTGGCTGGGTCTCGACGTCCACGACGTCGGCGACTTCGCCTCCCGCGGTGAATCCCGCGTGTTGGAGCCGGGCATGGTCCTTACGATCGAGCCGGGTCTCTACTTCCCGTCAGGATCCGAGAGTTCGCAGGGTCCGGCCGACTTCCTGGACATCGGGGTCCGCATCGAAGACGACGTTCTGGTCACTGCCGACGGACACGAGGTGCTCACCGGCGCGATGCCTGTGGAAGTAGACGAGATCGAAGATCTCCTGGGAGGTCAGGGGTGACCACTCTGGTGGAGATGCTCGCCCGCCCGGGCCCCCTGGTCACGGTGGAGCTCCGCCCCCCCCGCAGTGGGCTGAGTGCCGCCCAGGGGATGGACGCCTGGATCGATCTCAACCATTCGATCCGGAATCTGGCGCTCAATGACATCGTCGTGTTCCTGACGGACGATGCCGTGGGATCCAGCGAAGAGGAGAATCTGGCTCACCTGGCCTCGAATGTGGGCTCCGAGGTTCCTCTTTCTCGGCTCGTTCCGTTCCTGACCTGCAAAGACAGCCTCGAGTATTGCCTCACATACGCCGATCGGGCTCATTCCTTGGGCTTCGAGGCCATCACCGTGGTCGGAGGCGACGCTTCCGTGGGTCCGCCCCGCTGTGTCCCTCACGCGTATCTCCTCAGAGAGCAGATCCGAGAGCGCCAACCCACGCTGTCTCTGGGCGGCTGGGCGAATCCGCACCGGGACATCGCCGAACAGGTGGATTATCTGAGCGCCGACGACGTGTCGGCCGACTTCTACCTCACCCAAGTGGTGTCACACCACAGCGTCGACCGTGTCGCCGCGTTTCTGGAGGAGTGCGACAAGCGGAACGTGACGCTTCCCGGGGTTTTCGGGGTTTTCTACTACTGGAGTGCTCAGGCGAGCACACTGGGAATGCTGAAGGACTTCTTTCCCGTCCCCGTGGATGAACTCACCCGTGAGTTCGACGCCGGGGCCACGCGCGAGGAGGTGATGGCTCGGACATTGAAGGCACTCCGGGCCGCGGGGGCCGACAAGGTCTACGTCAGCAACCTCGGCCACCGGAGGGTGCAGAATCGTCTTGCGAGGGTGCTGGAGCGCAGCGGGAGCTAGCCGGCCGAGCGGGACCTAACCGGCAGCCTCGGCCCCGGCCAAGACGGCTAATGCCGCCTCGAGATGGTCGGACGGTACGCTGACGTGGATGCCGGCGACGACGTCTCGGACCTGCTCTAACACCTCGCCGGCGATCTGGACACCTTCGGCCAGAGCAGCCTCGGGGCCCCGCGCATCCGCGTCCTCCATCCGCCGGAGGGTGTCCTCCGGCAGCTCGATCCCGGGCACCTCGTTGTGAAGAAACTCCGCTTCACCGAGCGAAGTGAGGGATCGCAGCCCAACCACGACCGGCACGTCGAGATCCGACGCTTCCGTAAGGAAGTCCCGGAGGCGGTGCGGCGCGAAAAGGGGAGGGGTCACCACGAAATGGGCTCCCGCGTCCGCCTTCCAGCGGAAACGCCCGATCTCCTGGTCCCGATCGACCGCAACCGGGTTCACCCGGACGCCGATGACGAAACGTGTGGGGCCGCCGATGCTGCCCCCGCCGGGATCGACGCCACGGTTGAGCCCACGGACCACGTTGGTGAGCCCGATGGAATCGATGTCCAACACGGCCGTCGAGTCGGGGTAGGGTCCGGTGGTGGGCGGTCGCCCGGTCACGACCAGGAGGTTGCGGATGCCGCCGGCCGCGGCGCCCAGGAGATCACTGATCATGCGGGGCATGTTCCGATCGCGGCATGGATAGTGGACGATGGCCTCGATCCCGACCTGCTGCTGAATGAGTAGCGCAGCGGGCAGGGCGCTCATGCGGCTGCGGGCGTGCGGGCTGTCCAGAACGTTGACGGAGTCGGCCCCGGCTTCCTGGATCTTCCGACACTGGTCGAGCATGTCGTCCGGATTCCAACCCTTGGGCGGGATGATCTCCAGACTGGTGACGAACTCCCCTGCGGTGAGTTTGCGTCCCCACTCGGAGCGCTCCTCCACGGGGATCTCCGCTTGGGCGTTCGGGGCCTGCTCCACCCGGCCCTCGGCCCTCACCCTGGCCACGGACGCCTGCGTGCTGGCCACCACCGTTCGGATCTTCCTGATATGGTCGGGGCTCGTACCACAGCACCCACCCACGAATCGCGCTCCTGCGTCGATCATGCGTCGGGCGTACTGAGCCATGTACTCTGGGCTCGCCAGGTAGATCTTGCGGTCGCCGACTGCGCGCGGAAGGCCGGCATTCGGCTGCGCCGACAGCGGCTGGTCGGTCACCTGCGCCATGCGCTCCAGAGCGTCCAGCATGACGGCCGGCCCCACGGAGCAGTTCAACCCGATCACATCGGCTCCCCAGTGCACGACCTCCGATGCGACCGCCTCCGGTGACGTGCCGTACGACGTCCGTCCGTCCTCGCCCACGGTGATCTGACAGAAGACCGGCAGGTCGGAGCTGCTCCGAATGGCCCGGAACGCCTGCTCCAATTCGTTCAGGTCGCTGAAGGTCTCGAGAATGAAGCCGTCGACGCCCCCCTCTAGTAGGCCGTCCACCTGGCGCTCGTAGAATGCCTGTGCCTCTTCCCGCGAAGTGGGGCCGAACGGCTCGATGCGAATGCCGAGGGGGCCGATGGCCCCGGCTACTGATGCGTTCCCTGACGCGGCCCGCCGTGCGAGTTCGACTGCGACCCGGTTGATCTCCTCCGTACGGTCGGCAAGGCCGTGGCTCAAGAGCTTGACCGGATTGGCTCCGAAGGTGTTCGTCTCGATGATCTCTGCCCCCCCGGCCACGTAGTCGCGGTGGATGGCCTCGACGATGTCCGGCCTCTCGAGGTTGAGCCCGTCGTACGAGACGTTGACGAACACGCCGCGAGCATAGAGTTCGGTTCCCATGGCGCCGTCCATCACGTGGACTCGCCCGTCATCGATGAGGGCCCGGAGGGGCCCGTTTCCCTTATCAGATCTGCTAACAGACCCTTGGGTATCCGATCCGCTCACGACCCCTCACTCTCCGGGTCGTAGCCCAGGTTGGGGGACAGCCATCGCTCTGCTTCTTCGACCGTCATGGATGCACGCCGTGCGTAGTCGGCCACCTGATCTCGACCGATGCGTCCGACCCCGAAATAGTGGGCCTCGGGATGCGCGAAGTACCAACCCGCGACCGACGCACCGGGGTGCATGGCGAAGCTCTCCGTGAGCCGCACGCCGATGCTACGCTCCGCGTCCAGAAGGGAGAACAGAGTCTGCTTCTGTGTGTGGTCGGGACACGACGGATAGCCCGGGGCCGGCCGGATCCCCACGTACCGTTCGGCGATCAGGTCGTCGTTGGTCAGGTCCTCCGCATCGTGGTAACCCCACATCTCGGTACGCACGCGCTCGTGCATACGCTCGGCCAACGCTTCGGCCAGGCGATCCGCGAGGACCTTGGCCATGATGCTTTGGTAGTCGTCCGAGTCCGCTTCGAGGAACCGGCAGAACTTGTCCAACCCCAGGCCTGCCGTGACCACGAACGCTCCGACGTGGTCTTGGGCTCCCGAGCCCTTCGGAGTGACGAAGTCCGATAGACACACGTTCGGGCGGCCGTTCGTCTTTTCGAATTGCTGGCGCAGCCCGTGGATCGTGGCCCACTGGTCGTCGGGGCCCAGGACCTCGATATCGTCTTCGACACTGTGGGCGGGGAACAGTCCCGTGACGGCCGCTGCCCTCAGAAGCCCCTCGTCCATGATCTGGCTGAGGAGTTGCTGGGCGTCGTAGAACAGGCTCCGTGCCTGCTCCTTGGTCTCCTGCGCGTCGAGCACATCCGGGAAGCGCCCCTTGATCTCCCAAGCCTGAAACAAGGGCGTCCAGTCGATGTACTTGGCGAGCTCGTCGAGGGGATAGTCGTCGAACACGCGGACCCCCGTTTCGTTCGGAGCCACGGGCCCGTGCACGCTCCAGTCGACCTCGACCTTGTTCTTCCTCGCTTCCTCAAGCGTGATCAGGCGGGACCGCTCGTTCTTCGACGCGTGGGCTTCCCGCTGCCGGCGGTGGCCGTTCCGCACCTCCTCCAGAAACGCTTCACGTCCTTCTTCGGCCATTAGTGCCCGGAGCACCGGCACGCACCGGGAGGCGTCGGTCACGTGGACGATGGGGCCGTGGTACTTCTCGTCGATGCGGACGGCAGTATGCCTACGCGACGTCGTGGCACCTCCGATCAGGAGCGGTACCTCGAAGTCCAAGCGTTCCATCTCCGCCGCCACATGGACCATCTGGTCCAGGGAAGGCGTGATGAGTCCGCTCAAGCCGATCACGTCCGCGTCGTGCTTGCGGGCTTCCTCAAGGATGGTGGCTGCCGGGACCATCACTCCGAGGTCCACGACCTCGTAGCCATTACACTGCAGGACCACCGAGACGATGTTCTTCCCGATGTCGTGCACGTCGCCCTTTACGGTGGCCATGACGACCTTCCCTGCGGAGGACTTCGCCTCGGCCCCACTCGCCTTCTCGGCTTCGACGAAGGGGAACAGATAGGCCACCGCCTTCTTCATGACGCGGGCGCTCTTCACGACTTGGGGTAGGAACATCTTCCCGGAACCGAAGAGGTCTCCCACGACGTTCATGCCATCCATGAGCGGGCCTTCGATGACGTCCAGTGCTCTAGACGACTGGGCTCGCGCCTCTTCCGTGTCCTCCTCGATGTGCTCGGTCACCCCGTGGACCAAGGCGTGCCGGAGTCGATCCTCCACGGGGTCCGCTCGCCAGGCGTCATTCTTCTCGATGGTCTTCCCGGCGCCGGCGTACTCCTCGGCGAGAGCCGTCATGCGCTCAGTGGCGCCTGGACGCCGGTTGAAGAGGACATCCTCCACCGCCTCGAGGAGGTCCGGTGGAATGTCGTCGTAGACCGGTAGGGCTCCGGCGTTCACGATGGCCATGTCGAGGCCGGCCTTGATCGCGTGATAGAGGAACGCGGAGTGCATCGCTTCTCGTACGCGCGGGCTGCCGCGGAACGAGAACGAGACATTGCTGACGCCGCCGCTCACATGCGTGTGGGGGAGTCGTGCCTTGATCTGACGCGTGGCATCGATGAAAGCCGTGCCGTACCCGTTGTGCTCTTCGATCCCTGTGCCCACGGCGAAGACGTTGGGATCGAAGATGATGTCCTCAGGTGGGAATCCGACCTGATCGACGAGGACCTCGTACGCTCGTTCACAGATGGCGACCTTGCGCTCGACCGTGTCCGCCTGGCCCTGTTCGTCGAACGCCATGACGATGACCGCCGCCCCGTACCGGCGGGCCAGACGAGCCTTTTCAATGAAGGGCTCCTCGCCGTCCTTGAGGCTGATGGAGTTCACCACGCCTTTGCCTTGAATGCACTTGAGCCCGGCTTCCAGCACTTCCCATCGCGACGAATCGAGAACGAACGGAATGCGGCTCACCGCGGGCTCTGAACCCAACAGATTCAGGAAGCGCGTCATGGCAGCCACCGAATCGAGCAGGCCCTCGTCCATGTTCACGTCCAGCATCTGCGCGCCGCTCTGCTCTTGCTGGCGCGCAACCTCGACGGCTCCTTCATAGTCGTCCGCGGCGATGAGCTCCTGGAAGCGGGCGGAACCCGTCACGTTGGTCCGCTCGCCGATGTTGGCGAAGAGCGAGTCGGGCCCGAGTGTCAGTGGCTCCAGTCCGCTTAGACGACAGCGCCGCGGGAAGCTCGGGATCTTTCGGGGTGGGACTCCCTCGACCGCTTCGGCGATGGCTGCAATGTGCTCCGGAACGGTGCCGCAGCAGCCACCAACGATGTTCACCAATCCGGCCTCGGCGAACTCGCGGATGATGGAGGCGGTCATGTCCGGCGTCTCGTCGTACTCTCCGAACGCATTGGGCAATCCGGCGTTGGGGTGGCAGCTCACCGGCATCTCCGCCACCTGCGAGAGGGCGTCGAGGTGCGGCCTGAGCTGCTCGGCGCCCAAGGCGCAGTTCAGACCGACCGAAAAGAGCCCGGCGTGAGAGATGGAGTGGTAAAAGGCCTCAGGTGTCTGGCCAGTCAGGGTGCGGCCGCTCGCGTCGGTGATCGTGCCCGAGACCATGATCGGGACTCGCTCACGCCTCTCGTCGAAGAGGCCGAGGATCGCGAACAGGGCCGCCTTGGCGTTCAGGGTGTCGAAGATGGTCTCGACCATGAGCACGTCCGCACCCCCGTCGAGAAGCCCACACGCCTGCTCTCTGTACGCCGCCGCGAGTTGGTCGAAGGTCACGGCCCGAAACGCCGGGTTCTCCACGTCGGGAGAGATGGAAGCCGTCCGGTTCGTGGGCCCCATGCTGCCACACACGAACCGGGGCCTGTCGGGTGTACGCCTGGTGGCCTCGTCGGCGGACCGCCGGGCCACGGAGGCGGCGGCGACGTTGACGCGGTAGGCTTCGGCCTCGAGCTCGTAGTCGGCCAACGAGACGGCTTGGGCGTTGAACGTGTTCGTCTCGATGATGTCCGAGCCCGCATCTAGATACGCCTTGTGGATCTCGTAGATCGTATCGGGCTGGGTCACCGAGAGGAGGTCGTTGGCCCCGACCAAGGGGATGTTGTGATCCGGATAGGCGTCGCCCCGGAAGTCCTCTTCCGACAGCCGGTAGCTCTGGATCATGGTGCCCATGGCGCCATCGAGAACCAGAATGCGGCTTGCCAGGGCCCCCTGGAGGGCCTGGGCACGTTCGGAGCTTGAGGTTGGGCCACTCATCGGAATCGTCTCACGCCTCCCATATCGGTGCTCGGAAGGGGATCCGAAAATCAAAACCTCGTCGCAAACCGACAGCGCCGAGGTCTGGCTTTTTAGCGGTTTTGTGTCGGGCCGCAATACGCCTCAAATTACCCCGTCCGAATTGTGCTCAAAAACTAGTGCCGTACCTCCAGAAATTCTAGGCCGGTCGCTCGTACACCTAGGGATTCAGCCAGTACATCATCCGAGTCCCGGTCGTCGCGAATTCGCGGCGACGACATCCACCTTGCCGACAGCTCAGAGCACCGTCTCGGGCAGTCGCACTAGATTGGACGGTGCGACGGCCGGTTTGGTTGCGAGCAACTCCACTTAGGCTGTGAGTCGCTCCACCCTCAATACGCTCATGTCGAGAGTGTGGTTTCAGGAGGATGTTCGATTTGACGAAACTCGTGGAATACCCGCTGGAGTACCCGCTGGAGTCCCAGGGCGGGACCTCGGGTTGATGCGCATCAGCGGCGACCCTCTTCAGGCGACGTCCGGGTTCTTCAAGGGACACGGACTCGGCAACGACTACATCGTGTTCGAGGGTGGGGACGACTGGATGATGCGGCCCGAGAGCATCGAGGCCGTGTGTGACCGTTGGAGGGGACCCGGGAGCGACGGCATCGTTGTCCTCCTGGACCGGAACGGCCCTCCTTTTCGCCTTCGCATGTTCAACCCGGACGGGTCGGAGTTCGAGCGAAGTGGCAATGGGCTGCGCATCCTCGCCTCCTACCTGGCGGCGGAGGGGCTCGTGGGGGCGGAGCCTTTCGATGTCGAGGTGGGGGGCGACACGGTGGGTCTGCACGTGCTCGCGCGGCAGGGGAGGGGGGTCTACGACGTTTCCGTCGGAATGGGACGCATCGGATACGGCCCCGAGGCCGTCGGTCTCGACCCAGCGGCTCTCGACCCGGACGGCCGGATCGACCTCGGTCCGGCCGGGACCCCCGTGCTCGAGCTGATCTCGGTGGGGAACCCACACGCGGTGATTTTTCCCGAAGTCTGGGCTCCCGAAACGCTCGAGCAAGTCGGGCCGCTCATCTCGACGCATAAGGCGTTTGCTTCAGGGACCAACGTGCAGATGGCCCGCGTGTTAGGCCCTTGGTTGGTCGAGGCGCGCATCTGGGAGCGAGGGGTGGGCCCCACCTCGGCGTCGGGCACGTCTTCCTGCGCCGTCGCCGCGGCCGTGGTGAGATCGGGCCGGGGCGACCCGGGGGCTTACGAGGTGCGGATGGAGGGCGGCAGCCTACACGTGACGGTGACCGCAGAGTCGGACGTTACGCTCAGGGGACCCGTGCAGGAGATCTACCGGGGAAGCCTCACACCCGGGTTTCTCAAGAGACTTGAGGTACTCAAGGGACTTACGTCCGCACCCGCTTGAGCAGAATCAGCGCACACGCCAGGAATATGCAGTTGGGCAACCAGGCCGACAGCAGCGGGGACATCGCGCCCGTGCGCCCGGCCGCACCGGCCAGGCGGAACACCAGCATGTAGAGGATCGTCGATCCAAGGGCGACGCCGATGCCATAGGCTGCTCCCCCCCGCTGTGCACTCGTGGCCAATGGTCCCCCGAAGAGGATGATCACCAGAGTCGCGACTGCGATGGCTTTGCGCTGCTCCTTCTTGACCAAGAGCTTGCTGGGATCTCCCCCCGAACGACTGATGTTGGCCGCCATCCGATCGATTTCCGAGACGGTCATCTCGTCTTCGTCATTGGGTCGTTCGAGCAGACTCGTGGGGTGCTCGCCGAATCCTCGGGTCCGCAGAGAGTCGAAGTGGAAGGTCAACGCGGGGCGGTCCTCCGGGAGGATCCTGAGATATCCGTCTCGGAAGGTCCATCCGTGCACGGTGTCGAACGGGACCTCCCTCGCAGAGATGTGTTCAGCGGGTCGACCGGAGGACCGTGCCGGCACCTCCATGACCACCTCTCGAAGGCTGGCCGGCTCCACGTTCAACCGCTGGACAGTGAGCGTCCGCTCGTCGTCTCCCTTGAACACGAAGGTGGCCCGCCATTGTCTGCTGGGATCCTCGCTGCGGAGGATCTGGCCTGCCCTCCGCTTCGCGACAGGAACGACCTCACTGAGCAGGAGGCCGGCTCCGGTCAGCAGCAGGCCCATGAAGACGAGCGGGACCATGAGCCGATGAAACGAGATTCCCCCGGCCTTGGCGGCCATCACTTCCCGATGCTGCGTCATGGTGTGGATCGTAAAAACCGCCGCGAGGAGCGCTGCGATGGGAAAGGACCAGGAGACGTACTCGGGAAACTGGTAGACATAGGCCAAGGCCACTTCCTTGACCGTCAGGCCGCGTTCGAAGTAGCGATCGACGTACTCGACGATGTTGCCGATGACGAAGAGCAACGGTGCGCCGATGATGAAGAGCGCGAAAATGCGCAGGAACGTCTTGGCGATGAGGAGATCTAGAATCCGAATCATGCGGGTGCTTTTCGTGGCCTCACCAGTCGCCCGAGGAAGTCGCCTATGGCGAACCACGCTTCGTCCAAGCCACCGCCCCGGTTCGCGCCCGTGGCGCGACCCATTCGGGCCGAGAGCACCAACCCCAGCGCCAGAAACGTCAGATCTGGGCCCCACATGGCCCAGAACGGCGAGATCACTCCCTTGTCGGCCAGGTTCTCACCGCCGATCAAGCCGGCCCAATAGATGGCGAAGATCGCCACCGACACGGCGATCACCATGCCGACTCCACCCCGCGGGAAGCGGATCGCCAGGGGCGCGCCGATCAGCACGAACACGATGCACGCGAACGAGATCGCGAACTTTTTATGGATCTCGACCCAGAACTGGTCGACGCTGGTCTGCAGCGCGAAGATCTGGCTCTGATTCTGGCGACTGGTGAGCGCGAGCCGCCTGGTCATGTCGTCCTCGTCGACGAGGAACCCCTCACCCGCCACCGTCTCGTCCTCGGTAACCGGAGGGAGGGGGACCACCGAATATGGAGTGGGCGAGCCTTCGGGCGGACGTCCGAGTGCTTGATCGAGCACCATGCGGGCGCGCTCGTATGAACTCTCTTGCACCCGAGCGATCTCGGCTTTCCGGTCCGCGACTTCGTCCCGCAGCATCGCGACCGACATCTCCCGATCACTCCGCACGCTTCCACCTTGTTGACGCTCCAACTCGTCGCCCACCCCCCGCAAGGGAATGATCTGCGTATCGAACTCGGACCGATTGAACTCCCCGGACCGGTCCGCCCCGACCTCGCGGACTTCACCGTCATACAGAGTCAGATAAAGGTCGGTGCGCGCCTGATTGAACTCCATCTTGCCACTGAGCGCATAGGTGGTCCGGTGGGCATACGGGTCGCTCAAGTCGTAGATGACGACGTCGGTCATTTCGTTGGTGGTGGGGTCGATGCTGGCCGCTTGCAGGTAGACCGTGCCGGACCGGGATTCCGTCTGGATATTGTTGATGACCCGTTCCCGGAGTTCTAGCGTCGGGCTTTTCTTGCCCAGATCGATGATCAGGTTCTTGAGTTGATGATTGGTTTCCGGCAGGACCTGATCGTTGAAATAGAACATGACGCCGGCCAGGATTATGCCGACCCCGAGTAGGGGAGCCAGCATCGTCATCGGCTTCACCCCGCCCGCGGACATGGCGGTAATCTCGTTGGCGGCAGTAAGCTCACTGAAGGTGTAGAGTACTGAGACTAGGATAGCCATGGGGAGAGTCAGAGCGATCGTGTGCGGCAGGGAGAGCAATAGAAACTCTCCGATGACGCTCCACGGCAGACCCTTCCCGACAAGACTCTCCATCCGCTGAGCGACAGCGTTGAGGAAGAGGAGCCCGGTCAAGGCCGAAAACGCGAAGACGAACGGCCCCGCGTGAGCACGGATTAGATACCTGGTGATAATTCCCATTCGGACAACCCTACACCGTACCTCGGCATCCGATCCAGGGCTGGCCGCCTAGTGTTGGTTTCGCGTACTGCCTTGCTGGGTCTCGCGATCGCGGTGCCTTTGTCTGGTCGCGCCGTCACGGCTCAGGCCGTCCAGGATGCGGTGCGCTGGACGCCTCCCGGACTCGAGCTGCCGGCGTTCCTCGTGGCCTTTCCCGGTCGGTCCGAGGGGGCGCCGCGTTCGGTGGGCCAACTCGGCCTCAAGCCGATGCCACCTCTGGTACCCGTGGAGTTCGTCGTACCTGATGTGGTGCAAGGCGGACCCGTACCTCAGGCTTCCCGTTGGTTGGTGGCTCCCGGACCGACGTTGATTCGGCGGCGTCTCGCGCTCCGCCGCAGGGAGTTGTTCGAACCATCGGCGCCTAGTTCTGTCCGTCGGACCGTGACGGGCGCTGCCACCGCCTCACGTCTGGCCGGAGGACTGGCGGACCTGGACGTAGAGATCGTGGGGCAGGCGGAGCTGGGTGGTGATTGGACGCGTTTTCGACCCTGCGACACACGGGTGCAGTTCTCCTGCGACCCCAGCACCCTGCCACAACTCGACCCCGACATTCAGTTCGCCGTACGCGCTCAAGGGACGATCGCTGAACGCATCACCCTGGACGTGGACTTCGATCAGGCCCGTGAATTCTCCGCCGCCAACAACATCAACATCTTCTACGACGGAGACGACGACGACGTCCTGAAGCACGTGGAATTGGGCGACGTCACGTTCGCGCTGCCGGCGTCGCGCTTCCTCACCGAGGGGATTCCGGCGGGTAACTTCGGCTTCCTCGCTTCGGGGCAAGTCGGCCCCTTGGAATTCGACGGTGTGTGGGCGCAGCAGCAGGGCGATCTCTCGAGACGTGAGTTCCGCCTGAGCGGGGGGCCGGGGCAGGAGAGCTTCGTGCAGGTCGACACGTTGGTCCTCGATGACGCCGACTACGTGCGGGGGCAGTTCTTCTTCCTCGTAGATCCCGAGTTCATCGATCGCAGCCCGCACATCGACGTGCTTTCGTTAGACCCGTCGGCCGGTCCGGTGGCGCTCTCTCCCGGCGCCCAGCCCATCCAGGTGTACCGCTTCGAGACGGACCCCGTCACCCGCCAGCAGGTCGAGGGCCTGATCCAGGCGGACGCCTTCGCCTCCAAGGATGGAGACACCGTCGAGGAGTCGGGGTGGTTCCGCTTCCTGCAGCCCGGCGTCGACTATTCCGTCCACTCTAGTGGCCTGTGGCTGGCACTGCGTCAGCCGCTTCGGCGGGACGAGATGCTCGCGGTGACCTACGTCACCGCCACGGGAGACACCATCGGTACGTACAACCCCGAGAGTGTCTACAACCAGGGAGGCCGTCCGCGCCTCAAGCTCCTGAAGGCGTCCCGGGCGAACCACCGTCCCGGGAGGCCGACCTGGGACCTGGAGATGCACCAGGTCTACCGGGTGTCGTCCTCGCCCGACGTGGATCCCAATTCGGTACAGCTGACGATCTCGCTGGGCGAGCTCAGCGCGGGGCGCACCTTCAAGAGAGAACTCGGGGGTAGGGACATCACGTTCTTGCGGCTCTTCGGCCTCGACGAGGAGTCACCCATCGACGTGTTGGACGAGGCGGGGGTCTACAAACCCGCGCTCGAGCTGTTTCAGGAGCAGCCGGTCATTCCGGGTGTCTTCATCGTCTTCCCGACCCTCAGACCGTTCCAGACGCCACCACCCGTAGAGTCTCTGCGTCTCAGCGACGTGCAGTCCGCGTCGATTCTCGGGGGCGACGGGAATCCGACGATCTACGAGGAGGAGGATCCGTTCCTTCGGGAGAGCGGTGGGCTGTTCCGACTGACCATCCCGTTCGAGCTGAGGAGTCGAGGTGTCATCTCCTCGTTCTCGTTGGGAGCCATCGGCATACGGGACGACTCGGAGAGGATCTTCCTGGGTGACCGTCTGTTGACCCGGGGCACCGACTATCAGATCGACTACTCCATCGGTCAGGTGACTCTCATCCAACCGGAGGTCCTGTTCGCCACGGCTTCGGAGCCGGTCGTCAGGGCCGCATGGGAGCAGAAGTCCATTTTCCAGGTGGCTCCTACGACGGTGTTCGGACTCAGCGGGCGTTTGTCGGCGGGCGAGGTTGGCGGTTTCAACTTCCTCGCCCTTCACCAGCGCGAGAGAACTCTGGTGAACCGGCCGCAGCTGGGCGTAGAGCCCGCCGCGATCACGTTGAGCGGTTTGAGCATGGACTTCGACTTTCCTGCTCGCGGACTCGACCGCCTCGTTGAGAGCATACCGTTCCTTCGTGTCGGGGGGCCGTCACGCATCGGGGTCCAGGGTGAAGTGGCGCTCTCCTTTCCCAACCCGAACATCCGCTCCGACGTCTTTCTCGACGACTTCGACGCCGCTAATGAACTCGGGCTCTCGCTGTTCTCCCATGAGTGGCTCCGTGGGGCGGTACCGGGCTTCAGGAACGGAGCCGAGGGTGTGCTCCCGGTGGCCCTCAATGAGACCGATGCTGCCCAACTCGTGTGGCAACACAGTTGGACGCTTCCCGGTGTCGGTCAGGACAGCGTCGGTGTCTTTCCCGGATTCCTCCCTGAGGACGACATCGACCGCCAGATCAACACCCAGGGGAATCAAGTGCGGGAGATCGGCCTGCTCTTCTCCTTCACACCGAACCCCGATGCGCCGGGCGGGAACTCATGGCGCTCGATCACGACCAGCCTGAGTTCCACCGGTCTCGACCTGAGCAAGAGCGAGTCTCTCGAGTTCTATGTGGCCGAGGGGGATTCCCTCAACCTGATCATCGATCTCGGGACCGTGGCGGAGGACGCCCTCTTCTTGGACGCCGAAGGACGCCTCAACGGTGTGAAGACCAACGGGTCGAGATGGGGCATGGGGATTCTGGACCACGAGGCAGATCCTCGACTCGGAGAGATCTGGAGCCAGGAGGCGGACGCCCGTGGGGTCTGGCTCGAGTCGTGCCAATCCGAGCCTGCCGCGGTCTACTCGACGGGCGACATCAGGGCGAACTGTACTCGGGGGAACGGCCGGCAGGACACCGAGGACATGGACGGGGACGGAAACCTGGACACGCTGGAGCGCTACCTTCGGTTCGTTGTGCGCCTCGATGGTTCCTCGCCTTTCCTGGTCCGTACGCGTGCGGAGACCGGCACCAATTTCGAGCTGTACCGTGTACCCCTACGGGGAATGGGGGCCACGGAGGTTCCGGGCTCATTCTCAGACGCGGACTTCCGTGCCGTGAAGCACCTTCGCTTGACCGTCGCCGGCGCTCGGGAGCAGCAGTTCATCCTCACCCGGATGCGCGTGGTCGGGACCCACTGGATCAAACGGACCGAGTCGGGCGTGATGAGAGGGATCATCGGGGATACGGCCAGCTTCATCGGTCGGGCGGAGGTAGGACCGGTCAGCCGGGTCACCGAAGGCGAGGGGTACGCTGCGCCCCCGGGGGTGATCGAGGAGCTGGACGATCCGACGGCCACCTTCGCCGGCCGTGGCTTCGAGTTCAACGAGAAGGGGCTCAAGCTCGAGTACGAGGACCTTCAATCCGGAGACCGTGCGGAGGTCTTCAACCGGTTCCCTCAGCGCCCCCGGGACTTCCTCGCGTACCGGGAGCTGCGGCTTTGGGCTCTGGCCCGCGACGGTGACTGGGGGCCGACACAGCCCGTCTCCTTCTTCGTGAAGGTCGGCGAGGACGACGAGAACTTCTATCTCTATCGAACGCCGCTCACTCGGGTGGTGAGCCCCGACCGAGTCGCACCGGGAGACTGGCTGCCCGAGATCGTGGTCGACTTCCGGGAGTGGCTCGATCTTCGACGACGGGCCGAGGAAGAGCTCATCATCAATCCGAGGGGTCCTGCGGATCCTCCGGTGGAGTTGTGGGCGAGAGACTCGACCTACGCGGTCGTGTTGAAGGACCGTGCTCGAGCCCCGAATCTGGCCGCGGTTCGAGAACTCTCGCTCGGTGTCTGGAACCGACTCGGGGGCCCGACCACCGGTGAGGTCTGGATCAATGAGATGCGACTGTCGGATGCGCTTCGAGATGTCGGCGTCGCGTCTCACTTCGGCGTGGACATAGAGGCCTCGGACGTGTGGACCACACACATGACGGTCACGAGCCGGGGGGGCTTGTTTCGACAGCTCGAGGACAACCCCACCTTCCAGGCCGACCGCGTATTCAGTTTGAACTCTACTCTGAACGTGGAACGAATGACGCCCGCGGCCTGGGGGGTCGAGATTCCGCTCACGGTATCCCACGTCCGTGCCGATCAGGATCCGCAGTTTCTTGCCCGCAGCGACGTCAGGGCTGGGAGCGTCCAGAACCTCAGGAAGACCGGGTCCAGCCGAACCCGCGTCGACGTCTCGTTCCGGAAACGCACTCCGACATCCAACCCGGTCGTCGGACTGCTGCTCGACGGATTAGAGGCTCGAGCGGGCTACTACACGGTGGCTTCGAGCTCGATCACGGCCGAGGGGTCCTCGGAGGGGGTCGACGCTCGCCTGGGATACGGTCGGGCCGTGGGCAGGCGCGACTTTGCGGTGGTCCCCGGGTTCCTGCGTCCGGTGCTCCGTTGGATCCTTCCCACGGCGTGGGAGGAGTCGATCGTGAACGGCCGCCTTCGGTGGACCCCTGAGCGTCTGTCTCTGGGTGCGTCATACGCCCGAACGGACCAGCGAGCGTTGCGCTTCGACCAAATCGTCGAAGGTCCGGGGGACGATCTTCTGCCGGAGACGCGCTCGCCCAGGGAGTCTCTGGAAGGCGCCATGGAGATCGTGTTTCAGCCGTTCCGTGCGGTCACCGCCCAGGCCGATCTCGTTTCGATTCGCGACTTGCTGCGTCCGGACGAAGCCGTGACGGATCCCGAGGTGCAGGAATTGCTGGACGCAGAGCGCTCCGAATTCGGGGGCTTCGACTTCGGTTGGGAAACGGATCAGCTCATCCGGACTCGAATGAACTACGAGCCCCGGCTGGGAGACTGGCTGCGGGCCAATCTCGGCTGGCAGACCTACTACTCGAGTGACCGGAACGCCACGTTCGTGGATCGCGACCCACAAGGGGCGGATACGGTTCTGGCGTTGCAGCGCAACATCAACGGCCAACGCGATTTCACGGGGCAGTTCACCATCGTGCCTCAGGCCCTGCTCGGCACTCCTGCAGAGGACCCGGGGCGGTCCGGCTTCGACCAGGTCATGAGACAGGCACTCGCTGCCGTAGATCCGGTGTCCATCACCTACCAGGACGGGATCACCTCTCGATTCAACCGCGATCCCGTCAATCCGGGCTTCGAGTATCGATTCGGCATCTCGGACATCGATGGCTATCGATTCCTCGAGGCGGATACGGCCACCACGCTCACCGACCGGGTGGGGTGGACGGTGCGTTCCGGTGTCCGCCTACCCGCGGTGATCCAAGTCGGTGTGAACTACCGGCTCAGCGAAGCCAACACGCTCGACACCAGGAGTGACCGTACCCTGAAGCGTGAGACGTGGCCGGACGTCTCGGCTACCGTCAGCAGCCTGCCACTTCCGGAAGAACAGTCGCTCCTCCAGCGGGTGAGCCTGTCCACGGGATTCCAGCGGGTCCGGCAGGAGACCGCGTACGGCGGTGCGGGGCAGCAGCAGCGCTTCCAGGAGGACGAGCGCATTCCGGTCGATGTTGCGGTGGTATGGGGTGGAGGGGTGTCCACGAGCTACCGTGGGTCGTTCGTCAGTGGTGAAGGGGGTGACCCGACCGGGGGCACGGAGCGGAGGAGGGAGAACCACACGGTCTCGATCTCGGGCGCTTTCCGGCCGCCCTTGGGGCTCGCCGATCGTCTCGAGAGGCCACTCACCACGTCTGCGCTGGTCCAGTACACGGCGGACAGAAACTGCCGCACCACGGCGGGGGGCACCGACTGCGTGCCGTTCCTCGACGAGCTCATTCGAAGCTTGATGCTGCGACTGGAGACCACGGTATCGAGGACGGATCTACGCCTGCAGCTCTCATACACGAACCGGAAGTCGTTCGTCGGGCTGCAGTCGGGGTCGACCCAGTTCCAGTTCGGGTTGTTCGGTCGCTTCATCATCGCCGACGACGCGCTTCTTCGCTGACCCTGTCCCCCTGATGACCCCGGAGACCATAGCGTCGCCCGGAGCTCTCGCTCAGCATGGTACATGACGTCCGCGGAATCCCGGGCCCTCGCACGGGCTGCTCTTCTAGTACTGGTTCTGTGCGTCGTCCGTGCCCTCGCCGCTCACCGTACTTCTGGAGATTCGGCGCGGTACGGGGCCTCCCCGGTGGGGACGCTCCTAGCCGAGAGCGAGGACCGCCGGAGCGAGGACGCGCGCCGAAGCCGGCCGATTTCGGCGGCGGAGCCACTCGATCCCAACTCCGCCAGCGAGGAGGAGTTGGATCGTCTACCGGGGGTAGGGCCCGCCACCGCGCGTCGAATCGTCCGAGTCAGGGACGAAACGGGAAGATTTTCGGGGCCGGAAGACCTCCTTGCGGTCCCGGGGATCGGTCAGGCGACGTTGGCAAGGATCGGACCGTTTCTTACGTGGCCTGATGGCTCCGGGGGGCCCGTCCGGCCCCGGGTGGTTCGCCCCGAGCGAGGGGCCGGCCGACCCTCGCAGACGCAGCGCGTGCTGGACCTGAACCGGGCAAGCCAAGAGGACTTGGAGGGCCTGCCTGGCGTGGGTTCGACCCTCGCCGCCCGGATTTTGGCTCTGCGCGACACCCTGGGCGGATTCCGCACCGCGGACGACCTCGAACGGGTCCGAGGGCTCGGTCCCGCCACGGTAACTCGCTTGAAGCCCTTCGTAATCGCTGGTCACTGAGGGATTCCGTGCTTGCCCGGCAGGGTCGCCCGATCCTACCTTTGGCTGTACGCACGCAAACGTTTCCGCCTGATTACGCTCCCAGAGGAGGGCTCCGGCGATGGCAACAAACGTCGCAGAAGTTCGCCTTGGTGACCTTTTCGTAAGAGAAGGCCTCATCGAAGCGGGCCAGTTGGAAGAGGCCCTGAAAGACGCTAAGGAGAGCGGGACCCGCGTCGGGTTCTCGCTCGTGAAGCTCGGGTTCGTCGCGGAAAACGAGCTCACGCGGATGCTGTCGAAGCAGTACCGACTCCCCGCGGTCGACCTCGAGAAGGTCACCGTCGAAGAGAAGATCTACAGGCTCATCGACGGCGAGATGGCGTACAAGCACTTGGTCTTGCCGCTTCGAAAGGTGGGTCGGACGCTCACCGTAGCGATGGCGAACCCGTCCGATTTGGAGGCGGTGGACGTCCTCCGGTTCAAGACCCGCTTCGACATCGAGCCCGTGATCGTCGGAGAATACACCCTCCGCAACCATCTCGAGCGCTACTACGGTGCCTCCGAAGACGCGATGGACGACCTCCTCGGCGACTTCATGGAGGAGGACATCGAATTCGTCGAAGATACCGAGGACGACGACAACATCGCGGCTCTTCAGGCGGAAGTCGACGAGGCCCCTGTGGTGAAGTTCATCAACGGCCTCCTCACGGACGCGGTGCGGAAGGGTGTCTCCGATATCCACATCGAGCCTTACGAAAAGGAGATCCGAGTACGGTACCGGATCGACGGTTCTCTCTTCGAGGTCATGAAGCCGCCCATGAAGATGAAGGCGGCCTTGACCTCACGAATCAAGATCCTGTCGGACCTGAACATTGCTGAGCGCAGGGTGCCTCAGGACGGACGCATCAAGCTCAGGATGAAGCGTAAGGTCGTGGACTTCCGTGTCTCCACGCTGCCGGTGATCTTCGGTGAGAAGATCGTGATGCGAATCCTGGACGCCGGAAACCTCACCTTCGACCTCGGCCTGTTCGGCTTCGAGCCCAAGGCTGAGGCGGACTTCATGGGGGCGATCGCGAACCCCTACGGTATGGTCCTAGTGACGGGACCGACGGGTTCCGGGAAGACCACTACGCTCTATTCCGCGCTCTCGCAGATCAACAACGAGGACGTGAACATCATGACGGCCGAGGATCCGGTGGAGTACAACCTGCACGGGATCAATCAGGTGCTCGTCCGAAATGAGATCGGGATGACCTTCGCCGCAGCCCTCAAGGCGTTCCTGCGGCAGGACCCGAACATCATCATGGTCGGTGAGATTCGTGACATCGAGACGGGGGGCATCGCCATCAAGGCCGCCCTGACCGGCCACCTCGTGCTCTCGACCCTCCACACAAACGATACGCCGTCCACGATCACGCGTCTGATCGATATGGGCCTTGAGCCGTTCAACCTGGCCGCCGCGCTCAACCTCGTGACCGCGCAGCGGCTGCTCAGACGCATCTGCTCGAACTGCCAGGTCGAGACGACTTATGACGACGAGTATCTCAAATCGGCCAAGCTGGACGACGAATGGCTCAACAAGACGACCCTGTACAAGGGTGAGGGCTGCGACAAGTGTGGCGGCTCCGGATACAAGGGCCGTCAGGGTCTTTACGAGGTGATGAACATCAACACCCCGATCAGAAAGGCCATCATGTCCAACTTGAGTACGGACGAGCTACGTGACGTCGCTCTTGCAGAAGGGATGCTCACGCTTCGAATGGACGGGCTCCTGAAGGTGGAGTGAGGCATTACCACGCTGGAGGAGGTCATCAAGGAGACCTCGACCGCGGACTAAACCACACACCCTCAACGACACGCGAATGAATCAACCGACGACCACCGAGCAGGATCCGCAGGAGCTCAACCTTCGCCTTCTCCTCCAGGAGATGATCCAGAAGGGTGCCTCCGATCTGCACGTCACTGCTGGGGCGCGGCCGAAGATACGGATCGACGGGGATCTACACGACTCTCAGATCACGCACGTTCTGACGCCCAAGGACACGCTTTCGATCGCGTATTCCATTCTCACGGAGAACCAGAAGAAGCGGTTCGAGACCGAGGACGAGTTGGACTTCTCGTTCGGCGTGCAAAACCTGTCCCGCTTCCGAGGCAACGTGTTCAAGCAGCGTGGGTGCGTCGCCATGGCGATCCGGCAGATCCCGTACAAGATCATCACGGTCGCAGAACTCGGCCTGCCGAGCGTCGTGGCGGACTTCGCCGACCGACCGCGGGGCCTGGTCTTGGTTACCGGCCCGACCGGTTCCGGCAAGTCGACGACCCTGGCCGCTCTCGTCGACAAGATCAACAAGGAACGCAAGGGACACATCATTACGATCGAGGACCCGATCGAGTTCATCCATCGCCACCAGCATTGCATGGTGAACCAGAGGGAGGTGGGAGCGGATACCCAGAGCTTCACCGCCGCACTCAAGTACGCGCTGAGGCAGGATCCGGACACGATCCTCATCGGCGAGATGCGGGATCTGGAAACGATCGGGGCGGCACTCACCATCGCAGAAACCGGCCACCTCGTGCTCGCCACCCTGCACACCAACTCGGCGGCCGAGTCGATCAACCGGATCATCGACGCCTTCCCGGCTCACCAGCAGGCTCAGGTGAGGGCGCAGTTGGCGTTCGTTCTCGAAGGTGTCGTCACGCAGACGCTCCTGCCGAAGGCGAAGGGACGCGGAAGAGTCGCAGCCGCCGAGATCATGATCTGCACGGCGGCGATTCGGGCGGTGATTCGAGACGAGAAAATCCACCAGATCTACTCGCTCATGCAGGCAGGGAAGAAGCACGGCATGCAGACGATGAACGACTCGCTGCAGGTGCTTTATATGCAGGGTACGATTACTCTGGAAGAAGCGCTGAAGCGCTCGGGTGATCCGAACGAGTTGCTGCGTGCCGTTGGTGAGCCGGCGCCAGCATGATAATGGCCCCGCGAGGGCTGTACCTCTTTCAACAGTTCTCTAGGTAGACGAGTATGCCGACGTTCAATTGGAGTGCCCGTCCCGCCGCTGGCGGCGACATCAAGCAGGGCGAGATCGAGCTTCCTACCAAGGACGAGGTCTTAGCCTTCCTGCACAGGCAGAAGCTGATCCCCGTCGCGGTTCGGGAGAAGCCGAAGCAGTTCCAGATCCAGATCGGGACGGGTATCGCCACTCGGGACATCGTCATCTTCACCCGACAGTTCGCGACGATGATCAACTCCGGGCTTCCGCTCGTTCAGAGTCTGGACATCCTCGGGGAGCAGACCGAGAACCAAGCCCTGGCTAAGGTCCTGGGCGAGGTGCTCTACGATGTTGAATCTGGGCACACGCTGGCCGACGCCATGGGGAGGCAGCCCAAGGTCTTCACCGAACTCTTCGTGAACATGGTTGCTGCCGGTGAGGCCGGCGGTATCCTGGATACGATTCTGCTCAGGCTGGCCACGTTCCTCGAGAAGAACGACGCGCTCGTCCGGAAGATCAAGGGAGCCATGATCTACCCGGCCGTCATCTTCTCAGTGGCGGGCATGGCCATCATCATCCTTCTGATCTTCGTGATTCCCACGTTCCAGACGATGTTCGAGTCTGCCGGCATCCCGCTTCCGTTACCGACGCGGGTCGTTATCGGCATGTCGCAGTTCCTGCAGTCGTTCTGGTGGGCCTGCCTCATCGGGATCATCGGGTCTGTAGTGGCGATCCGGCAGATCTACACGACCGATGGTGGAAAGCTCTTCATCGACAGATTGATGCTGGCGTTGCCGATCCTGGGGGACCTCCAGAGGAAGGCGGCGGTCGCTCGTTTCACCCGTACTCTGGGTACGCTGGTGTCTTCAGGCGTGTCGATCCTCGAGGGACTCGAGATCACGGCCAAGACCGCCGGCAACCGGGTCATTCACGACGCCGTAATGAGCTCGCGCGCCTCGATCGCCGGAGGTGAAACGATCTCAGGGCCGCTCAAGGAGTCCGGTGTGTTCCCGCCTATGGTCGTGCAGATGATCAACGTCGGTGAGCAGACCGGAGGCCTGGACACGATGCTCACAAAGATCGCCGACTTCTACGACGACGAGGTCGACGCGGCCGTCGAGGCCCTGCTCGCTGCCATGGAGCCGATCATGATCGTGGTGCTGGGTGTGGTCGTCGGTGGCATGATTGTCGCCATGTACCTGCCGATCTTCGACATGATCAACGCAGTGGGTTAACGAGCACGGGTTCTGGCCCCCCGGAGCGGGGCGCGCCCTGCGGGGCCGCTCGCGGTCCGGGGGGTTTTTGTTTGCGCGCTCGCTAAGCGGTGCGGCGCATGATGCTTACTCCTCTCTTCATCTTTCGGCGCGGCGCCGCACCGATTGCCCCGCAGGGCGCGCCCCGCTCCGGAGGGCTCGACCGGTGGGTTTGCTGGCGTCTGCAGACGGACGTCAATTAGCGTTCGACCGTCGCGCCCCTGCTCCTTGCTGCTAGAAGGGACACAGATGACAGACACGATCTTCGGAAAGATCGTCCGCGGAGAGATTCCTGCCGACGTGGTCTACCAGGACGAATTGGTTACTGCGTTCCGCGACGTCGATCCTCAGGCGCCGACCCATATCTTGATCGTGCCGAACAAGGGCGTGCCGACTCTCGCGGACGTGACGGATGCGGACGAGCCGGCACTGGGGAGGATGATCCGGATCGCTTCACGCCTGGCCGAGGAGGACGGCATCGATGAGGCGGGATACCGGCTCATCATCAACTGCCGAGCTCACGGCGGGCAGGAGGTGGACCATGTTCACCTTCATCTGATCGGCGGGCGTCCCCTCGGCAGGATGCTCCCGGATTGACCATCGCGGGTGGGCTCTGCCTTGCCCGGAACTAACGTGGGGACAATCTTCCTCGCTTTCACACTCTAGATAGAGAGCGCAAGTGGAACGCTTCGAGAACTTCGTCAGCGCTGTGCGGGCCTTCGTATGGGAATGGGGCGTCCCGGCCGGCGATGGCGACATTCCCCTCGTCATCCTGGCCCTGATCGGGGTCGGCGGGTTCCTCACCCTCCGCCTCGGATTCATACAGCTCCGGCGATTCGGGCACGGTGTTGCGGTCGCCACGGGGCGATATGACGATCCGGATGATCCGGGGGATGTCTCGCACTTCCAGGCCCTCACGACGGCGCTCTCCGCCACGGTGGGTATCGGCAACATCGCGGGGGTGGCGTTGGCCATTCACTGGGGTGGCCCCGGTGCGCTGTTCTGGATGTGGGTGACCGCCGGTCTCGGGATGGCGACCAAGTTCACCGAGGTGACGCTTGCCCAGCACTACCGTCAGGTACATGTGGGAGCGGACGAGATGGTCGGTACCGTCTCCGGTGGCCCGATGTACTACATCGAGCACGGCTTGGGACCCAAGTGGAAGTGGATGGGGGTCTTCTTCGCCACCGCGCTGGGGTTCACCGCGTTTCTGACGGGCAACGCCATTCAGGCGAACACGGTAGCGGATACCATCGGTACCGCCTTCGGGACCGCCCAGTGGATTACCGGTTTGGTGACCGTCTCGGTCGTGGCTGCCGTGGTCTTAGGGGGGATCGGACGCATCGGTCGTATCACGAGCATCCTGGCGCCCTTCATGGCGGCGGTCTACGTGCTCGGTGCTCTCTTGATCATCTTCATGAACCTCGGGGCTGTGGCCCCGGCGTTCGCCACCATCTTCGCCGAGGCGTTCAACCCGACGGCCGGCGTGGCCGGCACGGGTATCGGCGCCATCTTGGTGACTCTGATGTGGGGCGTGAACCGGGGTCTCTTCTCCAACGAAGCAGGGCAGGGCTCCGCTCCCATCGCACACGCTGCGGCCAAGACGGATGAACCTGTCTCTGAGGGCGTGGTGGCGCTCCTCGAGCCCTTCATCGACACCATCGTCATCGTGACGATGACCGCACTGGTCATCATCATCACCGGAGTGTACAGCGAACGCATCCCGACGGAGATCACCTTGGCTGGCGGCGACCTCAGTTGGGTGTCCGGAGACGCTCGCGAGGGTTACGAGTCCGTGAATGCTCCTGATGAGATTCAGATTCAGAACGGGCGGCACGCGGCGGGAAGTACGATTCTCGTGGCGTGGCACGAAGTGGCGCTGGACGAGCTCTTCACCGACGCCGGTATGACGCAGCGCTTCTCAGGCTCGGTCTTCCCCACACGCGATGAGGCCGTCGACGAGTCCGGCACTAGCCACGCGTCGTTGTACGGTATGGCCATCGAAAGCGGCGCTCCCCTTACCATGTATGCGTTCCGAAAGGGACTGTCGCCCTTGGGTGACTGGGGTCACTACGTCGTGATCCTCTCGGTCTTCCTGTTCGGGATCTCCACCGCCATTTCGTGGAGCTACTACGGGGACCGGTGCGCCAACTACCTCATGGGCGAATCAGCGATCCGCCCCTACAAGGTGGTCTACCTTGTTATGCACTTCCTCGGGGCGATCATCTCGCTGAATCTGGCTTGGGAAATCGGCGATATCGCGCTCGGCATCGTCATCCTACCCAACCTGATCGCGTTGGTCCTGCTTTCGGGTAAGGTAAAGGAGCTCACGGACAGCTACTTCGAGCGCAGGCCGTGGGAGCGCGTCAGGGGTTAGATCCGCACGAAGCCGGTAGCACGTCGAAGCGGGGGTGGCCATGGGTCGCCCCCGCTTTGTACGTCCTAGAGATTTCGGTCCGACCCTCGTCGCGTTCGTGTCACTTTCGGATCATCCTACCCGGCACGACCGCGCTGTCCCCGAAGCGGTCGCGAAGTCCGTCGACGGCCTTCCCGAGAGCCCGCTCGCGTGCCCCCTCGACACCGTCCTCTTCTTCGAATAGGCCGAGTTGAGCAGGATCGACACCGGGCACGAAGTTGGTCAGGCCCACGCCCAACAGTCGCGCACTCGTGCGGCGCTTGTTCCGCAGCTCCCTCAAGAGTTCGCGTGCCACTCCGAACATCGCCGCGTCGGTTTCTACCGCTTCCGGGACCGTCCGTCCGCACGAACGGGTCGTGAAGTCTCCGTCCCTGAGCTTGACGGAGATCGTCCGTGCCCTCAGACCCGACCTTCTCATGGTCCTACCCACGGAAACGGAGAGCCTCATGAGGGCTCCCTCGAGTTCTTCATCCGACTCCAGGTCACTGAAAAACGTGCGCTCCGAGCTGATGGACTTCCTCGGCTCACGGGGGTCGACGCGAGCGGAATCCAACCCCCGCATGCGTCGATACAGCCAGCGGGCACGATGCTCACCGAACCATTTCTCGAGCCAGTCGAGCTCGACCTTCAGGGCGTCTTCGATCCGTACGAGCCCCCGCTTCTTCAGGGACTCCACAAGGGCGGGGCCGACACCCGGAATGTCTGCCAGGTCCAGCCCCTTCATGAAGGCGGCTTCCTCGCCGGGCGGCACGATGTGGACTCCGCCGGGCTTGGCTACTCCCGCCGCCAGCTTCGCGATCATCTTACGAGTGCTTCCGCCGATGGAGACCGATATGCTCGTTTCCTCGAGAACTGTCTCGCGAATGCGGGTGGCCGTCTGCTGGAGGGTTTCCCCCATGAGGCGGTCCGTGCCCGTGAGGTCGAGGTAGAACTCGTCGATCGAAGCGGACTGGACGACCGGTGAGAGGTCCTTCAGTAGCTCCCGAATCTCACGGCTTCTGCGGCCGCAGGCTCCCATGGGGACACCCACAACAGTGGCATTCGGGCAGAGCCTCAGCGCTTGGGCCGTCGGCATCGCCGACCGCACTCCAAACTCCCTGGCCGCGTAGGACGCAGACGTGACCACTCCTCGTCCCGTCGGGGATCCTCCCACCATGAGTAGTTTGGCCTTGCCCGCCCCCTCCGGATCCTCGAGACGAGCTACCTGCACGTAAAAGGCGTCACAGTCGACGAGGAGAATCCGCTTGGTCGGTTCGGCTCCGTCGGGGTCCATGCGATCTCGAGTGGTGGGGCGGAGTGCCGCGGTCCGATGGAAGTTAGACGTGCCTGACACATTTGCGAAGAGTGCTCGAACGGGGATACAATCCGGCCTTCGAGTCGGCCCGCCCCGCCTCTGAAGCACAGAGAATCTGGGGCCTCGAGCGTCACGTAGAGCATAGGAGGAACCGATGGCATATCCGTTTTCGCTCCCCGATCTGGGTTATGACCACAGCGCGCTGGAGCCGCACATCGATGCTCGGACCATGGAGATTCATCATGGCAAGCATCACCAGGGCTACACCAACAACCTGAACGCCGCCCTCGAGAACTACCCGGACCTACACGATATGTCCGGTGAGGGGTTGGTGAGTGGCCTCTCGGCTGTCCCCGAGGCGATTCGTACCGCGGTGCGGAACAACGGCGGCGGGTTCGTGAACCACAGCCTTTTCTGGCGGGTGATGACGCCGGGCGGGGCGGGGGCTCCTTCGGGCGCCCTAGCAGAGGCCATCGATAGGGCGTTCGGGTCCTTCGAGGACTTCAAGGCGACGCTCCAGAAGGCGGCGGGAGGACAGTTCGGGTCGGGGTGGGGTTGGCTCGTCGCCGGATCCACCGAGGGTCTCCAGGTGGCCGCTACCGCCAACCAGGACAACCCGCTCTCTCAGGGCTCCACTCCCATCCTGGGCGTCGACGTTTGGGAGCACGCATACTACCTGAACTACCAGAACCGCCGTCCGGACTATCTGAGCGCCTGGTGGAACGTCGTCAATTGGGACGTGGTCGCCTCGAACTTCGAAGCTGCGAACGGGGGCTGACCGACTGGCCGGACCGATGGCGGGCGTGGGAAGACGGGGCCGGGCTGCCCCGGACGCCTGCCTGCACTTCCTGCAACTTCTGCCCCCTGTCCGGCGTCTGAGGATTAACGCCTTTAGCGGCCGGGGGCACGAGATACTTGTGTGAATGACTACAGATGTTTACACATGGGGAGGTATGATGCGGGGGTGGTTTGAACGGTTCTTCTCTAGACGTGAAAAGGCAACGACGTTGGTACGACCGAGCCTACTGATTACGCTCGCCGCGTTTCCTCTGATTGGCGCGGGTCAAGCTGCAGCCCAGAGCCTGGGTGGCTCCGAGGCCTCTGTGAATCGAGTTCACCGGCAGGCCCAGAATCACGACTACACCTTTCTTGCCACGTCTTCGCAGGTAAGGCGGTTCGCCGACGCCGGATATCTCGTTCGGGTCCGGCCCAATCGCGACTTCACTCTTCATGACGTCTCGTTCCCGTATTCGCGGCCGGAAGTGGCCATGTTCATAGAGCGGCTGGGCAACCAGTATCGCCGTGCGTGTGGAGAGCAGCTGGTCGTCACGAGTCTGACCCGACCCACGTCTCGCCAACCGAGGAACGCCTCTCCTCTTTCCGTGCACCCCACCGGGATGGCAGTCGACTTCAGGAGGAGCCGAACCTCTACCTGTCGCCGTTGGCTCGAAAGCACGCTGCTGTATCTCGAGAAGGCGGGTGTCCTCGAGGCGACCAGGGAGCGCACTCCCTCGCACTATCACGTCGCGGTCTTCCCCCGGCAGTACGGCCAGTACGTAGCCAACCTGAAAGCGCACGCCCGCTCCGCGGATCGGATCGCCCAAGCGTCGCGGTACACCGTGCGCAACGGTGATTCTCTCTGGACCATCGCCCAGCGACACGGCACGACGGTGTCTCGGCTGCGAGCCGCGAACGGAATCCGCGGCAGCCGCATATTCGCCGGTCAGGTGCTGACGGTCCCCACGAGGTAACGGTTTGACCCACGACCCGTCGGAGACCGTCCGACACCGGGTCATCTCCACCGACGCGACCGACGGCGTCGGGAGGTATCAACTCCTCACGTCACTCGTGGTGCCGCGACCGATCGGGTGGGTTTCCACGAGGGGGGGCGACGGCACTCTCAACCTGGCCCCATTCAGTTTCTTCTCGGCCGTATCGGCTTCGCCCATGCTGATCAGCCTGTCGATCGGCACCAGGAAGGGTGTCGCGAAGGACTCCCTTCGCAACATCCAGGAACAAGGAATGTTCTGCGTGAACGTCGTCACCGAGGGGCAGCTGGAGGCCATGAACCGCACCGCGGCGAGCCTGCCACCCGATCAGGACGAGTTCGCCTTTGCCGATCTGCCGGTTGCCATGGCGGACTCGGTCGAGGCGCCGTTCGTCGCGAACTGCCCGGCCGTACTGGAGTGCCGGCTCTTCAAGGATGTGGATCTCGACGGCACGGGTACTCTGATCATCGGTGAGGTGATGGCGGTCCGGCTGGACCCGGCCCTGGAGATGATCGAGGGGTCCACATTCGTGGACAGCGAGGCGTTGAGGCCGGTCGGACGTCTTTGGGGTGCCGCCTACGCGCTGCTCGGGGAGATCAAGACCCTGGAGCGCCCCTAGACGTCTAGTCCACCCAAAGATCCACGGGCTCGAAGGCGTCGACATCGACCAACCCCAGGTCCGTGATCTTCAACGTCGGGATCACCTCGAGCCCCAAGAAGGACATGGCCATGAAGGGGTCATGGAGGGGCGACCCGAGGTCACGGGCCGATTGCACGACCGCGTCCAACCCGGCTCGGATCTGTTCAATGGTCGCGTCGGACATGAGGCCCCCGACCGGCAGGGGCAACACGGCCAACACCTCCTCGCCGGCCGTGACGGCGAGACCTCCCTCGAGGTCGGCGACGGTCCGCACCGCGTTTCGCATGGACGTGTCGTCCACGCCGATGACGATGATGTTGTGATGGTCGTGAGCCACGGTTCCCGCTATCGCGCCTCGCTGCAGCCCGATACCGGTGACCAGGCCCAGGCCGACGCGCCCGCTGCCGCTATGACGTTCCACGACCGCGATCTTGAGCAGATCCCGGTCGGTATCCGCGACGACCATTTCGCCCTCGATCGACGGGGTCACAACCTCCTGATCCGTCACGATTTGATCGGGGACTGCGCGGATGACTCTCGTGCGGCCCCCCCGCCGGGGGATGGAGAAGTCGAGCGCCTCCACCGTGATGGCCATGGACGGCTTCGGGGGAGACGGGGCTGCCTTCGGAGACCACAAGGCCCTACCGTCCTCCGCCACGAGCTTCCCGCCGCAGAAGACTGAGTGGGCCCGCAGCTCGGCGAGCGAACTCACGACCACCAGGTCTGCCCGTCTGCCGGGAGCGATGGCGCCTCGGTCGTGCAGCCCGAAGTACTCGGCGGGGTTGATCGTCGCCAGACCGATGGCCTCGATCGGATCGACCCCCTCCGAGATGAGCGTCCTGAGCATGCCGTCGACTCCGCCTTCATCGAGGAGGTCGGCGGGCTGGCGATCATCGGTGCACAGGGCGATCCGCCTTCGTGATCGCTGCGACAGGGCAGGGAGGAGCGCCAGCAGATTCCTAGCGTTCGTGGCCTCGCGAAAGAAGACCCATAGGCCGCGGCGCAACTTCTCGATGGCCTCTTCGGGGGTCGTGCACTCGTGGTCGGAGCGGGGTCCCGAGGCGACGTAGGCGTTGAGGTCCTTGCCGCCCACACCGGGAGCGTGACCGTCAATGACCCGCCCGCTGAACGCCCTAAGCTTCTCGAGCGCGTCCGGAGCTCCATGGATCGCCCCTGGGAAGTTCATGAACTCGGCCAGGCCCAACACGCGTGGGTGGTCGAGAGACGCGAGGTCTGTCGCGTCCAGAACCGCTCCTGCCGTACCCATATGGGTCGCAGGCACACAGGAGCTGGCCATCACGAACGTGGAGAGCGGCAGTCCCTCGCTTGCCGCGAGCATGTAACGAATGCCCTCCAGCCCGTGGACGTGGGCGATCTCGTGTGGATCGGAGACCACCGTGGTCGTGCCGCCGGGCACGACGGCTCGTGCGAACTCGGGCGGCGTCGCGAGGCTCGACTCGATGTGGACGTGGGCGTCGATCAATCCGGGGAGAACGAATTGCCCGGCCAGGTCGAGCGTCTCGGCGGCCTCGTAGCCCGGACCGATTCCCGCGATCCGCGGGCCGGAGACGGCGATCTCCGTCTCCTCCACCTCTTCGGTCAGGACGTTCACGACGCGCGCGTTCGTGAACTTGAGGTCGGCCGGCTGGTCCCCTCGAGCCACCGCGAGTAACGTCGATAGATCAGTCATGGCAGACAATATACGGTCCACGGTCCGATTGGCATCCGTGAGATGCGTCAAATGTTTGTCGTTGCAAAATGCCAAAACCAGAACGTTGCACTCTGCGATAGCCGATGGTACCGTGAAGGGTGGCTCCCGTCCTGATGTCGAGTGATTCCTGTAAGTGGAGGCTGGCCTGAAGAAAGAAGCATCCCCAAGAGCCGAGTTCGGAAGAAGCGAGCTTCTCCGGTGGCTGTATGTGGGTCGCATGACTCTGGCCGCCGGCATCCTGCTCGGAATTCTCGTGGCATGGGAGTCGGCGCCGCCGCAGGCGAGCCGCACCGCGACGCTCATGTTCCTCGCGGCGTTGGCCGTGACGCTCGGTTCGGCCTGGCACACCCATTTCCGGGGCCGCTCCGTCGGCTACAACTTCCTCTACACTCATGTGATCCTCGACGTGGCGCTGGTGACGACCATCGTCCACATCACCACGGTGGGGGACGAGGTGGTCTTCGCACCGCTCTACATTCTCGTGATCACCGAGGGCGCGCTCCTCCTGCCCCTACCGGGAGGGGTTCTGATCGGTGCGCTGGCGGCGATCGTCTACTTTGCCGACCTCGTATGGGGCCATCCGGGTGTCCCACTCTCCGGGGCGATCAGTCTCCAGATCGGCCTCTTCGCCGGTGTGGCGCTCATCACGGGCTGGTTGGGTGATCGGGTCCGCAGAACTGGCATGGCGCTCGGAGCGGTCAGGACCGAGCTGGCCCGCCTGCGCCTCGACAAGGGGGACATCCTCGCCAACATCTCGACAGGCGTACTCACCCTGGTCGAAGGGGGCCGCCTAGCCTATCTGAATCCGGCCGCCGAGCAACTTCTAGGGTTTTCGCTGGAGCAGTGGGAGGGATCGGTCATCCTCGATGCCGTCGACGAGGTGGCTCCGGGCCTGGCCCAGGCTCTCCGAAGCACGGTGGAGCGGCGTCGGCCGGTGGTCCGCGTCAGAACGCCGGCCAAGCAGGCGGGGGGTCGGGAGACCACACTCGGTATCAGCACCACGGTCCTCGAGGGGCCCGAAGGAGAGGATCCGTCGGTAACGGCCATCTTCCAGGACATCACCGAACTCGAGCGGGTCGAACTGCTCAACCGCCAGAATGAGCGACTCGAGGCCGTTGCCGAGCTCAGCGCCTCGCTCGCTCACGAGATCAAGAACCCGCTTGCGTCCATCCGCAGCGCGGTGGAGCAGTTGGACAACGCTGCACTGGCCGGTGACGACCGGGCGCTTCTTCAGCGGCTGGTCCTTTCCGAATCGGATCGCCTGAGCCGATTGCTCAGTGAGTTCCTAGAGTTCTCGGGAATGCAGATCAATGCCGAGAGGGGAGTGGACTTCGCCCGCGTCGTGCGAGACGCCGTCGCGCTCGTGAAGCAGCATCCCGACGCCGAGGACGGCGCAACGATCGAGTGCGAGGGTCTCGACGAGCCGCTGACTCTACCCGGTGACTCCGATCTCCTCCACCGGCTGGTCTTCAACCTCATCTTGAATGCCGTTCAGTTCAGCGGGTCCGGGGGTTGTGTGAGGATCTCGGTGCAGGACTGCTCGGGCGCCGGAGAGCCTCCTGCTACCGGGGTCACCAATCCGGTTCGCTTGAGCGTCCAGGATTCCGGCCCTGGCATCCGGGCCGAAGACCTCGGGCGGATCTTCGACCCGTTCTTCACCACTCGGGAGGGGGGGAGTGGCCTGGGCTTGGCGGTGGTCCATCGGGCGGTCAAGGCACACGAAGGTACGCTCTTCGTGGAGGACACCGCCGACGGTGGAGCCCACTTTCTCGTCTACCTGCCGGGCACGCATAGTGCGCCCGTGCCGATCGGGAGTGCAGCATCATGAGCAGGGCAACCAAGATCCTTTTGGTCGATGACGAGTCCGGCATCCTCGACACTCTACGCATCCTGTTCCGTGGCGAGGGTTACGACGTGGTCTCCGCCCTCAGCGGGCGCGAGGCCATGGAGGCTCTGCCGGAGCAGGCGCCGGACATCGTACTGACCGATATCCGTATGCCCGGTACGTCGGGACTCGAGGTGATGGCGAAGGCCCGTGAGATCGATCCTGAGGTAGCGGTCATCCTGATGACGGCACAGGCATCGCTGCAGTCTGCGGTGCGGGCGGTGAACGAAGGGGCCTACTACTACCTGCAGAAGCCGTTCGCCAACGACGAGCTGCTCGCCATCTGTCGGCGAGCCGCCGAGGCGAGAGAGCTTCGCGTCGAGAACAAGGCTCTCAAGAAGGAGATCCGGAGGCGTTCCAAAGCACCCAGCGGCAGGCCGGTCGGAATAAGCCGGTCGTTCGTTGAGGTGCTCCAGCTCGGAGAGACGGTGGCCCCGACCGAATCCACGGTCCTCATCAGTGGTGAGAGTGGGTCCGGTAAGGAGGTGCTCGCCCGGTACATCCACGGTCTGAGTGAGCGGTCCGAGGCGCTCTTTTCCTCGCTGAACTGCGGAGCGCTTCCCGAGGGCCTGCTAGAGAGCGAGCTGTTCGGGCACACCAAGGGCTCGTTTACGGGAGCCGTGAAGGACAAGGTGGGGCTCCTCGAGGCGGCCGAGGGAGGAACCCTCTTCCTCGACGAGATCGGTGAGATGTCTCCCGCCACGCAGGTGAGGCTACTGCGCGCCCTCCAGGAGCGGGAAGTCATCCCGGTGGGATCCACGGAGGCTGTTCCCATCGACGTCAGGATCATGGCTGCGACGCACCGGGACCTCAACGAGGAAATCCGGAAGGGCACGTTCAGAAGCGACCTCTATTATCGGCTCAACGTCATCGCCCTTCACCTTCCTCCGCTCAGGGAACGCAGGGAGGACATTCCCCTTCTGGCTCATCACTTCCTCGATGCGATCATGGGTGAGGATGGTGACAAGATCCTCGGTGAAGAGTCCATGGAGGTCCTGTCCGCATATGACTGGCCGGGCAACGTCCGCGAACTCGAGAACGCCCTCGAGAGGGCGGCTGTCGTGGCGGAGGGGGCTCCGATCGGGCCCTCGCACCTGCCGGAGAGGGTCCGGCAAGAACACGCGCCTCCTCTGGTGAACGATCAACTGCCCCCGAACCCGTCCATGGAAGTCATCGAGCGCGCCTACATCCAATGGGTGCTCGTGGCGGAGGGAGGCAACAAGACGAGGGCGGCGGAGGTCCTGGGGATCGACCCTTCCACGCTGTATCGCAAACTGAATCGATATGGGATCGAGGTCTAATGTGAGCATGCTTCAATTCCGCGAGGTCGATGCCAAGCGACACGACGATCTCGCGTGGGAACACGTGAAACTCTCCGTTGTCATTCCCGCTTACAACGAGATCAAGACGGTAGAGAAGCTGTTGCGGCGTGTGCGGGAGGTTCGACTCGACCTGGAGGTCATCGTGGTCGACGACGGGTCGACCGACGGTACCCGCGACCTGTTGCAGAAGCTGACCGAGCAGGGGCTCATCGATGTCCTGGTGTTCCAGGAGGTGAACAAGGGGAAGGGTGCGGCGCTGCGGGCGGGATTCGAGCGGGCGACGGGAGACATCATTGCCATCCAAGATGCCGATCTGGAATACGATCCCGTCGAGCTCCCCATGCTCATGGAGCCCATTCTGGCCGGGAAGGCCGACGCGGTGTACGGCTCCCGTTTTCTCGGAGGCCCACACCGAGTTCTCTTCTTTTGGCACATGATGGGGAATCGGTTCTTGACTCTGCTCAGCAACATGTTCACGGATCTGAACCTCACCGACATGGAGACCTGCTATAAGGTCGTGCACGCGGATCTCCTGAAGAGGCTCCCATTGAGCGCCGACCGGTTCGGCTTCGAACCCGAGGTGACGGCGCGTCTGGCCCGGTCCCATGCGCGGATCTACGAGATGCCCATCAGCTACGACGGTCGGTCGTACGCGGAAGGGAAGAAGATCAACTGGAAGGATGGGGTGGCCGCCCTCTATTACATCGTCCGCTCCAATCTGCTGGGGCCCCGTTTGCAGCCGTGGCAGCCCCCGCAGGTCCAGCCCTGGGAGGGGCGCGCCCTCGCCGAGGGTAAGCACCCCGCTCTCTCGCCAGGCCCGGCCCCAGAGGCTGACGATCAAGGCTGACGAGGGCACCGCGTTCCCGTGATCGAGCCGCTGAGCATACCGCCGACGAGAGCCGCGGTTCTCATCTTCATCGCCGCCGTCGCGGCCTATGGCAACTCGCTCGGCAACGGCTACGCCTATGACGACGCGACGGTCATTGGTGGCAACCAGATCGTCACGGAGGGAAGGGTGAGGGACGCCCTGGGCGCTCCCTATTGGCCGGACATGGTGGACGGGATCGGGCTCTATCGGCCCCTAACGTCAGCCAGCTATGCCGCCGAGTGGCCCCTGTGGAACGGCCATCCCGCAGGCTACCACGCCGTCAATGTAGCCGTCCACGCCGCTGTCTCGATCCTTGTGTTCCTTCTGCTTCTCGGGCTTTCCGGACCGTTGCCCGCTCTCGTGGGGGGAGGGCTGTTTGCTCTGCATCCTGTGCATACCGAGGCCGTGGCCAATGTCGTAGGACGCGCGGAACTGTACTCTGCCCTCTTCGTGCTGGGGGCCTGCTTGCTGTTCATGCGAGGGGAAGGCGCGTCCCCGGCCCTCCGAGTCGGACGGCTCCTCGCTATCGGGATGCTCTTCCTGCTCGGTCTCGGATCCAAGGAAATGGCCGCCACCCTGCCGGCCGTGTTGGTGCTCCTTGCCTTGGCCAAGGAGGATGGTGACGAGAACCCCGTTGGTCGCGTCCTTTCGGATGCTCCGGTCTTGCTGCTCACCGGGGCTCTGCTCGCCGCGTTCCTGGGCTCTAGGATCCTGGTGCTCGGGTCTGTTTCGGGTGAACACCCCGCGGCGTACTTGGGGGGGCTGTCGACCGGACAGAGAATTCTCACGTCGCTGTCCGTCTGGCCCCACTACTTCCGGCTCCTGGTCTTCCCGCTCGATCTCTCGGCCGACTACGGTCCTGCCGTCTTGTTCCCGGCACTGACCTGGGGCCCCGATGTAATACTCGGCGTCGTAATGATCGCGGCCGCAGTTGTCGCAGCCCTTTGGCTGTGGCCCCGGGAGCCACTGGCGACGCTGGGCCTGTTTTGGTTCGGTGTGACGATCCTGCCCGTCACCAACCTCCTCATTCCGACGGGGATCCTCTTGGCGGAACGCACGCTCTACCTGCCCTCGGTCGGGTGCGCCTTCATGATCGCCGGCCTGGTACGGTGGACGGCACGCGAAAGGCCGAGGTCGTTGGGCACGCTGCTGATTGTTCTGGCCGTGGTGGGTACCGGATTCATGACACGCACGGTTCTCCGGAACCCCTCGTGGGCGAGCACCTTCTCCATGTTGAGCACCCTGACCGAAGAGCACCCCGAGTCCTTCCTCGCCATACGGGCCCGGGCGCGGGGCTTGGACGAAGTCGGAGAAGTCGAGGCAGCGGCTCGCCACTACGAAGTCGCCGTAGAACTCGTCCCCGGCGAGTACAGCCTGCTCATCGAGGCGGCGCGTTTCCATGGGCGACACGGACGGTGGGCGATGGCAGAGCCGCTGCTCGCCCGAGCCATCGATCTGTTCCCGGCCCATCCGGTCGCCTGGCAGGTGCTGGCGGAGCAGAAGCTCCGGCAGGGCCTTGGGCGCGAGGGCCACAGCATCGCTCTTCGAGGCCTCTCCGTCGTCGGGACGAACAGGGATCTCTGGACGCTGGTCTCGGAGAGTTACGTGGCCAAGGGTGACTTCGAGGCGTCCGTTCGTGCGCGGTGGGCCGCGTTCGGTGCGGATCCGCCGACCGCGGAGGCCTGGCGGCGCATGGCGCAGCTCATGGAGTTGGCCGAACGCCCGGTGGATGCGGCTGCGGCGTTGGAGCGGGCCCGCACATTGGAGGTTGGGGCTGCCGGTGCGACTCGCGAGGCCCCCACCGCGCCTGGAGCTCGCCGCTGATGCAGCTCTGGCGTTCCCCTTTCCAGCATGTCCGCACTGCGGCCTTCCTCGCGGCGGCGGTGGCGATACTCCTCTCGGCGAACAGCGTCCTGAATGATTTCGCCTATGACGATCGTCTCATCATCATCGAAAGCGAGTTGATTCAGGATCTCAGCACGCTGCCGGAGGCGGCCGTCTCACCGTACTGGCCGGGTGAGTTTGGAGAGGCGCTGGGATTGTGGAGGCCCGTTACGACCGGGCTCTTCGGCCTGCAGTGGGCGCTGTGGGGTGAGAACCCTGCTGCGTTCCATGCGCTGAACGTCCTACTCCACGGAGCCGTCACCGCCTTGGTGGTGCTGCTTCTCGCCGAACTCGCCCCCCTTGGTCTCGCCTTCGTTGCGGGCCTCTTGTTCGCCGTACACGCCGTCCATGTCGAGGCGGTTGCCAACGTGGTCGGATTGGCGGAGGTGCTGTCGTCGATCCTCTACCTCGGCGCGTGCCTCATCTTCGTGCGCCGACGGGAGCATCTCGGCCTCTTGCCGGGCGTGGCCATCGCAGGGCTCTTCGCCGTGGCGTTCTTGACCAAGGAGAGCGCCGTCACGCTACCAGGCGTGCTGTTCCTTTTGGACGGTGCTCGTGAGAATTCGAGCGCAAGGGGTGCACTCGCCTACCTGCGTCGCCGGTGGGCCATCTACTCCAGCCTTGTCGCTGTGGCCGCAGCCGTCCTCGTCGGACGCCAATGGGTCCTGGGTAGCATCGCCGACCCCCTGGCTCCCCTCGGCGCTGACCTACTCAGCGGCGCGGTGCCCCGGATCTGGACCGTGGCTTCTACCTGGCCGCACTACTTCCGCCTCCTGTTCTTCCCGTTGGACCTGAGCGTCGACTATTCCCCAGCAGTCATCCCGATCATGTTGGGGTGGAGTGCGAGTGGAATCTTGGGTGCGGTCCTCGTGCTGGCCACGCTGGGTTTGGCGCTCCGGCTCTGGGGGCGCACGGAGATGGGACCCGACGCACATGTGGGTCGGGTCTTCTCGTTCGGAGTCCTCTGGGTGGTCATCACGCTCTCTCCGGTCTCCAACGTCTTGTTTCTTTCCGGCGTGCTGCTGGCTGAGCGCACCTTCTACCTGCCTTCGGTCGGATTCGTGGCGGCCCTGGCCTGGATGGGTCTGGAGCTGTACAAGGAGCGGCGGCACGTCGCCGTAGGCGCCTTGGTCGTGGTGCTGTCGTTGATGTCGCTCAAGACCTTCACCCGCAATGCCACCTGGAGGAACAACGTCAGCGTGTTCGACGCGCTCCTCCGAGAGCACCCCGAGGCCGGGCGAGCTCAGTGGCTGCTCGGCGATGTCCAGTTCCCCATCGACCGCAGCGCCTCCTTCCGCGCATACGGGATCGCCATAAGCCTGCTCGACGGCAGCTATCCACTACTGATGGAGGTGGGAAGGCGACTCCAGATCAGCGGAAGAACCGAGACCGCGAAGACCCTTTTCGAGCGGGCCTGGTCCGACTCGCCCGATCTCGGACCGGCGCCACAGGCTCTGGCCGTCATCTACCACCGGGAGGGCGACTTCGGGGCTGCGATCGAAGCGGCCAGTGCCGCATCTGCCGCGTACGGCGGGAGTGAGCCCGTTTCGAACCATCTGTGGGCGCACTCCTTGGCCGCAGAGGGTCGTTGGGCCGAATCGGTGACGGCCCGTTTCTTGACCATCGAATCCGGCGAGGGCCATCAATGGCAGCAATGGCTTTGGTTGGGTCAGGCCTATGCCAACTCGGGCGACACGATTGGGGGACTTGCCGCTCTGGACAGCGCCCGAGTCCGCACGCAGCAGCCCACGAGCATCCGCCAAATTGACAGCATTCGAGCGACCCTCACGGACAGTGAAAATGCGACTGGTTCGCAGAATCCCTGACTCAGGGCCCCTGATCCGGGCCCGAATCCGAAGAGGGCAGTACCCCAAGTGGTTGCTAATAAAGTCCTTACGGGTCTGTACCACGTTTTGGACCCGGGCTTGCACTTGGAGAGCATCCTCTGAACGTCCATAAGTCAGAAGTGCCACCCACTAGCAGGAGAGTTTATGATGCGGGACAACAAAGGTTTCACCCTCATCGAGCTGCTCATCGTGGTCGTGATCATCGGTATCTTGGCGGCTATCGCCATTCCGAAGTTCTCGGCGACGCGTGAGAAGGCTTATTTCGCGGCCATGAAGTCTGATCTCAAGAATCTGGCCAGTCAGCAGGAGATCTACTACTCCGACACGTACTCCTACACGTCGACCGTAGCGTCTCTCGGCTTCGTTACGTCTGACGGCGTCACGGTTGTGATCGCGGCTTCGACCGACGGTTGGTCGGCCTCTGGGGTGCACGCTGCTCTCGCTGGTACTGAGGGCTGTGCGATCTACTACGGCAGTGGTCCGGCGCCCACGGTGGGTACTGCGACTCCCACTAGCCCCGGCGAGATGGCCTGCACTCAATAACGCCGGCCAGCGAATACTAGGACGTGAGTTTCACGCCTAGCGAGAGCGTGGTCCGGGCGAGTCCCGGGCCACGCTTTCCGTCGGTTGGGCCCTTTGATCGGACAGACGAAATGAGACAGACAATGCGGACGAGAGGCTTCACGCTGATCGAGCTCCTCATCGTGGTCGTGATCATCGGAATCCTGGCCACAATCGCGATCCCCAAGTTCTCCTCGGTGCGAGAAAAGGCCTTCGTGGCCAGCATGAAGGCGGACCTCAAGAACCTGGCGACGCAGCAGGAGGTCTACCACAACGGCAACTTCACCTTCAGCACCTCGTTCTCGAATCTGGGTTACGTCACGAGCAAAGGGGTGACCGTGAGCGTGAACGAGGCCACTGGAGATGGTTGGGCTGCTACTGCGGTTCACGGCGGCATGCCGGGTTCCCAGTGTGGTGTCTACCACGGGAACGCCACGCCGGCGAATGGTACGCCCGCCACGGCGATCAGCGTAGTGGGTTGCACTCCGTAGCATGATCGCTGCTGTTGCAGCGGATCCTCCCGCTCCACACCTTTAAGCTCCGTTCATCCAAGGGCCTGAGCACCCGGCTCCGGCACCTTGCTCGTTCTGCCTCGGCCGACACCCATGGCTTCCCCGACACCCCTCCGCCGTGAGTTGCTCGCCTCCCTGGGAGTCATCTTCGTAGGCGCTACGCTGTTCTTGGCGGTGTCCCTCATGACGGTACTCCCCCTCATGCGGTCCACGGGAGGCACTCTGGCCTTCATCCTGACCATCGTCGTTGCCGACCTCGTCGCCTTCCTCGCGTTCGGCGGTTGGATGCTCAAGAAGGGCCTGATCAAGCCCGTAGAGGCGCTGGTCGATGGGGTCACGCGCATCACCGATGGGGACTACCGGTACCGCGTGGAGCTCCCTGAGGGACTCGAGCTCCGGAGCATCACCGAGGGCGTGAACGTCATGGCCGATCGACTCATCGCCGAGCAGCAGGCCCTCGCCGATAACGTCGAGTCGCTCGATGACACCAACAGACAGTTGGTGGAGGCGCGAAACGAGGTGATCCAAGCGGCACGGCTGGCGTCCGTGGGGACGCTAGCGGCCGGCATCGCCCATGAGGTCGGGAACCCGCTGGCCGCGATCATCGCCTATGTGGATGTGATCGTCCGCCGGCTGGAGGCCGCTGGAGACGATCCCGAGTTGCTCCTTTCGATCCGATCGGAGGCGCAACGCATCGACGGGATCGTCAGAGGATTGCTCGACTTCGCTCGGCCCAAACCGGAAGAGGTCGGTCCGATTCACGTCGGGGAGGTCATCGGGACGGTGCGAGAACTGCTCGAGAATCAGGGCAAGCTGTCCAAGGTCGAACACGGGTGGCAGATCGATGAGGAGTGTCCACCGGTTCTGGTCGCCGAGCAGCATCTCGAGCAGGTATTGGTGAATCTCTTATTGAACGCCTTGGACGCACTCGATGAACGCCCCGGTGGGGCGATCAAAGTGGCCGTCTGGAGTGAGGACGGTCCGGCTGCACACTTCCCTCGCCGCCGTGAAGACGATCCTCCTAGCATCAACTACATGCACCGGCGCAGAGTGGCTCACGACTCCGAGGTCGAGGTCCTCGGCACGTTGGAGACGGCCCGGCGCATCGTCGTGATCACTGTGTCCGATAATGGGCCGGGACTCCCTGAATCGAGCACCGACCATGTGTTCGATCCGTTCTTCACAACCAAGGAGCCGGGACGCGGGACGGGCCTGGGTCTCTTCATCTCGGCGCGCCTCGTTGGGGGCATGGGCGGCAAGATCGAGGTCGAGAACCAGCCCGGGGCCGGGGCCCGATTCATGGTACGCCTTCCGGAGGCCGTAGCGGCCGGTGTAATGTCGGAGAAAGCCGAATACTCAGAGTCAGCGGAGGAAGTAGAGTGAAGATCCTCGTCATCGATGACGATCAGGGACTCAGACGATCACTCTCGCTGATTCTCGACGAGGGGGGGCACGGCGTCGTGGTTGCAGCGAACGGTGCCGACGGACTCGCAGCCGCCAGGAACGAGAAACCCGACCTGATCCTCTGCGACGTGCGGATGCCTCAGATGGACGGGCTCGAGTTCCTGAAGCGGTACCAAGAGGAGGACGGCGGGGCGCTCGTCATCATGATGACCGCCTACGGTAGCGTCGATCTCGCCGTCAAGGCGATGACGGCCGGCGCGTACGACTACTTGGCCAAGCCTTTCGGTGCCGACGAAGTCCTGCTCACCATCCGGAAGGCGGAGGAGCGCGAGCGCCTTCGGGCCGAGGTGGGACGGTTGAGGGCCGAGGTCCGCTTTGAGCGTCGGATCGGAGACATCATCGCTCGATCACCGGCGATGATCCGGGCGATCGAGGTGGCCGACAAAGTGGCACGGCATCAATCGCCGGTGCTTTTGACCGGTGAGTCGGGGACCGGGAAGGAACTCATGGCCCGTCACATCCACCGCCAGAGCGATCGAGCCGACCTACCCTTCGTGCCCGTGAATTGTGGTGCGATCCCCGAAACGCTGCTCGAGTCCGAGTTCTTCGGTTATGTCCGAGGCGCCTTCACCGGTGCGGAACGGGACAAGGAAGGACTATTCGAGATGGCCGATGGTGGCACCCTGTTCCTGGACGAAGTCGGGGAGTTGCCGACGGCGCTGCAGGTGAAGCTCTTGCGCGCCCTTCAGGAGGGCGAGATCAGACGCTTGGGCGGTGAGGGGACCACCACCGTGAACGTGCGGATTCTGGCCGCGACCAACACCGTGAACGTGCGGATTCTGGCCGCGACCAACAGAGATCTCGAGGCCGCGGTAAAGGCTGGCGAGTACCGACAGGATCTCTACTACCGGTTGGCCGTGATTCCCATACACCTTCCCCCGCTGAGGGAACGCACGGAAGCGATTCCCGATCTCACCTATCACCTTCTCGAGCGTCTCCGCGAACGCCTGAACCTCGGGGTAGAGTCTGTGACCCCTGGAGCGATGAAGGCACTGTTGGCGTATCCGTGGCCGGGCAATATCCGCGAGTTGGAGAATGTGCTGGAGCAGGCGATCGTGCTCACCGAGGGAGACGCACTCGACGAGGAGAGCCTGTCCGGGCGCTTGGACGCTACCGACATGATACTCGAACCCGGCTACGCCTCGGACGATCTTTCTGTTAAGCGCCGGTCTGCCGAGCTGGAGAGCCAGCTCATCCAACGCGCGCTCGAACGAACGGGTGGGAACCGCTCCAAGGCCGCGGCCTTGCTCGAGCTGTCACCACGTGCCCTGAGGTACAAGATCCAGGACTACGGACTCGACTAGAGTCGTAGGCCGCCTCGAGCATACCAACGCCCGCACTACCGCGACATCGTGTAAGCCATGTGTCGCGGTTTTTCGATCCTTGAGCTGGTCGTCGCTCTCACGCTGATCGCAGTGGGCGTGAGTCTGCTGCTGCCGGCCGCCCGCCGAATCGATGAGCGACTCTCCGTCGTGGCGGCCCGCGAGGAACTCGTGGGCCTCATCATCCGGGCCCGTGGCCTCGCGCGCCTACACGGGGAGGCCGCCCTGGTCCTTGAGACAGGGCCTGCCAAGGCCTGGATCTCGGCGGGTGACACGATCCGCGAAATCATCGACCTCCGTGAGCTCCACCAGGCGGACCTGTTCATCTCCGGTGGGCGTGCCAGCGCTGAACTCCGTTTCGATGGCCTGGGCCTGGGGCGAATGGCGGCCCGCTCCATGACGCTGAGGCGAGGTCGCGCTCTGGCGCGCCTCGTGGTGTCGGCCTACGGCCGGATCCGGCGAGAATGACCGATAGACGTGGGTTCAGCCTGGTCGAGGTCCTGGTCGCTCTGGTCGTGCTCGAGATCGGCCTGCTCGGGGCGGTGGGTATGACTTGGCAGGCCCAACGGACGGTTCGGGCGACCGAGACGCACGAAGCGGTTACCCGGGCCGTTGAGGCCTTGGCGGATTCCCTGACCCGCGCCGGATGGACCGGACCGGGGCGCCGAGCAATGGCCGGCGGGGAGTTGCGCTGGTCGCTCGCCGGGGCGGGAGTGGTCACGATCTCGTTCCAACGAGATCGTGAGTCGCGGCTAGAGGTTGGCCTCCCGGTGGGGGGCTCGGTTGGGGGTGCACGTGCTCCGTGAGCGCCGAGGGATCGCGGCCGCCGAAGCGCTCGTGTCCCTCCTGCTGGGACTGGCTTTGGTTGGACTCGGCTGGCGGGCGCTCTCGAGTCAGAGGGTCGTGGCCGGCCGCCTGGTCCACCGGATGGACGTGATCTCGGCCCGCAGGATGACGGCCGCCGTGATCGGGAGAGATCTCCGGCAGGGGGTGGCCGGTCGTGACTGGCCCGACCCCGCCGGCGACAGTCTTCCCCTGCGAGCCTTCCGGGGGTGGAGCTTGACTTGCTCCAGCGACCCGCTCCGTCCGGGTACAGCCGTAGTCGCCTACAGAGGTGAGCGATCTCCGAACCCCGCCAAGGACTCCGTTCTGGTCCTGACCGGGGGAGGGTGGCTGCCTGCCGACCTGGTGAGCAGAGTCGGGAAGGGCAAGGCGCTCTGTCCAACCGGGCTCGAGTCCGACGTGGAGCTGTGGACTCTGGATCCGCCTGTATCCGGCTTCTTGATGCGCGTCTTCGAGCGCGGGAGCTATCACATCACCGATGGAGCCCTCCGCTATAGGAGAGGGAGGGGTGGTAGACAGCCGCTCACCGCCGAAGTGTTCACCAAATCGTCGGCCTTGAACGGGACCCACGGCCGGCTTCTGCTGACGCTGGCGAGCGGGCGGGACGTCTCGAGCGGCACGTGGATGGCGGAAATCGTCGTGTGGGCGCGGGAGGTCACGTCGTTCCCTATCGACGAGTGACCGCCGACCCGTTCCCACGAGTGACCCGCGGCCCGAGTCGACGTGCGACGCGCGAGGGGGACGAAAGAGGCTACGTGCTGATCGTGGTCCTGGTTCTGCTCATGGCCACCACGGCCGCCGGGCACAGCCTCCTCGTGCTCGCCCGAGCCGAGCTCTCGGTTTCCGTCGCCCACTGGGCGGGTCTCGTTCGCCGCCTGGCCGCGGAGGGAGGTGTGCGACTCGCATCAGGCGGTATCGCGCGTATCGGGTCGCTTCCATTGAAAGCCTGGACCCCGGCTGGGGAGGGCATCATTCCGCCCGGGGCCCGATTCGCATCCACGGCGCTACGGCTCTCCTCGGAGGTCGTGCTGCTCCGTTCAGAGGCGAGGGTCGATCGGTTTGCCGGTACGCATGTGGTGCTGGGGGTCTATTGGGGGATGCATGCGGAAGCACGGGTCGGGGCCGCCTCAGGCATCGTGGTGAGCGGTGGGCCGATGATCCTGGGGGGTGGAAGCCGAATCGAGACGTCACGAGTCGGCGAAGCACCGCCGCCTTGGTCCGAGGCTCGTTGTGCCGAATATCGGCCGGGGCTCGACACGCTCTTCGGCGGTGGTGTGCCCGCCTGGGCGGATCTGAGGAAGGAGGGAGCGGCCTTCGGCTTCCTAGAAGACCGGGCGATGGAGGGCGGACCTCTGGTACTGCCTTCCCTCGGACTTCTCGACCACGAAGCACTCTTGGAAGGGGCCCAGGTGTCGGCTCCGAGCCCGGCCTCCCCCGCACCGAGCAGAGTGGGACCGAGGTGCGATCAGACGTCTCCCCTGAACTGGGGGGCACCCATGGACCCGCTGGATCCATGTGCAGAGTATCGACCCGTCGTGGTATCGGAAGGCCCACTGACCATGCGGGGCGGCGTAGGGCAGGGCGTGCTCCTGGTCGTCGGAGACGCCATCCTCTCCTCGGGAGCTCAGTATTTCGGTGTGGTCGTCGTCGCGGGCGATCTCTCGGTTCGAAGCGGAGCCCGGATCAGTGGCTTGGTACGTGTCGGGGGGACCGTCTCGCTCGACGGCGGCTCCGAGGTCGTGGGCTCGTCCTGCGCGGCCCTCGCAGCACTCGAGTCCGCCGTGTCTCTGCAAGGCCTGATCCCGCTTCCGGAAGGGTTCTGGCTAGACGACCCGTACTGATCCGCCCTCTACTTCGATCGAGCTACGCCTCGGACTCCGTCGAATCTAATTGTGGCCCCGAAGTGGCGGTGTGCGTATCGTTTAGTGGCGCTTTGAGTGACGAATCGGGCGCCACGTCGGGCCCCGCGTAGGGCACCACGTCGAGCACCACGTCGAGCAGCACCGTCGAGCACCACCGTAGAGCATCACCGGGAGTCGGTTTCCCACAAATGGGGTTTTTGAGGGGGCATTTCTTTCCGCGTAGGGAAAGACTTGGCCGTTTTGAAGAGCGATTCGGGACGCGCCGGCCCGTACCTGATAGCATTTCGGTATGGCACGGATCTCGCGAGGGAGCCTCCGGGTCGTTTCTCACGGACCAGGCGCGAGATTGGATGAGAATGATCGAAGTATCATCAAATGTTTACCAATCTTTTGAATTGCGCTTCACGAAAAATCTCTTGACAATGCTTGGATTCTAGTGGTAACCTGATTCAGGTTTCAGATAAATATATGTTCCTGTGCCCCACAAGATGAGGGCTGAATGGGCCTCTTCGGACGCAGCAAACAGTCGGTAGGACTGGATATCGGCAGCGGCTTTGTCAAAGTCGTGGTTGTCGATCATTCCGGTGACCAGCCCGAGGTTAGCCGTGTCGCGATGCGTCCGCTCGTAGCGGATGCGATCGTGGAGGGCGAGGTCATGGACCCCGGTCTGGTGGCCGACACTGTCCGAGGTCTCTTCCAGGAGATGGGCCTGAAGAGCAAAGACGTGATCACGGCGGTGGGGGGGCACGACGTGATCATCAAGAAGATCGAGATGGATCGGATGAAGGAGTCCGACGCTCGAGAGGTCATCCGCTGGGAAGCGGAGCAGCACGTTCCGTTCGACATCAAGAGCGTCGAGTTGGATTTCCAGATTCTGAACCCCTTCGACGAGGGCCTCCAAATGGAGATCCTCCTGGTGGCTGCCAAACGGGAGCTCGTCGACAACAAGGTCAGCCTCCTCCTGGACGCCGGCCTTTCTCCAGTAGCCATCGACGTAGACGCCTTCGCGCTCCACAACGCTTTCGAGCACAACTACCCGGAGGCCATGGAGGGCATCGTCGCTTTGGTCAACGTCGGCCATGAGACGACCAACGTTAACGTGCTCGAGAACGGCAACCCCATCCTGACGCGGGACATCCCGTTCGGATCGAGGCGGGTGCGCGAGGATCTGCAGAGAGAAAAGGGGCTCACGGCCGAGCAAGCGGAAGACGTCGTGCAGGGCCGAGAGGAACTTGCGGATCTGTCCACCCTGGTCGACGCGAGCGCAGATGAGGTGGCGGTCGGAATCGAGCGGGCGTCTGCGTTCCTGATGACGAGGCAAGACGGTGGCGGCTTGGGGCGTATCTACCTGAGTGGTGGTGGAGCGCGGATTCCCGGCATGACCAGTGCACTGAGTACCCGCATGAACTTGGAAACCGACTTGGTGAACCCGTTCGAACAGGTCCCGGTACAGCCGGCGGCCTCGGAGACGATCCTACTAGAGGAGGCGGCGCCGATGTTGCTGCTTCCCCTGGGCCTGGCCTTGCGGCCGCTCTAACTAGGACGAGGAACGCCCCTTGATCGAGGTCAATCTCCTTCCCGGAGTAAAAAGGCGCGCCACGAAGAAGGGCCGTGGCGGGCTTCTTTTCTCCATTCCGAGCATTTCGGCCATTCCGGCCGATCCGTATATCCTCGGGGCTATCGCGACGGTGGTTGTCACGGTGGGGTTGCTGGGGTGGTGGTATCTCGGTCTTTCCTCGAGCACGGAAGAAGTCGAGGTGGCCCTGGTCGAAGCCGTCAGTGATTCCGCCAACTATGCGGATCTCATTCAACGGAATGAGCAGCTGACCGCACGCCGTGATTCGATTGCCGAGAAGGTCGACATCATTCAGGAGATCGACGCGGGACGGTACATCTGGCCCCATGTACTCGATGAGGTGGCCAGAGCTCTGCCGGACTATACGTGGCTCTCCCAGGTTCTCCAGGTCACCGTAGGCGAGACCATCGAGTTCCAGATTCACGGCAAGGCCGGAAACAACTTCGCCCTGACCTCGTTCGGTGAGGCGCTCGAGGGGTCTCCGTTCATCAGGAACGTGGCGTTGGTGCAGACGGAGCAGGTGCTCGAGCCCACGGGCCAGCTCGTCTTCGTCTTCCAGTTGGACGCGGCATTCGAAGTTCCGCCGATGGAGCTTCTGGAGACGGTCCCGCTTTTCGGGTCCAATCCTTTGGACGGTAATCGGTAGGCGACGACATGGCTCTGATTCCTGAAGATTCGAAACAGAAAAACGCCCTCGCCGGCATCGTTTTCTGCCTCGTGGCGCTGTACTTCGCCAATAGCTTGTGGTACAGCGGAGCCAAAGAGGATCTCGCAGCGCAGCAGGCGCGCCTGGAGAACCTCGATACGCAGAATCGCGTGGCGCAGACCCTAGCGATCAGCGGTGGCCGGGACCTCGAAGAGCGCATGGCGGTCTACGAGCGACACATCTCGCAGCTCGAACAGTTGATCCCCGAGTCGGGTGAGGTGCTGACCCTACTCGCGGAGATGAACCGCGTGGCCCGAGACGTGGGAGTCGATCTGGACCTGATGCGGCCCGAGGCGAGCGAGCCCGGTGCGTTCTATACCAAAGAGACCTTCGAGATTCGGGTCCTCGGCGACTACCACGAAGTAGGCCGGTTCTTGACACGAATTGCCTCACTTCCGCGGATCATCACGCCGAGCGACCTGCAGATCGAACCGTACGCCGACCAGAGGGGGGTGAGCGAATACCAGGCCCCCATACAGGTCACCTTCCGAATCCAGACGTATGTGGTACCGGACCGTGAGGGGGGAGGCCCATGACCGGCAAGCTCCTTTCCCGGTTCGTCATGGTCGCCGTGTTCCTTGCCGTGATGCCCGGAGCCGTGTGGGCCCAGGATCCGGCCGGCCCTGCGACACAGGACTCGACCGAACTCTCGTTCGAGAGAGAAGTCTTCGAGTATCCGCAGTACGCGCGTCGGAATCCCTTCGCGCCGCTTCTGTCGGCCGAGGGGGGCGGGCCCCGTTGGGAACGCCTCGTTCTTCTGGGGATCGTCTTCTCGTCCGATGGGACAAACAGCGTTGCACTCTTCGGTGAGGGGACCAGAAACACCGACACCGATGGCGAAGAGACGGTCGATGTGACCGGGAGTACTTATCGCCTTCGAATCGGAGAGAGTGTGGGGAATACCACCGTCCAGGACATTCAACGTCTCCACGTGGTCGTCGAGGTTGAAGAGTTCGGACTTACTGAGACGCGCATTATGGAAATGCCGAATCGCACTGCGGGCCAAGGAGGCCCTGAATGAGCTCCATTCTCGCCGTACTGACTGGTTTGCTCCTGGCGGCCGGTGATCCTGTCACCGCCGTGAGCATCGTGCCGAACCTCACACGCACCGAAGTTCTGGTGTCTGTGGAGGGTGCGGTGTCGTATCGGGCGTTCAACATGGAAGGCCCGTCACGCATCGTGTTGGATCTCATCAATGCCCAGCACGCCCTACCACAGAAGGATTTCCTGGGGATCAACCGGGGTGGCGTGGTGGCGGTTCGCACCAGCCAATACGCCGAGGACATCGTGCGCGTGGTGGTGGAGCTCGAGCGAACGACGGCGTATCTCGTCGAGAGTACCGACGGTACCGTTCGAATCTCGATCGAGAATACCTCCGGGGCTCTCAATTTCGACCCATGGGAGACGCAGGAGATGTTCTCCTCTCCCGCCCTGCTCGTGGATCCGGCCCCGGTGATTCCGGACGCCGTACCGACCGTGCAGCAGGCTTCGCGCCGGATTTCGATTTCATTCGACGCCACACCGATTCAGGATGTGCTGTTCACATTCTCAGAGGTCTCGGGCAAGTCGATCGTGCCCGGAGACGCCGTTGTCGGAACGGTCACGGCTGACATCAGAGACCAGGCCTGGGACGACGCTTTGGAGGTCATTCTCGCCTCGCGAGGACTCATCGGCATCGAGGATGCCAACGGCATCATTCGGGTTGCCGGAATCGAGAACCTGAATCAGAGGGAGGCCGTCGAGCCTCTGCTGACCGTCCCGTACCGGATCAGCTACGGAACGTCGTCTGAAATGGCTTTGGCCACGGCCCAGCTCATCAGCGAGCGGGGCCAGGTCGCGGAGGCCCCCGGCACGAACACGGTCATCGTGACCGACATTCAGCGGGTTCACGACGCCATCAGCGGCCTGATTGCGAGTCTGGACATACCCACGCCGCAGGTCATGATCTCCGCGAAGATCATCTTCGTGAACCGGACCGACCTGTCAGAGCTCGGGGTGACCTACGAGCTGAAGGACTCGCAGGGGAATCAACTCAACGTTGTCGCCCCCGGATTCGCCGACCTCGATGGTGACGGTGAGGGTGAGGCGGTCGATATCGGCACGAACGTGTTCACGCTGGGGGGCAATTCGGTTGCCGCCCTCGGCAACGCGGGTGCCCGCATCGCCGCTCCGAGCTTGCGACTGCTCACCTCCTTGGTGATGGGGCGTCATACACTGGTCAACTTCATCGAGGCTCTCGAGTCGTCGAACCTCTCTGACATTCAAGCAGCACCCTCGGTGACGGTTGCCGACAACCAGCAGGCTTGCTTGCAGGTCGGTGAGCGGACCCCGATTCGGGTCATCGACGCGGCGGCCGGTGGAGCAGCGGGAGGTGGGTTCCCCACAGCCAACGTCTCGTTCGAGGAAACGGGGATCATCCTCGAGGCCACGCCCCACATTACCGGTGGCGATCACGTTCTCTTGACGATCCATGCCGAGCGTTCGGCCGCCGACGTGGCCGAATCCGACATCGGTCTGATTTTCCGGACGCAGAACGCCGACACGAGAGTCCTCGTCCGGGATGGCGAGACCGTTGTCATCGGGGGACTCACGGTGACCGAGCTCCAAGAGATCCGGTCTGGAATTCCGCTCCTCATGAATTTGCCCCTTATCGGTGGCCTGTTCCGTACACACACGGAATCACAGGTCCAGCGGGACCAATGATCTTGGTGACGCCGCACATCGTTCGCGGAGACTTCAACTAGCCTCGCGTGCGAGGGAGACGTCTGATGCTTCGGCTACGAACAAATAAGAGTGTGAAGGGCCTCCTCGGAGGGCTGACCGCCGGTCTATTGATGCTGGCATGCGACGGCCAGAACCTGTTCGTGGGCCCGCCTCTGCTCGACCAGCAGACGGACCGCGGAGCCCCCACCGTGATCATCATGACCCCGGGCGACTCCGCGGCATCGCCGCTAGGCGACTCGGTGCTGGTCACGGCACACGCTACGGACGATGCCGGTCTGGCAAGCCTCCAGTTCGACGGACTTTCCTTCAGGGGAGACGCGAACTTGGGCACGGACGAAATCGTACCGCGGTTCGAGACCAAGGTCGTTCAGTTTCAGGAGCCGGTCGAAGACACCATCATCAGCCGTTGGCTGATTCCCGTAGCGGATACTCTCAAGGAAGAGACGAACCTGATCGTTACGGCCGTCGACGCGTTGGGCAACTCGTCCTCGGATACGATCCCACTCACATTGGGCGGGCCGGAAGTCGACCTCGAGGATCTCGTCGGCTTGGTACCAGCGGGGGCCAACCTACCCTTGAACGTGCGTGCAGCGGATCCGCTCGGGGTCCGGTTGATCGAACTGTTCGTGACGGGAGCGGTCGAGGCGACCATCAGTGTACCGATCGTACCGGTCGACACGGTGGCGGTGCTGGACACGTTGGTCTTCATTCCGCCTGGAGTCACGGGCACGATCGACGTGCGGGCGAGAGCCTTCAACACCCTCAGCGTGCCGGGCAGTGACGGTCCGTTCGAGGTAGAGATCGTCATCGGTGGCACCGGCGATACCATTCCGCCGGGTGCTCAGGTGACGGTGACTCACGATGACCGCTTGGAGCTGCAGGACTTTGTCACGGTGCAGGTAAAGGCCCGGGACGACGTCCTCGGAGATGGCGTCACGGAGATCGGGTACACGGCACTCGCCATCTCGGCGACACGCTCTGACACCGTGATCCGGACTGAGAGCGTCACGTTTGCCACGCCTCGCGTAGGAAACTCGACGCAGACATTCCAGGTGCCGGTGTTCAATGCCGATTCCCTGGCGCTACCGGACACATTGATCTTCGAGTTGACCGGCTTCGTAAGGGACCAGCAGTCCAATTGTGCGACTTCAGTGGGCCTCGACTCACTGGTCAGTCTGGGCTGCGGCACGCTGGGTGGTGCCACCGTCTCGCAGGACAATCCGGGGAACCGGACCACCGCGGTCATCGTGGCCGGCCGGACGGTACAGCTGCCGAGCGGTGGCCAGATCATGGACGCCGTCGTCGATACGGTTCGCAGAAAGCTCTACATGTCGAATATCGACGAAGGCCGGATCGAGATCTTCCGGCTTCAGGACGAGGCCTTCGAGCAGGCTGCGGCCGTGGGATCGGAGCCTTGGGGGCTCACGCTCAATCGAGTGGGTGACACCCTGATGGTGGCCAATTCGGGTGGCACCAACATCTCTATGGTGCGGTTGGGCGCGACGGACGGTAGCGACACACCGCTCGAGGATCCGCTCACGCGCCTGCTCACACCCGACGTGGTCCTGTTCGACGTCGAAACTATTCTCGACGACGCGGGGGTCATCCGGTACAACGTCTTCTTCACCCCGGATGGTGAAGCGCCGGGATTCACTGATCGGCCGCAATTCGTGGCGGTGGACTCCACGGGCCGGATCCTCTACTCGACCAAGACGACCCTTCCTCTCGGCGACTTCGGTACCATTCGGAAGGCTGCCGTGCCGGCGGGTGGTGGAAATGTCGAGGTCAAGATGTTCGTCGAACACGCGGCGATGACCGAGAATCCGGACTTCACCGGGATCGCCCATGCGGATCTGGTCTTCAGGTCTGCCGGGGGCGCCATCACTGCCGACCAGGTGGGCGTCGTCGACCACACTCCGGGCGACTTCTTCGGCCCCCCACTCATCGCGACCGACTCCACGGCATCACTGGCTGCGGCTGCGAACGTCGTGCTGGGTGGCGACCCGATCGCCCGAGGGGGACGCTGGAGCGTCCCGGCCCTCGGTTTCCGTGACACGACCTTCGTGTCGGCGTCTGGTGACGGCGGGTGGGTCGTCTTCGGGGAAGGCTCCCGGGATCCGGTTGGTAGGATCATCATGTATGAGGCGGCGACGGATCAGATCAGCTCCGCGATCCAGGTCTTCGACGACATGATTAACGCGGGTGAGACCGTGCGCGGTATCGGCCTAAACTACGACGGCACGCAGGGTGTAGCGCGTGGTGGGGACGCATACTTCTTCACGACGGACCTGCGTCTACAGGGTGTCGGGGATCTCCCGGCCGGAGGAGCCGGGGCCGTATTGCACCCGCTCCACGCGAATGCCAAGTCCCTTCAGAACAACAGCGGCGTGTATCATCCCGACACGCATGTCGCATTCCTGGGCACCGGCGATCGCACGCTCGACATCATCGACACGTTCCACTTCTTCCGTTCGGGACGGATCTTCATCAAGGACGTTCCGGCTGGACCGCTCAAAGCGGTACTGCCGTTCCCGGAGGACAACGCGAACTTCACCTGCACTATGACATCCGTCACAGACCAGGCGGGCAACACCATCGGTAGTGCGGTCGAGGTCTACTCGGGCGGTGACTTCAACAGTCCGCACCCGGCCAGTGGCGGACCCACCGAGGATTCATGCATCGTCGTGAAGCTGGTGGGTATCACTGATGCGGGCGGAGTGGTGGTGGTCGACGTTCGGAAGAGCGACCTGCTAAGGGACCATCCGGCGAGAAACTAGCCGGACCCTTCATTGCAGGAGTAGGAACCGTAGGAACCGGTGGTTGGTTGGAAGCCCCGGTGGGTGAAGCCCCTATGGGTAGACGCCCACCGGGGTTTCCCTTTATCGTTGCCACGCCATGGCGGGCGGGGCTCCGGATTTCATGACTCTGTAGGAGCAGACTAGATGAGGCGGGTGTCGTTTCGCACAGCGGGAGAGTCCCACGGACGTGGACTGACCGCACTTCTGGAGGGGATCCCCGCGGGGCTCTCCCTACAGATGGAGCGCGATGTCGACCCCGATCTCAAGCGGCGCCAGGGTGGGTACGGTCGTGGCCGTCGAATGGAGATCGAGTCGGACCGCGCCGAGCTTCTTTCGGGTGTCCGCCTCGGTGAGACGTTGGGGTCTCCAATCTCGATGATCATCTGGAATCGGGACTGGGAGAACTGGGAGGAGGCGATGTCCGCGTTGCCCCCCGACCCCGACGGCAATCCGAAGGCCTTACGCTCGCTCTACCTGCCTCGGCCCGGACATGCGGACCTGGTGGGCCTCCTGAAGTACGATCGACGTGACACGCGAGATATTCTCGAACGTGCCAGCGCGCGGGAGACTGCGGCCCGGGTGGCTTGTGGAGCCGTGTGCAAGACCCTGTTGGCGGAGTTCGGTGTCAGCATCGGAAGCCACGTCACGTCCATCGGGTCCATCGAGGCGGAGGTGCCCTCGGAGTTGCCCGACGATCTCAACGGAGCCGTCGATCCGTCACCTCTGCGGACCCTCGATGATGAGGCCTCGGCCCGCATGATCGAGAGCATCGATCAGGCCAAGGAGGATGGCGACACACTCGGCGGCATCTTCGAGGTCGTTGCCAGAGGCCTGCCTGCCGGCCTCGGGAGCTACGTCTCGTACGACACGAAGCTCGACGGACGTCTGGCAGGTGCGGTCATGTCCATCCAGGCCATCAAGGGTGTCGAGATCGGCGCGGGGTTCGAGGGAGCCCGGCGCCCCGGCTCGAGGGTTCACGACCCGATCGTCGCGGATGCGGACGCCGATCGCGCCGGTGGCATCGGTCGCGCCTCGAATCGTGCCGGCGGCCTCGAGGGGGGCGTCACGACGGGAGGGCCACTCGTGGTCCGTGCGGCCATGAAGCCGATCTCTACCCTGCGGAAGCGCCTCCCCAGCGTGGACATGCGAGACGGATCCGCGGCCGATGCCGCTGTGGAGCGGAGTGACGTCTGTGCGGTCCCGGCTGCGGCGATCGTGGGAGAGGCCATGGTGGCACTGGTCCTGGCCGACGCGTTCCTCGAGAAGTTCGGAGGAGACGCGATGAGCGAGACCCGCCGGAACTTCGATTCCTACATCGCACACCTGAGCGAGCGCGGGTACGGTGTCCGGTGAGACGCCCTGCCGCGTGCTGCTGGTCGGCTTCATGGCCAGTGGGAAGACCAGTGTGGGAAGGGAATTGGCGGACTTGCTCGGGTGGGAGTTCCATGACTTCGACGCCGTGGTGGAAGAGAGGCTCGGCGTAACCGTCTCCGAGATCTTCCGTACTCAGGGCGAGAAGTACTTCCGGCGCATCGAGGCCGAAGTGGCCTCTGGGTTGCTTACAAACGAGCAGGTCGTGTTGGCGACAGGGGGCGGGTGGCCCGCCCAGCCGGGAAGCTGGGAGGCGGTGCCCGACGGCACGCTGAGCGTCTGGCTGCGTGTATCGCCGGGGGTTGCGGTTCGGCGCGCATCAGGCGAGGGTCCGGTTCGGCCGCTCCTGGCGGGTGAACGCCCTCTGGACCGCGCTGTGGAGTTGATCAAGCAGCGTGAGACCTCCTACGGGAGGGCGACGGTTGCCCTCGATTCCGATGAGGATGACCCGGCCGCGTTGGCCGCGGCCATCACCGAGATCATTCGCAGTGAATCCAACCGAGCATAGATGACGACAGCGAACAAAAAGAAGAGCCTGGTCATCGTCGAGTCGCCCGCAAAGGCGAGGACGATCGGCCGTTACCTGGGCAGCGGCTACGAAGTCGCGGCCTCGGTCGGACATGTACGAGACTTGCCGAAAAAGGAGTTGGGGGTCGACGTGGAGGGCGGCTTCGAGCCGCAGTACGTCACGATCCGCGGCAAGGGCAAGATCATCAAAGAGCTCCAGGGCAAGGCCAAGAAGGCGGACAGCATCATACTCGCCACCGACCCGGATCGAGAGGGTGAGGCGATCGCCTATCATGTGGCGCATCAGCTCGGCTTCGACGGCAACGAGGACCGCTTTCAGCGTGTGACCTTCCGGGAGATCACCAAGGGCGCCGTACAGCGGGCCCTGGAGACCCCTGAGCCGCTCGATATGGGCAAGGTCGAGGCCCAGCAGGCCCGGCGGATTCTCGACCGCCTGGTGGGCTATCAGGTCAGTCCGTTCCTTTGGCAGCCGATCCGTCCTGGCCTTTCGGCCGGGCGCGTCCAGACCGTCGCCCTCAGAATGATCTGTGAGCGCGAGGACGAGATCAACGCGTTCGTGACCGAAGAGTATTGGTCGATTACGGCTCGGCTGCAGAAGGACGACCAAGCGTTCGAGGCCAAACTGCAGAAGATCGACGGCAAGGCGTTCCACCTCGGCGACGAGGCATCCGCCCAGAGTGTGGTCGACGAGGTGGGGAGTCTCGACTTCCGCGTCGGTGATGTGAAACGCCGTGAGCGCCGGAAGAACCCCGCGGCTCCCTTCACAACCTCGACGCTCCAGCAGGAGGCCGCCAAGCGGCTCGGGTTCTCGGCGAAGCGGACCATGAGCAATGCCCAGAGATTGTATGAGGGAGTGGAGATCGGGAGCGGGGGCGCCGTGGGGCTGATCACCTATATGCGGACGGACTCCACGCGGGTGTCAGGTGAGGCCGTCGGTCAGGCGCGCGACTGGGTGACCAACGAATTCGGCGAGGATTACGTTCCCGCCTCTCCCCGGTTGTGGGGCGGTAAACAAGCGAAGGCCGCACAGGACGCACACGAGGCCATCCGGCCGACCGACGTCTCGCTGCATCCCGACGATATGCGCGCCTTCCTGGACCATGATACGGCTCGTCTCTACGAGGTGATTTGGCTGCGCTTCGTCGCTAGCCAGATGTCACCCGCAGTCCACGATACGACGACGGTCGACTTCCCCCTGAAAGGGGGGAGCGGGCGCGGATATCTGTTCCGGTCCACCGGGTCTATCGTGAAGTTCCAGGGCTTCACCCGGCTCTACCTCGAGGCGACGGAAGCAGGCGAACACCGGCGGCTGGATGACCTGGAGCCGCTGCCGGACCTGAGCGTGGGTGATCAGGCGGCGCTCGACGGAATCGATCCCAAGCAACACTTCACACAGCCCCCGCCGCGCTTCAGTGAAGCGTCCCTTGTACGGGACATGGAGAAGCTGGGCATCGGCCGCCCCTCCACGTACGCGCAGATCATCTCCACGATCCAGGACCGTGGGTATGTGGATCTGGAAGAACGGCGATTCCACCCCACGCCACTCGGTGACACCGTGTCGAAGCTGTTGGTTCGGGTATTCCCGAACATCTTCGACGTCGACTTCACGAACCGCATGGAAAACGAGCTGGACCGCGTGGAAGAGGGTGAGCTCAAGTGGCAGAAGTTGCTTGCAGATTTCTACCCCCCCTTCAAGGGCCAACTCGAACAGGGCGAGGCCCGCTCCGAGGAGATCATCAAGGAACTCCTCTCGGCCGAGGGCGAAACGTGTGACCTGTGTCAGAGCCCGATGCAGGTGCGCTGGAACCGTTTCGGTCGTTTTCTCGGGTGCTCGGCCTATCCCGACTGTAAGGGTACTCGCCCGCTGGACGGACAGGCCGAGGAGATCGTGCTCGGGAAGGACGAAGCGACGGGGCAGGATGTCTACGCCAAGGTGGGCCCCTACGGCCCCTATGTGCAGTTGGGTGATGGAGAAGACGGCAAGAAGCCGAAGCGCTCGAGCCTTCCCAAGGACAAGAAGCTGGAAGACGTGGATCTGGCCGAGGCCCTGCTCCTGCTTTCGCTGCCTCGGACGATCGGAGTCGACCCGGAGTCGGGCGAAGAGGTCGTTGCCGGTCTCGGTCGTTTCGGTCCGTTCGTTCGCAGAGCCAAGACCTTCGCCAGCTTGGCCACCCACGACGACATGTTCACGGTGAGTATCGAAGAGGCTGTTCGGCTCCTGAACGAGAAGAAGGCAGGCCGCTCCGTGCTGCGGGAGTTGGGCGCTCACCCCGAATCGGGCGTCGATCTACAGATCCTCTCTGGGCGCTACGGCCCTTACGTCACCGATGGCAAGGTCAACGCGAGCCTCAAGAAGGGCACCGAGCCAGAGGACCTGACCATGGACGACGCCGTCGAGCTGCTGGTTCAGGCGGCTGCTCGGAAGAAGGCCGGTGGTGGCCGTGGACACGGTCGCAAGAAGAAGTAGCCGGCTGGGAGCCGGGAGCGGATCAGAACGGTGACGGACCGAGTCGTCGTAGTGGGAGGTGGGCTGGCCGGCTGTGAGGCCGCGCTGCAGCTCGCTAGCAGGGGACACCCCGTCACCCTGCGTGAGATGCGACCGGTACGGAAGACCGAGGCGCACCAGAGCGATCACCTCGGCGAGCTCGTCTGCACGAACTCCTTCAAGAGCGAGAGCCCCGAGAATGCGCACGGGCAGCTCAAGAGGGAGATGCGCGCCCTAGGCTCCGTGCTCCTCGATTCCGCCGACGCCACCAGCGTGCCTGCCGGCTCGGCCCTGGCGGTGGATCGTGTGCTCTTCGCCGAAGCCATGACCCAGGCGGTCACGTCCCATCCGGACATCGAATTGGTGAGGGAAGAGAGCACGGAACTGCCTGAGGGACCCGCCGTGATCGCGACCGGACCCCTGACCTCCGATGCCTTGGGCGAGTCCATCCGGGGCGCACTAGGAGATGACGGGCTCGCCTTCTACGACGCCATCGCACCGATCGTTCATCGTGATTCCTTGGACGACAGCATCGTCTTCGAAGCCGGCCGATTCGACGAGGACAGCGACTACATCAACTGCCCCATGTCCAAGGAGGAGTACGAGGTCTTCATTCAGGCGCTCATCGAAGGGGACATCCACGACGGACACGACTGGGATGCCGTCCCCTACTTCGAGGGCTGCCTTCCCATCGAGGTGATGGCGTCCCGAGGTGTGGACACGCTCCGATTCGGACCGATGAAGCCGATCGGACTCACCGATCCCAGGACCGGTATGCGTCCCTGGGCGGTGGTGCAATTACGGCGCGAGGACCGGGCGGGACAGATGTGGAACCTGGTGGGCTTTCAGACCCGGCTCCGGGTGGGAGCGCAACGGGACGTTTTTCAGCGTATCCCGGGACTGGCCGATTGCGAGTTCCTGCGCTGGGGGTCCATCCACCGGAACTCCTATCTCAACTTTCCCGGATGCCTCACGACGTATGGATCGCTTCAGGACCGGCCGGATGTGATCTTCGCCGGGCAGCTCACCGGAGTGGAGGGGTACACCGAGTCCGCCGCCAGCGGCATTCTGGCGGGGATCAACCTGTGCAGGCTTCTCTCCGGCGAGGAGGCGGCCGTGCCTCCGCCCACGACCATGCTCGGAGGTCTGTTTCGGTACCTGCGCGACAGCAAGCCGTCGCGCTTTCAGCCGATGAACTCCAACTGGGGTCTTGTGGATCCTCTGAACGAGCGCGTGAAGGACAAGAAAGTGAAGCGGGTGGAGCTCGCGAAGCGGGCCGCCTCGGACTTCACGGCGTGGATGGAGGCCAACGGCATCACGAGGCGATCCGCCGCCGTGGCCTCCGCCGGATGATCCGATCGGATGACCGGACCGAATGACCGGACCGGATGACGCGATGGGTGACACGATGGGTAAGCCACGCATGGATCCCGACGTTACTCGCTTTCTCGGGTACCTCGAGCATCAGCGCCGGTTGTCACCCCGCACCGTTGTGTCCTACCGAAAGGACCTCACGGATCTCGCCACGTTTCTGGATGAGCACATCGGTGGTTCGGGTTGGACCTGGGCGGGCATCGACCGCCTCGATCTGCGTGGGTTCATGGGCTGGTGCGGCCGAAAGGGGCTGGGACGTCGCACGGTAGCGAGAAAACTCTCGGCGGTGCGGACGTTCTACCGGTTCCTGAACCTCGAGGAGCGCCTCCCCGCCGATCCGACACGCGCCCTCAGGACTCCCAAGCTCGACAAGCCGCTCCCGGCGCACGCGACTCAGGCGGACCTGAGATCCGTCTTCGCCGTCGCCGAGGGTCGCGCTGCAGAGAACACAGCGGGGGGCACGAGGGACCTGGTCATCCTCGAGCTGCTTTACGGGAGTGGTCTCAGGTTGGCCGAGATCCATGGGCTGGACGTCGCTGACCTCGACCTGGGGAGAGAGCAGCTCAAAGTGCTGGGGAAGGGGCAGAAGGAGCGGATCGTCCCACTCACGGGCGCGTCACGTAGGGCAGTGGGACTGTACCTGCCTCGCCGCGACGAGGTGCGCCAAAGGCGCGGATCGTCGGAGAAGGCTCTACTCCTGAACCTGCGGGGCAACCGGCTCTCACGGCGATCGGTTCAGAAGATCGTACGACGCCTTCTGGATGATGCCGCGGCCGGCGAGGGCCTCTCGGCTCACTCTCTCCGTCACAGCTTTGCGACCCACCTTCTGGACGCCGGAGCGGACCTCATGGCCGTGAAGGAGCTTCTCGGCCACGTGTCCCTGTCGACGACGCAGATCTACACCCACACGTCCAAGGAGCGGCTCCGTAAGGTGTACCGAGACGCCCACCCACGGTCCTGAGGTTTCAGGGGATCTTTCGCGGCCTGGATAGGGTTCAACCTCCCCCGCAGTTGGTGTATCGTTGAGGCCCGCTTCGAAACACCGGTGACGAGTCGAAGGAATAGATGAACTATCCCACGGAAAAGCCGCCGATTCACGCGACGACGATCGTTGCGGTACGCAGAGACGGCAAAGTCGCCCTTGGAGGTGACGGCCAGGTCACGATGGGCGATTCCGTCGTGAAGAATACCGCCCAGAAGGTGCGGACCCTGCGAGACGGTAAGGTCCTCGTAGGATTCGCCGGGGCCGTGGCCGACGCGTTCACCCTCTTCGAGAAGCTCAAGGAGAAGCTGGAACGCTTTCCGGCCAACGCGACGAGGGCCGTCGTGGAGCTCGCCAAAGACTGGCGGATGGATCGCTATCTGCGGAGGCTCAACGCGCTCCTGCTCGTGGCGGATTCGGACCATCTCTTTCTCGTCAGCGGTGAGGGCGAGGTCATCGAGCCCGACGACGATGTTCTCGCCATCGGGTCGGGGGGCTCGTACGCCATGGCCGCGGCCCGGGCCCTGATGGCCCATTCCGACCTATCGGCACCGGACACCGTCCGGAGAGCGCTGGAAATCGCCGGAGAAATCTGCATCTACACGAACATGCAGATCACCGTTCTGGAGCTCGAGTAGCGTGGCCGACACTACGGCCGGGGTGCCCGAGGTTGTCCCCGCTTCGTCCAAGGTTGCCCCCGGATCGTCGGAGGTCCCAGAGGATGCCTGGCTGGACGAGTTGACGCCCCGTCAGATCGTAGGCGAGCTGGACAAGTACATCGTGGGGCAGGACGACGCGAAGAAGTCGGTGGCGATCGCGCTCCGAAATCGTTGGCGTCGTCAGCGCGTCGAGGAGGAGCTCCGAGACGAGATCGTCCCCAACAACCTGATCCTCATCGGCCCGACCGGGGTGGGCAAGACCGAGATCGCGCGGCGCTTGGCGCGGCTGGCCGGGGCCCCCTTCGTGAAGGTCGAGGCCTCGAAGTACACCGAGGTCGGCTACGTGGGACGGGACGTGGAGTCCATGATCCGCGACCTGGTGGACGTAGCCGTCAACATGGTGCGCGCGGAACGCGAGGACGAGGTGCAGGAAGTGGCCGAAGCTCGAGCCGAGGAGAAGCTTCTGGACCTCCTCCTTCCCGCCCCGGTGGCCACGCCCAGGGTCGAAACCGCGCCTGCGGGAAACGGAGAAGAGGTCAGGCCCCACGTCTTCGTGGTGGGCCCGGAGGGTGTCGAGGCGCGGGACAGCGACGAAGGGGACGATGCCGTGGAGGTTCGGCGTCAGCGGACCAGAGACAAGCTTCGAGGCTTGTTGCGTGATGGGAAGCTCGAAGAGCGCGAGGTGGAGATCGAGGTGTCGCAGACCGCCTCGTTGGAAGGTATGGTCGTCCCCATGGGCGGCGGCATGGACGGGATGGACCACAACTTCACCGAGATGCTTCAGGACATGCTCCCGAAGCGGAAGAAGAAGCGGACCGTCACGCTCGCCGAGGCGCGTCGCATTCTCGTCCAGGACGAGCTCGATCGCCTGGTCGACATGGATGAGGTGATCAACGAAGCCCTGGTCAGGGCCGAGGACATGGGCATCGTATTCCTCGACGAGATCGACAAGATAGCGGGGGACCGGGGTGGAACCGGGCCCGATGTGAGCAGGGAGGGTGTGCAGCGAGACATCCTGCCCATCGTCGAAGGCTCCACCGTCCAGACGAAGTACGGGCTGGTGCGTACCGACCACGTCTTGTTCATCGCGGCCGGTGCCTTTCATGTCGCCAAGCCCAGCGACCTCATCCCGGAGCTGCAGGGTCGTTTCCCGATCCGTGTCGAGCTCAAGAGCCTCGGCGAGGCCGAGTTCGTGCGCATCCTGCAGGAGCCGAAGAACGCCCTTGTACATCAATACAGCGCGCTCGTCGAGACGGAGGGTGCGTCGCTGGAGTTCAAATCGGACGGGGTGGCGGAAATCGCGAGGATCGCAGCCGTCTTGAACGACCAGATGGAGAACATCGGGGCCAGGCGGCTGCAGACGGTCATGACCACCCTGCTGGAATCGCTACTCTACGAGCTTCCGGAGGAAGGCGTGAGGGAGTTGGTGATCGATCGCGAGTTCGTGCAGGAGAACCTGAGCGCCATCGTGGACGACGCGGACCTGAGGCGGTACATCCTGTAGCGTCGGGGTCGACGACCCCTCTCGTGCCGCCTACAGATCGAGGACGAGCTTCAAGCCTGCGTTGACATGGGCCATCAGCTCAGGAGTGATTCGCCCCGCTCGCTCCGAGAGATAGGCCTCGTCCAAGGCGACGATCTGCGTGACGTTGGCCACCGAGTCCTTGGTCAGGCCGCTTACTTTGGCCGGAAGAAGGACGTTGCCCGGAGCGTCCAGGAGTCGGGTGTTCGAGGTCAGGACGATGCCCAGAACGGTCCGTAGTCGGCTCCGGTTGAAGGAGTCTGCCTGCACTACCAGGAGGGGGCGACGAAAGCCCGGCTCCGAGCCACGGGGTGCATCGAGATCTGCCCACCACACCTCGCGGCGCAGTACTACCACTCGTCGGAACTCACACTTCTGGCCTGGGCGGTACGGAGCGTCGGGTCGATGCCGCTGGGTGCGTCCGCGAAGACATCGTTCAATCTGGAGGTAACGTCCTCGTCACGGTGCTTTGCCAGGTACTCGGCGACCGCCGTAGCGTAGAGCTTGCTTCTGGATAAGCCTAAGCGTTCTGCGAGGGCGTCGGCAGATGCGAAAAGGTCATCGGGGAGAGAGACGGCAGTTTTCATACTGGAAGTATACTACGGTATGACCAGTCACGACAACTCCCACCGAAGAGGCCAGGGGAGACCCCGAATTCCTTTGAATGCTAGCATATGCTCGCCCGCCCCACCCGAGTTCATGAGGCTCGGATAGGGCGGGCGTAGCCGGTCGCGACGGACAGGCTGTAGGGAGGACTCCCTGCTAGAGGGTCTGCTCGCGGATATCGAAGCTCGATGTCGAGGCATCACGCAGAGCCCGGAACACGACCACGGGCTGGCTGTCGCTCGAGAAGTGGATGTCGTCGGTCTGGAACGCCAGCCTCGCCTCACCGGCTGAGGCTGAGAGGAGCTCAGCTCCGGACCCGTCCGCCTCGAGATCGAGGTAATCGAAGCTCGAACGGTCCCAGGTCAGCACGACCTGGTATTCGCCCTCTCCCGCCAGCCGCTGACCCGAAATGGCCAGTTCCACCCGAACCATCTCACCCGCTTCGGCCTGGGCGCTGGACACATAGAACGTGATTCCCTGGTCCGCCGACTGCACGGCGTCGGAGATACTCTCCGGCGCTATCACCGAGCTGTCGCAGGCCATCAATCCGGCCACCAGAGCCAATGCCATCGCACCCTGTCCGAGCCTTCTACCGTTCACGTTTTTCATGATGATCTCCTGGCAGGTGGAGCGGCGTCGTTGCCGTTCTCATACCACACACAGGAAACCGTGCACGGGCGTGCTCATCGGAGTCGGCCTTTCGCCGTCGGAAGTGAGTCGCTATCCCTCAGACGCCCTCCCCAGGGGCAGACCGAGGGGGCTCTGTTGAGCGATATGGACACCATCTCGCTGCTGCGCATGGCAGCGACCGGCGACTTACATGCTCGGGATCAGGCGTGGGCCCGTGTATATGACGAAGTACTGGTCGTCGCTCGCGCCCAAAGACGCCGCTGGAGTGGCGACTGGACCATGGAGACCCGGGTCCTCGCCAACGAGGTCTTCATCAAGGTCTTTGGTGACAATCCCCCGGAACTGAAGGACCGAAAGCACTTCTTCACGTTGTTGGCGAAGGCCGTCCGGCAGATTCTGGTCAACTACTCGGAGGCACGCCGCGCCGCGAAGAGGGGAGGAGGACAGGCTCAAGTCACACTGTCGGAGGCGGGCGGCCTGTCGCTCGAGCCCGAGGTGTCGGATCGGATCCTGGACCTGCACTCCGCGCTCAAGCGCTTCGAGTCGTTGGACGCGCGAGCTGCACGCATCGTGGAGCTTCGTTTCTTCGCTGGGCTGAACTACGACGAGATCGCGTCCGCATTGGGAGTATCACGCGCCACCGCGGTGCGTGACTGGGAAGCGGCCAAGCTCTGGCTCCATCGTGAGATGGGCGGGGCACCGGCATGACCTCCGACGAGGCGGCGTTGTGGCAGCGCGCCAGGGCCGTGCTTGAACTGACCCTCTCCCAGCCCGAAGATACGCGCCGTCGCTTCGTTCTCGAGACATGCGACCAGGACCCGGAGCTGGTAACGGAGGTGCTATCGCTCCTCGAGTCCGAAGGTGGCTCGGAGACCTTCTTCGACCAGCTCGGTAGCGCCATCGACGACGGCCTGGCCGGGGCAGAGGAGCCGGATCCTTGGTTGGGTCGATCTGTGGGCCCTTATCGGATTGTGGAGCTTCTCGGGCGAGGCGGGATGGGATCGGTATACAAGGCCGAGCGGGAGGGAAGCTCGGGGGAGCCTCCTGTCGCGATCAAGATTCTCAGAAGCGAGTCGGAGCATCCAACCTCTCGCGAACGGTTCCTGCGTGAACGCGACAGACTTGCCGGACTCGACCATCCTTATATAGCCCGCATTCTGGATACCGGTGAGGGCGAATCAGGCGTCCCGTTCTACTGCATGGACCTCGTTGAAGGTGAGCGGATCGACCACTACGCGGATCGGCATCGCTTGAGCGTAGCACCGCGCATAAGGCTGATCCTCAAGGTGTGCGACGCCGTAGTCCACGCCCACGCACGGCAAGTCATCCACCGAGATCTCAAGCCCTCGAACATTCTTGTTCGATCAACGGGCGAGCCGAGCCTGGTGGACTTCGGCATCGCCAAGCTCTTGGATCCCGTGACACAAGGTGACCCCACACTATCGTTGCAGGCGGCGGCCTACACTCCGGGTTATGCGAGTCCGGAGCACGTGGTAGGTGACTCCGTTTCTGCAGCCAGCGATGTCTATTCGCTGGGTGTGCTCCTCTACGTGGTCCTGGCGGGGGCGGAGCCTTCACTCAAGCGCAGTCTGGACCGGCAGTCACCCGCGGAGGTGCTACAGCTGAAGGGGGAAAAGGCGACGGCCCTGGCGGCGGCTCGTGCCGCGACCGTGGACGATTTGCTCGACACGTTCGAAGGAAGGCTCGGCGATGTGCTCTTGAAGGCTTGTCAGATGCGCCCCGAGCGGCGGTATCAGACGGTCGGTGAGTTGGTGCAGGCGCTGGAGAGCTACCTGGATTCCGTGAAAGACTAGTGGCAGCCCGCACACATTAGGCGCATGTTAAGGCGATGTCTGATCCCGTTACCCGCCTGAACGCAGCCCTAGAAGGCCGCTACGCCATCGAGCGTGAGCTGGGCGAAGGCGGGATGGCTACGGTGTACCTGGCCAAGGACCTAAAGCACAACCGCAACGTCGCGCTCAAGGTGCTTAAGCCAGAGCTCGCGGCGGTAGTCGGCGCCAAGCGGTTTCTCGCCGAGATCGAGACCACCGCGAACCTCCAGCACCCCCACATCCTGCCGCTCTTCGATTCCGGCGAGGCAGATTCGTTCCTCTTCTATGCCATGCCGTACGTGGAGGGAGAGACCCTGCGGGAAAAGCTGGACCGCGAGCATCAGCTCTCCGTGGACGAGGCGGTCAGGCTCACGACGAATATCGCTGAAGCCCTGGAGACCGCTCACGAACAAGGCGTCGTCCACAGGGACATCAAACCCGCCAACATCCTACTAAGCCGGGGTAGCCCCCTCGTCGCGGACTTCGGGATCGCCCTGGCGGTCAGTTCGTCGGGTGGCGATCGCCTGACCGAGACCGGCTTGTCCATGGGCACGCCCTACTACATGAGCCCCGAGCAGGCCGCTGGGGAGAGCCATGTCGACGCGCGCAGCGATATCTACTCGCTGGCGGCGATGCTCTACGAGATGCTGGCGGGTGAGCCGCCCTATACGGGCCGGACCGCACAGGTCATCCTGACCAAACGAATCACGCAACCGGTCCCGTCGGTGCGAGACATCAGGGATAAGGTGCCCGCGAGCATCGACGGGACGCTCAAGCAGGCCCTTTCCCCGGTACCTGCCGATCGGTTCTCTACGACCGGCGAGTTCATCTCCTCGCTGACGACGTTGGTGGTGAGCGAAGCGAAGAAACCACTTCCCTGGAAGCCGTGGGCGGCAGCGGGTGTCGCGGCGACCGTGGTGAGCGCCATCGGGATCGGACTCGCGCTCACCCGCTCCGGCGGTGTGGGTCCCGCAGGGGTAGATGGCCGCGTGGGGGAGGACGGCCAGTCAACCGCGGAAGGCACGGCAACGGTCGCCAGCCAGGCCGGTGCCCCCGTAGAGATCATCGATCCGAACTCTATAGTCGTGCTGCCGTTTCTGGACCTGTCGGGCCAGGATCAAGAGTTCATGTCGGACGGCATTGCCGCAGAGCTACTCACCCTGCTCGCCCGGATCCCGGGCTTGAAAGTTCCCTCACGGACCAGCGCGTTTTCTTTCAAGGATAAGGATCTGACCATTCCGGAGATCGCCGCGCAGCTCGGCGTCGCCCACGTGCTGGAGGGCACGGTGCGGATGGCGGGCGACGTCGTTCACATTACTGCGACGTTGATCGATCCACGGTCCGACGAGCAGCTCTTCTCCGAGGACTACGACCGCCCGCTCGACGACATCTTCACGGTTCAGGACGAGATCGCGGCCAGGGTCGCGTCCGAGCTCAGGATTGAGTTGCTCGGTGAGCTACCGCGGCAGCGCGAGACCGACCCTGAGGCGTACAGGCTGTTCCTGCAGGCGAGCCATATCGCCGACTTGGGGTTGGTGGAGAGCCTCGAGACAGCCATCCCAATGTTCGAACGTGTGCTCGAGATCGACCCTAATTACGCTCCGGCCTACGTTGAGCTCTCCGCTGCGTACCGTGATCGGGGCTACAATGGCCCACGGTCCTATGAGGAGGGTCTCCAGATGGCTGTCAGCGCGGCGGAGCGTGCCGTCTCTTTGGACCCCGACTTTGCCTACGCTCATGCGATCCTCGGATCGACCATGGCTATGGGTGGCGACTGGGAAGGCTTGAGACACGTCGAGCGGGCACTCGAGCTGGCGCCCACTGACACGGAGGTCCTCATGTTAGTGGGAATCAACCTCTGGGCTCTGGATCGTATGGAAGAAGCCATCTTGGCGTTTGAATACGTTACAGAGCTCGACCCCCTGTATGGGAATAATTTTTACAACCTCGGCAACGCCTACATGTTGGCGGGTCGTCATGAGGACGCGGCGGCGACGCTCCGCACGCTATTGGAGCTGAATCCGTCGGAGCCCGATGCGCCTGGCGACCTTGGCCTGGCGTTGCTAGGGATGGGTGAGCTTGACGAGGCCCTGGCAATCGCTGAGTCGGCGACGGACGCTATACGCCGCCTTCATCTCTCGGCGCTGGCCTATCATGCACTTGGGCGACAATCCGAGTTTGAGACTGCGTTTCAAGAACTGCGAGGGGGATGGGGCGAATCGTTCCCGACCGTCATCGCAAGCGTGTATGCCTACACGGGAGATGTAGACGCTGCCTTCGAAATCATCGACCAGGTGGAATCTCTGGACCCCACTACCATCTTCGATCCGCTTTTCGCCAATCTTCATGACGATCCGCGCTGGACGGCGTTCCGTGAAAGAACAGGCCAGTCCGAGGAAGAGCTCGCGGCGATTCAGTTCGAGGTCAGTCTGCCGGGGTAATGTCAGATCCCGTCGCCCGCCTAAACGCAGCCCTCCAAGGCCGCTACGCCATCGAGCGCGAGCTGGGTGAGGGCGGCATGGCCACCGTCTATCTGGCCGACGACATCAAGCACGAGCGCAAGGTCGCCCTCAAGGTCCTGAAGCCCGAACTAGCAGCCGTAGTCGGTGCCGAACGCTTCCTCGCCGAGATCAAGACCACCGCAAACCTGCAGCACCCCAATATCCTGCCGCTATTCGATTCCGGCGAGGCGGACTCGTACGTCTTCTACGTGATGCCCTACGTGGAAGGGGAGAGCCTTCGGGACAAGCTCGACCGCGAGCACCAGCTCCCCGTGGACGAGGCGGTCCGGATCGCGAGCGAGGTCGCCGAGGCCCTCCAGGCCGCGCACGAGCAGGGCGTCGTCCACCGCGACATCAAGCCTGCCAACATCCTACTCAGCCGGGGTCGCCCGCTCCTAGCAGACTTCGGGATCGCGCTTGCCGTGAGCTCGGCAGGGGGCACCCGCCTCACCGAGACGGGGCTCAGCGTCGGCACACCACACTACATGAGCCCCGAGCAGGCGGTGGGCGACCGGACCACGGGACCGTCCACGGACATCTATGCCCTGGGCTGCGTGCTCTACGAGACGCTGGTCGGAGAGGCTCCGTACACCGGCACCACGGCGCAGGCGATTTTGGGCCGGATCATCACCGGTGAGCCGGTATCGGCCACGAAGCACCGGCCGTCAGTGCCGGCCAACGTGGACGCGGCAGTCAGGAAGGCGCTGGAGAAGCTGCCGGCAGATCGCTTCGGCAGTGCCCAGGGCTTGGTGCAGGCTTTGGCCGACCCCGGCTTCCGGCACACGGTGGTGGGTGGGGACGAGCCTGCCGAGGTGGAGCCACGCCCACTCTCGCGTAGGGCCCTCCCTTGGGGGCTCACGGCGGTACTCGCGGTCACGCTGGTGGTCCTCACCTCGAGACCACCGGTGCAACCAGCGCCCGAAGTCGTGCGTTTCACCGTACCGATTGCGCAGGGTGACACGACCTACCTGGGTGGCCCATTCACCTGGAACTGGGGGGTGCCCGTTAGCACGTCCGTCGCGATGTCGCCGGCCGGGGACCTACTGGTCTATGCGGCGCGGGGCGGACCAGATGCCCCGCTGACGGACGGACGGCTTTATTCGCGCCGATTCGATCAGGACGTCGCCGAGCCGATCGCGGGAACGGAGGGGGCCCAAAGTCCGTTCTTTTCGCCGGACGGTGCCTGGATCGGCTTTTTCGTCGAGGCGTCGCTGAAACGAGTCTCCATGGTTGACGGTACGCTCGAGACGATCGTAGCGGAGGCTCCACTCGGGGAAGGCAACCCGTCTGGTGACCCTGGCAGCGGACCTTCCTTAGGCGCGACCTGGGGAGACGACGGAACGATCGTGTTCAGCGGCGCGGGTCTTCTGTACCGGGTCGCGGCCACTGGGGGAGAACCCGAGTTGTTCGCCGAGGGGCTCCTGCCCGGCGCCGGGGATTCTGTATTCTATCGCCGCCCCGAGATCCTACCGGGAAGCCAGGCAATCCTGCTGCAAGCCATCCCATCCCAATCCCGCGATCCCGAAGACGCCGAGATCGTTGCGCTGGACCTCGCCGGGGGCACGCGGAGGACCGTGCTGACCGACGCCATGGACCCGCGCTACGTGCAGACGGGACATCTGCTATTCGTGCGCCAGGGGACACTCATGGCGGTCCGGTTCGATCCGAACCGTCTCGAGGTGCAGGGCCAGCCCGTGATCATGATCGAGGATGTCATGCACGCGGTGCTCATGCCCAATGGCCAGTCTGAGACCCACGCCGCTCAGGTAGCCGTATCGGGGTCCGGTCACCTGGCCTATGCCCGCGGCGGTATTTTTCCAGAGGAGCGCAATCGTGTGGTGCGCATCACGAGTGCGGGCGACACGGTTCCCCTCGAGACGGACGGTCGTGACTATCTGAGCCTTATGGTGTCCCCCGACGGAAGCCGGCTCGCCTTCATGGCCTTCGAAGGATCAGGCTTACGGCTCGGCGTCCACGACCTAGGTCGTGGTGTGACCCAACTCCTGAACGGTCTCTCCGACGAGCACCCCATTTGGAGCCCTGATGGCCAATCGCTGGCAGTTTATTCAAACGATGACGGGCACATGTATCGCCGCGCGGCGGACGGCAGCGGCGAGCCGGAGCGGTTGGCGCCCTCGGACAGAAGTCAGTACCCGTCTTCGTGGTCCTCCCAAGGGGTCATCGCGTTTCTGAGCGAAGAATCGCCGGAGTCTGGTGAATCGGATATCTGGCTGCTGCCGCCGGGCGAGGAGCCTGCGCCCTTTTTCACATCAGGGTCGGTGGAGTGGGGACCGACTTTTTCCCCGGACGGCCGGTGGCTCGCGTATTCGTCTGACGAAAGCGGGCGGCGGGAGGTTTACGTACGACCGTACCCGGGGCCGGAACCTGCAACGCAGATCTCCGGCGATGGCGGATTGAACGCGGCGTGGTCGCCCGATGGTCGGCAGATCTACTACGTACAAGATATGGAGGGGCCCCGACCCTGGGTCCTGATGTCTGTAGATGTGACCCCTGGCGATGAGCTTCAGGCGGGTCGCCCGGTGCCGCTCATCGATTCCTGGATCTTCGGAATGCAAGGAGTGCGAGGCTATGACGTCTTCCCTGACGGCTCGTTTGCCACGTACACGGCGGACATTCGCCCTTATCTAGAGCAGCACGGGGTTACCGAGCTGCACGTCGTGCTCAACTGGTTCGAGGAGTTGAAGGAGCGGGTGGGGAATTGATGACAGATCCCGTCAGCCGCCTAAACGCAGCCCTAGAAGGCCGCTACGCCATCGAGCGCGAGCTGGGCGAGGGCGGCATGGCCACCGTCTACCTGGCCGATGACCTCAAGCACGAACGTAAGGTCGCCCTCAAGGTCCTGAAGCCCGAGCTGGCCGCCGTGGTTGGAGCCAGGCGCTTCCTCGGCGAGATCAAGACCACCGCCAACCTGCAGCATCCGAACATCCTGCCGCTCTTCGATTCCGGGGAAGCCGACTCGTACGTCTTCTACGTGATGCCCTACGTGGAGGGAGAGAGCCTGCGGGACAAGCTCGACCGTGACCACCAGCTCCCCGTGGACGAAGCGGTCCGGATCGCGAGCGAAGTCGCCGAGGCCCTCCAGGCTGCCCACGAGCAGGGCGTCGTCCACCGTGACATCAAGCCCGCCAACATCCTGCTCAGCCGGGGCCGCCCGCTCGTCGCCGACTTCGGGATCGCGCTGGCCGTGAGCTCGGCGGGGGGCACCCGCATTACCGAGACGGGACTGAGCGTCGGCACGCCCCACTACATGAGCCCAGAGCAGGCCGTGGGCGACCCGACCACGGGACCCTCCACGGATATCTACGCCCTGGGCTGCGTGCTCTACGAGACGCTGGTCGGAGAGGCTCCGTACACGGGTACCACCGCACAAGCGATTCTGGGCCGGATCATCACGGGTGAGCCGGTATCGGCTACCAAGCACCGGCCGTCGGTGCCGGCCAACGTGGACGCGGCAGTCAGGAAGGCTCTGGAAAAACTGCCGGCAGATCGCTTCGGCAGCGCCCAAGGCTTGGCGCAGGCTCTGGCCGACCCCGGCTTCCGGCACACGGTGGTGGGTGGGGACGAGCCTGCCGAGGTGGAGCCACGCCCACTCTGGCGTAGGGCCCTCCCTTGGGGGCTCACGGCGGGACTCGCGGTCACGCTGGTGGTCCTCACATCGAGACCACCGGTGCAACCAGCGCCCGAAGTCGTGCGTTTCACCGTACCGATTGCGCAGGGTGACACGACTTACCTGGGTGGCCCATTCGCCTCGGCCTGGGGGGTGCCCGTTAGCACATCGGTAGCAATTTCGCCGGCCGGGGACCTACTGGTCTATGCGGCGCGGGGTGGACCCGACGCCCCGGAGACGGACGGACGGCTTTATTCGCGCCGATTCGATCAGGACGTCGCCGAAGTGATCGCAGGAACGGAAGGGGCCCAAAGTCCGTTCTTTTCGCCGGACGGTGCCTGGATCGGCTTTTTCGTCGGGACCTCGTTGAAACGAGTCTCCATGGTTGACGGTACGCTCGAGACGATCGTAGCGGAGGCTCCACTCGGGGAGCTCGAAACTGGTAGTGGACCTCCCTTGGGGGCGACCTGGGGAGACGACGGAACGATCGTGTTCAGCGGCGCGGGGACTCTGTACAGGGTCGCGGCCACTGGTGGCGAACCCGAATTGCTCGCCGAGGAGCTCCTGCCCGGCGCCGGGGATTCTGTATTCTATCGCCGCCCCGAGATCCTACCGGGAAGCCAGGCAATCCTGCTGCAAGCCAACTCATCCCAATCCCTCGATCCCGAAGACGCCGAGATCGTTGCGCTGGACCTCGCCGGGGGCGCACGGAAAACGGTGCTGACCAACGCCATGGACCCGCGCTACGTGCTGACGGGACATCTACTATTCGTGCGCCAGGGCACACTCATGGCTGTCCGGTTCGACCCGGACCGTCTCGAGGTGCAGGGCCAACCGGTGATCATGGTCGAGGATGTCATGCACGCGGTGTTCATGCTTAACACCCGTAGCGAGACTCAAGCCGCTCAGGTCGCCGTGTCGTCGTCCGGTCACCTGGTCTATGCCCGCGGCGGTACCTTTCCGGCGGCGCGTACTAGTGTGGTGCGCATCACGAGTGCGGGCGACACCGTTCCCCTCGAGATGGACGTTCGTCACTATATCAACCTTAAGGTGTCCCCCGACGGAAGCCGGCTGGCCTTCATGGCCAGGGAAGGATCAGCCTTCCCGCTCGGTGTCCACGACCTAAGCCGAGGCGTGACCCAACTCCTGAACGGTGTCTCCGACATAAATCCGATTTGGAGCCCTGATGGCCAATCGCTGGCAGTTGTTTCAATCGATGACTACAACATGTATCGCCGCGTAGCGGACGGCAGCGGCGAGCCGGAGCGGTTGGCGCCCTCGGACAGAAGTCAGTACCCGTCTTCGTGGTCCTCCCAAGGGGTCATCGCATATGTGAGCGAAGAATCGCCGGAGTCTAGAGAACACGATATCTGGCTGTTGCCGCCGGGCGGTGAAGCTGCGCCTTTCTTCACATCAGGGTCTGAGGTTATGGGCCCGACGTTTTCCCCGGACGGCCGGTGGCTCGCGTATGAGTCTGACGAAAGCGGGCGGTTCGAGGTTTACGTACGACCGTACCCGGGTCCGGAACCTGCAACGCAGATCTCCGGCGGCGGCGGAACGAACGCGGCATGGTCACCCGATGGTCGGCAGATTTACTACGTACAATGGCCTGAGGACTCGCCCCCACCGGGGGTCCTGATGTCTGTAGATGTGACCCCCGGGGATGAGTTTCAGGCGGGTCGCCCGGTGCCGTTCATCGATTCCTGGGTCGTCGCAACGAGTCCAGTGCGAGGCTATGACGTCTTCCCCGATGGCTCGTTTGCCACGCTCGTGGTGGACGATCGTCCCTATCTCGAGCAGAACGGGGTTACCGAGGTGCATGTCGTCCTCAACTGGTTCGAGGAGTTGAAGGAGCGGGTGGGGAACTAGGCAGACCCCTACCGAATCGTCACCCCGATCTCCGCCTGTCGCTTGTGGAACGCGAGCGAGGACACCCCGAACGTCGGCTGATCCAGAACGGTCCCCATCCCAGCTGGATCGAAGTTCGTCCGATTCAGGAGGTTGTAGACGCTGAACTGTACGCCGGCTGTTCGGCCGTCTGCGACGTCGAAATTCCAGCCCAGTCTCATGTCGACACGTAGGAAGTTCGGACCTTCGTGGCCGTTTCTGGGCTCTCCTGGAGGACGGTCTGCATTAATGCCGTCCCTGTTCAAGTCGTCGACGACGATGGCCGTGTAAGGCCGACCGGAGGAGTACACGAGTTTCCCCGACACCGAGAGGCCGAACGGATAGTCGAACCCCCCGGTAGCGACGATGCGGTGCCTCTCGTCCCACGCCGCTCGTCCTTTGAGACCCGAGAAGTCCGTCACCTCGGGGTCGAGCGGGCCTTGAATGAAGTCGTTCCAGGCATCGCTCGTGTTCTGGCGATCCGCGAGGGTGTAAGCGAGGGTCATCCAGCCGCGATCGAGAGTCTTACTCGCCTGCATCATCAGGAGCTTGGCGTCCGCCTCGCCTTCGGTGAGCATCTGAAACAGATCCCCGTGGTCGGGATACTTCCGGACCTCATAGTCGGCGTCCCACGTGTTCAGGGATCGCTCCATCGGGATGTTCCGGCCTTGAATCACCAGGCCGTCGACACGAAGCACGACTCCGCCCGTCACCTCCTGCTCAAATCCGAGCGAAAACTGCCTCGTCATGGGGGTCTTGAGTTCAGCGGCATTGGGCCAGTGGAGCTCGCCGAAGAAGAGGGGATTGTCCCGAAGCAGCTCGTCCACGTTGAGCGAGGCGGGTTCGGGGATCCCACCAAACAAGAAGGCGCCGGAATGGGACTCCAGGCCGTCGCCTAGCGAATGCTGCGGCAGGGCGTCGTAAAAGATGCCGAATCCGCCACGGATCACCGTGCTACCATCCTCCGCCGCATCCCAGGCAAAACCGAGTCTCGGCCCGATGTTGTTCTTGTCGACGGGGCGTGGTGTAGTGCGAATGAACGGAAGTTGTCCCGCCAGGGGCGACACGTACCCCTGGTTCGTTCCGTTGGTCTCGATCTCGTAGCGTAAGCCGATGTTCAGGGTCAGCGACGGCGTGGGATTCCATTCGTCCTGGGCGAACACCGCTACTTGGGTATTCTGCGACACCGTGCCGATCAGTCCGGATCCCACAAGTGCGAACTCGGGGTCCACGGCTTCATCGGAGGGAAAGAAGAAGAGGCCGTCTTCAAGGATGTGGTATCGGGCGTGGTTGTCCTGCCAGCTTACCTGTGTCCCAAGCTTGATGCGGTGCGTCCCCGAGGCACCGGTCGCGACGAACGACAGGTCCTCGATCAGTTCGATCCGAGTGTAGTTCGTCGGGCCCCACTCCGGAACCGGTCCGACGCAGATGGATGGATAACAAAGTGTTGGACCAGCATCCGCGATCCGACCTTCATTGAAGTTTCGGTGGATCACGTGGAACCGCGCCTGGTTCACCATCCCGCCACCCAGAGACCACCGATGCGTGAGCAGAGCACCGTGCAGATCCGATGAGAGCAAGAGGCCTGTCGATGGGCTGGCCGGGGGGTCGTCCGCACCGACTCCGACAACCTTCTCCGCGATCTCGCCGGTGTATCGCAGGCTCAATTCGTGGGTGTCGCTGATCCTGTGATCCAGGCGCGCGAACATCAGATTGTCGGTGAACGGCGTCTTGAAGGTCCCGTTGACCCCGGGTATTGGGCTGGCCGTGTTGATGGTGGCGAAGTTGTTCTCCACCTTCCGTTCCATGGCCATGAAGAAGTGCGTTCGGTCCTGAGCAATCGGACCGCCGACGGCGAAGCCCCAGTGCGAACGGCTGAAGTCCGGTTTCGTTTCTTCGAAATGGCCGAGGGCCGTCATCTGGCGGCCTCGGAAGAGCCCGAAAGCCTCGATCTCAAACTCGTTCGTACCCCGACGGGTGACGGCGTTGACGACGCCGGATGCCGTCCGCCCCAGCTCCGCGGAATAGGACGTCTGGATGACCTCGAACTCCTGAATGGCGAGTAGAGGTACTCCGCCGGTCACGTCCCCGAACGCCGGCTCAGTAAAGTCGCCACCGTCCACGAGCACACCCATGGATTGAGCGTTCAACGCTCCGACGGAGATTTCGGTGCCGAGGTTCGTGTACCCTACGCCCGGCCCGGTGGTCGCGCCGGGCGCGAGGGCCGCGAGGTCAATGAAGCTGCGGGACTCCTCGGGGAGGCGTTGGATCATCTCTTGATCCATCGCGAACGCAACGTCGGCGTCGGTGGAGGCGACCAGAGTGCGGGGAGCCAGGACCCGAATACCCTCCAACTCGAGGGCGCTGACAGCGACGGTGAAGTCCAGTGTCAGCGTCTTGCCGATCGGGAGCGCGACGTCCTCTTGGGCGGTCGATTCCAAGCCGATGCGGCTTGCGAGAATGTCGTAGCGCCCCGGGGGGAGCCCGGTCAGCCAATATCGTCCCGTCGGCGTCGTTGCCGCCTCATACCGGAAGCCGGTGGCCACGTTGGTCGCGGTGATCTCCACAGCGGACAGCTTCGGAGTCTTGTACCACGCCCGTGAGTTCTGCTGTGGCGGTTTGGCCGAGGGCTGGGATGCTGGTGGCTGCCAGCAGCAAAGAGACCGCTAGAATGGGTCGTAACTGACGCATGGCGGGATTCCTTTTTTAGGTGGTTTCCACTGCGGGGTGGAAACCGTTGTGTCTAGGGTGTGCGGCTCCGGTGGGGATAGCAAGAAAGCTACGTTCTCTGCGACGACTCAGATCCCATCGCCGTCCCCATATCACACACAGGAAACGGGGTAGGGGAGTGCTCACGGCCGTATAGCGTGCCCTCTTTCGGCCCAACTCGCCCGTGGCACTCCGCGCACACTAGGGACATTTTGAAGCGATGCCCGATCCCCGATTGCTAGATACCGAGCTTCGCGAAGAGCCGCTGACCAGTCTGGCTGCACATGCCGAGATCTCCATCGCCTTTCAGGGGGACCGCGTCCTGATCCCCAGCACCGAGCCAGGAGGTCTCGAGGCACTGACTCTCGTGGAGGTCCTCCAAGAGCCTCCCTATATGAATGACTATGATGCCATCCCCGGGAACGACCCACTGGACTGGCCTCGCCGCTTCGATACATCCGGTTGGGCTCTGATCTCGGCGTGGCTTGGCGGCGAGCGGGTTGGTGGCGTCGTCATCGCTTACTCGACCGAGGGTGTCGATATGCTCGAAGGCCGCTTGGACCTCGCCGTGCTCTGGGACTTCCGCGTGGCGCCTGAAGTGCGCGGCACCGGGGTAGGGGCGGCACTCTTCGAGGCCAGCGAGGAATGGGCGCGAAGCAGGGGCTGCATCGAGCTGAAGGTGGAGACGCAGAACATCAATGTGCCCGCCTGCACGTTCTACGAGAGGCAGGGCTGCGAGCTGCGCGCGATCGATCGATTCGCCTACCCAGACGTACCCGACGAGATTCAACTACTCTGGTACAAACGGCTTACTTAAGCCATATAACAGGACTAGTCTGCCAGAATGGCTGAAATGCCCTACCCCTTCGCCAGCCGCTGTGATACCTTGGTTCTCCGACTCACGAAGTGCTCCGCCGGGGCCTTCGTCCTCACGTGACTCCTCCCCTCGAACCGCGACACCGACCGATATGACCGACACCTTGAAGCGGACCCCTCTTTACGACGAACACGTGGCTCTAGGCGGCAAGATGGTCCCCTTCGCCGGCTATGAGATGCCGGTGCAGTACCCGACCGGCATCACGGCCGAGCATCAGGCGGTTCGCACCGCCGCCGGGCTCTTCGACGCCTCTCACATGGGAGAGTTCATTGCCCGAGGTCCCCAGGCCCTCGATCTGATCCAGAGGGTCAGCGTCAACGATGCGTCGGTTCTCGATGTGGGCCAGTGCCAGTACACCGCGCTCTGTCTCGAGACCGGTGGCATCCTGGACGACTTCCTGGTCTACCGCGGGGGAGACCACTACATGCTGGTCGTGAACGCGTCGCGACGAGAAGAGGACTGGGAGTGGTTCAACAAGCACGCCGAAGGATTGGACGTCGAGCTCGAGGACATCTCCGACGGCACGGCCCTTCTCGCGCTCCAGGGACCCCGTGCGCAGGAGATACTGGCCCCCCTCACGGACGCGGATCTGGACGCTGTAGGGTACTACCGGTTTACATCAGGCAGCGTCTCCGGATCCGATTCGCATGCCATCATCAGCCGCACCGGGTACACGGGCGAGGACGGCTTCGAGCTCTACGTTGCGTCGGACGATGCCGCGGCCGTATGGAGGAAGCTCGTCGAAGACGGACAGGCCGCCGGGCTTCTGCCCGCCGGTCTCGGCTCGCGCGACTCGCTTCGCCTCGAAGTCGGCTTTGCCCTCAACGGCAACGACTTGGATGACGAGCACACCCCGCTGGAGGCAGGTCTTGGCTGGCTCGTGAAGCTCGACAAGGAAGACTTCGTGGCCCGCGACGTCCTGGTTCAACAGAAGGGAGACGGCGTGCCCCGGAGGTTGGTGGGCATCCGGCTGACCGAGCGGGGTTTCCCGCGTCCGGGGTATCCCATCGTCTTCGAGGACACCGAGGTAGGCGTCGTGAGCAGCGGCACGGTAAGCCCCTCGTTGGGCTACGGGATCGCCATGGGCTACGTGCCGAGTAGTATGGCGGCGCCCGACACGCCGCTCGGCGTCCGGGTCAGGGACAAGGTGATCCCCGGAGTGGTCCAGCGTCCTCCGTTCTACACGGAGGGCACGGTCCGCCGCTGAGCGGAGCCGAGGAAGCGATATGCGCGTTGCGATCCTGACCGTGAGTGACGGGTGTTCCCGTGGCGAGCGGGAAGACAGGAGCGGCGACCTCATTGCCGAGTGGTGTGCCCGCCTCGGATACGAACTGGCGGATCGTACCGTCGTCCCCGACGAGAGCCAGGAGATCGTGCCTCATCTGGTGACGTGGGCGGATTCGGGCCAGGTAGACGCCGTGCTGACCACTGGCGGTACCGGATTGTCTCCACGAGACGTCACTCCCGAGGCGACCGCGAGCGTGCTCGACAAGGAAGCGCCGGGCATCGCCGATGCCATGAGACGCCAGGGCCTCCCGGGCACACCTACGGCCGTATTGTCGCGGGGGTTGGCGGGATCGAGGGGCACGACCTTCGTGGCCAACCTCCCGGGGAGTCCGGGTGGGGTTCGTGACGGACTCGAAGTGCTGGAGGGTCTCCTTCCACACGTCGTCGATCTTCTGCACGGCAAGACGGCTCACGAGCCCCCGGCTGGGGACACAGCGGTCGACCCGGCGGGCGACCCGACGACGGGCCCGGTGGGGGGCCCAGTGGGGGGCCCAGTGGGGGGCCCGGTGGGGGAGACGCCATGAGCAGTGTCGACACGCAGGGCAGGGTGCTCGTGTCCACGCACGATCTGGAACGGGCCGGAGCGTTGCGGACCGCCCTGAAGGGGGTGGGATACTCCGTCGAGTTGGTCACGCCCGGCGAAGATGTCAGCGGGGATACGCCGATCCAGCTGCTGGTGATCACCTCCGAGGCTAGTTCCCAGTCGGCTCAGGACCTCCGCGACCAGGCGCGCGCCCTCTACCAGGCACCCGCTTTCGCGATCACGGACGACCGAGAGGCGTTACCCCGCCTATCGCATGAGTACGCAGAGGTGTTCACAGCGAGCACGCGCCCCGATGACGTGGTGGTCGTAGCGCGTGCGTTGATCGAACGCCGGCACCTACAGGCCATGGCGGGAATCGTAGGCGAGACCGACGCCATGAAGGAGGCGTTGGAGCGAGTGGTGCAGTTCGCCCCTGTGAACGCCACCGTTCTCGTCACAGGCGAGTCGGGCACCGGGAAAGAACTCGTCGCCAGAGGCATTCATCACTTGTCTCCCCGTCGACACAAGCCGTTCATCGCCGTCAACGTGGCCGCCCTTTCCGAGACGCTGTTAGAGAGCGAGCTGTTCGGACACGAAAAGGGGGCGTTCACCGGCGCGATCGACTCCAGACGGGGTCTTTTCGAGCTCGCGGACAAGGGCACGATTTTCCTGGACGAGATCGGCGAGATGCCGATGGCCACTCAGACCAAACTCCTTCGCGTGCTCGAGCAGCGAGAGTTCTACCGGGTGGGTGGTGAGGCCCTGATCCATGTGGACGTCCGGATCGTCACCGCCACGAACCAGGATCTCAAGCAGTTGGTCGCGGTGGGCCAGTTCAGGAAGGACCTCTACTACCGGCTGCACGTGCTTCACATCGAGCTTCCCCCGCTTCGCCGCCGTCGCGAGGACGTCCCGCTGCTGGTCGAGGCGTTCATCAAGGATGCCAGCGCTCGTCACGACCGGCAGTTCGAGGGCATCTCACCCGCGGCGATGCAGATCCTCCAGGAGCACCATTGGCCCGGCAACATCCGGGAGCTTCAAAACCTGGTCGAGAGCATGGTCGTGCTGGCCCCGGGGCGTGAGGTGCTGCCCGAGGACATTCCGAAGGAAGTGCGCGGCCTGGAAAAGGGCGTGGGCGCGTTGGTTCCGGTCGGGCGCGGAGCCGAACCGGGCGGTGACGTCGCGGCCGGGCAGGGCCTCCGACCCGAGCTCGAGTTCATCTTCCGGACGCTGGTGGATCTGCGCTTGGACGTGGACGACCTGAAGCAGGAGTTCGATGTCTATCGGGACCGGGGCCCGGACGCTTCGCAGGCCATCGAACCCTACCGAGTAGGAACCGGAGACCGGCCGGCGGGGACGGACAAGGTGGAGATCGGGGTGCGGCCCCGGGAGTCGAAAGGCGAGGACGCTTGGGTGGTCGGAGACGGTGAAGCGTCAGGGATTTCGGATGCGTCGTACGGGGTCGAGCCGGTCGAGGTGGAGCCGCCCGGTACCGTCGTCTACCGCTCGGGGATGACCATGGAGGATCTCGAGCGTGAAGCCATCACCGCCGCGTTGGACGAGATGCGTGGGAATCGACGGAAGGCGGCGCAGCTCCTCGCGATCGGTGAGCGGACGCTCTATCGCAAGATCAAGAAGTTCGGGTTGGACGACGAATAGGGCGCCTGCCGACCGTCTAGAAGAGCGGACCCCCGGTTCGGCCCCGGACCCGCACTCGCTCCAGCTCGAGCCGGGTCAAGATCCCCTCCCAGGACGTATCCCGGGCGCCTTCGTACTCTACGGTCAGCGCGATCTCGAGATCTATCCTCGGATCAAAGGCATAGACGGCGATCTGTGTCTCTTCTTGCCGTAGACGCTGCCCACCCCAGCCGGGCGTAATGGCATGGATGGCCTCAGGCCTGTAGCGGAGCCCCCGATTCACGATGTGCAGGCTCTCCGGCTCGTAACGCACTGTCGGATCGCGGCTGAACAACGACACCAGGAAGAGGGAAGGGGTGGTCCCGGCTTGGGATCGCAGCGCCGCCCGGCTCGACCGGGCGAGCCCGGCCAACCGCTCGTAGGTATCTGGAGCGGCCAGGCGGATGACCGATTCGGAGAGCGGCGTCACCTTGAGCTGCAACGCCCCGCTCTCCAGCGTGAGCGTGAACTCGTCCTGGATGAGGGTGCCGTACCCCGCAGGCACGAGCACCCGTTCCCCGGCGGGGCCCGTCGGTTGCCCGACCGTCGCGGGAGTGCCGACCCCTCCACATCCCGTGAGGACCGTCAGCATCAGCGGCAGCAGCAGTATGGTCGCTCGCGTGCCGCCCAAGGAACGTCGGGTCATGCGTCGGGTCATGCCCGCGGATCCTCGGGGCCTACCAGGCCCTCTAGCGCGTCCAGGAGGTCCTCACGCCCTTCCCCCGTCTTCGCGGAGAACGGGAGGAGCTGATCCTCATCGAGGCCCAGTTGCTCCATGGCCGTCGCGACGGCTCGCTGGCGCTGTGCCTTTTTCAGTTTGTCCATCTTCGTCAGTACCACCAGCGTGGGCAGCTTCCGTTCGGCCAGATACGAGACCATCTGCCGATCGGTGGCAGTCGGTTCGTGACGAGCGTCCACTAGGTGTACGACTCCCCGCAGCATCCGTTCCCCTTCGAGGTATTGCTCGATCAGGGTCTTCCACGACGCTCGAACCTTGGCCGAGACCTTGGCGTATCCGAACCCGGGGAGATCGACGAGGAAGAAATGATCGTTGACCCGGTAGAAGTTCAGCGACTGGGTCTTGCCGGGTTCCCCCGAAACGCGGGCCAGCTTCTTTCGAGTCCGCTTGAGAAGGACGTTGACCAGCGAGGACTTTCCGACGTTCGATCGTCCGGAGAAGGCGACCTGAGGAAGCTCCTCCGGAACGGGCTCGCCCGGCACATAAAGGCTCGCGGCGAACTCCACCACCCTGACCTTCATGCTACTGGGACAGCTGAGTACCCAGGGCCGCCGCGCCCTCGATGGGCCCCCTGCGCGGCTCGGGCTGTTCGGATAGGGCCTCGGTGAGTACCTCGTCCATCGTTCTCACCGGCACGAACTCGAGTCCCTTCACCACCTCTTCGGGCAGCAGTTCGATCTCCGGAGCATTGGCCACCGGCAGCAGCACCTTCTGTAGTCCGTCGCGCAGGGCCGCCACCATCTTCTCCTTGATGCCCCCCACGGCGAGGATGCGGCCGCGAAGGGTAATCTCACCCGTCATGGCCACGTCGGAGCGCGAGGGAATGCCCGTGAGCGCCGAAATGAGCGCGGTCGCAATGGTGATCCCGGCCGACGGCCCGTCCTTGGGCGTCGCGCCCTCCGGGATGTGGATGTGGATGTCCACGTCCTTGTGGAACTGTGGGTCCAGCCCCAGCCGACTCGCCCGGGAGCGGGCGTAGGTGACCGCGGCGAAGGCCGATTCCCTCATGACGTCGCCCAGGGTTCCCGTGAGCTGCACCTGGCCGCTCCCGGGAATGACGGCGACCTCGACATCGAGCACCTCGCCGCCCGCTTCGGTCCAGGCCAGCCCGTTGGCCATTCCCGACCGCTCGCCCTCGTCCTCCGTGCTGCGGCCCAGATAGCGCGGTGGCCCCAGGAGCGCCTTGAGATCGTCGGCGCCGACGGCCAGCGGACCCTCTGAAGCGGCGTCGGGCCGATCGACCTGCTTGCGGGCGATCTTCCGGGCGACCCGAGAGATGCGACGATCCAGCTCCCGTACTCCGGCCTCGCGCGTGTATTGCCGGATGATCCCCTTGGTGGCGCCTTCGGTGAGCGCCACCTCTCCCGGATCCAGACCGTGGCGTTCGGCCTGTTGAGGCCACAGGAAGCGGAGACCGATCGCCAATTTTTCCGTGTCCAGATAGCCCGGCAGACGGATGATCTCCATGCGATCACGGAGCGGATCGGGGATGCCGGCAAGCGTATTGGCCGTCGCCACGAAGAACACATCCGAGAGGTCGTACTCCAACTCGAGGTAGTGGTCCGTGAAGCTCTTGTTCTGCTCGGGATCCAGGACCTCCAGTAGGGCCGCACCCGGATCCCCATGGAAATCACGCGCCAGCTTGTCGACCTCGTCGAGCAGGAACACCGGATTGACCGTGCCGCTGCGCCGCATCCCCTGGAGGACCCGGCCGGGGAGCGCGCCGACGTAGGTGCGCCGGTGACCCCGGATCTCCGCCTCGTCCCGGACGCCGCCGAGGCTCACCCGCACGAACTCCCGCCCCAGGGCATCGGCGAGGCTACGGCCCAGGGAGGTCTTTCCCACCCCCGGAGGACCGACCAGGCACAGGATCGGCCCCTTCAGCTGGCCCACCAGAGAAAGCACGGCGACGTGGTCGAGAATCCGTTCCTTGACCTCATCGAGGCCGTAGTGGGCCTCGTCCAGAACCGCGGTCGCATGCGCGACGTCGAGATTGTCGTCCCGCCGCTGGGTCCAGGGAAGGCCCACGATCCAGTCAAGATAGGTACGAATCACGGCGGCTTCCGGGGCCACGGGATTCAACTTCTCCAATCGCCCCAACTCCCGCTCGGCGCGCTCCAGGGCATGCTGGGGGAGGTTCGTCGAAACCACCTTGGCGGCCAGGTCGGCCCAGTCGTCGCTCGAGTCGGATCCCAACTCGGAGTGGATGGCCTTCAACTGCTCCTGCAGGTAGAGTTGGCGCCGATCCGAGTCCATCTGCATGCGAATCTGTGCGTCGAGTTTCTCTTCGATACGGAGAATCTCGAGCTCGCGGACCAGGATCTCCTTGAGCAGCCCGAAGTAGGCCGGCACGGCGGGCGCCTCCAGGAGTTCCTGCTTCTCCTTCGGGAGCACGAGAAGATGGCCGGAGATCAGGTGCGCCATGCGTAGGCGATCGCCCTCGAGCGAAACCGACCCCAGGAGTTCGTCGGGCACCCGGTCACTGAGGCGGACGTACTCGCTGAAGAGGCGTACGACGCCCCGCGAGAGTGCTTCGTCTTCGGTGGAGTCCTGCGAGCTGGCCTGCTCCTCGACCACGAAGGGCTCGATGGAGGCTCTCAGGCCCGCGTCGGAGGGCAAGAAGCGGCGAACCCGGACTCTGCCCAGGCCCTCGAGCACCACCCGTGCGTTGCCGTCCGGAATCCTCGAGACCTGGAGGATCCGCGCGACCGTACCCACGCGATGGATGTCGTTCCGCTCGGGATCCTCCACCCCGACGTCTTTCTGGGACAGAAGCAGGATGTATCCGTCGCCCTCCTCCGCCGCTTCGAGGGCGGCCACCGACGGCGGGCGGCCGATGAGCAGGGGCAGGACCATGTAGGGAAAGAAGACCAGATCCCGGAGGGCCACCACGGGGAGTTGGTCTGGGATCTCGTTGGTCTGATCGACCCGGATCAGCGTGGCCATTCGGCTCCTGGGAGCTGCGTCGGTTCGGGCGGACGGATCGCCGCGTCGGCGTCGTCCCGGACGCGCGCTATCGTACTCCGGGAAACAGATGTGGGGAAGGGGCCTAGCGTGGTGTCCGACACACTCGTGGGATCACATCAGATCAGGCTTCCTTCTTCTGCTCCTCTGGATGGAGCACGAGAAGCGGCGGGACATCCTTGTCCACGCAATCCGACGTGACGACTACCTCGCGCACATCGGTCCGTGAGGGGACCTCGAACATGACGTCGCGCATGAAGTCCTCGATGACCGAACGCAGACCGCGCGCGCCCGTACCCCTGTCGAGGGTCTTCTGCGCGATTCTGCGCAGAGCTTCCTTGTCGAACGTCAGACCGATGCCTTCGAGCTCGAACATCTTGGTGTACTGCTTGACCAAGGCGTTCTTGGGCTCCGACAGGATCTCCACAAGCGAATCCTCGTCGAGGTCGCTGAGGTTCACCGTTACCGGCAGGCGCCCCACCAACTCCGGAATCAGTCCGAACCGCTGAAGGTCCTCGGGCTCGACGTAGAGGAGCAGCTCGTCGCGCTTCTCGTCGGAGGCCTTCTCTCCGAATCCGATGCGCCGCTGGCCCAGCCGGCCCTCCACGATCTGCTCCAGGCCGTCGAAGGCCCCGCCGCAGATAAAGAGGATGTTCTTGGTGTCGAGCTGGATGTACTCCTGCTGAGGGTGCTTCCGTCCGCCCTGCGGTGGTACCGAGGCGACCGTTCCCTCCAGGATCTTGAGCAGCGCCTGTTGCACACCCTCACCCGAGACGTCCCTCGTAATGGACGGGTTCTCGGACTTGCGGGCGATCTTGTCCATTTCGTCGATGTAGACGATGCCCCGTTCGCACTCGGCCACGTTGAAGTCTGCCGCCTGCAGCAGCCGAACCAGAATGTTCTCCACGTCTTCGCCCACGTACCCCGCTTCGGTGAGCGTCGTGGCGTCGGCGATGGTGAAGGGGACGTGCAGGATCCGGGCGAGGGTCTGCGCGAGCAGCGTCTTGCCCACTCCGGTCGGCCCCATGAGCAGGATGTTCGCCTTGTCGATCTCGACCTCGTCGAGAACGCCCCCGTGGTTGACCCGTTTGTAGTGGTTGTAGACCGCGACGGAGAGGGCACGCTTTGCCAGTTCCTGACCGATCACGTACTGGTCGAGAACGTCTTTGATCTCCTGCGGAGTCGGATTGGGAACTACGGATTCCGCAGCCTCTCGCTCTTCTTCCTCAGCGAGGATTTCGTTGCAGAGCGAGATGCACTCGTTGCAGATGTATACGGACGGTCCGGAGATGAACTTCTTGACGCTCTCCTTGGACTTTCCGCAGAAGCTGCAGCGCAGATGTTTGTCACTGGACATAGGCTTCTATCCCTCCGCAGTTCTACTCTTCGTCTTCGTCGGTGGGCCCGTCAACCTTTTCGTGCGAGTCGGTCGGCTTTCCGCCGTTCGCCAAGGGCCCCTCGAGAATCCGGTCGATCAGGCCGTATTCCAGCGCCTCTTCCGGGCTCATGAAGCGATCTCGGTCCACATCGTCGGCCACACGCTCGAGGCTCTGCCCCGTGTGCTTGGCCATGATCTGGTTCAGCCGCTGCCTGGTGTAGAGGATCTCCTTCGCCGCGATCTCGATGTCGGCGGCCGTGCCCTGCGATCCGCCGGACGGCTGGTGGATCATGATCCGGGCGTTGGGCAGCGCCGCGCGCTTGCCCTTTTCGCCGGCGGCGACGAGCACGGCGGCCATCGACGCGGCGATACCCACGGCGAACGTGGAAACCGGCGCGCGCATGTGCTGGATCGTGTCGTAGATGGCCAACCCGGCGTAGACCCCGCCACCTGGCGAGTTCACGTAGATGTAGACGTCCCGCTCCGGGTCCTCGGCATCGAGGAACAACAACTGGGCGATGATGATGTTGGCCACGTTGTCGTCGATGGGCGTGCCCAGGAAGATGATGCGGTCCATGAGGAGGCGGCTGAAGATGTCATAGCTCCGCTCCCCGCGGCTCGTCCGCTCGATGACATACGGTGGGTAGATCGCCATTGGTTCTGATTGCTCCGTGGTTGTCGGCTCAGTTCGGTACGATTTCCGACTGTTCTTTGAGGAAGTCGAAGACCTTACGCTCCGTGATCTCTCTCTCCAGTGCTTCCAATCTCTCGCTTTTCTGGAGATTGGCGTAGACCTTGGCCGGATTCTCTCCCGCCTTCTCAGCGATTTCTTCGATCCGGGTGTCCAGTTCCTCCTCGGTTGCCTGAAGCCCCTCGCTGTCCGAAACCCGTTCAATTACCAGGATTCGCTTGACCGCCAACTCCGCCTGAGGCGTGATCTGCTCCTTGGCTTCCTGCCACTTCTCCGGGGGGACCTCCTCCGGGTCTCCGAGCAGCGATTCGACGTAGCGATCGACCATCGACACCGGCACGGTGAAGGGATTCGCCTCGACGATCGAGTCCAGGAGCTTGCCCCGGACCACGCCCTCCGCTTGATCCTCCGCCTCACGCTCCAGGTCCGAACGCACCTTTGTCGAGAGATCGTCCAGCCCCTCGAAGTCTCCCAGGTTCTTCGCGAAGTCGTCGTTCAACTCCGGAATCTCCAGGTGACTTCGCGAGGCGAGGCGAATACGGAGTTGCTCCTCGTCACCGCGCCGCTCCTCGTTGGGGAAGTCGTCCGGGAAGCGCACGACGAACTCGCCGCTCCCCCCGAAGTCGAGCGACTTGATGGCCTCCTCGATGTCCGGAATGGCGTCCCCTCGACCTAGCACGAACTCGTACGGTTGCGTCACCCCCTCGCCATCCTCCTCCATCCGTTCGATCTCGACCCCGACCAGGTTGCCTTCCTCGGGCCGTCCGTCTTCCAACGCCTCCCAAGTGCCGTTCTGTTCCTGAAGGCGCTCCAAGACCTGCTGCAGCTTCTCATCGATCCCCTCTATGTCCGGGCGCTCCACCTTGAAGCCGCCCAGCCTGGAGATGTCGATCTCCGGCCGGACATCGAACGAAATGGAGAAGGTGAGGTCTTCCTCCGGTTCGTACTGTACCTTCCCGACCTCCCCTTCGGAGATGGGGTTGAGCTCGTTCTGGTTGAGCGCCTCGCGGTAGGCATCCCCGATCAACTTGTCGAGCGCCTCCCGGTTCAGGGCGGGCCCATACTTCTGCTCAACGACTTTGGCCGGCACCCGTCCCTTGCGGAACCCCGGCAGTTTGAGCCGCGAGGCGAGCTCTCCCGTGATGCGGCGCCGTTCGGTCTGAACGACGTCCGCGGGCACGGTGACGTTCATGGTGCGGCGCCAGCGCTCGCCTTCCTCCACCGAGATCCGCAGCTGTGTTCCGTCGATAGCCATCTATACTCAATCCGTCAAGAAAGAACCGTACAAGGCCGAATGCGAAAGGGGGGACTCGAACCCCCACGGCATTTGAGCCACAGGATCCTAAATCCTGCGCGTCTACCAATTCCGCCACTTTCGCCAGTATTGTCGCCGAAAATCGGGTATTTTGCCGAATTAGTGAAGATAACCGACCCCCAAAATGCCATCAACAGATGGGCGTTCTAGGGTGATGGGAAGACCTCAACCGAAGGGTCTAATTGGCGACTGGTATGTGGAAGACGCGGGGCGTACCGGTGGCTGCCTGCACCCGAAGCGTGACGATGTCACCCCGGTCCACGTCGGCCATGAGGCGCCGCACGTCAGAGGCGTCCTCGACCGGTTGTCGGTTGATCTCGAGCACCTTGTAGCCGGCGCCCAAGCCCCTGCGGGCTGCGGGACCGTTCACTTGGACGTCGGTGATGGCCGCACCACCGACCTCGCGGAAGCCGAAGCTGGACGCGAATTCACGCGTCATGTTCTCGATGCGTATGCCGAGCTTGTCGTCCATGCGCTCTTCCTCGCGCACCGGGGCGGCGGCGACCTCGACGGGCTCGCTGTTCAGCGTGGCCTCACCTAGACGAACGTTGATCGTCCGAGGACGGCCGTTGCGATAGACCGTCACGTCGATGCGATCACCGGGACGCTTACGTGCGATGCTCTGCTGCAGCTGCCCGGTGCGTCCGACCTGCTGATCGTCGATGGCCACGATCACGTCGTACGCCATGAGCCCGGACTCCTCGGCAGGCCCGTCCGGCGTGATCTGTGCCACTTCCACGCCGGAAACAGTGGGCAGACCGTAGGTCTCGGCCGATATCGCGTCGATGGGGGTCATGGCGATACCAAGCCAGGCTCTGCGCACGCGCCCGTACTCGACCAGATCTTCCATCACGCGCCGCGCCAGGTCGATGGGGATGGCGAAGCCGTATCCCTGATAGAACCCGGTCCTGCTGGCGATGGCCGAGTTGATGCCGACCACCTGACCGCGGAGGTTCACCATAGGCCCGCCGGAGTTGCCCGGATTGATTACGGCGTCCGTCTGGATGAAGTCCTCGATGGCGAACCCTCTGGCATCGCGCGTCTCGGGGTTCTCCTGGAGCTCGCGTTGCAGGAGGTTCAGCGGACGTCCGAGGGCGCTTACGATGCCCACCGTGACCGTGTAGTCCAACGGACGACTCGTGCCCCCGAATCCGGGGTTGCCGATCGCCACGATCCACTCGCCCACACGCAGCTCGTCGGAGCTTCCAAAGCTCAGGCTGCTGAGATCGTCCGCGTCGATCTTGATGACCGCCACGTCCGTGAACGGATCCCGCCCGACCAGAGCAGCAGGGAAGGAACGGCGGTCCTGTAGGAACACCGTCAATGCGCTCGCCTCAGCGACCACGTGGTTGTTCGTGAGAATGTACCCGTCGCTCGAGACGATGAACCCGCTTCCACCCGATACCTGGTCGGGCCGATCCCGCTGGTCCTGTTCCGGTAAGTTCCGGAACAGCCTGCTCGGCTCCTGAGCCGTCTGGGCCTGCCTCCGAGCCTCGATCCTCACCACGGCCGGCGTCACCATGTCCGAGACGTTGACGAACGCATCGCTCAGATCCAGAGCAGGCTGAACCGCATCGACCGGAACCTGAGGCTCCGTCTCGATGACCGGCATCGAGTGCTTCACGCCGGTCCACCCGAGGGTCGAGGCGATGCCCAGCCCGAACAGAGAAGCCACCGTCGAGAAGAACACGATCTTCATCTTCGCGCGCAGAGGATCATACATATCAAGCAGTTCCTTAAGTCCGGTTTTGATCGAGTGTTGCCGCGAATCCGACACACGCCCGTACTACCCAAAAGGCCGACCCGACGGTCCCGCGGCGTTTTCCAACGACTCTGATGAAGCTGCAACCGATTTGGTTGCTTACCATTCCGCCCAAGCCAGATGCGAGAGGTGAGGTTCAGGGTCTCCCGGCGAACCCGTCCGGCGCGCAGCGCCGGAGCGCAGCGTGGGTAGCAGCGTGGGTAAGCGGGAGTCCCTGAACCTCACCGCGACTTACGCGTCATCCACGATCTCGTAGTCCGCCTCGACCACTTCCTCCTCTTCCGCCTCGCCTTCGGCGGTCTCGCCCTCGGCCTCACCGGCCTCGGCGCCCTCACCGGCTTCGCCCTCTTCGGCGGCGTCGGTTTCGGCGGCCTGCGACTGGTACATCTCCTGGCCGGCCGCACTGAAGGCCTGCATCAGCTCGTCACGGGCCGAGTTGAACGCCGCTGCGTCGTCGCCCTTCAGGGCCTCCTTCGCGGCCTCGACGGCCTGGTCGAGACGCTCCTTGGTGCCCTCGGAGACCTGATCGCCCCACTCCTCGGAGTCCTTCTCCACCTGATAGACCAGAGAGTCGAGCTGATTCCGGGCCTCGACCTTCTCTCTACGCTGTTCGTCCTCGTCGGCGTGGGACTCGGCGTCCTTCACCATCTTGTCGATCTCGGTGTCGCTGAGTCCGCTGGACGACTCGATGCGGATCTTCTGCTCCTTGCCGGTGGCCTTGTCCTGAGCCGACACGTGCAGGATTCCGTTCGCGTCGATGTCGAACGTGACCTCCACCTGGGGCATGCCCCGGGGTGCCGGTGGAATGCCCGTGAGCTGGAACTTGCCGATGGTCTTGTTGTCCACCGCCATCTTCCGCTCGCCCTGGAGAACGTGGATCTCCACCGTGGTCTGATTGTCCTCCGCCGTGGAGAAGATCTCGGCCTTCTCGGTCGGGATGGTCGTGTTCCGCTCGATCAGCGCCGTCATGACACCACCGAGCGTCTCGATGCCAAGCGACAGCGGCGTCACGTCCAGCAGTAGGACGTCGGTCACGTCACCGGCGAGCACGCCACCCTGGATGGACGCACCAACTCCGACGACCTCGTCGGGGTTCACGCCCTTGTGGGGATCCTTGCCGAAGAACTCGGTCACCACCTCTTGGATCTTCGGAATCCTGGTCGAACCACCCACCAGGATGACCTCGTCGATCTCTGAGGGGTCGAGCCCCGCGTCTTCGAGCGCCTGCTTCATGGGCGGGATCGTGCGCTGCACGAGGTCGTCCATGAGCTGCTCGAGCTTGGCGCGGGTCAGCGAGTAGTTGAGGTGCTTGGGGCCCTCTTGGGTCGCCGTGATGAACGGCAGGTTGATGTCGGTCTGCTGCGTCGAGGACAGTTCCATCTTGGCCTTCTCCGACGCCTCCTTGAGGCGCTGGAGAGCCATGGCGTCCTTGGACAGATCGATGCCCTGGTCCTTCTTGAATTCGGTGACGAGCCAGTTGATGATCCTCTGGTCGAAGTCGTCACCACCGAGGTGCGTGTCACCGTTCGTGGACTTCACCTCGAAGACGCCGTCGCCCAGCTCCAGCACGGAGATGTCGTACGTACCGCCGCCGAGATCGAAGACGGCGATCTTCTCGTCCGCCTTCTTGTCGAGCCCGTACGCCAGTGCGGCGGCGGTGGGCTCGTTGATGATGCGAAGGACCTCGAGGCCGGCGACCTTACCGGCGTCCTTGGTGGCCTGTCGCTGCGCGTCGTTGAAGTAGGCCGGCACCGTGATCACGGCCTGGTCGACTTTCATTCCCAGGTAGTCCTCGGCGGTCTGCTTCATCTTCTGCAGGATCATCGCCGAGATCTCGGGAGGCGTGAACGTCTTGTCGGCGTTGGGGACCTTTACCTCGACACGGCCCTTGGCGTCGGTCTTCACGTCGTAGGGGACCAGCTTCTGCTCCTCGGTCACCTCGGTGCCCTTGCGGCCCATGAAGCGTTTGATGGAGAAGATGGTGTTCTCCGGGTTCGTGATGGCCTGTCTGCGTGCCACCTGACCCACGAGACGCTCACCGTCCTTCGTGAAGGCCACGACGGATGGGGTAGTGCGTCCGCCCTCCGAGTTGGGGATGACGACGGGCTCGCCCCCCTCCATGACGGCGACTACCGAGTTGGTCGTCCCCAGGTCGATCCCGATTACCTTTCCCATGTCTGCTCCTTTATGGGCCTAACGTGTCAGCATGTTCTCCTGGCACGGCCTGTGCAATGATCATGCCCGGTAGGAGGCCCCAAAAGCCGCCAAACTGGCGCCTTTCTGGCAGAAGCCTGCCAAAATGGCGCATCTCTGTGTCATCCTCCCATGACTCCCCGGTGCCGAGTGGACATTGGCCGCTTTGGCGAAGGGCCCCGCAGACCGTTAGAGTGGCCCGCGCAGTACGCCGTCTTCGGCGGTGGCGCGCACCCTCCTACGAACGGGATCCGGGCGATGAAGCGGCCCCCAGCGGGCATCCTCTTCTTGTGGACCGCGGCGGCGATGCTCCTGCTGACCGGGGCGACGTTGGCCGGGCGGTCGAGCGGCGGCCCGGCTGATGCGATCGCATCGGCGGCGGTCGTCCCCGCTCCTTCCGTCGTGACATCATCTGCGCCCCCGCCCACGCAGATCTCAGAGCTCGGCCGTGATCTGAACACCCCTTTGCTGGACCGGGCACGATCCCTGGTCGGACTCGTCGTGCTCGCGTTCGTCGCGTGGCTGCTGAGTACAGACCGGAAGACCATTCCCTGGCGTGTGGTGATCTGGGGGATGGCGCTGCAACTGCTCTTCGCGGTCTTCATTCTGAAGACGCCGGTCGGCGGGGTCGTTTTCGACGGCCTGAACCGGATCGTTATGGCCCTGCTCGGCTTCACCGTCGACGGCGCCCGCTTCATCTTCGGCAATCTGGTCTGGGACAACGTCCCGGTAGGTGAGGGGCCGGCGGGTGCGGCGGGGCAGGGTGTGTTCCGACCGACCGACGGGCAGGTGGCCAACGCCGGGGCGCTCTTCGCGTTCAACGTGCTGCCCACGATCATCTTCTTCTCGTCGCTCATGACCGTGCTGTATCACCTGGGGATCATGCAGTGGGTCGTGAAGGGCTTCGCCTGGGTCATGCAACGGACCATGCACACATCAGGGGCCGAGACGCTGTCCGCCGCCGGCAACATCTTCGTGGGGCAGACCGAGGCGCCTCTTCTGATCAAGCCCTTCATCGACCGCATGACCCGCTCGGAGATCATGGCGGTGATGACCGGGGGGTTCGCGACGGTGGCCGGCGGCGTATTGGCAGCCTACGTAGGGATGCTGGTCGCTTTCTTCCCGGATATAGCGGGACACCTCATGGCAGCGTCGGTCATGTCGGCGCCCGCGGCTCTGGTGGTGGCGAAGCTGATGCACCCCGAGACGTCGGAGCCCGAGACGTCCGGCACTCTGGAGCTCAAGGTCGAACGTCCGGATCCCAACGTGATCGGAGCCGCGGCGCGGGGGGCGTCCGAAGGGCTGTACCTCGCCTTGAACGTGGGGGCCATGCTTTTGGCCTTCGTGGCTCTCGTGTTCATGTTTGACGGCATTCTCGGCTGGCTCGGCGGTCTGGTCGGGGTGGGCGGCCTTTCCCTTCAGGTCGTCCTCGGATGGCTGCTGTCACCCGTGGCCTGGATCATGGGAGTGGCTTGGGTAGACGCCGCCGAGGTGGGCGCATTGCTGGGCATGCGGACTGCCCTGAACGAGTTCTTCGCCTACCTCCAGTTGGCAGCGACGCTGGGGCAGGGCACCGACCTCCAGCCGCGATCGATCATCATCGCGGCCTACGCGCTCTCGGGTTTCGCCAACTTCTCGTCCATCGCGATCCAGATCGGCGGGATCGGCGGCATCGCCCCGTCTCGCAAGGACGACCTCGCGCAGATCGGGCTGCGGGCCATGATCGGCGGCACGATCGCCGCGTTCATGACGGCGACGGTGGCGGGGATGCTCCTGTGAGTGCGGTGCCCGACTTCGGGCCGGCGCAGGTCGAACAAGCAGCGCAAGCGCTGCACGAACGTCTCGACGGGGATCCCGAAGTGCTCGTGGTGCTGGGTTCAGGGCTGGCGAACGTTGCCGATCTGATCGAAGAGGCCGTGACCGTGGAGTTTGGTGAAGTGCCCGGCTTTCCAGGGACGTCGGTGGCCGGGCACTCCGGTCGTTACATCTTCGGCCGACTGGAAGGGCACGCGACGCTCGTCCAGGTCGGGCGTGTCCATGCCTACGAGGGGCACTCCATGGATGTGGTCGTGGCGCCCATCCGGATCGCTTCGGCACTCGGAGTGCAGACCGTAGTCGTCACCAACGCGACCGGGGGCCTGCACGCCGATATGGCTCCAGGGACCCTGGTACTCCTTGATGACCACATCAACCTGATGATCAGGAGCCCGTTGGCGGGGCCGGTCCGTGACGGCGAGGGTCGCTTTCCGGACATGAGCCAGCCATACGACCCGGGGCTGCAGGCGTCGGCGGTCCAGGTGGCGCTCAAGCTCGGCATCCCTCTGCGGCGGGGGACCTACGCTGGCGTGCTGGGGCCCAGCTATGAGACCCCGGCGGAGGTGCGCATGCTGGCTTCACTCGGGGCGGACGTGGTGGGAATGTCCACGGTGCCCGAGGTGATCACGGCCCAGGCGCTGGGGCTGAGGGTCTTGGGCTTCTCGGTGGTCACGAACCTTGCCTCAGGGTTGCGCGGGGGCGGAGAGACCTTGTCCCATGGGGAGGTACTGGAGATGGGCGAGGGGGCGGCTGTGCATCTGGGGGCCATTCTGCGAGGGGTGCTGGGGTCACTGCCGTGAGGGAATCGCCTCGGCGGTGAGTCGTGCGCGGGGCCGGTCGGAGTGAATCTCCTGACCGCAGAATCAGGCTTCCCCCGACTGGCCGGCGCCCTCACGGAGGGCCCCCTTCGCTCGGGGATGTGACCGGAGGGGCTTCAGCCCGAAGGGAACGCCGACACGAAGTGGTTGATCGGACCGTGACCGGATCCGAGCCCCGGGGCCGCCGCGAGGGCCCGGGCCACGAAGTCGATCGCGGCGGCGCTGGCATCCGTCAGCGGTAGTCCGAGAGCCAGGCCCGCGGCCAGGGCGGCCGAAAGGGTACAGCCGGTGCCGTGACCGGCCGCAGTCTCGAGACGGGGGCGAGACCAGACGCGCTGCCCGTCTTCCGTGAGCAGCAGGTCGACTGCGTCCGCCCCTTCCAGGTGTCCGCCCTTGATCAGTGCCGTGCGGGCGCCCATGCCCAGCAGCTCCCGGGCCGCCGGTTCGAGGTCGTCCGGCCCTTCAATGCGTCGGCCGGTCAGGATCTCCGCCTCATGGAGGTTCGGGGTGACCACCGTAGCCAGCGGGATCAAGCTGCCCCGGATGGCGTCCACCGCGTCGTCGTCAAGAAGCCGATGCCCGCTCGTGGAGACCATCACCGGATCGAGCACATAGTTGGAGAGGCCGTGGTGGCCGATGCGCTCCGCCACGGTCAGGACCAACTCGGCGGTGGCGAGCATTCCCGACTTCACGGCGGCGGGTGCCAGGTCGCCCACCACGGCGTCGATCTGTGATCGCACCACGTCTTCGGGGATGGCGTGCACGGCCTCGACCCCCTTGGTGTTCTGAGCCGTCACGGCGGTGACCGCGCTGCAGCCGAAGACCCCGTATGCGTGGAAGGTCTTGAGGTCCGCCTGGATTCCAGCGCCGCCGCCGCTGTCGCTCCCGGCGATTGTGAGGGCTACCGGAGGTGGGTTATGCATTTAGTCTACGGATGTGGTGGTCGATTTTCAGTTTCCTGACACGGTCCGAGGCCAATCTACTGTTGCCGAGCAAGAACAAGATACTCCTGGTCGAACGCCTGAAGACCCGAAAGGGCCGTCCCAAGGAGGGGCAGGTCCTGGTGGAGGGGGTGCGTTGCGTGCGCGAGGCATTGGCCGCGGAGGTGAAGGTTCGGTTCTTGGCGCGGTCTCCTCGGCTTCTGAAAACGGAGGCCGGAAGGACCCTCGCGGACGACATCTCGGCTCGAGGGTTGGCCGTGGACGAGGTCGCCGATGATGACCTCGAGCGCATGGCGGACACCGAACATCCGCAGGGCGTGCTTCTCGTTTGTGAAGAACCGAAGGGGGAACTGGCGCCTCCTTCCGCTTCGGCGACCGGGACGGGTGTGTCCGGCGGGCCGATTCTGCTTCTCGACGCCATCCAGGACCCCGGCAACCTCGGCACGCTCATCCGGGCGGCTCGGGCATTCGGCGTCTCGACGGTAGTGGCGCTCGACGGATCGGTCGATCCCTGGAATGCGAAGGCCGTACGGGCCTCGGCCGGGGCGAGCTTCCATGTGCCTGTCGTCCGGGCGCCATGGTCCGAGGTGGCCCCGTGGCTCGAGAGCCACCGGGTGCAAGTTCTGGCCGCCGATCCCGACGGGCGCGATGTTAGCCAGGTGGAGCCGACGACCCCATGGGCGTTGGCGGTTGGCAACGAGGGAGCCGGCCTGCGATCCGAGATCGTGGCGTCCGCTTCGAGCAAAGTGGCCATCCCCATGGGGGCCGACGCGGATTCCTTGAACGCCGGCGTGGCGGGTTCGATCCTGCTCTACGTTCTCACAACACGGGGGAGTGACGCTCCTTGATCGACCCTTTGATCATCGCTGTGATCGCCGGAGCCTTCGGGCTCCTCATCGGATCGTTCTTGAACGTGTGCACCCTGCGCTGGCCGCAGGACGAATCCGTGGTCTTCCCGGGCTCACACTGCACGTCGTGCGGCGCCGACATCCACTGGTACGACAACATCCCGGTTTTGAGCTACCTGATTCTGAAGGGACGTTGTCGCGCCTGTAAGGAGTCCTATTCCGTCCAGTATCCGTTGGTCGAACTCACCACCGCTCTCGTGTGGGCCGGCGTGTTCGCCTACGGAGGACTCTCGGGCGAGGCATTCCGCGGTGCGGTCTTCCTGACGATGCTCTTCGGGATCTCACTGAGCGATGCCCGCTTCTACATCATCCCGGATCAGTTCTCGCTGGGTGGATTGGTGGTCGGACTCGGACTCGCGTTCGTGCCGGGCGGGCTGACGTGGCTCGAAGCGCTTCTCGGGGCCGTGGTGGGGTTCGCCCTGCTCCGGGGCGTGGCCGTGGCGGGGAAGTGGATGTTCAAGAAGGACGCCATGGGCGGCGGCGACGTGAAGATGATGGCGATGATCGGAGCGTTCCTGGGATGGCCGGGGGTGCTTCTGACCATCTTCCTGGGATCGCTCCTGGGCTCGGTGATCTTCGGGCCCATTTCGTGGAAGACCGGGAAGCTCGTGCCCTTCGGGATCTTCCTGGCGGCGGGCGCCGCGGTGACCTACGGGTGGGGGGACCTGATCATCGGGTGGTATGTGACGTCGGTGCTGAAGATGCCGGCGCCGTAGGGGGACGCCCCCGAACTGCGTCGCCCGACCCAGGGCGACGGCCGATGCTCACCTCGGACCGAACGAACGTCCTTCCAGGCGGTCGATTCGTTCGCCGTTCGCTGTGACCCCCTCGGCCACGGCACGCAGGTCGTAGCTCAGCTGTTCTTGGCCCACCTCGACGCGGGTCAGTGCCCCCTCGACACGGGTCAGTCCCCCCTCGACGCGGGTCAGTCGCCCCTCGACGCGAGTCAGTCCCCCCTCGACGCCGTCCAACCGACCACCGTGCTCCTCGTACACCCGGCCAATCATCTCGTAGTTTCGCGCGATCCCCTTCGCGTTCCCCTGAATCAGGGATTTCAGCTCTTGGAATTGCTGATTGGTCATCGGTAGCCCGGTGCCCGCAGGATGCAAGAGCGAAATCTACGCAACGGGATTGAGCTGGAACATGTCTGGGTGGGACGGCATCACTCCGGCACCAACCGCTTGGTGGCCATGCCGCCCTCGCCGAGCTCACGCTCGATGGTGTAGCGGCCCCCAAGGGCGGCGTTCAGGCGGGTGACGGGACCGGACATCAGTTGCCATGCGCTGGCGAAGCTCCTCGGCGAGTGCGATCCCGAAGTCGGCGACGAGTGGCTCACCCTGTGCACTCAGGAGGATGTTGGCCGGCTTGATGTCGCGGTGGACCACGCCGTTCTGATGTGCGTAGTCGAGTGCGCCCGCCACCTTCTGCGTGATCGCCAGGGCGTCGTCCACGCCGAGTTGTTTCTTGCGGTCGATGCGATCCCTGAGGGACTCCCCTTGCACGTGGGGCATGACGTAGAACAGGAACGAGTCAGCCTCGCCGGAATCGAACAGCGGCAGGATGTGCGGGTGCTGGAGGTTGGCGGTGGTCTCGATCTCAGCCAGGAAGCGTTCGGCACCCACGACCGCGGCCAACTCGGGCTTGAGGACCTTGAGCGCGACGTTGCGGTTGTGCTTCAGGTCCGTGGCGAGATAGACGGTGGCCATGCCGCCCTCGCCCAGCTCGCGCTCTATGGAATAACGGCCTTCGAGGGCTGCGTTCAGGCGGGTGACGGGATCAGGCATGGCCGCAAGATGCGCTTAGGGTGCGAATACCCACAAGGCTGGCGCCAGGGCTCGCACCACCGACTACCGGTCCAAGCGGCCCCAACGGTCGAAGTCTCGTCGTTGGTGCAGCACGCCGAGAATCACGACGTTGAGCTCGGCGACTTGGTACAGGAGTCGGTAGGGACCGACGAGGAGTTCTCGGACCATCGGGTCGTCCCGCTCGGGCACGACACGCCCCCGCTCAGACGCGGATCGAAGAGAGTGCGCGGAGTCGAGGATGTCCTCGAGTAGGCGGCCGGCGCCCTCGAGCGATTCGTCTGCAATGAAGGCTATGGCGGCGTCAAGCTCTCGACGTGCTCCCTCGGTCCAGACTACCCCGCGGTGCCCAGGGCCCATCTCCGCCGGAGTTCGTCGGCAACCTGCTCATGGGGAATGGTCCTGCCCGCATCCGCGTCCGCCAGGCCTCGGTCCACGGTTTGTAGCACATAAAGATGGTAGAGCACCTCGTCGAGGGAGCAGTCGTCCGGTAAGCGGTCCAGCACCTCCTGGACCCTTTCCTTTGTAGTCATGCAACCTCCTCGATTCTCGTCTGTTGGGGCGCAGACGGCCATACACGAAAGATAGGCTCGGGGTCGATCGGCGCCATGACCCTCTGGGACTGAGAGCGAAGGTCCCTCATTGTGGGACCGTTCAGTCTCGGTTCATGGACATCGTGATGCGATGATGCTATGATGCGTCATGCGAACGACGCTGAACCTGGAAGACGACCTGCTCCGCGCCGTACGCTCCCTCGCCAGGGAGCGGGATGAGAGCCTCGGAACGGTGGTTTCGTCGCTCCTACGGCGGGCTCTCAGGCCGGAGCCCGAGCTGGGCTACGAGCAGGACGTGCCGGTCTTCATGGTCAGAGAGAACGCGCCGCCGATCACCCCCGAGATGGTGGAGTGGGCGCTGGAGGACCTCTGACTACCCTCTTGGACGTCAACGTCCTCGTGGCACTGGCCTGGCCGAACCATATCCACCATCGCCGTGCAGTCGCCTGGTTTGTCGAGGCACGGTCCGAGGGGTGGGCCACATGCCCCACCACCGAGTCTGGATTCGTGCGGGTGTCCTCGAATACGCGCGCGATTCCTGATGCGCGCACGCCCGGCGAAGCGATTGGACTCCTGACGCAGCTCAGAGGATCAGGTCAGCACGACTTCTGGGAGGATACGGTAACGCTCACCGCCGACCCCTTCGACATTTTCGCTCGCGTGGTGGGGCATCGGCAGGTGACGGACTCGCATCTGCTCACGCTTGCACTCCATCAGGGCGGATGCTTCGCGACGTTCGATCGGGCGCTACATGAGCTGGCGGGATCTCACCGAGAGAGCGTCTTGTTGATCGACTGAAGGACGCGCCTGACCGTCTACGGATCCGAGCAGTCCCGCTGATACCCGCAGTCCAGACACACGATCTTGCAGTGCCGCTCTAGGACCGGCCCCCCACACAGCTCGCAGCGGGCGACATCAGGCTGCCCCACCCCCTGCGCCAGATACTCGCGGGACAGCTCGATGTAGTGCCGCCCGCCTTTGGCGAGCCAGGGCGCTGAATCATCGAGGGTCTTCTTCACGACGCCCGGAGCGCCTACCACCAGGCTCCGGTCCGGAACCTCCGCGCCCTCCAGGATCACCGCGTTCGCGCCGATCACACACTCGACACCGATCCGGGCCTCCTGGAGAATCACCGCGTTCATGCCGACGACGGTGCGATCCCCGATCTCACAGCTCTCGAACTTGGCGCCGTGCCCGACGGTGACCTGCTCACCGATCACGGTGGGGCGCCAGTCTCCCACGTGCACTACGCAGTTGTCCTGCACGCTGCTGCCCGCCCCGACCACGATCCCGTTGTCGGGGTCGTCACCACGCAGCACGGCTCCAAACCAGATGCTGGCCTCTTCGCCGACGGTCACGTCTCCGATCAGCACCGCGTTGGGTGCGACGAACGCGGACTCGGCGATGCGGGGTCGCTTTCCGTTAAACGGCAGGATGATGGCCATCAGGGCTTACTCGAGTTCGTCTCGACCGGTCGAGGAGAGCTTGGTGAGGCGCGCTCGCATCACTTGGGTGTCCGAAGCTTCCAAGATCTCGATGCGGACTCCGGCGCGGTCCAGCGTCTCCCCGGCCTCGGGCACCTGACCCAGCTCCTCAAGGATGAATCCGTTCAAGGAGCGGTGCTCCAGCTGGGGAAGGGTGACGTTGAACGCGTGGTTGATCTCCCGCACGTCCATGCCGCCGGGTGCTTCGACCTCGGTCCGCGACATTCGCAGCAGGACCTCTTCGTCCACGTCGGTCTCGTCGACGATCTCTCCGACCAGCTCCTCTAGGATGTCCTCGAGGGTGGCGAGTCCGTCCGTCCCCCCGAATTCGTCCGCGACGATGCCCATGTGGATTCGACGCGACTGAAACTGGCCGAGAAGCTGCGTCAGCGGCAGTGAGCCCGGCACGAAGAGCGGTTCCCGCGACAGCTGGTCCAGGGTCATCGAGGTGCGGCCGGCCACGTAGTTCTCGTAGGCCTCACGCACGTAGAGGATGCCGGAGATGTCGTCGGTGGTCTCCTTGTAGACCGGAACCCTGGAGTACGGGACGGTAGCGATCTCACCGATGATCTCCTCGAGGGTGAGTGAGTCCTTCCAGGCGAAGATATCCACCCTCGGGGTCATGACGTCCCATGTCGTCAGCTCGTCCAGCCGGAAGGCTCTCTCCACGAGGAGGTGCTCTTCCACTCCCACCAGTCCCGCTTCCTGGCCTAGCTCCGCGATCTCCCGGACGGCCCGCTCTTCATCGGTCGAGTCGTCGTCTCCGTTTCGCCGCACGAGGAATCCGGATATGCGCCCGAAGGGGCCCGCCACCAATCCCACGGTCCTCTCGATCGAGATGAGCAGGGGTGCCGCACCGAGGGCCAAGCGCAGAGGTCGGATGGTCGCCAAGAAGCGGGGGATGCTCTGCCCCATGACCAGGACGACCCCACCGCCGATCAGCAGACCGAGGACTCCCCCCGTGGTTCCCCTCAGCAGTGTGCCCAGGATAACCGAGATACCCACGGCACATGCGTTGAATAAGGTGGTGAGAAGGAGCAGTGATGTCCGAACGGTCCCCGGCCGGCTTCTCAGGTCCGCGAGGGCTTCGGCTCCTCGGAAGCCCTCTTCTTCCAACGTCCGCAGGCGCGACGAGCCGACGGCGAAGGCCGCTGCATCGGCGGCGGTGAGAATCGCCGAAAGCAGGACCGAGACGACGGCCGCAGCCAACAGCAGCCAGATCACTTTGTTCCCCAGAGACTCGGCGGGCGATCGCCCGCCTGGCTACTCGGACCTACGTCCATTCGTTGGTTCCCTGCAGGAGCTCGGCGATCACGTCCCGGGTCACCCTTCCGTCCGCTTCGGCCTCGAAGTTGAGCACGATGCGGTGCGCCAGCACGGCGGGTGCGACAGCCAGGATGTCGTCGTAGGACGGGATCGGGTCACCGCGGAACGCGGCACGCGCCTTCGCACCCAGGACGAGGTACTGCGAGGCGCGAGGGCCGGCACCCCAACTCACGTAGCGATCCGCCACCGCCGCCGTCTCATCCAGACCGGGTCGGGTGGAGCGCGCCAGGTGCACCGCGAACGACACGAGCGAAGGAGAGGCCGGAACCCTTCGCACGAGATGCTGCAGCTCGATGAGCTCCTCCGCAGCGAGGACGGGCTGAATCTGAGGATTCTCCTCGCCGGTCGTCCTCATGGCGATCTCTTCTTCTTCGCTCTTGGACGGATACCCGATCGGCAGCTCGAGCATGAAGCGGTCGAGCTGGGCCTCGGGCAGGGGGTAGGTGCCCTCCTGCTCGATGGGGTTCTGCGTCGCCAGCACGAAAAACGGGGCTTCGAGGTCGTAGGTTTGTCCGGCGGCCGTTACCTCGCGCTCCTGCATGGCCTGGAGGAGCGCGGCTTGAGTCTTCGGTGGGGTCCTGTTGATCTCGTCGGCCAGCACCACGTTCGCGAAGATCGGCCCGCGGACGAATCGGAATACGCGGCGTCCCGTGGAGCGATCCTCCTCGATGACCTCGGTGCCGGTGATGTCCGTGGGCATAAGGTCGGGGGTGAACTGAATGCGGCTGAAGTCCAGGTCGAGCGCCTCGGCCAGCGTGGAGATCAACAGAGTCTTCGCCAGGCCGGGGACCCCCACCAGCAACACGTGTCCGTTGGCCAGAAGAGCGATGAGCAGTTCCTCGACTACCTCGTGCTGGCCGACGATCTGCTTTTCGATCTCGGAGCGGAGCTCCTGGGAAACCTGTGCCACGCGCCGGAGGAGCTCGAGGTCCCGATCCTGAACAACGGTTTCTGTCGATGACGTCATCAGTTCGCTTTCCGCGTCCTGCTGAAGGGGTAGAGCCGCGCGGCGGGCGTGGCCTGGCATGGCGGCCACGCAGGGTACACGCCACCTGTTCCGAGAGGTCCCGAGCCGGGATCACTCACAGGGGGCGTCGGACGACCACGTCGAGCCGATTGGAGCCTGCTTTTCACACTGCCTTTCACGTCGCGAAGTTGTCGGACCCGCGGTTCCCAGTCAAGCGCGCCGGATTGCCTGAAATGCCTCTTCCTCAGGGCCAAAGCGGCGCTTGCGCTTTTTTTCACAAGCTTCTAAATTTCGCTGGCTTTGGGCAACCGACCGGAGTTCCCGCCAATGCAGAGGTCAGGAAATCCGAGCGGAGACCAGCGGAAGGACATGGTCCGCACCTCGTCCCAGTACATGGGACACGGGATGGCTTTGGCCGCGTCGGTAGCGCTCTTCGGGTGGGTCGGATCCGAGATTGGAGAGAGGGTCGGATACGAGTCACTGCTGACGCTCCTCGGGATGCTCTTGGGGGGTGCGGCCGCGTTCTACAATCTCTATGTCCAGTTGGTGATACGTCCACGACAGGAACAGGACCGCGAGGAGAGTGAGACGGATTGAGTGGCCTTGGCAGGTACGCTTTGATCGCGCTCTTGATAGTCGGTTTGGGAGCGGCGGCGCTCGCCGCGTTTCTGGATGACGCCGGCAGAAGAGGGATTCTCCTGGCGGCGTTGATCGCTTACCCTGTCCAGGTCATGGCCTTCGGGTTGCTGCTTCGCGCGCGAGGCGAGCAGACCCGATTCATGGTGTGGTGGGGAGCCGGAATCGCGCTCCGCGTGGCGGTCGTCGTGGCGGTGGGCTTTGCCTCCGCGACGCTCGCGTCGGTCGACCCGGCCGCGTTGTTGCTGTCGCTGGTGGGATTCTTCTTCGTCTTGTTGTTGATAGAACCGGCCTTTCTGAAGGCCGACACTAAGGACGCACGGACGACAACATGAGTCTATTCGGAGCTCTGCAGGAGCACGCCGAGGGTGGGGCCCAGGAGGCCGCCCAAGAGGCCGCTCACGGCGCTGAGGCCGCACATGGAGCCGAAGCTCTTACCATGGAAGGGCTGCCCGACTTCATCTCGCACCACATCGGCGACGCGAAGGAAATCGAGTTCGCCGGTGGGCACTGGAGCCTGGAAGCGCTGAGCATCGACCCCATCCATTTGGGATCCGTGGCCATCGATCTGTCCCCGACACGCCAGTTGGTGGTGATGCTGCTCGTCGCCGTCCTGCTCCCGTTGATCTTCATCCCGGTCGCCAGGATCATCCGGTCTAAGGGAGTGGAGAAGGCCCCCAGCGGGTTCGCCAACTCCATGGAAGCGATGATCCTCTACTTCCGTGACGAAGTGGTGCGGACGAACATCGGGCACGGTGCGGACGCGTTCACGCCGTTCATCCTGACGCTGTTCTTCTTCATCCTCGGCATGAACCTGATCGGGCTTACGCCTTTGGGCATCACACCTACGGCGAACGTCTCCGTGACTGCCGCGCTGGCCGTCATCAGCTTCATCGTCATCGAAGTCTCGGGATTTCGGGCTCTGGGCCCCGCAGGGTACGCCAAGACGATCTTCTTCATGCCGCCGGGTGTTCCGGTGTTCATGAAGCCCTTCATACTCGTCGTCCTCACGATAGTCGAGGCCCTCGGTAAGCTGGCCAAGCCGTTCGCGTTGGCCGTGCGTCTCCTCGCCAACATGACAGCCGGTCACACGCTGATCCTTGCCATCATGGGCATGATCTTCGTGCTCCAGAGCTACCTCATGGGCGTCACCGCGGTCGGCATGGCCAGCGCTCTCATGATTCTCGAGTTGTTCATCGCCTTCTTGCAGGCCTACATCTTCACGATGCTCACGTCCGTCTTCATCGGGCTCATCCGTCACGCTCACTAGTCACCATCACAAAGGACGAAAGATGCACTTCTTGCTTATCGCTGTTCAGGAAGCCGTGGGCGGAGGGGGCAATGCCCTCATCGGTGCCGGACTGGCCATCGGCGGCGCCGCCATCGGTGCCGGACTCGGAATCGGTCCCATCGGTGCCGCTGCGGCGTCGGGGATCGCCCGTCAGCCGGAAGTCGGGGCGCAGATCCAGACGGCGGCGATCATCTTCGCGGCCCTCATCGAGGGCGTCGCGCTCTTCGGTCTCGGCCTCGCGTTCGTAATGTTCTAGCTGCGGCTCCGCCCCGTCCCTGCGGGATACCTCGCGGGGGTAGGGTCTGGTGTCTCATGAGAGCGTTGCAGAACTCGAAGAGCCATAAGGAGTCGGCATGTTCGACCTGAACCTCGGACTTTCAGTCTGGACCACCTTCGTCTTCCTCGCGTTGCTCGGCATCCTGTGGAAGTACGCCTGGGGACCGGTACTCGCCGCGGTCGACGCGCGGGAGAGCGGCATCCAGGACACGCTGGACAAGGCGACCAACGAGAGGGAAGAGGCCGCCAAGCTGCTCGCCGCGCACCGGCAGCAGATGGCCGAGGCTCGCCGCCAGGCGCAGCAGCAGATCGCCGAGGGCAAAGAGGCGGGCGAAAGGGTTCGGCAGGACATCGAAGAGAAAGCCAGGTCCGAAGGCCAGGCCCTCATCGAGCGTGCCCGGGAGTCCATAGAACGTGAGAAGGACTTGGCGCTCGAAGCACTCCGAAAGGAGTCCGTCGACCTGGCCCTGGCGGCTGCGGCCAAGCTCATGCACGAGAACTTCGATGCGGACAAGGATCGTGAATTGGTAATGGGCTACATCGATGACCTCAGCGATCGAGGCGAGGGAGCCCAGGCGTGAGAGACGAAACCGTCGCCCGTAACTACGCCGAGGCTCTCGTCGAAGTAGCGGAGCGGCATGAAGGGCTGGAGGTGTTCGGCGACGGCCTCGAGGTCGTGGCCCGGCTCATCGACGAGAACCCGAGCTTCAAGGTCTTCCTCGAGACGCCGCGGATCACGGTGGGCCAGAAGAAGGAGGTGCTTCGGAGCGTCTTTTCCGAGTCACTTCCGGCCACACTGATCAACTTCTTGCTCGTCACGATCGACAAGAGACGCCAGCGTCTCATTCGGGAGATCGCCGAGGAGTTCCACACTCTCGTGGACGAACGACTGGGGCGCGCACGGGTCGAGGTGACCCTTGCTCGCAAGATGGACGATGAGTCGCTGGCGGAGCTGCAGACGCGGCTGTCGACCCTGATCGGCCGAGAGGCCATCCCCCAGGTGCGGGTGAAGCCGAGTATCCTGGGCGGCGTGGTCGTAAGGGCGGGTGACACGATTTACGACGGATCCCTGCGGCGCAGGTTGGATGGAATGCGTCGGAGGCTGCTTTCGAAAGACCTCCCCTCAACGGGTTTCTAGGCAATGGCTAACGATTCGGGACTGCGCGCGAGCGAAATCAAGGGCGTCCTTCTTTCTGAGATCGAGAACTACGGGGAACGGCTCCGTGCCGAAGAGGTGGGCGAGGTCCTGGAGGTAAAGGACGGGATCGCTCGCATCTACGGGCTCACCAAGGCGATGGCCAGCGAGATGCTGGAGATCACGCCGGCCGACAGTGACGAGGCGGTTACGGCCCTGGCCCTCAACCTCGAAGAGGACAACATCGGTGCCGTCATTCTGGGAGACTGGACGAGCCTCCACGAGGGCGATCAGGTGCGCCGGACCGGCCGGGTCTTGGACATCCCCGTTGGTCAGGGTTATGTCGGGCGGGTGGTCGACCCCCTCGGAGCGCCCATGGACGGCAAGGGTCCTGTGGACCCGATCGAGGGCAACCGTCAGATCGACGTCGTGGCTCCGGGTATCGTCATGCGTCAGCCGGTCAGTGAGCCCCTCCAGACGGGACTCAAGGCCATCGATTCCATGATTCCGATCGGACGGGGCCAGCGCGAGCTCATCATCGGCGACCGGGGTACCGGCAAGACGGCCATCGCCCTCGACACGATCATCAACCAGAAGGGCAACGACGTCATCTGCGTGTACTGCGCCGTCGGGCAGCGCGTGAGCAAGGTGGCCGGCGTGGTGGAGACGCTCCGGGAGCACGGGGCGATCGACTACACCGTCGTCGTGGCGGCCAACGCCTCCGACCCGGCGCCCATGCAGTACATCGCGCCCTACTCGGCCTGCGCCATCGCCGAGCACTTCATGTGGCAAGGCAAGCACACGCTGGTGGTGTTCGACGACCTCTCCAAGCAGGCCACGGCCTACCGGCAGCTTTCGCTGATTCTCCGGCGGCCTCCGGGCCGCGAGGCCTTCCCTGGAGACGTCTTCTACCTGCACTCCAGGCTTCTGGAGCGAGCGGCCAAGCTCTCCGACGAGCAAGGGGGCGGATCGATGACGGCCCTCCCCATCATCGAGACTCAGTCCGGTGACGTTTCGGCGTACATCCCGACGAACGTGATCTCCATCACCGACGGTCAGATCTACCTCGAACCCAACCTGTTCTACTCGGGCGTGAGGCCGGCCGTGAACGTGGGTATCTCCGTTTCACGAGTCGGGGGCGCGGCTCAGATCAAGGCGATGAAGAAGGTCGCCGGTCGACTCCGCCTCGACCTGGCCCAGTACCGGGAGCTCGAGGCCTTCGCACAGTTCGGCTCCGACCTGGACGCCACGACCCAGCGTCAGTTGGCACGTGGTGAGCGCACGGTCGAGATGCTCAAGCAGGGGCAGTACCAGCCGATGGCGGTCGAGAATCAGGTGTGCGTCATCTTCGCCGTCACACAGGGGCACGTCGACGACGTCGAGGTGCGCCACCTCAAGCGGTGGGAGCGGGGTTTCCACGAGTTCATGTCGACCCAGGTGGGCGATGTCCTGAAGGGCATCAGAGAGGGAGGACAGCTCACATCAGACATCACGGAGAAGCTGGTGGCCGCCATTGCCGAGTACAACAAGGTGTTCGCGGCTGAGTTGGATGCCGAAGAGCCCGCCGACGAGACTGCCGCCGCCGGGGCGCCGGCCTGAGCCGGCCCGCGAAGCTGATCTTGGACGCTGATCTTGGTAAAGGGACACTAGACGATGGCAGGTGACAGCGACGTCAACAGGCGGATCAAGTCGGTAGAAAACACCCGACAGATCACGCGGACGATGGAGTTGGTGGCCACGTCCAAGCTCAAGAAGGCCACGGACCGCGTCCGTGCTGCAGGGCCGTACGCGGACGCGCTGGCAGAGGTGGTGGCTAGTCTTTATGCACCCGAGCTCTCCGAGCACTTTCCGCTCCTTCGTAGCCCGGAGCGTGTCCGTCGTGCAGCCGTGCTGCTCATGACGGCGAACCGTGGGCTGGCGGGCGGGTTCAACGCGAACCTCATCAAGGAAACGCGGCTCCTCCTCGACAAGCTCGAGGCCGAGGGCGTGGAGACGGACCTACACATCGTGGGCAAGAAGGGAATCGCCTACTTCCGCTTCCGTGGACGTGAGATCGCGTCGAGCAACGTCGATATCAGCGACAGTCCGTCGATGGACGATGCGGAAGCCGCCATCGCCGGTGTGCGGGACGATTTCGCGGCGGGCCGTGTCGATGCGGTCCACCTGGTCAGCTCCGTGTTCCGGTCGGCGCTGTCGACCCCGCCCGGGGTGAAGGAGCTGCTGCCGATTCGCCCAACGGAGGGCTCCGCATCGTTGGACAATTATCTGCTCAGCCCGAAGGCCGAGATTCTCCTTCAACGGCTGCTTCCAGCTTACCTCCGCAACGCCACGTACCGTGCGTTGGTGGAGAACGCCGCCGCAGAGCAGGGTGCTCGGCGAACGGCCATGAAGAGTGCAACCGACAACGCCGGTGACGTGCTCGAGCACCTCACACGCACATACAACCGGGCCCGTCAGGGCAAAATCACCCAGGAGATCGCCGAGATCGTAGGTGGTGCCGCCGCCCTCGAGTAGGGTCGCGTGCCGCTCCGACAAGGGATTTAGCAACTATGTCAGAATCGAATATCGGGAAGGTCGTTCAGGTCATCGGACCGGTGTTGGACGTCGAGTTCGAGCCGGAGAAGCTCCCGGATATCTACAACGCCCTGTCCGTGACGTCCTCCGAGGACGGTCGGAACGTCAACCTCGTCGCCGAGGTCCAGCAGCACATCGGCCGAGGCATGGTCCGCGCGGTGTCGATGACGTCCACCGACGGGGTCACCCGTGGCATGGACGTGGTCGATACCGGGCAAGCGATCTCCGTTCCGGTCGGGCCACCGGCCTTGGGCCGCATCCTGAACGTGCTCGGAGAGCCAGTGGATGAGATGGGCCCGATCGTCAGCGAGGACGGCGAAGTGGAGCGTTGGCCCATCCACCGTGAGGCCCCGGCGTTCGACAGGCTCGAGCCTAAGACCGAGATCTTCGAGACTGGCATCAAGGTCATCGACCTGCTCGCTCCTTATGTGAAGGGCGGAAAGACCGGCCTGTTCGGCGGAGCCGGCGTAGGTAAGACCGTCATCATCATGGAGCTCATCAACAACATTGCCATGGAGCATGGCGGTCGCTCCGTGTTCTGCGGTGTGGGCGAGCGGACGCGTGAGGGCAACGACCTGTGGCTCGAGATGAAGGAGTCGGGCGTTATCGACTCCACGGCTCTGTGCTACGGCCAGATGAACGAGCCTCCTGGAGCGCGGCTTCGTGTCGGCCTCAGCGGGCTGACCATCGCCGAGTACTTCCGCGACGTCGAGAAGCAGGACGTGCTGCTCTTCATCGACAACATCTTCCGGTTCACCCAGGCGGGTTCCGAGGTGTCGGCGCTGCTCGGCCGCATGCCGTCCGCAGTGGGATACCAGCCGACGCTCGGCACGGAGATGGGTGAGCTGCAGGAGCGCATCACCTCGACCCGTGAAGGATCCATCACGTCGGTGCAGGCGATCTACGTTCCTGCCGACGACCTGACGGACCCGGCGCCCGCGACGGCGTTCACCCACCTCGATGCCACGACCGTGTTGTCGCGCGCCATCTCGGAGAAGGGGATCTACCCCGCGGTCGATCCGCTCGACTCGACGTCGAGGATTCTCGATCCGCAGTTCCTCGGGGACCGTCACTATGCGGTGGCCGTCGAGGTGCAGCGTATCCTACAGCGCTACAAGGACTTGCAGGACATCATCGCGATTCTCGGAATGGACGAGCTCACCGAAGAGGACAAGGTGCTGGTGAACCGCGCCCGGAGGATCGAGCGCTTCCTGTCGCAGCCGTTCCACGTGGCAGAGACGTTTACCGGGATCCCGGGCAACTACACCCGCCTCGATGACACCGTCGAGTCGTTCGAGCGCGTGGCTCAGGGTGAGTTGGACCATCTGCCGGAGCAGGCGTTCTACATGAAGGGGGGCATCGACGAGGTGATCGCCGCCAGTGCGGAGATGGCCGACTGATGTCGGACCTGAACGTCCGGGTCGTTTCGCCCGAGGAGGTGCTGTTCGAGGGCGCGGCAGCCTCTGTGGTCGCGCCGGCTTGGGACGGTAAAGTAGGAGTCCTTCCCGGACACGCCCCGATGATCGCACTGCTGGGGTCTGGCGAGTTGTCGATCGATCTACCTGCCGGCGGGAGCGAGAGCTTCTTCGTGGCCGGGGGTGTGATGAAGGTGGAGGGCTCTGAGCTAACGATCCTCACCGAGTATGCGGGATCGGAGCCGTCGGAGGATCTGCCGTCGGGTGCCCGGGTCGATGTCGATGCCATCTTCGAGGCGATGGGCGGCAAGCCCTGACGGGCCCATGAAGCTGGATCTGCACGTTCATACGTCGGCTTCAGACGGCGCGTGCGACCCCAAAGAGGTGGTCGCCCTGGCGAGTCGAGCCGGCCTGGACGTCATCTCGATCACGGACCATGACACCGTGGCGGGGCTGTCCGGCGCCGTAGAGGCTGCGTCGAGCCAAAGCGTGCATGTCATTCCGGGCGTGGAGATGAGCAGCACGCTCGACGACCACGAATACCACATCCTGGGATATTTCATCGATCCGGATGCTCCCGCTCTCCGGGATCACGAGCGTACCGCGCTCCAGGGGCGCGAGAATCGCATGATCGAGATGGTGACGCGGTTGCGCCAGCAGGGACTCCTCATCGAGTACGACGATGTTCTCGAGGAGGCGGGTCCGGAGAGATCGGCCATCGCCCGTCCGCATCTGGCCCGGGCCCTGGTGACCAAGGGGTACGCATCCTCGACGCCCGACGCGTTCGATCGGCTGATCGGCGATGGGCACCCGGCTCATGTCCCGACCCGACTGTCCACCCCAACCGAGGCCATCCGGATCATCCTGGAGGCCGGAGGGGTCCCCGTATGGGCGCACCCACACACATCCGTGCTCGCGCGGTCGCTGCCCGATTTGGTCCGAGCGGGTCTTCTCGGTCTCGAGGTCTATCGGCCGCGGTCGCGCCCGAATCACATCCTCAGGCTCGAAACGGCGGCTCGCGCGTCGGATCTGTTGATGACCGGTGGGTCGGATTGGCACACGCCGGACAGTGGAAACTCGCTCGGGGACTTCTTCGTCACCGAGGACGAGGTCGCGAAGCTACTCGCAGCGGGTGGGATGTAAACGGCTCCATCAATCGCCGGACCGCGTCCCATGGGTCGTTGGCACTCATCACCGCCCCGATGACGGCGATACCCTGAGCCCCGACACCGGCCACATCGCTTGCCGTCTCTGGCGTGACCCCTCCGATCCCTACGACCGGGATCGACACCGCCTCAACGACACGCTCTAGCCCGGACAGACCGATGACCTCTCCGGGATCGGACTTGTGGGTGGTGGGATACACGGCGCCGCAGCCCAGGTAGTCGGCGCCGTCGGCCTCGGCCCGAGCGGCTTCGCCCGGATCGTCGGTGGAGTATCCCACGATGAAATCGTCCGGGACGGCGGCTCGAACATTCCCGACGGGCGGATCGTCGGGGCCCAGATGAACGCCGTCGGCTCCCGTAGCGAGGGCCACGTCGAGCCGGTCGTTCACGAAGAAGAGAGAGTCCGCATCGTGTACGATGGGGAGGAGTCGCCGAGCCATCGCGGCGACCTCACGGGCTGTGGCCTCCTTGGCTCTGAGTTGTATCGCCGGCGCCCCTGCCGACAGCGCCTCGCGGACCACGTGTTCGACTCCGTGGGGCTCGGCCAGGCGTTCGTCCGTGATCACGACGAGCCGGAGCCGTCGACCGAGTTCGGTGCTATTCAACGGATCTCCCTCGCAGGGTGCCTAGGGGCGGTTCGATGCGTCCCACTCCCTACGAGCGACTCCCCGGGCCCGATTGTGCTCCTCTAGGCTGTTCGTAAAGAGGTGGCTGCCGTCAGGTCGGGCTACGAAGTAGAGATAGGACTCGTCCGAGGGATACAGTGCGGCCTGTAGGGCCGCGTCACCCGGCGCCCCGATGGGCCCCGGAGGCAGCCCTCGCTGCGTATACGTGTTGTACGGATTGTCGGCCACCGAGTCGATGGCCGCGAAGAGCAGTCGTTCACGACGGCCCCCGAGGGCGTAGAGCACCGTCGGGTCGGCCTGGAGCAGATAGCCGAGCCGGAGACGGTTGTGATAGACGGCCGAGATGGTGGGCATCTCCGTGACCTGTCGTGCCTCCGCCTGGATGATGGAGGCGAGCGTGACGATCTCCGCTTCGCTCATCTCGAGCTCGGCGAGTCGCGCCGTCCGCTCCGGCGTCCACACGGAGTGGTACTGTTCGACCATGGCCGCGACGACCACGTCCAGGGCGACGCCCCGGGCGAAGCGATAGGTGTCCGGGAAGAGGTATCCCTCTAGTCCGGGGCCGGGAACGTCCCAGCGTGAGTGTGCCGTCGAATCCGACAACTGAGCCCCGACGGTCTCGGGAGCCTCCTCCGTCACCTGTGCGATCCGTTCCGCCATGTCCGCCAGGGTGAAGCCCTCGGGAATCGTGATCTCCTCGGTGTTGACCCGACCGGTGGTCAGAGACTCGAGGATGTCGCCCCACGAAGCGCCCGGAGTCAGGTCGTAGTCCCCGGAGCGGATCTGGCGATCGGCGCCCTTGAGCCGAGCGTAGAGTCCGAAGCGGCGTGGTCCGTCCACGATGCCGCGCTCCACTAACGTGTCCAGCACGGTCGCGAACGACACGCCAGGCGGCACAGTGACCCTCACGGGCTCGCCGAGCTCGCCGGCTCCGCAGCCGAGAAGGAAGAGGCACCCCAGAAGGACCACCCGCCGTCTCATGCACGCCTCTGGGCGTCGAGCCAGCTCTGGAGGATCAGGACGGCGGCGGCAGCGTCGATCCGGCCCTTCTGTTCCTTCTTCCGCTTCGGGAGACCGATGCCCCTGACTGCCCGCTCGGCCCGGGCCGACGTGAATCGCTCGTCCACGAGGTGGACGGGCAGCCCCGACCGCTCGTTGAGCTTCTCGGCCGTCTCCCTCACGGTGCGCGTCCAGTCCGTGTCGTTCCCTGACAGGGCCAGCGGAAGCCCGACGACGATGGCCTCCACACCGTACTCCTCGACCAGGTCCTCGAGGGCGCGCAGGGGCATGCGTTTGCCCGCCCTCCGCTGCAGCGTGGAGAGCGGTTGGGCGATCACTCCGGTCGGGTCGCTCACCGCGACGCCGACCCGCCGTTCACCGAAATCGATTCCCAGGACGCGCATATCCCCCTAAACGAAGGTTGGGATAGATTAAACAGTCAGGACCGGTGCTCAATATACACCCGAAATAGCCGTCGTCGGCCCATGACGACCGGCTACGTGGACTGAATTCCAGGAGTGGATGATGCGATACGATCAAGACGCGAATGCCATGAACTTCGTGTCCGGCTTCTTGCTGGGTGCCTTCGTGGGGGCCGGTATCGCCCTGCTCACAGCCCCGGAGCCCGGGACCCGGACCCGCCGCAGAATCCGGCGCGTGGCGGGCGAGCTGAGGGAGACGGCCACCGATCAGCTCGACGACTTTGCGGAGGATGTGAAGTCGAAGGTGGATGAGGCCGTGCGAGGGGCCCGGAAGAAACTCGTGACCAAGTAGGAGGGCCCCCTTGAATCCTTCCCGCCTCATCGAGGATAAGCGGGACGGCAAAGAACTCGATCCTGAGGCGTTGACCGCCTTCCTGCGGGCCTACCTCGAGGACGAGCTGCCGCACTACCAGATGGCGGCCTTCCTGATGGCCGTCCTCTTCCAGGGTCTCTCTCCTGAAGAGCTCGAGGTCATGGTCGAGGTCATGCTGCACTCGGGGAGCCTTCTGGAACTGGATCACATCCCCGGCCCCAAGATGGACAAGCACTCGACCGGCGGTGTGGGGGACAAGGCATCGCTGGTGCTCGCCCCCCTGGCCGCGGAGCTGGGGCTCTTCGTTCCCATGATGGCCGGCCGGAGCCTGGGGCACACGGGAGGGACTCTCGACAAGCTCGAGGCCATAGCGGGTTTTCGCACCGATCTCGGTCTTTCCGAGTTCGGCGGGATCCTCGCCGACCTGGGCTGCGCGGTCACCGGTCAGACGGCCGAGATCGCGCCCCTGGACAAGCGTCTCTACGATCTCCGCAGCGTCACCGGCACCGTCTCGTCCATCCCCCTGATCGCCGCCAGCATCATGAGCAAGAAGCTCGCGGAGGGATTGGATGGGCTCGTGCTCGACGTAAAGGCGGGCTCGGGTGCGTTTCTCCCCCGAATCGAGGACACCCTGACCCTGGCCCAGACCATGGTGGACATCGGGGAGAGGCGGGGCACGCCTACCGTGGCCCTCGTGACGGCCATGGACAGGCCACTGGGGGAGGCAATCGGGAATGCGCTGGAGGTGGGCGAAGCGGTGGAGTGCCTTCACGGGGGAGGGCCGTCGGACCTGAGAGAGTTGGTGGTGGCTCTGACGGGGGAGATGCTCGTGCTGGGCGGACTGGCCTCCGACGTGGTGGAGGCACGGGAGCGTTGCCGCGAGACGCTTGCTTCGGGAGCGGCCTTTGAGCGTTTCCGTCGACTCGTCGCCGCCCAGGGAGGCGACGTGTCGGTCATCGAGACTCCGGGCCACCTACCGCAGGCACCGTCTCGTGTAGACGTCCGTGCCGAGGCGGAGGGCGTCGTCCAGGAGGTGTCACCCCGGCCTCTCGGCCAGGCGGTGGTGGAGATGGGTGGGGGACGGCGGGCCCTCGGGGACGTCATAGATCACCGGGTCGGGTTCGTCGTCCACGTAAGCCCGGGGGATCCGGTGGCATCAGGAGATGTGATCGGAGAGGTGCACGCGGCGGACGAGGCCTCAGCCGAGGCCGCGGTCCGGGCGTTTGTTGCGGCTGTATCGATCGGCCCTGACACGGATCCACAGACCTTGCCGGTGGTGTCTCACCGCATCACGCGCGAGGGAGTGCAGGTGCGCTGAGGTGAGCTGAGGTGCGCCGCCAGGCTCCGCCCCACCTGGCTACGAGGTCAGTTGCCGCTTGCGCCGATGTCCTCGCCGATGCGGAAGAGACGGGAGTCGTCCCGATCGCAGTAGTCGGTGGGTTCGGTTCCGGGCAGGAAGAGCTCGAGAATCTGATCCCCCTGCGGACACCATTGAGACGCCAACTTGCCCGTTGTCTTGTCGATCAACCGTGTGACCAGGCCGTCCGGGATCGACCACGGCTCCGGGATGGGCAGGACCGGTTCTCGCATCTCCTCGTCCAGCGAGTCGGGGTCTCCATAGTAGACCCGTCGCATGAAGTTGCCCCAGACCGGTGCCGCATCACCTCCACCTGTGGCCCCGCGTCGGATCGGCTCGGGTAGATCCAGCCCGAACCAGACGGTACCCAGGAGGTTCGGCGTGAAGCCGTTGAACCAGACGTCCGTCCCCTCGTTCGTGGTGCCGGTCTTGCCTGCGGCGACCACCTCTCGGTTGAGTCCGGCAACGATGCGGACGGCGATGTTCCCGGTGCCCTCGTCCACGACCCCCTGCAGCATCGAGATCATGATGCGCGCGACCAGCGGATCCAGGACCTGCGTACGCTCCGGCTGCGGATCCCATATGATGCGGCCCTGGGCGTCCTCGACCCTCAAGATGGGGAAGGGGCGCACCTTGGTGCCCTGGTTCGCGAAAGTGGAATACGCCTCGGCCATCTCGATGGGGAGTACCTCGGCGGCCCCGATGGCGGTCGAGGGATAGCGCTCGATCTCACTCCGGATCCCCATGCGCCGAGCGGTCTGCGCCACGCTCTCGAGCCCGACCTCCTCGGCCAGCTTGATCGCGATGATGTTCTGCGACTTCATGAGGCCCCTGCGAATCGTCATGGGCCCCTCGAAGCGCTCCGAGAAGTTCGCGGGCCGCCACTCGGTTCCGTCGACCTGCATGGTCACGACGGGCGCGTCGAGGACGATGAACGTGGGGGGGATGCGTGCCGCCACGGCGGCGGTGTAGACGAACGGTTTGAAGCCCGACCCGGCCTGGCGCAGCGCCTGCGTGGCGCGGTTGAACTTCGACACCTGAAAGTCCCGCCCGCCGATCATGGCCCGAACCGATCCGGTCCATGGATCGAGCGACACGAACAGCCCCTGCACGTATCTCAGCTCGGTCATGTCTACGCCAGCGGCAACGGAGTCCTGATAGGCTCCGTAGCTCAGGTGCTCGAATCCGGGACGGGCCTCCATCCGCGCCCATCCCTCCTGCATCGAGACCTCCGCGGCGCGCTGCATGCGGACGTCTAAGGTGGTATAGACCTTCAGCCCGGCGGTGTAGAGCTTGCTCCCGAAGCGGTCGTCCAGAATCTGACGGACCCACTCCTCGAAGTAGGGGGCGATGCTACCGCCGGCCACCGCCCGCTCCGTCGGGATGGGGGCCGCCGTGTATCGTTCCAGGTCCTCGGCCGGAAGGAAGCCCTGATCGACCATGCGTCGAAGTACCAGATCCCGGCGCCGCTTCGCGTTGTCGGGGCGGAGAAGGGGGCTGTAGTATGCCGGCAGGTTGGGGATGGCCGCCAAGAGCGCCGTCTCGGCGGGATTCAACTCGGAGGCGTTCTTCGCGAAGTAGTTGCGGGCGGCGGTCTGGATGCCCCACCACCCGTGCCCGTAGTTGATCTCGTTGACGTAGGCCTCGAGGATCTGGTCCTTCGTGTAGGATCGCTCGAGGGCCAAGGCCACCTGGAGTTCCTTCAGCTTCCGCACCACGCGTCGCTCGAAGCCGATCTGGCTCTCGAACATGTTGCGGGCGAGCTGCTGGGTGATGGTGCTCCCACCTCCCCTGTTCTGCCCCGTCAGTACACCGACCACCGCTCGAGCGATGCCCCGCAAGTCGACACCGTGGTGCTCGTAGAACCGCTTGTCCTCAATGGCGATGAACGCCTGCTTCACGTAGTCGGGGAGTGCGTTGATGGAGACCGGCGTCCGGCGCTCGATACCGATTTCAGCGAGAAGCCGACCGTCATGGCTGTAGAGTTTGCTGGTCTGTTCCGGCTCGAAGGTCCGGATCTGGGCGACGGACGGGCAGTCGGAGCAGAGATTCTGCCAGGATCCCCACGCCACCCCCGCCCCGGCGCCGACAAAAAGAAACCCCAAGAGAAGCAACAGCCTGGGTTGCCATAGCTTCTTGATCACTGGGCTCCGTCGGTTCATACAGGTCCTAAGAGTGGGGAGCGTCCGCGTGTGACGCTCGAAGACAAAGTACCGGGCCGGACCCTTGAGGGTCCCTCGACGGTTACGCTGTCAGCACTCGTGCAGCTTTCATGCCACCACCGAGCCGCGGGGCGGACCCGTGCGCCCTTGACCAGGGTCGGAGGCCTTGGCACTGTCCCTTCCGCAGGCAGCCGCCGGCTCGGTGGCTGCCCTTACCTCAGGCCAGAACCGGCTGGACCCGACCTTGAAACGAACTCCGACACGCGTTGAAAAGCCCTGGGGCCACGAGCTCATCTGGGCCGAAGCGGAAGAGTACGTGGGGAAGATCCTCCATATCAAGGCGGGCGAGGCGCTCTCCCTTCAGTACCACGAGCAAAAGGACGAGACCATCCACCTTCTCTCCGGTGAAATGAAGTTCGAGGCCGGTGTGTCCATCGAATCGCTGGAGGACGTCGACCTGAAGGCCGGTGAGAGTTATCACGTCCGCGCCGGAACCATCCATCGCATGACCGCCGTTACGGACTGCGATGTGCTCGAGGCGTCGACTCCCCATCTCAGCGATGTGGTCCGTCTCGACGATCGTTATGGCCGAGTTCCCGCGGGAGACTGACCTGCGCACTCGGCCGGCGCCCCCGGGGGCGAGGATGATCGTGCTCGCGATACTGGTGGTCGTCGGGTCCGCTGCGTGCGCCCCTGACGAGACCGACGAGACCTCCGACCTGGTGACGTCGTCGGACCCGATGTTGGCGAGCGCGGCGGCCAGGCTTCTGCCCGATCTGGCAGATCGCTCCGGCCTCGAGCTCGTCGAACCCGTGCGCCTCGAGCGTCGCACCCGCGCCGAGTTGGAGCGCTATCTCGAGTTCAAGCTCGACGAGGCGTTGCCGATCGACGAAGCGGAGCTTTTGAGCGAGTCCTACCAGCTGTTCGGTATGGTGCCCCGAGGCATGGATCTGCGGGCCGTCCTGAAGGACCTCTATCTGGAGCAGGTGGCGGGCTTCTACGATCCGGATTCCACCACGCTGTTCGTCCTGGACGATCAGCCCGAGGACGCCCTGGAGTCGCTTCTCGTGCACGAGCTGGTACACGCCATCCAGGATCAGAGCACGGACTTGGACGCAATTACCGATCCCGAGTTGGGGAACGACCGACAGGTAGCGGCTCAGGCGGCGATCGAGGGTCACGCCACGCTCGTCATGTTCGAGTTCCTCATGGAACTCCAAGGAGGCTCGGTAGACCTGACCGAGATGAGCAACTTCACCGATCTGCTGCGTCCCGCCCTCGAGGCCGCGCGGACCCAATCGCCGGCGCTGGCCGGGGCCCCTCTGGTCCTGCAGGAGTCGCTTCTGTTCCCATATCTGGGGGGAGCAGCGTTCGTCGAGGCTCTTTGGAAGGCGGAGCCGGGGCGTCCCCCGCCTTTTGGTCCGCGACTGCCCGCATCCACTGAACAGATCCTCCACCCCGAGAGGTTCCTCGGCGCCGAGCGGGACCTGCCCGAGACCGTCGAGCTGGAGGCCCCTGCCGGGTGGCATCAGGTCTACGAAGGCGGCTTGGGTGAACTGGAGACGGCGATTCTGCTCGAAACGCACACGGGCTCTCGCGAACTGTCGGGGGGTTGGGACGGCGACCGGTATCTCCTGCTCGAGAGCGAAGCGGGGACGCGCGTGCTGGTGTGGGTGAGCGTGTGGGACGAGGAGAGCCAGCGCGATCGCTTCCTCGGAGCGCTGAGGCAGCATGCCAATGGGTTCCCCGTCCAAGCCTCCGCGGACGCAGTGGACGTCAGCGGCCGACCCGGCGTTCGCCTCGAGATCGGAGACGCGCCCGACGTGGAAGCGTCCCTCACGGGACCTGCGGGGGGCTGAGCCATATGACCTCTCCGAACGCGACGTCTACTTCGGTCCAAAGCGGCGGCCAGACCTCGGACTACCGGGTGCTCGTTGGCCGTGGTTTGCTGGCCGCGCTTCCGGACCTGCTCCGGGAACACGCGCCGGCCCACCGCTACGCCGTCATTACGGATTCGACCGTTGCCGATCTCTACGGCACCCCAGTGCTGGAGGCTCTCCGTGAGTCCGGCCTGGCGGCGGATCTGTTGTCCTTCCCCGCCGGGGAGCGGCACAAGACCCGAGCCCACTGGATGGACCTCACCGACGGCCTGCTCGAACGAGGCTTTGGACGGGATTCCTGTGTGGTGGCGCTTGGCGGTGGAGTCGTGGGGGATCTGGGCGGCTTCGTAGCAGCGACGTACATGCGGGGGGTGCCGGTCGTTCAGGTACCGACGAGCCTGGTAGCCATGGTCGATGCCTCGATCGGAGGAAAGACCGGGGTGGACGTCGAGTGGGGCAAGAACCTGGTCGGGGCCTTCCATGCACCGAACCTGGTGGTGGCCGATCCGGAGGTGATCCGGACCTTGCCGCGCGAGGAGCGCGCTCAGGGTCTGGTGGAGGCGGTGAAGCACGGCGCCATCATGGACGGTCCCTACCTCGAGATGCTGGAGCAGAACATGGCCGCGTTGCTGGACGGCGAGGTCGACGCGGTCGAGCGAGCCGTCGCACGGTCCGTGGAGCTCAAGGCCGAGGTGGTTTCCGCAGACGAGCGGGAGGCGGGACGGCGCGAGATCCTCAACTTCGGGCATACTCTGGGACATGCGCTCGAGGGCGCTTCGGCATATGGCCTACCCCATGGAACGGCGGTCGCAGTGGGCATGTTCCTCGAGGCCCGTCTCGGAGAAGAATGCGGGGTGACCGAGGGCGGAGTCGCGGACCATCTCGCTCGCGTCGCCGAAACGCTCGAGCTGGATCTGGCGTTACCCGAAGGGGCCGCGCCGAACGAGATCGTGTCGTATCTTGGGCTCGACAAGAAAGCACGGCAGGGCCGACCGAAGTTTGTGCTTCTCTCGCGAATCGGTATGGTGCACCGCACCGACGATTCATGGAGTCGGGCGGTAGACGACGACCTGGTGCGGGATTTGTTGAATTCGATGACCACGAAGGGGTGATTCGGAGGATTGAGGCCTGTTGAAGGAGTACAGTGGTAGAACTCTCTAGCGGTGTAGCGGAGTTGGGCCGCGTGCCGAACCAGAGCGTGGCGAGCGTTCTTGCTGCGAGGGCGACGACAGATCCCGAAGGGGTGTTCCTGGTCCTGAACGACGAGCAGGTAACGTTCGGACAGTTGGAAAGCCGGGCAGAGGCTCTCACGGCCTCTCTCGCCGGACTCGGCATCGAGGCGGGTGACCGCGTCGCCGTCGTCATGCCCTCCTGGCCCGAGTTCGTCATCTCGATGTTCGCCGTGGCCAAGCTCGGCGCGGTTCTCGTGCCGCTGAACCCGCGAATCACCGCCACGGATCTCCAATACACTCTCCGGCACTCCGAGGCCGTGGCAGCCATCACGGCCGAGTCGCTCGGGGACCTCGACTTCCTGCAGCTCTTCGAAGACCTCCTGATTCAGCTCCCTGATCTTCAGTACCTGATTACCGTAGGTGATGAGGACCTCTGGTACGACGATCGAATCTTCCAGTTCGAAGATCTGTTGTCTGCCGGTGGAGGTCGGGACTACGCGGCTCAGGCCGTCGAGCCGAGCGAAGACCTGTTCGCGGTTGTCTACACGTCGGGGACCACGGGAAAGCCGAAGGGCGTCGAGTTGACGCACAGCAACATCTTGGGGGTGGCAGCGAGTACCGCGGAGGCCCTCCGTTTGACTTCGGACGATCGGGTAGTGGGAGTGACGGCCCTCTTCCACGTGTTCGGCCTGGGCCCGGGTGTGCTCGGGAGCCTGGTCTCGGGGTCGGCCTTGGTTCTCCAGGACCAGTTCGGGGGCGCCGGTTCACTCGATCTGATCGAGCGCCACGGTGCGACCGTGCACCACGGCGTCCCGACGCTCTTCGCGACCGAGCTTCACGAGCAGAAGTCGCAGCCCCGTGATCTCTCTTCTCTCAGGGTGGGATTGGTAGCCGGAGCACCCGTGTCCGACGAATTCGTTTCGGCCGTCACCGAGTCCCTGTGCCCGGAACTGCTCGTGGCGTATTCCCTCACCGAGGCCTCGTCGACCGTCTGCATCACACGGTCGGACGACCCGGAGACCAAGCGTCTCTTCACGGTTGGCCGGCCCATCGAGGGCACCGAGGTGAAGATCCTCGATCCGGAGGGGGGAGAGGAGCTTCCGGTAGAGAGCGTAGGCGAGATCGGGGTGCGCGGACCGGGCGTAATGAACGGTTACTACAGGCAGCCCAAGGAGACCGCGAACTCGTTCGACTCGGATGGGTTCTTCCTGACCGGCGACCTGGGGATGATAGACGAAGAGGGCTACGTCCATTTGGTCGGTCGTCAGAAAGAGGTTATCATCCGCGGTGGCTACAACGTTTACCCCCGGGAAGTTGAGGATAGACTTCACTCTCACCCGGCGGTGCGGGAGGCCGTGGTGGCCGGAGTCCCAGATGATATTCTGGGAGAAGCCATCTGCGCGTGCGTCGTTCCCGACGAGGGCGCCATCGTTACCGGTCAGGAAGTCTTAGACTGGTGCGCGGCAACGCTCGCGGACTACAAGGTTCCCGATCTGGTCCACTTTGTGGACGATTTTCCAATGACGGGCACCGGCAAGGTCCGACGAGTAGAGCTCTCACGCAGAGTTCGGGCGGAGCACGAGCGCTACAAGACATGAAGTACAGCCGGGCACTCTGATACCGGCCCCCCTTACCCCTACCAGATTCGACTGTCGAAACGGACACGATGACCTGGTGTGGGTGGGGAGGTCTTGCGAGTGCAGCCGGCACACACGCATCGCAAGAAGGAACCAATGAATCAGTACAGTCAGGCCCCCCATGTAGAGGGGCCCAGCAAGGCCATGGCCGACGCCCCCAATGCGGCCCTCCTCATCGACTTCGACAACGTCACGATGGGGATGCGGAGTGACCTCTCCAAGGAACTGAAGAGCCTCCTCCAGTCCGACGTCATTCGCGGCAAGGTCACCGTGCAGCGGGCCTACGCCGATTGGCGTCGCTACCCGCAGTACATCGTCCCGCTTTCCGAAGCCTCCGTCGACCTGATCTTCGCTCCCGCGTATGGGAGCTCGAAGAAGAACGCCACCGATATTCGGATGGCCATCGACGGTGTCGAGCTCGTCTTCATCCGTCCCGAGATCGGGACCTACATTCTCCTGACGGGTGATTCCGACTTCTCGAGCCTCGTCTTGAAGCTCAAGGAGTACGGTAAGTACGTCATCGGCGTGGGAATCCAGGAGTCCAGCTCCGACATTCTCGTGCAGAACTGCGACGAGTACTACTCGTACACGAGCCTGACCGGTCTGCGGAAGACCACCGACAGTGTCGGCAAGCCCGCGGATCCCTGGGAGTTGGTGGGCGAGGCCCTTTCCCGGATGACCAAACGGAACGACGTCATGCGGTCGGACCGCCTCAAGCAGGTGATGATCGAGCTCGACCCGACCTTCGACGAGGGGGGCTTCGGATTCAGCAAATTCTCCAAGTTCCTGGCGGAGGCCGCATCGCGCGGGATCGCCCAGCTCCACAAGCTCGAAAACGGGCAGTACGAGGTGAAGCCGGCTCGCAAGGGCGCGAGCACGTCGTCGTCGGACAGCGGCACCCGCGAGCGTAAGGGCCGGGGCCCCGCCGCCCGTAGAACGAGATCGGGGAGGCCGGAGCGGTCCGGGAGGCCGGAACGATCCGAGAGGGAGGAACGGTCCGAAACGTCTGATGCGTCCGCGGGGGCATCGGAGTCCGCCTCATCGAGCGAGACCGGCGGGGATCCGCTCCGTGACGCCTATGACCTGATGCTGGCCTGCCTGCGCACGCTCAAAGAGAAGGGCCGGGATTCGGTCCGTGATTCCGACGTCAAGCGGAAGATGCTCGAGCGTGCATCCGGGTTCGATGAGGCCGAACTGGGGTTCGCCAAGTTCAGCAAGTTCCTGCTGCAGGCCGAGGAGCACGGCGTGGTCCGCCTGGAGAAGACCGAGACGGGCAACTATCGGGTCTCCCTCAATGAGGGCGACGTGGGCGACGTGGACGGCGAGCCGCGGCAGGCTGATGAGCCGTCTCGTGAGCCGGTAGCATCGACGGCGGAGACGACGGTGGAGACGACGGCGGAGTCGCCGGTGGAGTCTCGAGGCGCAGAGGAGGGTCGCGCGCCGGCGGGTGATCCGGCGAGGGACCCAGCGGGTGGTAGGGGACGGACCAGTCAGACGAGCCAGGCGGCCGCGGGTCGTCTAGGCCCCCGCGGCGGATCGGGACGGCGCCGCGACGCGGACGGCCCCGTGCTCTTCGAGGGCCAGGCAGTCGGCAAGAGCACGGGTGCGAGCGGCTCGTCTCAGAGTTCTGGAGCAGGGCAGGTGCCGGTGAGCGCCTTGGACCTGCCTACCGGCAGCGACGCGATGATCGGTTATCTGACCAACTCCTATAAGGGAGTCGGCAAGAAGACGGCTGAAGCCCTGGTCGGGGCATTCGGGGACTCGCTCTTCGAGGTCTTTCAGAACTCGCCCAAGCGGGTGAACGAGGTCGTGCCCCGACGGGCCGAGCAGGTCCTGGCGGAATGGCGTACGGACTACGCGAGGCGCACAGAAAGCGCCGGCGGTGCCGCTGCGTCGGCCCCGTCACCTGGCGTTGGCCGCGAAAAGGCCGAGCAGCGTGGTCCCCAGAGAGACCGTCAGCCTCGCGGAGGAAGGTCCTCCGGGGGACAGCGCCAGTCGCAGGGGAGGGGCGCGGCTAGGGTGCAGAGCCAGCCTCAGGGAGGAAGCTCGTCCAGGGAGCAGAGCCCGCCGCAGGGAGGTCGCTCGTCCGGGGAGCAGCGCCCGCCGCAGGGAGGTCGTCCACCCAGAGAGGAACGTCAGCCCTTGGCCGAGCAGCCGCCCACTGAGAGACAGCAGGACGTCTCTGTGAGCACCGAGCCGGACCGTGAGGGGCAGTCCTCCTCCAGAGCGGTGCCGCGAGGTCGTGGTGGGGCGCGGAGAACACGTCGCGGATCGAGGCGAGATTCGCCCGGTTCCGACAACGAAGCGAGCTGACCGGAAGACCTCATGACCCCGGGGTCGGCGAGCCTAACGCTGGGCGAACCGTCCCTCGAAGTGCTCGACCGTGACTTCTTCGCCCGGTCGGCTGAGGACGTGGCTCCGGACCTGCTCGGTACTCGGTTGGTCTCCACCGTGGATGGGCGGCGCACCGAAAGCGTGATCGTCGAGGTCGAGGCCTATCTCGGCCCGTCCGACCCGGCTTCACACGCATCGACCAGGAACGGCCGGACGCGACGCAACGCCACCATGTTCGGTCCGCCCGGACTCGCCTACGTGTATCTCAGCTATGGGATCCATTGGTGCCTCAACGTGGTGACCGGTGTGGACGGCGTGGCCGGTGCCGTGCTCATTCGGGCGGTGGACCCGGTGGACGGGTTGGATGTCATGTCCGACCGCCGCGGCCGATCGCAGGATCTCGGCTCGGGTCCGGGTCGCGTGGGTCAGGCGCTGGGTGTCACGAAGGCGCTGGATGGACACGACCTCTCGGCCCCTCCGCTCAGGCTCCTGGCGGGCTGGCCTGTGGAGCCTTCCACCGTCGCAGTATCCCCCCGGATCGGGATATCCCGGGCAAAACAACGGCCGCTTCGCTTCTATGTATCGGGCAATCCATGTGTGTCCCGAAGTCGAGGCGGTCAATCGCTTGAACGGCCTTTTGCGGGACGGTAACTTTAGCGTGCCAAATCGTTGAACGGCAATGAATTGGAGTAGAGGACCTTGAATATCATCGTATGCATAAAGCGGGTGCCGGACACGGAGACACGCATCCGCCTGGCGGATGGCGAAAAGGACATCGATTCGGGCGGGGTGAAGTACGTCATGAGCCCCTATGACGAGTTCGCTCTCGAGGCCGCTCTCCGCATGAGGGACGAGCGGGGTGAGAGCGAAGTAACCGTGTTGACTCTCGGTGAAGACAGTGCCCAGGAGACGCTGCGCGCGGGTCTGGCCGTGGGTGCGGATGCCGCCGTCCTTCTCAAGGGAACCGTCACCATGGACGGCCTCGCCACTGCGAAGGTCCTGGCTGCGGAACTCGAGGACCGGGATGCCCCGCTCGTGCTCTTCGGGGTCAAGGCGGCCGACGACGACCAACAGCAGGTTGGCCCCATGGTCGCGACGCTCCTTGATCGTGCGTGTACGTCGAACGTGACGAGCTTCGAGCTCGGTGACGGAGTGGTGACGTGCCGTCGGGAGGTCGAGGGAGGTACCGAGGTGGTCGAGCTGCAGCTGCCGGCTGTGGTGTCCATAACGAAGGGGGCATTCGAGCCTCGCTATGCCTCGTTGAAGGGGATCATGGCGGCGAAGAAGAAGCCCCTCGAGCAGAAGGATGTCGAGGTGCCCGAGAGCCGCCTCACGGTTGAACGACTGGAGTATCCCGCCGCTCGGGCCGAGGGCCGCATTGTCGGCGAAGGTGCCGAAGCCGTGCCCGAATTGGTGCGCCTCCTTCGCGAGGAGGCCAACGCTCTCTAGCTGATCCTGTACTTCAGACTGAATAGCATCGGAGACTAGCAATGGGCGACATTCTCGCCTTCGCGGAACAGAAGGCCGGCCAGATCAGAGCAGCGGCGCACAAAGTGGTATCAACGGCCGCAACCACGTCGGCGGAGTTGGGTGGTTCGGCGCACGCATTGGTACTGGGCGGACCCGGGGTCGCAGATGCGGCGGCTGGGCTGGGAGCCTTCGGAGCCGCGAGCGTCCGGGTAGCCCAAGACGAGGCGCTATCCGAGTATTCGCCGGATGTCTATGCCTCTGTCGTGGCTGAGGCTGCTCGGGCGGGCGGCTACGACGCGGTGCTCTTTCCGGCCACGGCCCAGGGGAAGGATCTTGCGCCCCGGGTGGCCGCCCTTCTCGACGCACCCATGGCGTCGGACATCACTCGTCTGGAGGCGGACGGTGGAGAGCTCGTAGCCGTGCGACCGATCTATGCGGGCAAGGCGCTTGCCCGGATCAGGTTCCAGTCCTCCCCCTGTGTCATGTCTCTGCGCCCGAATTCGTTCGGAGCTCAGGAGGTCGACGGCGCGGGTGCGGTCGAAGTTCTCAGTCCGACGATTCCGACGAGCAATGGGACGCGCACGGTGGAGTTCCAGGGTGCCGAGGGGGGATGGGTAGACGTGTCCGAGGCGAGCGTGGTCGTTGCTGGCGGGAGGGGCATGAGGGAGGCCGAGCAGTGGAAGCTCCTGGAAAACCTCCGAGACGCCCTCGGTCCAGGAACGGCTCTCGGCGCATCTCGCGCCGTGGTAGACGCGGGCTGGCGGCCCCACTCGGAGCAGGTTGGTCAGACGGGTAAGACGGTCGCTCCGGCACTGTACTTCGCGATCGGCATTTCAGGGGCCATTCAGCACCTGGCCGGGATGAGGACGTCTCAGACCATCGTAGCCGTGAACAAGGATGCGGATGCACCGATCTTCGGTGTGGCCGACTACGGGATCGTGGGGGATGCCTTCGAGGTGCTGCCGCGCCTGACCCAGGAGATCGCGGCTCTGCGGGCCGAGGGGTAGGGCGGGTCAGGGGGAAGCCCCTCAGAAGAACGTCAGAGGGGGACGTCAGAGGGGCGACGTCAGGGCCCGGGAGGGCCTCCGAGCATCGCTACGGGGTCGAGTTGGACCCCTCGCCGCCAGATCTCGAAGTGGAGATGCGGCCCGGTGGCGTTCCCCGTGCTTCCGCTGAGGCCAACGATGTCGCCCTTGGCGAGTTGATCACCCGCCTCGACCGAGAGTTCGGAGAGGTGCGCGTAGACCGTCACCACCTCGTCGTCATGGTCCAGCCAGACCACTAGACCAAAGTCTTCCATGGTGCCGGAGAAACGCACCCGTCCGTCGTTCATGGCGGCAACCGGAGTCCCGACCGGCACCAGGATGTCCACTCCTCGATGCATGTCGGGGAGGGCACCGTCCCACCGTACTCCGAAGGGGGCTCCGAGAGGGCCCTCTACGGGCCATCGGGAGATGCTGCAGCCCGCCACCAGGGCCACGCAGAGCAGTGCGAGTGCCGGGGTGGCGTGCCGAGGCCTCACGCCTCGGCTGACCCGAGCGGTGGTGACCCGAACAACGGTGACCCGTCTGACAGTCCGGGTGTGTAGTCCAGGAGGATGACATCCACGGGCGAACCCTGGCTGATGACCTCGACCCCTTCGGGTATGACGGCCAGACCGTCCGCCGAACCCAGGCTGTTGACCAACCCGGAGCCCTGAGGACCCGTCAGGGAGGCCAGGGTAGCTTCCCCGCGCCGGCTCAGTTCCACCCGCAAGAAGCCGGTGATCCCGGCGGAGGCACGGAGGTCCTCGGCTGCGCGCGCCGAGACCACGGTCCGGTGAACTCTGGTGTGCCCTGCCAGTGCCATGAGAAACGGACGCACCAGGATCTCGAAGGTCACGAATGTGGATGCCGGGTTGCCGGGGAGGCCGAACACAGCCTGGTCCATGCGTCCCTCTCGGGGCAGATGTCCAAAGCTCGTCGGCGTACCCGGACGCAGCTTCACGCGCCAGAAGTCCAATCGAAAGCCGGTGTCATCGAGCACCCTCTTGAAGAGATCTCCTTCTCCCATCGAGGCCCCGCCGAGGGTCACCAGAACATCTGCGTCTCGGGCCTTCTTGATGTGGGCCCGGATGTCCTCGGGATTGTCTTTGGCGATTCCCACCCGTAGCGGCGTACAACCCGCCCGTTGGACCGCGGCGGCAACGACCCGGCTGTTGCTCTCGGGAATCCGGTGGGGGCCGGGGGGACCGAGCTCGATATCGTGGAGCTCGTCACCGCTCGCGAGAATCGCCACTAGCGGCTTCCTCCGCACCGTCACCTTGGCGGCGTGTCCGCTGGCCAGCACGCCGATCTGACCCGGGCCGATGGCGGTACCGGCCTCCAGAATGATGTCACCTTCGCTCCAATCCTCCGAGGCCGGCCTTATGTGTCTCCCCTCGTCACGGTCTGCTTGGATGAGGACGCGCCCCGGGGTCCCGTGCTCGCGATCGGTGTCTTCGACTCGAACGATCGTATCTGCCCCCTCGGGCACGGGCCCGCCGGTCATGATCCGTACGGCCTGTCCCTCGCCTACCACTTCCTCGAAGCGCGTGGCCGCGAGCACAGCCCCTACGACGGCGAGCGCGACGGGTTCGTCAAGACTCGCGCCGGTGATGTCGGCACCGCGAACGGCGTACCCGTCCATGGCGCTGTTCTTCCAGGGCGGAAGGCCTGTCGGGGCGATGAGGTCAGCTGCGAGAACTCTTCCGAGGGAGTCCGGCAGGAGAACTTCTTCGAGGTCGAGCGGTGAGGCGGCAGCGAGGATGCGCCTCATCGCGTCAGAGACAGAGAGCCAATCGGCAGGTCTGGACTCGAAGTCCGTCATCCTCAGAGACGCCAACTGGCTCCGAGGGAGAGGCTCTTGGCCGACACCCACTCGTCCTCCGGGAACACTCCGAGGTCGGTGTCGTCGGTGATCCACCCCGCCGGCGTGCTGATCTTCCATAGGTTCATCACGCCGTCGACCCGTAGCATGAGCTTCGACGAGAGATGGAGGTTGATACCGCTCCCCAGGGCGGCGATGAACTTGCTCCCGAAGTCGTACCGGTCCACCAACAGCATGTTGGCTTCGTCCTCCAAGGTGCGGTCCAGATTGCTGCTCAATGCCATGCCCCCCCCGAACGAGACGAAGGGTTGGAGGCCTCTCCAACTTCTCTGGCCCGTCAGGTTGATCCTGAGACGGACCTGGAAGGCCAACAGGTCGATCGAGGACTCCCCGAGAAGCTGATTCTCCTCGCTCTCGCGAATGTCGATCACGTCTCGTAGGCCCTTGAAGAAGGTGGCATCGCCTTCGAACGCCAAGGCGCTCCCGAAGCTGACCGAGTAGCGACCGCCGAGTGCGTCCGCCGATTTTGGCCCCACTCCGAGTTGCCCTGGATTGAGACTGGTGACGCCCGCGAACAAGCCGCCCTCCTGAGAGTGCTCGATGAACCGGTAGGCCGAGGGAATACTCTGGGCGGTCACCTGGCGGGACTGGAGCAGGATCGCGCAGGACAGCAGCGCGAAAATCGTTCTTGGGAGTGGCATAAAAGCTGGTTCGACGTTTCGTTTAGTGATATTTGACGACTGCCACCGGCCGAAACAGATTCGTCCAAGTGACGTCGGCCCTCGTCCAGAGGGCCGGAAGATCACCCTTTCAACACCGTCTGTCGAGGATCGTTTCAGGAAGATGAGCGCGAGTTTTCAGCGATCACGGGCCGTCACGGTCTTCCTTGGGGTCTGCCTGCTCGTTTTCGTCCGAGGCCTCTGCGCCCAGGCCGGAACCGTGACGGACGAAGAGAATTTTCGCGCTCTGCCGAACGGGACCTTGCTGGGCCAACTCTACCCGGGCGCGGACCTGGCCGTGCTGGATACCTCTGGGGATTGGCTGCAGTTCGAGCTGGGGGGTTGGGTCTGGACCCCGTCGCTTCAGGTGGTGGGTCGGGGCGACTTCGATCTGGTCGTATCGGCCGTGGAGGGTGAGAACGTTCGTACCATTCCGTCCGGCGACATCATCGGCCATTTGGAGGAGGGGACTCTGCTCCAGGAGGTCGAACGCGTGCCCGGTTGGGTGAGGGTGCGCCGCACTGCCTGGATCTGGAGTCCGTCCGTGGCGCTGGAGGAGCCGAGTTCCGGAGAGTCGGCCGGGGCCGTCGACGTCGCCCTCGCCGAAGAGTGGACCATCAGGGGGGAGACCGATGCGGCGATCCTCAGCACGCCGGATGGAGATACCCTGGCCGCCGCGGCACCCGGGGCGAACCTGAGGATCCTCGCGAGAGAGGGGAACTGGGCCAGGGTCCGGATGGACGGTTGGCTGTGGCTTCCCGAGGGAACGGCAGTAGAGGGCGAGACCACGATCCTCACGGACGTGAGCATTCAGGACGTCTCGGCGTCACCACTCGAGTATCGAGGCCGCGTTCTGCAGTGGGACGTGCAGTTCATCTCGCTGGAGCGCGCTGAGAAGATCCGCACCGACTTTTATGAGGGAGAGCCCTTCCTGCTCACCAAGACGGGCCGCGGGGAAGGTGTCTTCGTCTATGTGGCCATTCCGCCGGAGCGGATTCAGGAGGCGGAGGGTCTGAGTCCCCTGGAGCGAATCAGGGTCGTCGGGCGTGTCAGAACCGGGGCCGCGACCCTCACGGGCAGTCCCATCCTCGAGCTGCTGGCTTTGTCGACCATTCCTCGGTGATGGACATGCGAATGCATCGGCTCCGAGCTGGAGTCGCATTGCTGGCATCGTTGAGCGTCGCCACCTGCTCGAAGGACGGGACCACCCAACCGCCCACGACCGACCTCGAGTTGGTGGCCGTGTCGGGAGGGGGTCAGTTCGGCCCCGCGGGTCAGTTGCTCATCGATCCCCTGATGGTGGCCGTCCAGGGAAGCGGCGATGGGCGACCCGCCGCGGATGTGACGGTGGATTGGACGGTCACCGAGGGTTCTGGGGCCGTGTTGGGACCGGCAACCAGCTCCAGCGACTCCACCGGGCTCACCACGACGGTGTTTCGGCTGGGGGCGGCGTTGGGTCGGTACCGAGTACAAGCCCGACTGCGAGATCAGCCGGAGCGATTCGTCGAATTCGAGGCCTGGGCCGTGCTGCCTCCGGCCCTCACCTCTTTGTCCTCGGCGGAAGCCGAGGCGGGGCAAGTGATCACGCTCGAAGGGGACAACTTCAGCTCGATCGCCCCTCACAACATCGTCCTGTTCTCGGGGATTCGCGGCTCCGTCGTGGCTGCGCAGCCGACACAACTCTCCGTGGAGGTGCCCCCCTGTCTCCCGAGCAGGTCGGTGGAGGTCTCGGTCCGACTGGGAGGCGAGGCGAGCGGAGAGCTACCCCTGGCCGTCGAAGCTGCCGGGGACGGTCTGGACTTCGACGTCGGCGCGGACACTACCGTGGTGATTGGAGAGGCCCCTTCGTGTGTGCGTCTTGCCGCGGGGAATTGGCTTGCGGTGCCGCAGTCGGTGAGCTCGATCGGAGCGGCACGGTTCGACTATCGACTGACCGGCTTGCGAAAGCCGGTCGTGATCGCGTCTGGCCAGGCCCAACCGCCGGCTCGGTTGGTCGAGGCGCCGTTGCCAGGAAAGACCGCTTCCGCGGCGGGGTCTGTCCGGGAGGAGTGGAAGCTGTTCCTCAGATCCGTCGAGAAGCGGCTCTTGGGGCGAGGGCGTCGGGCCTTGGAGGGGCCGGCTCTGTCGCCTTCGGCTCTGTTGCCTCCGGCCCCCGATGTGGGCGATCGAAGGGACTTTGAGGTGGTACGCAGCGACGGAGACTTCGACCAGATCACTGCAGAGGTACGGGTGATCTCGGAGCGAGCGATTCTATACGTCGATGTCGAAGCGCTGGCCGATTTTCCACAGCAGGATGTCGAGCGTTTCGGCACCATCTTCGATGATCCGATCTACACGGTCGACGCCGCCGCCTTCGGCAATCCGTCCGACGTGGACCAAAACGGCAAGGTGCTCATTCTCTTCACCCCCGGCGTCAACCGGCTCACCAGCCCGGGGTCCAGCGATTTCGTGGGGGGGTTCTTCTTCGGTCTCGATCTGTTCACCGAGGCCGAGCACAGCAACGCGGCTGAGGTCTTCTACGTGATGGTGCCCGATCCGACGGGCAAGTACGGGAACGTGCAGAACCTCGACGTCATTCGGACGACCGTGCCGGCCATTCTCGCCCACGAGCTGCAGCACATGATCAGCCACAATGAGAGGATCATCGAGCGCGACGGCGAGCGTGCCGACGCACTCTGGCTCTCCGAGGCTCTAGCCCAGATGGGCGAGGACCTGGTCGGAGAAGAGTTGCGGAGGAGGGGGAGCTCCGAGGCTGCGGACTATCAGAAGGGCAATTGGCGACGCGCGAATCGCTTCCTCGAGGACCCGGCGGACGTGAGCCTGATCGTCGCCACCGGCCAGGGAACGCTCGCCGAGCGCGGTGCGGGATGGATGTTCGTTCGCTATCTGAGGGATCAGGCCGGGAGCAACGCCGTGCTGGTGCGGTTAACGCAGACCACGCTTACCGGTATCGACAACGTCGAGGAGGTGACGGGTGAGTCTTGGGAAGACCTGTTCTCGGACTGGAGTGCGGCTATTGCGGTTGAGGGCCAACTCGCAGAGGGCGGCCCGCTGTCTGTCCGTTCTGGTCTGGAGTTTCCCGGTGTGGACCTCGTGGAGACCTTTACCGAAGGGGTTGGAGACTATTCGTTGATCCCCACTCTGCTCACCGTTGGTGACTTCAATGCCAACGGGCGACTTTGGTCGTCGGCGGGTGCACACTTCTTGCTGGGAAGTGGGGAGGGCGGATTGGCCCTGAGTCTGGCCGGAGCGGAGGGGGGAGTGGCTCCTCCTCAGGCCGGTCTCCGGCTCAAGCTCGTGAGGTTGTTCTAGCGGCTGCCATGGCCGATGAGAGGCTGAATCTTCTCCGGAACGAACACGTAGTGTCGAGTGTCTACCTTGAAGGAAGACTCCTGCGTCGAGGCTGAATGCGCTGTTCTACCTGTGGTGAGCATCTAAGAGAGCACGAAACCGCTTGTCCCACGTGTGGGGTGGCGGTTTCGTCTCGCTCTATCGTGCGTCCGGTGGGGGTGGGCGTTCGGAATTGTCCTCGGTGCGCCTACGTCGGGAACGGAATCGAGTACTTCAAGCGGCCCGGACACATGGGTCTCCTCATCGGCGTTTCGCTCTTCACGTATGGACTGGGGGGACTGGCGTACTGGCTGGCCCGCCGGAAACACCGCATCTGCCCGCAGTGTGGGCTCGGCTGGGAGAACGCGGCGGTGCTCGGACCCGGCCAGGGGCGTGCGCCTGCGTTGGCCGGGGTCACCGGTGCCGGTCCTCAATTCGGGGCGGATGAAGAGCTTCCCAGACGCGGACTCGCACGGAGAGTGATCGGTGTGGGCATGGTGCTCGCGGCGGCGCTGATGATTTCGGTCGGCTTCGTCAATTTCGAGTTGGCCGCCGTGGCCGTCGGGAGCGTGCTGGGTGCGGGCGGCACCGGCACCATTTGGTGGGGTCTCAAGGCCCGCCAGGATCGCCGGAATGCGCTCATGACGCGATTGCAGGGAAGCGTCCTACTCCTGGCCACCGAAAAGGGTGGAACGCTCACCGTGACCGAGGTAGCCGCCTCACTGAACCTGTCCTTGTCAGCTGCGGAGGGTGTGCTGGAAGGCATGGACGACGGGCTCAGGGTCCGGTCCGACGTGACCAACCAGGGCATCATCGTGTACGAGTTTCCCGAGGTCAGGCATCACCCCAGGCTCGAGTCGGGCTCGAAGAGCTAGACCGGACCGTCCCCGGCCGCCGTGTATCCGGCGGACACCTCTTCCCTGGCTGTCGCCGCCCGGGCCAACCAAACGCCTCCGATGATGATCGCTGCGCCCGTCATCTGAAGAGCGGACGGTTCCTCACCAAGCCACAACGCTGCGGTAATGAGCGCGACCACCGGGACCAGATTCGAGAATACCGACGTGCGTGCGCTGCCGATGTGCTCCAAACCGACGTTCCACAGCAAGTAGGCCACGGCAATGGCCAACACGCCCGCGTATGCGACCCCTGCCCAGGCCAGGGGCGAGACCGCGCGGAAGTCCATGCGCACGACCGCAGGGGCGCCGGCCACGACGAGACCGAGGGTTCCGATCCACAGCGTCCAAGACGTCACAGCGAGGGCTCCGTAGCGACGCGTGAGATCCTGAGCTCCGACAGTGTAGACCGACCACGTAACAGCGGCCGCCACCAGCAGTAGATCGCCTCGCGGCAGACCGTCGGAGTATCCCAAGGTACTGGCACCTCCCACGACCACGAATACCATGCCAGCCAGAGTCGCCAACACACCGATCCAGACGGCCACCGTATGCTGTTCCTGGCCCAACACGGTCGCGAGGACCAAGGTCCACACAGGCGTCGTTGCCAGAACGAGGCTGGCGTTGCCGGCAAGCGTGCCGTCGATGCCGAAGATGAACAGGAACTGATAGACCAGGTTGCCCAACAGGCCCAAGAGGACGATTCGGGCCCAATGGGTCTTGTCCGGTATGGGGATGGGCCCGCGCCACCTCAACAGGGCGAACAACGTCGCGGCGGCGAGGGGAAATCGGAGGGCGTTGAACGCGAGGGGCTCGATTTCGAGCAGAGCCACCTTGATGACGGAGAAGTTCACTCCCCAGATGACACAAAGTGTTACGAGTCCGATGTCGATCCAGATTTCGGATCCGGTGACCGCGGAAGCAGGGGTTTGCGGCCCTCCGGGCCCATCACCTGCGGAATTGGGGGCCATTCGAGGAGGCCTGGACGGGGGAGAACGTCACGCGAGAGTCACGAGAACGTCACCGTTGTTTTTCCAACTGGCGGTGCCTAGCTTGAAGCATCCCCCCACAAGCTAAATATTCCGGTGTAGATGCCCACTTCGAACGTCCCACGCCTTGAAGACTACCGCAGCGGGCGGGCAAAACGGTCTGAGCAGACCGCGGCGCTTTACCGAGGAGATCCCGCACGGTCTTGCCTTTTGGGGCATCTTGCCTCGGCGCAAGAGTTGGTGGGGGCCGATCGGGCCGCTGTGGTATGGGTCGACGAGTATGGCCCAGGCTTGGTTCACGTCCATTGCCTACTCGATCTCGTAGGGAACCCTCCGCGACGCGATTCTGTAGCCCAGGCGTGCAGGGTAGCCTGGGGCAAGGGTGTGCCCGGTCTCCTCGATGTGCCGGACGTAGAGCGCGGCGGTGGAATCCCCATATCCGGGGTCCGCAGCTCTTGCTGCGTTGCGATGGGAAGCGATGGGACCCGCGCGTGGTTCCTGGTGGTCGACTCCCTGACACCTCGATCGTGCTTGGCGGTCGAGGTCACCGACGAATTGATGTTCGTTGCGGGTGAAGCCGCTGCGGTGGTTCTCCATCAGGATCTGGACCGCAAGGCCACTGGCCCGAGGCGATTCGGAAAGAGTGCCAGTCCGGAGGCCGGTGAGACCTTCTCGGGATGGGCGATCCTCAAGGACCTCGACGGTCGTGAGGCGGACGCCGAAACGAATCGCCGCATCGCTACGCGCTTCCTCGTCGCACGTGCGGTGCGCTCCGCTCTGGACGAGGAGCTCACCATGGATCCCGAGGCTCTTCGGCAGCAGGTCGAAGGAGTGGGGCGTGAGCTCGACGCGGTAGAGCGGGGCGATCCCGAACGCACGGCCTGGGGAGAGGTCCTAGAGGCTCTCGGCTCCGGGGACGGGGTCGAGCTTGGACGTTCTCTCCTCGAGTTGGCGGATCGCGTGGACATGCTCGGGCACCTGCATGGGTCCCGCGAGCTGTGCAGTCTCGCCTACCAGGTAGCCGTGACCTGTGGGTCTGGTGCGATCGCCGGTACCGCGGCCCGCTTCCTGGGTAGAACGCATCGGCGGCTCGGGGCGTGGGAGGACAGCGAAACTTGGTACGGCGTAGCCCAAAACCTGGGCGAGGCGCTCGGCGACGGGAGGCTCTCGGCTCTGGCCACGAACGGTCTTGGGAGCACCAGCCGCGAGAAGGGCAACCTGCCGCGGGCTCTCGAGCTGCACACCGAGACTCTGCAATGGGGCGTCGAGGACGGGGACCGCTACATCCAGGGGCTCAGTCATCACGATCTGATGACGGACCAGAAGCTGTCAGGGCGTTTCGGAGACGCGATTCGGCATGGCTGGGAGGCGGTTCGCCTCTATCCATCCGAGCGAGACCAGCTGCAGGCCCTCACCGACCTGGCATGGGCGTTCGTCGAGGTGGGCGAGTACGGAGCTGCCGAGGATGCCTACACCGTGGTGGCGCATCGCACGCAGGACTTCAGATATCGGGTGTATGCGCTCGACGCCCTGGCGTATATCGAGGCTCTCCTCGGGAGACGCGAACAGTTCGAGGATCGTATCCAGGCGGTTGACGAAACCCCCTGGAGGACCGGACAGCCCTTCATGGTCTCGGAGCTACTCTACTACCGAGGCAAGGCGTACGGCCTTTTGGGCGACGTCGAACTGGCACAGCGTTGGCTTGCGGAGGCGAAAGCCTACTCCGAAGAACACGGCAACAACCAGATTTCATTCCAGGCGGAGACGGCCCTCGAAGCCCTCGAGTCTGGAGAACTCACGGATGAGGACGCGAGCGGCCGCGCCGAGCCCGTATCGCTCGACGATATCGATGGCGTCCGCACCGAGCTGAGCTCGATGCGGGGCCAGTTGGTTACAGCAGGTGGAGCGGAGGTACCGGCTACTTAGCCGTTGCCGCCCGGATTGTGCCCGTTACCACCGGGGTTATGTCCGTTGCCACCAGGATTATGCCCGTTGCCACCAGGATTATGCCCGTTGCCGCCGGGGTTATGGCCGTTGCCGCCAGGATTGTGAGTCTGGCAGAGGCTGTCACCGGCTGCGCAGTCCAGGCCTGCGGGCGATGAGCAGGCGCTCAGGGCGAACGAAAGGGCGGCGACGGCGAAACAGAGGCGAAGCTTGGTCATCAAACCAGTTTCCTTCCAGAAGAGAGACTCTGGCTGGGGAGTACGGTACGTCATAGCTTGGTTGTAAGGTGGATGCGGCATCTTTGGGTGCCGCAATCCTTTCCGACTAGGGGTATACCTTTTCCGAAGGTCATGGCACTAGTAAGCACGTTTACACGGGATCCGGAGGTTCAGGCGGGCCTCCGAGAGGCGCTCTCGACCGTGCACGACGTCGCCGAGTCCAGGACGCTCGGATGGCTCGCGCTGTCGCTGCGAGAGCGTCCTGTGAGCGTGTGTATGATCGATTTGGCGTCGATGGGATGGGGTCCGGGCGGACTCGAGCGACTGTTGAGGGTGCGACGCCAGTTTCCGAGCGTCGGGTTCGTGCTTCTGGCGGGAGCCAAAGAGGATCCCCGGACGCTTTTCGAGGTGGGTCGCCTCGGTTTTCGGAGTCTGGTGGTGCTGAACACCGAGAATCAGGCGTGGCGGCTGCGCCGAAGCGTGGACAAGGCCCAGGAGAGGGGCGTGACGTCGCGTGTACTCCGCGAGGTGAGCCCCGAGATTGCGCCGCGCGAAACCAAGGCGCTCCGGCTGGTACTGGACGAGGTCCACAAGTGCTGGTCCGCCGAGGCCTTTTCCGACCTCATGGGCTTGTCCCGTCCCTTCCTGAGCGTCTGTCTGAAGAGGTCGGGCCTGCCGGCCATCGGACGTCTCCTCGTGTGGTCGAGACTCCTCCATGCCGGCAACTGGCTGGGAGATCCCGGACGGACGGGACAGAGTGTCAGCCGGCAGCTGGAGTACTCGTCCGGCGCGGCCTTCCGAAGGGCGCTGAAGAGCTACACCGGCGCCACGCCCACCACGGTGGCTTCGCATGGAGGTCTGACCTTCGTGCTCAGGCACTTTCTGCACGATTGCGGGTTTGAGACTCCGGCCACACCACGCATCTCCGTGGCTTGATTTCGGCCTAAGCCGTTGGCCGCAACGCTCATCTCCAATCCAAGCTCATGACTGAATTCCTGGACGAATCAGGACGCGCCTGGGTGGCGACCGTACGATCGGAGTCGGGTACGGACTACAAGGGCCGCTACTACCTGTACCTCGCGGAAGAAGGTGCGACCGACGCCGGAGTCAGCCTTCTGGACGTGCGGTGGAACAGCCCGGGCACGGCGGAACGAGCGCTCTCCACGATGTCCGACGTCGAGTTGCGCAGGCGACTACGGTCAGCCCTGGGACGGGCCTAAGCTCCGACCGGGCCTATGGCTCGGGTGTATCCGGCTGGGCCCGTCGGAAATCCGCCAGCCTCGATCCGATTCGATCTTCGATCCGCTTGGCGGCACTGGTGGACGGGACCTCGTTGGAGAGAATACTGAACAGAAGCCTCTCGCCGTCCCGCGCTTTCACCATTCCGGTGAGGGCCGACACTCCGTCAATGGTGCCCGTCTTCGCCCTGAGGTTCCTCGCCGCTCGCGTACGGTACATCCGCCGCAGTTTCCCCCCGGCCTCGGGCAGGGTGGAGAGGTATGCGTCCCATTCGGGAGACTCGGCGACGTGAAGTAGGATCCCGACCAGGCCTCCGGCCGTTACCCGGTTGTTTTCCGAGAGCCCGGAGCCGTCCACCGCGATGATATCGCCGTCGTCCAGCCCGACCTCACCTGCCGTATAGCTGCGCACGGCCCTCGCTCCCCCAGCGAACGATCCTTGGCCCATAACGACTTTGCCCATCGTCTTGTAGATGGTCTCTGCGAATAGATTGTGACTCTCGTGGTTGACCACGTTCAGATACTCGATCATCTCCGGTGACGTGTGGCTGGCCAGAATGCGGGGCTCCTCGTCTTCCAGAAGGCCCGGGACCCAAGCCTCCCGCCCGGTGATGCGTGAGCTCGCGGCTCGGTGTACGGCCTCTGCGTCGTCCCTCACAGTCAGACCCTCCGACTCCAACACCTCGCTCAGGGTCCGAGCCGAGTAGAGGGCGGGATCGGAGACCGTCAGGCGTCGCCAGATGGCGGGACCGCCCCGCGTCATCTCGCCGGCGATGCGAATGAGCGACGTCGGTGTCGGCCGATCGAGCCACAACCTCGGCCGTGGTCGCCCGGCCACGGTCTGGGCGGTGTTGTGAAAGCCGGCCGGTATGGTCTCCACTGTGGGCACGCCGCCTAGTCGTGCCGAGGGGAGAATCTGCAGCGTCACGATGTTCTCGTTGAACGAGAGGGCGGTGGCCGGGGCTGCGAATCGCTCGTTCAGGTCTCTTGGATTCCACCCGGGTCCGAGATCCGGCCCGGAGAAGTAGGTCGCGTCCCCGACCACCGAGCCGTCGATATGCGTGATGCCCGCCGTCCTCAGTTGCTCCGCCAGGTTCTCGAACACTCTGTTGCGGGTGGGAAAGAACCGATCGGAGATACCGGGGTCACCCGTGCCGTACAGGATCAGATCGCCCCGCAGATGGCCGTCCTCCACAGGCCCGTCGCCGAGTAAGAAGGTCTGATACGTGAAGGAGGGGCCGAGAAAGTGGAGCGCCGCCGCCGTCGTCACGACCTTCATGTTCGAAGCCGGAATGACCAGGACGTCTTCGTTCCGCGCGAAGAGCGTGTCTCCGTGATCGAGCGACACGACGAGAACGCTCCAGTCCGCCGCGCGCAGCCGGGTCCCGTCGAGAAAACGGGCTAGGTCACGGCGCAACGCCTCGACTTCGGGCCCCGGGGGGGGCGAGGGTGGACTGACGACTACCGTGACGCGCTCCTCGGGAGGCGGCGCTGCCGGAACCGAGTCGCCGGACCCGCCCGGTCGCCAGGCGATCGACGTGGCCGCAAGGGCGCCTACGCCCAGCGACAGAAGCCGAGTACCCTTCACGACATCCCGCCGTGCTGCGGCAACAATCCGTCCAGTGGATCCTGGCCGGGAAGGGGGAGGATGACACCGGGGTTGAGGACGGCCGTCGGGTCGAGGTGGCGCTTGACGTCTCCAAACGCGCGGGTGAGCGGTTCACCCCAGATTCGCTCGAGAAGCGGTGCCCTGATGCGTCCGTCTCCGTGCTCGCCTGAGAGCGTCCCGCCGAGGCCGGCCACGAGGTCGGTTGTCTCCTCGAGAATTGCCCGAGCGCTCTCACGCCATCCGGCGCGGCGGACATCCAGAAGCGGATTCACGTGGACGTTCGCGTCACCGGCATGACCGAAGATCACGGCGTCGGTCTCCCACTTGGCGAGAATCTCATCGAGCTCCGTGAGGTAGCGGCCCAGGCTTTCAGGCGGTACGACCGAATCCTCGATGATCTGCGTCGAAACGAGGCCGCGATCGGCGCACGCTGCGATCAGAGGACTGGCGGCGTGTCGGATCTCCCACAGGGCCTCCCGGTCGGCGTCTTCCATGGCGGTGATGGCGGGTGAACCTAGCTCCTGTCCCAGCCGCTGCAACGCCTCGGCACCGCCGGACACCTCGTCGTGCCCGCCGTCGATCTCGATGAGGAACACGGCCGCCGCACCTTCTACCGCGCGTCCGACGATCGGGTGTGACGACATCGACGTAATCTCCAGGAACCGACGCCCGAAGAACTCGCACGCCGCGGCACCTACCTGAGCGGCTGCGCCGAGCACCGATGGAACCTCGTCGAGGCTCGGGACCGCGAGGAGGACCAGCGCGGCGGCTTCCGGCACGGGGGCCAAATCCAGCACAGCCCCGGTCACGACGGCCAGCGTCCCTTCGCTGCCTACGATCAGCTCGACGGGATCCCCAGCGGGCATGAACCGATCCAGAGCGTATCCGCTGGAGTTCTTGCGGACGGATGGCCAAGAACCGGGAGTAGTGCCGATCTCTTCACAAAGCGACCGGTGCAGGTCCTCGAACACCAGAGGCCCCCGTGCTCCGCGCACCAGACGGTGCTGCGATCCATCGCCAAGGACGATCTCCAACTCGCGCACCCAGTCGCGGATCGCTCCGTACTTGTAGGTCCGAGCCCCCGCCGCGTTGTTCGCCACCATACCACCGATGGTGCATCTCTCGGCGCTCGACGGGAGCGGGGCCAAGAAGAGCCCTGCGGTCCTGGCGGCTCGTTCGACGTCGGCGGCGATGGCTCCTGCTCCGACATGAATGGTACGGCTGTTCGGTTGAGGCGGAGCGATGTATGTGAACGAGGCGCTGAGATCCACTGCGATGCCCGGTCCCACGTTGCCGCCGGGCATTCCCGTGCCCGCTCCCCGTGGGACGACCGACGCGCCTTCGGCGAATACCCAGGAAAGGAGCACCGAGAGGTCGTCCTGATCACGGGGACGCACGCAAGCGATCGGCGGTATGCTTACCGGCCCGGACGCACCGCCGTAAGGAGCGAGGGCGACGTCGTCCACGAGCGTCTCACCCCTGAGTGCGGGGAGCCGGGAGAGACAGCCCAGCGTGGTGTCAGCCGACGGTGACGACCGCCTCGCCATCCGACTCGCGCGCGCAGTCAGGGCAATACCCCGTGAGCTCGAGCTGATAACCGGTAACCTGGAAGCCACTGGCGCTCGACCCTACGTAGGAAAGATCGGAATCACGGAGTTCGCCGGGGATGTCGGACACGGACCCACACTCTACGCACCTGGCGTGGTGATGGGGATCGGTCCGGCCATCGTACCGGGCAGACCCGTCGGCGTGACTCAGCTTGTTGGCCAAGCCACACGAGACGATGGCTTCGAGGCTCTTGTAGACCGTGGCCAGCGAGATTCCCGGGACTTCATCGCGGACGCCGAGAAACACTTCATCCGCCGTGGGGTGGACCGTGGTGTGCGCGAGAAGCCGATAGACGGCCGCGCGCTGCTCGGTGAACCGATGCCCTCGCGCCTCGAGTGCGCTCCGGAGGACGTGGTCGCTCGAAGAAGAAGATGTGGACATGTTGCGGCCATACCCGACAACGGCGGTGTTGATCCATGACGAAGACCAGTGAGCCACTTCTCACCCTTGAACCGCTGATCGAGGCCGTGCGAGATGGGGTGGCGGGAGCCGGCTGGGATCTGTCCGGACTGCAGAAAACGACCAGCCATCAGTTCGAGGGACGCTGGGATGGGGAGAGCTCCAGAAGCGCCTACCTCTTCTTCCACAACGAGGCCTTCCCGGACTTCGTGAGCGTCGACGTGTTCCTGGATGAGACCACCAAGGGGCTCCGTGGCAATCTGGCTTTGGTCGTTGAGGGTCCGGAGCTGGCCGAGCTCGGGCCCATGAAGGAGCTCCTCTCCTCCCTCGCCAAGGTGAGCGATGCGTCCATGCCCGAGGGTTACCGGACGCCACTGACGGTCCGCTTGCGGCTGGCCACACCGGATGAGGATCCGGCGGACGCCGAGAGCGAGGTGCGCCTGAAGCTCAGGATTCCGGTCAAGGCGATGAAGGCGGGTGCCGACGCGGTCTCGGCCCTGGCGTCCGCCGCCGTCGCCGCCTTCGAGCGGGCGCTGGCACACGAGGACTTCACAGTCCTTCGTGTGGGTGGCGACACGGAGATTGCTTAGTCGACGACGCTTGCCTCGGTGCGCGCCGCCCCCCTAGTCTGACGTGCCGACACCAGGTCGGACCTTCCCGCCGGACCTGCTCGCCGGACCTGCCACACGACACGCGTACCCAGTCATCCAGACGCTTGGAGGTAGTGGAATGAGTACCGAAGGCGGAGCCCTCGACGTACTCCTGACCGAAGACCGCAGTTTTCCCCCACCCGAGCACTTCAAGGACGGGGCCGTGGTGGCGGATCGCCGACCCTACGATGAGGCCTCCGAGGACTATCTGGCTTTCTGGGAGTCCTGGGCGGAGGAGCTCGACTGGTTCGAGAAGTGGCACACGGTGCTCGAGTGGGAACCGCCTCACGCCAAGTGGTTTCTGGGCGGCAAGCTCAACGTGTCCCAGAACTGCCTGGACCGTCATCTGGCCGGTCCCCGTCGGGACAAACCGGCGCTGATCTGGGAGGGGGAGCCGGGCGACACGCGCTCCTACACGTACTCCGAGCTACACGCCGAGGTGTGCCGCTTCGCCAACGCGCTGAAGGGCTTGGGCGTGGGGAAGGGGGATCGTGTCGCCATCTACCTGCCGATGATCCCGGAAGCAGCGATCGCCATGTTGGCCTGCGCCCGCATCGGTGCGCCGCATTCGGTGGTGTTCGGCGGGTTCAGCCCGGAGTCGCTCGCGGATCGCATCAACGACGCCGAAGCGAAGGCGCTGATCACCGCCGACGGTGGGTATCGTCGAGGGGGAATCGTGCCGCTCAAGGTCAACGCCGATGAGGCGGTGGCGTCGTGCCCCAGCATCGAGAGCGTGGTGGTCGTGGCTCGTGGTGGCCCACTCACCGAAGAGGTGAACGCTCAGATGGAGCAGGGCCGCGACCACTGGTATCACGACCTGGTCGCCGCTGCCAGCGTCGACTGCCCGCCCGAGGTGATGGACGCGGAGGACCTGCTCTACATCCTCTATACGTCAGGAACGACCGGTAAGCCGAAGGGCGTGGTCCACACGACCGGGGGATATCTCACGCAGGTGCACGCCACCACCAAGTGTGTCTTCGATCTTCGAGAGGACGACGTCTACTGGTGCACGGCCGACGTCGGTTGGGTTACCGGGCACAGCTACATCGTCTACGGGCCGCTGTCGAACGGGACCACCCAGCTCATGTATGAGGGTGCGCCCAACTGGCCCGAGAGCGACCGATTCTGGGAGTTGTGCGACAAGTACGGCGTCACGGTCTTCTACACCGCTCCGACGGCGATCCGGACCTTCATGAAGTGGGGTGACGAGTGGCCCGCGAAGCACGACCTGTCCAAACTGAGGCTCCTCGGAACCGTGGGGGAACCCATCAATCCGGAAGCCTGGATGTGGTATCGCGAAGTGATCGGCGGCGAGCGTTGCCCCATCGTCGATACGTGGTGGCAGACCGAGACCGGGGCGATCATGATCACTCCGCTCCCGGCGGTGACCACGACCCGCCCGGGGAGCGCCACCGAGCCCTTCCCCGGGATCTCGACAGCATTGTTGGACGATGCCGGCAATGAGGTGACCGCAGGCTTCCTCGCCATCACCAAGCCCTGGCCCTCGATGTTGCGCGGGATCTACGGAGACGAGCAGCGGTTCCGTGAAACCTACTGGTCCAAGTGGGACGGCATCTACTTTCCAGGCGACGGCGCCAAGTTCGACGAGGACGGATACCTGTGGATTCTGGGTCGCGTGGACGACGTGCTGAACGTCGCTGGCCACCGGGTCGGGACCATGGAGGTGGAGAGCGCCCTGGTCGATCATGAGGCCGTGGTCGAGGCGGCGGTCGTCGGTAAGGCACACGAGGTGAAGGGTCAATCGATCGCTGCGTTCGTGTCGTTGGGGCAGGGCTACGAGGGTAGCGACGAGCTCGAGGCAGAGCTGAAGGGGCACGTCGCCGACAAGATCGGCGCCATCGTTCGTCCCGAGATCGTGGTCTTCACGGCCGACCTACCGAAGACGAGGTCCGGCAAGATCATGAGACGACTGCTGAAGGACATCGCCGAAGGCCATGCGCTGGGTGACACGACGACCTTGGCCGATCCGGCCGTCGTGGCGGGGCTTCAGGAGCAGTACGAGGCCGAGGAGGGGTAGCTAGCCCTCGGAGTCTTCGGCCAGCGGATCGGGCGTCGGTGGCGGGCGCTCTCGCGACGGCTTGTCCTTGATCTTCTTGGCCGGAATGCCTGCGTAGATGCTCTGGGGGTCGGTGTCTCGCGTCGCCATGCCGAAGGACCCGAGCATGGTCCCGTCGCCGAGATGGACCCCTGACATCACGGTGGCGTGGTACGTGATCCGGACTCCAGCCCCGATAACGGTCACGGGTGTGGTGATGTCGCGCCCCTCGACCAGATCGTGTGCGTGACTGTAGATGTTGGCGAAGTCCGACACGGAGGCCCCGTCTCCGAGCTGGATGCCGCCCCGGTCGTCGAGGAGCACATGCCGGTGGATCACCACGTCGTCACCGACCTCCATGTTGTACCCGAACGACAGCTTCACGTGGTGGAACGCCTTGAAGTTTTTTCCACAGCGCCGAAAGATGCGCTCCGCCAGCATCCGGCGGAACTGGACTCCCAGGTGGACGTTTTCTCCCAGCGCGCTTCTGTCGAAGCCCTCCCACATCCAGATCAGGGGTTTCACCCGGTCGTAACGCTCCAGGTCCGTGTCGGCGTAGTACTCGGGCTCCAGCGTGACGCTGCGGGCGTCCATCTGAGCCAGAAGAACACGGGTCGCCATGGGGAGGGTCGCCTGATCCACCCCGACAAGGTCCGGAAAGTGGATCTCGGTCAGCACCGATCGGCAGAGCTCGTAGCGATCGCACGAGGGATCATCGAGACGGGCTTCGATGGACCCGAGCCAATCGTCGTACAGACGCTCGGCCTCGGCGTCGATGTATACTTTTCGATTGGGGAGAAAAACCATTGGCGGTATAGCCCCGTAGGGGTTGATGGGTTCAGCAGGCACGATAGGGGCTCGGGTCCGGCCTGCAAAGCCGTCGCCTCCTCCGGGGGGCCCGTGTTAACTTGCTCGAAGCCCACCTGGGCCGCGCCAAGCCCACCTGGGCCGCGCCAAGCCCATCTGGACCGGGCGGCGCCCGCCCTAAGCGGGTACTGCAACCAATTCGGGAATATCGGCCATGCACGACGTACTGCGGCAGCGCCTCATGCGGAAGATCGAGAGCCTGCCCGAAGAGCAGGTCTATCAGATCCTCGACTACATCGAGTTTCTGGAGGGTAAGTACGCCACCGATATCGCTCAGGAGGCGTCGGGGCTCCAGAAATTCGCCGAGTCCATGGAAGACAAGCTCCGGAAGAAAGCGATGAGTCCGGCCACAATACGCGAGGCGTTCCAGCTCATATCGGCGGCCGATCGGGTTCTCTCGAACGTATCATCGGCCGGCAAGCAGCTTCTCGATGAACTCACACCGTCCCTCGGAGAGCCGTCGGAGTCTGAGGTCCCGAGCTTGGATGAAGGGCAAAACGATGAAGGCCCAGACGGTGAAGACACTGTGAACGAGGAGGGTTGACACCCCGAGACGCCTTCGGGTAAGATCTTCCATGGTAGCCAATAATGCGCCTGTTCGCCGGGGGTCTCGACAGGAGACTTCGGGTGGGCGGGCGTCTCGTTTATGGGTGATCGGAATGACGTCATGGCGATGATAATCAAGGAATCTCTCACCTTTGACGACGTGCTTCTCGTGCCGGGTCATTCGACAGTGCACCCGAAAGACACGTCAGTCGCCACCCCCCTCACCAACAAGATCCAGCTCCAGATCCCTCTCCTCACGGCGGCAATGGATACCGTGACCGAGTCGAGGATGGCCATCGCCATCGCTCGGCAGGGGGGAATGGGCGTCATTCACAAGAACCTGTCGATCGACCGGCAAGCCGAGGAGGTCGATCGGGTCAAGCGGTCTGAGAGCGGGATGATCCGGGATCCCATCACACTTCCTCCGGACAAAACGCTACGCGACGCCCACGGGCTCATGGCGCGCTTTTCGATATCGGGCGTACCGATCGTCGAGGAGGGCGGCCGTCTGATCGGGATCGTCACCAATCGCGACCTGCAGTTCGAGACCGATCTGGATCTCACGATTCGTGATGTGATGACCTCCGAGAGTCTGATCACCGCACCGGTGGGCACCACCCTGGAAGACGCGGAGAAGATCCTCCACCAACACCGGATCGAGAAGCTCCCCGTGGTCGATGATGAAGGCATTCTCCAGGGGCTGATCACGGTGAAGGACATCTTCAAACGCCGCCTCTTTCCGAACTCCTGCAAGGACGAACACGGGCGACTACGTGTGGGGGCTGCGATCGGCGCATCGAATGTCGATCTGGACCGTGCCGAAGCGCTGTTGGCAGCCGGCGTCGACGTACTCGTGCTCGACACCGCTCACGGCCATTCGGAGGGCGTGCTCCAAGCCGTTGCGCGCACCCGCGAGAAGTTCCCGGATGCACAGATCGTAGCTGGGAACATTGGAACGACCGAAGGCGCCGCTGCTCTGTTGGAGCGGGGCGCGGACGCCATCAAGGTCGGAGTCGGACCGGGTTCGATCTGCACGACGCGGATCGTGACCGGCGTGGGTCTACCACAGCTGACCGCCATCATGGACGCGGTCGAGGGAGTGCAGGGGAAGGTCCCGGTCATCGCCGACGGCGGCATCCGCTACTCCGGTGACATGGTCAAGGCGCTGGCCGCAGGAGCCCAGTCGGTGATGATGGGGTCCATGTTCGCCGGCACGGAGGAGTCCCCAGGCGAGAGCTTCCTCATGGAGGGCCGTCGCTTCAAGACGGTGCGAGGCATGGGTTCGCTCTCCGCGATGCAGGAGGGCTCGGCCGACCGATACTTCCAGGATCCCGGGACCGAGAAGCGTAAGCTGGTGCCGGAGGGCATCGAGGCCCGGGTGCCCTACAAGGGTCCCATGGCCGACTCGGTATTCCAGTTGGTGGGAGGACTCCAAAGCGGCATGGGCTATTGCGGCGCGGCCGACCTGACAGAGCTCTGGGACAAGGCCACCTTCGTGCGCGTGACCCCCGGCGGCCTACGAGAGTCGCATCCCCACGACGTTACCATCACTCGGGAAGCGCCGAACTATCACATGTAGCGTCGGCCGACCTGCCCCAATGCGAGTTCACGACATACCGGCCAGGCTCCTGAGTGCGGTGGACGGCGTGCTTGCATGATGAGTGGCCGGCCGGCGTTCCGGACCGCACTGGCGGTGGTCCTCCCGGCGATCTCGGGGGCCTGTAGGGCTAGTGTGCCCGATCCTCCACCGTCGTTCGCGGGGCCTGCGCTGCAGACTCACGGCCCCGCCTTCGTCGATGTGGGTAGCGGTCCGATTCTCACAGAGCCACCCGAGGTGGTACGAGATGCCATCCTCGGCTCCCCTTGGGCACGCCATCCGACCGTGGCCCAACGCATCGCGCGGTGGCTCGAGTACTGGAGGGGGCCTGGAGCGGCCGAGTTTCAGATCTACCTGGCTCGGATGGAGCAGTACCGGGAGGTCGTGGATCGGGAGATCGAGGCACGGGGGCTCCCGGGTTCACTTCGGTACCTGCCCATCATCGAGAGCGGGTATGCTCCCTCGGCTCGGAGTCCGGCAGCTGCTGTGGGTCTTTGGCAGTTCATGAGCGGGACGGCCCGAGATGTCGGGCTGACGGTGACCCCGCTACTCGACGAGCGCAGGGATCCGGTGCGATCTACCCCGAAGGCGTTGGACGTTCTGGCCGAGCACCACGAGCGATTCGGCTCTTGGTTTCTGGCCCTGGCCGCTTACAACGCTGGGCCCAACCGCGTTGCACGCATTCTCAGGCAGCGCGCGCCTCTCGCGCCTCAGAGCGACAGTCTCTTTCTAGTGCTATACGAGTCACTTCCCGTTGAGACGCGGGACTTCATTCCGAAGCTGCTCGCGGCCTCGACGCTCGGAGAGTCGCCGGATCGGTATGGTTTCGAGCCCCCGTCCACCGCGCCCCTTCGATTCGAGGAGGTGACGGTGCCTGATGCGACCTCCGTCGACGTGATCGCTGACGCGGCCGAGAGCCGCCAAGAGTCCATCGAGACGCTGAACCCCCAGCTCGTACGAGGGTTCACGCCGCCCAATCGGGAGACGATCGTTCGGGTGCCTGAAGGCCGCGGTGCCGTGTTCGAGAGGAACTACGCGCTGATTCCGGCCGAACAACGGGTCAGTTTCCTGGAGCACCGGGTCCGGAGCGGGGAAACGTTCAGCCACATCGCCGTAGCCTATGAGGTGAGCCTCAGCCTGTTGCAGGCCGCCAACCCCGGTATCGAGCCACGACGGCTTCAGATAGGGCAATGGGTGGTGGTTCCGCGAGCCCCCCGGTCGGGAGAACGTGGCCGCAGCGGGTCCTAGCTAGGCCTGCGGCCCCCCCGGTCAGTTCCCGTTGTCCGCGATGATCTGCTGGACTTCGGCCAGCCCGCTCTCCGTCCACTGTGGGTCCTCGTCCCCACCGGCAATGCGCGCCCCGAGATAGAACACCATTCGCGCGATGCGAGCGGCCTTCTCAGAGTCGATGAGGTGGGATTCGTCGGAGGGCTTGTGGTAGTCCTCGTGGTCCCAAGTGGTGAAGAAGATCGCCGGAATATCCTTGTTCACGAAGTGGAGGTGATCGCTGCGGAAGAAGGCCTGCTCCTCGGGTTTCGGATCTTCGATGACCGTGAAGCCGAGGTCCGGATGCTCTTCCAGAATGCGGTCCGTGAGAGGGCCGAGATTGGTGTACTGCCGACCGACACCGATCACCGTGTCGGGGTGGTTCCGGCCCACCATGTCGAGGTTGATGTTCATGATGATCCCCTCGAGGGGCACGGTGGGGTTCTCCGAGAAGTACTTCGACCCCAGGAGTCCCTTCTCCTCACCGCTCACGGCGAGGAAGATCACCGAGCGTGCCGTCGATACGTCCATGGCCGCAAAGGCCTCGGCCGTCTCCAACAACACGGATGTACCGGACGCGTCGTCGTCGGCGCCGTTGTAGATGGAATCACCTGATTCGTCGGGCAACCCGACGCCGACATGGTCGAAATGGGCGCTGTAGACGATGTACTCGTCGCGAAGGACCGGGTCGGTTCCTCGGGACATCGCCACGATGTTGGGGGGGGTGTGCTCAGAGACCTCGAACGGGGCGGCCACCGTCATGGTGATGCCGTCCAGGGTGATCGCACTTTCAGGTGGGGACTCGCGCAGCGCGGGTAGGTCGAGCCCGGCAGCAGCGAGGAGTTCGCGCGACCGGTCGGCGGACAGCCCCACGATCGGGAGCGGCGTGGCCAACCCGGCGCCTTGAATGCCGCTCGCGAGATCGAGAATGCTGTCCGGAGCGTTGGTGTCGTCGAGGAGCAGCACCAGGGCGGAGGCACCACCCTGTGCGGCCGCCTGGAACGCCCCGAGGAGCGCCTCGCCCGTGCCCACGACCGGATTCCCGTCGGTCGTAAAGAGCAGCACGTTTCCGCGAGCTACCTGTACGAGCCCTGCCGCTGGCTGTCCGGCCGACCCACCGAAGACCACCTGGACTCCCTCGGCCACTTGTTGTCCCGGGATCACGTAGTAGTCCCGTCCGAAACCGAGGTCCTGGGGTCCGGAGGGTCCCTCGTACGCCACTTGCCGGCGGTCGACGACCATGGCGGTACGCGTGTAGGGGAAGCGCTGGAAGTAGGTGCCGTCGTCCCCGGCCGGCTCCAGGCCCGCGGCCTGCAGCTCGGCTGCCAGATACTCGGCGGCCACCTCGAGACCAGGGCTCGGCGTGTCGCGCCCGCCCAGCTCGTCGCTGGCCAGGAAGGTGATGTGCTCCTGGATCTGGTCCGGCCTGATGGTGGCTGCTGCTCGGGTCGTCGCTTGCGAGTAGCTGGCTCCGGATGACACCTCCGGCTGGGCCGGGGGCGCGGCAGGAGCGGCGGGAGCGGCCCCGCCTCCGGTGCAAGCGCCGGCACCGACGATAACGAGAGGGATCAGGAGTGAGTTTCTCACTTGAGCGTCTCCAATGGGTGAATCGAGTTGAGAGAGTTGCCTAGTCGTCGGCGGACCAGCGGCCGGACTTTCCACCATCCTTCAGGAGGAGCCGGATTCCTTCGATTTGCATGCCACGATCAAGGGACTTGGCCATGTCGTAGACCGTAAGCAGACCGACGCTTACGGCGGTGAGGGCCTCCATTTCCACGCCCGTCTGGCCCGCCACCTTCACTTCGGCCCGCAGGACCACTCCCGGCAGGTCCCGGTCCATCACCACATCCAAAGTGAAGGAGGCTCCGGGGAGCATGTGGCAGAGCGGAATCAGATCGCCCGTCCGCTTCCCGGCCGATATGGCCGCCAGTCGAGCGACCTGGACGACATCCCCCTTCTTCAGATTCCCAGCCTCGATAGCCGCAAGCGTCTCGGGCGCCATGCGAATGCGCCCCTCCGCCACCGCCGTACGGTTGGTGACGCTCTTCTCCGTAACGTCGACCATGTGCGCGCGACCTGCCGCGTCCAGGTGGGTCAAGCCCCCACCACCTGCTGTGTCGTCTCGATCAGACGCTGCCATTCAATGCCTCACGAATCCCGGTCAGGAGTCCCGCCACGACCAGTTGGGGGTTCACGTTCCCCGCCGCCAACTCCTTGGCCTCCTCCAGCCTCAGGAAGGCGTCGGCGATCGCGACAGGGTGGATATCCCGTTCGGTCCTGATCCGTTCCAGAAAGTCTGCCGTGTCGCGACTGATAACGCGGTCCGGAGCTCCCGCGGCCGTGGCGGACAAGTCCCTCAACGCGTCCTCCAACAGATCCAGGAGCGCGATCAGGCCGCGGCCACGCACCGACTGGAATTCGAGGGACTGGCGGTAGATCGAACCGGCGTCAGCGGCGGATGCCACCTTCAGAAGACGGAAGGCCTGCTGCCGCAGGTCCTCCAAGGGTCCGGCTTCGTCGCCGTCGGGCAGGAAACCCAGGGCGCGGCCGATGGAACCCCGGCCCAGATGGGCAGCCCTCTCCGCGCTCTTGCGGTCGGCTCCGGCCGTCTCGACGAGGAACTCTGCCACGGATTCGTCCGGGAGCCCCGGCAGATGCAGCGGCATGGTCCGGGAGCGGATGGTGGCCAGAAGCCGCCCGGGCTCGCTGGAGGTGAGGATCAGTGATGTGTCCGGTGGGGGCTCCTCGAGCAACTTCAGTAAAGCGTTGGCCGCCGCCTGGCTGGACTCCTGCGGCACCAGGGTCTCCGCGTCACCGATAACGAAGACCTGCCGATCGCCCATCGCCGGTCGCTTGCGCGCCTGTGAGCGAAGGTGCTGTGCCACCGCCAGATACAGTCCCGTGGGCTCAGCAGAGCGTAGGGCCGGTCTCAGCGTGTGCTCCCGGCGATCTGCCAGGGCTTCGTGCCTCGCCTCCTCTAAGGCCTCGGCGAGCTTGTCGGGACGCACACGGGGCGGCTTCGGGAGAGGGAAGTACCAGTGCAGGTCGGGATGCTCCAGAGACAACGACATGCGACAGGCTTTGCATTCGGAGCAGGGTCCGTCCCGGGTCTGTACCTCACACAGGAGGAGTTGGCCCAACCACAATGCGAGTCGTTGCTTCCCGACCCCCCGAGGTCCATGGATCAACATGCTGACGGGAAGAGAACCGCGTTCCCACGCCAGGGAGAGCGAGGAACGGACTGCGTCGTGCCCTACGAATGGGTGAAGGCTCACCTGCCCTGGGGTCGGAGCCACTGGAGCGGATCGCGGGCTTGTGGGGACCCTCCGTCTACGGGTGCTCTGACCTGGAACTCGATGTGTGGACCTTCTGGCGTGTCGGAACCACCCACCGTCCCGACGACCTGTCCTGCCTGCACCTGTCGTCCCTGGATGACTCCGACTTCCTCGAGGTAGAGATAGAGCGTGTAGAACCCCTCCCCGTGACTGAGTACCACGGTGGGCCCGTAACCCTCGAAGGGGCCCGCCAGGACTACGGTGCCGGGCGAACCGGTGGAGGCCCGGATACCGATGCCGTTCCATCGGAGGACGATCCCGTCGGGCCTCTGTTCCCGACCGAAGCGGTAGATCAGATCGCCGTTCACCGGCCAATCGAGCGAGCCCACGTCCTCGGAAGACATGGTCCCAAGATCGCCGCTGGCCAGTCGGCGTTCCGCTTCGAGCCGTCGCCCTTCCAGGTCGGTGACCAGCCGTGTCAGGCGGGTCTCGTCACTCCCGAGTTCTTGAAGGCGGCTGTCGGCTCGCCGCTCCTCGGCCCTGTAGTTCTCCAACGCTCGCCTGCGCTGTTCCTCGACCGATCGGAGTGAGGCCACCTCGCCCTGCTTGGCCTGCCGAAGGCGACCGAGGTCGGACATGTGGTTCTCCAGATCGACGTTCTGGACCACCAGGTCGGCCTCGAGGTCGCCGACCCTCTCCAACAACGTCCGATCGTAGGACGCGATGAGCCGCAGATAGCGATAGCGCGTGAGCAGGTCCGGGAACGATGCGGCCCCGAGCATGACCTTGACGGCATGAAGCGGGCCCCGCTTGTAGATGTCGCGGAGGCGGCGGTTGAGCACGGCGGCTCCGTTCCGCAGCCGTTCGCGGGTGACCACCAGATTGCGCGACGACCCCTCGATCTCACCTGCTACCGCGTCCACCTGAAAATCGACTTCGCCCAGCGCCGACCGGGAAGCGCTGATCTGGCGCTCGATGTTGGCGAGTTCACCCGACACGTCGCGGACGCGACCCTCAAGGTTGCTCATCTCTCTCCGGAGCTGTTCCCGTTCCGCGCGCACCTCTTCAAGGCGGCGTTGACTCTCGAGAATCTCCCTACGGATGTCGTCGGCCTGACCGGTGAGACACGACGGTCCGATAAGAGCAGCTCCAAGAACGAACGCGGAGATTCTCAGGGTCCGATGCCCGCACACGATCACACCTCCCTGAGGTGCGTTCGCACGGCGAAGCCACTGGAGATGACCCCGAACACGATTCCGGCCAAGATGCCGGCGCCGGTCCACTCCAAGGGGATCCACTCGATCGAGAAGAGATAGTGGAAGATCGCCCTGAAGGTCGCATACGTGAGTCCGACCGCCAGCACTCCGCCCAAGGCGCCGGTGATCCCGCCCTCGACCAGGAAGGGGCGTCGAATGAACCCGTTCCGCGCGCCGACGAGCTGCATCACCTGGATCTCTTCACGCCTGGCGAAGATCGCAATCCGGACGGCCGTCCCGATGATGAGGGCGGCGACAACGGCGAACGCTATGCCCAGCACCGTGGCGGTGACCCCTCCCATTCGTCGGAGCGTGAACAGCTTGTCCACCCACTCCTGTCCGTACTGTACCTCCTCTACGAACGGATAAAGCCGGGCCTGTTGAGCCAGCCGGTCTACGGTGGCCGGAGTACGGCTGCCGGGCTGCAATTCGATCTCGAGCGAAGCGGGGAGGGGGTTCACCTCGAGGTCGGTCATCACTTCCCGGAACTCGGGAAGCTCACGGCGCGCCTTCGCAAGCGCCTCGTCCTTGGTGACGAACTCCACCGCCAGGACCTCGGGCAGGGCCGAGATGGCGCTCTCCATGTTGGCGATCTCGTCCGTGCTCGCGTCGTCTCGGAGATACGCCACGATCTCAACCCGCTCCTCGAGCGTGTCGAGGGCGAGCTTCAGATTGTGGGCCGCTAGTGCGAACAGCCCCACTACGAAGAGTGCCAGACCCACCATCGCGGCCGATAGACCGGTCAGTAGGGGGGCCCTGCGAAAGGCGGAGATCGTCTCGCGTACGGTATAGAACACGTCAGTCCGCGCTCACTTCCGCCATCTGCTGATCGTGCGAGTCGTAGACCAGCCGTCCTTGGTCCAGTTCGAACACGCGCGCCGACCCATACCGGCGGACCAGGTCCAGGTCGTGTGTGGCCATGAGGACGGCCATTCCCATGGCATTGATCTCCCAGAACAATTCCATGATCCCGCGCGTGGCGCGATCGTCGAGGTTGCCTGTAGGCTCGTCCGCCAGCAGGAGGAGCGGCTCACTCGCAAGCGCCCGGGCGATCGCCACCCTCTGCTGCTCTCCGCCGGAGAGTTCATGGACGGCCGCCCCGGCCTTCGGGGCCAACCCGACCTGAGAGAGCAGGCGCTGGGCCCGAGGGCGGACCTGCTTGGCGGCGCTACCGGTGACCTCGAGCGCGAAAGCGACGTTCTCGAACGCCGTACGGCCGGGCAGGAGTCGAAACTCCTGGAAGACGTACCCAACCCGTCGCCGGAGCTTCCAAAGGTCCCGCTGGGACGTGCGCTCCGACGAGAAGCCGCTTACTCGGACCTCACCGTGGCTAGGCTTCTCGGCCATATGGACGAGCCGCATCGTGGTGGATTTTCCCGAGCCGGAATGGCCGGTAAGGAAAGCGAACTGAGCCTTGGGCAGATGGAAGGAAACATCCTTGAGGGCCGGCTCAGCCCGAGCATACTCTTTCGTGACGTGAATGAACTTGATCACGCGGTTGTCGCGACCCCGTAAGTTGGTATTGCCCATGCACTTCCGGGAGCAACGAGTGCCCGGAAAGAAAAGCTAAGCTTGGGTGGCCAGCGTGTCAAAACGGTTCTGTGCGATCAGCGAGGCCAGGCCGATCGCCTCTTCCATTGAAGTTGCGTCCGCAATGCCGGTTCCCACCAGGTCAAAAGCCGTACCGTGGTCCGGGGAGGTGCGGACGAACGGGAGTCCCAGAGTGACATTGACACCCCGGCCGAAGGTGGCGGTCTTGAACGCGGCCATCCCGACGTCGTGATACGGCGCCACGACGGCGTCGAACTCTCCCCGACGCGCGCGGCCGAAGATCGTGTCTGCAGGAAACGGGCCCTGCGCGTCTATCCCGGCTTGCCTGAGTTCCTCGACGGCGGGGGCGAAGACCTTGGCCTCCTCGTTTCCGAAGAGCCCCTTGTCCGAGGCATGTGGGTTGAGGGCACACAGCCCGATTCGAGGCGTGGGAATGCCCCAGTCGTCCTCGAGTGCGCGGCCGAGCAGAGCGGTCTGGCTCACGAGGAGCTGCTGGCTCACGAGATCGGGCACGCTTCTCAGCGCCACATGGGTGGTGGCCAGGAGCACACGCAGCGGGCCCGCATCCTCGGTCTCCTCCGCGGCCATGAGCATCCCGACCTCGGGAGCACCGGTGAGCCGCTGCAGCATCTCGGTGTGTCCGGGATCGGAATAGCCGGCCGCACGGAAAGCCGGCTTGTGAATGGGACCGGTCACAATGCCCGACACGGAGCCCTCCTGGGCGAACGTGACCGCCCGTGCGATAGCGAGCGCGGATACATGGCCGGCCGAGGCCTCGGAGCCGTCGAAGGGACCCACGGACTCGTACGGGGCGCCTCCGGGATCGTATCCGTCAGGGCCGACCAGGACGACGGACAGGGAAGTCCGGGCCTGGAGACCGAGGATAGCCTTCCCGACGATCTCGGGGCCTATGCCCCGGGGGTCACCGAGCGTGACTGCAAGACGGTTCGGAGACATGGCTCCTACGGCGCGTCAGCGCGCTCCGGCCAGTCGAATATCGACGTATACCCGTTCCCTGAGGCCTTCGACCACGCTCTGAGTGAGACGCGTCGACTTCAAGCGCGTTTCGATCTGTTCCCGAACGTCCTCGAACTCGATGTCGCCTCCGCCCTTGACGTTCGTCACCTCGACGATCCCAAGCGTATTCTCCCCCCCAGAGTCGAAGCGCAGGGGCCCCAAGACATCCCCCACTTCGGCGTTTTGAAGGGCGCTGGCGTAGGCGGTCGAGATCTGATTGATCTCAGCGACGGTCAGATCGAGGGTATCGACAGACTCCTCCAACTGTGACGCCAACTCGCCCAGATCCTCACCGTCGCGTATCCGATTCCTGATGTCGACGGCTCGTTCCAGATTGACATCGATATCCGCTTCGGTGATCTCGGGCTGGAAGAGAATATGCCGAACCCGCCGCTCTCCACCTCGCACCCGTTCGACCAGAATCAGGTGGTACCCGAAGTCAGTCTCGGTCGGCACGCTCACCATTCCGGGTGCCAGCATGAACGCGACCTCCTCGAACTCCTCTACGAAGGTCCCGTCCCGTCGAACCCAGCCGAGTTCGCCTCCGTCATCGGCCGAGGGACCGTCCGAGAACTGTCTAGCCAATTCGGTGAAATCGTCCTGCTCGCCGTCGCGTAGGAGCTGAAGAACGCTATCGGCCTCAGCGAGCGCTGCGGCCTTTGCGGCCTCGGTCGGTGTGGGAGCCAACTGCAGGTTAATGAAACTGATCGTAGGCGGAAGCTGGGGCAGCTGCTCCGCGTTCTCTTCGAAGAAGGTCCGGAGCTCCTCTTCGGGAATGAAGATGTCTCGCACGTCGCGACCCTTCTTCGCCATGTACCGCTCCTGGAGGAGCTGGCGTTTGATGGCGCTTCTACGCTGGTCGCGAAAGACCGACATCGTCATGCTCTGCTTGGCCAGGGCCTCCTGCAGCCGCGAGAGCGTGCCGAATTGACGAATCTGGCCATCGATCTCCAGCTGGAGTCGCTCCTCCAGCTCCTCCTCACCGACCGCGAGGGTGCTGTCCCTCCCGGCATCCTGGATCACGAGTTGTTCATTGACCAGGAGGTCGAGGACGTCGGCCTTGAAGGACATCAACTCGGCCGTGGTCTCGGGGCGGGTCCAGCCCTGCGCCTCCATCCGCAGCAGGTAGGTGTCGATCTCCGTCATCAGGATCACGGAGTCACCGACCACTGCGGCGACCTGCTCGACCACATCAGTGAGACCCGGGGGATTCTGAGCAGAGGCCGGCTCAGCGCCGCCCACTAGGACCACTACCGTCAGCGCCGAGACCGTGAGGCCCCGACCCCTGATTCGGGTCGCGAATGCTGGTTTCTCTGAACGGTTTCTCATCCGTTCTCTAAACTCCCGGAAAAGTCAGGTTCCGAAGGCGCCGGTTCAGGCTCTCGGCAAGTCACGCTCTGAACATGCCAATTGAGTGTCCGTCAATTGGATGTCGTATCCTGGGTGGCTCCGTCCGTCGCAGGCGTTGGCGCAGGCACAGGCGTCGTTACCGCCGGCGGCTGCGTGGCGTCGGTCGAACCGACAACCTCATCGATGCGCGTGACCGTGGCCGCGATGGATCGATCGGAGATGGACCAATCCTGGTCTCGTCGAAGGGTCACGGTCACTGTGCTGAGTGGTATTGCACTCCGAGTACCGGCCACGAGTTCCCGCAGGATCTGCAGGAGCGTCCGATCGAGCGCGTCGTCCGGCGTTTCGTTCTCCATTGGTCTGATCTGTCGTATGCCCAGCGCATCCGTCGCCTGCGTCACCTGGGCCAACGTCATCTGGTGTAGCGTGTCCTGGCGCTCCTGGGACAGCGTGACCCCGGCCTCGGCGGCCCGTGCGACCAGTACCCTAGACTGGCCGAGCCGCTGCAGCAGCAAACTCACGTCATCGTCCGAGGCACCCTCGACCTGGCCGGCGAACTCTACGGGTCTGGACTGTAAGAACTCGCGGAGCTCCGCTGCCGTATAGGCTCCGCCCTGGTAGTCGACCAAGGTTCGGGCGCCGGCGCGTCCGCTAAGGGACTCTCGTGGTCTTGCGGCGAGTTCTCGCAGTACGGTCGCAGCACCGGGCACGACCGTGATCTCGGCCTCCTGGTCCAGATCGGCGAGGAAGGTCGAATCTGCCTGTCGAACCCGATGCGTGACCACGAAGCTCCTGAAGGAGGCCGCGCCGTTCTCGAACGTCGTCGGCTTCCGGTCTACCAGCTGGATGACGTGTACGCCGAACTGGCTTCCGACGGGATCACTCACGCCTCCCACCTCGAGAGCGTATGCGGCCTCTTCGAAAGCCGGCACCATGGCACCGGGCCCGAAGTAGCCGAGGTCGCCACCCAAGGATCCGCTCCCGGTGTCTTCGGAATATCGCCGGGCCAGCGCCTCGAAGGACTCTCCCGTCGAGGCCCGGTTCTTCAGCTGGATCGCCAGCGTGATCACGCTGTCGACCTGAGTCTCGGTCGCCTGGTCGGGGAAGGTGAGCAGGATATGACGAGCCCGGACCGAGTCCGCCGGCGGGTCCGCATCCCACAGGGCTCTGAGCGCCTCGTCGGTGAGGGCCGTGTCCGGCGTGACGGTCGAGCTGAGGTAGAGGTCGATGATCTCCTGCTGGAATTGAGGTTCCAGCAGCGGGCTCAGGTCCAAGTTCGTGTAGAGGGAGTCCTCTAGTGCGGACCGCGCCAGCAGGGTGTAATCCACCCAGAAGTTGGCCAGAGCCTCCACGACTTCGGGCTGATTGGGGACGGCGTTCTGGCGGGCCAAGAGCTCGACCAGGTGGTCGACCAGAAGCTCGTGGTCGCCGACGGACGCGACGACCCGATCGGATCCCGCGTCGCAAGCCATGAGCATCATCACCAGTCCCACGGCGGTGGCGCGGACCCCGCGTCGCATCCGGCGAAGAGGTTCAGCTGAGCACATCATAAATATCCTTAACACGCTATGGTATATACTGTTAAGCGGCTTCACTTCGGGTATTCAATAAAGTCGATAGAGCGAGGATCAACGTCGAAACTAGCGTATCGGGCCCGGCCTGTTGAAGGGCCAAGGAGAGGGGTGCCATTCTCCGCACCTCGACCTCGACGTGATGGTCTCGAAGCGGGCCCTCCAAAACGGCGAGGCGGGGCATGGCGCTGGACCGGAAATTCACCCTCGCTTCTCCCTTGCGCAGAAGAATACGCTCGACGCCGAGCTTGCGCCCCAGAATCCGCAGTCCGGCTGCGTCGAGAAGGCGCTCCACCTCCTTGGGAGGTGCCCCGAACCGGTCCTCGAGCTCCTCACGGAGGGCGTCTACTTCCGCGATGCGAGTGAGTTTGGAGAGGCGTCGGTACAGGTGCAGCTTCTGCCCCGAATCCGCGATGTAGTCCTCGGGTAGATACGCCGAGCCGGCCATCGTGATTTCCGGATGCGGATGCTCATGTTCGACCTCGCCCTCCTTGAGCCGTTTCACGGTCTGTTCGAGGAGGCGCATGTACGCGTCGATGCCGATGGCGTGTGTGAAGCCGGACTGATCCCCGCCCAAGAGGTTGCCCGCGCCCCTCAACTCCATGTCCCGCAGCGCCACCGAGTAGCCACTCCCGAGCTCGGTGTAATGCTCCAGCACTCTGAGGCGCCGTTCGGCCTCGTCGTTCAGATCGTTCGGCACGATGAGATAGCAGTACGCCCGCCGGTCGGAACGTCCCACCCGTCCTCGGATTTGGTAGAGCTGGGACAATCCGAAGTGATCGGCCCGATTGACGACGAGCGTGTTGGCATTGGGCACGTCGAGGCCGTTCTCGATGATCGACGAGCACACCAGCACATCGATCTCGCCGTCCACGAAGTCCCGCATGACCCGATCCAACTCACGAGGAGTCATCTGGCCATGAGCTACGTAGACCCTCGCCTCCGGTGCCAGCGCGCGTACGCGCTCGGCGGCGCCGTGGATGGTCGACACGAGATTGTGCAGAAAGAACGCCTGTCCACCACGATCCAGCTCTCGCTGAAGAGCTTCGGCGATGATCTGATCGGACCAAGGCACCAGGGTTGTGATGATCGGCATGCGGTCCCTGGGCGGGGTCCGGATGAGCGACAGATCTCGGATACCGGTCAGAGACAGGTAGAGCGTACGCGGGATGGGCGTGGCCGTAAGGGTCAACACGTCCACGGAGGAGCGGAGTTGCTTGAGGCGCTCCTTGTGCCGGACTCCGAACCTCTGCTCCTCGTCCACGATGAGGAGCCCGAGCCGCGACAGTTCCACGTCCTTGGACAACAGCCGGTGAGTCCCGAGAACGATGTCGATCTCGCCGGTCTTCAACCCTTCGAGGATCGCCTTTTGCTCCTTCGGGGTCCGGAAGCGGCTCAAAGCACCGATCTTCACAGGGTAGTCGGCGAGCCGTTCCTCGAAGGTATGGCGGTGCTGCTCCACAAGGATCGTCGTGGGGGCCAGGAGTGCCACCTGCTTGCCGTCCTGGATGGCCTTGAAAGCCGCGCGGATGGCAATCTCGGTCTTGCCGTAGCCCACATCGCCGCAGATCAACCGGTCCATCGGTCCCGAAGACTCCATGTCGCGCTTCACGTCTTCCGTGGCCAGACGCTGGTCCGGGGTGTCCTCATAGAGGAACGAGGACTCCATCTCCTTCTGCCACAGCGTGTCGGGCGAGAACGCGAACCCGGAAACGGTAGAACGGGTAGCGTAGAGTTGCAGCAGCTCCACCGTCATCTTCTCGATGGCTTCGGTGGTCTTACGCTTCAGCGTCTTCCAGCGCTTGCCTCCGATTCGGTGCACGGCGGGTGCTTTGGCCGTCTCCGACTCACCCACCCAACGCTCGACCTGATCCAGGCGGTACACAGGCACCCGGAGGATTTCCCCGCCCGCGTACTCGATTGCCATCGACTCGAGCTCCTTGCCCGCAACGGCGATGCGCTCGAGGCCCCTGAAGACACCCACGCCGTGGTCCATGTGCACGACATGGTCCCCCGGAGACAGTTGTGAGAGACTCTCGAGCGCCACCGCGCCTCGGAAGCGACGGCTTCTACGCACCCTCCTGGAGCGTCGGAAGATCTCGTGATCCGTGAGCACCTGAAGCGGAGGATCGGCGCACTCGAGCACGAAGCCCGCGGCGAGCGACCCGACCACGACGTTCGCACCTGGTGGGATCTTCCGAGGACCCCCGAGAATCTCCTCGAGCCGATCGCATTGCCCGCGGTTGTCACAGAGGACGAGGGTCTTCTGCCCCATCCCGGAGGCCGCACGGAGGGCGGATCCCAAGCGGGACATGTCACGATCGATGGTCGGTGGCGGGACACAAGCCAACTCGAGTGTGTCGCTGGACTCGGGCGAGACCTCAACCCGGGCAAGGCCCGACAGCCGCTCTTCGGCCTCTCGGGGCTCAACGAAGAGGGTCTCGGGTCCGTCCGGAGCATTTCCCTCGGCCTCGAGTTCGTCATGGAGACGACAAACGTGGTTCCACGTACGGGTGAGCTCGGCCGACCAGTCCGCGGCGCCGAAGCGGAGGAGGAGCGAGTCCGCGGGCAGTAGCTCCAGGAGGGACCGCGATACCACGTCGTCGTCGTCTCGCTCCCTATGGAAGTCGACCGGGAGAATGTGGACCTCTTCGATCGACTCCTTCGAGCGCTGATCCAGAATGTCGAAGAAACGCAGGGACACGATTTCGTCTCCCCAGAACTCGACCCGGAAGGGCTCGGCCGTCCCGAAGGAGAAGATGTCGAGGAGGCCACCACGCACGGCATACTGCCCGACTTCCTCGACCAGTGACACCCGTTCGAACCCTCTCTCGTCCAGGTCTTGCACCACCTGCTGGAATCCGGGCTCCTGTCCGGTCCTCAGCGTGACCCGGAGTTCAGCGAGACCGGCCGGGATCGGGGCGCGTTCCTGCAAGGCACGGAGCGTCGTGACCATGAGCCGGGCCCGGCCGCCCAAGAGCGCCTCCACCGCCTCCACACGCAGCCCTCCAATTTCCAGGTGCGGTTCACTCGACTCGTAGGGGAGCGCTTCCCGCTGAGGGAACAGGAACGACTCCTCTCTGCCGAGCAGGACCTCGAGGTCCGCCTCCGCATCGGTGGCCGCCTGCGGTGAGGGAGCGACGACCACGAGCACCCTGGACGTGAAGCGCTCGTGAAGTGCGGCCACGACGGCCGTGGAGGCGGAGCCGATGGCGCCGCCGAGTCGGCGACTCTGCCCGCGGCTGGGGAGTTGATCACACAGCTGCTCGAAGCCGGGGCACGTGCTGATCGCCCGAACGATGGGGTGGGGACTGCCGGACACGGTCAGGCCGGTGTCGGATCCTGGGACGTGTGGGTGGCGTGGGCGGGGGCAGAGCCTACGGCACCGGGTCCGGAGGCCGCCACAAGGCTCTCGGACAGGAGTACGAGCACCAGGGCGGCCAGCAGCCATCGCCAGATCTCGGGTCCCTGACCGGTCGAGAACAGCGATCGGCTCCATCTCGCGCTGTCGGACACCACGGTCAGCGGTCCGGGTACGAGGGCCTCCAGATCGTCTGCCTCGATGGGTGCCAGCACCGATTCGGACGGGGGTGCGTTGACCGCCACGAGGCTCACGACGGAGTCGCTCTGGAGGATCTCGTACAGGCCGGTCCACTGGGTAGCACGGAACGGCTGTGCTGCGTCGACGGGGTGGAGGCCTCCCAGGGGATCTCTGATCGCGGTGGCCTCGGCCGGGGTAGCGATGGCACTCCCCGCGACCAATGCCTCCGATCCGGAGTCCGGGCTCCCCCAACGGGCCACGATCCACTCCAAGAGGGGGACCATGGCCGCCGTCACTGCCAGGTTGGTCGATTCCGGCTCCAGATCCGAGGCCAACAAGAGGTATGGGCCCCTCGCCGTCGCGCCTTCGACCAACCAGGGCTCTCCCGAGGAAAGGTGAGCCAGCACACCCGTCTGGAGTCCGGCATCGCTCGGAGTGAGCAAGAAATGCGACCGGATGCGGACCTCGCTCAGGTCCACCGGACCGGTCCACTCGGTCACGCTCGCTTCGCCTCGCCCGTCGGTAAGGTCGTATCGCCATGGAATGCCGGCCGCGGCGAGGGTGCGGTTGAGGCCGGGAAGGAGCGTCACGTCAGCCGGCGGCAGGATCACGGTCGCGCGCCTCACTCCCGTGGCCTCCGTGACCGCGGCGCCGGCCACACTGACCAGTACTTCCGCGTCTCGCGTCGGGGTCACGCGAATCCGACCGGCGTCGGTCAGGACGGGGAATGCTTCGTCGAGAAAGAACGAAGAGGCCCCGGTGGTGGCCACGGTGGGAGGTGTCCTCACCTCGAACGTGAAGTAGCGGCGGTCGTCTCCACGCAGGTCGTCCGGATCACTCTCCACATATCCGTTGACGCGACCGATGGAGAAGGGCCCGAGGGGCAGTATCGTCGATCCGCCCGACCGGGCTGTCGTCGCCCCGCGAATACGGTTCCCGACCACGAGCCGGAGGGGTACGCCCTCGGCATCGTCCGCACCCGACACTCGCACCGAAAGACGAGTGCGCTGATTCGCCAGAGGCGGGAGTCCGCCTCCGATCATCAAGCTGTCTAGATGTGCGTTCGGGGGGGTCGGCGCACCCTCGTCGAAAGCGACCACAGGGATGCCCCCGGCCACCGACGTCGGAGGTGTACCCGTAAAGGCCGACGCCTGCATGTCGGAGACCAGGTGGATCTCGCTCGCGGGCAGGTCCGTGCCGGACACCAGCCCGCCGGCCCTCTCGAGAGCCGCGAGGAGATCACCGCTGGCGTCGGTGACCTCGGTGGCCCCTATGGCGTCCCGCAGTTCCGCTCGGGAACCCGTGACGGCCACGTCCCAAGGCTGACCGGCGCGAATGAGCCATACCTGGTCCTCATCGCTCGCACCGTCGACGCTCTTCAATGCCACCGCCTTGAGCAGATCGAGGACGCGATCGCCCCCTCGAATGAGCCCGGAGCTCATGGAGTTGTCGAGCACGATGACCGCGGCCGTGGGATCGTGAACGCCGCCTCCGCCTCTCAGGAAGGGTCGGGCACCGGCCAGCACAAGCAGCAGGATGGCGGCCGTGCGGAGGATAAGGAGCAGCAGCTGGCGAAGCCGGATCGTTCGCGCGTGCTCCTTCTCGGTCCGCAGGAGGTAGCGGAGAGCCGGAAAGGCCATACGGCGTGCGTCGTGTCGGTGGAAGAGGTGCAGAATCAACGGCACCGCGACAGCCAACCCGGCCAAGAGGAAGACCGGTGAAAGGAAGCCCATCAGCCCAGATGCTCCCGCTTCCGGAGATAGAACCGCAGGGCCCTGGACAGGGGAGTCTCGGTCCCGACCACGACGTAGTCGATGCCGTGCGGCCGGAGTCCACGATCCCACTCCGCGAGGGCGTCCTTCACGGCATCCCTGTAGGCAGAACGCACGTCGGCCACATTGACGTTCAGTTCTTCCGCGGTCTCGGGATCGTAGAAGCGGGCATCACCCGCGGCGGGGAGCTCTCGCTCGCCGGGATCGATGAGATGGAAGACGAGCACTTCGTGTCCCTGGTGGCGGAGGAAGCGAAGGGCCGTACGTGTCGTCTCGGGGTCGACCAGGAGGTCCGAGAGGAGCACCACGAGTCCGGCTCGCCGCAGACGGACGGCGATGTCTCGCAGCGCCGAATGTGCCGAAGTGAGACCCTCTGCTTCGAGGGGCGCCAGACGTCTGAGGATCTCATGCCAATAGCGCTGGCCTCCGCGAGGCACGACGCGGGCCACGATCTCGTCGTGGAAGGCAGCCAGGCCGACCGAATCTCCCTGACGCAGGAGGATCAGCGCGAGCGAGGCGGCAAGGTGTTTGGCGTACCACAGCTTGGTGGGGAGTGTGTCCGGGTTCGAACTCCAACCCATGGACGTGCTCACGTCCACGAGAATATACGCCCGAAGATTGGTCTCCTCCTGGAACTGCTTCACGTAGTAGCGATCGGACCGGCCGAACATACGCCAGTCGATGTGGCGAAGGTCGTCGCCGGGCTGGTAGGCCCTCAACTCCGCGAACTCCGCCGAGAATCCACGGTGAGGCGAGCGATGGAGCCCCATGATGAACCCCTCGACCACCTGACGGGCGATGAGTTCCACGCCCCCGAGCTGGGAGAGAGTCTGGGGATCCATCAGGTCGGGCCGAGAGCGGAGCCGGCTCGCCGCCTTCGAGGTGAAGTCAGTCATGGCGCCACACTAGCGGGTCGCCGGAGAAAGGCAATGGGTAGTGGCGACGACGGGGAGGGGTGTCTCCGCTCTCTCCCGGGGGCCGTCCACTTTTTCGGACGAATCGGGGCTCCCGGCGGGTCGTTTACCGCTTAGATAAAGGGATTCTGCGCTGGCACGAGTCCTGCCAACTCCACGGATGGGGGATGGGTGTTCTAGGAGGAGCATATGTGGATCACAGGAGTTGTCATTGCACTGGCGGCCCTCAGCGGCGGCCCGGAGCCCTGGGACCTGGCCCGGCTCGCGAGCTATCGGCATCAGGAGCCGGTGCCCGAGGCGAGAATCTGGTTCAACAGGGGTGTTGATCCGGTGCTGCGCAGGGGCGAACGCGTGCGTGTCTACTACCGATCCACCGTGAACGCGTACGTGGCGATTCTGCAAGTCGATACGGATGGCACGGTGCGGCTGATGTATCCGCGGTCTCCCAGTGAGAACCACTACGCTCGCGCGCACCGAGACTACCGACTGCTCTTCCCCCGGTCCTCCTACTGGAACGTGGGCGATCGCCCGGGCATGGGGTACTTCTTCATCGTCCCGTCTCCCAGGCCATTCGATTTCTCGGATTTCCGATACTCCTACTACGGCGGTGGATGGGATCTGTCGGTCGTCGGCAACCGGGTCTATAAGGACCCCTATGTGGCCATGGACGACTATGTCGCGCGGCTCATCCCGGACTGGGAGTATGCGGTGTACGGACTCGACTTCGTCTCCTACAGCGTCGGAGCGCCACACCAATACCCGCGCTTCCTCTGCTACGACTGCCACGGGTTCAAGCCGTTCAACATTTGGGACCCGTATCGCTACACCTGCACGAACTTCAGGGTCGTGGTCTACGACGATCCCTACTTCTATCCCTCGCGACGTTACCGGGGTGATAGGGTGGTCTTCGTGGGCGGGAGTGTGCCGAGCGGTCCGCGCTTCGGATTCAAGGAGCGGGCGCGTGGCGAACCGGGCACGCCTGTGGTCCGGCGGGTTCCGCCCCGAGGATCTGACGACCATTCGGGAATCGCCGACGGGACGCGCGGTCGGGCGGTCCCGCGCGGCGGGGCGGGGGCCCCCGAGGCCCGACGCCCGAGTGGTGTGCGGGACGCCTCACCCGGTGACCCGGGAGCGCGAGTGCGGCCCCCGGCGAGGCGGCCGGTACTGGAGAGGCGTCCGCCAGCCGGGGCCCGTCCATCGGATGGGGCGAGGGCGACGCCCGGACGCCGGGTAGAGCCCACTCGCCCAGGGTCCGGGCGGGTGACACCCCCGCCGGCGGTGCGTAAACCCCCGACGAGGTCGTCACCGCCGGCGGTGCGGAGAGCGCCGTCCAGGTCATCGCCTCCTTCCGTGCGGAAAGCCCCGGCCAGGGCCAAACCGGCACGACCACGTCGACCCGGCGGCTGAATCGGGAGGACGCATCGAGGAGCTTCACGGGAGGAGCTTCACGGGAGGGGCTTCAGGGAGGGGCTTCAGGGGGCGGACGGCGCGAGCCTCCGCCCCGTCTTCTTTGGTCCATTCGCCCCGATTATCTTCATGCGTTCAGCTACAGCCCGACCCTCTAGGTGGAATCGCCGCACCGGTGGACCTCGACCACATCCGCAACTTCTGCATCATCGCGCACATCGATCATGGCAAGTCGACCTTGGCCGATCGCTTGCTCGAGGAGACGAGCACCCTCAGCGCGCGTGATATGCGGGACCAGGTGCTGGACTCCAACGAGTTGGAGCGGGAGCGGGGCATCACCATCAAGCTCCATGCGGTGCGTATGGACTACACCGCCGAGGACGGCGACGCGTATGTGCTGAACCTCATCGATACGCCCGGGCACGTAGACTTTTCGTACGAGGTCTCGCGGTCGCTCGCGGCCTGCGAAGGCGCGATCCTGGTGGTCGACGCGACCCAAGGGATCCAGGCGCAGACGCTGTCGAACCTCTTCCTCGCCATGGAGGCCGACCTCGAGGTCATCCCGGTCATCAACAAGATCGACCTCCTGGGGGCCGAGCCGGAGCGAAGGCAGGAAGAGGTCGCAGACCTGCTCGGTATCGAGCCCTCGCGGATACTCATGGCCAGTGCCAAGGAGGGGCTCGGAATCAAGCCCATTCTGGAGGAGGTGGTTCATCAGGTGCCGCCACCCGTAGGAGATGCCGCAGCGCCTCTTCGGGCGTTGATCTTCGACTCCTCGTATGACCAGTACCAGGGTGCCGTCCCCAACGTGAGGATCGTAGACGGAGTGCTGAAGGCCGGGATGTCCATCACCTTCGGCGCGGTCGACCAGAGCTACGAGGTCACAGAGGTGGGCTTCATGCGCCTCGGGCGGGTGCCACGGCTCGACCTGACGCCGGGCGAGGTCGGTTACGTCATCGCGACCATCAAGGACGTGGGCCACACGCGTGTCGGCGACACGGTCCTGGACGCGGACAACGAGGCTGCGCAGCTCCTGGAGGGGTACAAAGACGTCCACTCCATGGTCTTCGCGGGGCTTTACCCCACGGATGCGGACGACTACGAGAGCCTCCGGGACGCTCTGGATCGCCTCAAGCTCAACGACGCGAGCCTGCACTACGTCGCCGAGACGTCCGTTGCGCTGGGCTTCGGCTTCCGCTGCGGATTCCTTGGACTTCTCCATATGGAGATCATCCAGGAGCGGCTCGATCGAGAGTTCGGCGTGGATCTCATCACCACCGTGCCCAACGTGGAGTACCGCGTGAGCATGACCGACGGTAGCGAGATGACCATCGAGAACCCCACCGCGCTTCCGGAACGGGGTCGCATCTCCTCCGTCTCGGAGCCGATCGTGCTGGCTCGCATCGTGTGTCCCTCCGAGTACATCGGGAACGTGCAGAAGCTCTGCCACGACCGACGCGGGATCTTCAGAGGGATGCAGTACCTGGACACGGAGAGGGTGGAGATCGAGTTCGAGCTGCCCTTGGCCGAGATCGTCCTGGACTTCTACGACAAGCTCAAGGGTGGGACCCGCGGGTATGCGGCGCTGGACTACGAGTTCCTCGAGTTCCGACCGCACGACCTGGTCAAGCTCGACATTCTGGTCAACAGCGACCCCGTGGATGCGTTCTCCGTGATCATCCATGAGGAGAAGGCCGCCGAGTATGGTCGCGACCTGGTGCGCCGCCTCAAGAAGCTGATCCCGCGCCAGCAGTTCGAGGTGGCCCTACAGGCCGCCATCGGTACCCAGATCGTGGCCCGCTCGAACGTGAAGGCCCTCCGCAAGAACGTGACCGCGAAGTGCTACGGCGGTGACATCACGAGGAAACGGAAGCTCCTTGAGAAGCAGAAGGCCGGAAAGAAGCGGATGAAGCAGGTCGGGGCGGTCGAGATCCCTCAGGAAGCCTTCTTGGCGGTGCTGCAGCTCGGCGACTCATGAGCGGCGACGGAGAGGCTTCCACGCCCGAGCCCTTGCCCCAAACATCCTTAGGTGGCCTGTCGGTCATCCTCACCACGTATGAACAGCCCCGGGCGCTCGAACTCGTGCTCTGGGGGTACGCCCGCCAGACCTTCACCGACTTCGAGGTTGTGGTGGCGGATGATGGTTCCGGGCCGGAGACGGGCCGCGTCATCGAGAGAATCGGCGAGGAGACCCCCCTCACCATCCAACGGGTGTGGCACGAGGACCGCGGGTTTCGAAAGACCGAGATCCTGAATCGGGCCGTCGTGGCCGCGTCGGGAGACTATCTCGTCTTCTCGGACGGGGACTGCATTCCACGGGAGGACTTCTTGGAAGTGCACATGAGGGAGGCTCGCCCATCCACGTTTCTCTCGGGCGGATACCTCAAGCTCCCGCGAGAACTCTCCGAGGCCATGACCCCCGAAGACGTACGCTCGGGGCACGTCTTCAAACGCTCGTGGTTGCGGGCGAAGGGCTGGAGGGGAGGACGCCGTCAGCTGCGACTGTCCCGGTCCGCGAGGCTCGGATCGTTCCTGGACCGGGTCACCACCACGCGCCCTACCTGGAACGGGCACAACGCCTCGACCTGGAAGAGCTCCGTGGTGGCCGTGAACGGCTACGACATGGATATGGGGTACGGAGGACTGGATCGGGCCTTGGGCGAGCGCCTCGTCAACCTCGGGGTCTCGGGTCGGCAGATCCGTCATCGGGCTCCTTGCCTCCACCTGTGGCATCCCAGGCCGTATCGCACTCCGGACGTGGTGGCAGCGAACCTCGCGATCCGAGATCGAATTCGAGCGGACCGGCAGGTGCGTGCTAGAGTCGGGATCGCCGAACTCGAAGACGTGGCATCCGATGTCTGAGGTGGCCCCCAAACGCCTCGGCGTGCTCGGTACGCTCGTGTGGGACACCATCCGGCACAGGGACAGCCGCAGCGAGCCCGTCGAGGAGTGGGGAGGGATCGCCTACGCGCTGGCCGCCCTGGAAGCTGCGCTGACGCCCGAGTGGGAGGTCGTACCGATCATCAAGATCGGATCAGACCTCTCCGAGGCGGCGTGGCGTTTCCTTCGGGAATTCCCGCGCATGGACGTGGAGACAGCCGTTCGCGTCGTGCCGGATCCGAGCAACCGGGTCGAGCTCGTCTACTCCGGGAACGAGCGTCGCAGCGAACGGTTGACCGGTGGAGTACCCCCGTGGCTGTGGGCGGAGTTGGGCCCGCTGGTGGGCACCTGCGACGCCCTCTACGTCAACTTCATCTCCGGGTTCGAAATGGAGCTGGATACGGCGCGGGCGTTACGGAGTGCCTTTCGAGGTCCGACCTACGCAGACCTTCACTCCCTGTTCCTGGGCGTCGGGCGGAGCGGCATGCGTATTCCCCAGGAGCTCCCGTCCTGGGGGGCATGGCTGCGCTGCTTCGATGCCGTCCAGATGAACGAAGAGGAGTTCGATCTGTTGGGTCGGGCGATGGGTGACCCGTGGAACCTCGCGGCTCAAGTGGTGGGTCCTGAGCTGAAGCTCATCGCCGTGACTTTGGGTCCGAAGGGAGCGGGCTACGTGGCTGGAGCCGGGTTCGACAGTGATCCGACCAGTTGGCCCGAGACACGGCATCGGGTCGCGGCACCCGGGCCGGCACGCAGCGGTCGCACGCTCTCCGAGACGGGGGAATTGCAGGGTGACCCCACTGGCTGTGGTGACGTCTGGGGAGCTACTTTCTTTGCCCGCCTTCTGGGAGGAAACGAGCTTCAAGGCGCGATGACGCAGGCGAACCGGATGGCATCCAGGAACGTGGAACACAGAGGTGCCGGCGGCTTGGACAACCACCTGAGAGGCCGGCTCTCCGCCCAGAGGAACACATGAGGGTCATCGATCTTCCGGGCTCCCTCGACTTCCAGACCTACGATGCGCTACTCGCGGAGGTCGTGGAGGCGGGCGGGACGAAGATCCTGTTCGACGGACGGCACCTCCGCTGGATTGGACCCAACGGCATGGTGAACCTTCTGGCCGCCGGTTCCGTCGCTCGGGATCGGGCCGGAGAGGAACCCCATCTGGAACTGGCCGACGTCGGTGACGTGAAGAGCTACCTGGAGCGGATGGGTTTCTTCCAGGCGGCGGAGGGCGTGTTCGATCTCGGCAAGGCCCCCCACAAACGTGCGGCCGGAGAGTCCGACGTTCTGCTCGAGATCACGCCGATCACGACGAACAGCGACGTCCACGAAGTCGTGGATCGCGTGCAGAAACGGGCCGGTGCCATCCTCTCAAAGACCCTGGGATATCCACTGACCAGCGTCGTGCAGTTCAGCGTGATCCTCAGCGAAGTGTGTCAGAACATCATCGAGCACGCCGAGGCCTCGGGGTGGGTCGCGGCGCAGTCGTACAATTGGTCCCAGCGGCTCGGTCGCCAGGTCGTCATCATCTCCGTGTCGGACCTGGGCCGTGGCTTCCGAGGCTCGCTGGCCGACGAACATTCAGCCCGCTTCGCCGATCGCTGGGGTGATGCCACCGCACTCAAGGCTGCGTTTATCCATGGGCTAACACGCTTTCCTGATTCGGGCCGGGGGCAGGGGATCCAACAGATCCGAAAACAGGTTCGACGTTGGGACGGCATGATCTCCATTCGCAGTGGCACGGCTCGCATCGCCGATGTACCCGAGTGGTTCGATTCGCCCCCGCTGGAGGAGGGCCTACCCGACTTCCCCGGGACCCAGATCAACATCATTCTCCCGGAGCGTATCGCCGATGAGGCATGAGCTCCGGATCGATCCGATCGCGATCGACGTGGGATCGCTGCTACAGCGCACGATCGCGTCTCTGTATTCCCACCTGGTTACAAGACAAACAGGAAGAGCGGTCCGGATGGCTATCGAGGCCCAGTTGGCCGAGAGCAGCCGGACCTCCCTGTCCTTGATCGACCTGTCCGAGGTCACGGTGATCGACTTCTCGTGCGCGGACGAAGTGGTCGCCAAGCTCATCCTCCGGTTTCTCGAGGATGACCGGCCGGGCGATGCCCTTTTCGTGTTCAGGGGTGTCGGCCAGGTCCACCGGGAGCCGATCGAGACCGTGCTCCGGCGACAGTCGCTGGCCGCCGTCTCGGAGGAGGGTGGCCGCTACGAGCTGCTGGGGACCCGGACCCAGGACGAGGAACACGCGTGGTCGGTCCTGGAGGACCGCGGCCGCATCGAGCCCTCAGAAGTGGAAGATGTGTTCCCCGGCGCCAACCACCGCGAAGCTCTTGGCGAACTGGTCCTCAGGCGGGTCGCCTTCGCGGCTCCGGGCGACGGCGGGTTTCACGCTCTAAGCACGCTGCTGGGTGGCCTGAGCGGCTGAATCGAGAGAATCGCCGAAGCCGGACCCGGTTTCGTTCTCCCTACTCGGCATCCATGAACGGATAGCGGTAGTCGGTATCCGCCACGAACGTCTCCTTGATGCTCTGCGCCGAGGTCCAGCGCAGGAGGTTCAGGACCGAGCCGGCCTTGTCGTTCGTCCCGCTGGCCCGGGCTCCACCGAACGGCTGCTGGCCCACGACAGCACCGGTCGGCTTGTCGTTCAAGTAGAAGTTGCCCGCCGTGAACTTGAGCGTGTCACAGGCCTGCCGAAGCGCCGCGCGATCCTGGCTGAAGACGGCCCCCGTGAGGGCATAAGGCGATGTGGATTCCACGAGTGAGAGCATCTCGGTCCACTCGGCGTCCGGATAGACATAGATGGTCATCACCGGCCCGAAGATCTCGTCACACATCGACTCGTAGTCCGGCTTGTGCGACAAGATGATGGTCGGCCGGATGAAGTAGCCCTCCGAACCATCGTAGTCCCCACCGGCGATGATGTCCGCGTCGGCACTGGCCGCCGCCCGATCGATGTAACCGGTAATGTCGTCGAAGGCCTGCTTGTGGATCACCGCGCACATGAAGTTCCGGAAGTCCGTGGGTTCACCCAAGGTGAGGGAGTTGGTCTCCTCGATGAGCGGGTCCTTGAGATGCTTCCAGATGCTCTCCGGAATGTATGCGCGCGACGCGGCGCTGCACTTCTGACCTTGATATTCGAACGAGCCGCGAACGATGGCTGTCTTCAGCGCGGCGACATTCGCGCTGGGATGGGCCACGATGTAGTCCTTGCCGCCAGTCTCCCCGACGAGCCGGGGGTAGGATCGGTAGTTCGCAATACGCTCGCCCACCGTCTTCCACAGGCCCTGGAACACTCCGGTAGAACCCGTGAAGTGAGCTCCGGCGAAGTCCGGGCTGCTCAGGACGAGCTCCGTCATCTCGGACGGGGGACCCGGGACGAAGTTGATGACTCCCGGGGGAAGTCCCGCTTCTTCGAACAGCCGCATCACATAGTAGCTGCTGACCAGCGCAGTACTCGACGGCTTCCACAGGACGGTGTTGCCCATCATGGCCGGGGTGGACGACAGGTTGCCGCCGATAGCCGTGAAGTTGAACGGTGAGATGGCGTAGATGAACCCTTCCAGCGGGCGGTAGTCCGTGCGGTTCCACATGCCCTCACTGGAGATGGGCTGTCGGTCGTAGATGCTCTCAGCGAAGTGGACGTTGAACCGAAGGAAGTCGACGAGCTCACAGGCGGCGTCCACCTCGGCCTGATGGACCGTCTTGCTCTGGTCGAGCATGGTGGCCGCGTTCAGTGTGTCCCGCCACGTGGTGGCGAGCAGCTCGGCCGCCGTCAGGAAAATGGATGCGCGGTCCTCCCATCTGGTGGCCGCCCACTCGTGTTGAGCATCCGTACACGACTTGATCGCCTGCTTGATTTCATCCGTGCCGGCCCGATGGCAGGTCCCCAGCACATGCGAATGCCGGTGTGGCATGACGGCGTCCGTCGTGGTCCCGGTTCGGATCTCCTGTCCGCCGATGATCAGGGGAATCTCGACCTGTTCGGCCGCCATGGTGGCGAGCCTGGCCTTGATGGAATCGCGCTCCGGCGTGCCGGGCGCATAGCTACGGACGGGATCGTTCGTGGGGTGGGGTACGCGGTATCTGCCGTTCATAGATCTAGGCTCTCTGGGGCGGGTCGTTGTTCTTCGGAATCAGCTTGGGTTACTGCGCGGGCCGGCTCGGCGACCCAAAAAAAACGGGGACCGCTCGCTGTTCACCGTTTTGCGGCTGGGCGAGCCAGCCCGAGCTCCCCCTGGAAACTCTAGCGGAATGTCGGGTGTGGGAGCGCCCTTCGCAAGCGCCTGAGAGCGAGGTTGCCAGCAGGATGAAAGAAGGGACCTGATGAGCCCGGAAGTCGCGGCTCGGAAGAGGGGAGGCGGTGGTAAAAGCGGGGAGCTTCTACCAGATCTTCGCCTTCTGGAGTCCCTTCGCCAGCTTCTTCAGACCGCCTTGTTCGCGCGGGTGATAGCTGTAGTAGTACTGCATGTAGTAGCTCTCCTCCACGGTGGTGGAGGCCACTTCGTTGAGTACCGCTCCGAAGACCCGCACTCCCACGCGTCGCAGCTGATCCACGGCACGCTCGGCAGCTCGCTGCTCCGTCTCTCCAGAGCGCATCACGAGGACGACACCGTCGGTGTGGGCACCCAGGATCGCCGAGTCGGTGACAGCCAGAATGGGCGGCGTATCCAGGATGAGGTGGCTGTACTTGCCCTCGCACTCCTCCAGGAGACGCTGCATGGTCTTGGAGTTGAGGAGTTCGGAAGGGTTGGGCGGGAAGGGTCCGCTGGGGAGCAGGTCGAGGTTCGGAAGCACGTTGGGGCGAATGGCCTCACGAATCTCCGCGTCCCCGATCAACAGGTTGGTCAGCCCTGGCTCGCGGAGCACGTCCATGGCCCGGTGAAGAGCGGGGCGCCGGAGATCGGCGTCGATGAGCAGTACCCGCTGGCCCTGCTGCGCCAGCATGACCGCGAAGTTGATCGAGGTGGTCGACTTGCCCTCGTTGGGACCCGGGCTCGAGAAGAGCAGGGTCCGAATCGGTTCCTCGTCCGTGCTCATGAACATCAAGTTCATGCGCAGGTTTCGGTACGCTTCGGCAGCCGGATCGAGAGGATCCAACGCCACCATCAGGGGCAGGGCCCCACGGCCGTCGTCCTCTTCCGAGTCGGGCATCAGCTTGCGGAGCCGCGGGATGATACCGAGGACCGGTATGCTGAGCAGCGTCTCGACGTCGGCGCTCGTGCGTACTGTACGGTCCAGGTACTCGAGGAAGAACGCGGCTCCGACGCCGAGGATCAGCCCGAGCAGCGCGCCGAGAAACAGATTGGTCCGTCCACCGGTCGTGACCGGCATCACGCTGTCGGCGGAATCGACTACAGCGACGTAGGCCGAGGCTCCGGCGGCGGTGATTTCACCCTGGTACTGTTGAGACTTCAAGAAGCGTACGGTTTCCTGGTCGAGTCCCAACTGGATGTTCAGCTCGCCGAGCTGATTCTCGAGCTCGGGGAAGTTCGCCTGATCGGCCTGGATCTCGTCGAGTTCGACCTGTTGGTCGGCGATCTGGGCTGCGAGGACGCCGAGGTTCTCCTGTACGGCGGTGCGCAGTTCCGCTTCCTTCGCCTGAAGCTGCGATCGCACGGCTCTCACCTGCGGGTGGTCCTCGGTCTTCCTCTCCTCGGTCAGGAGCGTTTGGACTTGGTCCTTGCGGTCCTGTACCTCATCGGCGAGCCCGCGAATCTGTGGGTTCACACCTGCGGGCAGGACCGCCATGAAGGCCACCAGGTCCACACCCTCGATGCCCGTTCTCTCCAAGCCCACCGTGATCCCATGCAGCGCGTCCTCTTGGTCCAACAGTGCCTGCATGCGGTCCTCGGTGCTCTCGTAACGGTTGAGGAGCTGCTGCTCCTGAATCGTCAGGCTCGTGAACTGAGCACTCTCCTTGAAGCTCCGAATCGCCCGAGACGAACCCTGGAGCTGTGAAAGGGCGCTGTCGAGGCGCTGCTCGATGAACTGTAGGTCGCGCTCGGCCTGCACACGAACGCGGTCCTCACCGAATCCCTGCAGAGCCAAGGTGGCACTGTTCAGGATCTGAGGGGCCAGGATCGGGTCCGGACTGCGATAGCTCACCTGAATGATGTTGGTCGACTCGAGGGCTGCCGCCGCCAGTCGCCCCTGGACTTCGCCCTGGACCTCGGGCACGGGATGAATCACGAGCCTGTATTGACGTGACTCTTCAGGGGGCAGCTGCAGTCTGAGCCGCAGCCAGCCGGCGTCGAGAAGCATACCCACCGGCCCTTCCAGGACCAGGTTGCCCGTGCCGTCGAAGATCTGCGCCGCCGTACCGGCCTCGTCGTAGACCAGGTCCAGTACGCCGTCGCGAGCAGCCGGGTCGATCCAGGCCTCCACGAAGAGGTCGGAGCGAACCAGGTCCGGATTCTCGGGGCGCAGCCGCATCCCCAGTCTGGTCACGACGTTCCGCGCCACCTGGACGGAGGCCAAGACCTGAATCTCGGACTCGATGGGGTCTACGAAAATGTTCATCCCCGACACTCGGGTCGGGACCGTGAGCTGCCGGGTTACCTCGAGCGGGTCATTGATCTGGAGGGATACACCCGTCTCGTAAATCGTCCGCTGCTTCGAGACCGCCCAAATAGCCGAGGCGGTCGTGACACCGAAGATGAGGAGCACGAGCCATAAGCGACGGGTGATGACGTGCCAGTAGTCCGAGATGTGGGGTGAAGCACCCGACAGTTCAGACTCGAGGGGGCCTAGTGACGTCGTCTCTTCTTGCATGGAGCCTCGTTGCTCTTATTCCAACAGTTCTACCTGGGGACTCGCCCGGTTGGAAACATATGTTTTCGAAATGTTCGTTCCCAGCCCGATTCACGCAAGCTTGTTGCAATATAACAACCGTCATGTTGACTGATGCAATGAAATATTCGTAGCTTTTCTCGGTTCCGGCAGGAGTGGAGCGGGCGCGGCCTGGTCGAACACAGGCTGAGCCTGCCACGGCCCAGGATCCGTGCAGGCGTCTCGGAGATTCCGGAGACGCCACTTTTTTTTGTTCATAGCGCCACCGAAGCCAATGGCGGGCGGCGTATGGCGTAGGCTTTGGGAGCGGAAATGAGCGAAGACAGCGTGCGGAAAGCCGTACTGAAGGCTCTGGCCGCGATACGGCATCCCGTAACCGGCCGGGACATCATCGAGAGTGGCCACGTGCAGTCGGTGGAGGTCGGAGACGATGGCGACGTGCGCTTCTCGTTCGCCCTTCACGGAGACGATCCGGGAGATCTCGTCAAAGAGGCGAGAGGGGCCGTCGAGGGCTTGGCGGACGTGACCAGCGTCAAGATCAACGTGCAGCTGCCGCAATCGGGCGGGGCGGCCCCTGGGGCCGGACCTCAGGGCGGGGGTCTTCAACCGGGGTCCGTGCCTGCGCCGACGCCGCAGTCGGGACTTCTCACAGAGGTCTCTCACGTTGTAGCTGTGAGTTCTGGTAAGGGTGGAGTGGGCAAGTCGATGGTAGCCAGCAACTTGGCCGCAGCCCTCGCTGTCGCCGGAAAGACCGTCGGACTCCTCGACGCGGACATCTACGGACCCAACATCCCGCTCATGTTCGGTGAGGACCGTCGTCCGCCCGTAACAGGTGACAAGGGCCGTGAGATGATCGAGCCGCTCGAGGCGCATGGCGTGAAGCTCATGAGCCTCGGCTTCCTGTTGGAGAAGGAGCAGCCCGCCATCATGCGGGGTCCGCTCATCGCGGGGATTCTGAAGCAGTTTCTGGAGCAGGTGAGCTGGGGTCCGCTGGACGTGATGGTTGTGGACATGCCGCCCGGGACCGGCGACGCACAGCTCTCGTTGGTGCAGACCATCGACTTGGACGGTGTGGTGATGGTGACCACGCCTCAGGACGTCGCCACCGGTGATGTACGACGGGGCATCAAGATGTTCGAGCGTGTGAACACGCGAATCTTGGGCATCGTCGAGAACATGGTCGGACTCTCCTGCCCGCACTGCGGCGAGGAGATCGACGTTTTCGGCAGCGGTGGCGGCGAGCGGCTCGCGGCGGACATGAATTTGCCGGTCCTGGGCAGTGTGCCACTGGATCCGGCGGTGCGGGAGGCCGGGGATGCGGGTGCGCCGACGGTGGTGTCCGCCCCAGACTCGGCGGCTGGGCAGGCGCTCAAGGCGATCTCGGAGGTCGTCCTGGAGGCGCTGGGGGCCGCTGGGTAGAGCCCGAGCGAGGTCGGGGACGGGCAAATCGATATTGCCTCTGCGCGTAGTCTGCTTGTGGCCCCGCCCGCATTGAGCGCATCTTGTGCGCCATGACAGACCCCGCCTCCCCGAATCCTGCTGTCCCGCGTCTGAACGCCGCCCTCGAAGGCCGTTACTCGATCACGAGTGAGCTCGGCGAGGGTGGCATGGCCACCGTCTATCTGGCCGAGGATCACAAGCACAACCGCAAGGTCGCCCTCAAGGTGTTGAAGCCCGAACTGGCGGCCGTGGTGGGGGCCGAGCGTTTCCTGACCGAGATTCAGGTCACGGCGAACCTGCAGCACCCCCACATCCTTCCGCTGCATGATTCCGGCGAGGCGGATTCGTTCCTCTTCTATGTGATGCCCTATGTGGAGGGCGAGTCGCTCCGGGATCGCCTGAACCGCGAGCAGCAGTTGCATGTGGATGAGGCGGTCAAGATCGCTACAGATCTGGCCGAGGCCCTGGACTACGCACACCGCGCCGGCGTGGTCCACAGAGACATCAAGCCGGCCAACATCCTAATGCACGAGGGCCGCCCGCTCATCGCGGACTTCGGCATCGCGCTGGCGGTTGGGGCGGCGGGGGGCACCCGGCTGACCGAGACCGGTCTGAGCGTCGGCACTCCGTACTACATGAGCCCGGAGCAGGCCACCGGAGACCAGGTGGTGGGGCCGGCCACGGACATCTACGCGCTTGGCTGCGTGCTCTACGAGATGCTGGTCGGTGAGCCGCCCTTCCCGGGGGCGACGGCCCAGGCGGTGCTGGGCAAGATCATCTCGGGCAAGGCCGTTGCTGCCGCCGAGCAGCGCCCGTCGATTCCGGCCAATGTGGATGCAGCGATCCGGTGTGCATTGGAGAAGCTGCCGGCGGATCGCTTCACGACGGCGCAGGAGTTCGCTGCGGCGCTCAAGGACGACCACTTCCGTCACGGAGAGCCCAAGGCCTCTGAGGCCGCGGCCCATCCAGGTCCGTGGAGGCGTGTCGCCGCTGGGCTAGGGACACTCGCGGTGTTCTCATCCGCTGTAGCTGCCTGGGCCGTGTTCAGCCCGGAGCCCCCGGGTGGCGTGTTGCGCTACTCGATGACCCTCCCGCTCGAGCGGGGGTCACAAAATGCCTTTGGATCGAACCTGGCGGTGTCGCCCGACGGCGCGATGCTGGCGTATGTCGGGGCACCGGAGGGACCGGCGCAGCTCTGGATTCGTGATCGACATGATCTGGTACCGCGGATGCTGAGCGGCGGAGAGGGCGCGCACCAGCCGTTCTTTTCTCCGGACGGGGACCGGATCGCGTTCATTACGATCGGGCGGGCGTTGAGGATCGTGTCTCTTACGGGTGAGCCGCCGGTCACCTTGGCGGACAGCGGGATTGTCCGTGGAGGTGGCGCTTGGGGGAGCGACGGCAACATCTACTTAGTGTCCGGTGCCGTCGAGGGCGGTCGGGCCACCCTCGACGGCCTCGCGCGTATGCCTGCGACCGGTGGTCCCATCACTGTGGTCAGCACTCTCGACACCGTAAGGGCAGAGCTCGGCCACTTCTTTCCCGATGTACTGCCGGGTGCGCGTGGCGTGATCTTCACGGTGGGGCGAGAACAATCGTACGACACTGATTTTATGGACATCGCGGTGCTCGATCTGTCCACGGGTACGCACCGAGTGCTTCTCGAAGGCATCTACGCGCGATGGGCGGCGAGCGGACACATCATCGTGGTCCGGGCCGATGGATCGGTGGTTGCGGCGCCCTTCGACGAAAAGACGCTCGAGCTTACTGGACCGGCGACACCGCTCTTCGAAGGCGTTGGGGTAGAGGGACAGGGCTCGGTGGATCTGGACGTCTCGAAGACCGGGACGATCATCTACGAGCCGGGTGAGGCCTTGGCCGAGTCGGGGTCCGATCGGATGGTCTGGGTGACACGAAGCGGTGGCATCGAGGATGTAGACCCGAGCTGGACAGGTGATTTTTCGTCACCAACACTCTCTCCGGACGGGACGCGCCTGGCACTGAACATCACTGTGGGCGCCGAGTCACAGGTCTGGGTCAAGCAGCTCGATCAGGGACCGCTCTCTAAGCTCACCTTCGAGGAGAGGCACCGTCGTCCCTCTTGGACTCCGGATGGCCAGACCGTGATCTTCTTGTCGAAGGAGAACCGCGACAACGACGAGCTCTTTCAGAGGCGCGCGGATGGAAGCGTTCCGAGCGAGCTGGTGTTGTCACCGGAAGGACAAGTGAACTGGGCGGTCGTCTCGTCCGACGGACAGTGGTTGGTCTATCAGGAAGATGCGAATCTGTACGCCCGCATGCGGGGAGAAGACGACCAGCCCGTACCGCTCGTCGTGTCCGAGTTTATCGACGCAGTGCCCGCACTCTCACCGAACGGACGCTGGATCGCTTATGTGTCGAACGAGTCGGGGCGATTCGAAGTCTATGTGCGCCCTTTCCCGAACACCGATCAAGGTAAGTGGTTGATATCCCCGAATGGTGGCGGCGAGCCGAGGTGGGCAAAGGACGGCAGCGAGCTCTTCTACCGGGACGCCGAACGCCAGCTGGTCGCGGTTGAGATTCTGACGGGCCCGACGTTCACCGCCGGAGAGCAGCGAACATTGTTCCCGACCGACCAGTTCCGCGGAGGAGTTACTCAGTATGACGTCAGCCCGGACGGTGATCGATTCTTGTTTGTTGCGCGGGGCGATACGGAGGCGATCCCAGGCCAGGTGATCGTCGTGGAGAACTTCTTCGAGGAGTTGCAGGAGCGGGTGAGTCGGTAGAAGAGGTTCGCTCGGCTCGCAGGGTGCAGAATGGAGTTGCCGTGGACGAGAGAAGGGGCCGGCCTCCCACGGAGGCCGGCCCCTTCTCGTCTTTGTAGTGCTAGCGCGTGCGAAGCGCGCCGAGCAGAGCTGTCTACTCGCCCTCCAACCAGCGTCGGTCCGCCGCCGACAGACTGCCGCCGCGGCGCTTGTCGATGACCTTCAGCACCACCCAACCCACCAACAGGATCGGGGCCACCTTGAACAGCAGGAAGGCGGCCAGGCCGAATCCCAGGGACAATACGGTGCCCAAGATCGACAGCGCGATGCCGGCCACGACCAGCGTTACGAGGCCGACGGCGAAGAAGGTCAGCAGTGTACCGATCATCTCTCTATCTCCTGATCAACGCGCGGGGGCGCGGTCAGCGCGCCCAGACGACACGGATGCTTCCGAATGCGGCGTCCACGTCCACGGTGACCTGGTACTCCGCCTCGTCATAGTCCAAGGAGTAATACGCATCTCCGCGCTTGACGAGCCCTTCGGAGTCCAAAGAGGTCAGGAACGTGTCCTTGACCAGCTTGACGCCCAGCCCCTTCGGGAAACGCAGTGTGAGGGCACCTAGCCCCATGTCCACCGAGATTCTCGCGTCTCTCCGCCACTCCCCGGTGAAGTCGAGATCGATGTCGCCGACGCCCGCGTCCACCTCGATGCGGGCGGCGTTCAGGTTGCCCAACTGACGAGCCGTGAACTCCGCTGCGCCCACCTCGAGGCTCGCTTCGTCCATGGTCTCGACGTTGGGCTCGGAGACGACCAGTCGCGTTTGCGAAGCACCGGTTTCGATGTCCAGCGCAGTGAGACGCAAGCCGCCGAGATCGATCTCGGCCTTCACGGCACCAAACTCCATGGTCAGGTCCATCGCGACGTCCTGGGCGAGCGCCAACTCCATCGAACCAGCGGAATGGTCTCGGCCCATCCACCGGCGCCCGATGGTCTCGGTGCCGATCCGTAGAGTGGATCCGCGGTGCTCGGCCACGGGCTCGAACACCTCTTCGTCGTACTTGAGCTGCATGCGGTACAGCGTTCCCGACTCGGCAGCGCCGACCGTGAACTCACCCGCTCCGTAGCGCACCAACACGTCGACACTCTCCTCGTCCTCGACTTGCCGGGACATCGTCACGGTCCGCCAGTCCTGGCCGTCCGCGCGCGCCACCCCGGCTCCGATCAACAGAAGGGCCAACGCCAGTCTCGTCATACCTCTATGCATCGTCCACATCCCCAGTATCCCCCGCCTCGTTGGTAGTCTCATCGGTTACATCGGCTGTAGCCTCGGCCATGTCCTCATCGTCCACCTTGGCCTTGGGCTCTTCCGCGTCGATCACTTCGTCGCTAAACCCGTTGTCCTGCCAGACCGGCTCCTCGCCGAACGGATCACCGCCGCCGTAGAACTCGGCCTCGCGACCTCCTCGTGTGAGCAGCACAGCGCCGAACCCGACCAGCAGCGCCGCGAATGCGATCATGGATCCCAACGTCGCAATCAAGCCGCTGAAGAAGCCGAAGAACGGCACGATGTCGAGCACGTTCGCGGCCACGGAGAAGGCGAGTACCGTGCCCACGCCAGTGACCACCGCGTAGAAGGTGTTGGTGGGCTGAATCCACTCCAGTCCACTGATCTCCCGGGCGGCGACCCACTCACCGATGTTCTTGGCTGCCGCGAGGAAGCCGAGTCCGGCTCCCAGGGCTACCGCGATCGGGAACAGGAGCAGCCAGAAGGGCAGGGCAATGATGCCGACGACCGAGACCACGAGGGCCACGGCTCCCAACAACCAGGTCGGAAGGACCAGGAACGCGCCGGCCATACCCACCATGCCTGCCCTCATCGGGCTCCGCTGTGCGGTATCTGCGACCACATCGAGGTTGTCCTTCGCGAAGTAGACAACGCTGAGCGCGAGGAGCGAGAGGATCAAGAAGGAAAGTAGATCCCCCAGGACCTCCGCGACCCCGTGTCCGACGGCCCGGAAGGGGGAAAAGCCTCTTCCGGTGTCTCGGTACTCGTGTCGCAGTTCGCTACGGATCTCATCGCGGATGCGATCCTCGAGATTCTCCAGGTCATCCAAGTCGGCGAAGTCCCCGAGAGCCGCAGAGGCCTCGAAATCCGTGTCGTCCGCATCCACCCGGATCACACGCCCGCCGAGGTCCGACTCGTCGATTCCGGAGTAGCTCGAGTCCACCAAGCGGATGTCGCCCCGGACGTTGCCGCCGTCGCGCACCGTGATGGACCCGTCCACGACGACGACGTCGTTTTCGATAATGCCGCGTACCGTCAGATCACCGTCCACGATGACGATGGTTCCCTCAATGGTCTCGCCCTCGCCGACCACGACGTCCTCTCCGATGTAGATGGAGGAGGTGAGCACATCGATCGCTTCGAGGGCTTTCCCCAGTTCGCCCAGTATGTCCGTGCGGCTGAGGAGCGCTTTGAGGCTGAGCCCAAGGTCCGCCGAAATATCGACCGAGATGTCGGCTGCCGGATCCACTGCTGCCTGCGCCCTCAGAGCCTCCTCGAGGGACCGATCGAGCAGTTGGGCCGTCGCCAAGCCATCCCCCGAAAGGGAGGCCGGCGGAGCCCATTCGCGTAGAGCCTCGCCCAGGGGCCCGTCCGAGAGGTTGACGATCTCTCCGAGGAGCTCACGCCAAGCGGTGTCCAGGGCGTCGCCCCGTTCGAAGGTTCCCACGATGCCGTCGTCCATTACCACGACGCCATCGCGCAACGAGACCTCGAACACTCCATCGTCGGCGAACTCGAGCACCAGACCCGCTTCACTCTGTGAAATGGCGAGCTGGTTGGACACGACCTCACGGGCCTGTCCGGTCAACGCGACCGGAACCAGCGCGAGGAAAAGGGCAGACATCGACGCCCGGCGGAAACTAGATCGATACTGTCGCATACTCACCATCCACCTTCTGGGTGGGGATCAGATTTCGGTATAGGACCCATCCGGACGCACCAGTCGCGGCTGCTAGAGACATCGCAGCCAGGGCTGACAGCAAAGGCGCGGCGGCCAAGGCTTCAAGGGCCGAATAGGCGTAGAACATGATTGCACTCTCGAACAGCATGTCGGCCGCCAGGCCGCCGACGGCCGAAGCCGCACCGTTGACCTGCCACCAGACGAAGGAGGCCAGGTGCCCCGGAGTCACCGCCGGGTTCGAGAAGACGGTATAGACCAGCAGCACCACCACGGTGGCCGGCGTGACGGCCACACCGGAGATCACCGCCCAGGCCTTCTGGGTGCGTGGGAGCAGGCGTGAAGCCCAGTGTCCAGCCAAGGCCAACACTCGTGTGCGGCTCGAAACGGCCGCGGGCTCCCGTACGAGGCGTCCGATGCGGACCTGCGCCATGACCCTCTGCGCAAATCCGGCCGAAGGTGCCAACTCGGGGACGGACTCGATCCGCTCGACCAGTTCCCGCCAGGCACCCGCCTCGGCCCGACACGCACCACATCCGTCGAGATGCGTCTCTACCCGGGCCATATGAGGCTGGGCGAGGACGCCGTCTATATAGTCTTGCAGGCGCTCGGGACTGAGGTGCTCGGCTACCTTGGCGGTCCGCCGTCGCAGCCAGCCCCAGGCACGGGCCTTCGGGACTTCCGGCGCAGCCGCCAAGTCCCCAACCGGGCCCCTGACCGGCGCCGCGGTTTCGAGTTCTGCCAGCACGCGGCCGGCGAATCCCTCGGACGGTGCGAGTTCGGGCAACTCACTGAGCTCCGAATAAAGAAGCTGCCAGGCGTCCAACTCAGACTGGCAGCTCGCGCAGAACGTAGCATGCTCCTCGACGTGGACCCTCTCCTCCTTTGGGAGAGCGCCGTCGAGAAACGCCTGAATCCGCTCAGCGGTCAGGTGCATGCTTGCGTTCTTCTTCGCCACGTCATCGACTCCTGTCGTTTTTCCACTCGACCCTACGGGGGGGTCCTCTCGAAAGTTTCATGAAAAACGCCTCATGACGCGAGGTGGGCCAAAAGGGTCTTCAGCTCACCACGGGCGCGGTGTAAGTAGGTCTTCAGCGTGCCCAGCGGGAGGTCCATGATTTCCGCGATTTCCTCGTACGCATAACCCTCTACGTGCCGGAGCAGGATCGCGGTTCGATATTCCGGCCGAAGCTCCCCGATGGCTTGCTCGATCTGGTGGCCGAGCTCGCGATGTTCGACGTACTCGTGCGGGTCTTCGTCGGTCGACTCCACTACGAGGCTGGTCTGCTCCTCCTCCCGCGCGGTGCGGGCGTGCGGAGACCCGTGGATGGAGACGGTGTCCAGCTTGCGTTTCCTGAGATGATCGATCGTGTGGTTGTTGGCGATCTTGAAGATCCAGCTGCTGAACTTGTATCGCGGGTCGTACGAAGAGATGGCATTGAACGCCCGGATGAACGCCTCCTGAGCCAGGTCCTCGGCCAAGGATCGGTCACGCACCATCCGGAAGATCAGCGCGAAGACCGGCCGCTCGTATCGCTTGAGCAGCTCGCCATAGGCGTCCTCACGCCCCTCGGCCGCGAGGGCCGCCAGATCCTTGTCGGTCGGGGGATCGGTTTGGGCGTCGGTTTGGGCGTCTGTTTGGACGTCGGTGTCGGCCGGTAGATCCAAGGAGTGAGGCTCCGCATGGAGTGGGTCCGGCGGGACGGCAGCTCGCCGTGGAGTCCGCAGCCATGTTACGGTTGGGAAACTTCAGATCTTTCCCGGGTACGCGGCTGACCACTCACCCCGACCGGTCTCTTCTGTTCAGCTGAATCAAGAAAACCTAATCAAAACGCCGAGTACATGGCGACAATCCCCGAAGCCAAGCCGTCTCGCGGGACGGATCGAGAAACCCAGGTACGGACGCTCTTTTCGGAGATCGCACCGCGCTACGATCTGTTGAACCATGTGCTCAGCCTCAACATCGATCGACGGTGGAGGAGGAAGGCTGTCGGGCTCCTGGGATGGAGGCGCAGGCCTGAGGGTCGCTTCCTCGATGCCTGTGCGGGGACCTTCGATCTGAGCCTCGAGTTGGCTCGTCAGTCGGGTTTCGGAGGCGCGGTCATAGCGACGGATTTCGCGCTGCCCATGCTGGTCGAGGGTCGTGACAAGCTCAGCGACTCGGTGACGCCGGTGTGCGGTGATTCCCTCCGGCTCCCGTTTCCGGACGACTCTTTCGATGGCGCTACGGTGGGGTTCGGCGTGCGCAATCTGTCGGACTTGCGGGCCGGGTTCAGGGACCTGGCCCGCGTTCTGCGTCCCGGGGCCCGCCTGGTCATCCTCGACTTCACCGACCCACCGAACCCGCTACTGCGTCGTCTCTACCACTTCTACTTCCACAGGGTGCTCCCGCTGGTGGGACGGGTGGTTTCGGGGCACCCCTGGGCCTACACCTACCTCCCCGAGTCCGTGAAGGAGTTCCCGGGACCGGAGGCCTTAGCGGAACTGCTCCGTGAGTCCGGTTTCAGGGACGTGGAGTGGACCTTCGTGACCGGCGGGATCGCGGCGATTCACGTAGGCGTTAGCGCCTGATAGGCGGCCGGAGGGCGGACTTCGGTCAGCGCGTGTCCGAACCACCGGGGAACGTCCCGTCCGCCTCCAACGTGCGTACGGTACCCAGCTCTTCGAGCCCCGAGTCGAACGCTTCCGGGTCACCCACGACCAAGATGACCATGTCGTCGATGGCCTCGGGCGACAGGTGCGTTTTGAACACGGTCTCTACGCCTAACGCTGTCACCCTCTGGATCCCGTCGACATAGAGCGAGAGCCAGTCCAGAGGCAGGTCTTGTGTGAGGTAGAGCATCTGGCGCGACACGATCTGACCCGGACGCTCAAAGCTGAACACGAACCCGTTCACGATGCGATCGATGGCGTCGGAGACTTCCGTCTCACGGGGAGGATTGTTGGACATGTCGCCCAGCACGTCGAGGATGGAGCGGATGGCCGCGACCGTCGACTCGCTCTTGGTCTGGGTGATGGCACCCACGATCCCGTTCGAGCGCCTGGGGGCGGTCCAGACCGAGGCCGCGGAATACGCTAGGCCCTGCTCGGTGCGCACCCGTGTCACCAGCCGGCTGCCGAGACCCGCTCCGCCGAGGATCGTGTTGCCGATTCTCGAAGAGAAATAGTCCGCTTCGTCCCCGAGTCGAACGGCGCTTGGCCGTCCGATCACGATCGTGCTCTGATCCAGAGGACGCGGGACGAGGTAGACCCCGGGGGCGACCCGCTCGTCGGCGGCAGGAGGCTCCTGCAGGGGAGCAGGGCAGGGCCGCCATCCCGCGAGCAGTGCCTCGAGACGTGGGCGCGCGTCCTCCCAGGTGATGTCGCCGGCGACACCCAACGTGAGGTTCCCGACGCAGTACACCATGCCATGGACGGACCGGAGCACCTCTTCGGAGAGGTCCTCGGGCTCCAGATCTTCCGGACCCAGCTCCCATCCGATGGGGTGATCTCCGAAAAGCAAGCGGTTGAACTTCGTGATCGCGAGTCGACCGGGTGTATCATCCTTACGGCGAAGGTCTTCGAGCTCTTGGCCCCTCCAGATTTCCACTCGGTCGGGGTCGAACCTCGGCTTCTTCAAGAGATCTCCCCAAGTGCCCAGGACGTCGTCGAGGTGACGAGTCAGGACATTCAGGGTGCTGAATGCCGTGTTGCCTCCGCCTCCAAAGGACGTCTGGGTCGCATAGAACTCGAGGATCTTGTCCACGGAATCGGGTGAAAGATCGGCGGTGCCCCCGGACCGGAGGAGGATCGGCACGGCCGTGGTCGCCCCGAGCCGATCGCGGGCGAAGTGGCGCGGCCCACCCTTGAAACGCGCGTATACAGACACGAGCGGCAACGTGTGGTCCTCGAGCACGAACACGTCGACGCCGGGCTCCAACCGGTAGCGATCCGGCGCCGGCGGCTTGAACTCCAGTTCCGGGAATACCAGCGCCTCCAACGCCGGCCGTTCCGGGTCGAGAGTTCTCAGCTCCGGTCCTGGACCGACTGCGCAGGCGAGGGTCCAACCGGCGACCGCGAGTCCCGACACGACCCACGCACCGCGGCCCCACGCACCGCGCCGGCTCACCTCGTTCTCCCCGAATCCGGCCGCGACAGGAAGGCCACGGTGCGGTTGTCGGACGAAAAATAGCGCTCTAAGACACGGCTGACGTCTTCGGGCCGAACGGCCGAAAGCCGCTCTCCTAATCGGAAGCCTGTCCGCCAGTCTCCGTAGATCGATTCGGATCCGGCAAGCTGGAACGCCAGTCCCAGGTGCGAAGTAAGCGTGCGGACTTGACCCGCCTCGAGCTGGTTTCGAATCCGGCGGAGCGCTGCGTCCGAAGGTGGTGTCTGCCGTAGTGAGCGTAACTCGTCATAGACGGCCACCTCGATCTCGGCGGTCGAATGTGGGAAGAGGGCGGTCGCTTCCACGGTGAACAGCCGGGGGAATCGGACTCCGGGTCCGATGGTCGAGCTGATCACCGTGGCCAGCCGGTCCACCACCACCAACCGTTGGTGAAGGCGGGACGTCCCACCACCAGTGAGCAATGCCGAGAGCATGGCAAGAGCCGCCGCATCATCGTGCAGCTGCTCCGGTACATGCCATCCGATGCGTATTCGAGGCTCGGCATCGAAGCTGACCTCGATCCTGCGTTCCGTATCCTGCACGGGCTCGCGCGCCGTGACGGGCGGAGGCGGATCTCCGACGGGCAGATCCCCGAAGTACCGTTCGGTCAACTCGATCATCAGCCCCACATCCACATCACCGACGATGGCGATGACGGCGTTGTTCGGGCCGTAATAGTGCTCGTGATACTCTCGGACACGCCGTCGGTCGAGCCGCAGGATATCCGGCATCGAGCCGACCACGGGCCGTCCGTAGGGGTGCACCGTGTAGGCTTCGGCCAGGTGTGCCTCGTACAGCAAGCCGCTCGGCTGTGTGTCCACCCGTAGCCGCCGCTCTTCGGCCACCACGTTCCGTTCGGTGTAGAATTCGCGGAAGACCGGGTTCTTCATGCGTGCCGACTCGAGCAAGAACCACAGCTCGACCCGGTTCGCCGGCAGCTCGACGTAGTAGGTCGTCGACTCGTTGTCCGTGGTCGCATTCAGCCCTCGGGCGCCATTTCGCGCGAGGATCCGATCGATCTCGTTCGAGACCACATAGGCCGCCGCTTCGTCTTCTAGGAGGTCGATCTCGTCGCGGAGCTGCCCCATCGTGTCCTCCGGTGCCCCCGCCCCCTCCAGGGTCCGCAGCGAGTCTTGGATGGCATCCATCCGCGCGAACAGCGGCCGCTCCGCGTCGACGTCGTGGGTGCCGAACGTCTCAGTGCCCTTGAAGAGAAGGTGCTCGAGGAGGTGTGCGATACCGGTTTCGCCGGGGGCTTCGTTCACCCCACCCAGACCGTATTGCACCACGAGTGAGGCGGTGGGGGCCCGGTATCGTGGCAGGACAAGCAGCCTGAGTCCGTTTGCCAGCTCGTGCTCGACGACCGGAAGATCGACCCCGGTAGCCAGCTGGGCGTCGGCATCGAGATGGCCGATCGCGACTGCCACGAGAACAGCGGCGAGGGCGGCGGACCCTCTGGTCGACACGACCCTCATCAGCTGCGCGTCTCCGGCTGGCAACGCGGGCAGTGGAAGGCGGAGCGATTACCGAAGACCAATCGACGAATCTCTGTTGAACAGCTGAGGCACGGCTCGCCCGCCCGTCCATACGCGCGCAGTGTCACCGCGTTGGCTCCGGGCGCACCCGAGGCGTCTCTGTAATCTCTCAGGGTCGTACCCCGATTCCGGATGGCTTGGCGAAGCACTCTACGGATTGCCGCATGGAGGGCTTGGGCCTCCTCTTCCGTTACAGACTCGGCGGGCCGGCGCGGATGCACACCGGCCAGAAACAAGGCCTCATTTGCGTAGATGTTGCCTACACCCGCCACTCTGCGCTGGTCCAACAACCAAGAGCGGACGGGTGAGGACGACCGCGAGAGATCGGTGTGGAGTCGATCAGCCGTATAGCCGGCGGACAGAGGCTCGGGCCCCAGTGCGTCGGAACGCTGCGCCCAGCCGTCGACGGACAGCGCCTCCAACGCCCCGAATCGGCGCACGTCGTCGAAGACCAAGGCGGGTCCTTGATCCAAGGCGAAGCGGACTGCCGGATGGGTCGACCGAGCGTCGGGGCCCGCCAGGAGAAGGCGACCCGTCATGCCGAGGTTCACGATGAGCACACGATCGCCCGCGACGCCTAAGACGATGTTCTTGCCTCGGCGTGCGACGGACTCGACCGACCGACCTCTCAGCGTCGCGGAGAAGCTCCGTGGGGGTTGGCGCAGGACATCGGGTCGCAGGACTCGGACGCGCTGAATCGAGCGACCGACCAACGTCGGCCGGAGTCCACGGACGATGGTCTCGACCTCGGGAAGCTCCGGCATCGTAGATGTCCTTTTAGGGCGGGGAGCCGGAAACTAGGGTCGTTCCCGCTCGGATCGCGCGAACTCCCGCCACCCGATATCGCTACGGAATTGCTTACCCTCGAAGTCGATGGCCGCGGCCGCCGCTCGGCTCTTGGCTGCCGCCTGGCTCAGGGTCGCTCCGAGACCGGTGGCGGCGATCACTCGTCCACCGGAGGTCTCGAGACCGTCCGGACCCATACGGGTGCCTGCGTGGAAGAGCAGCACGTCGGGGTCCGACGCCAGGCTGTCCGGGATATCGATGGGTCGGCCCTTCTCGTAGGGGCCCGGATACCCCTCCGCGGCGACCACGGTCGTGAGGGCCGCCCGATCACTCGACTCCAGGGTGGCACCACCCAGCCCCCCGCCCCTTGCGATCTCCAGCATGGGGTCCAACAGGGAAGACTCCAGCAAGGGCAGGACCACCTGGGTCTCGGGGTCACCGAAGCGGCAGTTGAACTCGACGACGCGAGGCCCTTGCTCAGTGAGCATGAGGCCGGCATAGAGCAGTCCCCGGAACTCGGAGTCGTCCTCAGCCATGGCCGCGAGGGTAGGGCGGATGACGCGATCGAGGGCCTCGGACAAGAGTTCAGGCGTCGACAGAGCCACCGGAGCATACGCTCCCATGCCTCCCGTGTTTGGTCCCGTATCCCCTTCGCCGACCCGCTTGTGGTCCTGCGATGGGAGCATCAAGAGGGCGTCCTGTCCGTCCGCCAGGGCGAAGACCGAGAGCTCTTCGCCGTACATGAACTCCTCGATCACGACCTCTCGCCCGGCCTCGCCGAAGACGCGGTCCGTCATCATGCGATCAAGGGTGTCGAGAGCGTCTTCAACGGTTTCGCAGACCACCGCACCCTTACCGGCGGCCAGTCCCGAAGCCTTCACGACCACGGGTGCGCCGCCGTCCTTCACGTAGTTTGCGGCCTCCTCCGGGTCGCTGAAGGCGGCAAATCCCGCCGTGGGCACACCGGCCCTCTGCATGAGTTCCTTGGCGTAGACCTTGCTCGACTCGATACGAGCCGCGGCCTTGGTGGGACCGAACACGGGCACTCCGTTTCGGGCCAGGCGGTCGGCGAGCCCCGCCGCCAAGGGCGCCTCGGGTCCGACGACCGTGAGGTCGATCTCTTGAGCCATGGCCCAGCCCGCCAGGGCCTCGACGTCGCCCGGGGCGATTTCGAGGGTCTCCACCGCACCGACCATGCCCCCGTTGGGCTGGGTCACGAAGATGGTGGCGTCCGGTGCGTCCCTCTGGAGCTTCCAGGCCAGGGTGTGTTCCCGACCTCCATTTCCAACGATGAGGATGCGCATGGCATCAGTCTAGCGCCAAAAAAAGAACGGGCAACCGGTCGCCCGATTGCCCGATTTCTCAGGTCCTCGTAGGGACCCGAGACGTCGCCGGTCGTTAGCCTTTAGCTCCTCCCATGATGTCGTCCGCCATACGCTTTGCGGCTCCGGTCACCTGCCCGAAGAGATCCTTGGCGCCCTGCGCGTAGGCCTGCGCGGCCTCGCTCAAGTCCTGCTTGTAAGCCGGGTCGGGGTCGCCACGATGCTGGTACTCACCGCGGATGATGCGGTCGTACTCTCCCTCTTCGATCCACGAGCGGATTTCGGCGACGCGCAGCACATAGAAGGGATGGCTCTGTCCCATCAGGTTGAGAACCTTGAAAACCTGGTCGGCCATATCGCCCGACTCCCGGTACTCCTCGGCCTGGATGATGAACTCGTCCAGGTTCATCTCATCGTCGTCTCCGCCACCCGCCATCTTGAGCATGGTGTTCATGACCCCCTGCGGGTTCTGCACGGAGAGCAGACCCGCACGGTCACTGGAGAGCTCACTCTTCCGTGACCACTCCAGGAGCGCCACGAGTACAGCCCGGGCCGCCAGGCCCACGATCGGAAAGCCCATCCCGGCCAGCTGAATGAGGATCTGCGTCATCGTCCGGTAGAGGACGTGATCACTCATGATGTGGCCCAACTCGTGACCCATCACGTACGACAATTGCTCGTCGTCCAGAAGCTTGACCGTGCCCGAGTTCAGGATGATGAACGGCTCGTCCATCCCGTACGCACCGGCGTTCACAATGGGCGTTTGGGAGACGAAGAGCGGATAGTCCTCGGGCGCATCCAGGGTCTGGAGAACGTCCTCGTACAGGCGCTTGACCCTGGGAAACTGACGGTCCGAGACCCGGACCGAGTTCGCCAGGAACGCCAAGCGAATCGGCTTCTCGCCGAAGAACCCGAAGAGCTTCCGCAGCACGTCGTCGAAGACGGGGATCTTCCGCAGGGCCGCCAGGGCCGCGCGGTCCGCAGGGTGCTCCCAGGCGCGGGGAGCGATGTCGGTCAGGATGCGACGCGCACGTGCATTCTCTCCGTCTCCGCCGTTCTCGCCGTTGCCGTTCTCTTGGTCGTTTTCACCAGCCATGGATCTCTATCTCCTTGTGTCCTCGCCGCTACGGCCGGAGGCCGCCGCGTTCTTATCGGCTGTACGCGGCTCCCCCGGGAGAAGTTTCAGGCCAGGGCCTGGTCCAGGTCGTCGATCAGATCGCTGAGATCTTCGATGCCGACCGAGAGTCGCACCAGCCCCTCCGTGACCCCCATGGCCTCTCGGAGGTCCTTGGGCACGGAGGCGTGAGTCTGAAGCGCCGGTATGCTGATCAAGGACTCCACACCGCCCAGACTCTCGGCAAGCTGGAACACTCGAGTGCCCGTGGCAAGGGCCCGTGCTTGGTCGGGATCGCCCAGGTCGAGCGCCACCATTCCCGTGAACCCCGACATCTGTCGGTGAGCCAACTCGTGTTGTGGATGGGACTCGAGGCCGGGATAGATGACACGCCTCACGGCGGCATGTTCTTCGAGGTGGCGCGCCACCGCCAGACCGTTTGCGTTGTGCCTTTCCATTCGGACATGGAGGGTCTTGGTCCCCCTCAAGCAGAGCCATGCATCCATGGGTCCGGGGACGGCTCCCGTGGATTTCCGCACGAAGTGAATGTCCTCGGCGAGTTCGTCGTCGTTGACCACGAGGATGCCACCGATGATGTCCGAGTGGCCGTTCAGGTACTTGGTGGAAGAGTGGACCGTAACATCGGCTCCCGACTCGAGAGGCCGCTGATTGAAGGGCGACGCGAACGTGTTGTCCACCATGAGGAGCGCACCCCCTTCATGCGCGATCTCGGCCGCGGCGGTCAGGTCGCAGATGCGCATCAGCGGGTTGGTCGGCGTCTCGACATGGACGAGTTTGGTGTTCGGTCGCATGGCCTCCCGGATACGGCCGGGATCACGCGTATCCACGAACGAGAACTCGAGCCCCAGCTTGTCGAGGACGCGCTTGAACATGCGAGTCACGCCCCCGTACGTGTTCTCCTCGCTGACGATGTGATCCCCGGCGGAGAGGCGTTTCACGACCGACTCGATGGCGGAGAGCCCACTCGCGAAGGCGATCCCGTGCTTGCCCCCCTCGAGGGCGGCCACGTTCCGCTCCAGGGCTTCGCGAGTCGGGTTCTGCACACGCGCGTAGTCGTATCCCTTCTTGGGTTTGGCGACGTCGGGCTGGACGTAGGTGGAGGTCTGGAAGATCGGAGGCATGATGGCTCCGGTCTCGGGCTCCGGCTCTTGTCCGGCGTGGATGGCGAGCGTCCCGAATCGGGCTCCGTCCCACGATTTCGTCATGCACTCCTCACGATCGGTGATATCGGATGCACCTGCGCCAGGTCTTCCTTCACCGGAGTCGAGCTGGAGCCGGCGAAGGAGAACCCGTTGTCGGCCGAAATGTACCCGACGCCACGTGTACAGTGCCAGCGCGCATCGTTGACGGTCTTCCAGTAAGTCTCGATAGTCTAACAGCGGTACTCACGGCCCGGTTGCCCGGGCATTTCTTCCCGATCTTCGCATCAACACCGGTGGCGTATGCCCCTGACGATTCCAGATGGGCTGGTAGTGAGTGTGTCCGGATTCCGGGGCCGGGTCGGTGATCCGCTCACCCCTGAACTCGTCTGCGCGCTCGCCGCTGCGTTCGGCGCTTTCCTGAAGAGCACGGGAAGCGGGAGCGAGGTCCTCATCGGGCGCGACACGCGGACCTCGGGAAGCATGCTGGCCGGTGCCGCGGCTTCGGGTCTGGTTTCGGTGGGTAGCGATGTAGTCGATCTGGGCATCGTCGCTACACCGACACTCATGCTTGAGGTGGGGAGGGGCGCCGCCACGGCCGGGGGGATCGAGGTGACCGCGAGTCACAATCCCGCCGAATGGAATGCGCTCAAGTTCGCGGCACCGGAGGGCACCTTCCTGGATGCGGAGACCATGGCCGCCTTCCTCGATTTCGCGTTGAAGGGCGAAGTTGCGCGGGCCCCCTGGGACCAGCTCGGGGAGGTGCGGGAGGACGGCGGCGCGACCGAGCGTCACCTCGGAGCCGTTCTGGCGTTGCCGTTGCTGGACGCAGCTGCCGTCAGCGCACGGAATCTCACGGTCGCCCTCGACTGCGTCCGCGGCGCGGGCGCGGCCCTCATGGTCCCCCTGCTCGAGGCTCTCGGTTGCCGGGTCGTCGCGATCAACACCGAGATGGATGGCCACTTTCCCAGGGATCCGGAGCCTACGGCCGACAACCTCGGCGAGTTGTGTGACTTGGTGCGTTCCCAGCAGGCCGATCTCGGGTTGGCCGTGGACCCCGATGTAGATCGACTCTCCTTGGTGAACGAGATGGGGGAGGCGCTTGGGGAAGACCTGACGTTGGCGTTGTCCTCCGCTGCCGTCCTCCGTCGAACCCCCGGAACGGTGGTAACAAACCTCTCGACCAGCCAGGCCGTGGAGGACGTCGCGAGCGCTCACGAGAGTACGGTGGTACGGGCGCCCGTGGGAGAGATCAACGTGGCCCGTCGCATGCAGGCCGAGGAGGCGGTGATCGGAGGCGAGGGCAACGGGGGTGTCATTCTCCCGGAACTCCACCACACCCGCGATGCAGCCGTGGCGGCGGCACTAATCCTGCAGAATCTGGTAGATGAAGGCTCATCTCTCTCTGAGGCTGCCGGTCGGTGGCCGTCGTACGACATCGTAAAGAAGAAGGTCAGCTTTCCCCGGGAGTCTCTTGCCGACGCCTATGGGGCGCTCGAGGAGGATCTCGGTGGCGACGGACTCGACCGGTCCGACGGTCTCCGGCTGAGTTGGTCGGGTCGCAAGGCGTGGCTTCATGTGAGGCCGTCGGGCACCGAGCCCGTGGTTCGGCTCATCGCCGAAGCCGCGGACCGGAGCGAGGCCGACGAGTTGGTAGCACGCGCAGCACGCATTCTCGAAGGAGTGATCTAACAGTGACTCTCGGATTCCTGGACTAGCCCTATATGTGCGGAATCGTCGGATATGTGGGATCCAAGGAGGCCGGTCCGATCCTTGTCGAGGGCCTGCGTCGGCTGGAGTACCGCGGGTACGACTCGGCCGGGGTGGCGGTCATCGGAGAGGATGGATGCCTTCGGACGGTGAAGCAGGCCGGAAAGCTCAGGGAACTGGAGCGGTTTCTCGAGACTGAGATGCCCTCGGGCACCTGCGGAATCGCCCATACCCGTTGGGCTACCCACGGGGCCCCGAACCAACCGAACGCTCATCCCCACTGGAGTCGCGCCGGTGACATCGCGTTGGTCCACAACGGGATCTTCGAAAACGCCGGCCTGCTACGCAACAAGCTGACGGACCTGGGCTATGTGTTCGAGACGGAGACCGATACCGAGGCGGTCGTGCACCTGATCGACGAGGCGTTTCAGGAGAACGAAACGCTGGAGGGCGCGGTCGTTGCGGCGCTCCATCAGGTCGAGGGCGCCTACGGAATTGCGGTGGTCAGCAGTCGCGATCCGGGCAAGATCGTGGTCGCCCGAAACGGCAGCCCTCTCCTCGTGGGGGTCGGCAAGAACGGGGAGAACCTGGTCGGTTCCGACGCGTCCGCGGTGATCCAGCACACCAAGGACGTCATCTACCTGGACGAGGGCGACTGTGCCGTACTGACCGCCGAGGAATATCGGGTCTTCCATCTGCAGCACGGTGACGTGAGCCGCTCCATCCACCAGGTGGACTGGGACCTAGAGGCTGCCGAGAAGGCCGGGTACGACCACTTCATGCTGAAGGAGATCTGCGAGCAGCCGACGAGCCTACGGGACGTCATGCGTGGTCGGCTCCTCGAAGAAGAGGGAGACGCGCGGCTCGGCGGTATCACGTTGACGGACGAGGATCTCTCACGGATCAAGCGCATCGTGATTACGGCGTGCGGTACCAGTTGGCACGCCGCCCTGATCGGCGAGTACATGCTCGAGGAGCTCGCGGGGATTCCGGTTGAGGTGGAGTACGCCTCCGAGTTCAGATACCGGAGTCCGGTCATCGAGCCGGGGACGCTGGTTCTGGCCATCAGTCAGTCGGGTGAGACCGCCGACACGCTCGCCGCGCTACGGGAAGCGAGGGCGCGGGGTGCCCCTACCATGGGGATCGTGAACGTGGTCGGATCGAGTATCGCCCGTGAGACCGACTTCGGTTTGTACCTCCACGTCGGTCCGGAAATCGGAGTGGCTTCGACGAAGGCCTTCACCAGTCAGATCGTGGCCCTCGCGCTGTTCACCCTTTATCTGGGTCGTCGTCGGCAGCTCTCCAACGTTCAGGGGCGGGAGATCGTCGCTGCCCTGCAGGCGTTGCCCGAACAGGTGGCCGAGACCCTGAAGCTGGACTCCGTGATCAGGAAGCTTGCCTCGGACGACGCTCACTCTCAGAACTTCCTGTATCTGGGCCGGGGGTACCAATTTCCGGTGGCTCTCGAGGGAGCACTCAAGCTCAAAGAGGTGAGCTACATCCACGCCGAGGGCTACCCGGCAGCCGAGATGAAGCACGGGCCCATCGCCCTCATCGACGAGAACATGCCCGTGGTCGTCCTGGCGCCCCGAGACGCGGTGTACGGCAAGGTGGTCTCGAACATCGAAGAGGTGAGCGCGCGCAACGGGCGGATCATCGCCGTCGTGAGCGACGAGGCTCCGGAGTTGGTCGCCAAGGTGGACCACATCATCCAGGTGCCGCAGACCATTCCGTGCCTGCTGCCCGTCCTCACGTCGATCCCTCTACAGCTTCTCGCCTACCACGCGGCCATCCAACGCGGCTGTGACGTCGACCAGCCCCGCAACCTGGCCAAGTCCGTCACGGTGGAGTGAGCCTTCGCACTGAAGTGGTGTTGCAATGAGAGTGGTGTTGCAGCGCGTGAGCGAAGCCAGGGTGGTCGCGGACGGCCGCGTCGTCGGTGAAATCGGTATCGGACACCTGCTCCTGGTGGCGTTCACTCAGGGAGACGAGGTGGCCCAATCCGAGTGGATGGCGGACAAGATCGTGGGACTCCGCGTGTTCAACGACGACGACGGCAAAATGAACCGCGACCTCGAGGACGTCGGTGGGGCCCTGCTCGTGGTGAGCCAATTCACGCTCTACGGCGACACCAAGAAGGGGCGGCGTCCGAGTTTCGTCCATGCGGCGCCGCCGGAGGTCGCGATTCCGCTGTACGAGGAGTTCGTCGAACTCCTCGAAGCCCGAATCCCGGGGCGTGTCGCCACCGGTGAGTTCGGCGCCATGATGGAGATATCGCTCGTGAACGATGGACCCGTCACCCTGGTGCTCGAGAGATGAGCGGTGCTCCGGCTCTGGTCCTGGCGTCGGCGTCTCCGAGGCGCAGGGAATACCTCGCCATGTTGGGCCTGAAGTTCGCGGTCGAGCCGACCCACATCCTGGAGGAGGTCCTCGCGGGGGAGACCCCGGAGGAGCACGTCGAGCGTCTGTCCCGGGAAAAGGCCAAGGCAGCAGCGTTGATCAGACCCGAGGCTGCCGTGCTCGGCGGAGATACCGTGGTCGTGCTAGACGGTGAGATCTTGGGCAAGCCCGCGGACCCCGCGGACGCTGAGAGGATGCTCTGCCGTCTCCAGGGTCACTCACACATTGTGGCGAGCGGCCTCGCGCTGGCCCTCCCGTCCGGAGAAATCCGTAGCGGCGTCGCGACGACCGAGGTCACGTTGCGCTCTTTTCGGCCCGAGATCGCCCGTGCCTACGTGGAGACCGGAGAGCCTCTCGACAAGGCCGGTGCGTACGGCATCCAAGGGCTCGGAGCCGCGCTGGTGAGCGGAATTCGCGGCGACTACTTTACGGTCGTTGGCCTTCCGATCCCCCTTCTCATGAGTCTCTTCGAGGAGTGCGGTTGGGAGTACTCCTTCGGTCCTCTCCACGCTGACGGCACATGAGCAAGACCGCTTCCATCCTTGCCATCGACCAGGGCACGACCGGCTCCACCTGCCTGGTTATTTCTCGCGACGGCCGGGTGCTCGGGCGGGCCTATTCGGAGTTCACGCAGCACTTTCCCAGGCCCGGATGGGTGGAGCACGACGCCGAGGAGATCTGGGACGTCACCCGGGGTGTGGCGCGTGAAGCGCTCGCTTCGGCGACCGAAGCGGATGTTCAGGGCATCGGGATCACCAATCAGCGAGAAACGGTGGTCCTCTGGGATCGGGCGACCCTGGAACCGGTGAGCCGAGCCATCGTGTGGCAGGATCGCCGCACCTCCGATTTGTGTGCGACGCTCAAGGACGCAGGGCACGAGGAAGAGGTGAGGCGTCGCACAGGGCTGGTCATGGACCCCTATTTCTCCGGCACCAAGCTCACGTGGCTCTTCCGGGAACGTCCGGACCTGCTGGCTCGCGCCGAGGCGGGGGAGCTGGCGGTCGGTACGATCGACACGTGGCTGATCACACGTCTAACCCGGGGAGCGGTGCACGCTACCGACCCCACCAACGCCTCGCGCACACTGCTGTACAATCTGACCGAGGCTTCGTGGGACCCGTGGCTACTCGATCTTCTGGGCGTGCCGGAGTCGCTGCTGCCTGAGGTACGACCGAGTAGCGGTGACTTCGGAGTCGGTGGCGGCGAGGCACTGGGAATCGAGGCGCCGATTTTGGGCGTGGCGGGCGACCAACAGGCGGCGCTGTTCGGGCAAGGCTGCTGGTCGGCGGGACTGGCCAAGAACACCTACGGAACGGGTGCTTTTCTGCTCATGCACACAGGAACGGACATCGTGCCGTCGTCTCACGGGCTGCTGACGACGGCCGCCTGCGACTCCGAAGGCGGCCTCGCGTTCGCTCTTGAGGGCTCGGTGTTCATCGCGGGTGCCGCGCTCCAATGGCTCCGCGACGGCCTCGGGGTACTCGAGAACGCGGCCGAGTCGGGCCAGATGGCGTCCGGGCTGGCCGGCAACGACGGTGTGTATTTCGTACCGGCTTTCGTAGGACTCGGTGCGCCGCACTGGGTACCGGATGCGCGAGGAGCGGTCTTCGGGCTCACCCGCGGGACGTCGAAGGAGCACTTGGTACGTGCGGCGCTCGAGGCGATGGCGTATGGCACGGGCGAGCTGATCGGGGCCATGGAGGCTGATTCGTCTGTGGTCATGACCGAGCTCAGGGTCGACGGTGGAGCCGCGAACAACGACTGGCTCATGAACTTTCAGGCCGGTGTATTGGGGGTTCCGGTAAGGCGCCCGGCAACGGTGGAGACCACGGCTCTCGGTGCCGCCGGTCTGGCAGGGTTGGCCTCGGGGGTCTGGGCGACGGCGGACGAATTCCTCGCGGCTCAGGGCGAAGGGGAGGTTTTCAACCCGTCGTTGGATGCCTCGGAGAGGAGCTTGCTCCTCGACGGTTGGGCGCGGGCGGTGCGCACGGTGAAGACATGGGCGGGCGATCGGTAGCGCCACTCTGTAGGGGATGCCCCTAGGAAAACCGCACCTCTTTGTGGGGGATGGCCCGATTGGAGTGTGGGAAGGGCTCCGATATTAGGGTTTTGGGGGTCACAGGAGGTTTGCCGGCCCCTTCGGGGGCCCTATATTTGCCGGAGCCGCAGGTTGTCCGTCGACCCCATGAAGGGGGCCTCAGGTGAAAAAGAACCACAGATTCTTCGTTGGTCTCGCAGGTGTGGCCACCGTAGTCACATATCTCATCTGGACGGGCGTGAGCCAAACGATGTTGTATTACCTCACGCCCAATGAGCTCCTCGCTCGGGTGAAGGACGACCCGACGTTCCACGAAGTGGGCGTGAAGGTGAGCGGCCGGATCGTGCCCGGCTCTTGGGAACGGTCCCGGGAGGGAACGCCGCATCGTTTCAGAGTCGCCGACTTGGAGGACGAGACCAGCAGCTTCCTCGTCGAATACGACGACATGCTGCCCGATACCTTCAACGATCACGAGAACGTCGACGCGGTCGTCGAGGGACGTTTCCGAGCAGACGGGGTCTTCGAGGCCACGCTCGTTCTGACCAAGTGCGGTAGCCGCTACGAGGCGACACCCGAGGAACTCGCAGGGTGATAATCCTCGGGGAGTTCGTTCTCTGGATGGCCTTGCCGGTCGGCCTCTGGGGAGCCATCCTCGGGTTCGTAGGGGGGCGCAAGCAACGCGGCGACCTGGTCCTCAGTGCAGAGCGCAGCGTCTACGCGGTCTTCCTCCTTCTGATCCTGGCTTCCGCCGGAATCATGACGGCCTTCCTGACCGACCGCTTCGAATACTGGTACGTCGCCAACTACTCCAACCGTGACCTGGACACGTTCTTCAAGGTGTCGGGGCTTTGGGCGGGGCAACGGGGCTCGCTGGTGTTCTGGGCGGTGCTGCTCTCCATGTTCTCCGCCATCGCGGTCTTCACGAACCGAGACAAGAACCGCGAGTTCATGCCTTATGTGGTGGGGGTCCTCCTAAGCATCTCGAGCTTCTTCCTCATCGTGTTGTTGTTCGGGGACGTGAACCCGTTCGAGCGTCTCGCGTTCACGCCAGCGGACGGTCGGGGGCTCAATCCCCAGCTTCAGAACTACTGGATGACCATCCATCCGCCCACGCTCTACCTGGGCTTTACGGCGTTTACGGTTCCGTTCGCGTTCGCCATCGCGGCTCTTCTGAGCGGGAAGCTCGATACGAGATGGATCGCCATCACCCGAGGATGGATCCTGCTCTCGTGGTTCTTCTTGGCCAACGGCATCATCTTCGGCATGCGCTGGGCGTATGAGGAGTTGGGGTGGGGCGGATACTGGTTCTGGGATCCCGTCGAGAACGCGTCGTTGCTCCCGTGGCTGACCGCGACGGCCTTCCTGCATTCGATTCAGATTCAAGAAAATCGGGGGATGCTGAAGATCTGGAACATGAGCCTCGTCAGCCTCACGTTCCTGCTCACGATCTTCGCGACGTTCCTGACCCGCTCGGGCCTCATCGAGTCGGTCCATACGTTCGCCGAGAACACGACGATCGCCCTGATCTTCCTGACGTTTCTCGGCGTGGTGACGGGCATTTGTGTCCTGTTGATCGCATGGCGTTATCCGCTTCTGAAGAGTGAGAACCAGATCCAGTCGTTCTTCTCTCGGGAAGCCGCGTTTCTGTTCAACAACCTGATCTTCTTGGGCGTCGCCTTCGCGGTCCTGTGGGGCACCCTCCTTCCTCTCATTTCCGAGGGCCTTACTGGACAGGCCATCACGGTGGGTCCGCCGTTCTTCAATCGCGTCAACCTACCGATCGGCATCGCCCTGCTCGCCCTGACCGGGATCGGTCCGGTCATCGCCTGGCGGAAGGCGTCCCGCCGCAACCTGATCAAGAACTTCGTGTGGCCTATCGTGGTCGGGATCGCAGTCGTCGCCTGGCTGTACCTGCTGGGCGCCCGGCAGACGATGGCGCTGGTCACGTTCGGTGTGGCCGCGTTCGTTATGACCATCATCACGGTCGAATTCGTGAAGGGCACCCGAGCCCGGGCTCACATCGAAGGGGAGGGCATCCCCAAGGCCTTCGTTCATCTTGTCCTGCGGAATCGACGGCGTTGGGGAGGCTACACCGTCCATGCCGGAGTCGTGATGATTTTCACGGCGTTCGCCGGTGCGGCCTTCGACCGAGAGGTGACCCAGACCCTCGATCCGGGTGAGTCGGTGACCCTCGCATCTCCCCTGGGACACGAGTACACGTTGACCTATCAGGGACTGTCGTCGCCTCGTGGCCAGAACATGCTGAGGCAGGCGGTGGCCCTCCTGACGGTCGAGCGGAACGGGATCCCGGTGGGGTCGCTCACGACCGAGAAGCGTCTCTACGTCACTTGGGAGTCTCCGGTAACCGAAGTCGGTATTCGATCTACCGCCTTCGAGGATCTCTACGTGATCCTCGAGCAGGTGGAGGACCTTGGAGGGGCGTTCGAAAACGATGCCTCCTCACAGCGGGCAACCTTCGAAGTCCAGGTCAACATTCTGGTGGGTTGGATCTGGTATGGAGGTCTCATCCTCACGCTGGGAAGCCTGATCGCGATGTGGCCGTCCAAAGCGTCGGTAATGCCCGCGCCGCGACGCTCGGTGAAGGCGCCGGCGCCGGCCGCAACGGTCGGGGTATAGTCGGTGGAGACGGAGTACTAGCGTGGGCCTCGTCCTCGGGGCGGCGCTGCTCACCATCGGCGTCATGCTCTTCCTCCTGATCCCCATCCTTCGCGGGGAATGGGCGTCGTTCCAGCGCGCTGATCACGAGCCCACTGAAGTCGATGCCCGAAAGCACGTGGCACTCAAGGGTCTCCGTGACGCCGAGTACGACTTCAGGTCCGGGAAGTTGAACGAGGCCGACTACAGGCAGCTGAAGGCCGAGATGTCCCGGCAGGCTCTCGAGGCCATGGAGGATGCCAAGGCGGAGGCGGATCCAGGAGCCCTTTCCGAGACGGATCCGAACGTCGCATCCGAGACGGCGTCAGCCGTCGATTTCCTCGAGGAGGAAATCAATCGGGCGCGACGTGGTCTCGCGGATGGGCGAACATGCTCGGAGTGCGGGCATGTGAACGGGGAAGGGAGCCGGTTCTGTGCGGGTTGTGGCCGTCCGCTCGCAGCCGCCATGCCCCAGTCTCCCGCCGCGGGCTAGGGCTTTGAGCTTCGGCCTCGAGGCCGAGGGACTCGTCCGAACCTTCGGTGGCCTTCGAGCCGTCGACGGCGTCAGTTTCCGCCTCGCCCCGGGCGAACTCCTTACGGTCCTCGGGCCCAACGGGGCCGGCAAGACGACTCTGCTACGGATGCTCGCGGGCACACTTCGGCCCACGGCGGGGAATGTAAGGGTGTCCGGCGAACCGGCGGACATCGCCGAGCGGGAATGGCGGAGCCGGGTAGGCGTGGTGTCCCATCAGAGTCTGCTGTACGGCCAACTCTCGGCCGAGGAGAACCTGCGATTCTACGGACGTCTCTTCGGGCTCAAGGACCTTCGTGACCGAATTCACGAACGACTCGCCTCGGTCGGCTTGTCGGACCGGGCCACCACGCCGGTGCGTGATCTCTCCAGAGGACTCAAACAGCGAGTCGCCTTGGCGAGGGCGCTTCTGCACGATCCCGAGGTCGTCCTGCTCGACGAGCCGTACGCGGGACTCGATGCCCACGCTGCCGCTGTACTCCGGGACCAGCTCGCCTCGCTGAAGAACGGCAGTCGCACGGTGGTGCTGGTCACCCACAACCTGGGGCAGGGCTTGGAGATCGCCGACCGCATAGCCATTCAGTTCCGCGGTCGTTTCGTGGCGGTAGAGGATAGGGGCGGTTGGGACACCGAGGGGTTCGAGACCTTCTACCGCGCCACGGTCGAGGCGGCCGAGTGATGGACTATCTTCGCCTCGTCTGGACGATCGCCCGGAAGGACGTGATGGTCGAGCTTCGGACCTACGAGAGGCTGGCCGCGATGGGGGCCTTCGCCGTGCTGATAGGCGTCCTCTTCAACTACGCCATCGACACCTCTCAGGTGCGACCGCAAGCCATCGCCGCGGGGCTGATATGGATGACGATCCTTTTCGGGGGGATGTTGGGCTTGGGGCGCACCTTCCAGCTCGAACAGGAGGACGGAGCACTGACGGGCCTTCTGCAGAGCCCGATTCCGTTGGATGCGCTCTACCTCGGAAAGGTCGTGGCTAACTTCATTCTCCTCGGGATCATCGTGGCGCTCGTGTTCGTCGTCTTTGGAGCCTTCTTCAACCTCAGGTTTCCCGGAAGCCCGGTGGCGCTGACCGCGATTGTTGCGTTCGGAGTCTTGGGCTTTGTGGCGCTTACCACACTCTTCAGCGCGGTGGCGACCAGAAGCACCATGGGCGAGAGCTTGCTTCCTGTGCTCGTTTTCCCCCTCGTGGTGCCGGTGGTCATCTACGGAGCCACGGCCACGGGGCGCTTGTTCGCGGGACGCCCCGTCGCTGAAGTGACCGGGAACATTCGGATGTTGGCCGCGTTTGCCCTCCTGTTCCTACTGGCGGGCGCAGTGTTGTTTCGTTTCGTGATCGAAGAATGAAGGGGTCGTATCGACGATGAACCTCAAACGAATCCGCTGGGGTGTGATCGGACTCGGGACGCTCGGCATCGCGACGGTGTTGCTCTTGCACTGGATGGTGTTCTTCTGGGTGCCTACCGAGTCGTTCCAGGGTGTGGTCCAACGAATCTTCTACATCCATGTACCGTCGTGGTGGATCACCTTCCTGGCCTTCGGGATGGTGGCGCTCTACAGCGCCGTGTACCTGTGGCTCGGAGACGAACGGTTGGACATGGCGGCCGTGGCTGCGGCGGAGGGAGGGATGGTGTTCTGCACCATCGGCCTCCTGACCGGTCCCCTCTGGGGCCGTGTAGCTTGGGGCGCCTGGTGGACCTGGGAGCCCAGGCTCACCCTGGCTCTTCTGCTCTGGTTCATCTATCTGGGCTACTTTCTCGTACGCCGAAGCACGTCCAACCCCGAGCAAGGCAAGCGGTTGGCGGCTGTCGTGGGGATCGTCGGCGTGTTGGACATCCCCCTCATTCACATCAGCGTGAGCTGGCTGCGGTCCCTGCACCCGGAAGCCGTGGTCATGAGGCCGGACGGACCGAACCTGGACTCCTCCATGCTGTGGACCCTGATGGTCGGGCTGCTGGCCTACACCTTCCTTTTCTTCTCGCTCTTCCTGGCTCGGTATGCCGTGGAGCGCTACGAGCGTGAGCAATTCCTCAGAGAGGCGACCCCGGCGGCTGCCCACGGAGCGGACTCATGAACGACTTGATGCGGTATACCCGCGCGATCGCCGTACTCGGCGTCGCGCTCCTGGTGGTCCATGTGAGCCCCCTGTCGGCGATGGCTCAAGAGGCCGGTGCTCTCGGTCGGCAGACCTTGGGGCGGCCCTACTGGCACGTCTTTGCCGCCTATGCCATCGCCTGGGTCGCGATCTTCGGTTGGGGCATCTCGATGGCACGTCGGCTACGTCGAGTCGAGGAGCGCTTCGGCGCAGAGTAGCACCGAGGAGGAAAGCGCTACTACCCCGCCAGCGTGGCGATCATGTCCCGGAACGCTATCCACGCCATGAAGGCGAGTACCGGCGGAATCAGGTAACGGATCACGAGCACGAGGGCGGGGAGGGAACGGGCGATGAGGGGGGATGCGCCCTCTGAGAGGTGGCGCACCGGTTCGGTCATTCGTCGTCCGAAGAACAGCGACATTCCCAACACGCCGACCACGACGAAGAACTCACCGGCGACCTTGTCGAGTATCCCCAGGAGGTCGCCCGAGAGAGCGACGAATACACCGATGATCGCGGCGAGCGTTCCCGCCAGCAGCGCTGCCGTCCGCCGGGGGAGCTTGAATTCGTCGATTCCCGTGGCTACGACCACCTCGAGGAGTGAGACCGTCGAGGTGATCGACGCCACGGCCAGAGCGACAAAGAACGAGACTCCGACCACCCGCCCGATGATCCCCATTTCTCTGAAGGCGCCCGGCAACGAAATGAAGAGCGTGCCGATCGTGCTCTCCGTCATCTCACCGGATAGACCGAGCGCGAAGATCACGGGAAACACCACGAGCCCGGCGATGAACGCGACCGCGAAATCGGACATCGAGACGATCAGCGCTTCTCGACCCAGGTTCTCGGTTCCGGACAGATAAGAGCCATACGTCAGCATGATGCCCATGCCCACGCTCAGCGAGAAGAAGGCCTGGCTGGCAGCTCCTTGGATGACCAGTGGGTCCAGGAGCGAGCTCACGGACGGCGTGAGATAGAACGCATACCCGGGCGCCGCTCCGTCGAGCGTCGCGGCCCATATCGCGAGCGCGATGAGAATGATGAACAGCACGGGCATCAGGAGAACGCTGGCTCGTGCGATGCCTTTCTTCACACCCAGCAGGACGATACCCGTCGTCACTCCCATGATGAGGATGTGGTAGAAGGCGGCGACCGATCCGGTCGCGACCTCCGCGTATCGAGCCCCGGGTGTTGCGGAGTAGCCTGCGACGAGCCCGTCGAGGGCATATCGGATGGTCCAGCCCGTGATGACCGACAGATAGGAGACGATCAACAGCGACGTGAGTACGAAGAGGTAGCCCAGCGGAACCCAGGTGGCCCCCCCCATCGCGCGCAACGCACCTACCGACGAGAGTCGGGTCCGACGCCCCACGCCGAACTCCGCCATCATCATCGGGACCCCGATGAGGAGGGTCATCCCGAGATACAGCAGCACGAACGCAGCACCTCCGCCCTCGGCGGTTCGGTACGAAAATCGCCACATGTTGCCAGGCCCGACCGCACTTCCCACCGCTGCCATGATGAAGCCCGCTCGGCTGCCGAAGAGTTCTCTTTGGCGCGAGGCGCCCGGTGGGAGCGCGGCTCCCGGCTGCTCCATGCTCAGTTCCAGCTCAGCCCGCGGAGCTTTTCGACGTCGAGGTTCCCGCCACTCAGGACCGCACAGACCTTGGTGGCCGGCGGAGCCTCGATCAGCCCCTGAAGCAATGCTCCCACGGGTGCGGCCGCCGCGCCCTCGGGCACGAGCTTAGCCCGAGCCATCACCCACAGAACCGCATCGAAGATCTGCTCGTCGGGCAGCGTTACGATCTCGTCGACGAAGCGGGATACTACCGAGCGCGTGTGCTCCCCGACGCGTTTGACCCGAAGCCCGTCGATGACACAGTCGACCTCCTCCAGAGTGACGCGATGGCCCGCCTCGACACTGAGCTTCATGGCTGGCGCGCCGGAGGACTCCACCCCGATGACCCGAACCGATGGATTGACGCTCTTGACCGCCATGGAGACTCCAGAAATCAGCCCACCGCCGCCGATGGGTACGACGACGACTTCGACTTCGGGGAAGTCATCCATGATCTCGAGTCCCACCGTGCCCTGACCCGCGATCAGGTCGGGATCGTCAAACGGATGGATATAGGTGAGCCCGCGCTCCTCGAGCAATTCCAGCGCCTTCTCGTTCGCCTCGTCCCAGATCTGTCCGTGCAGCACGACCTCGGCGCCGTAGCCCTCGGTGGCGGCGATCTTCGAGGGTGTGGCGTTCTCGGCCATCACGACGATCGCCTTCACGCCGTACTGCCGAGCGGCGATGGCGACTCCCTGCGAGTGGTTGCCTGCGGACGAACAGATGACCCCGCGGGCCCGCTCCTCGTCCGACAGGAGCGAGATTTTGTTCATGGGCCCGCGCACTTTGTAGGCCCCGCCTCTCTGGAACAGCTCGGCCTTGAGGCGAACGTCGAAGCCCGTCTCCTCGCTCAGGGAACGGGATGTGAGCATGGGTGTGTGGTACACATGAGGGGCGACGACCGCGCGGGCTCGCTCGAAATCTGCGCGGGTCAGTGTGAGTTCGTCGCTTGTGCCCGTTTCGCTCATGGATCGTTCTCGCGCTGCTATGGGAGGGTGGGGAATCGAGGGAATGGAACGTACGCGGCGACCCCTGTGGGGCAACCGTTTCGGACTGGTTGATCGGCGCTGTGGCACACATCTGGCAAGGTGAGTAGGGTGGGGGGTCGTTCGGATGCCCCCGATCCACGCGGGAGGCTGGACGACAGAAGGGAGGCCGCCGTCATGAAGACCACGCTCGAGAGGACTCGCACAGCAGTGATTCGAACGATCGCCATCATCCTCATGGTTCCACTGGCGGCGGTGGCTCAGTCCACCAAGGTGTCCGGTACGTTGAGGCACGGCTCGGGGCTACTGGATATTCCCGTTGCGTCGGTGCTCCCACACATGGCGCTCAGCGGTACGTACTCGGGGTTCTGGACCAGCAACGACGTCGAATTCGCAACCGATGAGGAAGGCCGCGTTACAGGGACGGAGCCCTTCGAGGGGGGTTGGAACGGCGACCTGGCGTTGGCGCTAGGGCTCTTCGACCTGCTCGAGGTGGGGGCGACGATCCAATCCCTCGAGGGAACGTCGGGGGGTGGGGCACTCTGGGGTGCGTTCGGACGCTTCACGTTCCTCAATCCCCAGGTTCACGGTTTGGGCCTGGCGGTGGGAGGACGTTACCTGAACAGCCCCGACTTCGGAGACGGGGTCGACTACGCTCCGACTCGTCTGGGCCGGGCCGATCGAAGGGTACGTGACCGCGTTGGTAGCTCGGGCGTCGATACCGACTTCTCCTTTTATGCCGTGGCCGGCGCGGACCTTCCGGGACTCGGGGCCAGCTTTCTCCCCAAACACGATTTCACGCTGAGCGCCGGGTGGGGCAACGGACTCTTCAAGGAAGGAGACGGCCTCGACTGGCACGAGTTCTCGGACAGTGAGGGCTGGTTCGCCGGTGCCGCGTGGCACCTGCAGGTCGGTCAAAGCAAGATCTTCACCCTGATGAGTGAGTACAACGGCTTCGACTGGAATATGGGAGGGGAGCTGGACCTGGACGGTGTCGTCGTCGGTGCCCACGTCCTCGGGGTCAACTACTCCACCGACACCTCGGTATACCGCAGTTCGAAGCTGGGATTGAAGGTATCGATGGCGCTCTGCGGTGCCCGTCTCTGCAAGGCCACGCTCCGGGATCGCCCTGTGGGGGAGGTGGTCGTGCTGCCCGCCCCGCCGCCGGATACGGTCGTGGTTCGGCCGACGCTTCCGACGGGCGTGGCAAGCACGTTGTGCTTGGCGACCGGCGCGTCCGTCGAGGTGTTCACCACAAAGGGGGGCGCGACGCTGGTGGGCCCGAGGCGGGTACCGCTGGAGGAGTTGAGACCTGCGATCGACTTCGCCGGGACCTATGCGGAGGGTCGTGACTGGTTCGAGGCCGAAGGGTCGATTCCGTTCGACGGGAGTGAGTTCGGCCCGTCACCGGCCCCGGTTCGGCTGAGTTGCGATGCGATTCGAGAAGTGTCCGAACACATGGGCGTGCCGCTCTTCGTGATGCGCGATGTGAGCGAGCCCTTCGAGGTGCTGTACGTGCCGGTGCGTCCGGGTGTGTGGAAGGCATACGGGGTGCTCCGGCAGGAGTAGGACCGGGCGGTAGGGAGCGCTACAGGTCGGCTACTGTGTCGACGTCTCTCAGGGTCCGTAGCGTGCACACGGCGAGGTCGAGCCCTTGGGCCACATGAAGGGTGCGGTCCAGCACCTCGGACGTGCTCCACGGGATGCCCTCGAACAATTCCGGGATGGGCCGCCGGAGGGCCAAGAGGTAGTACCCTCTGTCGGCTGCCGGGCCGATCACCAGGTCGGCGTCCGACAGGCGCTCGAACGCTTCTTCCACCAGTGCTGCGTCGAGGTCGGGCACGTCCGTGCCTACCACGCACGCCTGGCTCGCCATTTCCAGTCCGTCGCGCAGTGCGCAGAACATGCGACGTCCCAGGTCTCCGTCGGCCTGGGGCGAGAGTGTGACGTCGTCTCCCAGCCAGGACTGAACTTCGGAGGCGGCCGAGGGTGGGTCGTAACAAACCACCAATTCGTAGGCCGAGGAGCGAAGGCGCTCCATCGCACTCGAGGCCATGGACGAGTAGAGTGCGGCGGCCACCTCGGCCCCGATGCTCGACGCGAGCCTCGTCTTGACCTCGCCGGGTCGGGGGGCCTTTACGAACGCGAGCGCGAGCCGGCCGGCCGGCGCCGTTGCTCCCCGAGTGGGATAGGAGGCAACGAGCTGCTCCGGCGCCGCTCCGAGGAGGGCTCTCGCCATCACACCGATGTTCCGAAACCAGGCACGCCATTGACCCTCTTCCCGGAATCGCCGAGGGCTGGTCGGGAGGGTGGCCGGCAGGCGTTGCAGAGGTCCTCGGGCACGCAGTGTCCGGAGGATGGCCACGTCCTCCAGCAGGGGGACTTCCGGATAGCCGCCGACCGCCTCCAGGTCGGCTCTGCGGACCAGCAGCCCTTGGTCGCCGTAGGCCAGGCCTGTGATGCGCTCCCTGAGGAACTGCCCCAGCTCGATGAACCTCCAGAACCAGCCGCTACCGTCCAGAGAGAAGCGGAAGTATCCGGGCCTCGTCTCCGCTCTGTCCGCCAAGCGATGAGCCAGGCACTCTCTCGCGGGTGAGGGGAGCCGCGAGTCGGCGTGCAAAAACAGCAGCCACGGGGTCGTGAGAACACGGTGCCCCGCGTTCAACTGATGGGCCCGTCCTCTCCGGGCCACGACGACGGTGGCGCCTGATGCGCGCGCCAGTTCCCGGGTGGCATCGGTCGATCCGCCGTCGCAGATCACGACGTCGTGCTCGACGGACAACTCCGCGAGGTCGGCGAGGAGGGAAGGGAGGTACTCGGCTTCGTTGAGGGTGGGGATCACCACCCCCAGGCGCCGCGACGCCTCGGCTCCCCCGTTCTTCACGAGTGCTGTGTCAGCGAGGGACGTCGTTCAGAGTCCAGTCGTAGTCGAAAAACTCGACTACGGTGCCGTCGCCGATCCGGCCGGCCGCCCCCTGCTCCTCGAGGTAGGGGGCGAAGAACTCGAGAAGGCCTTCCTTGCCCCCAAAATCGTCACCGTACCAATCCAGGACCTTGTTCAGCCTCAAAACCGGGCGGTCTCCCGGTTCGATCACGAAGTGGGCCGGGTTGGACATGAACGCCCGAACGATCCCGTCCAATTGCTCGTCCAGTTCATCAGCCGTGAAGGCCCAGGATTGAAGCGGGGGACAGCTTATGGCTGCGCAGTTTACGGCGAAGTGGATCCTCGGATCGCCCATCGGCCGGATGATCTCGTGTTCGATCTGGTCCTGGGAACGTGTTTGTCCGGCGACGGTGCAGTGTTCTCGTTCGAAAACGTCGGGAATCTGCCAGACGGAGTTCTCGGGCCGGTCCATGATGGCGTTCGTAGCGCGGCTCAAGAGACTCGTGTTCTTCTCGATCGGGTAGTGGTCCACGACCTGCTGGAGCATACAGGCGTTGTACGCGTTGATCCAAAAGGCCAAACGGGCTGGGCGAGGTGCCGCTGCCAGGACGTCCGGGTCGGTGCTCGCCAGCTGCCCGAGGTACGTGTCGAGGCTCTGGCGATCGGCCTTGAGCACTGCATAGTCCACCAGCGGCGCCTGCAGGACGTGTTCGAGAACCTGGCTGAACGTCGAGTGGTCCGGGACGGCTTGGGTGGTTTGACCCGAAAGGCCGGCCGGCAGCAGCAGGATCGGCAGAAAGAGCGGAGACAGTCCCGGTATCTTCATGTTGAGCTTCTTCATTATCGTTGGCAGGAAGCTGAGGAACACCAGCAGAGCACCCGCAATCAGGACTCGGACGAGGGCCTCGCGGGAGGCCTCCTGTGAACCCTGGAGGAGGGCGTCGGCGAACATGGTATACACGACGGTGCCCGGGAAGATGCCGACCAGGGTGGCCAGGGCGTACGTACGCCACCGAAGGGCGGTGAGACCGGATCCGAAGTTCAAGGCGTTGAACGGCACCAAGGGGACCAGGCGCAGGAGCAAGAGACCCTGGAATCCGTGCTCCTTGGTCGCCTCGTCCAGCTTCTGAAGCCTTCTTCCGCAGAGCCTCTCGATTCCGTCTCGTCCCAAGAACCGCGCGACGAGGAAAGCCAGGTTCGCGCCGATGTTAGCGGCGATGGTGTTGAACACCGTGCCCCAGAAGAAGCCGAACAGAGCGCCCCCGGCCAGCGTGAGGATCGTGCCGGGAATCGCTAAGGCGGTGGCACCTGCGTATAGAGAGATGAACAGCACGGGGGCCCACACGGAGCCTCGCAGCTCCCCGATCGCGCCGCTGATCCCATCCTGTGTAAGCAGGGAGCCGAGCGGCGTGTACCGAGCCAGCAGGAGCCCGCCCGAGATCAGCAGGGCGAAGAGGGCCAGCTTCACATAGGCTCGCCAGCCATCGTCGGGACGATCGTTCAAGTCAGCCATGAGATCACCTTCTTCAGGACGCGGCCGCCCGGACTCTCGAGCCTGGTCCGCTGAAAGGCATTGGCGGCTCGCTTGACCCCCTCTGCCATCGTCGGATAGGGAAAGACGGTGTCCGCGACCTTCGACAGTGAAAGGCCATGGGTCATCGCCAGCACGATGGGCTGGAGTAGCTCTCCGGCCCCGTGTCCGAGGATCGTCGCACCGAGAATGTGCCCCCTGGAATCGGCGGAGATCTTCACGAACCCCAGGGTCTGCGCGTCTGTGATGGCCCGGTCAAGGTCATCGAATGGGTAGGTGTAGGTATGAGCGCCCCGCGCGGAGGCCTCGTCCTCACTCAGGCCTACATGGGCGACCTCCGGGTCGGTGTAGGTTACCCACGGAACGGACCGGTAGTCGACGTGCGAGTTCAGGGGGAGCAACGCATTCCGGAGCGCCTTCTTCGCCATGTAGTCCGCCACCTGCGTGAACTGTAGACCTCCCGTGACGTCACCGGCTGCCCAGACTCTTCGGTTCGACGTACGGAGGGTGGAGTCCACCCGAACGGCCCTGCCGTCACGCTCGATGCCCGCGCGGTCGAGGTCGAGCTCTTCCGTGTTGGGCTGCCTCCCTGTTGCCACGAGAATCTCGTCCACGGCGAAGCGGCGACCGGCTTCCGTGAGGAGCACCTTTCTCGGGCCTTCGACTTCGACCCCTACCACGCGGGCGCCGAGTTCGATGTCGATGCCCTCTCGTCTCAGGATCCCGAGAAGGGTGTCGGCTACGTCCGCGTCTTCACTGGGGAGAATGCGGTCGAGCATCTCCAGTACCACCACCTCGGATCCCAACCGATTGAAGACCTGTGAGAACTCGAGGCCGATCGGCCCCCCCCGAGGATGCCCACCCGTAGTGGATGGGTGTCGAGATCGAAGATGGTCTCGTGCGTCTGGTAGCCGGCTTCCTCGAGACCCGGAATAGGGGGGATGGCAGGCCTGGCTCCCGTCGCCACGATGATCCGCTTCGACTTGAGCGTTCCGACCCCCTCGACATCGAGTGTGTCGGGCCCGACAAATCGGGCTGTCCCGAACTGGACATCGACGCCCATGGTGCGGAAGCGCTCCGGATCGTCGTGGTGGGCGACCGTCGCTCGAGCCTCCCGCATGCGAGCCATGACGTTGCTGAACACGTCGGTGGGGGGAGCGCCACGGAGTCCCAGCGACTCCGCGTTACGCATCGCGTGGGCGAGTCGGGCCGAGGCGAGCAGCGCCTTCGAGGGCACGCACCCCGTCCACAGACAGTCGCCACCGAGCGCGGCCTGTTCCACGAGCGCAGGGCGCGCACCGAGGTAGGCGGCCTCGGCGGCACTCACGAGCCCAGCGGTCCCGCCACCCACGGCGATGAGATCATGTTCCTGTACGGTCATGCGCTACCCATGAAGCCGTGTAACCGGGTTCCACCGGCTCTGATCGGCTCGGTGCACCAAGCCGTCAGCGTAGGGTCCGGTTCCCAAGCTGACACCTTGGCGGCCTGCGCGCGAACGTCGCGCAGTGACATTCCCGGGCCCGCATCCGCGCTTTACTTTGCACCTGTCACGCTGCCGAATGTCAAAGGACTTTCGCTTTCTCTTCGGGTGTTGTAGAATAGCTGCCGACCCCACTGTTTTTTCCGCGAGGATGGAATGTCGACTGTAGAAGTCACACATGAAGTGAGCGACAAGAAGAAGAAGGCACTCTCGACGGCCATCACCCAGATCGAGCGCTCCTACGGGAAGGGCTCCATCATGCTGATGGGTGCGGACGGTATGCGAGTGGAGATCGAGTCGATCCCCACGGGCGCGATCAACCTGGACGCCGCCATCGGCATCGGCGGCATCCCAAGAGGGCGAATCACCGAGATCTACGGTCCGGAGTCGAGCGGAAAGACGACGCTCTGCCTCCACGTCATCGCCAACGCGCAGGCAGCCGGAGGGATCGCCGCCTTCGTGGATGCCGAGCACGCCCTCGACGTGGGGTATTCCAAGAAGCTCGGCGTCGATGTGGACAACCTCCTCGTGTCCCAGCCCGATACGGGTGAACAGGCTCTCGAGATCGCCGAGGTGCTGATCCGCAGCAACGCGGTGGACGTGGTCGTAGTGGACTCCGTGGCTGCCCTTGTGCCGAGAGCCGAGATCGAAGGGGAGATGGGGGACACGCACGTCGGTTTGCAGGCTCGACTGATGAGTCAGGCGCTTCGCAAATTGACCGGCGCCGTGGCCCGCTCCCAAACCTCCGTGATCTTCACGAACCAGATTCGTGAGAAGATCGGTGTGATGTTCGGGAGTCCCGAAACTACGTCGGGAGGCCGAGCCCTCAAGTTCTACGCGTCCCTTCGCATGGACATCCGGCGCATCGGCGCGATCAAGGATGGGACCGACATCGTGGGCAATCGGACCCGTGTGAAGGTCGTGAAGAACAAGTGTGCTCCGCCCTTCAAGCAGGCCGAATTCGACATCCTATACAACGTCGGTATCAGCCACGAGAGCCTGCTCGTGGACATTGGCGTTGAGGAGAACATCATCGAGAAATCCGGATCCTGGTACTCGTACGGGGATCTCAGGCTCGGGCAGGGCAAGGAGAATACGAGAGAGTTCCTCCTCGAGAACCCGGATGTACTGGCGGAGGTAGACGCCCGCGTCCGTGTAGCCTTGGGCATGGTAGACGTCCCAGAGGAGGCCGAGGATGCAGCAGCGTCCGATGACGCGTCGGAAGAGACGGCTCCCAAGGCGGCGGCCGTGAACGGCGAGGGTTGACGAGCCGGCGATTCTCTCGAACCATCGTGAAAAGCCCGGTCCTTCGACCGGGCTTTTTTCGTTGAGCGCCGGCTCGATCTAGTCCGGTTTCAGGGCTCTACGCGTTGTTGGGTCGGGACTGTTAAGTCATTATAATTGGCGCCCGTGGACCGCGACCCGCTGCACTGATTCAGCCAGCTTCTACTCATCATGACCACAGCCGAAATCCGCTCGAGGTTCCTCGAGTTCTTCCGTGCCCGAGGGCACGAAATCCGGCCGAGCTCGCCGCTCGTCCCGGCCGACGACCCGACGTTGCTGTTCACCAACTCCGGCATGGTGCAATTCAAGGATGAGTTGCTGGGCGTCGTCGACGTTCCGATCAAGCGGGCGGTGACGTCTCAGAAATGCGTGAGAGCTGGCGGAAAACACAACGACCTCGAGGAGGTCGGAAAGACCACCCGGCATCACACGTTCTTCGAGATGTTAGGGAATTTCTCGTTCGGGGACTACTTCAAGCGGGACGCCATCGCGTATGCCTGGGAGTTCTTGACCGAGGACCTCGGATTGGATCCGGACCGACTATACGTCTCGATCCATGACTCCGACGACGAGGCCGACGACCTCTGGCAGGAGGTCACTCCGGTGCCCGCTGACCGGATCTTCCGGTTGGGCGACAAGGACAACTTCTGGCAGATGGCCGACACGGGTCCCTGTGGCCCGTGTTCGGAGCTGCACTACGATCTGCGGCCCGAGGGCAGCAGGGAAGCGGTGACCAAGGAGGAGTTCGAGGACCTCTCGGATCAGGGGGTGTTCATCGAGCTCTGGAACCTGGTCTTCATGCAGTACAACAGGGACGAATCAGGGACGCTGAACCCTCTTCCCGCCCCATCGATCGATACCGGAGCGGGCTTGGAGAGAATCGCCACGGTTCTTCAGGGCGTCGATTCCAACTACCACATCGACGCGTTCGCGCCCCTGCTGGAGGCCGTTGCGAGCGTCATCGGGCGCCCCTACGAGGCCGACGGGGACCAGGGAGTTTCCTACCGGGTGCTGGCGGATCACGCCCGCGCGGTGGCGTTCTTACTAGCCGATGGCGTGTTTCCGTCGAGCGACGGCCGTGGATACGTGCTGCGCCGGATCCTTCGCCGTGCCGTACGCCACGCGTGGCTCTTGGGCCGTCGCGATCCGACCCTGGTCGCGGTGGTGGAGGCCGTGATCGACAGCATGTCCGATGTATACCCCCAACTCGAAGAGCAGCGCGATCATCTTCTCGGTACCACACGGTCCGAAGAGGAGCGCTTCCTGGCGACGATCGAGGGCGGCATGGATCGCTTCGATCAAGTGGCCCCTCGGGGAGCCGAGGCCGACGGCGGGCATGCGGTGGTGTCCGGCGCCGACGCGTTCAAACTCTACGACACGTTCGGCTTTCCCCTCGACTTGACCCAACTCATGGCCGAGGAACGGGGCTACACGGTGGACGTCGAGGCCTTCGAGACCGCCTTGGAGGAGCAGAGGCAGAGGAGCCGGGCGGATCGGGCCCAATCCGATAGCCGCCTCGCCGAGGGCGATCTTACGGAGGGTTGGCGAACCCTGTCGGAGGATGGACAGCGCTTCCTAGGCTACGACGAGTTGGATGTCGAAACCCAGGTTGTGGCCATCAGGACCACGGAGGACGGTGTAGCCCTTCAGTTGGCCGACAACCCGTTCTACGCCGAGGGCGGTGGTCAGGTATCCGACGTCGGCCGGGTGGATGGCGAGGGGTGGTCTCTGGAGGTGCGGGATGTCGCCCGTGTGGGAGATAGGGTGGCGGTCCTAGGCGAGCTGTCCCAGGGAGCTCTCGACGACGACAGCAAGGGCCCGTTGAAGGTCCGGGCCCAGGTCGGTGCGTCCTCTCGCCGGGACACTCAACGCAACCACACTGCCACTCATCTGCTCCATGCGGCCCTACGCGGCACGCTGGGCACGCACGTGGTCCAGCGCGGGTCTCTGGTCGCTCCCGACCGACTCCGGTTCGACTTCGCACACACGGCGCCCATGACGCAGGACGAGCGCGACCGGGTCGAGCGCATCGTGAACGACGGCGTGTGGACGGATCACGACGTGACCACCGGCGATCGTCCCTACGAGGAGGCAGTGGCCGACGGGGCGATGGCACTGTTCGGTGAGAAGTACGCGGACGTCGTGCGGGTCGTCGAGATTCCAGGCGTCAGCATGGAATTGTGTGGCGGGACACACGTCCGTCACACCGGTGAGATCGGGCTCTTTAAGATCACGAGCGAGAGCGGTGTCGCGGCGGGTGTGAGGCGCATCGAGGCCGTGACGGGTCCCGGCGCCTTCGGTCACCTCGAAGAACGGGGTGAACGGCTTGACGAAGTTGCGGAGATTCTTGGGAGTCCGACCGGCAGCGTCGCGGCCAAGGCTCGGCAGCTGCTACAGGAGAAGCGGGAACTCGAGACGCTCCTAGACGAGCTCAGGAGCTCCGGCGGGGCGGGTGAGACGGTGGTCGTGGAGGAGGATGTTGCGGTCGACGGGTCGACCACGGCGTACAAGGCCGTACGACTCAGGGCGAGGAATGCCGACGACGTGAGGAAATGGGGGGACGCATTCCTCACGGGAGCAGGGAGCGGTGTGGCGGTAGTGGCTGCCGAGCTGCCAGGGGACAAGTACACCCTATTCGCTTTCGCGACCGACGACGTCATCGGCAAGGGCGTGCGGGCCGACGCCGTCGTCCGTGAGGTGGCCGTGGTCGTAGGGGGCAAGGGAGGCGGACGGCCGCACATGGCCCAGGCCGGAGTCGAAGACTCGGAGCGGATCGACGAGGCTCTCCGGATCGGCCGTGACGTAGTGGAGAAGCTTGGACGGGACTCCGGCGGTTGATGCCCGATCCGGAGGCTTGGCTGGCCCGGCGGGAGCCCGCGCCGCCTCGAGAACTGGAACGCCGACTCGGTGTCGTCCTCCTAGAGGGGGAATCGGTCAGCGCGGCGTTGGGACAAGCCGCCATGGATCAGGTGAGTGAGGTCCTCGCTCGGCCTGGCCCGGAGCGCGAGGCGGCCTTTCATCTTCTGGCGGCGGATGCGTTGATCACCTATGCCTGCGAAGCCGCAGCCGACGAAGACGACGTGGAGGTGAGTCTCTCCGGCCTTCTCGGACGGCTCGGTCCAGACACAGCAAGCCTGCCGATTCCCAGGGGATCGTGAGATGGTTTCGCGCGAGGCGGTAAACACGACCGATTTCCACAGTCATCTCGTGCCGGGCGTGGACGACGGTGCACGCACCCTCGAGGAGTCGATGGAGGCGGTGGAGCGAATGGTGGGTGCGGGCATCGGTCGGATTTGCACCACGCCTCACCTGAACGCCAGCCTGACGCACGACGCGGTGAAGCTGGAGCGACATCTCGAGCAGGTCGATGCCGCGTGGGACGAGGTCTCCGGCGCGGTGAGGCAGCGCTATCCCGCACTCGAGTTCCACCGAGGCTTCGAGGTCATGCTGGACGTACCGGACCCGGACTTATCCGATCCGCGCCTCCGCTTGGCCGGCACCGCCTTCGTCCTGGTGGAGTGGCCTCGGCTGCAGATTCCTCCTCGGACCGAACACGTCATTCAGAGGATCTGCTCTGACGGATACCGACCGATCATTGCCCATCCGGAGCGATATCAGGGTATGGAGAACGATTTAGATCTCGCCGGTGCTTGGCGAATGGCCGGAGCGTACCTCCAGGTCAACCACGGCTCGTTCGCCGGACGTTATGGGCCTGAGGCCGGGGACGTAGCTCGCGCGTTGCTTTCCCGCGGATGGGTGGACTACCTATCGAGTGACTTTCATGCCCGGCGTCATCTCGGCATCTACCTTAGAGATGCCTCGGCCTTCCTCCGGGAACACGGTGGTGCAGAACAGCTCCAGTTGCTCACCTCGACCAACCCGGCGCGGGTGTTCCAGGACGAGGCACCGCTACCCGTAGCGGGGCTCAGGATCGAGCAACCGTTGTGGAGTCGCTTCAAGAGCATGTTCAAGGGGTGAGTCACATGTCGGACGAAACGCACGGATCAGGGGAGCTGCTCGAGCTCGCAGAGTTGGCCTATGTGTGCGCTCGCGAGTTGGCGGCAGAGATCGATGCGATGACATCCATGGTCGTAGAGACCCTGGCCGCCGACGGTGCGTTGTTCTTCTGCGGAAACGGCGGATCCGCCGCCGACGCTCAGCATTTGGCGGCAGAGTATGTGATTCGGTTTCGCCGCGAACGGGGTCCGCTACGGGCCATGGCGCTGACGACCGACAGTTCGGTTCTCACTGCGGGTGGGAATGATCTCGGCTTCGAGGAAGTCTTCGCGCGGCAGGTGGAGGCCTTGGGGCGAACCGGAGACCTCCTCTTCGTTCACTCTACCAGCGGCGATTCTGAGAATCTGGTGCGGGCGGTGGCAGCGGCCCGCCGCGGAGGACTCAGGACGGTAGCGCTGCTCGCAAAGGGGGGAGGGCGCCTCAAGGAGGCTGTCGACCTCGCAGTCATCGTACCCACCGACAGTACCGAGCGAGCCCAGGAACTCCACCTCGCGATTGGGCACGCGATCTGTGACCGGGTGGACCTGATCCTCGCCGGTGAAACCCGATGATCAGCCAGACGCGCCGGCCATCGACAACGTATACGCGGAGGGGATCCACGTGTCACTCATCGATCTAACGGGGCGGACCGCCGTAGTAACAGGCGGTTCCCGTGGAGTTGGCGGCGCCACGGCTCGCCTGCTGGCCAAGGCGGGTGTCGATGTCGGTATCGCCTTTCGCTCGCGTGAAGAGGACGCTCGGGAAGTGGTGGACGAGCTTACCGGGCTGGGCGTGAAGGCCTGGGCGGAATCAGGGGACCTTTCCCGAGCGGAGGATGCGGCGCGGCTCTTCGAACGCGCCGACCGCGAGTTCGACGGCCTCGATTTCTTTGTCGGGAATGCCGGAATCTGGATCGCGGAGGACGTTGCGCTTGCCGACATGGACGAAGGTCAGTGGCGGAAGACTCTCGCGTGCAATCTCGATTCGATCTTCTATACCACCCGTGAAGCGGCTCAAAGGCTGAGGCCGGGCGGAGCCATCGTCTTGGTGAGTTCGACCGCCGGGCAGCGAGGAGAGGCCTATCACGGAGACTATGCCGCCTCCAAGGGCCGCATGATCTCGCTCGTCAAGGGTCTCTGCGTCGAGATGGCCCCCAAGGGGGTCACGGTCAATGCGGTGGCGCCCGGTTGGATCGACACCGAGATGGTGCATCCTGTCATGGAGGCGGATGACCGAGCTGGGATCGAGAGCACCATCCCGCTGGGTCGGATCGCAACCGCCGAAGACATCGCCGGACCCATCGTCTTCTTATGCTCACCCTTGGCGCGCCACATCACCGGCGAGATTCTCAACGTCAATGGGGGTGCGGTGTTGGTGGGATAGTGGACTTCTCCCCTACCGCTCCTGAGGCGGTCCTCTGGGTCGCCTCGACGTTGGAGGACGCCGGTTTCGAGACCTGGGTGGTGGGAGGCGCCATCCGTGATCTTCTCCTCGGGCATCCCGCCGGGGATTGGGACCTGGCGACCAGGGCGACACCCCAGGAGATCATGGCGACGTTCTCCCGCACCGTACCGATCGGGGTCGATCACGGTACGGTGGGAGTGCTCTCCAGCGCGGGGACGATGTACGAGGTCACGACCTTCCGGCGGGACATCGAGACGTCCGGTCGTCACGCCGTGGTGGAGTTCGCCGACAGCATCGAAGAGGACCTCGCGCGCCGGGACTTCACGGTCAACGCCATTGCGTGGCATCCGCTTCGCGGAGTGCTTCTGGATCCTGCAGACGGGGTCCAGGACCTTGAAGCCGGACTCCTCCGCACGGTGGGCGATCCGGCCCAACGGTTCGCCGAGGACTTTCTGCGCGTCTTGAGGGCTTTCCGCTTCTCGGGTCAGTTCGGGCTCTCCATCGAGGATGCCACGTGGCAGGCCTTATGCGATGCGGTTCCGCAGCTGCACGTGCTGTCCGCGGAAAGGGTGCTGGATGAGCTGCAGAAGGTGCTGTCGCAGGCCGATGAGCCCTCGATCGCCCTGGGGCTTTACGCCGAGTCGGGCGCCCTTGAGAAGCTGTACCCGGAGTTGGTCGAGGCTACGGTCGTCGGTGGGGCGTCGCTCGAGGACGCGCTCAGGGCGTGTGACCTTGTAGGCCGTAGCCGGTGGGTGGTGCGGCTCGTGACGCTCCTGTCACCGCTGGCATCAGGAGATGGGAGGGACACTCGTACGGTGCACTCTACGGTGGAGGGCCTCCTGGGCCGGCTCAGGTGCTCGAACGCAGACGCAAAGCGCGTGTCCCAGCTCGTCAGCAACAGAACGTTGGGGGTGCCGTCCAACGCACCAGCGGACATCCGGCGCTGGCTCCATCGCACCAACCCGTTGCTCTTCCCGGATCTCGCCCGGATCTGGGTGGCCGAGGCGCGTGTGGGCATCGACCCGGGGGGTGACTCCGACGTCGAGCTTGCCACGGCGGTCGCGGAGAGAATCGCCGAAAGGATGGCTGAGCGAATCGCCGAGATTCGAGCGGTCTTGCAGGCCAAGCCGCCGCTGTCTGTCGCGGATCTGGCGTTGAACGGTGAGCATCTCCAGGCCATGGGGCTCACTCCGGGTCCGTTCTTCGGCGAGGTGCTCCGGCGCTTACTGGATCACGTGCTGGAGTCCCCCGAGGCGAATACGCGCCCCGAGCTCGAAGCGCTCGTGCGTGAGATGGAGCATGCAGGACCGGCGATGGACCCCGATCGATGAGTGATCTCGACCTGTTTCCCCAGGGTGAGCCTTCCCGGGATTCGTCAGCCGACGGCGCCGAAACGACGGCGAGCCCGGATTCGCCTTTGGCAGCCCGCATGCGTCCGCGGACGCTGGATGAGTTCAGGGGCCAGGAGCACGTGCTGGGACCCGGTAAGGCCCTGCACTCCCAGATCGAGCAGGGTGACCCTGGGAGCATGATCCTGTGGGGTCCGCCCGGGAGCGGTAAAACGACTCTGGCTCGCTTGGTCGCTGACGGGACGGACGCCAAATTCGTGGCCTTCTCGGCCGTGACCGAGGGGGTGGCCCGGGTCCGTGAGGTGATCAAGGAGGCGAAGGAGCGGAGGAGGGCCACCAACCGCAGTACCATTCTCTTCTGCGACGAGATTCATCGGTTCAACAAAGCTCAGCAGGACGCGTTTCTGCCCCACGTGGAAAGCGGCACGATCGTACTGATCGGGGCCACGACCGAGAATCCGAGCTTCGAGATCGTGCGACCGCTGCTCTCTCGTGCTCCCGTGTTCGCTCTCAAGCCGCTCTCTCCCGAGGACGTTGCCGACATCATCCGTGCCGCCCTCGAGGATCAGGACCGAGGTCTGGGCCCGCTGGAGCTCGAGGTCGGTCAGGATGCAACAGACGCCATGGCACGCGCCGCCGATGGGGATGCCCGGAGGGGGCTCGGCATCCTGGAGACGGCAGCCAAACTCGCGGGGCCCCGAGGGGTAGTCGACCTGCCGACCGCCGAGGAGGCCGTACAGCACCGGTTCGCCGTGTACGACAAGTCGGGGGAGGAACACTTCAATCTCATCTCAGCGCTGCACAAGGCCGTGCGTGGAGGAAGCCCCGACGGCGCCCTCTACTGGCTGGCCCGCATGATCGAAGGCGGGGAGGACCCTCTCTACCTCGCGCGCCGGCTCGTCCGCATGGCGAGCGAAGACATCGGGCTGGCCGACCCCAAAGCTCTGGGCGTCGCCATTGCCGCCCGCGACGCATATCACTTCCTGGGCCCTCCCGAAGGAGAACTCGCGCTGGCCGAGGCCGCGGTCTACCTGGCGTGCGCCCCGAAGTCCAATCGGACCTACATCGCCTGGAAGTCGGCGCGGAGGAGTGCTCAGGAGACTCCCTCCGCCCCGGTACCACTTCACATCCGGAACGCTCCGACCGACCTCATGAAGGAACTGGGGTACGGCGAGGGGTATCGGTACGACCCCGATGAACCGGATGGCGTTGCTCCGCGGGAGTACCTTCCCGACGAGGTGGCCGGACAGAGCTTCTATTGGCCGGGATCGGCGGGCTTCGAGGAGAGTATCAAGGATCGGCTCGACCGCTGGAAGGCCCTCAAGGACGGGGCCGGCCGGCAGGATTCCGACACTCAGGAGTCATCATTCCCACCCAGTTGATAGATAACCAGACACCGGTCGATCGGACCGTCCTGGTGGGAGCTCCTCTCAAGACAGTCGACGAGCGTGTCGTGCTGGAGCATCTCGAGGAACTGACGCGGCTCACCGACACGGCAGGTGGGGAAGTGGTCGACGTGGTGCGGCAGTGGATCGACGCTCCCCATCCGCGTTTCTTCATCGGCCGGGGCAAGGTGGACGAGCTGCGTGACCGTGTGAAGGCGGAGTCCGCGGACCTCGTGATCTTCGACGAAGAGTTGACTCCGGCCCAAGGCAAGGCGCTCGAGGACCGAGTGGGAGTTCGGGTGATGGATCGTTCCGAACTCATCCTCGACATCTTCGCGACGCGCGCTCGCACCAGCGAGTCCAAGATGCAGGTCGAGCTGGCGCAGCTTCAGTACCTGCTTCCAAGACTGAAGCGGATGTGGACCCACCTCTCCCGAATTCGAGGTGGCGTGGGGCTGCGAGGGCCAGGTGAGACACAGCTCGAATCCGACCGGCGCCTGATCGGCCGCAGAATCGCGGACCTGGGGAAGAAGCTGGAGGGTGTGGCGTGGGCGCGTGAGATTCAGCGCCGTTCCCGAGACGGCCATTTTCGGGTGGCGCTCGTGGGCTACACCAATGCGGGCAAGTCGTCGCTTCTCCGTGCGCTGTCCGGGTCGGAACTCTTCGTGGAGGACCGGCTCTTTGCGACCCTGGATTCGACGACCCGGTCGGTGTCTCTGGGGGATGGCTTCGACGTGTTGGTGACCGACACCGTCGGGTTCATCCGCAAGCTGCCTCATCACCTGGTCGCCTCTTTCCGATCGACGCTGGAAGAGGCTCGGGAGGCGAACCTTCTCCTGCACGTCATCGACGCCTCCCATCCAGACTGGGAGGAGCAGAAGGAGGTCGTCGAGGAGGTCCTGGAAGCGCTCGATCTGACCGGCCGACCCCAAGTGTTGGCGTTCAACAAGGTCGATCGTCTTACGCATGGGGAAGAAGAGGCGCTGACGAAGAGGATGCGTGCGCTCGAGCCGACGCCTTCCGTGTTCGTGTCCGCTCTGGATACCGAGACGTTGGAGCGACTCGGGTCCGTGCTGAAGGCGCGCATCCGAGGTGGCTTGCAGCATCTGTTCGTGCGGGTTTCCGCCGGGGACGGCCAGACGTTGGCGCTGCTCCATCGGGAGGGAGAAGTGCTCGGTCAGTCGCACGACGGGACGACCCTAGAGCTCGAGATCAGGGTCGCTCCGGCGGTTTGGGGTCGACTCGCTCAGATCGAGGGGCTCGAACTGGTCCGGGAGCACCACTCCGCTCTATGACCGATAAGCTGATGATCGTGGGCCCCGGAAGGCTCGGACTCGCGCTCGGGTCCGCCCTGTGGCAGGCCGATGGAGTCGAGAGTCTCGTCTACCAGGGACGTCGGCCCGAGCCCCCGTCACACCCTCTGTTCACGCAGGGCGTGGCGCGGTATGTGTTCGGATTGGAGAGACCCGCTCCGGGCACGACGGGTGTCTTCCTAGCCGTGCCGGACGATCGAGTTCCCGAGCTGGCTCGGGCCCTCTCCGCACTAGGAGATGCACCGGAGCGTTGCGCGGCGTTTCATATGTCCGGTGCGCTGAGCACGGACGCGCTGAGCCCGCTGCACGCCGTTGGATATCAGGTCGGCTCGTTCTATCCCCTCCAGACCGTGGCACATCCGGTAACCGGAGCCGATCGACTTCCCGGGTCCTCCGTCTCCGTCGCCGGGGAGCCCCAGGCATTGCAGGTCGCGCACCGACTTCTCGGGGTCTTGGGATGTAGGGCGATTTCAGTCTCCACGCGACTGCGTCCGACCCAGCATGCGGCGGCCGTCCTGGGATCGAATTATCTTGCTGTGGTGCTGGCGTCGGCCTTCCGGATGCTCGGCACTGCCGGGCTCTCCGGCGAAGAGTCCATGGAGGCCCTGCTCGCGCTGGCGCGCGGTACGCTCGACAACATCGAGGAGATGGGCCTGGAACGCGCTTTGGTGGGGCCTGTGACCCGGGGCGAAATCGAGACACTGAGCCTTCATCTGAGAAACGCCGATCCACGGTCGCGGGAATTGTACAAGGTACTCGGCCGGGAGCTGATCGAGCTTCTGGGACCCGGGAACCTCGACGAGGAGACTATGCACTCGGTTTGGAAGCTGTTCGAGGTCGAACGATGAGGTTCTACGTCAACATCGACCACGTCGCCACGGTCCGTGAGGCCCGTGGCACGGATGAGCCCGATCCTGTCCGCGCCGCTGTGCTGGTGGAGTTGGCGGGTGCCCACGGGATCACGGTCCATCTGCGCGAGGATCGTCGCCACGTCAACGAGAGGGACGTACGGCTCCTCATGGAAACCGTGCGGACCGGTGTGAACTTCGAGCTGGCGGCGGCAACGGACGTTCTCGCTATCGCGTGTGAGCTTCGGCCCATGCAGGCCACCCTGGTGCCGGAGAAGCGTGAGGAAGTCACCACGGAAGGTGGCCTGGCCTTGGGCGAGGCCGCCGTCCGTTCGTCCACCGGCGAGGCCCTGCAGCGGCTGAAGGCGGCCGGCATCCGCACGGCACTGTTCGTCGATCCCGACGAGGATGTGATCCGGGCGACCGCGGAGCTGGGGGCCGACGCCGTCGAGCTGCACACGGGTGAGTATGCCAACGCCTGGGCGACCCCGGAGGGTGATGTTCAACTCACACGGCTGGCCGACGCGGCGACACTAGCGGCGAGCCTCGGCTTGGCGGTCCACGCCGGACATGGGCTGACATATGAAAACGTCACGCCGGTGGCGGCGATCCCGCTGATCGAGGAGCTGAACATCGGGCATTCCATCGTCTCGCGTGCGGTGCTGGTCGGGATGGAGCGGGCCGTGCGCGAGATGGGCGAATTGATCGTGGCTGCCAGGGGTGGAGCGACCGGCGCTTGAGGCTGAACTGGAAGACCATCGTCGGTGTCGGAATCAGTGCCTTCTTCATTTGGTGGGTGCTCCGCGGGGAGGATCTGGGGCAGATTCTCGAGCAGTTATCCCAAGCCAACATCTGGTATTTTCTGGCCTCGATTCTGGTCGGTACAGCGGGCTACTTCATCCGCGCCCTACGCTGGAATATGCTGCTCCAGCCGGTCTGCCCCGACTCGAAGCTGCGATCCCGATTTGCCGCCATCTGCATCGGTTTCGCAGTCAACAACGTCTTCCCGGCCCGGCTGGGCGAGCTTGCTCGACCGTTCGCGCTGAGTCGCTCCGAGAAGGTCACCGTGTCCGGGGCCTTTGGCAGTCTGGTCGTCGAACGCTTCCTGGACTCTCTGGTCTTGGTCACGCTGTTTCTGGTACCGATGGCGCTGCCGTCGTTTCCCGGCACGGACGACTTTCTGGCGGGCGCGGGCGGGACGATTCTCAAAGCCACCTTCGTGATGCTGGCGGTCTTCTTGGTCGGCCTGGTCGCACTCCTGATCTTCCCCGAGCCGCTCATACGTCTTGCGGAGAGAATCTGTGGACGTCTGCCCCACCCTCTGGGGGACAGGCTCGTGGGTGCGCTCGAGTCCTTTCTGCACGCCTTGAAGGTGCTGAGGCAGCCGAGGCTGCTTTCGGAGGCCATCCTGTGGAGCTACGGCTTCTGGATCTGGCACGGCTGGTCGTTCTGGCTCGGCATGAAGGCGTTCGGCATCGATCTTGGCTTCGACGCTGCGCTCTTCACGGCGGCCGTCGTGGGATTTGCCGTAGCGATACCTGCGTCTCCCGGGTTCTTCGGGACCTTCCAACTGGGGGCGGACCTCGCGCTGAACGGGGTCTATGGGGCGGCGGCCCCGGCTACCCTGGCGTTCGCCTTCGGCTACCATCTCGGCGGCTTCTTCCCGGTCACGATCATCGGCTTCTACTATGCGTGGCGCATGGGATTTTCGGTGGCGGAGATGCGAGGGAGCGAGGCCACGGTCCAGCGTGCGATGGAGTCCGAGGTGCCGTCAGCGCACGACGGCATTACCGATGACGATGGCGGACATGCCGACCGCGACACCGATCCCTCCGATGACGCACCCGGGACCTCGGACCGTGGCTGAGTTGGACGCAGTGCAAGTGATGGCCCCGGCCAAGATCAATCTCTTCCTGCGAGTTCTGGCGCGGGAAGTCTCGGGGTATCATCAAATCGAGACTCTCTTCGCCGCCATCGACTTCTGCGATGACCTGCGTGTTGAACGGGCCGAAGAGGGGATCTCACTCGAGGTGGTCGGCGCCGATGTCGGACCCGAAAAGCTGAACCTGGCCTATCGGGCAGCCGTCAGCTTCCTCGAGGCCGCCTCGTTGAGCGCCGGTGTCCGGATGCGATTGACCAAGAACGTCCCGGCCGAAGCGGGCCTCGGTGGTGGTTCTTCGGATGCGGGGGCCACGTTGCGGGCGCTGAACATGCTCTTCGGCAATCCCGTCTCAAAGCTCGCGCTGTTGCGGTGTGCGGCGGATCTCGGGTCGGATGTTCCTTTCTTCGCTTCCGGCGCCGGCAGGGCGTTGGCATGGGGTCGAGGGGAACAGCTCCTGCCCCTCCCAGCCGACCGCGAGGTGGCGGTGTTGCTCGCTCTCCCGTCGGTGAAGGTGTCCACCGCCGCCGCCTACGAGGAACTCGGTCCGGATGTGCGCGCCGCACCGTCGGCACACGATCTCGCCGCGCTCGAACGGTCCGAGAGGCTCGCCGAGGTCTGCATGAACGACTTCGAACCCTCGGTCTTCTCTCGTCACCCGCAGCTCGGAGAGCTTAGGAAAGCGATCGACGGTACAGGGGCCCTGACGACACGGCTGTCGGGAAGCGGTGCGGCCCTCTTCGCACTCTTCGACGACCAGGCGTCTGCGGAATCGGGGAAGGAGTCTTTGTCGTCTTCCTGGTCCGATGTCAGATTCGTCGTCACACGGACCTTGGCGGCTCAACCGACCCCGACGACCACGGCCTAGGTGCTCGTGGCACGGGTTGAACCCAGTGATGCCCTCGGGTAGGATTGTGCACCGGCCATACGACCCTCTTGTCGAGCCGGATGAGTAGGTATGTGGCCCGTCGTCTAATGGCAGGACACCGGTCTTTGGCACCGGCGGTGATGGTTCGAATCCATCCGGGCCAACTTGCGGCACCCCTGTGATCGTGGGCCGTCACAGGGGTTTCTTCTTGCCCGGCCAACGAGCCTGGGCAACCTTTGCTTCGAATCTTCGGAAGGACTCGATCCGTCACCGGTGCACACATGCTAGTGGACTTTGACCGTCTGCAAGAAGCTCTCGCGGGGCGCTACACGCTCGAGCGGGAGTTGGGTCAGGGTGGGATGGCCGTGGTGTATCTGGCTGTGGACCCGAAGCACAACCGTCAGGTCGCGCTCAAAGTGCTGCTTCCTGAGCTGGCGGCGACGGTTGGACCGAAACGGTTCTTGCGTGAGATCGAGATCGCCGCTGGGTTGAACCATCCTCACGTCCTTCCTCTCCATGACTCCGGAGAGGCGGACGGATTCCTCTACTACGTGATGCCCTACGTGGAGGGGGAGTCGCTCGGAGACCGCCTCGTCCGTGACGGCCCGTTGCCGCTGGATGAGGCCCTGCGCTATGCTCGCGACGTTGCGGAGGGACTCGATTATGCGCACAGCCGCGGCGTCGTACATCGAGACATCAAGCCGGCCAACATTCTGCTTTCTGAGGGCCATGCCCTCATCGCGGATTTCGGGGTGGCAAGGGCCCTCAGTGATGCCAACGAGGACCGGATGACATCGACGGGGCTCACGGTGGGGTCGATCGCATACATGAGCCCCGAGCAGGCGGCGGGCGAACGGGACTTCGACGGTAGGAGCGATCTCTACTCTCTGGGATGTGTTCTTTATGAGATGCTCTGCGGCGAGCAGCCGTTCACGGGGGAAACATCCAGAGCGGTACTGCTGAGCCACCTGAACAAGTCGCCCGATTCGCTCGCGAGTAGGGGCGTCAACGTGCCCGCCCCGGTCGAAGACGCACTTCTGGGGCTCATGGCGAAGGACCCGCAAGATCGTTGGTCGGCAGGGAACGTGTTCGTCGATGCGCTTGCCGGCGGTCTAGTGGGCGGGGCCCCCGGATCTGGACTTAGCGGGTCGGGGCTCGGCTCCAGGCTGGCTGGATGGAACCGTCCACTCTCGTTCGGCGTTGCGGCAGCCGTCGTAGCGCTGCTCGCGATGTCGCTTCGCTCCTAGGCGCCCTGGACCCAACGTGGACCCGCTCTCGATCCCACGAGAATTGCCGTTCTCTACTTCGACGATCTCAGCCTAGAGCAGGACCTGGCCTATCTGGCGGACGGGCTCACGGAGTCACTCATCAATGCGCTAGGGCAGATTCAGCCGCTCCAGGTGGTGTCCCGAAACGGCGTGAAGCCCTACCGAGACAACCCCATCCCCATCGACAGCCTCGCGCGGATTCTTGCAGTGGGGAGCCTGGTCGAGGGGAGTGTCGAACGCTCAGAGGGCCAACTGATCGCCACGGTCCAACTGGTCGATGGTACGACGCAAACGCAGTCGTTCAGTGAGAGGATCGTGCGGGGTGGGAACGACATCTTGGCGCTTCGTGACGACATCGTAAAAGAGGCGACACGTCTATTGGGACAACAGCTCGGCCGGGAGCTTCAACTCAGGGAGGTCCGTGAGGGCACCGCCAGCAGTGAGGCCTGGCAGGCTTTTCGGCGGGCGACACGACTGTTGGAGGATGCGGACACGCTGAGGTGGGGGTTGGGCGACAACGAGTCGGCCAGTCGTGTGTTGGGTCAGGCCGACTCGATCCTGGCGCTCGCCGAGTCGCTCGACTCCGATTGGATGGAGCCGGTGGTCGAGAGAGGGTGGGTGGCCTGGACGTTGGCGAGTTTTACCGGGTCTCGAGCCCGTCGGGACGAGGCGACGATACGCCGCGGGATCTCGCATGCCGATCGGGTGCTCGACAGGAATCCGGATGACGCCACGGCCGTCGAACTCCGTGGTGTCCTCAGGAACGAACTGAGTTGGCTGAACTCGATCGCGGCCGACTCGACGGCGGTAAGGGCGCTGCGCCAGGGAGCCGAGGCGGATCTCAGGGCGGCTGTCGCCGCGGATCCCTCGAGGGCCCGGGCCTGGGTAGCGCTCGCCGACCTGTTGCGCGTTGGCGGAGACTTCGGCGAGGCATCGCTCGTGGCTCAGCGGGCCGTGGATGCGGACCCGTTCCTGATCAATGCCGAGAAGGAGATCCTGGTCACTCTGGGCCAGGTGTGGCTCGACCTCGGGGACCTGGATCGTGCCGAATCTTGGACCGAAGCCGGCCGGCGCCGGTACCCGGCGGAACTGGCATTTCCCGCGACTGCGTTGGTCATCTTGTCCGGGTGGGACGGAGCTGAACCCGACGTCGAGATGGCGTGGGACCTGTCGGCGACGCTTCGTGGGTGGCTCAACGGAGAACTGCTGGTCGCCGGAGTGCTGGCTCGGGCTGGTCTGGCGGATAGCGCAAGGGCCGTCGTCGACCGCGTCCGTCCGCAAGTCGGCGACGACCCTTGGGCCCGCTATTATGAGGCCAACACCCGGATCCAGCTCGGGGAACCGGCGCGCGCGGTCGTCCTCCTCGACGAGTTCCTCGAGCTAATGCCTGACCGGAAGGCCTACATCGCGAACGACTGGTGGTGGAAGGCCTTGGCCGAAAACGAGGATTTCAGAGCTCTCATTGCGACCGAGTCGCAGTGACTCCGCCAGCTACGGCTGGCTGTGATCCTGACCGCCTGAACCGATCTCTACTTCAGGGTCGAGGAACAGCGGTCGGCCTGGTCCCCGCCAGACCCGAATGTCGTACTTGTAGCGCACGCCGACCTCTGCGTCGCCGGCCACGACCGCACGGGCCCGGTGGTTCGCGTTTTGGTTGGGCCCCCTGTTGCTGTCGAGCCCTCGCTGTGATGCGCCGGCGCCGAACGGCCGTCCGGACTGGAATCGCACCTGGAACCGCTCGATGCCCGACCCTGCCGCCAGTTGCCATTCGATGGGCTGTCCACGATTCACCACGATCACATCGGGACTCGCCGTGACGTTGTCACCGGAAACCCCGATGACCACGACGGCGGCTTCCTGGATCAGGGGCTCGAGAGTCTCCACGGGCTGTGCGGCGACAAGACAGATCGCTAGCAGGGCGGGAACGCCGAACGTGACTTTCATTTACCACCTCCTGAAGGGGACATCGACCGGTTTGGTCGCGATGATCCGTGCACTTAGGTATGAAGAGTGGGCCCATCGAGCAATGCTTTCCTGGATCATGAACCGGAATTTCCTCGGAATCACGCTGGCCTTGGCCGTTGGCATGACGCTTGGCCCGGGACGGATGGAGATCTCCGGGAGCACAGTGCCGGGGGTCCCCATGTCCTGGGCCCAACGGGAACCCATTCGATCTCAAGCCCCCGATTCCTCAGATGTACTCGGCAGCGCCCGAAGCGCTCAGGCTCGATTCGAACGTCAGCGCCGGCGCTTGCTCCCCCTGGCCCTGGCCGCTAGCGGCGGGCCCTGCGAGGAACGGGTCGGGCGCTTCTGCATGTGGCACTCCGGAGAGGACGATTGGGCACCCGTCCCCGACCCGCCGGAGTTGATGGCCTTGCGGAAGAGCCTACTCGACGAGTTAGCCGAGCTCACCGGCGAAATCCCGAGTGACGGGTGGATCCTCGGCCAAAGGATTTTCTATCTGGCTGAAGCGGGCCGGTGGTCGGAGGCTCAGGAATTGGCCGGGGCCTGCGAGGTCCAGGCCGGATGGTGGTGCGATGTGCTCCTGGGATTCGCCCAACATGGTGGGGGCGACTACCCAGGGGCTCTGGTCGCCTTCGAGCGGGGACTCTCCACGATGGATCCGGAACGGATCCAGGATTGGCGCAACCCGGAGTTTCTTCTGGACGGTCGGGCCCGCGACCTCTTGAACGAAGCCGACGACGAGGAGTGGGAGTCTCTTACTGCTTGGTTCTGGATGCTCGCGGACCCGCTGTACCTCATGGCCGGGAATGACCGGGAGACGGAGCACTATGCCCGCTGGACCTTCTCCGAGATGAGTGACCGAGCTCGCAACCCGCACGCGATGGCATGGGGACCCGATCTGGAGGAACTGACGGTACGGTATGGTTGGGAGAGGGGTTGGGAGAAGCGACCTCCCGCCGTCGGGTTGGGCCGTCGCGATGGTGGCGCGATCGGGCACGTGCTTCCCGAGTCACGAGAGTTCGTGGCGCCCGGATTCGTGCTCGAGCGACCGTGGGAGACTGAGCCCGGCGAATGGGCGGCGGACGAGCACCCCCGGAGTTCTCACGTGGCGGCGTACGCGCCGGACCTGGTGGCGGGTGTCGGGCAGGTGGCGGTCCTCCACAGGGGGGACAGCGTGCTCGTCGCTGCCGCCACGCGGTTGCCCGAGCCCGCCGATTCCTCGACTGCAGGGTCGTTTCCGGGCGCGACCCGACCCGACCCGCCGGACGGCCCGTTCCCGTGGGCTCAGCCGGCGTTGCTCGACGAACCCGATCGCGTCGGGCTATTCCTGATCGATCGAGAGAGGACGGTCAGCGGGGTCCGCAGTGTGGGAGCAAGTGCGGATGTGCTGACACTGTCGGTGCCCGCCGGCGACTACCTCATGAGCCTCGAGGCCTGGTCGCCCTCCGACGGGCGTGGCTGGCGCATCCGTCACGGTATCGTCACCGACACGATTGCGGAGGACCTGGCCACGCTGTCGGATCTGATCGTTCTCGATGCCACCGATCCACCCTGGCAGCGGCTCGACGCGGCGTTGCCGTACATGCGACCCTCGCTGGAATTGATCCCGGGCCAGCGGATCTCTGTGGGGTGGGAGATCTTTGGATTAGGGTGGCGCCCGGAGGTGATCGATTTCGAGTTGAGCCTCTCCGGCAGAGGGGAGGGGTTCTTTGGGAAGGTGGGGCGGTGGTTGGGGTTCGGCGCAGCCGACGAGCCCCTTCGGGTCGGTTGGAGGGAACCCGGTCCCGGGGAGACGGGGCCTTGGTTCCGTTCCGTAAATATGGACATTCCCGAGCTCGAGGCAGGGGAGTATCTGCTCCGTTTGGAGCTATCGGTACCGGGTCGGGAACCGCTGGTCGGGACGCGGACCGTCGAGATCCTCGGAGCAGTCACGAAAGTCGCTCAACCACAAGACGTTCGGCGTTGACGACCCTTCCAGGAAGATCTAACTTTTCAGGCTGTTGCCACCTGGTGCTACACTCGGTCTGAGGTCCATGGACGACACATTTCGCAGAGGACCGCTCCTCGTGCTTTCGGGCAGGGCAAACCGCCCTCTTGGAGCCGAGATCGGAGACATCCTCGGGGAAGATCCCGAATCTGCCACCATTCGCGATTTTGCGGATGGTGAAATCTTCGTCCGTATAGATAAGAATGCTCGTGGGCGGGACGTCTTCATCATCCAGCCGACCGTCGCGCCTGCCGACAGCATCATGGAGCTGCTCTTGCTGATCGACGCCGCGACGCGAGCCTCGGCGGCCCGGGTGACAGCGGTGGTTCCGTATTTCGGGTACGGACGTCAGGACCGTAAAGACCAACCTCGTGTGGCGATCGGCGCCAAGTTGGTGGCCAATCTCATGGTCGCTGCGGGGGCGGACCGCCTGATCGGTATGGACTTCCATCAGCACCAGATCCAGGGCTTCTTCGACATTCCTGTGGACCACCTTTACGCTGCGCCCGTTCTGACTCAGTACTTCCTGGACAAGGACCTGCCGGATCTGGTCGTGGTGGCGCCTGATGTCGGTTCAGCCAAGATGGCCAGAGGCTTCGCCAAACGACTGGGCGGCACCTTCGCCATCATCGACAAGCGGCGACCGGCGGCCAATGAGGCCGAGGTGCTCAACGTGGTCGGTGAGGTCGAGGGTAGAACCTGCTTGTTGGTCGACGACATGGTCGATACAGGCGGCACACTGGCCAACGCTGTGCAGGCACTCGTTGATCGAGGAGCCCGACAGGTGTATGCGGGTGCCACGCATGCCCTGCTTTCTGGCAGTGCGGTAGAAAAGCTCGCGGCGGCACCCCTCGAAGAATTCGTTGTGACCAACACCATCCATGTGCCGGAGGAGCGTCGCTTCGACGGGCTGAAGATACTCTCTGTGGCTAACCTCTTCGCGAGGGCCATCGAGTGCGTTCACGAGAACGAATCCGTGACCCAACTGTTCGAGTTGGCCAGCGAGACTTAGCCGAGATCAGTAGTGATCTCCGGCGGAACTACAACAAAGTGGAAGCAAGAAGATGAGTGTTAAAACGGGACTTACGGCGAAGCGACGCAGTGTGACCGGCAAAGGTGCGGCTCGGAAGATCCGTGCACTGGGTCAGGTACCGGCCGTGATCTACGGCAAGGACCAGGAGCCTATTTCACTGACTCTCGATGCCCGAGAAGCCAGCCAGCTCTTCCACTCCATCTCAGTGGATAACACCATCGTCAACGTTCAGGTCGACGACGATGCCGAGGAGTTGGAAACGCTCGTGCGTGAGATCCAAATGCATCCGTTCCGGCCGGACATCGTGCACGTCGATTTCTACTGCATCCAGAGGGGTGTGGCCATGGAAATCGACGTTCCGGTCAACTACTCGGGGACTCCCGAGGGTGCGAAGCAAGGTGGTGTTCTGGAAGTGATCCTGCACGAGCTTCGGGTGAAGTGCATTCCGTCCAAGTTCCCCGAGAGCTTTGAGGTCGACGTCTCCGGGCTGGACGTGGGCGACTCGATCCACGCCAGGGAGATCGAGGTCGACGAAGATGTCGAGCTCTTGACCGACCCCGTCCGGACACTATGCCTCGTCGCCATTCCGAAGGAAGAGGTTGTCGAGGAAGAGGAAGAGGATCTGGAGTTGGCCGAGGGCGAAGTGGCAGAAGGGGAAGAGGGAGAAGAGGGAGAAGAGGGTGCCCCCGCTGCCGAGGGCGATGCCCCGGATGGAGACGAGGACTCCGACGGCTGATCTCGCTCCTCGGATCTCGGGTCGTGAAAGTGATCGTGGGGCTCGGGAACCCCGGGGCCGAATACGACGACACCCGTCACAATGTGGGCTGGTGGGTCGTGGACCGGCTGGCCTACGACTGGGGATTCGAGTCCTTCGAGAAGCAAGGCCGAAGTCTGCAGGTAGACGGAGTGGTGGGTGATATCGAGACCCGCTTGATGAAGCCTACCACGTATATGAACAAGAGCGGCGCCGCTCTGATCTCTCTCGCCACGATTCCCGATTTCGACGTGACAGAGGACCTGCTGGTGGTCTCGGACGACGCCGCACTGGATGTGGGTCGGGTCCGCTTGCGGCCTCGCGGAGGTTCGGGCGGGCACAACGGCCTGAAGTCGATCACGGGTGCCTTGGGCACCGAGGAATACGGACGGCTCCGCGTCGGAGTCGGGCAGGCCCCGGGGAATATGGACCTCTCCGACTGGGTGCTGTCCCCGATGGACGGAGATGATGAGGATGTGGTCGTGACTCTTCTTCCGGGGCTCACAAAGGCCGTCGAGGCCTGGATGAGCGTGGGTATGGAAGAGGCAATGAACGAGTTCAACCAATGAAGCACCAACAATGAAGCACCAACAGTGAAGCACCAACAGTGAAGCACGAACCGATGCTGTCGAAGACAATGTCCACCGCACGAGGAACCTGATGAGCCAATTGGTGACGTTTGCAAGCTGGTCCTGGGCGCTCGGCCTGACGGCGTTGGTCGTAGCCGGGATCATCTACCGCTACATGAAGGGGCAGCCCGTGGGGAGCCAGGCGATGGACGACCTGGCCGACCAGATCTATCAGGGGGCCATGGCCTTTCTACGACGCGAGTACACGATGCTCGCCGTCTTCGTGGTGGTTGTTGCCGCGCTGTTGGCGTGGGCGGTCTCGGGCCAGACGGCGCTTGCCTACCTGGTGGGGGCGTTGTGTTCGGTGCTGGCGGGCTTCTTCGGGATGACGGCCGCGACGCGTGCGAACGTGCGCACGTCCGCCGCGGCCAACGACGAGGGCCAAGGAAAGGCACTCAGAGTCGCATTCTTCGGCGGAGCCGTCATGGGACTCTCCGTGGCGGCACTGGGTTTGGCCGGAATCGGTGCCCTCTATTGGGTCTTCGGCGCGCCTGCGATCGGCGCGGCTGAACATCTCCGCTTCGCCGAGATCATCTCCGGCTTCGCCATGGGAGCGAGTTCCATCGCACTCTTCGCCCGTGTGGGGGGTGGCATCTACACCAAGGCCGCCGATGTAGGGGCAGACCTGGTCGGCAAGGTGGAGGCCGGTATCCCCGAGGACGATCCACGTAACCCCGCGACTATCGCGGACAACGTGGGCGACAACGTCGGCGACGTGGCGGGCATGGGGGCGGACATCTTCGAGTCCTACGTCGGCTCGGTTATCGCCACGATCGCCATCGCCGCCAGTTCGGCTGCCTTGGCCGGCAACGTCGGGAACGCGGTCGCACTCCCGATCGTGACCATCATGGTCGGTCTGGTCGCTTCTCTGGTGGGCATCGGCATGATGAAGGCTCTCGAGCGCACGGACCCGGCCGCGGCTCTGCGCAACGTGACGTTCATCGCCGCCATACTGTTTATCGCCGCCATGTTCTTCATCGTGCGTGCGCTGGACTTCCAGATGGTGGAGGGTGCGCGGACCTATCCGGCTCTGGGCCCGTGGTTCGCCATCGTCGCCGGTACCGTGGTGGGTGTCGCGATCGGTCTCGTCACGGAGTACTACACGTCCTCTAGGCCCGTCCGGAAGATCGCCGAGGCCAGCAACACCGGTGCGGCCACCAACCTCATCACCGGGCTTGCGGTGGGAATGGAATCGACCGCAATCCCGATGCTCCTGATATGTGTCGCGATCTTCACGTCCCACTGGTCTGCCGGCCTCTACGGGATCGGTATCGCTGCGGTGGGCATGTTGGCCACGGTGGGCGTAACAATGTCCGTCGACGCGTACGGACCCATCGCCGACAACGCGGGGGGGATCAGCGAAATGAGCGGATTGGGACCGGAGACGCGCGCCATCACCGATTCGCTCGACGCTATCGGTAACACGACGGCCGCACAGGGTAAGGGCTTCGCCATCGGCTCCGCCGCGCTCACGGCGCTGGCGCTGTTCTCGGCGTATGCCTCGAAGGTCGGGCTGGCAGAGACGGGGATCAACCTCGTGGACCCGATCGTTGTGATCGGTCTCTTCATCGGTGGCATGCTCCCGTTCTTCATCGCTGCCCTGACCATGACGGCGGTCGGAAAAGCCGCCCAGGGTATGGTCGAGGAGGTCAGGCGACAGTTCCGCGAGAATCCGGGAATCATGGATGGGACGTCCAAGCCGGATTCGGCGCGGTGCGTGGCGATCTCGACCGACGCCGCGCTCCGTGAGATGATCCTCCCCGGCGTCGCGGCGATCGTCTCGCCGGTGCTGGTCGGTTACTTCTTGGGTGTCGAAGCTCTCGGCGGGTTCTTGGCTGGGGCCACCGTCACGGGCGTGCTCATGGCCCTCTTCATGGCCAACGCCGGAGGTGCCTGGGACAACGCCAAGAAGCTCATCGAGGGTGGGGCACACGGCGGAAAGGGCTCCGAGCCTCACAAGGCTGCCGTGGTCGGTGATACGGTCGGAGACCCGTTCAAGGATACATCGGGGCCCTCTCTGAACATCCTTATCAAGTTGATGAGTGTCGTCTCTCTGGTGCTCGCGCCGTGGTTCGTACGGGTGCACGAGATCGATGTGGATGGGCAGATCTCCGGACTCATCGGCTGGGTAGCCCGCCTCTTGGGGTAGGGGTGCCGACCCTCGGTGGAGGAGGTCGGCCGCGATGCGGCCGACCTCGAGCGCCATGACCAAGGATCCGAACTTCGAGAACGCCGTGGCGTTCGCTCAGGACCTCATCCGCATTCCCTCGCCCTCCGGGCAGGAAGCTGAGGTGGCCGAGCGCGTCAGGCGCGAGATGCAGGACCTCGGACTCGACGACATCCGTATCGACGAGGTGGGCAATGTCGTCGGAGTCGTTCGGGGAGATGGGACGGCCCCACCCGTTCTTCTCAACTGCCACACCGATGTCGTAGCCGAAGGAGATCACGCCGAGTGGGAGTATCCGCCCTTCGGGGGGGACATCGCAGGCGGCTGCCTCCACGGTCGGGGAGCCATGGACATCAAGGGGCCCCTGGCGCTTCAGACCTACGCCGCTGCCGCCCTGGCCGGGCGTGCCGCGGGGGACGTCATCGTCGCCCACACCGTCTTCGAGGAGCGCGGCGGCCTCGGTATGAAGCACCTTCTCGAATCGGGTAGTGTGGAGCCGGGTGTGGTCGTGATCGGGGAGTCGACCCACGGTGACGTCTGTATCGGACACCGAGGCCGTGGAGAGGTCGAGGTCGTACTGCAGGGCCTCGCGGGCCACGCCTCGGCTCCGGATCGAGCCCACAACGCTCTGGACATGGTGCCCGACGTTCTGGGAGCCGTCCAGGAGTTGGCAGGACACCAGCCGGAGGATCCGGTTCTCGGAGCCTCGAGCCTGGTGGCCACGGGAGTGGACGTCCTGCCGGAGAGCCGCAACGTCATTCCGGACCGTGTCACGGTCGTCTTGGACTGGCGCGTGCTGCCCGGCACCGACGCCGAGAGCATGATCTCACAGGTGCGTGAGGCGGTAGCTCGTCGGCTCGGCGCGCTCCCGAAGGGCTTTGAGGTGACCGTGTCGATGGCGCGTGAGCGACAGGCGGCCTACACCGGGGTGGCACACGAGCGGAGTCTCTTCACTCCGGGATTCCTCATGAATCCGCTGGACCCGGTTGTGGTGGCCGCCGCTGCTGCCGTTGGACGACGGGAAGCGCCGGATGAGCCAGCCGCCGTGCGTCCCTGGACGTTCGCGACCGATGGGGGATGGAGTCGCGGCATTTTCGGCATCCCCACGGTGGGCTTCGCGCCGGGGGAAGAACGCTTTGCCCACACGAATAGAGAGCGACTGGACGTGGAGGAGGCGGAGTGGGCCTTCGCCCGATATCCCGACCTCATTCTCGCTCTCCAGGACGCGCTCTCCGAGTAGCATCAGGGGTTGATTCCACGAGTCTCCGTGCGGGGGTGCAAGCGGGGGTACAAAACCCCCCGGCATGGCCTATATTTACGGGCTCATCCCGCTCCGCCTCTGTGGCGGGGCCCGTGCACTTACGGACCGTGGGAGAAACACTATGCGGCTGTATGAGATCGTCTACATCTTCGATGCGACCCTCGACGAAGATGCGATCAACAAGAAGTTAGAGAAGTTCCACCCCCTCGTGACCGGGAGCGACGGAGAGGTCATGTCCGTCGATCATTGGGGTGTCCGCCAGATGGCCTACCCCGTGAAGAAGCAGAAGGCGGGGTACTACGTCGTCGCTCAGGTTCGCTCCACTCCCGATGGACTGCCGGAGTTCGATCGGATCCTCAAACTCGATCCCGAACTGATGCGGCACCTCGTGGTGGTGAACGAAGGCGAGCCGACTACAGGAAGGTCGATCCTCGGGGAGCGCCCGGTCCAGGCCCGCGACGACGACGACGAGGATGATCGACCGGTGCCGGATGAAGCGGCGTCCGAAGAGGGAGATGAGGACACGGTCAGGCGGCAAGGACCTCCGGAGTTCTCAGGGGGCCGTGGACGTCGGCGTCGGATGGAGGGGCCGGTCATCGAGCTCCTCAACTATAAGGACGTCTCGACGCTGTCTCAGTTCATGACCGAGCAAGGCAAGATTCTGCCGAAACGAACGACTAAGGTCACGGCTCGCTTCCAACGGCAGCTCGGTACGGCCATCAAGCGAGCCCGCTACCTTGCGCTGATTCCGTATTTGAGGGACCACGAGGTCTAGGCCTCCTCGGAGCGGATTTCTTGGATTCCACCACGCGGCCGGAGCGCACTTGGCTACGTGCCGCCGCGCTGATGCTCATCACGCTGGGGCTCGCTGTCGTCAGCTCCGGCGTGTTGGTGGCCGTGCCGTTTCTGGTTCTCGCCGCCGTGCTCGGTGCTCGCAGGTTTCCGACGGTAATGGCCGCGGTACTGGCGGTGGTGGTTACGCTGGGAGCTACGGCCCGCGGCGGCATCTGGTATCTGGAACGGGGATGGACAGTCATCCTGGCCGGTTTCTTCGTGGTTCTCACGATGCGGTCGCCGGGAAGCAGGTTCTTGCCGCGAGCCCTCGGGGCGGTGGTCGGTACCTTCGGGTTGGTGGCGCTCCTCATGGTGGTCCGACCGGGGTCGTGGGCCATGGTGGATTGGTTCGTCACCGAGGGGATTATGAGGAGCGTGAGCCTCGCCATGAATCTGGTGAGTGCCTGGGATCCCGACATGGTGATCCCGACCACCATGGTCAACACGGCGTTCGAAACCGCGGCCCTTCAGGGGCGGCTGTTTCCGGCACTGCTCGGCCTCTCGTCCGTCGCGGGACTCGGCGTGGCGTGGTGGGGGTATGTTCGACTCGCCACGGAGAGTGATCAGGGACTGGGTCCACTCAAGGACTTTCGGTTCAACGACCACTTTGTGTGGCTGTTGGTCCTGGGCCTGACTCTGATCGTGTTGGGGCTGGGGGATGCATGGACACGGGCGGGCACGAACGCCGTCGTGTTCATGGGTGGGCTTTACGCAGTGCGAGGTGTCGCTGTGGTCTTGTTCTTTAATGGTGGCATTTCGCTATTAGGGTTTTTCGCGATGGCGCTCGGCATGTTGGTCTTTGCGCCTTTATTGACGATGGGTGCCCTGGTCATCGGCGTCGGCGATACCTGGCTCGATCTGCGAGCCAAAGCCGAAGCGTTGTCCAGCGGCACCACAGACACGTAGACGGAGACGGTCCATGAAGCTCATTCTGAGGAAGACGGTTGAGACGCTCGGAGGTCAGGGCGACATCATCGACGTAAAGCCCGGTTACGCGCGTAACTACTTGATTCCCCAAGGCCTCGCCTATCAGGCGAGTGACGTCAACCTGAAGAGGTTGGAGGAAGAGCACGCGCGGGCCGAGGAGAAGGCCAAGCACGACTACCTCGAGGCACGCCGACGGGCGGTGCAGCTCGACGGGAAGTCGCTCGTCTTCCACGTCAGGGCGGGGGAGGACGGCAAGCTGTTCGGGTCGGTCACGAACGCCGACGTCGCCGATCAGCTGAATCAGTTGGAGCTGGATTTCGAGGTGGATCGCCGCACGGTCATACTCGAGGAACCGCTGAAGACGCTCGGCGACTTCGGCGTGCCGGTTCGCCTGCACAGCCAGGTCGAGGTCGAGGTCCGGGTGCAAGTGGAGCGCGGCGAGGAAGAGTAGGCTGCTACTCGAGGGCGGCATGGGAGAACAGGCGAGCACCGACGTGTCCGAAATCGGCCAAGACGTAGAGCGAGCTGCTGAGCTTGCCCTTGAGCTCAAGGCTGCCGACGTGGTCGTACTCGATCTGCGCGGTATTTCGAGCGCGACCGACTACTTCCTGCTGGCCACCGGACAGTCCGACGTCCAGGTGAAGGCGATCGGTGATCACATCATCGGGGAACTCAAGAACCAGGGTGTCCGGCCCGCCCACGTGGAAGGGTTGGAGGGAGGGCGCTGGGTGCTCATCGACTACATTGACTTCGTGGTGCACGTGTTTCATCCCGGAGCTCGGGAGTTCTACCAGCTGGAGCTTCTTTGGGGAGACGCCCCCAGACACGAGTTCGAATGACCTGCACCAATACCACATACAGGGGCCAAGCCTGTTTACAACACTGCCGGTCGTCGTGTAGCTTGTCATGTCAGCCCATACGGACTGCATCACGGACGTACGACGGAGGCCGTAATCCAATCCACATCAGGAGCGTAGGGCCCGTTGGATCAGGGCCACTCGCGACTATACCCGTTTGACCCCGGCTCCGGCGATCTGCCGGAGATCGCGGCACCCGGCGTACTTTTTTCCGGCGCCGGGGGAGGTGTCGTCACCCTCATTGTCGTCCCCGACGTCATCCAATCGTCCTGGAGTCCGGCCGCAGCAGTAGCCGTGGCTCGGGCTTGGTCCGATCAGGGCCACCGTGTCGTTCTGTTCGATTTGTCGCTGACGAACCCGGTGCTTCACGACGCGTTGGGGCTGCCGAACGCCGTTGGCATTGTCAACCTCGTCCTGCGGGGGGCCTCCATACCCGCGGTTGCACAGCAGGCCGGGAGTGCTGGATTCCAGTTCGTGGCCGTGGGCACGCCGGTTGACGATCCCACTGAAGTCACACTGACCGAAGGATGGTCGACGTTCGTCGACGAGGTGGGACATGCTCAGGCTACCGTCCTCTTCTATGTACCTGCAGACCTCCCCGGAGTGGATGCCCTGGTGGCCCGGAGCTCTGCCACCCTTCTCTTGGCGGGCGATCCCACTGAGGCAGAGTGGGTGGCACAATCCTTCGCTCTCGATGAAGTCTCGGGTCTCGTGGCGGAGCGGGGTGAGGCACCCTCCCCGGCGGCAGAGCCGCCCGATACGTCCGAGGCGGACAGCAACGAGCTCGCTTTTCTGGCCGCCACGCCCGGAGGTGATGGTGAGCGAGAGGCCGAGGCCACGGTCGTGCACGAGCCGGTAGAGAAGTTCGAGCCCGAAGCCCGGCGCGAAGCCCAGCGCGAGGCCCAGCCCGAGGCCCAGCCCGAGCCGGACACACGGGTCGCGCCTGAACCCCTTGAGGAGCCTGAGCCGAGGGTCATCCCGTGGCGGCCCGCCGCTGTGGGGACCATGGTCGGGGTCGGAGCCCTGGTTCTGTGGAAGATGATGTTCGCCCCAGACGACGCGCTTTCGCCGCCGGTGCCGGTTGAGACGCCCCAGACGACGACAACGTCCGAGGCCTCGTCTGAGCCATCGGAGCCGGACCCGCAGCAAGCGTATTCGTTGACGCTGGCTGCCTACGGGTCGGGCGATGCAGCCGGAAGACAGGCTCAGGGGCTGGCGCAGCGACGTCCGGATCTGCTCTTCATCGTGGCACCGGTGCGGGTGGCCGATCGCGTATACCATCGGGTCCTGGTCGGGCCTGCTGCGGATTCTCTAGGTGCAGAGCGTCTGCGTGCCTCCCTAGCAGAGACTCTGGGCGGCGATGGCGCGAGTTGGATCGTGCGACCGACTCCGCTCGCGTTCGACTTCGGCGAATTCGATTCGACCCAGGCGGCGGCGGAGCGCGTCGCCGAGATCGGCAGCGCCGGCATCGGAGCGTATTACTTCGAGGTCTCCCGTTCGGCTGCCCCGATGTTCCGGGTCTACGCAGGGGCCTACGAGAGTCCTGCAGAGGCCGAGGTCATGAGGGGGGCGTTGGACGCTGCATTGGGAGACGTTCCGACGCTGGGGCCAAGGATCGGGCGATATGCTCGCTGAGGGCCGGAATACGCCGGCTTCATGTGGACCTCATCTAGAGGGTGGGTTACCTTTGCGGCCGTCCAAGCGGGGAGTACGACGGCCCCGTGCTTCGGGCGCATCGTGCCCGTCGCGGCGCGGAGTTTTGACCATGCGAAGGGTGCACGGATGAGTCCGGATATTCCAGACTGGGAGTCCATTGATCCGACCGGCGAGGCCCTCTCCGAACCTGTCGGAGCGGCCCTCGACTCTGCACACTCGGTTGCCGGGTGTGTGGTCGTCTTGGTCGCATCGGACATCGACCGACAGTGGGGGGCCAATACGAGCCTGCTCATCGCCCGCGAGTGGGCTTCAAAGGGCCGCAGCGTGCTGCTTGCGGACGCGTCCCTTGATGACCCGGTCCTCCACGAAATCGTCGACGGAGGCGGGAGTGAGGGACTGTCCGACGTCATGCTCTACGGAGCTTCGGTCAAGCAGGTAGCTCGCCCGGTGGAGGGCGGTATTCTCCTGTGCACAGCGGGCACACCCGTCGGTGACACCGAGGAGGTGTTGGCCCACCCCAAGTGGGATATGGTGATTCAGGGCTTCCAGGAGGCCGGGGCTCTGCTGCTCTTGCACCTGTCCGCTGGCACTCCGGGAGCCGGGACCCTGCTCGACAGGGCTTCGAGAGTCATCCTTATTTCAGAATCGGACGGAGATACAGCCGCAATCGTCGGTGCCGCGTCGGACCGGCTCCTCACCGTGGTCGGTCCTGCCGTCGCAGAGGAGGTGGAGTCCCCGTCCGAGCCCGCCACCGTCGTCGAGGAGGTGGAGTCCACGGGCGAGGCTGCGACCGTGCTCGAGGAAATGGAGCCCGCGACCGAAGCGTTCGCCGTTGAGGATGACGGCGAGGAGGAGGCGACATCCGAACCGGAGCTCGAGTCCGCTCCGACGATGGAAGTTGAGCCGGAGCCCGCAGAGGTGCTCGAGGAGGAGCCGGAACCGGAGGTTGAGATGGTCTCTGAAAACGATGGCGAACTAGAACCCGACCTCGAGTCGGAGCCGAGTCCCGAGTCGGAATCGGAGCCAACGGACGGCGAGCTCTTCTCGATGGACGAGCTTCCCGAGTCCACCGGCAACGCGGCGGAGCAGGTCGACGAGTCCGGCGCCTTCAGTTTCGACTCAATGTCGGGTTCGCAGTACGACGCGGACGATGACACCCAAGCGGAGGCATCTATGGATGAGCCGGCTGCCCCGGTCGAGCAGACCCCTTCGCCCGGTGGTGAGGCTGAGGAAGAGGCCGAGCCCTCCTCAGAGGCGGATGAGGCGACTCCGTCCGTTCCGGAGGAGGCTGCCCCGGCGACGACGGAGGCGGTGGAAGACTCGGGCATGGTAGAAGGCGTGACCCGATCCTCATTGGAGATGGATGAGGAGGCCGTGGCGGCGGCGGCGGAGGAGGCCCATCTCGATATGGACGGCTTCGAGACCGGCGCAGGCTTCGATCTTGAGGATGCCCCGCAAGATGACGATGGCGGGGTCGCGGAAGAGCCGGCGTGGGGAGGTGAGGCCGAGGACGAAGAGGCGGCCTCTGATGATTTCGGCTTCGGTGGCGGCGGTCTCGAGGTTGAGGCCAGCCCCTTCGCTGAAGAGGACGCACCGGTCGATGAACATGAGGGCGAGGGTGTGGATGTGGGTGAGGAAGCCGCCGGCCTTGCGGGTGCTGCCGGTGACGAGGCTTTCGGCGATCGCGGTCCCCCGCCGGCGGAGCCCGATGCGCTCGACGCCGGCGATGACGGACAGCCTGCCGATACGGATGGTGGCTCCATTGCCGTAGATCCGGCCGCCGAGGCGATGGGTGGCGGCCCGGAGACCGCTTCCGCCGAGGACGAGGCCCCGGATGTAGAGATCGAGTTCGACGATGCGCCCCCGGCCAAGATGTCGGGGTTGGAGGAGTTGGAGCGTAGGCGGAAGAGAGGCGCGAGAGTTCGGCAACTGCTCGTGGCAGCTGCTACGGCGCTCGTCGTCGGGGGTGGAGGCGTCGGCATCGCGTACTTCGGTTTCGTCAACATTCCCGGCATTACGCCGCCGGATCGTGTGCGGTCTGGGGTGCCCGCCCCGGTGGAGCTCCCCGGGCCGACGCCGGTGACACCTGTGATCAGCCATGTGCTCGCGGTCGATGCGTGGCGGAGCCTGGAAACGGCTTTGAGCACCGTGGATGCTCTTCGGGAAAGGCTTCCCGAGTACCTGTTCTTCATCACGGTCACCGAGGTGGACGGGGGTGACCAATACGTGTTGCTCGCGGGCCCGGCGTTCAGTGCGGTGGAGGCCAATGCGCTGAAGGAGCCGCTGGCCGAGGTCCTTGACCGATTGGATCCGGCCACGTGGACAGTTCAAGAAGCGAGGTATTCCTTCTTCTTCGGGGAGTATTCGGATGCCGCCGACGCGGCGGGCAGAGTGCAGTCTCTGAACGCAACAGCGATTCCGGCTCACGCTCTCGAGGTCAGCTATCCGGATGAGACCACGGCGATGCGCGTGTATGGCGGCGCCTTCGTGGACGAGTTTCAGGCGGCTGCGATGGGACGACTCCTCCGCTCCAACGACCTGGATGACGTACGTCTGACTGAACGAAGAGGTCGACTGCCCGAATGAAACTGAGATCCCTGCGCGTTCATGGGTTCAAGTCCTTTGCCGACTCCACCGTCATCGACTTCCACGAGGGCATTACGGCCATTGTCGGCCCCAACGGATGTGGGAAGTCCAACATCAGCGATGCGGTTCGCTGGGTACTAGGCGAGCAACGTCCTTCCGCGATCCGCGGGGGGAAGATGGAGGAGGCAATCTTCCAGGGTTCGCTGAATCGTCGCCCCGTGAATCGGGGTGCGGTCACCATGGTGGTGAGCAACGAGGACGGCCTTCTTCCGGTCGCGTACGACGAGGTTGAAATCGGCCGTACCGTATACCGCGATGGGGGAAGCGACTACTCGCTGAACCGGTCGACCTGCCGTCTTCGGGACGTCGTCGACCTCTGCAGGGACACCGGACTCGGGGCGAACGCCTATTCGGTGATCGAAAACCGGATGATCGACGCGATTCTCTCCGATCGGGCCGAGGAGAGGCGGCAGCTCTTCGAAGAGGCCTCCGGGATCGGCAAGTACAAAGATCGCCGCAAGGCAGCACTGCGGCGATTGGAGCATGCCGAGAACGACCTAACGCGACTGGAGGACGTCATCGCGGAAGTCGAGACCAAAGTGCGCTCGTTGGCTAGGCAGAAGGGCAAAGCCGAGCGGTACAAGTCTCTTCGGGAGCGGCGGTTGTCCGTAGAGGTCGCGGTGGTTCGCAACGACCTGGCGGATCTCGGTACCCGCCTGAAGGAGTTGGACCAGATCCTGGAGGGAGATCGCAAGACGGGTCAGGGCATGGTCGCCGAGCTTCGGGCGGCCGAGGCGACGTACGAGACGCTACGGCTCGAGGAAGTGACGGCGGAACGCGGCAGGGGTGAGGCGGCAGCGGCCTTGGACCAGGTGAAGAGCCAGCTGGTGGAGTGGGAGCGTGATCTGGCGGTAGCCGAGGAGCGCAGAGGCTACGCTGAGCGCCGCTTGAGTCAAATCGGTAGTGACCGCGAGGCCTGGTCGAAGCGCCTGGACGACGTCCGTGTCGAAACAACCGAACTGCAGGCAACGCACGACGGGCAGGAAGGAAACCTGCAGCGGGTACGGGACGATGCGAACCGACAAGCGGAGGTTTCCGCGGCGGTTAAGGGTCGCCTGAAGGAAGCCCGCGAACAAATGGAGGAGGCGGAACACCGCGAGCGGGATCTGGTCCGCAAGGGCGCGCAACTGGAGGGTGACGCCGAAGCCGCCAAGGGTCAGGCGGCCGAGTTGGAGCGTCGAATTGAGCGCATTGCCGCGGAGCTGAGTGACGCGTCGAACGTGCTGACGGATCTGGAGTCGCAGGGCGATCTGTTCACGACCCGGCTGGATGGACTGGAGGCCTCGGTGGAGGCGGCCAGCGGGCGCCTCGTTGCGGCTCAAGAGGACTTGGGTGCTCACCGCAAAGCCCTCGAAGAGGCGAGGCGGCGCGAACTCGATGCCGCGCGCATCGTCCAGGGAGTGGAAGCCGAGATCGCTGCCTTAGAGGCTATGGGCCTAAGGCATGAAGGGGTCGATCCCGCCATACAGGGCGTGCTCGCCCTGGAGGATTCGGGCGTCGTGGGATCCCTCCTGGACTTCATCGAGGCTTCCAGCGAGGTCGCCGCCGCGGTGGAGACCTATCTGGGCCCGATCGCACAGGCTCTCGTGCTGAGGGACGGGGCCGCCGTAGACCGGATCGTCAACTGGTTTGCCGACGAGTGGACGGAAGAGGGTGGTTTGGTGCTGCTTCCGCTCGATCGGGTACCTGGATCGTCAGGCGGGTCGCTCCTCAACGCCGTGAGTGCCAAGGGAGAAGGCGCTCCGTGGGTCGAGGCGCTCCTCGGCGAAGTAGACCTGGTGGACACTCATGAGTCGGGGGGCACGAGTCCTGAGCGCCCGCGGCTTTCGGTTTCCGGCACGGTCAGCGATCCCCGCGGCTTCATCAAGGTCGGCCGACCGTCGGGTACCTCGGGTGTGCTCGAGCGAAGAGCTCGTGTGGAAGGGCTGCGCCAGACCCTGGACCAAACGGCTGCCAAGGCGGCCGGCGCGAAGCAGGTCGTGGCTAACGAAGAAGACGCCACGGAGTCGGCCGAGGGTGCCGTCGAGGCTGCTCGCGCGGTCTTCCTCGAAGCCGAGGATGAGCTGAGACAGACGAGCGCCGACATGGCGGCTCAAGTGGACCGCCGTGCGCGAGTCGACACCCACCGGGACGAGTTGGCCCGTCAGCTCGAGGGAGCCAAGGCGGCGGTGACCCGGGCTCAGGAGCGGGCCCAGACGGCGGGTGAGGACCGAGAAGGCCTCCTGGGCCAAGAGGGTGCCATTCGGGCCGAGCGAGAAACGGCGCGGACGGCCCTGGTGGGCGTGCAGGATGAATGGGAAGAGGCTCGTGGCGAAGAGTCCCGGCTTTCCGTCACACTGGCCCGCATGGAGGCGGAGGCCGAGCGAGTAGCTGAGCGCCTCGGGGATTTGGCTCGCGAGACCAAGACCGGCGAAGAGCGGCTCGGCGAGCTGGATGCTGAGGAAAAGGTCCTCAAAGAAGAGGTAGACACCGTCCAGAAGCTACAAGCGGATGGCAGCGTCGCAACCGAGCGCCTGTTCGCCGAGCGTGACGAAGCGGAGAAGCTGCTCGGAGAGCGGGCCAAGGTGCTGTCTGAGGTGGCCGAGGCTCTGGCCGAGGCGGACAAGGCGGCACGGTTGGCCCGGAGCGCCGAGCGCGAAGCGGTCGATCGGCGGCACCAGTTCGAGTTGGAGCGACAGGAGGTTTCGGGTCGCATCGGTCTCATTCAGGAGCGCCTCGAGGGAGAGTGGGGGCGTCCGCTTGAGCGCCTTCTCGAGGACGCCGAGCCGGTGGAGGGTGAGCCCGAGGCACTCAAGGAAGAACTCGAAGACATCGTGATCAAGCTCGAGCGCATTGGGTTCGTCAACATGCTCGCCGTCGAGGAACACGCCGAGGAGAGCAGCAGGCTCGAGTTCCTCAGCGAGCAGCGCGACGATCTCGTGGCGGCACGGAACGATCTCAAGTCGGCCATACGGCAGATCAACGAAACCGCCATCGATCTCTTCGAGGGCACGTTCGAGAAGATCCGGGAGAACTTCCGCTCCACGTTCCAAAGGCTGTTCGAGGGCGGTGAGGCCGACATCTGGCTTGCCGACCCTGAAGACCCGCTGGAGTCGCCGATCGAGGTTCACGCCTCTCCGCGAGGGAAGAAGACCCAGAGAATCGACCTGCTGTCGGGTGGGGAGCGGGCTCTGACGGCGTTGTCTCTCCTCTTCGGGATCTACTTGGTCAAGCCGAGTCCGTTCTGCGTCCTCGACGAGGTCGATGCCCCGCTCGACGAGAACAACATCGGTCGCTTCATTCGCCTGCTCCAGGAGTTCAAGGAGCAGACGCAGTTCGTGATCATCACGCACAATCCGCGGTCCATCGAGGCCGCTGATTGGATCTACGGAGTGACCATGGAGGAGCCCGGCGTCAGTACGGTCGTCGGTGTGCAACTCCAGGACGCCGTGCAGGTGGTGGGCGGCTCGGCGGCCTAGGCCGGCTCTTCAGCGAAAGCGGCCGAAGCACCCCGTCGAAGCACCCCCGTCGAAGCACCCCCGTTGGAGCACCCCCGTTGGAGCACCCTCGGTGAAGCGCCTCGGTTGGAGCACTAGCAGTCATCCCGTAGACTCCATCTGTTCCCTCCGGTAGACTTCTGTGCGTCGCATAGCACCGTCTAACCCGTTGCACGCCAGAGATTTGAGAATCACATGCTCGTAGTGATGAAGCACAGCGCCTCCGCGACCGAGGTCGAGTGCGTTGTCGAAAAGATCGAAGCGATGGGGTACGAGGCGCGGTCCATGCCGGGTAAGCAGCGGACGACGGTCGGCCTCATGGGCAACGACGGGAGGGTCGACGCTGCGCGGATCCAAGGACTGCCAGGAGTCTTGGAGATCATCCCCGTCACCAAGCCCTACAAGCAGGTCTCCCGAGAATGGCGTGACGCCGACACCATCGTCGAGGTCGCCGACGGCATCCGTTTCGGAGGGCCCGAGGTGCCGATCATCGCCGGTCCGTGTGCCGTAGAGAGCGAGGAGCAGATTCTCGGCATCGCCCGAGAGCTGAAGTGCATGGGGGCCAGCCTCCTACGCGGTGGTGCGTTCAAGCCGAGGACGTCTCCGTACTCTTGGCAAGGGTTGGGCGAGGACGGACTCAAGATGTTGGCTGGGGCTAAAGAGGCGACTGGACTAGCCATTGTCACCGAGGCTCTGGACCCGGACAGCGTCGATCTGGTGGCGGAGTATGCCGACGTCCTACAGATCGGGGCTCGCAACATGCAGAACTACCCGCTGCTGAGGCGGGCAGGGAAGTGCGGCAAGCCGGTCCTGCTGAAGCGGGGCATGTCCGCGACCATCAATGAACTGCTGCTTGCTGCCGAGTACCTTCTCGCGGAAGGAAACGAGGACGTCATCCTCTGTGAACGAGGGGTGCGGAGCTTCGACACTCAGACTCGCAACCTCCTCGACCTCACCGCCGTCCCCGTCGTGAAGGCCCTCTCGCATCTGCCCATCATCGCTGACCCCAGCCATGGGACGGGGATCCGAGACAAGGTGATTCCGATGGCCCGGGCGTCGGTGGCCGCGGGTGCCGACGGCCTCATGGTCGAGGTGCATCCGGATCCTCCGGCAGCCTTGTCGGACGGAGCCCAGTCGCTGTATCCGAATCAGTTCGGCGAGCTCATGGAGCAGATTCGCGTCATCGCGAAGGCTATCGGCCGCTCGGTACGAGAGGCTTCCTGACCATGGGTACGCCCGACTCCGGGCGCCATCGTAGGCATCGGGACTCCTCGCCCGGCAGTGGGCATGCGGCCTCCCTGCTCAACAGGAGACATCCGGATCCTCGGCCTTTCAACCCTGTTGCGAACGATGAATACGGTGGATCGTGGGCGCCACTTCGAGGATCTCGCCGAGGCCCATCTAGTGGATCGCGGTTGGAGGGTCCTGGATCGGAATATCCGCTTCATGCGCAAGGAGATCGACCTCGTCGTGATCAAGGACGGGGTCGTGGCGTTCGTGGAGGTGAAGGGACGGGGTGGCTTACAGTTCGGCCATCCCCTCGAGGCCATCCCCTGGCGTAAGCGTCGGGCCATCTCGGTGGCGGCGCGAATGTGGATGGCGCGCAGTCGGATTCGGGCGTGCTCCTACCGTTTCGACGCCGTTTGGGTGTGCTCGAAGGAATCCGGCACCGTCGAGATCGAGCACGTCGAGGGTGCTTGGACAGAATGAGCTGAAAGCGGCGAAAACCCGCGTGTTTCCTGCTTTCTCGCTCTGCCCGCCGTTGACGCTCCCTTCGGCGCGGTCTAACTTTCGCATGTCCCAGGTCCGTAGGGCGAAAGCCCACGAACTCCGTCAGGACCTTGCCGGTAGCAGCGGTAAGTGTGGTGATCGTTGCTGCGGGTCGCCTGGGGCACTTTTTTTTCTAGTGCGGCCCCTCTGCTGCACCAGCTCGGCTCTCGAAGCGTACTCCTGAAGCGTACTGCTTGTGTCCCACACAGCTCTGGCCAGAAAGTATCGCCCACGGCGATTCGCCGAAGTGACGACTCAGGAGCACGTCTCTGAGACCCTGTGTCGCGCAGTCGCGGACGCCAGAGTCGGCCACGCCTACCTTTTCTGTGGCCCGCGCGGTGTGGGCAAGACGACCCTGGCTCGGGTTCTCGCGATGGCTCTCAACTGTGCCGACCGAGACGACTCGGGTGAGCCATGCGGCGACTGTGACAGCTGCTCGCGGATTTGGGGTGGTCAGACCGCCCTCGACGTGGTCGAAATCGACGCCGCGTCCAACCGAGGAGTAGACGATGCCCGTTCACTGAGAGAGCGGGCCATGTACGCTCCCTCACAAGAGGGTCGATACAAGGTCTACATCGTGGACGAGGCGCACATGCTCACACGAGAAGCATGGAACGCCTTGCTGAAGATCCTGGAAGAGCCGCCCCCGCGGGTGATCTTCGTCTTCGCCACGACCGAGCCGCAGAAGATCCAACAGACGGCGGCGCCAATCCTGTCGCGGTGCCAGCGGTTCGACTTCCGGCGTATTGGCGTGGCGGACATCATGGCGCGCCTCTCGATCGTACTCGCAGGTGAGGGATCCACGGCTCCGGATGACGCTCTCCGGACGATCGCGCGTAAGGCAGACGGAGGCATGCGAGACGCGCTGTCGCTCCTCGATCAGGTCATCGCGCTGACGGGAGGAGAGGTCACTCAGGAGTCGGTCAGGCGGGTGCTCGGGCTGGTCGAGACGGAGCGCTACCTCGAGTTCATGGATATCCTGGCCAGCCGGCAGCACGGCGAGGTCTTCGCGTTCGTGGAGCGCCTGCTCGACGAGGGCTACGACCTGGTCGAGTTCTACCATGGCCTCGTAGATGCGCTGAGGTCCCTTCTCAGGCTCTCCCTCGGGGGCGATCCGCCCGACTTGGTCGGGGAGATCCGAAAGGCCTTCGAGGCACGGCTCGCACCGTTCCAGGCCGCCGATCTCGTTCGCATGCTTTCGCTGGCGTCGGAGCTCGAGAGTTCCGGCAGCCTCAGGCGAAGCGCGAATCCACAGGTCTTGCTGGAGATGCTTCTCCTGAGGCTCAGCTATGTCGATCGCACGGTCTCGCTCGAGGAGTTGCTGAACAGTCTCGGTGGTACGTCGCCCAGCTCCGACTCGGATGTCGAAGTGCCGGCCGGCGGCGAGGGTGGCGCACCGGGTGGGTCCGCATCAACACCTTCGGACCCCGCATCGGCGGGAGCATCCACCCTCGAGCTCGACGTTCAGGAGTCAACCACGGAAAGCGGGGGCGCCCCTGACGCCTCAACGGCGCCGGATCTCGACAGCGAGGAGGCGGGGCCCACGGAGGATGACGTGGCCGGCACGGACGATCGCTCCGACCCCGGCACAGCGGCCACCCGAGATGACTCGGATGCCATCGAGCAGGTACCGCTCGTGAAGGACCCGATCGATGACCCGATCGATGACCCGACGGATGCCTGGGCCCAACTGATGCAGGAGGGACGAGGGCTCCCTCCCGGCATGGGGCCCTTCCTGAAGGCGGCCGTCGTGGAGCTGGGCGAAGACGGGGCACTAGTCGTGGGTCTACCGGAGGGGCCGGGGCTGGAGCGCTTGAGGGAGGCGACGGAGTTGAGGATGATTCAGAACGCTCTGGAGACCCTCATGGGTGGGCGCCCTGAGATCGTCGTACGCGCGACGGGTGGCACGTCCTCAGAGAAAATGGAGCGCATCACACCCGAGACGGTGCGTGGTGACCGGCTCCGCGAGCTCATCCAGCGGGAACCGCTTCTCCAGCACGCGGTAGAAGAACTCGACCTGGAGTTACTGGATTGATGGCAACGTGTTGCAGGGCAAGGACTTGACGATGACGGATCTTCAGAAGCTCATGCAGATGGGCCAGCAACTCCAGGAACGGATGACCAAGCTGCAGGCGGAGCTGTCGGCGCGGGAGATCTCCGCTTCGTCCGGAGGGGGAATGGTGACGGCCACGGTGGACGGCAAGGGTACGGTTTCTCGGATTGCCATCGATCCCACGGTCGTGGACCCTGGGGACGTCGAGATGTTAGAGGATCTGGTCCTCGCGGCCGTAGCCGAAGCCCAGAGCAAGGCGCAGAGCGAGTACGAAGAAGAGATGCGTAAGGCGGCGGGGGGTATGCCCATCCAGCTTCCGGGCCTGTTCTAACCACTGTGGCTTTTGTTCGACCTGTCCGGCCTCCCGAAGGGACAGCCGGCGCTCCCATCGCGACCTCCGATACTTCTTCGTCAGGCTTCTAGTGTCGGTCATACAGCAGCTCACCTCCGAGTTCTCACGACTCCCGGGCGTCGGCCCGAAAACGGCGCAGCGACTCGTATACCATCTCCTGAAACGTCCTCGCGAAGAGGCGATCAGGCTCGCCGCCGCGATTCGCGAGGTAGCCGAGCGCGTGCGTCCGTGCGTTATGTGTGGGAATTTCAGTGAACGTGAACTGTGCGAGATTTGCAGCGACCCGAGACGGGACGGCACGGTGCTCTGTGTTGTCGAGGAGGCCTTCGAGGCCGGGGCCATCGAGCGTGCGGGCGAGTACAAGGGCCTGTATCACGTGCTCGGTGGACGGCTGTCGCCCCTGGACGGGATCGGACCCGAGGAACTGTCGCTGGCACCGCTCCTGGATCGAATCAAGGGCTCGGATGGTACGGTCGAGGAGGTTATCGTAGCGACGAATTCGAGTGTCGAGGGCGAGGCTACCGCGGTCTACCTCGAAGGTCTGATTCGAACGATGGGGCCGCGTGTGACGCGCTTGGCGAGGGGCATTCCGGTCGGGAGTGACTTGGAGTATGTCGATGGCTCGACCATCGTTGAGGCTCTGACCGGTCGACGGGAGATGTAAGGGGATGGACAAACGCCTCAAGAACACGGGATTCGCGGTGCTTGCCGCAGCGGCGGCAGGTGCCGTGGCTGCTCTAGTGATCCGCGATCAGATCCAACGGCACAGCCGGGACCTCTTCAGTCCTTCCTTTCTCCGTCGTCTGGCCGCTCTCGGGTTCATGGCGAAGGCGGAGGCGTCCGTCGATCACATCAACCTCTTGAAGGACTTCGTAGCGTGGGAGCCCAGGCTTACCCTACGGCGTAGGGCGGAGGCGATCATCGGACGAATGGAGGAGGATGCCATGCGTGGCGTTCTCCCGGCCGGGTAGTTGCTCATCCTGTCCACGTACCCGACCTTTACGCGTCCCTTTCCTCGAAAGGGTGAATGCCTCATCTTCGTCGCCGTCCTGGACGATATCACATCCCATCTGGCTCCCTGTGCGGGGGCCGAGACCACGGGGGACCGCTTGGCGGGATTGATCGATTCACACCACCGGAAACGAGCGTAGCCGATCATGTCGATGATCAACTACGCGAGCCGGGAGATCAATTGCAAGATTGTCTATTACGGCACCGGACTCGGTGGAAAGACGACGAATCTCGAGTATGTGTACTCCCGGGTGAATCCGGACGCGAAGGGAAAGATGATCTCCCTCGCCACCGAGACGGAGCGGACACTCTTCTTCGACTTTCTCCCGATCGACTTGGGAGAGGTGAAGGGCTTCAAGACTCGCTTCCACCTGTACACGGTGCCCGGTCAGGTCTACTACAACGCCAGCCGCAAGCTCATTCTCAAGGGAGTGGACGGCGTCATCTTCGTCGCGGACTCGCAGCGGGAACGCATGGAGGCCAACATCGAGGCCATGCACAACCTCTACGAGAACCTCGAGTCGTACGGGTACGATCTCACCAAGATCCCGTTCGCTGTTCAATACAACAAACGGGACCTTTCCAACGCCATGGAAGTGGAGGAGCTACGCTCCCAACTCAACCCTGGAAACGTTTCAGATTTCGAGGGCGTGGCTATTGAGGGTAAGGGAGTCTTCGAGACTCTAGGTGCCGTCAGCAAACTGGTGGTTCAGACCCTGAGCTGAGGCGACCATGGCCCGGAGTCGCAACCTTCCCAACCTCATCACGATCGGAAGGATTCTGGCGTGCCCCGCGATATTCGCGATGGCCATGTCGTCGTCCGTGGGTGCGCGTTACGGCGCGTTCGTCCTCTTCCTGATCGCTGCACTCTCCGATCTGTGGGATGGCTACCTGGCGCGCAAGCACGGTTGGATTACCGATGTCGGCAAGCTCCTGGATCCGCTCGCGGACAAGCTGTTGCTCCTCTCCACCTTCGTGCCGTTCTATCTGATTTCTCACCGGGGTGGCGAGGAGTGGTTCGTTCCGTGGTGGGGCATGCTCCCGATGTGGGTCATGATCGTCATCTTGGGCCGCGAGCTTCTGGTGACGGTCTTCCGCCAGTGGGCTGCTCGGCGGGATGTCGTCATCGCTGCCGGCCGGTCGGGCAAGTACAAGGCGTTCATTCAGAACCTCTTCTCCGGCGGTCTCCTGCTGTGGTATCCGCTGCGGGAGAGCGCGCAGGGCTGGGGGTGGGACGGTCTTCCGTGGGGGATCTGGACGTGGCTCCACTCGGCCTGGATCGGTGTCACACTCGGCTTTGCCCTGCTGCTCACCGTCTATTCCATGTTCGACTATTTCTGGAGCTATCGGTCGCTGATCGGGGTGCGGAGCTGACCACCGGTGAGTGACGGGAGTGCGCTTCACGCCGTCGTTGTCACGGTCGGCGAGGAACTGCTCTCGGGTGAAACGGTCGAGACCAACGGTTCATGGCTCAGCCAGCAGCTGGCCGCCTTGGGAGTGCCGGTCACCAAGAGGCTCGTTGTTGGTGACGACCCGGATGCCATTCAGGCTGCCGTTTCCGCAGGACTCCGGCTGGCGCAGCTGGTCATCGTCACGGGCGGGCTCGGCCCGACGAACGACGATCTCACCCGGCCGGCAGTAGCGGACCTCTTGGGGCTCGAGCTCGAACTGGATCAGGGAATTTTGGACGACCTGCGGGAGCGGTTTCGCAGTCGCGGCCTCACAGATCTCCCCCCGAGCAACATCGTGCAGGCTCAGGTGCCCCACGGCGCGACCGCGCTTACCAACACCCGGGGGAGTGCACCGGGCCTGTGGATCGAGAGTGATCAACGGGTGGTCGTGCTCACGCCGGGTGTTCCACGCGAGATTTACGAGATGTACGAGGGGGAGATCGTGGGTCGGCTGAGGGACCACTTCGGATCACGCCTCACGCCCCTCGCCCATCGGATGTTCCACACCACCGGCATCTCGGAGTCCCTCCTGGGGGAGCGTCTGGATGAGGTCGGCTCTGACCTACCGGGTGAGGTCACGCTGGCCTCCCTCCCGTATCTGGGAGGGGTTTCGATACGAATCTCCACGGCGTCGGGCGACGCCGAGGAGGCCCAGATGCGCCTCGATGAGGCGGAACGGACCCTGAGTCCGATTCTGGCGCCCTACCGGTTCGAGGCGGAGTCAGGGGACCTGGTCGAGGCGGTCGCGGAGGAACTTAGTCGACGCGGTTTGACGCTGTCGGTGGCCGAGAGTTGTACGGGTGGTCTGATGGCCAAGCGGCTCACGGACCGCCCCGGATCGTCCACGTACCTGCGTGGAGGGGTTGTAGCATACGACAACGAGATCAAGAGCGAGGTGCTGGGGCTGGACGAATCGGTCTTCGAGAGTGAGGGAGCTGTTTCGGAGGCCGTAGCAGGCGCTATGGCGCGGGGTGTGGCCGAGCGGATGAGAGCCGATGTCGGCGTGGGGATCACGGGGGTTGCGGGGCCCGAAGGGGGCACGGACAAGACGCCCGTGGGAACGGTATGGTACGCCGTCTTCTTCGAGGATCGGGTCGTGGCGTCTCACAGGGTGTTTCCTGGGGATCGGGAAGCCGTCCGAGAACGAGCGGCTCAGGCCACCCTTCACCTGCTTCTCAAGACGATAACGGGCGTCCGTTGAAGCCCTGCGAGGACGGCGTGCTCGAGGCTCCGGACGGAATCGACCTGCGCTGGGGCCGCTGGCTGCCCGAGGCGACCGAGCGCCGGGTCGTACGCGGAGTCGTGGTGCTGGTTCATGGCTACGGAGAGCACAGCGGGCGCTACGACTTGGTCACCGACTTCCTGGTTGGAGCCGGATTCTGCGTCGTCGCGTTCGACCAACGCGGTCATGGACGGTCCGGCGGACGACCGGGCTTCGTCGCCGACTTCGACGAATTCCTGACGGACCTGGACGTCGTAATCGCCAAGGTGACTGGCGAGGACGGGTCTCGGGGGCCGGTCATTCTCTGGGGTCAGTCCATGGGAGGGCTCATCGTGCTGCGGTATCTGCAGACGCGTCCCGGGTCCGTGGCAGGGGCGGTGATCTCGGCCCCCTGGCTGGAGACGAAGATGAAGACTCCTTGGTGGAAGGTCACGCTCGGGCGTGTACTGAACTGGATCGCCGGTGCCGCGCGGCTGCCCCAGGCCCTCGCTCCGGAGACCCTGATGCGTGACCCGGAGCGGCAGCGAGCCTACCTCGACGACCCGTTGGTGCACCGCTTCATGACGCCGGGCCTCTATTGGGCGGTTCTCGACGCACAGAGACTCGCGCTCGCCGATCCGGAGGGCCTAGAGGGGCCGGCCCTCTTCCTCGTGCCTCGGGCCGACGAAGTCGTTGATTCGGACACCACGATGCGCTTCTTGGAGCAGGCCGTGAGTCCGGACATTCAGACGTCCCTACTCGATGGATTGCGCCACGAACCTCACAACGAACCAGAGAGAGGGGAGGTCTTTGCCCTGGCGGGGACCTGGCTCGACAGCAACTTCCCCGGGGTGGACGCGACCTGATCGGACGGTGGTTTGATGCCCGGGGCCTCCCACATACAGTCAGAAGAAGTAAATTCACCAACACGTAAGAAGAAGCGTGGTCCGTAGGACCCAGCATCGAGACGAGAATGAGCGACAACGAAGCCGAGACTCCAGAAGAGATGGTCGATCCGACTCCGACCGAGGCCGCCATGGAGGCCGGGCAGAGTGATGCCGTCGATCCCGAGGTGGAACAGACCGGTGGAATTGAGCCGCCGGTCTCGCCCGAGGCCTTGGAGGAGCTAGAGGTCGAGGAGGAGCTGGTACGGGACTTGGACCACATGCAGGCCGAGTTGACCACCCTGAACGATCGGCATCTACGTCTTGCGGCCGAGTTCACGAATTACCGCCGGAGGGCGGAGACGGAACTCTCGGAGGCTTGGGCCCGGGGTCAGGCGGACTTGCTGCGCACGTTTCTCGATGGCTTGGACGATCTCCAGCGGGTCGGAGCGTGGCAACCCGAGTCGACCACGGTTGAGGCCCTGGTCGAGGGAGTGGATCTCGTCGAGCGGAAGTTCCGACAGGCCCTAGAGTTGGCTGGCGTGGAGGTGCTCGAGCCCCTCGGTGAGAAGTTCGATCCCAACCTCATGGAGGCCATGGTCACTGTCCCGACCGAATCACCGGTCGAGGACCACACGGTGCAGGACGTGTTCCAGAAGGGGTACCGCTTCAAGGGACACCTGGTGCGTCCCGCACGGGTCACCGTGTTCAAGCACGAGTAGCTGAGGCGATCGGAGAATACGTGTCGACTGCGCCCAAGGACTACTACAAGACTCTCGGGGTCTCTGATAAGGCTAGCCAACCCGACATCAAGAAGACCTATCGGAAGCTGGCGAAGAAGTACCATCCCGACGCGAACCCGGGGGATGGGAAGGCGGACGATCGCTTCAAGGAGGTCGGAGAGGCATACAGCGTCTTGTCGGATCCCGAGAAGCGGAAGCAGTACGACAACATGCGGCGCTTGTCGAGCTTTGGATTCGGCCGGGGACGGGACGCGCCGAGGGGTGGTGCCCCCGGGGCTCCGCCGGGAGGCAGTTTTTCCTTCGAGGACCTCCAGGGCTTTGGAGGCCTAGGGGACATCTTCAGCTCGATCTTCGATCGTGGAGGCAAGGGCGCCAACGAGCCCAGGCCGAAGGGCCCCCGGAAGGGACACAACGTCGAGTACGTCGTGGAGATTTCATTCAAAACGGCCGTCCAGGGCGGCAAGATCTCCATCGATGTCCCCATCACCGAGGGGTGTGCAACGTGCGGGGGCTCGGGCGCGAGTCCGGGAACCGAGACGAAGCGCTGCTCCGAATGTTCGGGGAGTGGGGCCATTTCGTTCGGTCAGGGTGGATTCGCGATCGACCGACCCTGTCCGGCCTGCTTCGGAAGAGGAAGCATTCCTGAGAGCCCCTGTAAGTCCTGTGCGGGTAGCGGGTCGGTCCGCCAGGACCGGAGAATGCAGATCACGGTGCCGAAGGGTGTCGAGTCGGGGGCGAAGATCCGAGCCACGGGGCAGGGTGAGCGGGGCAGTCAGGGCGGGAAACCCGGAGACCTCATCATTACGTTCAAGATCAAGCCCCACGCCTTCTTCCGCAGGGAGGGCTTGGACATCCATGTGAAGGTGCCGATCAATCTCGTCCAGGCCACTCTGGGCTCGAAGATGGCGGTGAAGACCGTGGACGGTAAGAAGGTCCATCTTCGCATCCCACCGGGCACCCAAAGCGGGACCAAGTTCCGCATTCGTGGGCAGGGAGTGGAGAGGGGCGGCCGTGTCGGCGACCAGTACGTCGAGGTGGCGGTCGACATTCCCGAGGAGCTCAGCGATGAGCAGAAACAGGCGATGGAAGAGTTCGCATCCTCGTCGGGTCTCAAGCACTGAGGACTATCCCGCCGGTGCTCCCAGTTCGACTTCCGCGCCCTTCACCGCTCGTACGATGCGACCACCGCCAAGGACTCGCTCCCCGTCGAAGAAGACGGCGGACTGTCCAGGGGTCACGGCGTGCTGAGGTTCGTCGAAGGCGAGTGACACGCTGTCCCCGACCGTGACGACGCGCGCCGGCACGTCCGCGGCGCGATATCGGATCTGCACGCGAAGGTGTGACTCTGGGGCAGGTACGGTGCCCACCCAGTTGATCTCGCCGATCTCGACTCCGGGCGATTCACACTCCTCTCGTGTACCGATGACGACCTCGCGGGAGTCCGCGCGGATCTCGACGACGAAGAAGGGTTCCTCGAACCCCCCTCCGAGACCCTTGCGCTGCCCGACCGTGAAGTTGGCGTATCCGGTATGCTCTCCGAGCACCTCTCCATCGACAGACACGAGAAGGCCCGGCTCTAGGGCCGGATGTCGCGACTCGAGCCGCTTGCTCAAGAGGTCCCTGTAGTCTCCGGTCGGCACAAAGCAGATCTCCTGAGACTCGGGCTTGTCGGCGGTGGTGAGGGTGAGTTCCCGCGCCATCTCCCTCACCTGCGGCTTCGTGAGTTCTCCTAGCGGAAAGTGGAGCAGGGGGAGCATCTCCTTGGGCAGTCCCCACAGGAAGTAGGACTGATCCTTGCCGCGATCGATCCCCCTCAGGAGAGTGGACTCTCCTGAGGCCGAGTGCTCGATACGGACGTAGTGTCCCGAGGCGATGCCGTCGCACCCCAGCGCCCGGCCCCGTTCCATCAAGCCCTGGAACTTCGTGTTCGAATTGCATCGTACACACGGATTAGGAGTGCGCCCCCGGGCATATTCCGAAACGAAATCGTCGATCACATCTCGGGTGAAATCCTCTTCGACGTCGAAGACGTAGTGTGGGATGCCGAGGGTGTCGGCGACCCGGCGGGCATCCTGGATGCCGTCCAACCCGCAGCACGTCTTCGATGGGGCAGCATCGTCCGAATAGCAGAAGGTCTTCATGGTGGCACCCACCACCTGGTACCCCGCCTCGACTAGCAGCGCCGCCGCAAGCGAGGAGTCCACGCCGCCCGACATGGCCACGAGGATGCGCTTGTTCTTCATGCCGGTACGTTGCGATTCAGGATGCCGGCTACCACCGACAGGGTCGCCTCTGCGACGCGCAGGACGTCGTCTTCCGCGGTCGATCGACCCACGCTGAAGCGGAGGGCCGCAACGCCGTCCACGGCACCGTAGAGGGCCTCGAGCACGTGACTACCTCCCTTGCCTCCACTCTCGCACGCCGAACCGGCCGAAGCGGCGATTCCCTCCATGTCCAAACCGGCCAGCAGCAGCTGCGGATCCACTCCTGGGATTCCCACGTTGAGAATGTGGGGTGCACGCCGTGCCGTCTCACCGTGCACCCTGAGGCCATCGAGGCCGTTGCTCAGATGCTCCTCCAGCGTGTCGCGGAGTGCACCCAGCCGCGGAGCCTCGAGTTCCCGCTCGCGTACAGCGAGATCGACGGCGACGGACATGCCGACCGCTCCGGCCACATCCTCGGTACCGGGTCGCAAGGCACGTTCCTGTCCACCACCGAAGATGAGGGGTGACACCTCCACTCCCTCGCGCACGAAGAGTACGCCAGTGCCTTTGGCTCCGTAGATCTTGTGTCCGGTCAGCGAGAGGAGGTCCACGGGAAGGGTGTCCACTCGCACCGGGACCTTGCCGATGGCCTGGACCGCGTCTGTGTGGAGCGCCACCCCTCGTGCGCTCGTGCGTGCGGCGATCTCCTCCAGGGGCAGGTGGATACCTACCTCGTTGTTCACCGTCATCACCGAGACCACTGCCGGCCGATCTTCGAGAGCCTCGTCGAGAGCGTCCAGATCGACCGCGCCGTCGGGAGAGACCGCGAGCACGGAGCAGCGTCCACCTTGCTCCGCCACCTTGGCGGCCGCTTCGAGCACGGCGCGATGCTCGATGGCACTGACGACGGCATGGTCGGAGCCGCCGGTGGCCCGTACGGCCGCCGCTCGGCCAAGAATCGCCAGATTGTCCGATTCGGTTCCGCCGCGGACGAAGTAGATCTCACTTCGGCGAGCCCCCAATGCATCGGCGAGCCGTTCGCGCGCTTCCTCCAACCGAGCCGACGCACGCCTTCCCCACGTGTGTACGCTGGATGGATTGCCGAAATCCTCTTGAAGAATCGGCAGCATCGCATCCCGCACCTCGTCACGGAGAGGGGTCGTGGCCGCGTTGTCCAGATAGATAGGTCGCATACGTTCCTGAGGGGCGGTAGCGGGGGAGGGCCGTTTCGGCCGACCAGGGTCTCCCCGTATGTTCGACAACATACCGAATGACTTCAGGGTGGTGAACCTTGATCCCAACGCTGGAGCGTGGATGACCGGTACTCCGCCGCCGTTTCCGAGAGGACGGCCGCCGCAGTTCAGATCCACCGTGCACGGATTGGTGTTCGCGGGCCGTGATCGACATCTACAAGGTCTGGAAACCGGTGCAGCCCTCTATCTGATCCCCGATCCTCCCGACCAGGAGGCGCCCGAGGTGTGGGTGCACCGGGAAGGCGGAGACCTGTTGGGGCATCTTCCCCCTGAGATCAGCGCCTGGCTGGCACCCTGGCTGCTCGAGGGTGGCGGGGCGAACGCCAGGACCATCAAGGTCCACGGCTCGGACGTGCCGAGCTGGAAGAGGTTGCTCCTCGAGGTTCGCTGCGCGGTCTAGCCGAAGATCATCCCACCGCCAGAAGGCGTCCGGCGGACGGTTATTCGAATCGCAGGGCGTGGACGGGGTCCAGGCGAGAAGCCCGATAGGCCGGAACGATACCGAAGAGCACACCCGTCACCAGGGCCATGAGTAGGGCCGCCACTACGGCCCAGATGGGCACTGCGGCCGGGATGGGCGTCATGGCCGCGACCGCCTTCGCCGCCCCCGCACCCATAGCCATCCCCGTCGCTCCTCCGAGAAGAGTGAGCACCGCGGATTCGACCAGGAACTGCCAGAGGATTTCCCGTCGTGTGGCGCCCACCGCCTTTCGCACCCCGATCTCGCGGGTCCGCTCCGTCACGGAGATCATCATAATGCCGATCACTCCGATACCGCCTACGAGCAAGCCGACGGAGGAGAGTGCGAGCATCACGAGAAAGAAGACTCCGGTGAACTTGTTGAACGCCTCGATGATCTGGTCGGAGCGTAAGAGGGCGAAGTCGTTCTCTTCTCGTGGCCGCAGCCCACGCATAGAGCGCATGGTGCCGATCACCTGATCCATCACGTCCGATTGGACGGTCGAGTCACGGGGTACGACCCACACCCCCGCCTGCCAGTTGGAGGCCTTCAGCCTCTTCATCGCCGAGCTGTAGGGAAGGATGGCCCAATGCTTGATGGCAGCGGCGAAAATGTTGTCCTCGGTCTGGAACACGCCCACCACCCTGAAGGCCTCACTGACTCCCCGGTTACCCGCGCTGACGCGGATCTTCCGACCGATCGGGTCGAGCTCCCCGAAGAGCTCTTGGGCCAAAGGCACGGACAAGATGACCAGCGGGCGAGACTGGCGGACCTCCGCGGGTGTGAAGTCCCGACCCGACACGAACCGCCCTGGAGTGTAGGCCGGCCATCCAGCGTCATAGGCGGTGGACTGAATGTTCCTCACGCTGCGAGCGTCCACGGCCATGTTCGTTGTGAGACTGAAGTTGTACAAAGCCACTGCGACGTCGGGAAGCCGAGCGAGACGCACCGCCTCTTCGGGCTCGATGCGTGGTTTGTTCCACCAGGGGGGGCGGGAATTGCCCTGAACGAGCCGCACGCTCGTGAAGTCGAATCTCATCACGGAGAAGTTGTCCGGGCCTGCGGCCTCGAAGCCCACCATGATGGACTCGCGAATCCCCGTGACCATCGCCGCGATCATCATCACCACGCCCACACCGATCGCCACACCCAGGATGGTCAGACCGGAGCGGACCTTGTTGGCCCGAATGGAGTCGAGTGCAATGGAGACTCCTTCGTCGAGCGTGTTCAGGCGGCTCATGTCACTCCTGCCTGAGCGCGTCGACGGGGTCGAGCTTGGATGCCTGCGAGGCCGGATAGACCCCGGAAGCGATCCCCACGGCAACGCCAAGAAACACGCCGAGGGTGATCCACTTGATGTCCACGGCCGCCGGTAGCGGTGAGAACGTGGCCACGAGGTAGGTGAGTCCGACCCCCACCGCGACCCCTAGAGCGGCTCCCACCCCCGACAGTGTGATGGACTCGATCAGCACCTGACTGAGGATATCACGACGACGCGCGCCGATTGCCTTTCTGACACCGATCTCCCGGGTCCGCTCCATGACGGAGACCAACATGATGTTCATGATTACTACTCCGCCGACGACGAGCGAGATTGCTACCAGGCCGGGTAGAGCCAGGAAGAGGATCTGCGAGATCCGGTCCCAGAAGCTCAGCGTCTCGTCGGCCGTCTCCACAGAGAAGTTGTTTTCTTCCGCGGGCCGAAGGCGTCGCCGGGCCCGCATGACACCCTCCATCTCGCGCTGGAGCTCGCGTGTGTCGGCAGGATCCAGGGATTGGGCGACGACCTGATCGACGATGCCGCGAGGATTGGTGACCGCTTGGATGGGCGAGCGAGCCGGCGCGATGACCCGATTGTCCAGTGAGATTCCGAACAGGCTGCCCTGTTCCTGGAGTACGCCGACGACTCGGTAGGGAAAGCCACGTATCCGCACGCGGCGCCCTATGGGGTCCCGCGACTCGAACAGAAGATCTGCGGTATCGATCCCCAGAATCACGACCGCGGTGCCACGTTCGGCTTCCTGCGGAGAAAACGGGCGCCCCTTTTCGACGGCCAGGTCCCGAATCCTCAGGATCTCGGGCGACACCGCGGAGATGTTGACGTTTCCGGCCTTCCGGCCGTTGTCCGCCACCACTTCGCCACCGGTCTCACTCTCCGCTCCCACACGTGCCGGCACCGTGATCTGATTCTGGACGGCCTGCCAGTCCTCGTACGTGATGCGAGGCCGACGGGCCCGATCTCGGGCACTGAGTCCATCGCCGTTCGGTCCGTCCGACCATCTCCGCAGGGTGACGGTATTCACGCCGAAGATCACCGAGGAGAGATCGTCTCGGATGTACCGGTCCATACCTTCGACGACACTGACGACCACGATGAGGAACATCACGCTCACGATGACGCCCAGAAGACTGAAGAAGCTCTTCAGCTTTTCAGTGCGTATCTGATAGAGGGCGAGTCGGACGCCTTCAGCGAACTGCATGGTTCGTCTCGGAGCTAGTTGGAGCCGTCGTCGCCCGAATCCTCCAGGGCTCGGACCGGGTCACCATCGGACAACTGCCGAATCTGTTGGTACGGACCCGCGACGATCGTATCACCCGCGTTGACTCCGCTGAGCACCTCGAAGTGCTCCTGGCCGGTGACCCCGATCTCGACCGGTGTGAAAGTGACCTCTCCGTCCACGACGACGAAGACTCCCTCTACATCAGTGTCCTGGGGTCGGCCTGCCGGGCCGAGTTCCCGAGCTTCCTGATCGTCATCATCGTCTGCCGCGGCTGCTTCCTCGTCGTCCTCGTTCTTGGCTCTCACGGTCAGAGCGATGATGGGAACGGAGAGAGCGTTCTTCCGGGTGGCGGTAACGATGTCCGCTGTTGCTGAGAGATCGGGCCGCACACCTCCCGGAGGGTCGTCCATGGTGATGACGACCTCGAAGTCGATGGCGGCCGTCTGGCCGCTGCCTGCGGTCGAAGCGGGTGGGCGAATGGCGCTGTTGCCGATCTCCGTCACCAGACCGCTGAAGAGAAGGTCGGGAAAGGCGTCGAGTTCCAGCACGGTGCTGTCGCCTACCCGGATGTAGGGAATGTCCGTCTCATCGACCTCCAGGACGGCCTCGACACGCGAAAGCTCACTGATGGTCAGGACCAGGCTGCCCGGGTTGTTCATGGTGCCGACGATGACCGTCTCGCCTTCTTCCACGTTCAATCGAGTCACTTTGCCGGAGATGGGGGCGGTGAACACCGTCTTACTCAGTAGTTCCTGAGCCTCCTCTAGCGCAGCCGCACTCTGCGCGACACCGAACTGGTTGGACTCGAGCTGGCGAGTAGCCAGCTCCACCTCGGTCTCGGCATCGTCCAGCAGTTGTCGGGCGATCAGGTCGGAATCGGTTTCGAACAGACTCCTGAAGCGTTCATAGTCCCGTCTGACACGCTCGAGACTGGCCTCCTGTTGTCGCTCCATTGCGACCGCCTGGTTCAGGGCGGCCTCAGAACGTGCGACGGTGGCGTCGAATTGGGTCGGATCGAGGCGGAGCAGCAGCTGACCGGCTTCCACGTCGTCGCCTTCGTCCACCCGAAGATCCACCACCTTGGCGGATACGTCCGAGCTGATATCCACGACTCGGCCTGCACGGATGTTGCCGCTTGCGGTGACCGTCTCAACGAGGTCCCTACGGGCCACCTCTTCGAGTCGGACTTCGAGGCCGCGGTTCCTTTGGCGCTTGACGCTCAGGGTGGCAGCGGTCCCCAGCACGGCGACCACCACCAGGCCGATGAGGAATTTGCGATTAGCAGTCATGGGCGGTTCAATGCCTCACTGTATGCGCAGAGTCGTCCCTACGACCTTTTCGAGAATGGCCAGGGCGTCGTGGTATGCGAAGATGGCTGCGATTTGCTCGCGGTCCGCCTCGACCTTGAGAGTCTCGGCTTCGAGCAGTTCCAGAAAGTCCGCCAGCCCGACACTGAAGCGCTCCCGAGCGAGTCGGAGTTGCTCGTCGGCGACGATCTGGTTCTGCTCCTCGATCAGGGCCGCGCGATAGGCGGCACGAACGGTGGCCAGCGTGGCGGCGATATCTGCCCGCAGGGCCAACTCCTGCTCCCGGAGGTTGTAGTCCAGGTCCTCTAGCTGCACCTGGGCTTCGGTCACCTGACGTTGACGGTCGAGGCCCTGAAACAGCGGGAGGCTGATCGTCAGTCCGGCGTTCGCGGGTTGGTTGGTGAAACTGAACGGAAAGGCGATGTTCCCGTCCTCGATGTTCTGTGCGGCGGCGTCCGTGAAGGCCAAGGTCGAGCAGTCCTGTGCCGGTAGCGGGTCGGCCAGCCGCGCGAAAAGATCGTTGGTGAACAGGCAATTTTGCACCGAGCCTTGAGCCTGAGCCTCGGCCTGTTGGATCTGGAGTGCAGTACTCGAGGCTTGGCGCGTGAAGCCGCTGAGACCGGCGCTGAAGCTCAGCGTCGGCAGGTACGAACTCTTGGCCATCTTCACCCCGTAGCTGCTCGCCGATCGACTTGCTCTGAGCGCCCGCAGATTCGGATTGCCCTCGAGGCCGAGGCTGTACAGCTCATCTCGGCTCCAGGGTGGTTCCGTGAGAAGGAAGGGGGTTGTCGGCACGAAGGGGCTGTCCAGGTCGACGCCCATCTGCTGGAGCAGACGAATGCGACCCGTTTCCAGGGCATTCGTGGTCTGGAGGATGGTGACTTCGGCACGCCCGAGCGCCACCTCGGCCTGGGCCACATCGACGGCCGTGGCGGTTCCGACCTGCAACTGAGCCTGCGCCAGTCGGAGATTGAAGGCTGCTCGTTCTCGCTGCTGCTCGGAGACGCGTACCTGCTCGATCTGGCGGAGCACCTCAATGTAGTTCTGCGTGACCACGGAGACGAGTTCGGCCGCGAGCCACGCCACACCGGCCCGCGTCGCCGTCCGGTCCGCCTTGGCCTGTCCGGGTGCGAGCAGCGTGGTCCCGCTGATGCTGTAGTTGAGGCCCAGTCCGTAGCTCGAAAACATGAACGACGGCTGATCTGCGAAACCCAACTGCCCCAACGTCAGGCTCCCGAAACGTTGTTCGCCCGCACCCTGCCAAGAGACCCCGAAGTTCGTCGAGGCTGACGGGAAAAGGGCGCCATACGCGGACTTCACGTTCCAGTCCGCGACGGTTTCGTCGTTGCGTGAGGCCTGGAAGCCTGGATTGTTCGTCCGGGCGATCTCGATCGCCTCTTCCAGGCTGAGCGTTACGGGCACGATCTCCTGGGTGGTCGCACGACCGGGGACGAGCAATATCGCAGCCAGGGTCATCCGGCTCAGGAACGATCCGGTCAACACGGGAAGCCTCCGTATGGATGGATGGCGCATAGGATGAGCAAGGTTGATTGGGGCGGTCTCAGACCGGCTGGCGAGGCGACGCTGGGTCGCACCTGACCTACGCCTGCTGGACCGTACCGGTTTCAAAGGGTCATGATGGCCGAAACGTCCGCGCCAAGACATGTAGTATCGGGTCGACACCAAGGGGTACGGGTCGACGAGTTCTGATCTTCACGACGGCGGATCGCGCCGCACGGCGACATAGCCCTCTCCGGGGATCTCCACCCTCAAGACACGGTTCTGGCCGTCGAGCCAGAGTTCATGGACGGCTCCGGCCAGGACCAACTGCAGGTGCTGGGCCTGGACCGTCCGTTCTCCGAGCGAAATGGGCTCCACCGAGGCCATACGCAGGACGCCCTCGGCCTGTCCGCCTGGCCGCGGGTGAATAATCGAAATGCGCGTCTCCCCGGGGTTCTGATAAGGCCCGAGGAAGAAGTAGTGGTGCGCCAAGAAGCGGTCGAGCAGCACCGTAGGTGTGCGTGCAGAAGGCCGTCGGTACTGCCGTTCCTCGACTCCGGCGTCGGAGGTCGTTTCCGCTACGAGGCGATCCCCTCGGCGCTGAAGCAGAACCTGCAGCTCTCCCGGGCCGGCCACCTTGACCTGATAGGCGTCGAGCGACATCCCGACCCCGACCGTTCCGAGGGCGGATTGCACCGTCTGGTCGCCGCCCTCGACGGTGAGCTCGAGCGTACCTTGAGCGATGACCTGCGCGTTCTCGCCGAAGCCGGAGCGCCGGATACGGAAGCTCTCCGTTCCGACCGCCCGACCGCCGATCTCCACCGCAAAGGATCCCTCGTCCAGTACCACCGCCTGGGCCGAGAGAGGGGCGGATACGGTAGAGAAACCCGTGATCATCAGGAACGCTGATAGAATACGCATGGTTGCCACTACACCGGATCCCCGCACACGGTTCGGAAGAGGCGACTCAGGAATCGGGTTCCGCTACACCGGGATCCCGGTGCACGGTTCGGAGGAGGCGGATCACGAATCGGGCTCCGCGGGGTGCGGGTGCGACAGCGCGGTCTCCAGACGCTGATATAGCGCTCGAAGATCATTCGACCCTTTTCCTCGGTGGCCAAGGTCGGGCGTCCGACCACACCCTGGAAATCGGGATGGGGTGATGAGACCCGGCCTTGCACGTACTTTCCAGAAGGACCTGGATGATCGGTGTAGTCCACGGCCTGGTCCATGCGTACGAGTTCGGGCGCCAGGTGCAGGAGCAAAGACGTCTCCAGCTCACCGCCACGCTCGTGTTCAGGACGGCCTTCGACCAGGTCGCCGACGTCGATCGTCATGAGGTCCACGACTTTGGTCGTCGAGGTGCTCGTCAAGGCGGTCAGGAGAGCCTCGACATGCGGTTCATGACGCTGTGCGGTGATGACGACCACCTCTTCGATGCCGTGGTCGTCCCAGCTTGCCAGGAGTTCGTTGATGGCACGATGGAAGGTCTTACGACGAAGCGTACCGGTGCCCGGATACGGGGTCCAGTCCGGCTTCGTCAGGCCATAGTGAAAAGTCGGTGCGACGACGACGCGCAGGCGCGCGGACAACGTCCGGGCTACCCACTCCGAGATGAGCGTATTGGCACCGAGCGGCAGGTGAGGTCCGTGATGGTCGAGAGCCCCTACGGGAAGGATGAGCCGGGGATCGCGCTCGAGGTGCAAACGAACTTCGGGCCAAGACAGGTGGTTCAACTCGTATGAGCGCCCCTGATCAGCCGTCTGCTCCATTCTTCTCCTCCGGTCCTTGGCTCGCGTTTACCCGCGTCGGTCCTTGGCTGGGCGTCCTCGGGTTGGCCGCGTGGACCCGATGGCCCCTGGTCGGCTGGCTGGGGTTCTCCAGCGTAGCGTCCCTTTCCGTCTTCTCAGTCCGGCCTCGGCGTGGAATAGCCCATGCGATAGCCGGCATCGTCGTACTGGCGGGCGTCGTGGCCGGCTTCGTCGGTCACGAGGTGAGCCGCCGGGTATCGCAGGACTTCGATCGGTACTGGGAGGCCCGCAACGCCCGCGCTGAGATCGCGCTCGATAACAGGATCGAACGGCTTTTGACAACCGGTGAGGCCGCGGTCGCACGCATCGGAAATCTCGCGGTCGAGGGCGACGGCACAAGCCTCCTCGAGGATCTGCAAGCGATCCGACGACGCACAGGGATGACCGCGGCGGCGATCTATGGCCCGACCGGCGACTTCGTTGTGTGGGATGGCACACACCGTGGCGTGGTCCCACCCGAACTCCAGTCCGGTGAAGTTCGGTATCTGTACCGAGATCGACCCCTGTTCAGCTATCTGTATTTCACGGCTCCGATTCCGGGGGGCGGGACCGCGATGGCTGCGGCGTTGATCAAGGCGAACCTCCCCCGGAATCTCGAATCGGACCCCGGCGACTTCGTCAGTTCGTTCCGCGATGCTGTTGGAGAGGATCTACGGATCCTGCGTGCTGAGCGCGCCAGCGGGGACGACGTTCTCGACCTGCGCTGGGAGGACGAACCGCTCTTCAGCGTCTCGGTGATCAGGCCAACGCAGGAGCAGAGACTTCGCGACGTGCGGCTCTTCTGGTCGAGAGTGGTCGGGGCCCTGGCTGTGATCGCCTGGCTACTCCTCGCCATCACGGCCGGGGTGGAGGAGGGCGATCGCAAGGCGGCGGCTCTGACCCCGTTGGGTCTAGCCTTCCTGATCCCGGTGGGTGCGGCCATGGGGTCGCTGCCCATCTTCACCGCCGCCGACTTCGTCCTGCCCGGTCCGGTACCCGTGACGTTCGAGCGAGTCCTGTTGGTGTCGCTGGCCGCCGCTGTCGTGACGGCCGCTCACCTGCCTCCGGCTGCGCGTCTCGGGCCTATCGCCTCCGGCCTGGGAGTGCTCGTCACGTTCCCGCTGGCCGCCATCCTCCTCGTGGGTGGGGCGGGTCCGGCCCTCCTGTCCGGTGGGGAGGGCAAGTGGGTGGCGTACCAAATCGGGGTGGCTTTGGTACTCACCCTGCTGTGCCTGGCCTCCTTCCGGCTGGGCGAGCGGGCTCGGCGGCAGCCGCACCCCGAGATACCTCTACTCGTCGCCGTGGCGCTGGTTGTGGCCCTTGCGGGTATGGGCGCGCTGATGGTGCGGGTCGGAGGCACGCTCCCGGCCTGGAGCACCGCCGCCTGGTTCCTTCCGGCGGGACTGGCTGCGCTGGGCCTGTCGGGTCTCCGTGGATGGCCCCGCGTTTGGGTGACGTGGGGGTTCGCCGCGCTCCTGGGGGCCTCTTCGGCTCTGGTGGTATCGTGGGCTGCCCGGGTAGAGGCACGCATGGATACGGCCGAGCTTCAGCTGGCCCGTCTCGGCACTCCGGCCGATCCGTATCTGGAATACGTCCTCCACCGGTTCTTGGAGTCGGCCGATTCCCTGGACGCGGGAGGCGCCGATCCTCCCGAACTGCTCTACGAGAGTTGGGTCGACAGCGGTTTGGCCGAAGAGGGTTCCGGCGTATGGCTGACGCTGTGGAGTCCCGGCGACCTGCCGGAGTTCGAGATTGCCATCGGTGTAGACGGCGGTCGGCCGGGCCGGGCGGACGACTTTCTCGAGCAAGCGAGGCAGGGAGAGCCCGCGTTTGTTCGTCGCCTCGCATCAGGGGACGCCAACTACATGCTGCAGGTCCCTCTCAGAGGGGGCCGGGTGCTCACCGGGGTGCTACCGGCCAGACGGGAACTTCCCGACGCGTCGCCGTTCGGTCCGGTCTTCGGGGGCCTGACGGCGTCGACCGAGAGCCCCTTGACCCTCGTCCCAATTCTCGAGGGTGATCAGGCACGCCAGACCGAGGGGGTAGCGTGGGTACGGACGGCCGACGGATGGGAGGGCCGCCAGAGTTTTCCTTATCCGGGTGGAGGCTTCGACGCCCAGTACGTGGTCGATCTGCCACGTCCGTGGCTGGTGGCGGCGAGGGGAACGCTCCTCGTCCTGGGCGACGTGGCCCTCATTCTACTCCTGTGGACCCTAGGTCAGTTCGTTCTGGTTGGTCGTCGGCCGGCGGTGAGGAGCTGGACGAATCCGTTCGCCTCCTTCCGCGCGAAAGTGACCTGGGCGCTCTTTGCGTTCTTCGTTCTTTCAGCTGCCGTGTTCGGGAGCCTCGCGTTTCGCACGCTGTCCCAGGCCACGGTGCGTACTGCTGCGGCCATCGCCGCACGCATCGCCGACGACGCCGCGGCCTTCTACTACGAGGCCGGCCGCTCCATGACCCTGCTGTCGAGTCGGGTGGGGGCCGATCTGCTCGAGTATCGCGCGGGAGAGCTCCGCGGCGGGTCGGTCGATGACCTCGTCGAGATGGGCCTCTACGACGGCTGGATTCCCTTCGACGTGAACCAACAGCTCGAGAGTCGTGAGGAACTCCTGGAGACGGCGCTGGGGAGTCTTGGTCGACGACAGTACCTCATGGCGTTCCGGCGGCTGCCGGACGGGGACGTCGTGGCCACGCGGGTGCCTCTGCAGGCAGGCGCCACGGCACTGCGAGAACGAGAGGTGGCCGAATTGGTCGCCTTCGTTGTGCTGCTCGGGGCCGCCCTGTCCCTGGGCCTCGCTCTTCTCGTGGGACGGACACTCACCCGTCCGATTCGCACGCTACAGGTGGCGTCGGAGAGGGTCGGTGGCGGGAACCTGGCCGTGCAGCTGCCCGACGACCGCGCCGACGAGTTCGGCTCCGTCTTCCGAGCCTTCAATCGGATGGTGCTCCGCATCAGCCGAGCCCGTCGGGATCTGGTTCGTACGACGCGACGCACACAGGCCATCGTCGATGAGGCTGCTACCGGCGTCGTGGCGCTGGATCGGGAGGGCAACGTCACGCTGGTCAACCCGCGGGCCCAGGACGTGTTGGGAGGCAAGGTCGAGGTGGGTGAGCCGCTTCCCCAGCTCGAGGGCACCCTCGCCGAGCTGGTCGAGTGGATGGAGATGGGGCTGCGCGACGGTCTGCGTGAGTCGACGTCGGAATTTCAGGTCGGTGAGCGCCGGATTCGAGTCCGGTCGAGGGAAATCTCGAGGCAGGGGCCCGGTGGTGTCGTGCTCTCGATAGAGGATGTGACCGACGAGCTCCGTACTGAGCGCATCCTGGCGTGGGGTGAGATGGCCCGTCAGGTTGCGCATGAGGTTAAGAACCCGCTGACACCCATCAAGTTGAGCGTCCAGCACATCCGTCGGGCTTGGCAGGACAAGAGCGAGGACTTCGAGCCTATCCTGGACCGAAACGTAGGGGCGATCCTGAGCGAGATCGACCGCCTCGCCGAGATTGCCAGTGGATTCTCGCGGTTTGGTGCCCCCGCCGCGGCTGGAGAGATTCCCCTGGAGCCCGTGGACGTGGCGGCCTTGGCTCAGGAGGTGCTTACTCTGTACCAGACCGGAGAAGAGGGACCACTGCAGTTCGAGGCTCAGGTACCAGAGGACCTGCCCTCCGTCAGTGCACGTGAGACCGAGTTCAAGGAAGTGCTCCTGAACCTGCTCGAGAACGCGCGTATCGCCGTGGAGGGCACCGGCACGGTCACCATCGAGGCCGTGCATGTTCCCACGGCGGTTGAGGTACGGGTCCACGACGACGGGACGGGCATTCCGCCGGAGTTGCTGGGTCGGATTTTCGAGCCGCAGTTCAGCACCCGTTCGGCCGGTACGGGCCTGGGACTCGCGATCGTGCGGAAGCTGGTCGAGTCCTGGGGCGGCACCGTAACGGCGGAGAGTGGACGCGGAGAGGGCACCGTGATTCGGATGCAGCTGAGGCCGTGGGGTGAGGCTGGCGACGGACCTCAGGATTCGGCACCTTAGAGTATAGGTTTCCAGCCCGTTTCTGCCTCGTCTGGAGCACCATGAGGGATTCCGTCGCCGAGCCGACCGACCTCCAATCGACACCGTCCTCCTCAAGCTCGCCTGCGGTACCATCAAACTCCCACCGATTGAGGGAGTGGCTCCAACAGCACGTCGAGTTCCTGTCGCACCACTGGGTCGATGAAGTGCGTCGACGGGCGAACCCGGATGGGGACCTGGACGACCTCCTCGTACGGTTTCTCCGGCTCCTCACGACGTTCACTCCCCAAGCCGTCGGGCAGCATCGCGCTCGGGTGGCGCCGCTCTGGATCAAGGCTGCGGAGCTCTACGGATCGCTGGGAGCCCAGCGCGGTCTGGCGGCCGGGGAAATCGTCGAGGAGTTCCAGATTCTGCGCGAGGCTCTCCTCCGGCTTCTCTTCGAGGCGCCGCCGGCAAGTGTCGGCGCGGCCTTCTCGATGGGTGATGCGCTGCGGCTCAACCGCTTTCTCGACAGTGGCGTCACCCATGCGAGCATCGGGCATACGGACGCCCTGTTCTTCGCCCTCTTCCAGGGCAACGGCGTTCCGAGGGTACCGACGGACCAATTGGTCGCGGAAGTGGAGGAACAGCTCCAGGCCCTCGAGGAGGAACTGTCCGCCACGGCCCACTGAAGCCACGGCTGACCATGTCTGACCCGCACCATCCCGGCGACGCCCCGTCAGAGGGTACCGAGATGGGCGACATGACGCCGGAGGAGTTCCGGCGTCATGGGTACGCGGTAGTGGATTGGATCGCCGGGTACCTCGCAGGGGTGGGGGAGTATCCCGTGCTCCCTTCGGTGGTCCCAGGGCAGGTGCGTGGGAGCCTCCCGACCTCCGCGCCTTCGGAGGGTGAGCCCTTCGAGGACATCCTCCGCGACTTCGACACCAAGATCGTTCCGGGCATCACCCACTGGAATCACCCCGGTTTCTTCGCCTACTTCGCCGTGACGGGATCGGCCCCCGGCATCCTGGGCGAAATGCTCTCGGCGGCCCTCAACGTCAATGCCATGATGTGGAAGAGCTCTCCGGCCGGTACCGAGCTCGAGGAACTGACGCTCGACTGGCTGCGAGAGCTCGTTGGACTTCCACCAGAGTTCCTGGGTGCGATCAACGATACGGCCTCTTCGAGTTCTCTCTACGCGCTCTCGGCGGCCCGTGAGGCCTGCTTCTCCGACGCGAGAGAGAAGGGGCTCTTCGGAGGTCCGGTCGGTCGCATCTACGTTTCGGAGGAGGCGCATTCCTCGATCGACAAGGCCGGCATCACGCTGGGCTTCGGACTCGATGGTGTTCGGCGTATCGAGACCGATGCCGATTTTCGCTTGGACACCTCAGCACTCCGAGACGCCTTGGCGGAAGACGTGGCGGATGGAGTGCGTCCCGTAGCCCTCGTGGCCACGCTGGGAACCACGTCGACCAGCAGCATGGACCCGGTCGAGGAGTTGGCAGACATCGCGGAGGAGTACGGCGCGTGGCTGCACGTGGACGCGGCGTATGCGGGCCCGGCGGCGATCGTGCCCGAACTCCGCGATCTCTTCCGTGGCTGGGAGCGGGCAGACTCCGTCGTGCTGAATCCGCACAAGTGGCTCTTCACTCCCATCGATTGCTCGATTCTCTACTGCCGGCGTCCCGATCAACTGCGGAGGGCCTTCAGCTTGACGCCGGAATACCTGACCACGGACGAGAGCGCGACCAATCTCATGGACTACGGACTATCGCTCGGACGCCGTCTGAGGGCTCTCAAGCTGTGGTTCGTGCTGCGCTACTTCGGAAGCGAGGGACTCGCGGCTCGCATCCGGGAGCACTGCCGACTCGGCTCCGTGTTCGCGGACCTCGTAGACGAAGCGTCTGGGTGGGAGCGTGTGGCACCGGTGCCCTTCAGCACCGTCGTGTTCCGGTACCTACCCGCGGGGTCCCGCGGGGTCGAGGGCGGCGAGCTGCAGGATCGACTCAATACGGCGATCCTCGATGCCGTCAACGCGAGCGGGGAGGTGTTTCTGTCCCACACTCGACTGGACGGCCGGGTGGCGCTTCGGCTGTCCGTGGGCAACCTGCGTTCCACCGAGGTGCATGTCCGGCGGGCCTGGGATCTCCTGCAGGCGGCCGCCATCCAAATCAGGTAGGACCGAACATCAGGTTCTTGAGGGCGGCCTTCTCTTCAGCTGCGACTCGAGATCTCCCGAGCGGGGAAAGGCCATCGCCTGGCTCCCCACCGACGCGGCGGCGAAGATCAGTATCCAGATGGGAGATCCGGCCATCAACCCGGTGATGACTCCCACCATCCCCACGCCCTCCCGAATCGCCTGGGGCACGATGATCGAAGCGGCATACCTCTGCACGACCTCGTCTTCGGAGAGACGGCTGAGGGAGTCCCTGAGCCGCGCACCGAGTACCGGGGCGCCGAGCAGGCCGATCGCCATGACCCCCATACCTGCGTAGAGCACGATCCGACCGGTAGCCGGATCCATCGGCGACCATCTGCCTGCCTGCGACAGGAAATAGGCCAGCCCTCCAAGGACCGCGACCCCTCCGATGAGGGTTGCGGCCACCACTTGGACGATCCGTTCCTGCTGACGGATACGTTCGCTTCGTTCCATCTGACTCGCCTCCGGCAGCTACGAGATCAGGCTTCGCGAACCTCTTTGACGAGCTCGCCCATGGATCCCTTCGCGTCTCCGAAGAACATCCTCGTGTGATCCATATAGAACAGCGGATTGTCGATCCCGGCGAAGCCCGGTGACAGGCTGCGCTTCATGATGATCACGCTCTTGGCGTTCTCGACATCGAGAATCGGCATCCCTGCGATGACGCTGTTGGGATCGTGTGCGTCCGGGTTGACCACGTCGTTGGCGCCCACCACCAGTACCACGTCCGTCCGATCGAAATCGTCATTGATCTCGTCGAGGTCGAAGAGCTTGTCGTAGGGGACGTCCGCTTCGGCGAGCAGCACGTTCATGTGTCCCGGCATCCGGCCGGCAACAGGGTGCACGGCGTACTTCACGTCGACACCGCGCTCCTCCAGGTTGTCCATCACCTTCCGAAGGTCGTGCTGGGCCTGGGCGACAGCGAGACCGTAGCCCGGTACCACGATGACCGACTGGGCGTAAGCGAGCATCATCGCAGCCCCCTCGGCGTCCGTGGAACGCGCCGTCTTGTCACCGGCTCCGACCTGTGCGGCTGTCGCACCCTCGGAACCGAACGCTCCGAACGCCACGTTGGCCAGCGAGCGATTCATGGCCTTGCACATGATCATCGTGAGGATGAGTCCGGCGGCTCCGACGAGCGCACCACTGATGATGAGCACGTTGTTGCCGATGACGAATCCGACAGCCGACGCGGCCAGCCCCGAATACGAGTTCAGGAGCGAGACCACGACCGGCATGTCTGCGCCCCCGATCGGGATGACCAACAGGATGCCGAGTAAGAGTGCAATGACCGTGAAGATCACGAACACGGTGAGCGTCGGCAGCGCACCGACCTGGAACAGACCCATGATCGACGCACCCAACGCCAGCACACCCACGAACAGGATGGCGTTGAGGGTCTTCTGCAACGGGAAGGTGATCGGATTCCCGGACACGAGACCCTTGAGCTTACCGAACGCTACGAAGCTGCCGGAGAACGTCACGGTTCCGATCAGGCAGGAGAGGGCGATGGTGAGTCCGTCACCCAGTGCGAGGGCAGATGCGGTCGTCTGTACTCGAACCAATTCGGCCGCGGCCACGAGAGCCGAAGCTCCTCCACCGAACCCGTTGAACGCCCCCACCAATTCCGGCATGGACGTCATCTTCACCGTTCGGGCCAGGACGCCCCCGATGAGACCGCCCAGGACCATGCCCCCTACGATGCCGGTCCAGCTCACGGCCTGGTTGTCCACCACGGTAGCCACGATGGCGATGAGCATGGCCAGAGCGGCCAGCTGGTTGCCGGCTCGAGCCGTAGCGGGAGACTGCAGCCGCTTGAGTCCGACCACGAATAGGACGGACGAGAAGAGATATGAAAGCTCCACCCAAAGGGAGAGATCCATTGGTTTACTCCTTTGAGTGCTTGTCTATTTCTTGAACATCTCGAGCATGCGATCGGTGACCATAAAGCCACCCACCACATTGATCATGGCCAAAACGATGGCCGCGATCCCGAGAACCTCGGACAACCCCGAGTCGACCTGCGCCGAAACGACCAAGGCTCCCACGATGGCGATGCCCGAAATAGCGTTGGCTCCCGACATCAGGGGAGTGTGCAGGGTGGGGGGCACCTTGGTGATCAGCTCCCGACCGGCCACGGTAGCCAGGACGAAGACGTAGAGTCCTACGACCATCTCGCCCATCAAGTCCTCCTTCTATTGGTCATGCTGTATGTGGGACGTGGACCGAGAACTGTACGGCCCATCAGAGTCACTGTCTGTCGGCTCCTCGTCATGCGAGCCCGAGCCGCTCCTTGGTGGGCCCGTGCCGCACCTCACCGCCATGCGTCACGCACGTGCCGGTGACGACCTCGTCTTCGAAGTCGAGAGTGAGCTCACCTTCGTTGACCAGTTCCTTGAGGAGCGTGGCCACGTTCTTGGCGAACATTTGGCTGGCATGCACCGGGATTCCGGCGGGAAGATTGGAGGGCCCGATGATCTTGACGCCGTTGCGGACCACTGTCTCTCCATCGACCGCCCCGGCGCAGTTGCCACCGGAGGCGGCGGCGAGATCGACGATGACCGACCCGGGTCGCATCGAATCCACCATCTCTTCGGTGATGAGCCTCGGCGCCGGACGCCCGGGAATCTGAGCGGTCGTCACGACGAGGTCCGTGTCGGAAATGTGGGCTGCGATGAGCTCCAATTCCCGTTGGTGCTGTTCTTCGCTGAGTTCTTTGGCGTAACCGCCCTCGCCCTCGGCGGTGACATCGTGTTCGGTTTCGAGGAAGGAAGCGCCGAGGCTTTCGATCTGCTCCTTCACCTCGGGCCTTACATCGAACGCCTCGACCTTGGCACCGAGACGACGCGCGGTGGCGATGGCCTGTAGCCCGGCCACTCCAGCACCCAGCACGAGGACCTTACCCGGGCGGATGGTTCCGGCGGCCGTCATGAACATGGGAAGAAACTTGCTCAACGCGTCGGCCCCCATGAGTACGGCCTTGTATCCGGCCACGGTCGCCTGCGACGACAACACGTCCATGCTCTGGGCGCGGGTGATACGAGGGATCATCTCGAGCGCGAAGGCCGTCACTCCCGCTTTGGCCAGGCGGCCGATGAGTTCCGGCTCTGTGAGGGGAGAGAGGAGCGAGATGAAGACGGCTCCGTCTTCGAGTCCCTCGATCTCCTGATCGCTCGGAGCCTGGACCTTGCACACGATCTGGGCTCCACGCATCGCTGCCGCCGCGTCCGCGACGACCGAAGCCCCGGCCTCCTTGTACTCTTCGTCCGCAAAGTGTGATGTCACCCCGGCTCCCGAGGCGACCGTTACGTCACACCCGATCTTGGCTAGTTCACGGACAGTTGCAGGTATCAACGCAACCCGGGTCTCTCCGGGTGTGGTTTCACCGAGAACGGCAACATTCATCGAGCGCTCCCGCCTTTGTTCTGGTTAGAGTTTAGCGCACTAATCTACCACTCGAATCGGTTGGGTGGTACGGGGCGGACGCACCATAATTGGCGGTTCTTTTCTCCTCGACGCGGACAAGGAATCAGAGGCGATCCCACCGGTTTCGACGGCCCGAATCCAGGGCCTGAATCGACGCCGAGTCACGACGGTCTCGGGCATGGATTCGCCCGACGTCTTCCGTCAGAGTTATGGACAATCGCCCAATCCCGGAGAACCTCGATCCTCGCACACGTCCGCTCGGCTTCCGTACAGGGGGTCGAGAGTTACTCGGTCTCCGTCGAAGTGAATCTGTCCGTGGGGCTGCCCGCGTTCGTCGTCGTCGGGCTCCCACAGGGTGCGGTCCGTGAGGGACGGGAGCGCGTTACCGCCGCGCTCCACAATGTGGGGCACGCCCTTCCTCCCCGTCGCATCACGGTGAATCTCGCTCCTGCGGATGTGCCCAAGGAGGGAAGCGCCTTCGATCTACCCATCGCTGTGGGCCTTCTCATCGGAATGGGCGTCATCCCTCAGGATGGAGTAGACGGTCTCTGTCTGGTTGGGGAGCTCGGCCTGGGTGGACGTCTGAGGGCCGTGCGCGGAGCGCTCCCGATCTCCGCCGGCTGCAAGGAACGGGGTGACGGTGCGCTGATTCTGCCACGGGCGAACGCGAGAGAGGCAGCCGGAGTCGGGGACCTGGAGGTCTTCGGGGCCGACGACTTGCGCTCGGTCGTAGACCACCTCGTCGGAGGTCGGAGCATCGTGCCCACCACGGTGGACTCCGGTCGGCTCCTCCGTGACCCTCCACCGATGGCCTCTGACCTCTCAGAGGTACAAGGACAGGAGTTCGCGAAGAGGGCCCTCGAGATCGCGGCCGCGGGCGGACACAACCTGCTGCTGTTGGGACCTCCGGGGTCGGGGAAGACGATGTTGGCGCGACGGATGCCGGGAATTCTGCCTCCCCTCACGGTCGCCGAGTCCATCGAGGTGACCAAGATCCACTCGGTCGCGGGGCTGGTTCCCGAAGGGGGATCATTGTTGGTGGGGCGGCCCTTTCGGGCTCCTCATCACACGGTGAGTGACGCCGGGCTGGTGGGAGGAGGGGCGGTCCCGAGGCCCGGTGAGATCAGCTTGGTGCACCAAGGAGTCCTGTTCCTGGACGAGCTCCCCGAGTACCGCAGGCATGTACTCGAGGCGTTGCGTCAGCCGTTGGAGGATGGGGTGGTGACCCATGCGAGAGCCCGTTCGGCCCTCCGATACCCTGCGCGATTCATGTTGGCCGGAGCGATGAACCCGTGTTCCCGCGTTGCCTTGTTGCCACTGTTTGAGGGGAAGAGAGGGAGGGGTTGGGTTCAGTTTCGAGTGGAAGGTAGGCGAGTTCGATCGTAACCTCGTCTGTACCGATCACGATGGCCTGTACAAGGTTTTCGACGATCTGACGCTTCTCGTCGAACCCGAGTTCACCCCACCGGCTGTATAGGTTCCGTGCTTCCGACAGGATCTCATCGGAGGAAAGGAATTGAATGCGAAGGAAGTCGACCTCTCCCTGGAGCCTTGGGATTTCCTCATCCAGCTGTTGGAGGCGCTCATCGAGAGGTCGGTAGAGGGTGCCGAAAGAGTCGACCGTCAGTTCGTCGTTGACATAGGCTCGGTAGATCTTGTCTCGCTGGGTGTCTACCGTTTGGCGCTCTCGCTCCATTCCTTCAAGAAGCTCTTGTCGTTCCTTGAGGACCCCATCGGCCTGTTCGAGATAGGTGGACATCTGCTCCGGTGAGAGGAAGAAGCCCTTGAGTTGCTCTTCGAAGACAGCTTCCAGATCAACGATGGGGATCTTGTTGCGACAGCCTGAACAGACGTACTTCGGCGTGTTGGACGGCACGTACATCTTCCGTCCACAATGGCACCGCGTCACACCGGCAAAGAGCTGCCTGGGCTTCCTGCCACGCTTCTTTCTCGATCGACGCTGGTCCTGGATGATCGCATTGACCTGGTCCCAGAGTTCTTCAGACACGATGGCGTCAACGGCATGCCACACCCATTCGCTCTCGGGCTTCTTCTTCCACGCCTGCCCCTCGCCGAGGCTCTTGGTGTAGTTGGCTCGCCTCCAACCCTTGGCCGTGGGGTCCTGGAGGAGCCTATCCACGGTCGTATCGGAGAACCGAGCACCCTTGCGGGTTCGGTGACCCAAATCGTTGAGCAATCGTGCGACCGTCTTCTTGCGCTTGTGCTCCAGATAGAGCTCGTACATGAGCCGCCGGACCGGCGCTTCGTCTGGGTCGGGTACGAGTTTGGCGTCGTCCCAACGGTACCCGAATGGGGCGGCACCCCCCAAGGGCTTGCCCATCTTGGCTCGGACGACAACGGAGGCAGCGACGCGGTCCGCGATTTCCTCCCGTTCCCATTGGGCCATGGCGGCGATCATCGTATAGAAAAGGCGCCCGGCCGGAGAGCTGGTATCGATGGCCTCTTGGAGGGAGACGAGATCAGCGTCGTGTTCCCGGAAGTAGTCGGCGAAGTCCAGAAGCTCTCGGGTGTTCCGCGCGAGCCGCGCCAACTTGGAGAAAATGAGGCCGGTGATTCGTCCCTTTCGGACATCCTCCATCATGCGCTTGGCTTCCGGATGGGCCATGACGGACTTCCCGGACACGGCTTCCAGGTGGTAGACCTCGTGCACCTTCCAGTCCTTAGCCTCGGCGTACATATGGGCGCGACGTTCGTGGTGCTCAGGACTGTCTCCGTGAGCTTGGTCTTCGGTGGAGACCCGGATCCAAACCCCGACGGACTTCGGTGCTTCCCGCTGCGTCATGAGATTTCCCAGCTACGCATGGGGGATGTGGTGTGTATTCGGCTAATATTCGGTCACGATCGTTTGTGGTCAAGCGAGGACGAAAAGCTCACGCGGGTAGAGGATAGTTGCGCCCGCAAAACTGAGGCGCGTTCGTATCGGTCCGATCGGCAGAGACGGTGAGGTACTGTCAACTTGAGGCCGGTCCCTGCAGACTCCGCGGATGAAGACGAATTCAAGTAGCTATCGCGGCCACCGGTTTCCGACTGAGATCATCGGCCACGGCGTGTGGCTGTACTATAGGTTCTCCATGAGTCTGCGCGACGTTGAGGAACTCCTGGCGAAGCGGGGCATCACCGTCACCCATGAGACCATCCGGCAGTGGTGTATGAAGTTCGGTCCCAAGTACGCGCGAAGACTCAAGCACCGCCAGGGCAGGCTCGGCGATATCTGGCACCTGGACGAAGTCTTCGTGAAGATCGGGGGCGAGCGTCACTATCTATGGCGGGCCGTGGATAAAGATGGGGATGTGCTCGATATCTTGGTTCAGCGATACCGCAACGCTCGCGCGGCCAAACGATTCTTCCGCAAACTACTGAAGGGGCAGGGAAGCCAGCCGTGGCAGCTGGTGACCGATAAGCTGAAGAGCTACGGCGCCGCGCACCGAACCATCATGCCCTCCGTAGATCACAACACGGAACGCTACGCGAACAATCTGGCTGAAGTCTCGCATCAGCCGACGGGACAGCGAGAGCGTCAGATGCGAGCTACTTCCCGATACCGTCGAGCTAATTTCTAATACTTAGGAATTGGTCGTGCCTCGATGGAGAAAGCCGGAGCGCCGCGCGAACGAAACGGACATAGACTCGCGTACGCCTACCGAAAATTCGGTGCCCGTGACCTGCTGGAAGAGGAGGTACGCGGATGGGTGGATCGAGGATGGACGTGAAGGTCGCGGCCCGCACGCTCGTGAGGTCGCCGGCCTTCGCCGGCTTCGCAGTCGCGACACTGGCGCTCAGCGTCGGAGCGGCTACGCTGCTCTTCTCGGTCGTGAATGGCGTACTGCTCAGCCCGCTGCCGTACGAGAGTCCAGACGAACTCGTCGCAATCTACCTCACGAACGACGAGTGGCGTGAGAGCAAGAACGAGCTCCTTCGGCGCAACTGGGACACCTACACCATGTCGCTCGGTCACATCGAGGCCTTCCGGCAGACGCCCGGGCCCATCGTTGGCGTAGCGGGTTACGCGGGCCGGGTGATGCCGCTCGACAGCGGGGACGGCGAGGAGGAAACCGCCGAGACGGTGCTCGTGGATGGCGAGATCTTCTCGGTTCTGGGGGTCGTTCCGTCCCTGGGGCGGCTCCCCAGCCCGGACGAGATTCGCGAAGGGGCCCCGGTCGCCGTGCTGCGCGACAACACCTGGGCCGACCGCTTCCGGCGCGACCCTGACGTGCTGGGCCGCACGTTCGGCCTCGGAGACCGCACGTACACGGTCATCGGCGTGATGCCGCCGGGCTTCTTCCTGCCGTCCGAGGACGCGTCGGACCTGTGGGTGCCCGTGACGGAAGGAGAGCGACGGTGGCCCTCGTTCTCCGGGGTTGCACGCCTGGCGCCCGGCGCAACCATCGCGGAGGCGAGCGGCTTTTTCGAGCAGGTCGCACGCCGCGTCGGCGAGGAGGACCCCGAGCGCTCCGGGCTCGGCGGGCGTGCGATCTCGCACCTCGAGAAGGTCGTCGGCGGGGTCAGCGGTGGCATCCGACTCCTCTTTGGCACCACGCTCCTCGTCGTTCTTGTCGCTTGCGTGACTCTCGGCAACCTCTTTTTGGCACGTGCCTCGGGCCGGCGCCAAGAGTTGGCGGTGCGCGCGTCGCTCGGCGCCGGGATGTGGTCGCTCACCTCTACGGTGCTGGCCGAGTTGCTCTTGATCAGCCTCGTGGGCGGCGGTCTCGGCGTCGCGCTAGCCGCATCCGGCGTCGATCCGTTCGTCGCGGCCCTCCGCACTTCCCTCAGGCGGCTGCCCCGCCAGGGTGCGATCGGCCTGGACGGATCAGTACTCGTATTCTCACTCGCCGCGACGCTAACCGTAGCGCTCGTGGCCGGATTGGTCTCGACGCTCGCTTCGCGAAGGTGGACAACCGCGAATGCCATCACCGACGTGCGCCGATCGGGTGGGAGTGACGCCACAAGGATCGGGCAGCGGCTGGTGCTTGTCGTGCAGGGCGGCATGACCGTCGTTCTCGTCTCAGCGGCCGCCCTGCTGGGCCGTAGCTTCTTGGCCGCCATGTCCGTCGACATCGGGATGAGGACCGAGAGGGTGGCCGTTCTGCGGGTCGACTCGGACCGCGAGACCTACCAAGAGCCTGAGGCGCTCGCGAGGGTCCAGGAAGCGATCCGCGCCGCTGTGGGGGCCCTTCCCAATGTGACCGCGGCGACTACCGTCTGGTCCCTGCCAGGTACGGGGGGCGTGCTCTTGCGCCCGGTCCGGCGGGAGGACACCGAGCCGGACGCCGCCGTGCAGGTTACCGCGGTTCCCGCCGGCGAGGGCTACTTCGCCACGATGGGAATCCCCCTCCTCGCCGGTCGTGGCTTTCGCGCTGGCGACGGCGCTGGCGACCGTCGCAAGACGGTGGTGAGCGAGAGCCTTGCCACCGAGCTCTTCGGCACGCCCGACGTGGTGGGACGACGCTTCGTTCAGAGTACCGGTGACGAGCTGAGCACCCTGGAGATCGTCGGAGTGGCCGCCGAGACGCGACAGTTCTCGGTCTTGGCGCAGCCGACCCCGACGGTTTACGAGCCGATGGAGGGCACGGGCTCGCACAGCTTCTACGTGACGATGGCCGTCGACGGAGACCCGACGACCGTGCTCGGCGCCGCACGGGAGCGCGCCCTCGCCGTCGACGGGACGCTGGAGATCAACCAGGCATCGACCTTCGATGCGATGCTCCGCGACAGTGTCAGGCACATTCGGTTGCGGATGATTCTCATGACCTCGCTGGCAGTGCTGGCCGGCGTCCTGGCGATGATCGGCATCTCCGGCGTGGTCGCGCACTTCCTCTCGGAGCAGACGAGGGAGGTCGGCATCCGGATGGCGCTCGGCGCTACGCCGCACCGTGAGATCGGTCGGGTCGTGCTCCACGCGTTCCTGCCGACGGCCATGGGTGTGGCTATGGGTGCGGCCGTCGCAGTGAGTGTGTCCGGCGTAATGGAGGGCTTCGTCTTCGGTGTCGAGCCGAGCGACCCCGTCACTTACCTCGCGGTCGCGATTGTGCTCCTCGCGACGGCGGCGGTGGCTGCCTTGATCCCAGCGAGCCGCGCGGCCACCGTGGACCCGGCGCGTGTGCTGAACCACGAGGACTAAGAGGCGCAGCCGGGCGAGCTCTCTCCTTCAAGCGGATCGGGGGCGCGACCGACGGCCGGCCGGGGGATGCTGCCCCTCACCCGGCTCGTGCGTCCCCCTGCGGGACCCGCCTACGATTGCCGCAGGATGGGCGACGCCGGGCCCCTCGACACCCAGACCTACTTGCCGGAACGAGGCGCTCCAGTGCCACTACCGGATCGAGAGAGGGTGTGTGCGGGGCGGGATGGAGACGCGTATATCTCGCGGAGGATCTTCGCCACGGAGGCGAGCTCGCGCTCAAGGTGTCCGATTCCGGAGTCCGCGCGTTGGCTGACTCGGGCCGTTTGTTTTGCAGGAGATCAAGATTGTCGCGGGCATCACGCATCCGCCTGGGCCGTACCGTCGCTATTCGAAAAAAGTAGGCGCATCTTCGTCGAGGCGAGGCGCTGGAGTGCCGGTGCTAATACCGCAAGCGACGGGTGTTTCCTTTCTTCCGCAGGTGAAGAGGGTGTAGATTGCGGACAACCACAGCATCTTGCACCTCTGTGTCATTGAGAGCGTCACGGCCACAGACGGCGGCGATCGATTGCCTTAGCTCATTGTACACGGTTGCACCAAATGCACTTCACCGGGGTGTGAAGCGGATGAGATTCCAGTATCCTGCTCGACGAGGCAGAGCAGGATATCGGATCGTAGGATGCATCGGCTCAGCAAGAACCTCGCCGTGAAACACAACTGGTTGCGAGGGTTTGAGTCTTGCGATCCGAGGTTCACCGGTTCTTCGACTAAATGACGATTTCCCCCATTACGCGCTAGCTCAATCCACCGGTGTACCCTTCGCGAGGGCCCAGCTCCCTGATGGGTCGGGGCGCGTTTTTTTTGTTCCGTGCCGGACGGTGCAGGGTCACAGGAGTTGCTCACATGGCGAAACGGAAGGCCCGAAGACCGGCGAAGGCCGAATCAGCCGTCCGGAAGCCAAATGCGGACGTCCCGCTTTGGCTAGTTGGCGGATCCTTTTTGGCGGTAGCCCTGTTTCTGTTCCGAGACTTCGTCTTCGGCGGTGGGATGCTGTTTGGGTCGGACACCGAGGCACTCGGGTACATGGCTCGAAAGTTCTTCGCGGATTCACTCAGAGATGGAGTGTTTCCCCTGTGGAACCCGTTGCTGTTCGGAGGTACCCCCTTCCTTGAATCGCTGGCCGGAGGCGATTCCCTTTATCCGCCGTCGGTCCTCTTGTTGCTCGTCATGCCGCCCTTTCGAGCGTTGGGATGGAAACTCGTGCTCCATCTTCCTATCGCCGCGTTTGGGATGTACGGGTGGACTAGGTGCTTAAGCCGAACACGTTCTGCGGCCTTCGTGGCTGGCCTCGGCTTCATGGTCGCACCGTTCTTCGTGACCTTGGTCTTCCCCGGTCACGACGGAAAGATATTCGTGACCGCGTTGACGCCTTGGCTCTTCTGGGCAGTCGAGCGGTTCTTTTCTACCGGTACCCGATCGTCGTGGACTGCCGTGGGTGTGGTCGTTGCTCTCGTAGCGCTGACCACGCACTTCCAGATGGCGTACTTCCTGTTCGTAGCGGTCGGTCTCTACGCGGGGTTTCGCGCCATGGTTATTCACCGGTCATCTCAAGAGGCAGGCGGTGAGCCGCGAAGGGTCCGCCGTAGCGGCGTGACCCGTTTCGCACTTTTCCTGACTGCTTCGGTAGTCGGAGCGGGAGCGGCAGGAATCCAGCTACTCCCCGCAGTCGAATACGTTCAGGCGGACTCTCGACGCTCAGCGACCACGACGGTAGCGTCCGCTGCGGTCAACAAGCAATACGCTGCTCAGTGGTCCCTGCATGCAGAGGAGGCCCTCGCTTCTCTCATCATCCCAGAGTTCGTAGGGAATTCACAGGCAAACGGGGAGTGGGCGCGGGGTACGTATTGGGGAAAGAACACCTTCAAGCTCAATCACGAGTACATGGGCTGGATTCTCGTGATGCTAGCCTGTTTCTCGGTGTTCAGCGCTGAGGGGCGTGGGATTCGTATCTTCATGCTAGCCCTCTTCGGTGTGTCGTTTCTATACACCCTCGGCGCGGCCTCACCAGTGTGGAACGGCCTCTACCACACCCTGCCCGGAATCAAGCTCTTTCGCTCTGCAAGCATGGCGATTTTTCTCTCTGGGTTCGCCGTTTCCACTATGGCCGCATATGGCACGGACGCGGTGCTCTCTTGGGCACGCGGAGCTGAGCCGGTGCCCGCCGAGGCGCTCCGGCTGGTCTTGGGGCTCGTTGGCCTGTGTGCGCTATTGCTAGTCGGGTCTCAGACCGGAGCTCTCTTCTCCGTGTGGACCAGTCTTTTCCACGCGAATCTGGGGCCGGACCAGCTAGCCTCACTCCAGCGCGCCCGCCCGTTCATAGTCCGAGGAGCTTTCTTGGCGCTTGCATTTACCACAGCGTTTGGCGGCTTGGTATGGGCGGCGGCGAAACAACGCCTCGGCCCAATGACCATCACGGCCGTATTGGCGGTTGCTGTCGTGATGGACGGTGGACGGATAGACGCGCCCTTCATTGCGACAACAGACTTTGACGCGTTTTCCGCACCCAGCCAAAATATCCAGGCTCTCGTTGAGAGACAGCGGACCGAGACGCCCTTTCGCGTTTTCGATTTTAATCGCCGAGGGGAGGAGACTCGGGCCGCGATGTTCGGTCTTGAGTTGGCAACGGGTCACCACCCCAACGACATGGCTCGCTATCGGGAACTGATCGGGATGAGGGGTGGGGGGCTGCCGGAAAACCTTCTTCGGTCGATGAACGTCATGCGGATGTTGAACGTTCGGTACCTGATTTGGCCAGTGCGGCAAGCCGGGGCCTTAGAGGGAGCGACACCGATTTTCGCGACTCAGCTTGCCGACGGTTCGATCTTTGAAGCCGTCTATCAGATAGACGACCTGCCACGAGCTAGGCTTGTGGCCAACGCCGTGGTGAGGGCACCGGAAGCCGCCGTTAGCACCCTCATCGACCCCGCTTTTGACGTCACGACTGCTGCCGTCGTGGAGGAGCCTCTTGCGCTAGATTTAGGCGGGGGTGATGCGGCGGGCAACGTGGATTGGGTGACCCGTTCAACGAATAATGCTCGACTGAACGTGCAGACGGACCGGAACAGCCTCTTGGTGATCTCACGGAACTACCATCCCGCGTGGAAAGCGTTTGTGGATGGGGTCGAGGTTAAGACTGAGCGGGTGAACCACGCGCTTCTGGGGATTCCGCTGGCAGCAGGTAGCCATGATGTCGTCCTGACCTATGAATCTGACACCATCTCGGTGAGCCTCGCGGTCTCCATCGCGTGCTTGCTGATCCTAATGGGTGCTGGCGTGGCCCCGGTTGTTTGCAGCATGCGAGCCACTGCCCCGAAAATGCACCCTGACAAGCCGGATTCAGCCGGACCCACACGGAAAGACCCATCCCAGAACACCAACGGGGGCGGGCTCCATGAGACTCAGCGGGACGGAAGGCATCAACAGCAAGATCCAATGGACCAAGAACACCGGGCCTAGCTTCGCCAGCCGCGCCAGCTTCCGCACTTGCACTGCGGCGGCCTCGACCTCTACCCACACAAGCTCTGATAGAGCCCCAGAATGGCACCTCAGTATTTGGGACGCAGCGCCCTCGACATGAGTAAGCGGGCGACTCGGACGAGCGTGTTCCCAACCCTCATCGACGACGGGGTCGGTTTGCGATCGTAATGAAGGTGAAACGGAACTTCCGAGATACGGGCACCAGCATCGATGACACGCAGTAGCAACTCGACCGCGGCGGCAAAACCGGGTTCGGTCACAAGTCGACCGTCGCGGCTAACGGCGGCGATCCGTCGGAGCACGGACGCGTCGTAGGCACGAAGATTCGATGACAGGTCGGTCGTTACTCGCCCGAGGAGACGACTCACAACGCCGTTAGCCATACGGCTGACTGTGCGACGCGAAAGGGGAACTCCGACTTGCCTCGAGCCGGGAACATAGCGGGATGCCAATACGACGTCCGAAGCACCCCGCACGATGGGTTCTATCATGGTCGGAATCAGACCGACATCGTGCGTGTCATCAGCATCCATCGTGACGATGATGTCCGCCGTTTCCAGGGCTTTCGACAAACCATCGTTCAATGCTACGCCGAATCCGCTATTGACGTCGTGCGTCAAGCCACTTACGCGGTCGCCACGATGTTGTACTATGACGTCCGCCGTGCGGTCCGTGGACCCGTCATCGACAACCAAGACCGAGAATTCGTACGAGGCCAATCCCGGCGCCACTCGGATCCGGTGGAAGATTCTTGCTAGTCCGTCCGCTTCGTTGTAGGCCGGAAGGACGAGCACCACGCGGGGGCTATAGCTCCCACGCTGCTGAGGGTCCAAAGCTTGTTCCATGCGGCCGCCTCGCCAGAGAGAGCGAAAAGGGTAACGGGGCCGGACGGGTCTGCGCGAGGTGCTGGCCAACGAAATGACCGAGCCATGATCCTCGGCGTGTTGTTCAACGGCAAGATCCGACGTGACCGAGGAAGGGAAGCCTACTCAGCGCTCCTATGGGGGCCTCTGGGTGGACCAGGAAGCACGAGGTTAGGTGAAGTTCACTCTGTCTGACGGTGTGATTGCTGCTGCCGGAGAGACCGTCACCGAGATCGTTGAGAGGGTGTCCCAAGCAAGGTTGACCTCAAGTCCTGGACTCCCTTTGGGCTCCAATTCTCCAAGCAGTCTTGGCCGGAGATGCGCAAACAACTCGTCTCTCTGACTGCGGCGGTCGTCAGGGGTTGGAAGACTCGAATGGATAACTTGGCCAGTGCTGGTGAGGTTTAGGCTCAGGCGGCCGAAGGATCTCAGTAGCAGAAGACCGGTGAGGTGAGCTCGAAGTCGCGACAGCACATAACTCGGGCCTCCGGCTCGGGCCGCTAACAAGCGGCCCTCGGTCAAACCGGCCGCGACCGGGTGGGCGGCGGTTCGCAGATTCGGTAACTCAGAGGGAATAGACGAAGGAAACGAAGGAGTGGACCGGTTCGGAGGCCCGACCTGCATCGAACTAGAGTGTTTCTGGACGTCGGACGATTTCACTGGTTGGCATCCTGTCTCCAGTGGATCGGCGAACTACAATGGGTTCCTGGGCATATACATGCCGAACTGACACCGCTGACTGAGCTCTCAAGGAGAAACGAGATGTCGTTGCCACGATTAGGTCGAGCGGTGTGCTGGATAGCACTCGTGTTGGTCTCGCTACAGTCAGCTGCGTGTGTGTCCAACAGTACGGTCCATTGGGAAAGCGACTGGCGGGCGGCATCGACGCGCGCAGAGCAATTGACGGCTAGGCACATTGCAGAGATCAAACTCTACTCAGGCCGAACCGTTAACGCTAGAAACGTGTCCTTTGGGCTGAATTCCCTTTGCTGGATGGCCCTTGATGCTGACTCGGTGTCCACCTTGGCCTTGAGCGACGTTGAACAGATTAGCGTGGGGCTGGGTCGAGCTACACTGCGAACTGCAGTGGCCCTAGGCCTCGCTCCGCTTGTCGTTGTGAGCTTGCCTTCGTATCTGATGCGTGACGGACGTCGAGTGCGTGTTTGGAGCGACGAACTCACACGGCTCTCAGCATAACGGGTGTCCTATTGGGTGCGATGCTCGGCTCTTCGGTTGGGGGTAGGGTTGTGTTTGTCCGCGAATAGGGCCGTTGTCGGATAGGTCACGTCATCTTTGAGGCGGGTCACCCTTCCGGGGTGGCCCGCTGCTCTCCTGTCGATCGATGGCCACGGGAACGCTCGTATCACACTGTCCCATTGGCGTCACCGGTCCGCACGCGGATGACCTGGTGCCTAACTAGGGTCGGGCAACAAAGCCATCCCCGGGGACGCTATTTCGTGGCCGTGACCTCTTCCGCAGGATCTGGCAACTGTTTCGCGTACTGATGTACTCCAAAGCCCGCCACGAAGAACGATAGCCACCAGAGGAAATACCCGGGTTGCAGGTTCTCTACATCAACACTCCCTTCAAGCCCGAGCACCCAATGGGCATTGAGGACGCCCGCCAGCATGCACGCCTGTCCCGCCTGAGCGATCTCCACCCGTGAACGAGTTGTCAGCACGAGGGGCAGGATCAGCACGAACACATTCGTGATGACGCTCGCGACGAAGAGTGCGCCGACGAGCCCACCACCCTCGAAATCGACGCCTTCGTCGGGCCAGATGGGAATTAAGGCTGCGCGCACGGCCTCAAGGCCCGGAATAGCATCGGGAAGATGGCCAAGAGCGACGTGCACCGGGACGAACCAAGCGATCACGTACATGAGTACGGCTCCGAGCACGACGTTGAGTGATTTCATAAGGCCTCCCTTTCAAATGGTCTGAGCTGTGCTGACAACTCTTCTGGCATCATCTCCGGGCGTCGGACTCCGCAAGTGTGAACCTACGGAGCGGGAGGGCACCGACGCCCGGTCACGCGTCCTTTCCTCGAAGTCTCTTTGTGGCACCCAGGATGACCTTCGCAATGGCCTGGGTGCGAGTACTCTTGTCTCCTTCTTCGAGGGATTGGAAGCGCGTCTTCACCTTCCAACCACGGATGGTCTCCTCGCCGCCCGCTCCGTGGGCCTCGAGGGCCTCCAGGAATACGAACAGCTCTTCCGGCGTCAGGAACTCGATCCGAGAGAGGCTCTCTTCCTCAACGGCAGCCTCAACCGCCGCCTGAGCCCGACCCAGCACCTTCCTCTCCGGTGAGACCACCGCGACGGCGTCAAATCCGGCTGCCAAGCATTTCTGGACGTTCCCGACCTCTTGGTCTGGGGTACTCTTAACGGCTACCTCACAGGCCACTCGCTGCTCCGAGCGTTCAAGCGATACGTCCACCCGGCCCAGGCCGTCGAGGATCGGCTGCTCTACGGTGACGTGCCATCCTCGGCTTCCCGCCCAGCGCTTGATGAGTTCCTGGAGGTAGCGGTGTTGGGCGCCACCCCGACCGAGCGGTTGAGGCTCGGCGAGTTTGGTGGCTGCTAGAACCGGACGAGAGGCCCGACGAGGTGCAGGGGCCTCCTTGGGGATCTCCGGCGCTTCAGGCGGTGATTCCGGGGCCGTGGGAGGTCCAGGAGCTGAGGTGCGGCCCCGCCTGAGAGCCTCTTCCACGACATCGCGGGGTGTCCCGTACCTGGCGCGGGACAGCGCAACGATCCTCTGGACCCGATCCATTCCAACCGATGGTTCAAGCTCGAGGAGCGGCAGCGTCCTGAGGTTGAAGTCCCAGTCGGATCGCTCCACTCGACAAATCGCCTCCCCCCGACCCAGGCCGGAGAGGTCCTTCGCCTCAAACGAGGCGAAGCCCTCGGAGAGCTTGCGGGCGTCGCTGTCGCCAACCCGGAAGCAGACTCGCGTGGCAGGATTGCTGAGCACGGCGCTCGCTAGACCGGTGCCAGCTTGATCGAGTTGCGCGAGGTCCTGGTGAGCCAAGGTTAGGCCAAGGCCGTACTTGCGGGCGCCGCCCAAGATCTGGGTCATCGAGGGCGTAGCGAAGTGCTGAAACTCGTCCACGTATAGAAAGAATGACCGTCGGTCGGCTTCTGCTTGTGCCTGCCGAGCGGCGGCGAGCTGTTGAAACTTGGCGGCTAGAAGCGAGCCAAGCAGATGGGCATTCTCCTCACCGATGGCTCCCTGAGAGAGCCGGGCGAGGAAGATCTGCCCCTGGTCCATGATCTCGGCAAAGTCCAGGCGACTCTCACGCTGCGAGACCATCCGGCGAAGCGGCTTAGGTGCCAGGAAACTATCCAGGCGTGTGAGGAGCGGTCCCTGTGGACGGCCCGAGAGGAGCGGAAACTCACGCTGCCAGAAGTACACAACTTCCTCATCCCGAACCGTCTGAAGGAAGGCAGTCCGAAAACCTGGCTCTACGAGGAAGCGCCGTAGATCAGCTAGGGTGCCGCCCTCGTCGGACTCCAGAAACGCCAGGACGGCATTACGGAGGACGGAGGTCATCTGGTCGCCCCAGCTGGTGGCCAGGCGCCTAAAGGCTGCCACGAGGTCGGAGGCGAGGAGGTTTCGCTCCAACTCAGAGTGTGCGGAGAGAATATTGAACGCGATCGGGAAGTCCTCGTCGGCGGGATCGAGCAGAACAACGTCGCCGTGTCGCTCCTCGGGGATCCGTTCCAGTATCCGGTCGATGAGGTCGCCATGCGGATCGAGGACTCCGACACCCTCTCCGTTTTCGATGTCCTGTAGGATGAGGCTCAGAAGGAAATGTGACTTCCCTGTGCCGGTAGCCCCAAGAACATGCATGTGGCGCAGGCGGTGGCCGGATGGCAGGTGTACCGTGGCGGTCCGGCCTCGGTGGTCGTTCTCACCCAGCACCAAACCCGGACCCTGTGTGAGGGTCGGGGCTTCCCTGGTGGTACGTCGCTCCCTGCGAAGGCTCTCAGAGCGCACTACTGGCGAGGGCAGGTGCACCAGGGCCACCAGCTCCCCAAGGTTCAAGATCATTCCGCTCCGGTGCGTTGTGCGCTCCAGCAGGTCGAGCTCGTGTTCGTCGTCCGGGTAGTCTGCGTTCGAAAGCGGGATGAGTTCGTTGGAGCCGGTGCGGGCCAGCGGGCCGAGTGCTCCCCCAACCGAGCGCACGATATCCCACGTTCGATCCTCATCTTCACTGCGCGCAGCGACCCGAATCACAGCGGCGAAGAGTGGCTCGGATGCTTTGGCACGAGCAAGCGATTTCGGTTCCGAGCCCTCCAGGAGTTCGGCGCCTCGGAGCATGTTCCCGGACCATGGATGACGGACACGCCGAAACAGCACTTGGAGGACAGCGACTTCTTGTCCTCGAAGACCTTCCATGGCGCCGACGATGCCGACGAGCGGGTCGGTCTGGAAACTCGTCCCAGTATCAAGCGGAAACAGGAACTCGTTTGAGAGTCCGAAGTCGACCAGGAGGGATGTGCCGATCTTGGCCTCTCCCCAGGCCTGACGAAGGGCCTCGGAACTCTCTTCGAGGGCGATTTCTGGAAAGTGAGCCAAGAGCTGGCGTTCCACCACGCCGGCGTCCTCACGTCGCGTTGCCCACTGGACCGTGATGGCCTTGCTGGTCCCGATGAGTTCGAAGCTGACCACATCAAGATGGGCAGGAAGGCTCGCCAAGACCTGACCCGCCACAGCCCCGGAGACCTTTAGATCTGGGGGTAGCGAGACCGAAAATTCTGTGAGATCTGGATGGGTCGCATCCAGATCGGGCCACGGCTCTTCCCCTTCGCTCGGACCATCGTCGGTGATGCCTGAGTCCGGCTCGCGCTCCTTCCTGACGAGTGACGCGACGAGCTTGCTGACCAACGTGGGCTTGTGGGCATCGTCGGTAAGAGTCGGGGCATTTGAAAACTCCGGGGGAAAGGGTCGAAACGGTGGCTCAATCTCCACGGCATGTGGCCACACCCACCACCCGCGTCCGCGGCGCTCCCACGCATAGAAATCGACAAGTTGACGCTCCGCTGGCGAGAGCGGGGCCGCTGCCGCGGTCGTGTCGTCCACCTGACGGCTACTTTCCGAGGAATTCTCGAAGGATCGGCTTGCGCTCAAACTCCGACATCAACGGGAGTCCTCCGTCCCGAGTCAGATCATCCACCACTTCATTGACGGCTGCCTGGACAGAACTCTGGAACATCAGCGTGGTGTCGATGCGGTAGTACGTTTCGGGGCTGAACCAGCGCTGATAGAGAGTCCCGAGAAGCGGCATCGCCACCAGGGCATCGTCCCAGCCCGCGACTTGGGAAGCCACGTAATTAGCGAAGAGCCAGAGGCACAGAGGCACCAAGAATGGGAGCAGGACCAGTGCTAGGAGGACTCCAACCACCTTCGTCATCACCAGGGTGAGGATGAGGGTTCCGAGGGTCAGCGCGGCAAGCGCCAAGGGGCCATATGGAGACTGGAGCCGCCCCAGCCACCAGGAGACGAAGAAGCCGTTTCCATAAGGGGCTCCGCAGACGTCGAAGACGAGACGACCTCGCTCGATGCGGAGGTACTCCCGCTTGGCTGAAAGCACTCCACCCTCGTGCCAATCAACCCGGGAGCGTGACGTCTCTGGGAGTTCACGCCTCTCAACGGCCTGCTCGACAGAGTCGTAGAACCCGAGTGGCGAGGCACTGAGGCCTTCGAAGAGCCGGTACCAGTGGGAAAGGACGGTGGGAGCGGCGCTGCCAGGCATAGTCGGTTCCTTTCCTAATGGAACGTGGCCTGGGGGGTGCTATCTCAACTTGCGCACAAGGTACGTTGGGGCAGGGCATAGGCGCCAGGAAATTGACGTTGGAGTTGGTCGTGTCACCGCCGTCCGAGTGGACGACGCGGCCAACTCTAGACCGTTATGAGTCAGCGTAAGGAGTCGATCGAGACGGCCGAGAACGGTCGTGACACCTCACCCTCAACAAGAAGTCTGAGGTACATCTCATACCTCGGTAGCCCGATCAGGTCGTCGGACGAGAACACGGGGGCGAATTCTCGGGCGAGGGAGATCGCGTCCTGACCGCCGACTCGGAAGGACGCCAGGGTGCCCGTGTTGCCGAACACGGCGTCGCGGATCCCGGGCTCTAACTGACTCAGATGTTGATGGGCGAGAACCATGCCAATTTTGTACTTACGAAGTTCAGACAGCATGTTGGCGAGGGATTGCGTCGTGAACGTCTGGAATTCGTCGAGGTAGACCCAGAAGTCTGAGCGATCTTCCTCAGGCTGGTCGCCTCGCGAGAGCCCTGCGAGGGCGATGTGGGATAGAAGGAAGGAACCCAGAATCGTGGCAGGTCCCTCTCCGATCCGGCCTTTGTCCAGGTTAACCAAGAGTATCTTGCCTGAATCCATCAGACGGCGGAGATCCAGCATCCTCCCCTGGTCAACTAGAATGCGGCGGAGCAGGGGGTCCACCAGTAGCCCGCCCACCTTGTTCTGGAGGGGCGCGATTACGACGGCCCGGAAGGCTGGTGAGTACCGGTCGAACTCATCGATCCAGAACCGCCGAACGACATCGTTCTCCAAATCGGCCACCAGATTCTTCCGGTAGTCCCGATCCGTCAAGAGTGCGGGGATGTCGCCCAAAGTGCCTCCCGGTGCCTCCAAGAGCGTGTAGACGACATTGCGAAGTAAGTGCTCTAGGCGAGGACCCCAGTCGTCGGGCCAGATTTTCCGGAAACTCTCGACCAGGCCTGCGGCAGCCAGTGGCCGATTCTCCGGCGAGATGCCGGCAAACGGGTTGAAATGCCACTCGAGCCTACGGTCCGGGACATCGAGGTAGATGAGATCAGCGTGTCTCTCAGGAGGTATCTGCTCACGGACACTGGCGACTAGGTCTCCGTGGGGATCGAAGAGCGCGAATCCCCCCCCGGCGGCGGCATCCTGGGCGGCCATGACCCGGAGGAGTGTGGATTTTCCCGTGCCGGTCTTGCCTACCAGGTAGAAATGGGAACGCCTGTCTGCTTGGCGGATGCCAAAGAGGGTGCCTGCGTTTCGATGACTGGTTCGGGCGAAGAAAGTGATGCGGCTGTCTGGGGTGGATGACATGGAGTCATCGTGCCTGAGACGGCCGTCTCCTGAAAGAGGTATGATCCTGCCCATCAGTCACTTCTGGCTCGCGCCCGAGGTTCGGTATGCGAGAAGCTAAGTACCCTGCGGACACGAATCAGGGGCGAGTAGTAGACCTCAGTTCGGTTACTACACCGGTATTGATGTCGATCTCGACCAGATCAGATCCCGAAAAGCCGAACAGCCTGTCTCCCTTGAACATCAGATCCTCGACCTGTGGCAAGGTGCTCAGCGTTGCGGGCGTCAATGCAAATGTGGTCGGGTTCATGGTCATGAGGCTGATCGGAGATCCGGCGTCCGAATGGCTTTCTTTCGTAGTGACATAGATCGAGCCCGCCGGGGACCGGGCTGCCCCAAGAAGGAAATCGCTGAAGTATTGATACACCCGCTGTGTGCCCGATCCAGGCGTGTAGCGATATAGGTCGGTGAAGCCAGCAAAAGTGGTCACAAGCAAGAGTGACCCGGTCGGCTCGCAAAGGGTACTCGTCACATTGGCCGGTCCGATATCGATCTCTTCTTGAGAGGTGGCAATAGCGGTTGGAGGGTCTACCCGCCACAGAATATCGCCGTGGTACACATTCGAGTTCTCTGTCGCCCAGACGTCGCCCGTCTCGCATTCGGTCATCGCTGCTAGCAGGGGCCAATTGGACCTTCGCGCGCTCCCTCCACTTAAGTCTGCAGAGGCCACATGGACGATTCCGACACGGAGATCCATTCCGCTCCTTGCTGTGTCGACCATCGCGATCGTCGTGGTGGTTATTGGTGTTAGAAGCGTATCGTATCCAAGGGCGAGAATTGAGCCGGGAATACGCGTCGGGGTCGTGGACACGATATCGACGGAACCGTGAATTCCAGTGACGGTCTCCGTTGCGGTGATCGTCGCTTGACCTGGTGACCTCGCCTCAATCAATCCACTGGCTGAAACGCCGACCAACATTGAAGCGGTGGATTGCCAACGAAACAGCTTGCCCGTGATTGTCTTGCCTCTGGCATCTCTTGCTATGGCGGTGAGAGAGATCGCCTCGCCAACTTGCACGGTCGTCTTAGGTGCTAGGGCTTCGACGTCCGCAACTCCAGCAAGCTCAAACGGAATTGTCGGAGTTCCATCGTCGCCCCCACAAGCGAGACCGATGAGAAGAATCGAGAGAATGATGGTAGCCCTTTTCATGGTCCCTCCAGGAGAACGTCGCGGGGTTGCAGAGAATTGGGTCGGGTCACATCCCCACTTGAATCGAGACCTTGGCCTGAAATCCCTCGACGTTGGGTTCTATGGCGAGGTTCAGTCGCTGGCGAAGCTCTTCATTGTGGCGCCTCGCGTAGTCCATTGCCGAGACCACTCCCCACACCCTTCCCCCGAGATACGCCAGGACCCCTCCGATGATGAGAGCGTCATTGCCATCCTGAATGCAGGAGCCGAGAAACTGCTGCCTACATCCGACTGAGGTCCCGGCGATTGCGAGCACGAGACCTCCAACGCTCACCACCGTTGGCTTCAGGCCGACCTTCGCATCATCCACGTAGGCGTGGCCGACAATGGGGATGGCCATTTCGAGCATGATGGCGGCGAGCTCGTCCTTTTTTTCGGCATTGTACCGGGATAGGGCGTCAGAGCTACCGGTCACCTGACCCACGACGGGGCTTACTGGCAGCAGGGTTGTGGTGGAGAGAACGAGCAACAGGAGTGTGAGTGATCCACGCATTTGGGGCCTCCGTGAAAAGAAGAGGGTGAGAGAGACCAGCTCAGGACACCGTCACCGACGCTGGCTCCTCCACGATGTGCCAATGTCCGTAGCGACAATAATGCTACTTCTATGCTGTCGCAAGAATGACGCGCCGACCTCACGGTTGGCGCCATGGCAAAGATCAAGAAGACTCACCTCAGGGTGTCAATCGGGCTTCGACTGCGGGCTCTTCGTCAGGAAGCTGGGATAAGCTCACAGGAGGCCTTGGCGCACAGGGCCGGAGTTCACCGGACTTACATAGGACGGCTAGAGCGAGGGGAGAGCGGGGTGACGGTGGATTCCCTCGCGGCTATTCTCGCTGTGTTTCCGGTTAGCCTAGCGGAGTTCTTTCAACCGTTTAATGAAGCCGTGCGCCCAGCCACACCGAGGAAGCGATCGCCAACGGTGCGCCGTACGCCAGATACATAGACTCCACAGGATTCGCGAGGAGGGGCGCGATCCCGTAATCACTGGCGAGCGGAGGAATCTATCGGTCCGGACTTATGGGTCACTTCGGCATTGCAGCGCGATTTGATGCCTACGCTATGAAGTGTGGCCGCTGCCCATCAGTATGGGATTCCATGGTGGCCTGAAGTGTGGTACAGTTTGTCAATGGCAATAACTCGATCTGTCTCAAGGCACATGGTTCACTTGGTCCTCGCGATAGCTTTGGTACTCATGTCGGTATTCGTTCCGGTGGTAGTTGAGACGCGACATGAGCTGTCGGAGGTCAGGTTGGGGTTGCCGTTGCGATTTCTCACGCAGGATCTATCCGTTCTCCCCTATGGGAGGGGTGGAGACGCGGATCCGCTTCCCATAGAGCGGGCGCTATTGAGTCCGTGGGAGTACCCCTTCAGGGTGTCTCCTTTGAGGTTGGTGCTGGATGTCTTCATGACCTACTTCGTTATTTCGTTTGTTGCAGACATCTTTCGTGTGGTTATGGGGAGTGGCTCATCGCTTAGGAAGTAGAATCGTCTCGATGGGATTGCCCTGAGAGGAGGCTGATCTGCGAAGCCCTTGGGTGATTGTACTGATGGGTTCCACGCTGGCAGAGAGGGGGAGGCTACTGTTCTCAACGAACAAGAGCATCATGTAGGCTCGGACCTCTTGTGTGCCGAGCGGAGGCACTCGAATCGGTATCTGGATCAGCTTGTCGAAGTAGCTGGTCACCAGATTCTCGTTCTCGATACCCTCAAAATGACGCCGGACAGCGTGTTTGATCATCGCGTCGTCCGCCGCGATCACGAAGGCCGTGTTTTCGAGGAACAGGAGGAGCCTGATGGCTTCAAGCGTCGAGATCGTAGTGGGCGGCAGACAGCGGTCCAAGTCGTCAATTAGCACGACAAGCGTTACGCCCAGAGCCGAGAGGGCTTCCGTGAAGCTCTGCCGGATAGCATGAATCTCTTTGGGTGGAGAAGAGCCCTGACTCGGCTTGAGTAGGCCGGAAGCTTCGGCCACGACTTTACCGGCGGTTGTCTCTGCCGCCTCAAGATCCTCGGAGGCCACCTCCCCAGCGAGCGCAGTCTTGCCAAGGCGCACAGCTTCACCGACGAGTCCGATTGGGGGGAGTCCAAGCGCTAGGGCTAGAGTAGAGCCTGCTGTCAGCTTCGCTGCTCGGAGCCAGTCAACCCGCCTGATCAGCTCCTGGACCTTATCGAGCCCGGTCTGTTCCTCCTCAGCCCTTCGCTCCAGCTCCGAGGCGATAACTTCGAGGAGAGAGGCTCTGGCATCGTCGTATCCTTGGTACAGCCACGCATTGAACTCAACGAATACGAACTTCGAATCGTCATCGTCGTCGCGCCCTTTGAGCGCGTCCCTGATGAGCTTTATCATCGACGACTTTCCGACACCCCAGGCGCCAGACACCCCGATTGACATCGGCTTGCCCTGCGCCTGGACGATGATCTCCGCGACCGTGTCGGCAACGCCGGTGAAGTTTAGAAAATCGCGTGCTGTCTCATTGTCGTGCCACACCGTCCGCCTCCTTTGAGCCTGCCCCAAAACCGGCCCGCACCTCGTTAGAGCTATCGAGACGCGTGATAAACAAGTTCAACGTTGTTATCTCCGACGTGCGTATAAGCCTCACGAGGCCGGGGACTTGCGAAGCGGTGCGGATAAGACGCTTATGGTGTGCCCTTGATCTCTCTGCACGTTCTACAATTGACCGGTCACGGACCTGCCTGCAAGGGGGGAGGGCAGGAAAGGTAAGCGTCGACCGGAAGGGCTTTGGATCCAGCCCAGCGGCGTCAATATGCCGGGAGAGCTCGCACCGCGCCACATCCCCGCGCTTCTCACTCGGCTAAGGAGTTGCATCAGGCTCCCCGACACTGAGCTGTTCCTGTACAGTCGGCGGCTCTAGTCGTCGAGGAGTTTCTTCAACCGCCCTTCATTCGTGGCGTTCGGTCGTTTCTGGCGGCTCTCCCAGGTTCGGACCGCGAGTTCGTCTACGCCGATGACGTCGGCCAGTTGCCGTTGGGTTACCCCGTGCCTCCAGCGGTATGCCTTGAGCCGCTCCGGGAGCGAATCTCCACACTCCAGCGGTACGTATCCAAGAAATTCAGTGATCCCGGGCCCGTGCCGGAGGGCAGGGGCCACGAGATTCCGTTCCCAATTGCCAATCGTAGTTTTGTCGACTCCGAGCTGGGCACCCACCTCCCGTTGGAGCATGCCCATCTCTGTTCGCTTCCGTCTGATGTGGTCTCCGATTGTCTGAAGTTGGTTGGGATACCAGGGCGGAAGGGCTCTCGCCGCCCTGAGCGTGACATGGCAACAAGGCAACGCAGGAGTGTCCGTGTGGTTGGTACGGAGACGACTCGGGGCGGTGCGGATGCGATCCGATGCACATAGAGCGTTATCGGTCGAAGGTGTCGGGTCCTCTCCTGGACCGGATCGACCTCCACGTAGAGGTCCCTGCGGTTCCGTTTCGGGAGCTCGCCGGGGATCGGGCGGGGGAGGGGACCGCCACCGTGCGCGAGCGCGTCACCCGAGCCCGCGACCGACAGGTCGAACGACTCTGCGACTCTGCAGGGGTCTTCGCCAACGGCCAGATGGGCCCTGCGGACCTGCGCCGACACTGTCGCCCCTCCACGGAGGTGGCTCGACTCCTCCGAAGAGCCTTGGACCGATTGCGCCTGTCTGCCCGCGCGTACCACCGCATCCTCAAGGTGGCCCGGACGATCGCAGACCTCGACGGGAGTGACCGCATCACCACGGCACATGCGGCGGAGGCCGTACAGTATCGGAGCCTGGATCGACAGCGGGCGTGAGCGGCGACCGCAGCGTGGCGCTCGACCCCTGCGGGGTACCGAAGCAGGGTCCGCCGCACTACCATCCAATCATGCATCACGAGACCACACCTGAGGACTGTTGCGAGGCCACGTCGGACGACCCGACGAATCGACCGGGCGAACGGAGTGACCGATGACGATCCCTTGGACCGCCGCCCTGCAGCAGCCCGCCGATAGTACGGCGGGAAGCGCCTTGACCCAGGGCATCGACTTCTTGAGCCGGGGGTTTCTTCTGGACAGCCTCTCCTGGAGGAAGATCGGCCTCACCGTCATCGTTCTGCTCGCCGTCTGGCTCGTACGGCGGGTGTTACAGCGAGTGGTCCACGGTATGGTCGAGGACCGGGCGCTCCAGTACCGCTGGGGCAAGACCATCGCGTACGTCACGTGGTTGGTCGCAGCGCTCTTGGTCGCGTCTATATGGGTCGAGGGTCTTCGACAATTGGGGACCTTCCTCGGCCTGTTCTCTGCTGGCGTGGCCATCGCCCTGAAGGACGTCATCGTTGACCTGGCCGGCTGGCTGGTCATTGTCACCAAGCCTCCCTTCGTGCTGGGGGATCGGGTGCAGATCAGCGGACACCGCGGCGACGTGGTGGACATTTCCGTGCTCCACTTCACGCTGCTGGAAATCGGGAATTGGGTCGAGGCGGATCAGAGCACTGGCCGCGTGGTTCGAATCCCCAATTCCAAGATCCTCACCGAGCCGATCGCCAACTACACGTCCGAGTTCCCGTTCCTTTGGAACGAGCTCCCCATCGTGGTGACGTTCGAGAGCGACTGGCGGAGGGCTAAAGAGCTGTTCATGACAGCCGCGCAGGAGGCGACCGAGGAAACCAGCCAGAAGGCGAGAGAATCGCTCAAGCGACGGCCGAGTAGAATGCTGATCTCGTACGGAACCCTCACAGCGACGGTCTACACTTCGGTAGTGGACCAGGGCGTAAGCCTGACGATGCGGTTTCTGACCGAGCCGCGTCGACGGCGGGGCGTCCAGGAACAGCTTTGGGAAGCGGTCCTGAACGTGATCGACTCGGAGCCCACGATCGACTTGGCGTACCCGACCACGAGAATCGTCAACCTCGGGGCTGCGCCGTTCCCGCCTCTGGCCCCGGAGCGCGAGTAGCTGTCAGTAAGGCGTTTCACCGGTTTTCTACGACGCCGGGCAGTTGTTAGCACTGGGGCATCCCTGTATTTTTTCCCCAGGTGCAGCTGCGACACGGCACGCATTGTCGCTTGTTCCGGGAGGGGCCCGACGGAGGGCCCGACTCATTCTCAAACCGTCTGGGGTGTGATCCGCAGTCATGCGACTCTTCGTAGCCCTCAATCTGCCAAAGAAGGAAAAGGACCGCATCTACCGGGCGGCTCGCGTGCTCCGCGACTCGGAGCTGCCGGTGCAGTGGGTAGAGCCGGACAAGTTCCACATCACGTTGAAATTCCTGGGTGATGTAGCGGAGGACCGCATCGAGGCCGTGGAGGAAGCGGTGGGCCGAGTGGCGCTGACCACGGGTGCCCTCGAGCTGGCGGTGAGCGGTTTCGGCGCTTTCCCGACCATTCGCAGGCCGCAGGTGATCTGGGTCGGAGTCGAACCCACCCCCGCACTCCGTTGTCTCAAACAGGACCTGGAGTGGGCGCTCACCGACTGCGGCTTCGACCGGGAAACTCGAGCCTTCCACCCCCACCTGACCTTGGGGAGGGCCGAAGCCAAGAACGGGGCGGGGGCCTTTCGAGGATTGGACGAGAGGGCTGCAGGCCTGACCTACAAGGGAGAAATCAAGGTCCGAAAGCTCGACTTGATGCGGAGCCGTCTTTCGAAGGCGGGAGCGAGCTATTCCCTCCATCGTAGTTCCACCTTCGAGGGATAGGCCGTGCTTGGACTCGGCTGCCTCAAGAGCTGCCTTGGGAAAATCGTTCTCCTGGTACTGCTCGTGGCCGCCGCGTACGGGGGATGGCTATGGGGCCCCTCAGTCTTTCCGCAACTGACGGCTTTCTTCTCCAGCGGCGAGGACGTCCCCGTCGTTACGGCGTCCCCGGAACTGGCCGAGGCCACGATGGATCGGTTCGAGGCGTTGAGGCGAGGGGAAGTGGGTGGGCAACTCGCTCTTGGTGCGAGCGAGGTCGAATCCGTGATCCGCTATTCGGTTCCGGGTATCATCCCGGCGGGCATCGGTGCACCGCGCATCGAAATGGAAGACGGCGTGGTTACGTTGTCGGCCCATGTCGCCCTGGCGTCCTTATCCGGAAATGCCGGATCTGAACGCCATTTTGGGTTTCTTGCCGGACACGCTTGAGGTGTCCTTTGAGGGTGCCCTCGCACCCTTGGACGATGAGCGTTGGGACGCCCTCGTCATCCACGGGGTGCAGGCCGGGTTCATACCGCTTCCCGATCGGATGATTCCAGATATCCTGGAAGCCCTGGGGAGGGAGTATGTGGGTGGCCTGCCGGAGGATGCCATCGCCATACCGCTTCCCGACGGGCTCAGCTCCGCCTACATCCTCCGCGACAGTCTCGTGCTCGTGAGTGATCGTTAGCATGTCCCGCATCCTGATCGTCGACGACGAAGAGTCCATTCGCCACGCTCTGAGGCAGGTATTCGAGTACGAAGAGCACGAAGTGTCGGCGGCCTCTGACGGACCCGATGCCATCGAGCTGTTCCAGTCCTTCGGGCCCGACGTCACGTTTCTCGATGTGAAGATGTCGGGTCTGGATGGTCTGGAGGTGCTGGCCCGAATCCGGAAGATCGATCCGGGGGCCTATGTGGTCATGATCAGCGGCCACGGCACGATCGATACGGCCGTCGACGCCACCCGGAAGGGGGCCTTCGACTTCCTGGAGAAACCGCTCGACACGGACCGGCTTCTCGTCAGCCTGCGCAATGTGCTCGAGCTCCGCGGCCTCTCCCAGAGCGTCGAACTGCTCCGGAGCGAGGTCGACGACCGATACCGGATGGTCGGGAACTCGGCATCGATCCGTGCGGTCTTGGAGCGACTGGATCGCGTGGCCGGGACGGATGCTCGCGTGCTCATCATGGGCGAGAACGGAACCGGCAAGGAACTCGTCGCTCGAGGCGTCCATCGTCTCTCGTCCCGTCGCGAGGCTCCGTTCGTCGAGGTGAACTGCGCGGCCATTCCGGCGGAACTGATAGAGTCGGAGCTTTTCGGACACATGAAGGGCTCCTTCACCGGGGCTGTGGCCGACCGCGCGGGCACCTTCGAGCAGGCGCACGATGGCACGCTCTTCTTGGACGAAATCGGTGATATGTCGCTGGCGGCCCAGGCCAAGGTGCTTCGGGCCCTCGAGGAAGGTGTGATCACTCGGGTGGGCGGATCCAAGTCCATACAGGTCGACGTTCGCGTGATCGCCGCCACCAACAAGAACCTCCCTGAGGAGATCTCCGAAGGACGATTCCGGGAGGACCTGTTCTACCGACTGAACGTAGTGCCCATCGTCGTGCCCCCGTTGCGTGAGCGCCCAGAGGACATCCGAGCCCTGGTCGCCCACTTCGTCGGACAGGCTGTGGGGGCCGCCCACATCGCTCCCAAGATCATGGAAGAGGGTGCCCTCGAACGGCTCGAGGGGCTCGACTGGCCCGGCAACATTCGCGAGTTGAGAAACACGGTCGAACGGCTTCTGATTCTGTCACCGGGCGAAGTCGTGAGACCGGCCGACGTGGACGCCCTGGTCGGCGGGGCCGACCGAGGAGACGGGCTGGGAATGGCTCTGCTGAGTACGGAGACGTTCGGCGACTTCAAGGAACAGGCCGAACTGGTCTACATCACGCACAAGCTCCGCGAGAACGACTGGAACGTGAGCGAGACCGCGCGTCAGATAGACATGCCGCGTTCGAATCTCTACAAGAAAATCGAGAAATACGGCCTCACCCGGGATGACAAAGGGGGCCCCGTCTAGGGCGACCCGGGTTCCTTCCTTATCTCGGCACCGTTGGGCAGTGCATACAACGCGTCGAGCGTTCTGAAGTCCCTCGTCGAGAGACTGCGCGCGGTGTTGGTGGGGTACATCACGTCACGCTGCGAGTCACTGTGTGGCAACCCCAACGCATGTCCCATCTCATGAGCTGCGGTCAGGAGCACCTGCTGTGGTGTCAGGGCCTGTCTGTAGTTCGACGGATTTCGGGAGGCCAACACCAGCCTGAGCACCCGGAAGCGCGGCTCCCCTGATTCGAATCGCCATTCGATGCCCGTTACGCCGAGTTGGGTTCCGTAGAGACCCGTGTTCCACGAGACCGTGATGTCGGCGGGTTCCGCCGACGTCGTGCGAGAGTCGATGACCAACTCGAAGGGCTTGCGATTCCAGTACTGGAAGCCACGGACGGCGGCGCGTTGGAGGTCCCTTATCTGGCTCTGATCCCTTCCCGGAGGCGGGGGGATGCGGATGCGCAGACGGGTGGTCCCGTCAGGCCACCGATAGGCGCGTTGGGAGCCTGATTCCTCTAGCTCAGTGCAGAGGTACCCGACATCCCGGCAGGCTTCACCGGCCTGGAGAACGACGCGTGCCGCATTGGGGCCCGCCAACACGCCTTCATCGCAGAACGACGGGTCGCCAGCAGGGCAATCACTCGCTGCATCAACACCCGCGCCCTCCGAGTCGGCGAACATGGGCACCCGCCCGCGCAGCACGTTCACTGCCACGGCAAGGATCCCAATCAGGAGAAGGAATGAGACTGGAGATGGTTTTCCGCGCACACACACCGCCTTCGGTACTCTTGACTCGAGTCGGTCCCTCACTGTTGTGATACGCCGACTCCTTCTATCAACACTAGGTTCGGATCCCCGTTGGAGGGAAGGCTCGCGTGCACGAGCGCGCCAGCCCCGAGACTGGAACGGAGGTCGGGCGCCTGTGTATTTTGAAAAACCCGTCAGGTTTTTCGTCGGGTTTCCCGTCGAGCTTCCCGTCGAGCTTCACGTCGAGCTTTACGTCGAGCTTTACGTCGAGCTTTAAGCGTGACCGGGACAGGGGACCGAGAGGGTCGCCCCCCGGGCGAGCGGATGTGGTCCATGACCTAACGTGAGAGCGAAGGACGATAGATGGGTGACGAACGGAACACGGCGCGAAAGGAAAAGGGTGCGGGCCCGCTCCGTTTGATCTGGGATTGGACGCGGTCGCTCTTCTTTGCCCTGATGCTCTTTCTGGTCGTCCGTACCTTCATCGTAGAAGCCTTCAAGATCCCAACCTCCTCGATGGAGGGCACGCTCCTCGTAGGCGACTTCCTGCTGGTGAACAAGGTGGCCTACGGTGCCGAAGTGCCCTTGCTAGGGATGAAGTTGCCGGCGTTCAAAGAGCCACTCCGAGGCGACATCGTAGTGTTCAACCCCCCGCACGATCCCATCAAGAACTACGTGAAACGGGTCGTGGGCATGCCTGGGGACACGCTAGAGATGAGGGACAAGGTTCTCTACGTGAACGGGGCCGAGACGAGCGAGGAGTTTGCGCGGTATGTCGACCGCAACGGTGCGGACGCCATACACCCCAATATGAAGTGGCAGCGCAGTCATCTGTTGGCTCGGGAGACGGTGCGCCGGCGTGGACGCAGAGGCGAGTATCGACCCTCTCGCGACAACTGGGGGCCTCTGGCCGTGCCGGACAGCAGTTACTTCGTGCTCGGGGACAACCGCGACAACAGCGAGGACTCCCGGTACTGGGGGTTTGTAGAGAGGGGTGCGATCCGAGGTCAGCCCTGGATCGTCTATTACTCCTTCGACGCCACGGGGGGGCGACCTGCGTGGTTGCGGGCTGTGCGGTGGAATCGGGTAGGCGGTCTAATCCGCTGACAGGGCAGTCGTGACATCAAAGAGTGACAACCCCCGACTCCTCTGAGGATTCTGCACTGGGGCAGTTGCGCCACGCGCGCCTTGACGTATCATTTGCTTGCTTCGGTGCCCCCCCCCCGTTCCGGGCGGGGACGCGACCAGACCCACAGACGATGGAGGGCTAGATGAGTTTTCCTTCCCGTCGAGGTTCTTTCCGGGAAGGGTCGCTCGATCAGTACCTCAAGGAAATCAGCCAGTATCCGCTGATCGACAAGGCTGAGGAGGTACGGCTTGCCAAGGGCATCAGGCGGGGTGAGGAAGAAGCGCTCAACAAGCTCGTTCGCTCCAATCTCCGATTCGTCGTATCCGTCGCTAAGAAGTATCAGAATCAGGGTGTGCCGCTCTCAGACCTGATCAATGAGGGCAACCTGGGCCTCATCAGGGCCGCCCATAAGTTCGACGAGACCAAGGGCATCAAGTTCATCAGCTATGCCGTTTGGTGGATTCGTCAGGCGATCCTTCAGGCGCTGGCCGAGCAAAGCCGCATCGTCCGGGTGCCTCTCAACCGCGCGGGGGCTCTCCACCGCATCGGACGTCGGACGTCGGCCCTTCTCCAGGAGTTGGGCCGTGAGCCCACCGTGGAAGAAATCGCCCAGGATCTCGATATCTCGGAGGAGGAGGTCGAGCGCACGCTAGCGATTTCTCAATCCCATCTGTCGCTCGATGCACCCATCACTCCGGGTGAGGACAACCGGCACCTAGACTACCTGCCCGATCAGTACTCGCCCGGTCCGGAGGACCACGCGTACGAGCATGCGCTCAAGGACAGTGTTGAAGTCGCGCTGTCCACGTTGAAGGAGCGCGAGGCCAAGATCCTCAGGCTCTACTTCGGACTGGACGATCAGGAGCCCATGATCCTCGAGGAGATCGGCTCTCTGTTGGGGATCACCAGAGAGCGGGTGAGGCAGATCAAAGAGAAGGCCTTGTTACGACTTCGGCACGCTTCGAGGGCACGCTTCTTGGAGACGTTTTTCCAGGAGTAGCCCCCGGCGGCAAGAGGTCCGTCGAGACCCCCGTCGAGACCCCCGTCGAGACCCCCGTCGAGACCCCCGTCGAGACCCCCGTCGAGACCCCCGTCGAGACCCCCGTCGAGACCCCCGCAACCCCCCGAAAACGCTGCCCTTTCCCCCGTTGACACCCCCAACACCCTCTACTATCCTTGATAGCTCTGTCGTTCAACAATGCGTGGGAACACGGTGAAGACATACACTCCTAAAGCTGACGAAATCGAACGCGCCTGGTGGGTCGTCGACGCAGAGGGGAAAACCCTCGGGCGTCTGGCCACCGAAGTGGCGCGCATTATTCGCGGCAAACACAAGCCGATGTTCACGCCCCATCTCGACGTGGGCGATTACGTCGTGGTCATCAATGCCGAGAAGGTCGAGTTGACCGGCAACAAAGCCGATCAGAAGACCTACTTCCGGCATTCCGGCTATATGGGTGGCGAGAAGCACATCCCGTTTCGGCGTATGATCGAAAGACATCCGGATCGGGTGATAGAATTGGCCGTTCGGGGCATGCTTCCCAAGAACACCCTCGGACGCCACATGCGTAAGAAGCTGAAGGTCTATGCCGGTGCGGATCACCCGCATCAGAGTCAGAATCCTCAGCACCTAGAGCTCTGAGCGGAATCGGACACGATTTAATGGCGGAACACAACATTCAGACCGTAGGCCGGCGGAAGTCTGCCGTTGCCCGCGTAGTGCTCACGCCAGGAAAGGGCGAGTGGTCGGTCAACTCGCGAGACCTGACCGATTATTTTCCCCGTCCCACCCACCAGCAGCGTATTGAGCAGCCGCTCAAGGCGGTGGAGATGGACGGTCAGTTCGACATCAAAGTGCGTGTGCGAGGTGGCGGACCGACCGGTCAGGCCGATGCGGTTCGCATGGGCCTCGCCAGAGCTTTGGTGGAGCACGATGAGGAGCTGCGTCCGGTGTTGCGCGCCGGCGGGTTCCTCACCCGAGATGCCCGGAAGGTCGAGAGGAAGAAGCCCGGTCGCCCCAAAGCCCGGAAGCGCTTCCAGTTCTCCAAGCGTTAAACCGTCGAGACGAAGAAATACATGCAGCAGCAAGTGGGCCTAAACGAATTGCTTGAGGCTGGCGTTCATTTCGGACACCAGACCCGCCGTTGGAATCCGAAGATGCGCAAGTTCATCTTCACGGAGCGCAACGGCATCCACATCATCGATCTGCGTAAGACGCTGGATCGCTTGATCGCCGCTCAGCAGGCGGTTCGTGAAGTGGTTCTCGCCGGCGAGCATGTTCTCTTCGTATGTACGAAGAAGCAGCTCAGGGGCATCATCGAGCAGGAAGCCGAGGACTGCGGCGCGTACTACGTGACCGAGCGTTGGCTCGGGGGCATGCTCACGAATTTCCAGACCATTCGTAAGCAGATCCGCCGTCTCAAGGAGTTGGAGCGGGGCCAGGAAGAGAGCGCCTTCGAGTTCTACACGAAGAAGGAGCGCCTCTTGCTCGACCGCGAGCGTCTGAAACTCGACAAGTACCTGTCGGGTGTGAAGGACATGAGTCGGTTGCCTGGTGCTGTCTTTGTGGTCGACGTCCGACGTGAGGGCATCGCGGTCCGTGAGGCGCATCGTCTCGGGATTCCGGTCATCGCCATCACCGACACCAACGCCGACCCGGATCTCATCGAGTATCCGGTGCCCGGAAACGACGACGCGATCCGTTCGGTGGGGCTGATCACCAAGGCCATCGCCGAGTCGGTCAAGATCGCGAGCACTCAGGTGCCTGTCGAGCAGAAGCGGGCAGTCCAGGAAGCGCAGGCGACCACGTACTCGACTGAAACCGGTGAGACCACCGAGGTCCAGAACCGTCCGTCCGCCAGGCGCCGTCCGAAGCGGCATCCCCTCCCCGAGGCCATCGCAGAGAAGACGGGCGCGAAGGCTGACGGCGCAGAGGAAACGAAGGAGACCGCCGAGGAGATCGCCGAGGAGATCGCCGAGGAGACCGCCGAGGAGACCGCCGAGGAGACCGCCGAGGAGACCGCCGAGGAGACCGCCGAGGAGACCGCCGAGGAGACCGCCGAGGCTGCCGAGACCGCCGCCGAGTCGAAGGACGAGGCGCCGACTGCCGAGGCAGGGGACGAGGATGCGGCCGAAGCGGGGGACGCGACCGCCGAAGCTGAAAAGGGCGGGGCCGAGTCGGAGTCCTGAGTCACGGTACCACACCTCGGTCTACGGCCGCGGTAACCCGCCTTGGTTGTCTCAGGGCCGATAGAGGCGGAGCGGTTGGGCGCTCCCGCCTCTTTCTTTTAGTCAAAACAACAACTCGAGTAACACGGACCTAACGAATGTCGATTTCAGCGAAAGACGTGAAGGCCCTCCGCGATAGAACCGGTGCGGGCATGATGGATTGCAAGAAGGCGTTGGTCGAGACCGATGGCGATCTCAAGGCGGCCATCGACCTGTTGAGGGCCAAAGGCGCGGCCAAGGCTGCCAAGAGGGCCGAGAAGTCGGCGAACGAGGGCACCGTCGGTTCGTACGTCCACTTCGACAACCGCACTGCCGTCATCGTCGAGGTCAATTGTGAGACGGACTTCGTTGCGAACACCGATGACTTCAAGCAGCTGGCCAAGGATCTGGCCCTGCATATCGCCTCGGCGGCGCCGTTGGCAGTGGCGCCCGAGGACATCCCTGCCGAGATCGTAGCGCGGGAACGCAGGGTCTACGAGGAGCAGGTCAAGGAAGAGGGCAAGCCCGAGAACATTGCCGATAAAATAGTTGAAGGTAAGCTCGGTAAGTTCTTCAAAGAGAACACCTTACTACCGCAAGCCTTCGTGAAGAACCCCGATCAGACGATCGAACAGTTGATCACCGAAACGTCTGCAAAGACGGGTGAGAAGATCGAGGTCGGCCGGTTCTCCCGGATCAAGGTCGGCGAAGGAGATTGAACAGCGAGATGGCTGCGAACCCTGATCTGAAATACCAACGGGTCCTACTCAAGCTCTCGGGCGAGGCTCTCGCCGGGGACCAGGGCTTCGGGATCGAGCCATCGGTGGTCGATCGCCTCACCGACGAGGTGGGGGCGGTTCACGGCATGGGTGTCAGCCTCGGCCTTGTGATTGGCGGGGGAAACATCGTTCGCGGGGCCTTGGCGAGCCAGAAGGGCATGGACCGTGTTCAGGCAGACTACATGGGCATGCTCTCGACGGTGATCAACGCATTGGCGGTGCAGGATCTGCTGGAGCGTAAGGGCGTTGCGACCCGGGTGATGACGGCTATCCGCATGGAGGAAGTGGCGGAGCCGTACATCCGTCGACGCGCCCTCCGGCACATGGAGAAGGGCCGGGTCGTGATTTTTGCCGGTGGGACGGGCAATCCCTACTTCTCCACCGACACTGCGGCCGTGCTACGGGCCATCGAGATGAGCTCCGACGTGGTCATCAAGGCCACCAAGGTAAAGGGCATCTACAGTGCCGACCCCGTGCAGGACCCCTCGGCAGAGTTCATTCCGGAGATTACTTTTCAAGAGGTTGTGACCCGGGAGCTGGGGGTCATGGATGCCGCTGCGGTATCCCTCTGTAAGGAAAACGGTCTTCCGATCATCGTACTCAATCTCGAGGACCGTGGAGCCGTTTTCGCTGCGATTCGGGGAGAGCAGGTCGGCACGCTTGTTTCCTAGGTTCCGATTGGGATGTCCCGCTGGTCGGGCTCGAGCAAAACTCACGTAGAGAGGTGGCCATGTCGTTGAAGAAAGCCAAGTCACGGATGGACGACGCCATCGAAGCGTTGCGCCGTGAGTTCGCCACCGTGCGAACCGGCAAGGCGACTCCCGCCCTCCTGGATACCGTCCGGGTAGACGCGTACGGTTCGAAGATGCCACTGAATCAGGTGGCGAACGTCGCGGCGCCGGAGGCCTCTCTGCTTGTGGTTCAGGCCTATGACAAGGGGCTCTTGGCCGACATCGAACGGGCGATCATGGCGGCCGACCTCGGTCTCAATCCGGCCAACGACGGCAACCTGATCCGGGTCCCGATTCCGCCGCTCAACGAGGAGCGTCGCAAGGAATACGTCAAGCTGCTGCACCACATGGCTGAAGAGGCCCGGGTCTCCGTCCGGCATGCCCGCAGGATCGGCAACGAGGACATCAAGCAGGCCATCAAGGATCACGAGACGGGAGAAGACGAGGGCCATCGCGAACTCGACGAGGTTCAGAAAGAGACCGATCAGTACTCTCAGAAGATCGAAGATATGCTCGAGCTCAAGGAGAAGGAGGTGATGGCCATCTAGAGGGTCGCACCCGGTTCACCGCGACTCACTCGACTGGCCGCTCTCCCTTATGGTGCCTTCGGACCTGCTTCAGCAAATCCGTGTTCACGGACAAATCCCCCGCCACGTGGCCATCATCATGGATGGCAACGGACGTTGGGCGAAGCAGCGCCATCTGCCTCGTGTGGCGGGCCACAAGGAGGGCATGAAGGCGGTCCGGGAGACCATCGAAGGCGCTATCGACGCAGGCATCGAGATCCTTACGCTTTTCGCTTTCTCGACCGAGAACTGGCAGCGTCCGCGCAATGAGATCACGGCTCTTATGGGCTTGTTGCGATTGTACGCCACCCAGGAGAGGGCCGAACTCAAGCAGCAGGGCGTCGGCGTTCACGTGTTGGGCAACGTGGATGCGTTGGATGCTTCCACTCGCGCCGCCGTGGACGAGATTGTCTCGGAGACGACGGGGGGACTCAATCTCCGCTTGAACCTCATGATCTCCTACTCGGGCCGCGAGGAGATTCTCCGGGCATGCCGGGGTATGGCGGAGCGCGCGGTCGCGGGCGATCTCGATCCGGGTGACATCGACGAGGAGACCTTCGGCGACAACCTCTTCACCCAGGGTCTGCCCGATCCGGACCTCCTGATCCGGACCTCGGGTGAACTGCGGCTCAGCAATTTCATGCTGTGGCAGCTCGCCTATACCGAGATGCACATCACTCCCGTCCTATGGCCCGATTTCTCACGGGCCGATCTCTTCCGGGCCCTCTTGGACTATCAGGAACGCGACCGACGTTTCGGTCGTGTTCCCGTCAGCTGAGAGCGGCTTCGGCCCATGCCCAAAGGGGAACTGGCCAGTCGCTTGACCGTCGCGGCCATCGGGATTCCGGTGGCGGTGATGATCATCTATTGGGGCGGCTGGTTTCTGGGCATCATGATTGCAGCGGTCGCGGGCCTCTCGGCCGGAGAGTACTACTCGCTCGCAGCAGCAAAAGGAGCCAAGCCACTCCGCTGGGTCGGCATCCCGCTGGCGATGCTCTTGCCGGTCTTGGCCACGGTCCATCCGACCTATCACGATTTCTCCCAAGTGGCATTCACGGTAGTGCTCGTGGCCAGCATGTTGGCCGTGGCCCTGGTGCTTTGGCTGCGCTGGCCGGACGGGCAACCTCTTACCGCTGCGGCCACGACTATCGGTGGAGCGCTCTACACAGGGGGCACCCTCTCGTTCTGGATTCTACTCCGGGCCCTGCCCGAGCAGAGTTCCGCTGCCGCGACGGCTTTCGATGGTGCCGTTCTGCTCATTTTCCCGATCTGGGTGACCTGGCTCGGAGACAGCTTCGCCTACGGACTCGGTACCCGGTTCGGCAAGACCAAGCTGATCGAGTCGGTGAGCCCGAAGAAGACCATCTTGGGCTCCTTGGGCGGTCTCGGGGGATCGGTAGCGGTGGGTGCGCTCTATTCGTGGCTTTGGCTTTCCGGTGTCCCCGTCTTCGGCCTCTCCCTGCTCGGAGCCGCTGGGGTGAGCGCCTTGATCTCTCCGATAGGCCAGATAGGCGACCTTGCTGAATCGGTTATCAAACGGGAGGCCGGCGTGAAGGACTCGAGTAGTCTGCTACCGGGACACGGGGGGGCGCTCGATCGCTTGGACGCGCTGTTCTTCACCGTCCCGTTTACTTATGCGCTCCTCATCGTGGTTCAGCACTTGTCGTGATACGCGTCGCCATTCTCGGATCCACGGGTTCCATCGGCCGCGCCACGCTGTCGGTGATCGAGCGCCACAGCGATCGCTTCCGGGTGGTGGCTCTAGGCGCCAACCGGTCGGTGGCCGCCCTAGCCGCCCAAGTGAAGGCGCATCAGGTCTCTCGTGCAGTGATCGCCGACCCGGACGGGCTTGCAGGCGAAGTAGATCTGCCTTCCGCGGACTGGAGAACCGGCCCCGACGAGATGCTGGCGTTGGCTACGGACCCCGATGTGGATGTCGTGGTGAACGCCATCGTGGGGTCCGTGGGGTTGGAGGCCACGCTCGCGGCGCTCGGATCAGGCAAGCGGTTGGCCCTCGCCAACAAGGAATCGCTCGTAGCCGGCGGTGCGTTGGTCATCGAAGCCGCTCGTTCCGGTGGTGGCGAGCTGATACCGATCGACAGCGAGCACTCTGCCATCCTCCAATGCCTGGAAGGGACCGACGTGTCCGCGGTGACTAGGCTGGTGCTCACCGCATCCGGGGGACCGTTCCGAGGGTTGACCCGAGACGAGTTGGAGACCGTGGCGCCTAGCCAGGCTCTCCGGCACCCCACCTGGGACATGGGCGTGAAAATCTCGATCGATTCGGCGACATTGGCCAACAAGGCGCTCGAGGTGATCGAGGCCCATTTTCTATACGACATGGGATACGACGCCATCGACGTGGTGGTGCATCCTCAGTCCGTGGTGCACTCCATGGTTGAGTTCACGGACGGTTCGGTGCTGGCCCAAATGGGGTTTCCGACTATGGAGCTCCCGATCCTGTACGCGCTCTCGTATCCGACGCGCGTCGGTGATCCCGAGCTGAGGACCTTCGACCCCATTCGCTCGTCTCCGCTGACGTTCGAAGAGGTCGATTTGGAGCGGTTCCCCTTGTTCGCCCTCGGCGTCGAAGCAGGAAGACGAGGCGGTACCGTGCCGGCGGTCTTCAACGCCGCGAACGAAATCGCCGTAGATTCTTTTCTTGCGGAAGAGGTTGGATTCCTCCAGATGGCAGACGTTGTGGCCCACGCGATGGAGAGCGTGCCCCAACGAAACGTCGGGGTCGTAAGCGACGTACTGGAGGCAGATGTCGCCGCGCGAAGAGCGGCACTCGAATTCGTTGGGTCGGCACGATCATTGGCCGGTGGTTGATTTGTATCGGGATAATGGTGTGAGCGCCGTTGGGCATGGGGCGCTCGCGAGAGGGATATTGGAGAACGAATGACGATTCTGGCGACCATCGTTGTACTCGGTGTTCTTATCTTCGTCCACGAGCTGGGCCACTTTCTGGCGGCCAAGTCCGTAGGCGTCGAGGTGCAGCGTTTCTCCATCGGTCTGGGCCCGACCATCGTGGGCTTCCAGAGGGGTGAAACCGAGTATGTCGTGAGTTGGATCCCCCTGGGCGGTTACGTGAAGATGGGGGGAATGGGCGATGAGGTGATGGATCGGCTGGAGGGTGGCGCGGTCAACGAACCGCGGCAGCCCTCCCCCCGCGATTTCGACAGCAAGCCGATTTGGGCCAGGACCTTCGTGATCTCGGCCGGCGTGATCATGAACATGGCCTTCGCCTTCGCCGTGTACGTCGCCGTGAACGCGGTGTGGGGCCTGGCCGAGATCGCCGAGCATAGGATCGCGCGTGTGGAAGCGCAGGTGCTTCCCGAGGGAACCGAGATGCTCGCCGGCCTCGCCGAGGGTGCACGAATCGTCCGCGTGGGTGAGCGGGACGTCGAGCATTGGGGTGACATCCGCGACGGCTTGATCGAGGCGCCTGCCGGACCGCTTGCAGTGGTGACCGAAGAGCCTTCAGCGACCGTCTCTATCGACCTCGGCATGGACCCCGATGTGAGGGTTCGACTGCTCGGGGCCCTCCGGCTATGGGTCGAGCCCGAGGTGGGGTTGATCAATCCGGGCACGCCGGCGGACAAGGGCGGTCTCGAGGCTGGAGATCGGGTTTTGACGGCCAACGGCGTGTCGATCACCCACTGGTACGACTTCGTGGACGTCATCGAGTCGAGGCCGGAGATGCGCACAGAGTTGGCGCTCGAGCGGGGAGGTCGAGCGCTCACTCGTTACGTCACGCCGGATGCGGTGAGTCAGGAAGATCCGATCACCGGGGAGACGGTCCTGGTGGGCAAGGTGGGGATCTACCCTGCCAGGACCGAATTCGCGTACCAGTCCGTTTCCTTGGCTCGGGCCGTCCAGCTCGGATGGACCGAGACGGTGGGCATAAGTGGGCTGATCCTCGGCTTCTTGCGGGATTTGGTGACCGGCGGGGTTTCGCCCCGTTCGGTGGGGAGTATCGTCACGATCGGTGCGGCATCCGGCCAAGCGGCGCAGATGGGACTCGAGACCTTCTTGCGATTCATGGCCCTGTTTTCGGTGAACCTCGCGATTCTGAACCTCCTGCCCATTCCCATCTTGGACGGTGGGCACCTGGTGTTCCTAGGAATCGAGGCGGTGCGGGGCAAGGCCCTATCGATCGAGCAGCGTCTGCGCTGGAGCCACGTCGGATTCCTCGTCGTGATGGGAATCATGCTCTGGGCCCTGTCCAATGATATTCTGAGGCTCTTCGGTCTCTAACCCGACCGCGACCCATCGGGATTCGATCCTAGAGAAACGTCAGCTGCGCGGGCCCCATCCGTTGCCGTAGTTCCTCGATGTCGATGAACTCGGTCGGCTGCTCCTGGGGAGCGACTCCCAGGAACCCCTGGTAGCCCGCCGCCCGGAGAGCGTCTCCCACCACGGTCTCCGCGAGTTCGGGCCGATTGCACTCCTGAGAGAGATGAGCGAGGAGTACGCCGGCCAGCCTCGGGTGCAGCAGCTCGCAAGCGAAGCGCGCCGCAGCGTGATTCGAGAGGTGCCCATGGCTCGAAGCGATGCGCTGCTGGACTGCCCATGGATAGGGACCGGTCCGGAGGAGCTCCTCGTCGTGATTGGCCTCGAGGATCAGAAAATCGGCACCCGCCAGTGCCAAGCGAATCTGCGCGTTCGGCCTGCCCAGATCGGTGGCCACGCCCACTCGGGTTTCCGTCGTCTTATCGACTAAAGCCACGGCCACAGGATCCGCCGCATCGTGCACGGTCAAGAAGGGCTCCACACGGATGGCCCCGATCTCGAAGTGGTGTCCGGCTCGATACGTCACCGTGGGTTCCTCACCGCGAAACACCTTCGAACAGGCCGACAAGGTGCGCTCCGTCAGGTAGACGGGCGTTCCGTGTCTTCGGCTGAAGATTCCGGCGCCCCTCGTATGATCACCGTGGTCGTGGCTGATGACGATGGCGTCGATGGCCTCGGGCGTCAGGTCGATTTGGGCGAGGCGCCGTTCGAGGTCCCGTCCGCTGAAGCCGGCGTCCACGAGCACGCGCGTATCACCGGCCTCGACCAACGTCGCGTTCCCGGCGCTTCCGGTCCCGAGTACACAGACCTTCACCGGCTAGGCCCGGGCCGCCGGATAGGGTGGATGCCGCGCGTCGCGACGGGCTTGGGTTTCACGAACGATCCGACCGTGTGGCCTCCCATGCCCGCGTCAGGAGCGTGCGGGTCTGGTCGGTAAGGGGCTGGTCTCTACGACCCATCGTGCGCTCGGCGACCTCGAGAAAGCGGTCGAGATCGTACTCCTCCAGTGCGTCGCCGGACCCCCAGGTGAACGGAGGGACCGACCGAGCGGGGATGAGCCCGCCAAACAGGTTGCTGCCCGCCCCGACGACGCCTCCCGTGGACAGCAGAGTGCCGATGCCGGTCTTGGCATGATCCCCGATCATGCATCCGACCTTGATGAGGCCCGTGTCAATCCGTCCCGTTGCGGTGGGCACCCGGACCGTGCCGTAGTTGTTCTTCAGATCACTGTTGGTGGTCAAGGCCCCGAGGTTCACCCACTTCCCGAGATAGGAGTGACCCAGATACCCGTCATGGGCTTTGTTGGAGTACCCCAGCACCACCGAGCTCGCGACTTCGCCGCGCACCTTGCAGCCGGGTCCGATGCCCACCTCTTGGAAAGCGCCGCCGAGCAGGTGAGTCCCGGGCCCCACGAAGGCGGGACCCGCCAGCCGCGTGAATGCCTGCACCTGCACGTCGTCCGAGAGTCGGATGGGTCCGTGGGTAGCGTCCAGGTGGACTCCAGCCTCGAGATGCACCCCGTGGCCCACCGAGATGCGTTCGCCGCCCGCGCAGTGGACCCCGTCCGGCAGTGAGAAGCGGCTCTCTGGGAAAATGGTGGATACATCCTGGCGGATCTGTTCTCCGTTACCGGCTATCAGATCCCAGGGATGTTCGAGTACCCGGCCTTGGATTTCCACGACGGACTCGTCCCCAATCGCTGGATCGGGACCGAGCAGGTCACTCTCCGAGGGCGGGGGGCCGCCGGGTGGTGTGATCCACCCCACCGTCTGCCCGCCCATCACCAGCCTGGCCGGTACATCGGTAGGAGGAACCGGGTTGAGATCGGGGACCGCCCGACTCGAGAAAAACACGAGCGGCTCATCGCCTCCGTCGGGGACGCCATCGACGACCGGCGGTGCTCCGTCTTCGTCGAACCCGACAAGGGTCGGAGCAGTGAACTGTCCGGTGCAGGGCGTGCCCCAGAACCGTTCTGCGCGCTCCCGCAGCAAAAGGCAGCCGAAGAGCAGCTCCCCCGCGGGCCTGGTCGTGGCGAACGGCGCCCAACCGCGGGCTTGTGCATCATCGAAGAGGTAGAGGGCCATCAGGCGGGCTCCTCGCCCTGCTGCAGTTCGGGAGGCAGTTGGTCCAAGAGGCCCTTCAGGCTAGGCGCCAGCTCTCTGCGGGTCACGAGCGTCACATCTCCGGAGCGGACGATGACGAGGTCCTCCACTCCGTAGGCCACGACAGTGCCCTCAGGGGAGTACACCACGTTTCGCGCGCTCTCGACCAGATGCCCACTCCCTATGAGCACGTTGCCGTCGTCGTCCGGTTCTTGGCTGCGCATCAATGCCTCCCAGCTGCCTACATCGTCCCACTCGAAGGTCGCGGCGACGGACGCCACCCGACCACTCCGCTCCAGTACGGCAACGTCGACCGTCGTGATCGGAGCTCGATCGAAGAACTCATCGACCCGACCCTCTTCCAGGAGCGGGAAGAGGTCTGCGATCTCCGGGGCGACGGCCTCGACTTCTTCCAGGAAAGTCGAGGCTTTCCATACGAAGATACCACTATTCCAGAGGTGCCCCGCGGCCACGTACGACTCGGCTGTCTCGGCATCGGGCTTCTCCCGGAACGAGGCCACTCGGAAGGCCCTCGCTCCCGAACCGCTCGGAATCGGTTCACCCGGCTCGATGTACCCGTATCCCGTCTCGGGCCGAGTCGGCGGGACCGCTACCGTGAAGAGGAGGTCCTCTCGGCGGGCCAGGTCCGCCGCCGTGTGCATCAGCTCGACGAAGTCGGATTCCGGCCGAATCATGTGATCGGCGTGGAGCGAGATCAACACGGCGTCCGGTTCGCGCTTGGCCAGTTCCCACGCGGCCCAAACGAGCGCCGGGGCCGTCCCGCGGGGCTTCGGCTCGATCATGAGGCCGGCTCGGCCCAGGTCGGGCAGGGCTGCCTGAAAGGCCTCAGCGAGCCTCGGTCCGGTCAGGATCTGCACTCTGTCGGCAGACACTACCTGTTGGGCTCGCCGATAGGTGTCGACGATGAGGGGGTCGGGCGAAGCAAGCGACAGAAGCTGCTTGGGCCTTGCCGGAGTGCTTGCGGGCCAGAAACGACTTCCGACCCCGCCAGCCAGAATCGTGATGTAGAGCTGAGGGTCAGGATCCTTGGAGGATCTCTTGGATTCTGGCAAGAAGCTTCTTCGGGCTGAAGGGCTTGGTCAGGAAGTCGTTCGCTCCAAGGGAGAACGCCTGCTCCCGGTCTGCATCCTGTCCTTTGGCGGTGAGAATGACAACGGGAGTGGACTTGCGGTGCTCCAACCCGCGCAGATGGCTCAGGACCTCTAGTCCGGTGGCTCCGGGCATCATGATGTCCAACAGGATCAGGTCGTAGTGCGATTCACCCTCGAGCGCTTGGATCGCCGCCGTGCCGTCGGGCTGGAGATCCACTTGGAAGGTGGCTGACTCCAGAAGGGTCTGGAGAATCCGTCGAATATGGGGTTCGTCGTCGGCCACCAGAATGTGCCCGCTCGGGGCGGAGGACTCGGCCACGTCAGGCATCGATTTCGGCTCCTCACTGGGGCGATGTTGGGGCGGGAACCTACCCGCCAAACGGTGTAGAAGTCAAGGAACTTCACGGACTTGCAGGGTTGACACCCTCGCCTTGATTCGGGTAGCCTTGGGCCTCCATTTCAACCGAAAAACGCCTTAAGTGAACACCCATACTTTTCCTAGATTTGTGACCGTTGGTGTCGCAGTTGTCACCCTGAGTATCGGGTTGGCGGGCTGTGGAGGACGGGATCCGTTCGACATCGGATGGACATCGAGTCCGGACACGGCGTTGATCTTCTCCCTCGCTCGCCCCGACTTGAATCTCCCGTCGGCCTTCGACTTCCACCTGGGAGTCGCACAGGTGCTCGAATCGCCTACGTCGACCGGCCTATGGGACCTCGCCTTGGACACCAGGGGCGGCGAGTTCGTCTTTCTCCTCCCCGAGGTCCTGGGGATTCCGAGTGAGGCGAGGATTCTCGAGCTTCCCGGCCTGAGCTTTGCCGAGGTACGGGAGGCGCCGGCCGACACGACCACCTACACCGCGGACGAGGCGGTTACGGTGAGGTCGGGCTCGGTATACGTCATCCGTACGCACGTCGGCTCGGATCAGTTCGGGTTCGACTGCCTCTTCTACGCGAAGATGGAAGCCCTGGAGCTCGATGTCGCGGGGGGTAGTCTGCTCTTTGTGTACGATGCGAATCCGCTGTGCAACGACCGGGACCTCATATCCCCGGGCGAGAACTGACGTGCTGGATGTTCGGCGTATCCGCAGCGAGCCTGATGTGGTCAAGGCCGCTTTGGCACGAAGAAGATCGAAGGGACTCGTAGAATCCGTCGACGAGATTCTCATGCTCGACGAGGAACGTAGGGCACGTCTCGCCGAGGTGAACGAGCTCAAGGCGGAGCGCAACGAGGTCTCGAAGAGGATCGGCGAGCTCAAGCGGGAGGGCGGCGACGCCGAGGACATGATCGTCGCCATGCGTGAGGTCGGTGATCGCATTGCCGAGATCGACACCGACGTGGTCGAGGCGGAGGGCCGCATCCACGAGATCCTGATGATGATCCCCAACCTCCCATTGGACGAGGTGCCCGAGGGGGGTGTGGAGTGCAACGAAATCGTCCGGGTGGTGGGGTCACCGGTCGAGTTCGATTTCGAGCCCAAGCCTCACTGGGAACTCGGAGAGGATCTCGGACTCCTCGATCTGCCGGGGGGCACCAAGATCGCCGGCACCGGCTTTCCGGTGTTGAAGGGGATGGGCGCTCGCCTCCAGCGGTGTCTCATCGACTACATGCTCGACATCCACACGGTCGAGCACGGCTATACCGAGCTGCGGGTTCCGTATCTCGTGAACCGGGACTCGCTCACCGGGACCGGCCAGCTTCCCAAGTTCGCGGACGAGTCATATCAGTCCGAGCGGGATGATCTGTGGTTGATTCCGACCGCGGAGGTGCCCATCACCAATCTCCATCGGGACGATCTGCTGTCTGCAGACGATCTTCCCGTTCGCTACACGGCGTACAGCCCCTGCTTTCGACGAGAGGCGGGCGCAGCGGGCGCCGATACGCGGGGCCTTCTCCGGGTGCACCAGTTCGACAAGGTCGAGTTGGTACGATACGAGCCGGCGGCGCGGGGCAGGGAAGCCCTGGAGGAACTCACGGCCGAAGCGGAGTCGATTCTGCAGCGGCTCGGACTACACTATCGGGTGGTCAATCTCGCCACCGGTGATCTCGGATTCTCGTCGAGCATGACGTACGACCTCGAGGTCTGGGCCCCGGGTGTGGCGCAGTGGCTCGAGGTGTCGAGCTGCAGCACCTTCGCCGACTTTCAAGCCCGCAGAGCCAACATCCGCTACCGGCCGACGGCCGGAGAGAAGCCCGAGTTCGTGCACACGCTCAACGGGTCTGCGCTGGCTCTTCCGAGGCTCATGGTGGCGGTCCTGGAGACGTATCAGCGGGCCGACGGCTCGGTGAGCGTACCTGAAGCCCTTCAGGAACGACTCGGCTTCGCGACCATCGAAGCGTAATGGACCTCACGTCCCGTAGGGCGGGCAGGACCACGCAGATGGGGATCGCCCGTCGTACCGGAGAAGCCGCACCATGATGCGGATCAAGTGGCCCGTCCTGCTGGCCACGCTCTTCTTCGCCCTTCTGGCCTGGTATCTCCTCTACACCAAAAGCATCGTCGACGCGCTACACCGCAACGAAGAGCTCATCACAGAGGTGTTCACCCTGGCCGAGGAACTCATCCAGAATCCGGGTCAATCCGAAACGCTGGACTTCGAGGAAGGCATCCGGGATGCGGGCCGCTTCGACCTGGCACTCTTCGAGCTTCAGGGTGTGATCATCCAGTCGGGCATTCCGTTGATCGTAATGGATGCCGCCGACAGCGTGCTTTCGGTGGAGAACCTCCCGTTCAGCGCGGACATCTACACTCCCGAAGGACAGGAACAGGTCAAGGTGCTGGTCCGACGGCTGGCAGCGACGGGACACGAACCGATCGTGGGGGCCGGGGGGAACGTCATCCACTTCGGGGATACCCCGGAGTTGTCCGGGCTGAGGTGGATTCCCTACTTCCTGGCCAGCGGGCTGATGATCACGGTGCTTATTGGCTTTCTCGTGATCCGGTATCAGCGCAGGGCTGAGCAGGAGAAGGCTTGGACGGCCATGGCTCGGGAACTGGCCCACCAGTTGGGCACGCCGATCTCGTCCCTTCAGGGTTGGCTCGAACTCTTGCGTCTGCCCATGTCAGAGAGGCCGGGAGAGCTCGACGTCGACACCGTTGCCGGTGGGATCGACGAGGACCTTGTGAGGCTGGAGCGAATCAGCCACCGGTTCGAGCTGATCGGTCGCGATCCCGAGCTGGAGCCCCTCGACATTCGCGAAATCGTGAGGGAGCTGGAGCGCTACCTTCAGGCACGGCTGCCCAGGCTGACGACCGGCATCTTGATCGTCGTGGATGTGCCCAAGGGCATGCCGAAGATCCTGGGCAACGAGGTCATCCTCTCGTGGGCCCTCGAGAACGTCGTGAAGAACGCCCTAGATGCCATGGCGGGACGAGGCGGGGAGATTCGCCTCAAGGTCCGGAAAGGACTGCCGGGTTGGGTGCATCTTCGCATTCAGGACACTGGTCCTGGAGTCGATCCGGAGGTGCGTGACAAGATCTTCGAGCCCGGGGTCAGCGGGAAGGATCGTGGTTGGGGAGTCGGTCTGACCCTGTCCCGGCGGATCATCGAGGTGGGGCACAAAGGTCACATCTATTTGCTGGATACCGAGGGTGCAGGCGCCATCTTCGAGATTCGCCTCCCGGCAGCGCCCCCCTCGGAGCCCTCGCGCTGAACACGTCGGCCGACATGAGGGACAAACCCGCGGTCCCCTCGGACTCCTATCTGGCCCAACTCAACGAGAGTCAACAGGAGGCGGTCGAGTACTTCGAGGGACCGCTTCTCGTCTTGGCAGGCGCCGGTTCTGGAAAGACGCGTGTGCTCACCACGCGTATCGCACACCTCATTCACGAACGGGGCGTGCCCCCCGAACGTATTCTGGCGGTCACGTTCACCAACAAGGCTGCCGGCGAGATGCGGGAGCGGATCACGGGCCTTCTGGGACAGGAGCCGCGGGCCATGTGGACGGGGACCTTCCACGCTCTGGGTGCTCGACTCCTCCGTAGGCACGCCCCGAGCCTGGGCTGGACCAATACGTTCACCATCTTCGATGCCGAACAGAGTCTCAGGCTCATCAAGAAGACGGCCGAGACCGTGGGGCTAGATACCCGACGCTGGAGCCCCAAGGCCATTCGTGGGCATGTGAGCGGCGCCAAGAACCAGCTCGTCACTCCCCAGCAGTTCGTGGAAGAGAACGAGGGAAGTTTCGACATTTTTGCTCGCAACGTCGCCCGGGTGTACCCGGCGTACCAGCAGTCGTTGAAGACTCAGAATGCGTTCGACTTCGATGACCTGCTGGTCAAGCCGGTAGAGCTCTTCGAAGCCGATCCGGGACTGCTCGACCGATATCGGAGGCGGTTCAGCTTCGTCCTCGTCGACGAGTATCAGGACACCAACGCCGCCCAGTTCCGATTCGTCGAGCTGCTCGCTTCAGAGCACAGGAACCTGATGGTCGTCGGCGATGACGATCAGAGCATCTATGGATGGCGAGGGGCCGATATTCGGAACATCCTCGACTTCGAGACGGCGTTTCCGGGGGCCCACGTCGTGCGCCTCGAGCAGAACTACCGCTCTTCCGAAGTGATTCTCTCGGCCGCGAATGCGGTCATCGCAGAGAACGTGCAGCGAAAGGGCAAGACTCTCCGGACCGACAGGGCGGGTGGCGAACGGATCACGCTTGTGACCTCCTCGGGTGAGACGGACGAGGCGCGCTGGATCTGCGATCAGGTGGAGGGGCGCCGGGCGGCCGATGCGAGTCTCATGCATCGCGAAGTCGCCATTCTCTACCGTACCAACGCCCAGTCCCGGGCGCTCGAGGACGTGTTCCGCCGGAGGGGGGTGCCGTACCAAATAGTAGGCGGTGTCCGTTTCTACGAACGTCGTGAGATTCAGGATGTGATGGCCTACTTGCGGCTCATATCCAATCCGCTCGATGCGGGTGCCTTCGATCGCATCGTCAACTATCCGCGGCGTGGGATCGGTGCGGCCACACAGGAGAGGCTGGCGACGTGGGCCGAAGCCGAAGGCGTCAGCCTGTTGGAGGCGGCTTCGCGGGCGCAGGAGGCACCGGATCTGCCCCAGGCGGGCGCCCGAGGCTTGGAGCGGTTCGCCATCCTCATTCAGAGATATTCGGCGCTGGCCTCTCAGATGAGCGTGGGAGAGCTGCTCGAGAGTCTCGTGGAGGAACTGGAGATCTCGCGGCATCTCGAGGACGAAGGCCCCGACGGTGAGGATCGAGCGGACAACGTGCGAGAGCTGATCGCGGGGGCGCTCGACTACAATGCCGAACTTCTCGAGGAGCAGGAGGAAGACGACTTCGATCACTTCACCGAACTCGACCTGTTTCTTCAACAGGTAGCACTGGTCGCCGATGTCGATCGTCATGACCCGGACGCAGACGCGGTGACCATGATGACTCTGCACAACGCAAAGGGACTCGAGTTTCCGGTGGTGTTTATCTCGGGGCTCGAGGACGGTCTCTTTCCGTTGAGCCGCGCCTACGACGAACCGGCAGAGCTGGAGGAGGAGCGCCGTCTATTCTACGTCGGGATCACCCGGGCCGAGGACAAGCTGTTCCTGACGCATGCGCGGCAGCGCCGCCGCGCAGGTGACATCATGTACGGGCGTCTGTCGCCGTTCGTAGAGGCGATTCCCGAGCACCTCGTGGAAGAGGTGGAGACCTCCGTGGTCGGGACATCAGGTGGGTACCTCTCCAGGAGGGCTCGCCGGGACACTCGCCGGGACAGTCCCCAGGACCCTGGGCTCGAAGGTGATCGGGAGTCGACCGAAGACGCCATCGATTTCGATGCGAGCTTCAATCAGGATCTCCCTCGCTTCATAAAGGGGGAGAGGGTCGCGCACGAGACGTTCGGATCCGGGACCGTGGGTGAGGTCTCCGGATTCGGGCGAGACCTCAAGGTCACGATCCACTTCGACTCGGTCGGCAGTAAGACGTTGCTCGTGCGGTACGCGGGCCTCCGCCGCGATTACGACTGAGCGGCGGTCGCTTCGGATCTGATCGAGGAGCGGCTCACTCGGTCGTGGCCGGTATCGCCTCCCGCTCGGGCCAGTGGATCAGGTCGTGACTGGGGAGGGGGAAGAACTCGTCGGCCGCTTCATGTAGGTGACCCGGATCCTCCACCCCACCACGGGCCAGGGCCAGGCGACGCACCTTCTTCGCCAATCGCAGATTGAGCTCACCCGTCGGGTCGAGGAGTCCCGGCCGAGACTCTCCGCGGGACACGAGGTAGTCGACCACGTATTCGAACGACAACGCGTGATAGGTCGCAACCGACCCCTCCAGCAGGTCGAAACGCGAATTCTGTAGGACGCGGTCGAATACCTGCTGCCAACGGTCGTGATCGCTGAACCGGATCATGCCCGTGAAGATCTTCCGGTTCGTCTGAAAGCTGAACAGCGTATTGCTGAGAACTCGGTCGAACAGCTGGTCGGCCTCGGTGTGGTCGTTCTCCATGACCAGATGCCGGGCCTTGGCCAAGTAGTCGACGCCGACATGCATGTCCATACGATGTTCCCAGTACGCATGTCCGAGCGCCTGTGTCGTGCTCGTTGTAAGGAACCGGCGAGGCAGGAACAGATTGTGGGCCACCGTGTCCGCCGCCAGATGCGCGAGGTAGCCGTAGCCGACCGACGCCAGTCGCGGGCTGTCGGTCGTGGCGAGGATCTCCTCGCCCACGTGCCAGTGATGGCAGTGTCGGCCCTCCGGGACGTACTTCTTGGCGAAAGAGATATCGGCGGCGATGGATCCGTACAGGAAGTGCAGGGGGTTCGCCTCGATCACCGCCCGGATCGCCGGAGGGAGCAGGTAGAGAGACGCCAGCAGGGTCTCTCCGAGCGCGATATGGGTGCCGGGGCCCCAGGCCCAGAGCGGTTCAGGATCGAGAAGTAGCCAACCGAGCGCTACCGAGAAGGTCCAGGCGATCTTCACGCGCTCTCGGCGTCTTCCGGGACCATCGCTCCTTCCACATCGGCGGACTCGTCCAAGTCACCGTCGTCGGGCTCTGCGGCCTGTTCGGCCTCCAGGGCCACGCCTTCTCCCATGTTGCGAGCCCCCGCACGGACTCCGCGGACTGCGGCGGCCGTATCTAGCAAAACGGACTCTGCCTCGTCCTGTACCACGTCCATGAGGGCGTTGAACTCGCCGACTCTCTCTTCCATCCGCTCCGAGGCGTCCTTGAGACGATCCGACAGCCCGGCAACCGAGGAGTGGATCTTCTGTACGTCCTCCCGGACCACGGCCGAGATGTATTCCACGTTTTCGGCGGCTACTCGGGCCCGGTCGGCCACCGGTTGCACCTGGCGCTGGAGCGACGCGAGGACCTTCCGGAGCTGGACGAGCAACGCCAGCATCGCTAACAGCAGAACGGCGGAAATCGCAGCTAGGACCACCGACGAGATGTCGGCGGCGACCTGTAGGCCTCCCGACTGAGAGAGGGCCTCGGTAGTCCCCTGAAGGGGAGAGAGAGCCGGGAGCATGAGTCTGTAGGCCATGGCGAAAGGTATACGTTCAGTACCTCAGAGTTCCAGATCCTCACCCGGTCGATCGCCCGGTGTGTGCCGCACGGCGTGGCCCCGGGCCGCCTCGTCGTCGCCCCGCGCCAGGGCCTTCTCGACCCGGGGGGAGATCTCACCTGCCCGACGGAGTGTGTTGGTCGTGAGGACCGGACCGACCAACTCAGAGATCACCACCCCCAGCACGACGACGCTGAACAGCGCCTCTCCCGCGTTTACCCCGGCAACCTCGAGGCCATAGAACGTCAAGAAGGCGGACAACGCCATCGCCAGGGAGATCCCCCCCTGTGGAATGAGGCCGAGGCCCAGGAAGGAGGGTGTGGCAAAGCCCTGTTTCGCGATCCGCACCATGGCGCTGCACGCCGCGACCTTGGCGCTCCCCCTGAGGAAAGCGTATCCGAGGGCGAGGGGCAGTATCCAAACCGAGGGAAAGCGGAGGAGTGCCCCGGCGAGCATCAGGAGGACCACGTAGATCGGTTTCTCCCACTTGGCCAGGACGCCGTAGACCCTCCTGGGATCCGGCACCACATTGCCGATCACGATGCCCATGACAAGGCAGACGAAGAGGGGTGACAACTGCAGCTGAAGCGCGGCGCCGGCCGCGAAAGCCGTGATGCCCATCAAGAATAGAACCATCTCTTCCATATCGGTGCGCCTACGGGCCAGCCACACGAAGATGATTCCGCACAGAACCCCTAGGCCGGCGGCCAGGACGGTCCAGACGGGAGTAGGGAGCCTCCCGAGTAGAGCGAGGCTCTCACCCGTATGGTGGCTCGAGTAGACGACCTGGAGGACGGCGATCCCGATCAGGGCGTCCATGGATGCCGTGAACAGGAGCATTTCCCTTACCGGCCCCCGGATCAGGAAGTTGGATGAGATGATGGCGATGCCGGCCGGGGCGGATATGCAGGCGGTCGCCGCCGTCAGGAGCACCAAGAGGACCTCGGTCCGGCCGACCCGGCCCAGGGCCCAGAGGACGCCGATCCCGAGGGCCGACAGGAGCGCGAAGGCCAGGAGCGCCTGCCCGGCCGCGAACAGGTGTAGCCTGCCCGGGAACGCCCGATATGTATCCCGCTCGAACTGGAGACCGAACAGCAGGCCCACCCACCCGAGGCCCAGTGCCACAAAGGGGAAGAGGTGTTCGAGTGCGTCGGCCGTCACGAATCCCATCATCGACGGTCCGAGCACGAAGCCGACGAAGATGAAGTGCGTGCCCGTCCGAAAGAGTAGGCGAGGGCCAGACGGAACGTTCTCCGTGGAAAACGTGAATCGAGCGCCCAACAGAGCCAGAATGATGAGAATGAAGGTGGCCAGGAGCGGATCCATGAACCGTGCTACTCCGGCTGTTCGCCCAATTCCGTAGCCGACAATCCAACCACTCGATCCAACGGGAGCGTAAACAGGATGCCCGTTGCGGGGTCCTCCAGGTTTCCGCAGATATCCTGAAAGAGCACGATCACCTCTTCAACCAGGTCATCGTCCAGGACCGTGAAGATGGTCCGATTCTGGGGCCTTGATCGATCGATGAGCGTCTGTAGGCCGGCGAAGATTGGTATGTCGTGCGAGAGCACCCGACCCATCCCCTCGGAGTTGATGACGGTCGCACCGCGCACACCCAGTTCCACGAAACCGGAGAGGATTTCGTCGAGCTTCTCAGGCTGATTGACGACGGCAACTAGTAAGTGCATGGCATGTCAGCGTCGGTCGTCCATAGCCCGCAAGGCTTCGGCCAAGAGCTCCTCCGAGCCCGCCGAACGAAGTTGTTCCACGGCGGACGGGTCGGATGCCAATCGCGCGATCCTGGCCAGAATCCTGATGTGCTCACCGCCCCGGTCGGGCGGAGACAGGAGCAGGAAGAAGACGGAGCAGGGGTCGATCTCGGCCGGACCGAAAGCGACCGGGTCACCGGAGACGGCTACCACCAGGAGCGTCTTCTCCAATCCGTCCACCGTGGCGTGGGGAATCGCAACGCCGTTGCCGATGACGGTGGTGTGCACTTCCTCGGTGCGTGTCAGCCGGTCTATCACGTCCGACTCGTTCTGGATCAGTCCTCTGCCCGCGAGGGTCTGAGCCAAAACCCCGATCGTGTCGTCGCGGGATTCGGCCGTGAATCCATACAGCATCGAAGTGGCTTGAACGAAATCTGTTAAGCGCATGATCTGTACATAGTTACGATGCCAGTACGAAAGGGACAGAGCCCGGTGCAGGACTCGCCACGTAATGCGTAGCCGGAGTGAAACGCCCCCTGAACGGGGTCCCTCCCCACGTCGGCACGCTACGTGCAACAGAGTACCGCAAGGTACCGCGACACGCGAGGGGTGACGGCGGTTACCGGCGGGATATCTCTAGCTGGAGGGTGTTACCATGAAGAGCCGGTTGCTGCGTCGGGGGACGGTGGAATATGTTCGGGGTCGACGTGGCAAAACGGGCACGAGATGGGACACCGAATCGGTGCCGGCCCGCTACTTCGGAGACCGCAAGGAGGACATGCCAAGCTTCATCGTCGAGGGCGGCCATACCCTGGCCGGGTCGATTCGACCGGCCGGCAACAAGAACGCCGCGTTGCCTGCAATCGCCGCCACAGTGCTCGCAACCGAGCCCGTCACTCTGCAGAACATCCCCCGCATCAGAGATGTCGAGACGTTACTCGAGATCGTGAACTCACTCGGTGCCCACGTGCGTTGGGACGACGACAACGTGGTCACCGTCGATGCGTCGGCGGTGGCTTCGGCCGACGTCGATCGTGAGCTGGCGGAGCGCATCCGTGCGTCGCTGCTCCTTGCAGGACCTCTCCTGGCTCGCTTCGGACGGGTCGATCTGCCACCCCCCGGCGGAGACGTGATCGGTCGCCGTCGGATGGACACTCATTTCCTGGCCTTCGAGGCGCTGGGTGCCGAGGTCCGCTTGAACGGGGGTTTTCAGATCGAGGCACCCGTCCTCAAGGGGGCGGACGTATTCCTCGACGAGCCCTCGGTTACCGCTAGCGAGAATGCGATCATGGCGGCAGTCCTCGCTGAGGGCCAAACGCTCCTGCGCAACGTCGCTTCGGAGCCGCATGTCCAGGATCTGTGCCATCTGCTCAACGGCATGGGGGCTCACATCGAGGGGATCGGCACGAATCAGCTGCGGCTGGAGGGGGTCAAGGAGCTGGGCGGAACCACTTTTGCGATCGGTACAGATCACATCGAGACGGGGTCGTTCATCGGCTTGGCCGCCGTGACGGGGAGTGAGTTGGTGATCGAGGGAGCTCCGATCGAGCACCTGGACTCCACCCTCCTCGGGTTCGCCCGCCTTGGGGTAGAGGTGAGTATCGACGGGGATTCCCTCACGGTTCACGGCGACCGGGAGTGTCGGGTAGCCAGCGACGCCTTCGGTGCGGTGCCCAAGATCGACGACGGTCCGTGGCCCGCGTTTCCGGCCGATCTCACGTCCATAGCGGTGGTCACGGCAACACGATGCCACGGCACGGTCCTGGTGCACGAGAAGATGTTCGAGTCTCGCATGTACTTCACGGACAAGCTCGTGGCGATGGGTGCCCAGATCATTCTCTGCGACCCCCACCGGGCCGTAGTGGCTGGTCCTTCGCGGCTCCGGGGTACCACCCTGGAGAGTCCGGACATCCGGGCCGGCATGGCCATGCTGATCGCGGCGCTCGGAGCGGAGGGTACGAGTCGTATCCAGAACATTCGACAAATCGAGCGGGGGTACGAGCGCATCGATGAGCGCCTTCGCGCCCTGGGGGCCCGGATCGAGCGGGTCGAAGCCTCCTAGGACGGAAACTCGCGGCCTCGTCCAGTCGTAGGGCATCTGGTGGCTGAGGGGTTCGCCTACCGCTACACTAGACGACGGCGACCGACAAGATCACACCAAACGCGACCAACACGGTCACCCCAGTGGAGAAGGGCCTCAACATGTCGGAAGAAAACGCTCCCGAGGAGCACAACGAGGAGCACAACGAGGAGCACAACGGGGAGCACAACGGGGAGCACAACGGGGACAACGACGGTGCGGGCACCGAGCAGGACTCCGAGGAGAAGAGCCGCGCGGACAGCATCAAAGGCGGTATTCGGCAGGGGATGGGCATGCTCAATGCCATGAAGGACGCCATTGAGGAGACCCTCAACGAGGCCAAGGAGCGGGGCGACCTCTCCCCTGAAAGAGCGAAGGAAGTCATGCGCTCGACGCTGGAGAGAGCCCAGGCGAAGGCCGGTGAAGCCCGTGAAGCCCTCGACTTCGTCAAACAGAAGGACTTCGACGGTTTGAAGACGGTCGTGGATGGACTCAAAGAAAGAGTTAAGAGCGTCGAACGGTCGCTGGGGCTCGAAGCGGAGTAGCCCTCCGAGCCGCCGGCCGAGGAGGAATAGTGCGTGTGAGTCGCTGAGTAGGGGGGTTTAGGGCCCCAAGTCTTGAGAAATCAAGGCATTGCGTCTATATTACCGCTCGTAACGGCCGCCCCTGGGCGGCCACTTTTGTGAGTGGGGGAGTTGGTAGCCCCCGCTTTTTTGTTCTCGGTGGTTTGCGTTTCGAGCCTCCGATAGGGGCGGCCATGGCTGCATCACGGCCCGAAGTCGAGCAGAAGATGGAGGAGCAGATCGCGACTCTCGGATTCGAGCTCGTCTCGTTGGAGTGGGCCGGGAGCCGGAATCGACCGATCATGCGAATTCGCATGGACCGGCCGGATTCGGGGCAAGAGTCGACGGTCACCGTGGACGACTGCGCTCAGGTGAGCCGTGCACTGGAGGCATGGCTCGACGAGGACGAAGAGGTGCCGGAGCGCTACGTGTTGGAGGTCTCGTCTCCGGGAGTCGAGCGGCCGTTGGTACGGCCGCGAGACTGGGAGCGGTTTGCGGGCCTGCCTGTCGTGGTGAAGGGCCACGGGGTTCTCGCGGAACGATCCAACCGGATCGAGGGGGAGTTGTTGGGATTGGACTCGGGCCCGGAACCGACGGCCCGGCTCCGACTGGAAGATGGTACCGAGGTGAGCGTGGCCCTTACTGAAATCAAGGGTGCTCACCTCCTGTTCAACTGGAAGTAGGCGTACGGGTGAGGACACTATGACTGTTGATACCGGCCAAATCGTAGCGGCGTTCAGAGATGTCGCCGCAACGAAGAGCCTGTCCCCAGACGAGGTGAACGAACTCCTCAAGGATGGGATCAGGGCGGGTCTGGCGCGCATATACGGTCCGAACGTACAAGCCGAGATCATCATTGACGACGCCATGGGCGGGTTCGAGATCACCGTCTTGAGGCGTGTGGTCGAAGAGGTAGAGGACCCGTCGTCCGAGATCAGCCTCGAAGAGGCCCGCTGGGACGATGAGGGCTTCGAAGTCGGTGACGTCATGGAAATCCCAGTCGACTTTGCGGAATTCGGACGCAACGCAGTCATGGCCGTGAAGCAGCGTATCGTCCAATTGGTTCGAGAGAACGAGCGGGATCGGATTCGTGATGAATACTCGGACCGGATCGGGGAGTTGCTCTCCGGCGAGGTGCAGCAGATGGAGCGTGGTAAGATCGTGGTCATGCTCAACCGCTCCGCCGAAGCCGACGCGATCATCCCCTGGAAGGACCAGAACCCACGGGAGCGGTTCCGGCAGGGTGATCCCATCCGATGCGTTCTCAAGAAAGTCGAGGAAACGCCGAAGGGTCCGCGGCTCATCCTCTCTCGGGGTGACCCTCTGTTCGTCTCGGCTCTCTTCAACCTCGAGGTGCCGGAGATCCACCAGGGTATCGTGGATATCAAAGAAGTGGCGCGCGAGGTAGGCGGGCGCACCAAGATCGCCGTCTACAGCCGGGACGAGTCCATCGATCCCGTGGGTGCTTGCGTCGGCCTCAGGGGTTCCCGTGTACAGGCGGTGGTGCAAGAGCTCGGAGGCGAGCGGATCGACATCGTGCCGTGGCATGCCGAGCCAGAAATCTTCGCTCGGCGCGCCCTGGCCCCGGCACGGGTCTCGAAGGTCATGAGTGATCCGGAGCGGCAGGTGATCACGGCGATCGTCGACGAGGATCAGCTCTCGCTGGCCATCGGTCGAAACGGCCAAAACGTACGGCTCGCATCTCAGCTCATCGGTTGGCAGATCGACCTGTACGGTTCGCGGGAGTGGGTCGAGCTCGGCGCAGACCTGTCGCTGTTCCAGGAGCCCGGAGAGGACGAGTACGAAACTTCGGACTTCTCCCTGGCTGAGTTGGATCTTGCCCCGACCACGCTAGCGGCTCTCGGAGCCGCTGGATATAGTACTTTTTTGCAGATTATCGACTTCGATCGCGATAATTTCTTGGCCATCGAAGGGCTCACGGAGGACGCTGCGGATCGGCTTCTGTCGCTCATCGATGAGCTCACGGTCGTGGCGGATCCGTCCGGCGACCCGTCTGGCGACCCGTCTCGCCCCGTGAGTGACGGCGCAGAGGGTGCTGCTGTCGAGGCCCACGACCTCTCAGGCGCATCCGAGGAAGATGAGGCGCCGGCGGCAGAGGCACAGGCCGAGCCGGAGGCTGAAGCGGACGCCGCCACGGACGGGTCAGAGGCCGGGTCGGACGATGATGAACCGGTCGGAGCGTAGCTCGCTCATGCTGCTAGGGTTGGCCCGACGCGCGGGGGCATTGGAGCGAGGGACCGGGGCGACCCAGCGGGCCGTCAAAGACGGACGGGCTCGACTGGTACTTCTGGCCCAGGACGCGTCGGAGGTCCAACTGGAGAGGGTATTGAAGTTGATGCGACATCGGGACACTCCCCGGGTGACGTTGGGGAGCCGGGCGGAGCTGGGTGCGGCGGTGGGGTCCGCACCGCTCTCGGCGGTAGCGGTCACCGATGAGAGTTTTGCGAGTCAGTTGGCCGGCCAATTGGCCGTGAACGTGGGTAGGCACGAAGAGACTGAGCGGAGGTAGGCGAAGCAGATGCGGGTTGTAGAACTAGCTGACGATCTTGGAGTTTCCTCCAAGGTTCTGCTTAGCCTCCTGAGAACGATGCGCATTCCCGTCCCGGACGCTGATGCGCCGATGAGCGACGAGGACGTGTCGCGCATCCTCGCTCGGCTCGAGCGTGAGCGCCGTGCCGGTCACAAGGACGCGGCCGAGGCGATTCAGGCTGCCATCGAGGACGCCAAACCCACTGCGGGCAAGCGGCGCAGGCGCCGTGCGAGCGAAATACCGCCGGAACCAGAGCCCGAAGTCGAAGAGGACGCTGGCGAGGCAGAGGCGGGGGAGACCTCCGAGACGCCCGTCGCAGAGTCCGAAGACGCAGCCGATGAGGCCGCCGATGAAGCCGCCGGGAGTGCCGATGAGGACCAGGCGGACCCGGATGAGGCTGGGGAGCCGGTAGCCGAAGAAGAGGCGACGGAGGAGACCCCGCCAGAGGAGCTCCAGGCGGAAGAAGAACAGCCGGACGTCGAGGCGCCCGTCGAGGAAGTGGCTGCCGAGGTGGTTGCCGAAGCACCCCCCGAGCCTGAAGGCCCGCCCGCTCCGCCACCGGAGCCGGTTCGCCAGTCTGCCCTGGAGGGACCCGCTCGCGTGATCCGTCGGCCAAAGCCCTCCGCGGGTGCAGGAGCAGCCGGTCAAGTGCGGGTTCAGGCGGAAGGCTATACCCCGGACGGCCAGAGGCAGCAGCGGGCGAAGAAGAAGGGCAAGAAGCGCCAGCGCGTCGATCAGAGTGCCGTACAGGAGAACATCCAGCGGGTCATGGCCGAGCTCAAAGGCGGCAGCAAGAAGCGTCGCCGGAAGGGGTCCACCCCCTCGAAGGAGGAGAAGGAGGCCGCCGAGCAGGAGGCAGCCCAGGAGCAGGAGCGAGAGCGCACGACCGTGCGGGTCAACGAGTTCCTCACGGTCTCGGAGTTGTCCGAGCTGGTGGACGTTTCGTCGACCGAAATCATCGGTTCGGCGTTCAAGAACCTCGGTATGATGGTCACCATCAACCAGAGGCTCGATTTCGATCAGATCGAGATGCTCTTGGACGAGTTCGATTTCACTGCGGTGCGCGAGGAGGAGTACGTCGCCCAGGAAGAGACCGTGGTCCAGGAAGAAGACCCCGAGGATCTCGAGCCGCGGGCCCCGGTCGTCACGGTCATGGGTCACGTCGACCACGGAAAGACGCTGCTGCTCGACAAGATCCGGAGTACGAACGTCGTCGCCGGAGAGTCCGGGGGGATCACCCAGCACATCGGCGCGTACCACGTCGAGCTGGAAAACCAGCGAATGATCACGTTCCTGGATACTCCCGGTCACGCCGCGTTCACGGCCATGCGGGCGAGGGGCGCCGAGGTCACGGATATCGTCATTCTGGTGGTAGCCGCGGACGACTCCGTCATGCCTCAGACCAAAGAGGCCATCAGCCACGCCCGGAACGCGGGTGTTCCCCTGATCGTGGCGGTCAACAAGTGTGATTTGCCCGCCGCCGACCCGATGAAGGTCAAGCAGGAGCTGCTCCAGCAGGAGGTTCAGGTCGAGGACTACGGCGGGGATGTCCTGAGCGCGGACATCTCTGCGAAGACAGGAGAGGGCATCGACGATCTGTTGGAGAAGGTCCTGCTACAGTCTGACCTGCTCGAACTGAAGGCGAACCCGAACCGCGACGCGAGCGGGATCGTCATCGAGGCCCAACTCGACATCGGAAAGGGCCCCGTGGTCTCGATTCTGGTGCAAAGAGGGACGCTCAGGGTCGGGGACTCCTTCGTGGTGGGTCACCACGAAGGCCGAGTGCGGGCCATGCTCGACGAGCGAGGCCATGCGGTCGAGGAAGCGGCCCCGGGGATTCCGGTGCAGCTTCTCGGGACGGCAGGAGTGCCGCAGGCCGGCGATACGTTCCAGGCGATGGTGCCCGACAAGGCCAGCGAGGTCGCTCAGAGCCGTATGCGCCTCGAGCGTGAGAAGCAGCTTCGGATCAAGGAGCGAGGCGTCAAGCTCGGAGACTTCTCCGGACTCCTCGCATCAGGCGAGGCCGACACGCTGCCCCTCATCATCAAGGCCGACGTGGATGGCTCGGTACAGGCGCTTTCCGATGCACTCGAGCAGATCGGGACCGACGAGGTGAAGGTCCAGATCGTCCACCGGGCGGTCGGAGCCATCAACGAGGAAGACGTCCTGCTCGCCGGCACGTCGGGATCGGTCATCATCGGCTTTCGGGTTCGCCCCTACACGAATGCTCGCAAGCATGCCGAGCGTGACGGTGTGGACATCCGGGTCTATGACGTCATCTACGAGGCCGTGGACGAAATCCGGGCCGCCCTCGAGGGCATGTTGGCACCGGAGCGGCGGGAGACCGTTCTGGGCACCGCCGAGGTCCGCGAGGTCTTCAAGGTCGGTAAGGTGGGCACGATCGCCGGCTCGCACGTCCTGGAAGGTGTGATCGATCGGAAGTCCGAGGTGCGCCTGGTACGCGAGGGGATCGTCATCTACCAGGGCGAAGTCTCTTCCCTCAAGCGCTTCAAGGACGATGCGAAAGAGGTGCGAGAAGGCTTCGAGTGCGGCATCGGGATCGGCAACTTCAACGACATCAAGGTCGGCGACATCATCGAGTGCTACTCCGTCGAGGAAGTGGCTCGCACGCTTGCCGGAGCCACAGGGTAGTTTCCGGCAGTCCGTAGGAGGAGCGAAAGGTGTTGGTGGCCGCGTGCTCATGGGAGCTTTCGCTTCCCGGATGCGCCTCCCTTAAGGAAAAGCGGAGGGTCGTGAAGTCGCTCAAGGACCGTCTTCGCAGCCGATTCAACGTTTCGGTGGCCGAGACCGACCACCAGGACGTTTGGACGAGAGCCCAACTATCCATCGCGCTGGTCACGACCGACGGCCGACTCGCGGAGTCGACGCTTGCGAAGGTCGATCACCTCATCGAGGGGGAGACCCGCGCCGTGATCCTCTCCAGCAAGAGAGACCTCTTCTAGCGCTATGCCCAACCGACGCCTCGAACGCCTGAACGAGCAGTTCCGACGAGAAATCACCGGCATCCTGCACCGAAGCGTGAGGGATCCACGGGTGACCGACGTGGTGGTCACGGGCGTCGCCGTGACGTCCGATCTCTGGCTCGCCCGCGTGTATGTCCGAGTGTCCGGGGAAGATGCGGACCGCGATGAGGCTCTGAAGGGTCTCGAAGGGGCTTCCAACTTCATCCGCAGGGAACTGGGGTCCATGCTGCACATCCGCCGGATTCCCGAGTTGCGGTTCCTGGAGGACGAGACGCTCGATCAGGCCACTCGCATCGAGGAGATCCTGCGCGAGATCGTCCAGGAGGAGCAGGGAGAGCAGGAGCAGGAAGAGCAGGAGCAGGAAGAGCAAGAGCAGGAAGAGCAAGAGCAGGAAGAGCAGGGGGCGCCGGAGGAGCAGGAAGAGCGGTCGGGGGAGTGAAGACAGAGACCTTCCGCTCGCCGGAGCGGGGCGGGGCCCTCCTGGTCGACAAGCCGGCCGGACCTACGTCGCACGACGTGGTTGCCTGGGCACGCAAAGCGCTCGGCACGAGGCGTGTCGGGCACACCGGAACTCTCGACCCGTTCGCATCGGGGCTCCTCATTCTCCTCTTCGGGCCCGCGACCCGGTTGGCTGAATACCTATCCGGACTGCCGAAGACCTATGTCGCGGAGGCCCGACTGGGGGTCCGAACGGACACGCACGACTCGGAAGGGAAGATCTTGGAGCTCCCGCCGGCGTCCGAGGCGGACCGGGAGGGGCCCGGCGAGGGGCCCGGCGAGGGGCCCGGCGAGGGGCCCGGCGAGGAGGGCGAGATGCCCAGCGAGAAGGATCTCGCGTCGGAACTGACACGGTTCCAGGGCTCGATCGAGCAGATACCGCCGCAGTTCTCCGCCAAGAAGGTCGACGGGGAGGCGATGTACAAGAAGGCCCGCCGAGGTGAGAGCGTGGAGTTGAGCCCGGTGACTGTCGAGATCTCGGCCATCCGCTTGACGGGGTACGAGCCACCGGATTTCTCCTTCGAGGTGACCTGTGCGGCCGGGACCTACATTCGGGCCCTGGCCAGGGACATCGGCGAGGGTCTGGGTGTCGGCGCCCATCTGAGGACACTGCGCCGTACGAGCGTAGGGAGCTTCTCGGTCGATGGAGCGATGCCGGGCGAGGCAATCAGAGAGGGTGTGGCTCCCGCATCGGGGCAGTGGATCCAGGCGGCGGAGGCGATCCGCCATCTCCCGACCGTCCGGGTTGCGGCCGAAGAGGCGTTGCGGCTCCGCCAGGGGGGCAGCGTCTCATCTCCGGGAGCCGGGGTGGAGGCCGAGACGCCCATCGCGGTCCTCGACGAGACGGGTCTGTTGGGCATCGCGCAGGTACACGAAGGTCGATTGGCGCCGAAGAAGATGCTCCAGGGCGCCGGCACGTGACGGACTTCGCGATCGACCCGGATCTGCCTTCCGGCCTCCCGTCGGACGGCAAGGGGACCGTCGTCACCATCGGTACGTTCGACGGGGTGCACCGAGGTCACTGGGAGGTTCTCTCCGAGATCCGCCGAAGGGCAGAGGAGACCGGCCGGCGCAGCGTGCTCGCGACCTTCCATCCACACCCTCTCACCATCGTCCGGCCGGAACTGTCTCCTCCCATGCTCACGACTCCGGTGGAGAAGAAGGAGATTCTAGCGGAGTCCGGACTCGACTACGCCGTGTTTCTACCCTTCACTCCGGTGCTGGCGAGCTATACTCCTCGCCGGTTTGTGGAAGAAATCCTCGTTGGCCGACTCGGTGTGAAGGAGCTGGTGGTCGGATACGACCATCACTTCGGCAGGGGGCGGGCAGGAGACACCGACACTCTGCGGGCCCTGGGGTCCGAGCTGGGCTTCGAGGTCGATGTCGTAGGTCCGGTGGGGTCGGGAGAGATCCCCATCTCGTCGACCGGCATCCGAAGAGCCCTGTTGGAGGGCAACGTCGTTGCCGCCGGCGAAGCCCTCGGGCGCCCCTACTCGCTTCGAGGGCTCGTCGTTCGTGGGGACCAGAGGGGGAGGAGGCTCGGTTTTCCTACGGCCAACCTCGAGGTTAGGAGCGGCGGCATCGGCCAGAAGCTCATTCCGCCTCCCGGCATCTACGCGGTCAGGGGCATCTTGAGGTCGGGGACGTATGAAGGCGCGCTCCATCTGGGACCGAGGCCAACCTTCAGGGGGTCGCCGCCGAGTATCGAGGTCCATCTGCTGGATTTCGAAGACGACATCTATGGCGAGGAGATTCGCGTCGATTTCGTGCAGTATATGCGCGAGATCCGGCCCTTCGATTCTCAGCGGGCCCTGGTCGATCAGATGCGCGAGGATGTCGAGGAAGCGCGAAAGGTCCTCCGGGACTCCTGACCGGTGAGCGGCGTTGTTGCCCCACATGGCTTACGCTATCTTAAATGGCTATTCGTATAAGGACGGATCAGCTTCCCTTGCAGCGCAGACTCTTGCGGAGGCAAACGCAGACATGACGATCAACAGAACAGAAATCATTCAGAAGCATCAGCTCCACGACGGAGACGTCGGGAGCGCTCCGGTCCAGGTTGCGCTCCTCACGGCTCGCATCAACGACCTCAGGTCCCACTTCGACGATCACAAGAAGGACCACCACAGTCGCCGAGGCCTCCTCAAGATGGTTGGACGCCGGCGCCGGTTGTTGGAGTACCTGAGGCGAACGGACGTGGAACGCTACCGCGAGCTCATCGCGGACCTAGGACTCCGCCACTAGACAGAGGCGGATATGAAGCGGCGGCGGCCGGTTGGTCGGTCGCCGCTTCTTGTAAGACCGGCAGGAACCCTGGAGAATCGGCCCAACCAAACAGCCGCAATTGGTCGGGGCACGCCGTGCCCTGCATTGCGGCGGTCGATCTCTCTCGGAGCCTGCTGAACCGTCCTGATCGGGAATGCCCCGACGGGCGAAACATGGTCGGACGGGATGGTCCCGTTCGACGACAAAAAAGCAGAGAAAAGAGAGAAATGATTCAGAGAATCGAACGCCAGTTCGCGGGGCGCACTTTAAGCCTTGAGTTCGGGCGAATGGCCAAGCTGGCACAGGGCTCCTGCCTTGTTCAGTTTGGCGAGACGGTTGTGCTATGCGCCGTCACGGTCCAAGACCGACCCACACACCTGCCCTTCTTCCCGCTTACGATCGAGTATCGCGAGAAGAGCTATGCGGCCGGGAAGATCCCCGGTGGCTTCTTCAAGCGGGAGGGACGCCCCGGTGAGAACGAGGTCCTCGCGGCCCGTCTCACGGACCGTCCGCTTCGGCCCCTGTTCCCCGAGGGATTCATGCACGAGACGCAGGTCGCGTGCTTCATCCTGAGCGCGGACCAGGAAAACTCGGCGGACGTACTGGCCATGCTCGGGGCCTCGGTGGCTCTGAACATGTCCAAGGTCCCGTTCAACACTCTGGTCGCCTCCGTGCGGATCGGACGTATTAGGGACACGTGGGTCTTGAACCCGACCTTCCAGCAGCTCGAGTACTCCGATCTAGACATCGTGGTATCCGGGACTGAAGACGCTCTCATGATGGTCGAGGGCGGATCTCTCGAGGTCTCCGAGGCCGAAATTTTGGAGGGACTCGAGATCGCCCATGAGGGCATCAGAGAACTCATCGCCATCCAGAAGGAGCTCTTGGAGGGGCACACTGTTCCGGACATGGAGTGGTCCCCGGTAACGCCGGACGAGGCTCTGGCCACGCGTGTCGGAGAGATGGCTGAGGATCGGATCAAGGAAGCGCTGACGCTTTCAGACAAGGCCGAGAGGAATCAGGCCATGGCCGCCGTGGCCGAAGACGTGATCAGCCGTCTGGTCGATGAGGACGAGTCCTACTCGGAGCACGAGAAGGACATCAAGGAGGTTCTCCGCACCATCGAGAAGAAGTCGATGCGCAGGAGGATTCTGGAGCAGGGTGAGCGAGCCGATGGCCGCAGCCTCGAAGAGGTCCGCCCCATCACCTCCGAGGTCGGGGTTCTGCCCCGCACACACGGTTCGGCGCTCTTCACTCGGGGCCAGACACAAGCCCTCGTGGTGACGACGCTCGGAACTTCTCGGGACGAGCAGCGGATCGACTCGATCGACTCGGCCGAAGAGGTCACCAAGTCGTTCATGTTGCACTACAACTTCCCGGCGTTCTCGGTGGGTGAGGCAAGGCCTTTCCGGGGGACGACGCGGCGTGAGCAGGGTCACGGAGCCCTGGCCGAGCGGGCGATTCGTCCGCTGCTGCCGGCCTACGACGACTTCCCCTACACGATTCGGATCGTCTCCGATGTTCTCGAATCCAACGGGTCGTCTTCGATGGCTACCGTCTGCGGAGCTTCCTTGGCACTGATGGACGCGGGTGCGCCGATCAAGTCGGCGTGTGCAGGTGTGGCCATGGGTTTGATCAAGGAGGGCGACGAGGTTGCCATCCTGACCGACATCCTGGGCCTCGAGGATGCCCTGGGTGACATGGACTTCAAGATCGCGGGCACGCGGGACGGCATCACGTCGATCCAGATGGACATCAAGTGTGACGGGCTGACCAGCGACATCCTCACGACTGCCCTCGAGCGTGCGCACACCGGTCGTATGCACATTCTCGATGTCATGTCGCAGGCGTTGGCCGAACCGCGCAGCGACCTGTCGCAGTATGCACCGCGCATCGTGTCGATCCAGATCAACCCCTCGAAGATCGGTGATATCATCGGCCCGAAGGGCAAGACGATTCGTGCCATCCAGGAGGAGTCTGGAGCCAAGATCGATATCGACGATTCCGGCCTCGTGAAGATCGCTGCAGTTTCCGGCGAGGCGGGTGCGAGAGCTCGGGAGATGATCGAAGCGATCGTCCAGGAGCCCGAGGTCGGCCGGATCTATGAGGGGCCCGTGAAGAACACGACTTCTTTCGGGGCGTTCATCGAGATCGTGCCGGGCGTCGAAGGTCTCTGCCACATATCCGAGCTCGAAGAGGGTAGGGTGGAGAGGACCGAGGACGTGTTGAACACGGGTGACATCACTCGAGTGAAGCTACTCTCCATCGACGAGAAGGGTCGCCTACGGCTTTCACGAAAGGCTGCCCTGGCCGAAGATGCCCTTTCGGGCTCCGACGGTAAGGACTCGGCGGACGACTCGGAGGACGCGGAGTCGAACGAAGACCAAGAGGTCGAGGAAGCACTCAACTGACCGGTCGCTACACAGCAGGACTACCAGGGGGGCATGGGCTAGGCGTCCATGCCCCCTTGGGCCTTTTTCAGGGGATGTCATTCATCGATGCGTGAGACGTGTTTGGACAACGGGGTCCGTCTCGTTACGGAGCAGATTCCCGGAGTGCGCTCTGCGGCCGTAGGCGTGTGGCTGAAGCAGGGCTCGGCACATGAAACGCCCGATGTTCTCGGGGTGAGTCATTTCCTCGAGCACCTGGTATTCAAGGGCACCGAACGACGCAGTGCTCACGAAATCGCTCTTTCCCTCGAATCTCTCGGGGGCGGCCTGGACGCCTATACCACTCGGGAGCACACCAGCTATCAGGCGCGCGTCCTCGATGAGCACCTGCCCCAGGCGCTCGACGTGCTGGCCGATCTCGTGCTGCATCCTCGCCTCGATCCGACGGATCTGGAGCTCGAGCGAGCCGTAGTGCTGGAGGAGATCGCGGGCGTCGAGGATACACCGGACGACATGGTCTTCGACCTGCACGGTGAGCGGTTCTGGAACGGTCACCCTTATGGCCAGGCCATCCTGGGCACTCGTGAGACCGTAGGTGCGCTTACCGCCGAGGATGTCCGTCGCCTTCACGCTTCGAGATACCGTGGCGGCAACCTGGTGGTAGGGTGCGCGGGGAACGTGGATCACGACGTGGTGACCGAACACTTGGCCCGACTCTTCGGTCCGGCTCCCGAGGGTGGCGGCGTGGCGGACATCGCCACGCCGGCTGGAAATGCCACGGGTCGTGACGCCGTGGTGCGCGACACTACACAGGCCCATGTGGTGGTGGGCAACCGCACGCCGTCCCATGCGGACCCGGTGCGTGACGCACTGCTCCTGATCTCCAGCGCCTTCGGGGGAGGCATGAGTTCGCGGCTCTTCCAGCGAATTCGGGAGGAGATGGCGCTCGCCTACTCGGTCTTCTCGTTCCAGTCGTTCTACAGCCGGGCCGGAACCGCGGGCGTGTACGTCGGCACCCGACCTGAGGCTCGAGAGCAGGCCCTCGAAGCCATTCTCGCCGAGTACCGGTTGCTTCATGCCGAGGGCCTCACGGCCCGGGAGCTGGAGCAGGCCAAGAACCAAAGCAAGGGCCACATGATCTTGTCCATGGAGTCGACGGGGGCTCGGCTGATGCGCATGGCGGGCTACGTCCTGCGCGGCGAGCCCTACCGGGATTTGGAGGAGTCGCTGGCCCGGGTCGATTCCGTCACTCTGGAGGACGTGAACGCCGCGTGTGCGCTCTTTTTCGATCCGGAGGACCAGTACGTTTTGAGTCTGGGTCCATGATGTTTTAGTCCCTGCCTGATCCGCCGAACATCCCCCTTGCGGAGGGTCGCTTGGGCCGGTTCGATTCGGTAGTTTCTGTCGTTGCCCAGACCCGACATTATCCACACCAACCCCATATATCATGCTGATCGGAGTACCGAAGGAAATAAAGCGCGAGGAGTACCGCGTAGCCCTGACTCCGGCGGGCGCCGAAGCGTTGACGCAGGCGGGCCACGAGGTCTTGATGGAGGCCGGTGCCGGCCAGGGAAGTGGCTTTACGGACGACTTCTACGCCGCTGCCGGGGCCGAGTTGGTCCCGACGTCAGACGAGGTGTGGGCTCGGGCCGAAATGATCATGAAGGTCAAGGAGCCGATCGAGCCGGAATGGCCGAAGATCCGGCCCGGTCAGCTGCTCTTCACCTACTTCCACTTCGCGTCCTCCGAACCACTGACCGACGCTCTCATCGCCTCCAAGGCCGTCGCCATCGCGTATGAGACCGTGGAGCTGCCGAGTGGGGAACTGCCCCTTCTGACGCCCATGAGTGAGGTCGCCGGCCGTATGGCCGTGCAGGAAGGTGCCAAGTACCTGGAGCGTCACTCCGGCGGGGCCGGGGTCCTTCTGGGCGGTGTCCCGGGAGTGCTGCCCGGGAAGGTGGTCATCCTCGGGGGTGGCATCGTGGGGACGCATGCCGCTCTCATGGCCGCGGGGTTGGGTGCTCGGGTCTCCATTCTGGACGTTTCACTCGCTCGTCTCCGGCAGCTCGAAGGCATCATGCCGGCCAACGTGAATCTGCTCTACTCAACGCGATATGCCATTCGGAAGCAGATCGAAGACGCCGATCTGGTTGTGGGTGCGGTGCTGCTGCACGGCGCGAAGGCACCCAACCTCATCGTCGAGGACGATCTCAAGGCAATGAAGCCGGGTTCGGTGATCGTGGATGTGGCGGTGGACCAGGGTGGTTGTGTAGAGACGATCAAACCCACCACCCACGGGGATCCCATCTACATTGTGCACGACGTGATCCACTACGGCGTCGCGAACATGCCGGGTGGTGTTCCGAGAACGAGCACGCTCGCTCTGACCAACGCGACGCTTCCGTATGCCATCACGTTGGCGACTCAGGGTTGGCAGGCCGCGTGCCAGAACGACCCCGCGCTCGCGTTGGGCGTGAACATCGTGGACGGGCATGTGACGTATCCGGGGGTTGCCGACGCATTCGGGCTGGAATGTGCCGACGTCAACGACTTCCTCACAGCGGCGTCGCAGGCCTGACGAATTGGGCGACCTAGTACGCTTCAGGCGTCTTCCGAGCAACCCGGACCTTCCGCTGCCCGCTCGGGCGACCGAGTATGCCGCCGGATACGACGTGCGTTCTGCCGAGGACGATTTCGTCCTCGAGCCGGGCGAAATCCGGCTGGTTCCTACGGGTCTCAATATGGAGCTGCCCGAGGGACTGGAATGTCAGGTTCGGCCTCGGTCGGGCCTCGCCCTCCGGCACGGCATCACCCTTCCCAACAGCCCCGGGACGATCGATCCGGACTACAGGGGTGAGTTGCGGGTCATCATGCAGAACAACGGAAGTGAAGCGGTACCCATCGAGCGCGGGGATCGGATCGCCCAGTTGGTCTTCCATCATTTCGCGACGCCCGAGGTCGTGGAGTCAGAGGAACTCGGCGCCACGGCCAGGGGCTCGGACGGCTTCGGCAGCACAGGTCGGGGTTAGGCGACGGCCCGGATCCTGCAACTGAAAGTTTGACAATGACTTGACGCCACATTTCTTGTAAGCATCTTGAGGTGGCGGTAGAGCGATACCTTCAAGATCTGATACCAGAGAGAATCCCCGATAGCCCAGACCTTCAAAGACTGGCTTGAAGCCGGCCGACTGATCCCCGTAAACGACATCGCAGTGGATCTCGGTACGGCGAATACCCTCGTGTATGTGAAGGGCGAGGGAATCGTCCTCAACGAACCCTCGGTTGTGGCGGTGGACAAGGCGTCCGGTCGCATCATGGGGGTGGGGCTCAAGGCCAAACGGATGCTGGGTCGTACGCCCGAGGGCATCGAAGCCGTTCGGCCGCTCAAGGACGGGGTCATCGCCGACGTCGACGTGACGGAGATGATGCTCCGCCACTTTCTGAAGCAAGTGACGGCCAAGCGGGTCTTCCGCATCAAGCCCAGAGTCGTCGTGGGTGTGCCCTCCGGGATCACCGAGCTTGAGCGGCGGGCCGTGCGTTCCAGCGCGATCTCCGCGGGGGCCAAGGCCGTCTACATGGTCGCGGAGCCGATGGCTGCCGCCATCGGTGTCGGCCTTCCGGTTGAGACCCCTACCGGCAACATGGTCATCGATATCGGGGGCGGCACGACCGAGATCGCGGTCATAGCGCTGGCCGGAATCGTGTCCAACACGTCGATCCGCGTCGGTGGGGACGAGTTGGACGCCGCCATCGTCACGTTCCTCCGCAAGAACTACAACCTCTTGATCGGTGAGCCGACCGCGGAGGCCATCAAGATCCAGATCGGCTCCGCGTTCGAGTCCGGTGAAGAGCGGGAAATGGACGTGAAGGGGAGAGACCTGGTCAGCGGTATCCCCAAGACGGTGCACGTGCATTCACAGGAGATCCGTGAGTGCATCCAGGAGCCGATTCAGTCCGTGGTTGAGGCGGTGCGGCGGGCACTCGAGATTACGCCCCCCGAGCTGTCCAGTGATATCGTGGATCGGGGCATCGTGATGACGGGTGGCGGCGTGTTGATCAGGGGTCTGGATCGCCTGTTACAGCACGAGACAAACCTTCCGATCCACGTGGACGAGGAGCCTCTCACCTGCGTGGTCCGAGGCGCGGGCCGGATCTTGGACGATCTGCAGAAATACCGCACGGTGCTGGCCACGTAGTGTAGGGGTCTTACACTGACCACCCCACGCGCGCTCCGGCGCGCCCGGTACCCGTCTTCAGGGGTTCGGCGGCACTATGCCAACGTACACGACCGAAACCGAAGGGGCTGAACCGAGCCGAAGCGGACTGATCGCCCTCGGGTTCTTCGTGGCCTCCCTGCTGGTGCTCTACCTTCCCGCCGGCCCCCAACAGCAGTTGGCTTCCATTGTTCGGGGCAGCATTCTTCGCCCCTTCGTCATGACCCAGGAGGGCCTCGCACGTCGGCTTGTGCACGCCGCCGAGACCGAGGTCCTGCAGCAGCAGCTCGACTCGCTGGCCGCGGTCCTCTCCGATCAGACCACCCTGGGGGAAGAGAACGACCGGCTCCGGCGCCTGTTGGCGCTCTCCCAGCGACTGTCGGCATCCTACGTGGCAGCCAGCGTGATTCGACCCGGCACTCCGGGTTCCGAGAGCATGTTCCTGCTGGACGCCGGGGGGCTCGAGGGGGTCGTCGCCAATACCCCCGTGATCATGGGGCGTGGACTGCTCGGCGTGGTACGAGAGTCCCGCGACAACAACGCCGTCGGCATGGACTGGACCCACCCCGAGTTCCGGGCGAGTGCCATGACGTTGGATGGCAGTGTGTACGGGCTGGTGCAGGCGACGCGGGGGTTGTTCCGCGAAGCGGATCGACTGCTGCTCGACGGGATTCCCTTTCACGAGGAGCTCGCCCCCGGCACGGTCTTGGTTACGAGCGCGCTCGGCGGTGTCTACCCTCGAGGGATTCCCATCGGCACCGTGCTCGAAGAGGCCGAGGCCCGGGCAGGCTGGCGGCGCTCCTATTGGCTGCGCCCCTTCGTCTCGCCCGGGGAGGCCACTCATGTTCTGGTCCTGGTACCCGACGGTGACCTCGAGAACGTGACGGGGATCTGGCCCCGGGAAGAGCCGGGTTCATGAGGGGCTCTCTTCGCGTTTGGGTTGTCGTCGGCCTCTTGGTGGTTCTCCACTTCGGGCTGCACCTCAGCCTCGGGCTCGGTCAGAGTGCCCCGGACCTTCTCGTCGTGGCGCTCCTCATTGCCGCTCGTGAGGTCGGGGTGGGCGCCGGATCGGGGCTCGGCTTCTTCCTGGGGCTCATGGACGACGCTTTTTCGGTCCTCGCCTTCGGAGCCAACGCCTTCGCACTGACGCTCGTGGGAGCGGGAGGTGCCAAGACGAGAGATCTGTTCGTGGGCGATTCTCTCATCTTCATGGTGTCCTATCTCGTCTTCGGGAAGTGGTGCAGGGATCTCCTGCATTGGGTTGCGGTAGGCGAATCGGTGAGAGAACCTTTCGTCGATACCATGCTTATCAACTCGCCACTGGCGGCGGCGTACGCCGCCTTGGTAGGACTCGGAGTCGTTGCGATCAGCGGCATCGGGTGGGAGACGGTACGGTGAGAGCACAGCACCCCCACCGGAGGAGACTCAGGGCGCACGGCGCTCTCGGCATCGCCGCGATAGTCCTGGGCGTCCTGGGCCTGCAGTTCTTCAGGGTGCAGGTCCTGCGTTCCAGCGACTACAAGCTGCGCTCCGAATCGAACCGATTCCGCCCTCTGGCCGTGCCCGCGCCTCGGGGCACCGTGTTCGACCGGTACGGGCGTGTCATCGCCGACAACGTGCCCGGATATGCGGTCTACGTTTTGAGGGACTCCCGAGAAGCTACGCGAGAAGCCCTGGAACGACTTCGTCCCCACCTGGACCTGTCCGATGAGCGGATCGAAAGCCTCATGGAGCGTGTTCGTCGCCACGAGCCTCTACTCGTGGATATCGACGCCGACTTCTCGGCCATCTCGGTGCTCGAGGAGCGACGGGAGAGCTTCCCGGGGGTCTACATCGAGATGCGGCCCAAGCGGCGCTACTACGGCGAGGACGCGGTAGCGCACGCGATCGGGTACGTCAGCGAGGTTACCGCTGAGGAATTGGAGTCGGAACGTTTCGCCGATTACGAACAGGGGATTCTGGTCGGCAAGGTCGGAATCGAGCGGCAATATGAGGAGAGGCTCCAGGGGCAGCAGGGCATGCGCTATCTGGAGGTCGACGCCACCGGACGCATCGTCGGACCGCTGGCCGGAATCGAGGAAGATCCCGGCCAGCCGGGCCAAGACCTCGAGTTGACGCTCGACCTGGAGCTGATGGAGTGGATCCACAAGATCTTCCCCGACTCGCTTCCCGGTGCGGTGGTTGCGCTGGACCCCGCCGATGGAGGTGTCCTGGCACTCTACTCGGCGCCCACGTACGACCCCAACGACTTCGTGGGAGGAATCGACGAGGACGACTGGGAGGCGCTCAGCACCGATCCTCAGAAGCCACTCCTCAACCGGACGGTGATGGGGCTCTACCCGCCGGCTTCCACCTGGAAGCTCGCCGCCGCGGGTATCGGCCTCGACCTGGGGGTAGTGGGGCCTCACGAGGAAATGCCGATTCCGTGTACAGGTGGCTTGGTGTACGGGGGCGAGTATCGATCGTGCTGGCTTCCCGAGGGTCACGGTTTCCTCGATCTCGCGGGTGCCATCGCCCAGTCTTGCAACGTGTACTTCTATCAGCTGGGCATGCGAATCGGACTGGATCGTATGCTCGAGGCGGGTACGCGCATCGGTTTCGCGGAGCAGTGCGGCATCGACCTGCCCCAAGAGAGCCGGGGCATCTTCCCCGAAGAACGGGCGTTTTGGGAACGCCGCTTCGGGTATCGGCCCTTGGAGGGTGAGGTGCTCAGCCTCGCGCTCGGACAGGGACCCAATTCCCAGACGCCACTCAAGATGGCGCAGTTCTACATGGCACTTGCCCGCGACGGCTCGGCTCCGGCACCGCACCTCTTGGCCGATCCGGATCCGACGGAGGGGTGGCGACTCAACCTGTCTCGCGAGAGTATCGAGCAGCTCCGGGAGGGCATGCGTCGGGTCACGTCTCCGGGCGGGACGGCTCACTATCGGGCCTCGCTCGAGCACTGGGAGATCATCGGCAAGACGGGCAGTGGCCAGAACGCTCAGGACCCCGAACGGGCTCATGCCTGGTTCGCCGGCATGGCGGGTCCTTGGGGGGGAGAGCCGGAGATCGTGGTCGTCGTCCTCGTAGAATTCGGAGAGAGCGGCTCGGCGATGGCGGCCCCGATCGCCGCAAAGGCCGCTGATTTCTACCTGCGACGGAAGTACGGCATTCCGGTGGATTCCATCCAGACCCTCGCCGAACACGTGGAGTCGGGCACACCGGCGCCGTGGGCTCGGTGGTGAGGCCTGAGCGCCTCTAGGCCTTGAGTGTTTCGTAGAGCCTTCGCCCGCTGGTCGGGTGACTCCGCGCTGGTTCTGGCCGTCCTGCTGATGACCGGCTTCGGCATCGCCATGATCTACTCGGCGGGTGTCCTCAACATCCCGAGTTCCATCACCGAGGGAGCGTGGATCAGGCAGTCGCGGTGGTTCGTGATCGCCCTTGTGGCGTTCACGGCGGTGCGCCAGTTGCGATCGCGCTGGTTCGAGTGGATCGCCCTGCCGGCCTATGGTGTGAGCGTGCTGCTGCTCGCCATCACTCTGGTGATCGGTACGGGCTCGGGTACCGCTGCGGGCGTGAAGAGCTTCCTGGACCTGGGCTTCATTCGATTTCAGCCGGCGGAACTCGCCAAGCTAGCCACCATTCTCGCGTTGGCTCGGTATCTGGGGACGCGCTCCGAGGACCCCACGACCCTTCGGGCCCTGGTCACCCCGTCGGCCATCGTCGGGGTCCCGCTCGGACTGGTGATCCTGCAGCCTGATCTCGGCACGGCACTCGCCTTCGTCGGGATCCTTTTCGCGACGTTGTTTTGGGCAGGTGCCCCCATCGGGCTCCTCTTGCTTCTCGCGAGCCCCGGTGTCTCCCTGGTCCTGAGCTTCGACAACCGCATCTGGGCCGTCTTCTTCGTACTCGTCGTGGGCTCGCTGTACCTCTATCGATACCGCCTGTTTCTCGTCGAGTCGCTCGCGGTCTTCTTGGCGAATCTCGCGGCAGGTGCCATCGCGCCGCCTCTCTGGAATTCCCTCGCCGAATACCAGCAGAACCGGATCCTCGTGTTCCTGGATCCGAGCGTCGATCCGCGCGGGGCAGGGTATCACCTGATCCAATCCATGGTCGCCATCGGAAGCGGTGGTCTCAGCGGGAAGGGATTCACCGAAGGCACTCAGAAGAGGCTGGACTTTCTTCCCGAGCAGCACACCGACTTCATCTTCTCCGTGATCGGTGAGGAGTTGGGATTTCTCGGAACCGGTTTGGCTCTGAGCCTCTTCGCCTTCATCCTCTACCGTCTCGTGAAGATGGCCGAGGGCGCCTCAGATCCATTTGCGGGGTTGGTCATCTTCGGTATCTTCGGAGCCTGGTTGGTCCATATTTTCGTGAACGTCGGCATGACCGTGGGTATGGTTCCGGTCACGGGAATACCCCTACCCTTCGTCAGCTACGGCGGCACCTTTCTCCTCATGTCCTGGATTGCCGTGGCCCTGGCGACGCGGGTCGCATACGACGAGTGACAGAGGCCTGTTGAGGGAGTCCGATGGCTTGGTTTCGTAAGGACAAACAGCCACTGAAGGCAGACGATCGGCGCGATGTGCCGACCGATGTCTTCGACAAGTGTCGGGGGTGCGGGGAGATTCTCTATGCGGAGAAGCTCGTCCAAAACCGCCAGGTCTGCCCCGACTGTGGGCATCACTTCCGCGTGTCTGCCGAGAGGTACGTCGAGATCCTCCTCGACGAAGGCTCTTTCGAGGAAATCGACCGCGATATCGGCAGTGCCGATCCGCTCGGGTTCCAAGATCTCAAGCCCTACACTGAGCGTCTGGCGGCGGCCGAGTCGAAGGTAGGCAGGAAAGAAGCGGTCCTCTCGGGGACGGGGACGCTCGACGGGATGGGCGTGGTGCTGGCGGTCATGGACTTCCGCTTCGTTGGAGGGTCCATGGGATCGGTGGTGGGGGAGAAGATCGCCCGCGCAGGCCGCGTCGCGTTGGATCGCAAGGAGCCGCTCATCGTAGTCAGCGCGTCCGGGGGCGCACGCATGCAGGAGGGGATCTACTCTCTGATGCAGATGGCCAAGACGTCGGCCGTGCTCGCCCGTCTCCATGAGGCGGGACTTCCCTATATCGCCGTGCTCACGGATCCCACGACGGGTGGTGTCACGGCGTCTCACGCGATGCTCGGCGACGTGAACCTGGCGGAGCCGGGTGCGCTGATCGGATTCGCCGGCCCCCGGGTCATCGAAGAGACCATCCGCCAGGAGCTGCCGGACGGGTTCCAGCGGTCCGAGTTCCTGCTCCAACACGGGATGATCGATCGGGTCGTGGATCGCCGGAGGCTGAAGAGCGAGGTGGCCACCCTTCTACGGCATATGATCGGTTGACGGACGACCTTCTCCTCGAGGAACCGTTCGCCGGGCTGACGCATGGAATCGAGTGGGGCCTCGGGAGAATGGAGGCCTTCCTGCGGGACACGGGAGACCCTCACCTCTCGTATCCGAGCATCCACGTGGGGGGCACCAACGGCAAGGGGTCGGTGGCCGCGACCGTGGCCTCGGTGCTCGATCGAGCGGAGATCCGGACCGGGCTCTACACCTCTCCTCATCTTTGCTCGTTCCGCGAACGGTTTCACGTGTCCGGGGAGCCGGTTCGAGAAGGCGAACTGCGAGGTATAGCTCGGGACCTGAAGGACGACATCGTCCGCCATGAGCTGACCTTCTTCGAAGCGGCAACCGCGGTGGCGTTCCACCTGTTCGCACGAGACCCGGTGGACGTTGCGGTCGTCGAGGTGGGCCTGGGTGGTCGCTTGGATGCCACCAACGTCCTCACACCGCTGCTTACCGCCATCACCAACGTGGCGAAGGATCACTCCGAATATCTCGGTGAATCCCTCGATGATATCGCGAGAGAGAAGGCGGGGATCATCAAGGCCGGCGTGCCGCTCCTCACGGCGGAGAGCGACGAGAGGCTGTTGTCGATTCTCGGGGAGGTCTGCGATCGCGCGGGGGCGCCGTTTTGGCCCCTTCGCCCCGATCCGGTGAGGATGGACCTCGAGGTCACGCAGAGCGGGACGTCGTTCACCGTCGATACCGAGGCATGGGGACGTCTGAGCCTACGCACGCCACTGGTGGGCGAGCATCAAGCCGTGAACGGAGCTTTGTCAGTGGCCATTCTCGCGGGGCTGCCGGACGCGCTGCGTCCCGAGGCCGAGGCCGTCGTCGAGGGGGTCGCCGGCGTCCGTTGGCCGGGCCGTTCGCAGATCGCGGTTCTCGACGGTCGGACGTGGTTCTTCGACGTGGCGCACAACGCCGCCGGTGCAGAGACGCTGGCCACGGTGCTCGACGGGTTCGACCTGCCGCGACCGGTGGTCCTGGTTGCGGCCGTTCTGGGCGACAAAGACTGGCGTGCCATGCTGCCACCGCTTCTGAGTAGGACCGACCACGCTTTGTTCACGCAGGCGCCGTCGGCCCCCCCCGAGCGGCGATGGGATCCGAATGCGGCTACGGAGGTGGTGGGTGGCGGCGACGTCGAGATCCATGATGCCTTCGATGTGGCGCTGGAGCGCGCAAAGGAGTTGGCGGGGTCGGGAACCGTCGTGGTGACCGGGTCGAACCACACCGTGGGCGACGCTTTGCAGCGTCTGAATCTGTCGCCGTCCTGATCGGGCGCCGAAACGCCCGTTTCGACGGGGTTCCAGAACCCTTGGCCACTGTACATTTGAGACGCCTGGTATAGATTCGCCCGCATGTCGAAGCCGATCTTCGCGCGCCTTCCCGGATTCCGTGATTTTGTCCCGGAAGACTTCGCCTTCCGTGAGCATATCCTGGACGCATGGCGCCGAGTCGCCGTGCGGTATGGCTTCGCCCAATACGACGGTCCGCCGTTGGAGCCACTCGCCCTCTATGTGGAAAAGAGCGGCGAGGAGATCGTCGGCCAGCTCTACAACTTCGTGGACAAGGGGGAGCGAGAGGTCTCGTTACGTCCCGAGATGACCCCGTCTTTGGCCCGCATCCTGGCTGAGCACAGTCGCTCGCTCGCGAAGCCGATCCGCTGGTTCTCCACCCCGCAGTTGTTCCGCTACGAGCGGCAGCAGAGGGGGCGATTGAGGGAGCACTTTCAGTGGAACGTCGACATCGTCGGTGAGGAAGCGATCTCTGCGGATGTCGAGGTGCTGGCCGTGGGCCTGGACGGGCTGCGCGAACTCGGACTCGGTGCCGAAGACATCGTGGCACGGGTGTCCGATCGGCGCCTTCTGTCTGCGGTGCTCACGGCCTTCGGGGTGACCGAGGAACGTCTGGCGTCCGCCTACGCCATCATCGACAAGATCGAGCGCGCGGATTCGGACCGGTCCCTCGAGAGACTTCGGACTGAAGCCGGGCTCAGCGAAGAGAGTGCGAGTTCCGCACTGCAACTGTTCACCGACGGTACGCTGGACGGGGTCGCGTCGCTCATGGGTGAGCGGGAAGGGGTCGGTGCCGAACTGGAGCGCTTGGAGGACTACTTCGGTCAACTGACGGCGATGGGTCTCGGACCCTATGTGGAGTTCGATCTCAGAATCGTACGAGGGCTGGCCTACTACACCGGGATCGTGTTCGAACTCTTCGATCGCAAAGGAGAGTTGCGGGCCATCTGCGGAGGCGGACGCTATGACCGGCTTCTGGAGCTGGTCGGCGGAGACCCGCTGCCCGCTGTGGGGTTCGGCATGGGCGACGTCGTGCTGGGAGAGCTGATCCGCGATCGCGCGCTCATGCCCGAAACGGGTCCAGAGGTCGACTACTACATCGTGATCATCGGGGAGGAGCACCGAGGGTTGGCGCTTGCCATCGCTCACGCCAACCGGGACCGGGGTCGCAGCGTCCTCTACAGCCTGAGAGACCAGTCGGTGCGGAAGCAGTTCACAGCGGCGGGCAACGCCGGTGCGAAGGATGTCATCGTATTGGGCCCCGATGAGGTAGCACGAGGTCAGGCGGTGGTGCGCAACATGGCCTCGGGACAGGAGCGGGAGGTTCCTCTGGAGGAGCTCGAGTGACGTCGAGCAACGGCGCCCACCCTGAGACGCGGCGCATGATGGAGACGGCAATTCGGCGCTTGAACGCGCTCGAGTACCTGATAATCGGGGCGGCGATGGGTTTCGCCTTGGCGGCCGGCGCGCTCACGGCTTGGATGCTGGGAACCGCTGTCGGCTTCCCGTTCAGGATCACCTGGATGGTGGCGTCGCTCCTGTTCTTTGCGGTGCCCGGTTCGTTGGTGCTTCTGAAGGAGCGCCGGTCCCAGTCGCCTCACGATACGAGAGGCCCGAACGACGGGTCCACAACCAAGAGAGATGATGGCTGACGACAAGAAGTTGACCCCCCGCGACGAGGATTTCGCGGCCTGGTACAACGAGCTGGTGCTCAGGTCCGAGCTTGCGGACTACTCCCCGGTCCGGGGATGTATGGTCATTCGCCCGTGGGGATATGGCATCTGGGAGAACATGCAGCGGGCCCTGGACGACATGTTCAAGGCCACCGGCCACGAGAACGCGTCATTTCCGCTCCTGATTCCGATGAGCTTCATCGAAAAGGAAAAGGAGCACATCGAGGGGTTCAAGCCGGAGCTCGCCGTGGTTACCCATGCCGGTGGCAAGGAGCTGGAGGAAGCTCTGGTTATCCGGCCCACTTCCGAGACCGTCATCATGTCGATGTACGCGAAGTGGATCCAGAGCTACCGCGACCTTCCCCTACTCATCAACCAGTGGGGGAACGTGATGCGCTGGGAGCTGCGCACCCGGCTCTTCCTGAGGACCTCCGAGTTCCTGTGGCAGGAAGGCCACACGGTGCACGCGACGGCTGAAGAGGCCGAGGAGCACACGCGGCGCATGCTCGGTGTCTACCGGACGTTCATGGAGGACTGGATGGCCATGCCGCCCGTGACCGGACTCAAGTCGGAGGCCGAGAAGTTCGCCGGCGCGGTACGCAGCTACGCGTGCGAAGCGATGATGCAGGACAACCGTGCGTTGCAGGCCGGCACTTCGCACTTCCTGGGCCAGAATTTCTCCAAGCAATTCGAGTTGACCTTCCAGACGGAGGAGGGCAGGGAGGAGTTCGGCTGGAATACGTCCTGGGGCGTGTCCACCCGGCTTGTGGGCGGGTTGGTCATGACACACGGAGACGATCAAGGACTCGTGCTCCCGCCGAAGCTGGCGCCGACACAGGTCGTCATCGTTCCGATCCTGAAGGGCGACGACCACGGGCCAGTGCTCGAGAAGGCCGATGCGGTTCGGGATGCATTGGTGGCGCAGGGCGTCCGGACCAAGGTCGACGCCCGGGACTATCTCAGCCCGGGCAACAAGTACTACGAGTGGGAGAGGAAGGGTGTCCCCCTCAGAATGGAGATCGGCCCCAGGGACATGGAGTCCGGACAGGTGGCGCTCGCGAAGCGGCTGCGCTCGGAGGACGAACCTCGCAAGGAGTTCATCCCGGAGGCCGAGGCCTTGGCGACGATGGGGGATCGCCTCGACGCGCTGCAGGCGCAGCTGTTAGAGACCGCGAAGGCCAGGCGGGAAGAGAACTCCTACAGGGGAGTGAACGATCTGGGCGAGTTGGCCGAGATCATGAATACCAAGGGTGGCTTCGTCTACACCGGCTGGAGTGGCGACCCAGCCGTGGAGGAGCGCATCAAAGAGGAGACCAAGGCGACGCTGCGCTGTATTCCCGATGAGGAGTTCCAGTCCGGTGAAGCTCCCGCACGGTGCATCGGCGGAGAAAAGGACTCCACGATGGAGGTGGTGTGGGCCAAGGCCTACTGATGGGCCACCCGGCTGGAGGGGTGTGAGCCGCCCCTTTCCCCGTCTCGACGGCGAGCTCCACGTCGGCGAGCATGCCGTGGCGGAGCTCGCTGCGGAGTTCGGCACGCCTCTGTACGTCTACGACGCGGAGGTCATTGCCTCCGCCTATCGACAGATCGAGTCGGCCTTCGACGGGGTCGATCTGCTCATGGCCTACTCGGTCAAGGCGAACGGTAATCTCGACATCCTGAGACGCCTCGTCGCTCTGGGAGCCGGCGCCGACATCGTCAGCATCGGAGAACTCCATCGCTGCCTGGTGGCCGGGGTGCCCCCGGAGCGGATCGTCTTCGCCGGAGTCGGGAAGACTGAGGCCGAGATGGAGGCCGCTCTGACCGCCGACATCCTGGCCTTCAACATCGAGAGCGAGGGTGAGCTTCGTGTGCTCGACGCGGTCGCGACCCGGATGGGCAAGCGTGCGCCCGTGGCGGTCCGGGTGAATCCGGACGTCTTGGCCGATACCCCTCATGAATACACGCGCACTGGGCACGGCGAATCCAAGTTCGGAGTCCCTTTGGATCGCGTTCTCGATCTCTATCGATGGGCCGCGGGAAGGCCCGGACTCGAGATCGTGGGCATCGACGTCCACATCGGCTCCCAGATCCTCGAGCCGGACCCCTATCAAAGAGCGCTCGATGAGATCCTCGGGCTCGCCGAGACGCTGGCCGGGGAGGGTATTGAACTCCGTTTCGTCGACCTAGGCGGAGGCTACGGCGTGAGCTACGAAGATGAGACGCGCATGTCGGTCACCGACCTCGCCAGCCTGGTGCTGCCGCGGGTGAAAGAGGCGGGACTGACCCTCATCCTGGAGCCCGGTCGGTTCATCGTGGGCGAGGCAGGCCTGCTGGTCACGAAGGTGCTCTATGTAAAGGACGAGGGGCCGAGGACGTTCGTTGTCACGGACGGTGGGATGACCGAGTTGATCAGGCCCAGCCACTACCAAGGCTTCCACGACATCGAGCCGGTGTTGTCACGCCCAGACGCGATCCCGACAGTGGTCGACGTGGTCGGCCCCATCTGCGAGAGTGGAGACTTCCTGGCGCGCGACAGAGAATTGGCTCTTCCGCAGGAGGGGGATCTGCTGGCCGTGCACACCGTGGGCGCCTACGGCTTTGCCATGGCATCCAATTACAACTCGCGCCCTCGAGCCGCCGAGGTGGTGGTCGACGGGTCGAGCGTGGTTCTGGCTCGCCGCCGGGAGAACCTCGACGACCTGATCCGGGGAGAGCGGCTTCCCGACGGGAGCTTGTCCCCGTGAGGCTCTGTGACCGATTGAGGCCCTGTTACCCAGCGGAGGCCCTATGACCGAGCACGACCGGATTCTGATTCTCGACTTCGGATCCCAGTACACCCAGCTCATCGCCCGCCGAATCCGAGAAGAGCGGGTCTACTCCGAGGTCCATCCGCCCACGCGATCGCTCGACTGGATCCGCGAGTGGAACCCGAAGGGGATCATCCTCTCGGGAGGACCCGCTTCGGTGTACGACGAGGGCGTACCCACCGCGGAGCCCGGGCTGTTGGAGCTTGGTGTGCCGGTTCTGGGCATCTGCTACGGGCTCCACGTCATCGCCCAGATGGAGGGTGCCGAGGTCGTGGTCGGCAAACGCGAGTACGGTCGAGCGGAGTTGACCGTCCGCGATCCCGGAGAGCTGTTCGACGGGTTCACGGAGGACGAGCCCACTCAAGTGTGGTGCTCGCACGGTGACCATGTCGATGCACCTCCGCCGGGCTACGAGACCCTCGCCTCTACCGAGACGCTCTCCGTTGCCGCGTTCAAACATGAGACCCGCCCGATCTATGCCGTGCAGTTCCATCCCGAGGTCGCGCACACCGTCCGAGGCGAAGAGATCATCTCGAACTTCCTTCTCCGGATCTGTGAATGTCGTCCTACGTGGACGGCCGGGGCGTTCATCGAAGAGTCGGTCGCGGCGATCCGGGAGACTGTAGGTGACGGTACCGTTATCTGCGGCCTTTCAGGAGGTGTGGATTCCTCGGTGGCGGCGGCGTTGGTGCACAGAGCCATCGGAGATCGCCTCACGTGCATCTTCGTCGACAACGGCGTGCTCAGGAAGCACGAACGGGAGAACGTGGAGCGTACCTTCCGAAAGCACATGGGCATTCGACTGATCGTCGTGGACGCGGCGGCGGACTTCTTGACCGCCTTGGCCGGGGTCGAAGAGCCCGAGGAGAAGAGGAGACGGATCGGACACGTGTTCATCGACGTCTTCAGCCGGGTCGCAAGCGAGGAAGTGCCCGGCGCCGGTCACTTGGTACAGGGCACCCTCTATCCCGACGTAATCGAATCCCTGTCCACCGGTGGGCCGTCGGAGACCATCAAGACGCACCACAACGTGGGCGGATTGCCCGAGGACCTTCCGTTCGAGCTCATCGAACCGCTGCGCGAGCTCTTCAAGGACGAGGTGCGCCAAGTCGGCCGGGAGCTGAGCCTGCCCGAAGAGTTCATACGCCGGCATCCGTTTCCCGGGCCCGGGCTCGCGATACGTGTTCTCGGGGAGGTGACGGAGGAGAGGCTGGCGGTGCTCCGCGAGGCCGACACGATCTATCTGGACGAGATCCACGCGGCGGGCCTCTACGACGAGATCTGGCAGGCCTTCGCGGTGCTGCTGCCCGTGCGGGCCGTGGGTGTCATGGGTGACAACCGGACCTATGAGAACGTGGTGGCGCTCCGTGCCGTCACGTCACGGGACGGGATGACCGCGGATTGGTATCCGTTCCCGCACGACGTCCTCAGCAGGATATCGTCTCGCATCAGCAACGAGGTGGTGGGTGTGAACCGGGTCTGCTACGACGTTTCGTCGAAGCCTCCCGGCACCATCGAGTGGGAGTAGCCGACCACCGCATCCGCCTCGATCTCGATGAGCATGTCCCGGTCGATGAGCCTGCTCACCTCGACCATGGTGGTCGTTGGAGGATGGTCGGCGAAGGTCGCCTGATGCGCCCGTCCGTATTCCTCCCACCGCTCGATGTCCGTGACGAACATGCGGGTACGCACGATGTCGCTCAGGTCCGCGCCGTGCGCCGCCAGTGCTTCTCGGATGATCTGGAAGCACCTCAGGGTCTGTGCGTAGCCGTCCCCGACCGCATGGACCCCTCCGCCCTCGGCCACGGGCGCCGTGCCGGTGACGAAGATCTGGTCTCCGGCCCGCAGAGAACGGCAGTATCCGACCTGTTTCTCCCACGGGGCCCCACTGAAGCTGCGTACGAATTCAGTCATTCGTTTGTGAGCCCTCGTCGGCCATTCGCAGCATCAGCGAGATGCGCGCCTCGGCTTCGTTCCAGATGTCACGCATGTAGTCCGCTTCCGCGTGGTTGACGTCCAGGAAGAGACGAAAGTCCTCTTCGGAGACCTCGTGCAGGGTGAGCACGCTATCGCGTTCCGCGGCACTCACGTTGCGGGAGGTCTTCCGTAACGCCACGCGTCGGAGGTCCACGTAGACGTTGATGAACGTCTCGCGATCGATGGTGACCAGGACGGCCGAAGGCGCGTTGTCGCTGCAGGCCAAACCCGCGACCGTGGAGAGAATCGCTCCGAGAACGATGCCGAATCGGATCGGGCGGGACGTGCGACGCGACGCTTCAGGCATGTCGACTACGGGCCTCGGCTTGATGGGGAGGAAGAGGCGGTTTCGGGGCCTCGACCGAGGCCACAATCTAGTATCTTTCGACTGGTCGTCCATCGAGGAGGGCATACCCGGGGGACGCGGTGTCCGATCCCCGCGTCCGCGGGCACGAAGCGTAGAAGAGGACCCATGATCAGTATGCTCCAACGATGCCGCCTTCCGCTGCTCGTCAGCCTCCTTTCGGTGGCAGGCTGCGCGGTGAACCCGGCCACGGGTGAGCGCCAGTTCATGCTGTTGAGTGAGAACGACGAGATCGAGATGGGTCGGGACGCCGACGTTCAGGTGACCGAATCGTACGGGCTGTACGGCTCTCAGGAACTCCAGGATTTCGTTCGCGGGATGGGCGAGGAGCTGGCCGCGGGCTCTGAGCGGCCACAGCTCCCTTGGTCGTTCAAGGTGGTAGATGACCCTATCGTGAACGCCTTCGCGCTCCCGGGCGGGTTCATCTTTATAACACGGGGCATCCTGGCCAGCCTGAACTCGGAGGCCGAACTCGCCGGTGTTCTCGGTCACGAGATCGGCCACGTCACGGCCCGACACTCCGCGAGTCAGCTCAGCCGTCAGCAGCTCCAACAGTTCGGCTTGGGGGTGGGGGCGGCCGTGTCTTCGGACATTGCATCCGCCGCCGGGATGCTCTCCGCCGGGCTGCAGATTCTGAACCTCAGCTACGGCCGTGGTGACGAGTCGCAGTCGGATGAACTCGGAGTGCGGTATATGTCCCGGGCCGGCTATGACCCCAACGCGCTCGTCGGTGTCTTCCAGACGCTGGCGCTGGCCGCCGGAGGAGGGGGCAGGCTTCCCGAGTGGCAGTCGACGCACCCGAATCCCGAGAATAGAGAGGCCAAGATACGCGAGTTGGTGGCGAGTTCGGGGCAGGACTACTCGAGGTACACATCGAGGAGAGACGAGTACCTGCGTCGCCTCGACGGGATGGTCTACGGTCCGAACCCCCGAGAGGGGTTCTTCGCAGGCAGCCTGTTTCGGCATCTGGACATGGCCTTCGCCATAGACTTTCCACTCGGCTGGAAGACCGCGAATCAGAAGTCGCAGGTCGTGGCCGTGGCGGAGGACGAGAGCGCCGTTGTCGTGCTTACTCTGGCTTCGGAGCAGCAGAGCTTGGACGGGGCCATGTCGGGCTTCCTGGCCCAGGACGGGATTTCCGGTGGGGATGTCCGGAGGGTCCCGGTCAATGATCTGGATGCCCGCGAATCCCTGTTCGAGGCACAGGCGGACGACGGGACGTTCCGGGGCAGGGTACTCTTCGTGGACCATGACGGCACCATCGTCCGGATTCTCGGCTACTCGGCTTCAACGAGGTGGCCTGATCACGAAAGCAATGTGGTCAACGCCGCGAGGAGCTTCAGGCCTGAACGCGATGCCGAGGTTCTCGGGGTCGAGCCTGCTCGACTCGAGATCGTACGGGTTCCGTCCCGGATGACCTTCCTGGAGTTCACGGAGGCCTATCCCTCCACGGTCGACCCCGAGAAGCTGGCCAACCTCAATCGGCGGACCCTGGATGAGGTGCTGGACGCCGGCACGCTCGTGAAGCGCGTGAACGGAGGGGAGCTTCCCTAGCGTGTGCTACCCTAACGGGGCCGTACCGACGGGTCGTGTGGCCCGGATCTTGAAACCTCTATCTGCGGAAACACGAGTTGTAGTGCGTGCAGTCCGCTTGAGGGTCTTGACTCCCCCAGTAGAATAGTGTCTGGCGCCGCCCGGCCCTCAGGCAGGTCTCTAAGAAACGGAGTCCAATGGTGAAGCGTACCGCGATCATCCTGCTTCTACTCAGCGTCGTGTGGGGCTGCTCGAGTAATTCGGTGTCCCGTACCCCCATCGCTGCCGTGGCGCCGTCGCTATCCGTGGAGAGGTTCCTACAGGCGGCGAACACCCGGGATCTCCCTGCAATGGCCCGTCTGTTCGGGACCCGAAACGGACCGATGGGCGACACGGGGAGTTCGTTCGGTTGCTTCTGGAAGAAGATCGGCGCGGCCTTTGGCGGGCAGTCCTGCGTGAAATGGAGCGAAGTGGAGCTCCGCATGGACGCCATCGCGGGGATCCTACGCCACGAGGACTACCAGATCGCTGGCGAGCGCACGGTGGCTGGCACGAACGTCCAGACCATCAGGATCGGGGTCGACATGTCCTTCGCCGGAAGGCGAGAGGTGCCGAATGTCGGGTTCACTGTGGTGCTCGCCGGGGGAGATCGATGGCTCATCCAGATCATCGAGCTGGAGAGAATCACCGGCAGTTAACAGGCACCTAGCAGGCGCCTACCAGGCCCCTACCAGGCCCCTACCAGGCCCCTACCAGGCCCCTACCAGGCCCCTAGACCTGCTCACGCAGGCCGGACTCCCGGGTTCATGTGATGATGAACAATTCACGAGCTTCCTCTTTCTTTTCCGGGCTGTCCACCCTCCTCGGACACCCCCTTTTACACAATCTTAGTGACACTACCCTAGGGGATCTGGACCAGCTCGATCAACACCCCGCCCGTGGTCTTGGGATGCAGGAAGGCGACTTGGTGCCCACGCGCTCCGGCGCGTGGCTCTTCGTCGATTGGTTGGAACCCTCGTGTCTTTAGTTCTGCGAGGGCGGCAGGGATGTCCGGGACCCGATAGGCGATATGGTGAAGTCCGGCCCCCTGGCGCTCGAGAAAGCGGGCCACACCGCTTGATTCGGACCGGGGCTCGATGAGTTCGAGAGCCCCTAGGAAGGCGACGTTGACGCCCTGCGAGGGCAGTTCCTCGAGGGGGGAACAAGCACACCCGGTGACGGGTTCGAAGGTCGCCGCCGATTCTTGGATGGATCGGACTGCGATGGCGACGTGATCGAGCGGATAGCCGTTCATGATTGGATTAGATTGAGTCTATGAGCCTGGACCGGATCGTATGGCCGGTCTTATGAAGGTACAAGGAGACAACCTGATGAGTGACAACGGGAAGATCGTAGAAGTCACGGACCAGAACTTCGCCGAGACTATTGAGGCGGGTACCGGTCTCACCATGGTGGACTTCTGGGCTGCGTGGTGCGGTCCATGCCGAATGGTGGCGCCCATCGTAGAAGAGTTGGCCGAGGAGTACGGCGACGAAGGATTGACGGTCGGGAAGCTCGATGTGGATGCGAATCCAGAGGTGACCGTGCGGTTCGCCGTGCGCTCCATTCCGAGCATCCTCTTCTTCAAAGATGGAGAGCACGTCGACACGGTGGTGGGGGCCGTCCCGCGCCCGACGCTGGAGGCGAAGGTACAGGAACACATGTAACGAGGCGTTTCGGGTCCGGCACCCGGACTCTGACGAAGCGAGGCTCGGGAGCGAAAGCCCCCGGGCCGTTCGTTTTATTGGAGGGTGAATCCTGAAGCGCGGTCGAGTGCTATACTGCTTCGCATGAGCACCCTGTACATCGTCGCCACGCCCATCGGCAACCTCTCGGACACGTCCGCAAGGGCCGTCGAGATCTTGGGTTCCGTGGACGGAGTGTTGGCCGAGGACACGAGGCGTACGAAGATCCTGATGGACCACTTCGGGCTTCGCGTGCCACTCACCTCCCTTCACGAACACAACGAGGCGGCGCGCGCCGAGGGCATCGTCAGTCGCCTGGATTCAGGCCAGCGGCTGGCCCTGGTCTCGGATGCCGGCACGCCGCTGGTGTCGGATCCAGGAGAGCGCCTGGTGCGCTCGGTTGTAGAGGCCGGGCATGACGTCGTGCCCATTCCGGGGCCGTCGGCGATCCTCACTGCGCTGGTCGGTGCCGGCTTCCCGACGGTACCCTTCACCTTCCACGGATTCCTCCCGCGCAAGAAGGGGCCCAGGACCGAACTCCTGGAGCGGATTGCGGGGGCCGGGGAGACTTCGGTCGTGTTCGAAGCACCCGACCGTCTCGGCGCGCTCCTGCGTGATCTCGGGGAGCTGGCCGGGGAGGCGCGCCAGGTTGTCGTGGCCAGGGAGATGACCAAGATTCATGAGGAGTTTTTCCGGGGAACAATGGGTGAAGCAGCCCGCTACTACGCCGAGGATCGACCCCGCGGAGAAATCACCGTGGTGGTGTCGCCGAAGGCCGAGGAGGAATCCGGACAACGGGTCGACGAGGCGGCGGCGCGAGCACTCGCCGAGGCGCTTCTCGCCGAAGGCCTGACACCGAGTCGGGCGGCTCGCGAAGTTGCGGTCCGTTTGAGAATTGCGAAGAACACGGCGTACGAAATCGTCCACGCACTTCCGGGCACCAGAGGTGCCCCTATAGAAGAGGAATCGAGTTGAGCGAAGCGATGCACAACGACCTCGCAAACGGAGGTCTCGGAGGATCGTGGTAAGCACCGTTCTGCTGTTGGGTGCGCTGGTCTCTGGGAATCCGGGGCCTGCGTCCGACTCCGTCCTGTCGATCGCCCGCCTGCAGTACGAGGGCGGTGGGGATTGGTACGCCAATCCCTCGTCGCTTCCCAACCTCCTCGCCGCCATCCACGAGCGAACCGGCATGCCTGTGTCGGGTCGCCCGGAGACGGTCCGCCCGTTGGACCCGTCACTCAAGGACTTCCCCTATCTGTACATGACCGGACACGGGAACGTGCGCTTTTCTGCCGAAGAGCGAGCGGCCCTGCGGGAGTATCTGCTGTCCGGTGGATTCCTCCACGCCGACGACAACTACGGCATGGACGAATCCTTCCGAAGAGAGATGACGGAGATCTTCCCGGAATACGAGTTGTCCGAGCTTCCGCCCGATCATCCGGTCTTCGACGTCATGTACTCCCTTCCGGAGGGGCTGCCGAAGATCCACGAGCACGACGGGCAGCCCCCGCAGGCCTTCGGCATCTTCCATGGCGGGAGGTTGGTCGTTTTCTATAGCTATGAGTCCGACCTGGGCGACGGCTGGGAGGATCCCGATGTGCACGAAGACACGGAGGATCTCCGTGAAGCTTCGATCCGCATGGGCGTGAATCTCTACCTCTACGTCCTGAGCCAGATGGTGCCGTGAGCTACGTCGGCCTCCTGCACCAGATAGCGCCGTGAGTCCGGCTCCCGTACGGATCGTCCGCGTCGTGGGGGATGTGAGAGAGCATCTCCTGAAGCGTGCACGTCTGGCCCTCGGCCTGTGGCTCGGCGCGGGTGTGACGGCGGCGCTGATCTTGGCGTGGCTGGTGGCCGCACCGAATGGCTGGCAACAAGGGACCATACTGCCTTTGACGATCGATCTGGGCCTGCTGTCGCTCGGCGTTCTGGCTTGGACCGGATACCGGCAGGTCAGGACCCTCTGGCTTCGGGAGCCCAACCTGACGGCGAGCATGGAGGAGAGCGCCGGTCTCGCCCCCGGAGTGTTGCAGGGCTCCTTGGAGTTGGCCCGCACGCTTCCGCCCGGCGTATCGTCCGCCCTGGCGGCCCAGGCGGCCGAGGAGACCCTGACCGACCTGCATGGGCCCAGACCCAGGCTTGCCGGCCGCCTCGGCGGTGAGGCGCAGGGCTGGATACGCCGTGGCACCGTGGGCTTGGCGGTTCTCGTCCCGATGGTGGTCTTGCTGACGATGGTGTCGCCCACCCGGTCGTTCGCGGCCTGGTCCGGACTGGCGCGGCCGTTCGGCCTTCTGGCGGGTCCTACACTCCCGCCGCTCGAAGTGACGCCAGGTTCCGCCGAGGTTCTTCGTGGCACGGACGTGCCCCTCACCGTCACTGCGCCGGGGCGCTTGGCGGTCACGGTCCATTGGCAGGCGGCCGGTGACGTGGCCACGGAAGAGCGCCTCGACGTGATCGCCGACCAGGCCGGCTTGGTCCTCCGCACCGTGTCGGCGCGGACCGAGTACTGGGTCGAGGCTCCCGACGGCGCCCGCTCCCCGACGTACGAGCTGCAGCCCATCGACCCGCTGCTGGTCAGTGATGTGACCGTCTCGCTCACGTTTCCGCCGCATACGGGTCGATTCCCGGAAGAGTACGGGGCCGACCTACCGCCGCTCGACATCCCGGCCGGAAGCCGGTTCGCCATTCAGGGCCGTGCGAGCCGACCGCTCGCTTCGGCCGGACTGGACGGGCCCCTAGGGGAGGAAGAGGTCCGCCTGGCGGTGTCGGGTCAGGACTTCGAAGGGAACTGGCGGCCACGAGCCAGCGGCGTGTATCCCTGGCACTTCACCGACACCGAAGGAGATCCCGCCGAAGTGGCGCCTCCTCCGCTGGAGCTGACGCTGGTGCCTGATTCGGCGCCCTACGTGGCGGTCCTGGTGCCCGGCAAGGACACCCTGTTGCCTGTGTCTCTTCGCCAGCCCTTGGTGCTCGAGGCGGCGGACGACTACGGCCTCGACCGATTGGAGCTGGTGGTCTACCGGGTGACGGCGTTCGGTGACCGCCTCGAGCCCGTGGTGAATCCGATGCCGGTGGGAGGCACCCGCGGCGCGCTCTTGCGTCCCGTCATCGACCTGACACGCTGGGAGCTGCTTCCGGGCGACACCGTACGCTACTTCGTTCGTGCCCTGGACAACGCGCCTGATCCCAACGTGAGCGAGACCCCGGAGTACGTGCTCCGGCCGCCCACCCCGGCCGATCTCCGACGCGAGGCGCAGGAGCGTCTGGATGAAGCGGCCCGAGGCGTACAGGAGTTGGCCGAGCGGGCGGACGAGGAGGCCCAGGAAGCGCAGGATCTCGAGCGGCAGTTGGAGAATCCGCCCGAACCCGAGCGCAGCCCTCTCAATAATCCGGAAGAGGCCCAGGACCGGATGGACTTCCAGGAACAGGAGGACATCCGAGGGGCCCTGGAGGACCAGGAAGAGCTCCTCAGCGCGATCGACTCCCTGGAAATGGAGTTGGCTCAGCTCGATCGGGATCTCGAGGCGGCGGGCTTGGGAGATCCCGAGCTACAGAGAAAGCTCGAGGAACTGCAGCGACTGATGGACGAGTTGGCTCCCGAGGACATGCAGGAGCGTCTCGAGGAATTGTCCGAACAGGTCGAGGACATGAACTCCAGTGAAGCGGACCAGACGCTGGAGGAGCTCGCGGCCGACCAGGAGGCCCTTCGCGACAAGCTCGAGGCGGCTCTTGAGGCCTTCAAGCGCGCGGCTATGGAGCAGGACTTCAGAGCGACTGCCGCCGAGGCCGAGGAGCTGGCTCAGCAGGAGGAGGCCCTAGCGGACGCCATGGCCGAGGGGGATGACCCGGAGCTGCGTGGCGATCAGCAAGAGGTTCTGGAGCAGCAGGCCGAAGCGCTCCAAGAGCGCCTGGACCGACTACAGGAGCGCCTCGAGGAGGCGGGTGAGACCGAGGCGAGCGAGGCGGTCGAGCAGGCCTCTCAGCAGGGTGAGCAGGCCCAGCAATCGATGTCCGAGGCGCAGGAGCAGTCTCGGATGGGCCAGGCGCAGGAGGCCTCGGAGTCCGCACAGGAGGCCGCCGAGTCCATGGAGCAGATGTCGCAGCAGCTCCAACAGGCGCAGCAGGAGATGGCCGAGCAGATGATGCAGGCCATGCAGGAGGAGATGCAGGAGACGGCCACGGACGCCTTGACCATGGCCCGGGAGCAGACGGATCTGCGGGAGCAGATGCAAGGGGCTGGGCGCGAGGAGTTGGCCAACATGCGCGGGGACCAGTCCGCACTTCTCCAGGGCCTACGCAACATGGCGGACAATCTCTCCTCGCAGGACCGCATGGGTCAGGGTGAAGATCGCGACGTCGCCGGTCAGATCGGTCAGGCCATGCAGGCCATGGAGCAGACTCTGGCGGCGCTCGAGGATCAGCGGGGGCGCACCCCGTCGCCTCTCAACGCGGCAGAACAGGCCGTGGGGGCCTTGAACCAGGTGGCGTTGGCCGCCATGGCCGCCGCCCAGCAGGCCGGCCAGATGGGCCAGTCCCAGTCGGCGCAGCAGATGATGGAGCAGATGGAGCAGCTGGCCCAGCAGCAAGGGTCGATCAACAGCCAGACGGGACAGCTGACGCCCATGCAGCTCGGTGAAGAGGCCATGTCCCAGCAGCTCCAGGACGCGGCCCAGCGGCAGCAGGACGTGGCCGAGGAGCTGCAGGAGGTCGCCCAGAAGCCCGGTGCTCAGGATGAGGCCCTGGGCGATCTGGAAGCCATGGCCTTGGAGGCGATGGAGCTGGCGGATCGACTGGCGGGCAACCGCCTCGACGCCGAGACCCTGCAGCGACAGGAGCAGCTCTTCCATCGCATGCTCGATGCGGGACGCAGCCTGGAGAAGGACGAGTTCTCCGAGGAACGTGAGTCGACGGCCCCCGGCGAGTTCGAGCGAGAGGACGTGGACGCACTCTCGTCCGAGGACTTGGGTGCACTTCGCTTCCAGCTGCCTCCAGCCGAGACCTTACAGCGACTCTCGCCCGCCCAGCGTCAGATGGTGCTGGACTACTTCGAGCGGTTGAACCGGGCGCAACGTCGCGGGCCGGGGGGGACTCAGTGAGGAGCCCAGTGAGGAGCCCAGTGAGGAGCCCGATCACGATGCTCTTGTCCCTGTTCGTGCTGTGTCCAGCCGGCGTGCGAGCCCAGGCCGACGATCCACTTCTCGAGGGGCGATTGCTCCGGACCTCCGCGAGCCAGGAGTCGCGGGGCAACCTCGATGGGGCGGAGACCATCCTGCGTGACCTCATGGAGCAGAGTCCCACGTCCACCGGAGGGCTGTTCGCGCTCGAACGCGTGCTCCGCTCTCAAGGGCGCATCGAAGAGATCCTGCCGGTGGCTCATCGGTACCGGGACTCGGAGCCCGATGCGGCTGCTCCCCGGATTCTGATGCTCAGAGTCTTCACGGAAGTGGACTCCCGGGACGATCTGGTGGAGGCGGCCGAGGCGTGGGTGGAGCAGTCCGGGACGTCGCCGGAACCGTATCGAGAGGTCAGCCGCATCTTCCAGCGCGTCTTCGGGCCGGAGCGGGCCCTTGCCGTCCTGGAGGACGGGCGAGACGCATTGGGCCAGCCGTCCCTTTTCGCCATGGAGATCGGCGATCTGCTTCGAGACGTTGGAAGGATGGAGGAGGCCGTCCTGCAGTGGGCCCGTGTCATCGGGGACGACGGGGCGCAGGTCTCGGCCGTCATGCGCAGAGTGACCGAAATCGAAAAGGATCGAGCGGAGCTCGTACGACCCCTGGTGGAGCAGCTCTCTCGGTCGCCAACCACGGCCGCCCGACAGCGGGCAGGCGCGAGGATTGCGGTGGAGGCGGGCCTCGTGGACGAGGCGCGCGAGCTGGCCATGGAGGTGGCCGAGGAGCTGGAAGGACAAGCCAGGAGAGGCTTCCTCACGGCGTTGGCCCGGCAGGCCGAAGAGGCCGGTGGAGAAGCCGGCGCGGCAGCCGCTCTCACGCTCTGGGCGTACCAGGCGCTGCAGGACGCGGCGTCGGATGAGAACGAGGCGAGGGCGCTGGATCACCGTATCGCCGATGCGGCATTGGCGGCCGGGGACACGACCACCGCCCTCGCGGCACAGGGGTCGATCGCTGAGGGTCTCCCCTTGGGGAGCGGGGAGCGACGACGTGCGTTGGCCGAGGTGCTTCGCCTCCGGATCGCGAGAGGGGAGGCGGATGCCCGTATGCGTCTCGATCGCTTCCGGACCGAGTTTCCCGAGGCAGGAGAGATCGACGAGCTGGCGGTGACCCTGGCGGTGCGTCTGGAAGAGCAGGGGGACGACATGGGAGCTCGGTCGCTGCTCGCCGGTCTCGATGGACCCAAGAGCCTGCTGGAACGTGGGTATCTCTATTTGGCGTCGGGCGAAGTGGTGCCCGGCCGCATGAACCTGCGCGAGGCGCTCCCGGGACTCTCTCCCCTCGAGGCGACCGACGTGATCTCCCTCCTGGGCCTCCTGGACGAGCTTCAGGGCGAGGCCCTGGTGGCCGTTATGTCCAGCGCGGTGCTCGCACACCGAGGTCGCATCGCTGCGGCGGTCGACGAGGTGGCCTTCGTGATAGACCGGCTTCCGAGAGCGGACCAACCGGCCGTGCTGGCCCACGGTGCCCGCATCGCGGACGTTGGGGAGTTGGCGTCCGAGGCGGCGGACCTCAGGGCCCGCATCGTTCGGGACCATCCGGATGCGGCCGAGACCCCCGAGGCGACGCTTGAGTTGGCCCGATTCAGGGGTGCGTCGTCCGACGGCGTGGAAGAGGCGGTACGACTACTCGAGGACTTGATCCTGAGCCAACCTGAAAACGCGATCGTACCCATGGCTCGCCGGGAGCTCCAGAAGCTGAGGGACGGAAGAGGTCCATGAGGAGATTTCGTTTGTTGGCGGTGCTGGCCCTGATGGCCATGCCGGCCTCTGCCGCGGGGCAGTTCTTGCTCGTGCCGATGGACCGCGCTCAGGTCAATCATCTCAAGGCGTATGGCCTCACCTACTGGACTCTCGAGCAGTTCGGCCGGTCCGAGTGGTTCCTCAACTATCGGGACGGAGCGTTCCTCCTCCTGGACACGCCGGCCGTGCGCCGACAGGCTGCTTTGCGAGGGGTCACCGTCGAGGCCGTCGGAGGTGCCGACGTAGCGGCGATCCGTGCAACGATCATGGACTCGAACATGGACGCGGTGGTGCTTGAGAAGGCGCCCAAAGTGGCGATCTACACACCGCCGAACAGCACGCCGTGGGATGATGCGGTGACCCTGGCCCTCGACTACGCCGAGATCCCATACGAGAAGATCTGGGACGACGACGTCATCGACGAGAAGCTCGAGGACTACGAATGGCTACACCTTCACCACGAGGACTTTACTGGTCAGTACTCCAAGTTCTTCATCACGTACGCCGGGTCGCCCTGGCTGCAGGATGAGGTGGCCCGAAACGAGGAGGTGGCTGGGCGACTCGGGTTCGCCAGCGTTCCAGCCCTGAAGAAGGGCGTCGCCCTGGAGATTCGGCAGTACGTGGAGGACGGCGGATTCCTTTTCGCCATGTGCTCCGCGACGGAGACTCTGGAGCTGGCGTTGGGGGCGCAGCAAGTCGACATTGCTGCCGCCTATTCCGATGGCACGCCGGCCGATCCCGACGCCACGAGCAAGATGGACTGGTCGGGCACCATGGGCTTCACCGACGCCGTGGTGCAGGTCGGTCCGTCGGTGAACGCCTTCAGCGACATCGACGGGCATCAGGTCAACACGCCTTGGCGTCTGCAGCTCGGCGCCTTCACGCTCTTCGACTTCTCGGCCAAGTTCGATCCCGTGCCCACGATGCTCACGCAGAATCACCAGGACATCATTCCCGATTTCTACGGACTGACGACTTCCTTCCGCATGGATCGACTGAAGCCCGGGACCATTGTGTTGGCCCAGGAGGGCGAAATCGCCAAGTACCTGCACGGGAACTACGGCGAGGGCACCTGGACCTATTTCGGAGGGCATGACCCGGAGGATCCGGAGCACCAGATCGGCGATCCGCCCACCGACCTGGACCTGCATCCCAACTCACCGTCGTATCGGCTGATCCTTAACAACGTCCTGTTCCCGGCAGCGAAAAAGAAGAAACTGAAGACCTGAGGGGCGATCCTGTGAATCTCGACCTCTCCAAGGCTTCCTCCGATGCAGTAGTCAACGGTCCCGCCCTCCCCGAGCCGCCCGGATCGACGTCCGACCTGCGTCTGTCCGTCCGTGCCGCCGAGATCATCCGCCAGGAGATCGAGAAGGCCGGTGGGCGTGAAGTGTGCTTTCTCGTCCAGGTCGACGAAGCGCGCGAGCTGATCGAGCCGCGGGCCGTCGCGCGCGGAAACAAGGCTGCGGTCCTCGTCGCGGCGCGCGGGGCGGACGAGGGAGGGGTCGTCATCCACAACCATCCCTCGGGCGTGTTGGAACCCTCGGACGCGGACCTGGGCGTAGCGGCTCGACTGTATGAGGAGGGACTCGGCTCAGCGATCACGGACAACGCCGCAGAGGGGCTCTACGTGGTCGTCGAACCGCCCGCTCCCAGGCACGTCGAGCCCCTGGACATCGAGGGGTTGGAGGGGTTGATCGGCCCTGGTGGCCCCCTGGTGGAGAAGCACCCGCGCTATGAGGATCGGCCTGGCCAACGAGCGATGCTCCGGCTGGTTGCCGAACGGTACAACTCAGGCGGAGTGGCCATCGTCGAGGCTGGCACGGGGACGGGGAAGTCGTTGGCGTATCTCATGCCGGCGGCGGCCTGGGCGCTGCAGAACGGCGAACGAACCGTCATCTCGACCAATACGATCAATCTCCAGGAGCAGCTCGACAGCAAGGATCTTCCTCTGGTGCGGGGTCTGGTCGGCGAAGACGTCGACTGGGCGCTCGTGAAGGGGCGCGGGAACTACATCTCGATTCGCCGGGCACGACTTGCGGCCGAGTCGGCACCGCTCCTCTTCGAGGACGACCGGGCCGACGAGCTCGACTCGCTCCTGGATTGGATCAACGGCACCGAAGACGGCTCGCTCGCCGATCTGACGTTCGTGCCCAGTGACGACGTCTGGGACGAGGTGAGGAGCGATCCCGATATCTGCCTACGGACGCGGTGTCCGCATTTCCAGGCCTGCTTCTACCAGCGATCGAGGCGCAAGGCAGCGGCTGCGCGCCTCCTGATCGCGAATCATCACCTGCTCTTCACGGATCTTTCGGTCCGGATGGCAACGCAGAACTACACGGGGTCGGCCGTGCTTCCGGCCTATCGACATCTGATTCTGGACGAGGCGCACAACATCGAAGACGCCGCGACGTCCCACCTGGGGCTCGAGGCGACCCGTCTGGGCATGTTCCGGCTCCTGGCACGGTTGGACCGTCGGGGTAGGGGGGTCCTTGCGGCCGTTCAGGAGTCGCTTACCGGCGCCGGCGACAAGGCGGCCGCGACCGAACTGCGGAGCCGGATCGAGGAGCGCGTACGCCCGGCTGTAGACGAGGCCCGGGCTCAACTCACACTCTTCCTGGATGCGATGGAGCCTTTGCTGCCGATCGATGCCGCAGGGGCCGAACGCCTCGGCACGGACGGCTTTCCCGAGCCCGTGGCGCGCCCCGCAGTCCGGGAACGACTGGATGGGCTGGTAGCTGCGTTCCGGTCCCTGGAGGCCGAGGTGCGCAGCGTCCGTGAGGCGCTCGACCGAGATGAAGCGTTGTCCGAGGGTCTCCAAGGGCGCGTGCTCGATCTTCAGAGTGCGGAGCGTCGGCTGGGGGGCTCGGTGCGTGCCGTACGCACGGTACTGGATCCGGAGGAAGGCGAGGATCGGTTCGTCCGTTGGCTGGAGTGGAGGGGACGGCCGAGGAAGGGTCGGAGGAACCTCGTCATGGCGTCCGCGCCCATCGAGTTGGGCGACATGCTGCGGGAGGGCCTGTTCGAGAAGACCGACACGGTGATCCTCTCCTCGGCGACGCTGGCCACACGGGACTCGTTCGACTTCCTGCGGAGCCGGGTCGGATTGAGCTCCGAGGCACTCGAGCGATCTGAAGTAAAACAGGAAATAATAGAGGCTATCATACCGTCGCCCTTCGACTTCGAGAATCAGACCATACTGGGTGTGCCGACGGATTTGCCCGATGTGAACTCCGCCGGAGGTGAACTCGAAGAGGCCACGGCCCGCATCGTCGCCGAGATGGCGGGGATCTCCGACGGGGGCCTGTTCGTTCTCTTCACATCGTACCGGGCCCTCCGGAGGGTGGCAGAACTGTTGCGATCGGACGGTGGGGTCCCCTGGCCGCTCTTCGTACAGGGTGAAGACGGCCGTGCGCGGCTCCTCGAGGGCTTCGTGGAGTCCGGATCGGGGATTCTGCTCGGAACGGCGTCTTTCTGGGAGGGTGTCGACGTGCCGGGCCGCCCGTTGAGAGGCCTCGTGATTCAGCGCCTGCCATTCCGGGTGCCCACGGAGCCTGTGACGGCGGCTCGCGTGGAGGCGATCGAGAAGCGCGGAGGAAACGCGTTCTGGGATTTCGCGTTGCCCTTGGCCGCCCTCCGGCTGAAGCAGGGGTTCGGTCGCCTGGTGCGCTCCCATGACGATCGCGGCAGCGTCGTGATCCTGGACGATCGTATTCTGCGTAAACGGTATGGGGTCTACCTCCGAGACTCTCTTCCGCCGGCCCCTCTCGCCAAGGGGACGTGGGACGAGGTGGCGCGTATCCTCGCTCTGTTTCACGGAGAGGATGAGGGGCTCGAATAGCCGCCATTGGGGACCTTGTGGGAGGCGCGGGCCGCGGTAGATTCTGCTGTCGCCCGGGCACTCCCGGCTGAGAGGCACTCCTTCGGAGGGCCTCCGGATCAACACAAAGGTGGATACGCAATGACTCGCGTTCTCGGCATGCTCGCTGGTGTCGGCATTCTCGTGATGGCCGGCTTCACCCTCCAGGACTCAGCCGCCGGTTGGGCGGACGGTCACTCCGATATCGGATTTTGGTGGGCGGTCATCACCGTGTTGCTTACCATCGCCGGCTTCGGCGCCATCATCGGAACCTGGCTCCACACCCAACCGACCGAGGACTGACGTCATCGACACGTCAGCGTTCCCCTCGAGGCCATCCAAGATCGTTTGCATCGGGCGCAACTATCACGCCCACGCCGCGGAGCTGGGCAACACGGTCCCCGACGAGCCCCTCATCTTCCTCAAGCCGCCCTCCAGCGTGATCGCGGCCGGAGAACCCATCGTCGTGCCCACCGGAGTGGGTAGGGTGGACTACGAGGGAGAGATCGGGATTCTGATCGGAACCACCGCCCGACATATGTCCGAGGCGGATGCATGGAGCGTCGTGGCAGGGATTCTGCCCTTGAACGACGTGACCGCGAGGGATCTCCAGCGAAAGGACAGCCAGTGGTCCAGGGCCAAGGGGTTCGACACGTTCTGCGCCATCGGGGACGTGGCTCCCTGTGACCCCTCAGGGTTCCTGGATCTGGTGATCGTCACCCGGGTCAACGGGGTCGAGCGTCAGAGGGCTCCGGCCTCTCAGATGGTGTTCGACGTGCCTTCGTTGATCGCCTACATCTCCCGGATCATGACGCTGGAGCCGGGCGATGTCATCGCCACCGGGACGCCCGAGGGCATCGGTGGGTTGGAGCCGGGCGACGAAGTCGAGATCGAGATCGAGGGTGTGGGAGTGCTCCGCAACCCGGTGGTAGGGGAAGAGGACGGTGGCGCCTAAGAGGAGTCGCGCGTTCTTGAGCCTTCCCGGGTATCCCCTGGCCGGTATTCCCGAGAAACGTCGACGCTTGGCGGCTGAAGGGGTCGATGTCATCGACCTGGGAGCGGGCGACGCTGATCTGGACCCGCCCCCTGCCGCCGTGGCCGGACTCGCCGAAGCAGGCGGGCAGCGTGAGATGTCTCGCTATCCATTCCAGCTCGGACTTCCCGCCTTTCGTGAGTCGGTGGCCGCCTGGATGGAGAAGCGCTTCGGCGTCCAGTTGGATCCGCTCAAAGAGCTCCTGCCCCTACTGGGCTCTAAAGAGGGAATCGCCAATCTTCCGCTGGCCTTTCTCGACCCCGGGGACGTGGCCGTGATTCCGGATCCGGGCTACCAGGCCTACCGGGGTGGCGTGATCCTGGCCGGAGGGGAGCCCCATCTGGTGCCGCTTCGCCCGGAGAACGATTTCTTGATTCCATTGGACGGGTTCTCCGAGGACGTGCGGTCCCGGATTCGCATGCTCTATCTGAACTACCCGAACAACCCCACGGCCGGCTCGGCACCCCTCGAGTATCTGCACGACGCGGTCGAGTTCTGTCGCGAAAACGATGTCGTGTTGGTCTATGACCACGCCTACAGCGAGATCGCGTTTAACGGCTATCGGCCGCCGGGCATCTTGGAACTCGAGGGCGCACGGGACGTGGCTCTGGAGTTCCACTCTTTCTCGAAGACCTACAACATGACGGGGTGGCGCCTCGGTTGGGTCGCGGGGGGAGCCGAACTCATCGAGTCTCTGTCGAAGGTGAAGACCTTCGTCGATACGGGGGTCTTCAAGGCCGTTCAGGCGGCCGGAGTCGCGGCGCTCGATGCCTACGACGAGTGGGTGCCCGGCAACGTGGCTCGCTTCGAGCGTCGAAGAGACGTGGCCGTGGAGAGCCTGCGGGCGGCGGGCTTCGAGGTGACGGTGCCCAAGGCCACCATGTATCTGTGGGTTCCAGTGCCGGGAGGCGAGCCCTCGTTGGAGTTCGCGGAGCGAGCCCTGGAAGAGCAGGGGGTGGTGGTCATGCCCGGGCAGGCGCTCGGGGCAGGAGGTGAGGGGTTCTTTAGAGTGGCCCTCACGGTCGACGAAGAACGAATCAGAGAGGCGGCGGGTCGGCTGGGAAGGCTCATTCAGGCCTGAATAGAGCGAGGGCTCCCGGAGGAACCGCCATTCCCAGGGGGTTTACTAGACCCGATGACAGAGCAGCAGCCCCAGGATCAGCCGTCCAGGCACGGGTTGGTCGACAACCCCCGCGCCTCCCAGCGTCGTGCCATGGCGCTCGGATTCGGGCTGTCCATCATTCTCCATCTGTTCGTCATCATCCTGTATTCCTTGGGCCCCAGCGAGTGGGGTCCGACCGCGAACACTCTCGGGGTGGAGTCCGACTCTCGACCGTTCACGGGCATGCGTGTGGTGCAGGTGGTGGAGATCTCTCCGGAAGAAGAAGAGTCTAGCGAGGAAGAGCCGGACGCCGTCCTCGAGATCATCCCTGCGCGGGAGGTGCCCGTACAGGGACCGGAGCGGGCTGACGGGCCCTCGGATGAAGGCCCGGCCGAAGCAAGGGATGCCGGCGTCGGAGTAAGGGCCGCCGAGGTGATGAGAGTTCGGAGCTCCGACCACCGGCTGTGGCGCGCAGCCCTGCCCGAGCTCTTCGAGCTGACGGAGGCGGAGAGGCTTCAGCTGGAGCTGGCAGGGCTCCTGGAGGCCTGGCACGACTCCGTGGCGATAGCGCTCGCGTCCGAGTCGGCCCTTACCGACTGGACCATGACGGATGGCGACGGAAACCGTTGGGGCATCTCGCAGGGCAAACTCCATCTCGGAAGCCTCACCCTGCCTCTTCCGGTGTACTTCGGCGGCAACTCGTGGCAACGGGAACGCGCTACCAGACGGGCCTGGGAGGATGCCGACATCCTCAACAATCTGAATTCACAAGCCGCGCGCGCGAGTTGGGGCGAGAGGGCCAAGGCCATCAGGGAACGCAAGGAGAGGCAGCGCCGAGAGGCCGAGCAGCAGCCCGACTTGTTGCCCGACACTTCGCGCACCTCCGGGGGCCGACCTCCGCGTTAAGTCCGTTCATCCCAACACATAACCCTTTTCCTCCAGGGAACGGGCCGCAATATTCAAATGTTTCCCTAGGCCCGTCGTGTTTTCGCTCTTCCGGGTCCGGGGCTCATTGCAGAGACGGGCATTCGTGGACGAATCGCGCTCAGATCCGGGTCGGGGCATATACGTGGGTCTCTTGGAGGCCCTCGTGCAGGTCATGGGTATGGCCAAAGGCTACCTGTCCGGTCACGGCCCCCAGGTCGCAATGCTCGCGACGCGCTTGGCCGATCACCTGCAGGTGCCGGTCCGCGAGCGGTCGGAGATCCTGTTCGCCGCGATCCTCTCGGACATTGGGATGATCGGTCTCGTAGAAGAAGCGTGGGAAAACCCCGTGCTTGTTCTGCCCCCGGCCGCCCGGGCGCGGGTCCTGGAGCATCCGGAGCGAAGCGAGCGCAGCATCAGGCAGATCGCGCACCTCAGTTCTCTGGCGCCCCTGGTACGGCACCATCACGAGTGGTGGGACGGCACGGGCTATCCCGACGGACTACAGGGTGAACAGATCCCGCTGGGAGCGCAGATCCTGCGCCTGGCGGACACCGCAGTGGCCCTCAGCGCGGCTCGTCCTCAGCGCGGTCCCCTGGCACAGCACGAAATCGTGGCCGCGGTCGAGGCGGGGGTCAGCGAAGAGTTCGGGCCTATGGTGGTCGAAGCGTATCTCGATCTGGCGCGAAACGGTCGGTTGCCCGACTTCCACGATACCGTGTTCCACCACGCTTGCATGGACGCGGCTTACGAGTTGATTCCCGAAGAGGTGTCGCCGCTGTCGACCGAGGAGTTCCTAGACATCGTCGCGACGCTGATCGACGCCAAGGACCCTTACACGGCCGGTCATTCGCGGCGTGTGGCGAATTTGGCGGCGGTGTTGGCCGACCGCATGGGCATGCGTTCTCAGATTCGCACGACCACGTGGGAGGCAGGCTACCTTCACGACCTCGGTAAGGTGAGCGTACCCCTCCGAGTGCTTACGAAGGACGGCCCGCTCGACGACGAGGAAAGAGACAGCATCCAGGGCCATGCGGCCGCCGGTGCAGAGATCTTGGGAGGGATTCCAGGCCTCAGGCACCTCTCACCCGGGCTTCGCTACCATCACGAGCGCTGGGACGGTAAGGGCTATCCCGAGGGATTGTCCGGCGATCGGATTCCCATGGTCGCCCAGATCCTGGGCGTCTGTGACACGTACGACGCGATGACGTCGGGGCGAGTGTACCGATCTGCGTGTTCACACGGCGAGACGGTCGACGAGATCTCGAAGTCGGCGGGCACGCAATTCGGCCCCAAGGTGGCGGAGCACTTCGTCAAGCTCCCGTCTCACGTCTTCGAGGATCTCTGGAGCCCCGACAAGACGCTGGAGGGGTGGCTGCAACGGACGCTCGGCAGCCGCCGCAGGTCCGTGGGGCGTTCCACCGCCAGCTGAGCCACGGAGCCTAGCGGGGAGCCCCACCGTTGAGGCCCAGCGGCGGTCTTGGCGTGGGCCGGTACTAACCCTAAGCTAGAGTCCCGGAATCAGCGCAATCGGTCCGCTCGATTTGTACCGAACTCCTGACTCTGACACTAGCTCGACTCTCCAGACTTCCTGACAGGAGCGACCGTGGCCGACGCGTTGCCACCTCGCCTAGATCCGAAGACCATTGAAGGCCCGCTCTACAAACAGTGGAGTGAGCGTGGGTACTTCCACACCCGCCCCGCGGATGTCACCGAAGAGGGGCGGGACCCCTACGTCATCGTGATACCACCCCCGAACGTCACGGCCGTGCTGCACATGGGACATGGCCTGAATGCTACGATCCAGGATGTGATGACGCGCTGGAGGCGCATGCAGGGTCGCGCCGCTCTCTGGGTTCCGGGCACGGATCACGCGGGCATCGCCACTCAGAATGTCGTCGAGCGGCAGCTCGCGGCGGAGGGGACGTCCAGGCACGACTTAGGCAGGGAGGCGTTCGCCGAGCGTGTCTGGAGCTACGTAAAGGACACCGGCGGGACCATCCTCGAGCAGCTCAAAGTCCTCGGCTCGAGCTGCGATTGGGAGCGCACGCGTTTCACCTTGGACGACGGGCTCAGCGAGGCCGTTCGAGAGGTCTTCGTGCGCCTCTACGAGAAGGACCTGATCTACCGCGGTGAGTACATCATCAATTGGTGTCCCCGCTGTCTCACGGCTCTTTCTAATGAAGAGGCCGAGGGGGAGGAGATGGAGGGCCGGCTGTATCATCTCCGGTATCCGTTCGGCGAGAGTGCCGGCGGGGCGGCCCAGGCCGCCCGAGAGGCGGGGGCGGAGGCGATCGGGCAGCTTGCAGACGGCCGGTGGTACCTCACCGTCTCGACCACCCGTCCGGAGACCATGCTCGGTGACACCGCCGTAGCCGTGAGTCCTAAGGATGAGCGTTATGCGGGATTGGTCGGTGCCGAGGTGGAGCTGCCCCTGACGTCACGCACCATCCCGATCATCTCGGATGAACACGTCGATCCCGAATTCGGGTCCGGCATGGTGAAGGTCACACCCGCTCACGACCCCAACGACTTCGAGATGGCTCAGCGCTCGGGGATTCCGCTGCTCGACATCATGACCCCCGACGCCCAGATGAACGAGAACGCCCCGGAGGCCTATCGCGGTCTGGATCGGTTCGACGCCCGGAAGAAGGTGCTCGCGGACCTCGATGCGCCGGGGCTCGCCGGAGGCGAGGATCCGTATCCCCATACCGTTCCGCATTGCTACCGCTGCCACACGGTGGTGGAACCGCGCCTGAGCCTGCAGTGGTTCGTACGGATGAAGCCCCTTGCCGAGCCCGCGCTTCAGGCTTCTCGCGACGGCACCGTCACGTTCACCCCGACGCACTGGAAGAAGGTCTACGAGAACTGGATGGAGAACATCCGGGACTGGTGCATCTCCCGACAGCTCTGGTGGGGTCACCGGATTCCGGTGTGGTACTGTGGTGACTGTGAGGCAACGACTGTCGCCCGGCAGGACCCCGACCAGTGCGGGAGTTGCGGCGGAACGGACCTGACCCAGGACCCGGACGTGCTGGACACGTGGTTTTCGTCCTGGCTGTGGCCCTTTTCGGTCTTCGGTTGGCCCGAGGAGACCGACGACCTGAAGGCGTTCTATCCCACGCACGACATGACCACGGCACCCGAGATCCTCTTCTTCTGGGTGGCCCGCATGATCATGGCCGGGTACGAGTTCATGGGAGAGACACCCTTCACCCGGGTGTACCTGCACGGGACGGTGCGAGACAAGCAGGGTCGGAAGATGTCGAAGTCCTTGGGCAACGGCATCGATCCCCTCGAGGTGGCTGATCTGTTCGGTGCGGACGCGCTGCGTTTCACGCTGCTCTCGTCCGCGGGGATCGGGACCGACATCTATCTGGATCCGGAGGACCTGGAGGCGTCGTTCTCTCCCGGTCGCAATTTTGCCAACAAACTCTGGAATGCCGGGCGGTTCGCACTCATGAGCCTCGGAGAGGATCCCGTGCCGGCGCTGTCGTCGGTAGAGGCCGCCCTGGAACTCGAGGACCGCTGGATTCTCTCCCGTCTCCAACGGGCGGGCGGCGACGTGACCGAGGACCTGGACCGCTTCCGACTCCACGAAGTGTCGGACCGGCTCTACCACTTCGTGTGGGGGGACTTCGCAGACTGGTACCTGGAGTTGATCAAACCGCGCATGCAGGGCGCGTCGGGAGACGAGAGCCTGCAGGCTGCCCGCGCCACGCTCGTTGCGGTGCTGGACGGCATTTGTCGACTGCTTCATCCCCTCACGCCCTTCGTGACGTCCGCGCTCTGGGATCGACTTCCGTCGCCGGAAGGGGCCGAGCGTGCCGAGGCCCTCATGGTTGCCCAATGGCCCGAAGTGGACGAGGCGTTCCTCAATGCGGAAGCAGAGACGCGAATCGGAGAGCTTCAAGAGCTGATCACGCAGGTGCGGAGTCTCCGCAAAGAGTACGGTGTGGCGGAGGGAACCCAGGTCACCGTGAAGCTGACCGGTCTAAGGGACGGATTCCGCACGATGGTCGAAGAACAGGGAACCGCTCTGAAGCGGTTGGCCCGGGTGGGTGTTTGCGAGGTGGACAGCCCCGCCGAGGGCGTCGGAGCCCACGCGGTTCTGAAGAACGGCGGGGAGGTGTTCGTGCCTCTCGACGGAGTCATTGACATTGAGCGAGAGCGGCAGCGGCTCCAGGCAGAGATCCAGCGTCTCGGGGGGCAACTGGACGGATCGCGGAAGAGGATGGCCAACGAGAAGTTCGTTCAGCAAGCCCCCGAAGAGGTCGTCGAGCGTGAGCGCGAGAAGGCCCGCAGCTTCGAGGAGCAGCTCGACAAGCTCACGAGCAAGCTCGCGACCCTCGCCGACGGCTGAGCGACCGACCGGCGTCCGTGCCCATGCATAGGTCCGACCGAGTGCTGACCGGCTACGCCGCACGGCTCCTCGCGGTCTGCCTCGTCGCTGCGTGTGCCAGAGCGCAGGCGCCCCGCGGTGGGCCGCGGGATCTTTCGGGGCCGCAGGTCGTCAGCACGTGGCCCGAACCGTTCGCGCAGGTCGAGGCATTCGACGACGCGATCCGAATCACGTACAACGAGCGGATCAGCGAACGGGGTGCGTCGGGTTCGCTGGACCAGGCGGTGCAGATCTCGCCCGAGTCCGGCGAGGTCGAAGTGCGCCACAAGAAGGACGGACTCGAGATCAAGATGGAAGGTGGATTTCTGCCCGACATCGTGTATCGGGTCACGGTGCTGCCCACGGTCCAGGATCTCTTTCGAAACGCCATGCCGCAGCCCTTCGAGTTCGTGTTCTCTACCGGAGCCGAAATGCTGCCGAACGTCATCGCCGGCATGGTGTTCGATCGGCTCACATCCGAGGCGATGGACGGCGTGCGCGTCACCGCGCGACATCAGCCTCTCGTCGTGGGCGGGTTGGGAGAGACCCAGGGACCGACCCACGTGGCGATCTCGGACAGCAGCGGTGTCTTCGCGTTTCGCTACCTGCCGCCGTTGGGCCGATATGTCCTCGAGGCGTTCGAGGATGCGAACCGGAACAAGGAGGCGGACTTCTTCGAGCCGGCCGGCAGCGGCTTTCAGGCCATCAGCGGACCGGACACCGTATTTGCCGACCTGACCCTCCTGCGTCCCGATACCATCGCTGCCGTGATCAGCGACGCCGAGGCCGACGACTCCGTGACGGTGGCGGTCCAGTTCGACGACTACCTCGATCCCGATACGCCCTTGGACGGTGTGACGGCCGCGCTCTCACGCGACTCGGTTCCGGATCGGATCACCGTCTGGCAGCTCCTCCACGAACGGGAGTACCAGACGCGCGTCGAGGCCATCGAGGACTCTCTGTGGACGGCGGACTCCGTCTTGATCGTCGAGTCGGTGCGGGTGGTCGATTCGCTCCTGGCGGCCGGTGATACGGCCGCAGCCGATGAGGCACTCGCTGCGCGGCCGACCGTGGTGCCCGCACCTGCGGAGGGCCGAGGCGAGGACCCAGACCGAGACCTGCCGAAGCGAACCATCTTCTTGCTCTTGAGTGATACGCTGATCTCCGATGAGACCTACGAGGTCACGGTGTCGGGCGTCATGAATATCAACGCGATCGCGGGTGGGGGCGGGACGGAGGAGTTCATGCGGGCCTCCCCGCCGGTGGATTCGGTAGCGATTGCGGACTCGATCGCTGCGGCCGACTCCCTGTCCGTGGCAGATTCTCTTCCTGCGGGGGACTCCCTAACCGCGGCTGACTCCGCCGCGGTGCCCGACTCGATACCGCCGGAGGTCGTGCAGCCGGACACGATCCGACCCGATACCGCGAGCGGCAATACGGCCGCGCGCGACCCCGTGCCGCCGGATCCACCCGGGTTCCTTCTCATCGGGGCGACGCTGCTCTGGGGGCGTCCGGACCCTGGCGGATCTGCAGGGGTGGAGGTGACATGAGCGACGCCCGGCGTCTCATTCCCGCGGTCGAGCAGATTCTCGAGTCACCCGAGTTCGAGGATATCTTGGCGACGCATCCCAGGGGACTCGTCGTGAGCCAACTCCGGGCGGAGGTCGAACGCGTCAGGCGAGATATCGGGGCGGGGAGGACCCCGGAGGACGTGGAGGTCGTTAGCCGCTTTGCCGAGGCCGTGCTCCGTCGTTTGGACCGAGCCATGACGCCTTCGCTCCGGCCCGTGATCAACGGCACGGGTGTGGTGCTCCACACCAACCTCGGCCGGGCGCCCTTGGCCCGGGCGGCGATCGAGGCGGTGGAGGGTGCTCTGGGCTACTCGAATCTCGAATACGATTTGGAGGCAGGCGCGAGGGGGTCTCGCTATGACCACTGTACCGCCCTCCTTCGGGAACTGACGGGGGCCGAGGACGCCGTCGTCGTCAACAACGGGGCCGCCGCCCTGGTTCTCGCCCTGAGCACGGTCGCCCACGGACGACGTGTGCTGGTATCCAGAGGTGAGCTCGTGGAGATCGGCGGCGGCTTCAGGATTCCAGAGATCATGGAGAGTTCTGGCGCCATTCTCAGTGAGGTCGGCAGCACCAATCGGACGCGCCTCGAGGACTACCGGGACGCCTTGTCCGAATCAGGGGCCGCGGCACTGATCCTCAAGGTGCATCGCTCCAATTTCCGCATCACCGGCTTCACCGAGGAGGCGACGCTCGAGGGCCTGGCCGAGCTCGGGAACGAGAAGGGGATCGCAGTGGTCCACGATCTCGGTTCGGGGCTCATGATCGATGCGGCAAGCCTCGGCCTGCCGGACGAGCCTCGGCCCACCGAGAGCCTGGCGGCGGGAGTGGATGTGGTCGCCTTCTCCGGAGACAAGCTGCTGGGTGGTCCGCAGGCGGGGATCCTGATCGGCAAGCGAGACTGGATCGAGCGGATGCGGAAGAACCCGCTTTGCCGAGCACTGCGTGTCGACAAGACCACGCTGCTGGCGCTCGAGGCTACGCTCCGGCTGTATCGAGAGCCCGAGCGGGCCATGCAGGAGATCCCGACTCTCGCCATGCTCTCGGCCGATCCCGAGGTGCTGAAGGCTCGAGCCGAGGCCCTCCGTGAGGGACTATCCGCCGGGGGTGTCGAGGCCGAGGTGGTGAAGATGGCCTCGGTGGTCGGAGGCGGGACGTTTCCGGGCGTCGAGTTGGCCAGCTACGGGGTCCGTATTCCATCGGGAGCGGTAGGGGCCGACACGATGGCCGGTACCCTCCGCTCCGCCGTCCCCCCGCTGGTCGGTCGGGTCGAGGACGAGGCACTCTGGATCGATCTGCGGACCGTACTCGATTGGCAAGACGCTTCAGTGCTCAGAATCCTCTCCGAACACATAGGCTGATGAGCGACGAGGCACGTCCCGCGGTTTTCCTCGACCGAGACGGCACGCTCATCGAAGAGAGGGTCTACCTGGCGGATCCGGACGGCGTCGCGGTGTTGTCTCAAACCACAGAGGCACTCCGGGCGCTCCGCGAGGCAGGGTACGCCCTCGTGGTCGTGACCAACCAGTCAGGGATCGCACGCGGGCTGTACGGTGAGGGTGAGTATCGGGCCGTCGCCGCCCGGCTCGACTCGCTCCTGGCCGAGGCCGGGGCCGCCGTGGACCTGACCCTACACTGTCCCCACCACCCCGATTTCGGGGAACCTTGCCCCTGCCGCAAGCCAGGCACCGGGATGCACCGGGACGCCGCGGTGGCACTGGGACTCAGCCTGGCGGATTCCTACTACGTGGGTGACAAGGTAGCCGACGTGCTGCCCGCTGGAGAGCTCGGAGGACAGGGCGTGCTCGTCCGTACCGGGTACGGAGACGATGAAGCGTCGCGGGTGCCGGAGGGCGTCGTCGTCGTAGACGACATATTTGCGGTAGCGCGGTTCATTCTCGGGACGGAGGGGCGTTGACCCCCCCTTGGGCTCCCGGTAGCTTTTTGGCGTTTCAAGGAAGGCAATTCGCCGGCGATGAGAACGATCCGTGGGCGGTAGGGGTAAGAGATCCCCAGGAGAAGAAATCTTATGGAAGGCATTGAAACACTGTTGAGCCTCACGCCGGATGCGGTGAGCAAGGTCCAGTCGTTCATTGAAGAGCAGGGAGCCTCGGGAGAGGCCGGTCTGCGCGTCGCGGTTCTTCCCGGCGGGTGCTCGGGTTTTCAGTACGGCCTGAACATCGAGGACGCCCCGGAGAGCGACGACGAGATCTTCGACCTTTCCGGTGTGAAGATCTTCGTGGATCCGTTCAGTGTTCAGTACCTGAGCGGTGTCGAGATCGACTATGTAACCAGCATGATGGGATCGGGCTTCACGTTCACGAACCCGAATGCCTCCGGTGGATGCGGCTGCGGAAGTTCATTCACCGCCTAGAGTTCCGAGCACGGATTCGGATGTACCGGCTCGTAGGTGAGATTCCTACGGGCCACTCTTTTTGGGGTCATGCCTGAATACGATGCGCTTTCAAGCCTTCACAGCCGGGAACTTCGCCGAGAACGGGTACGTCGCGTGGTGTGAGACCACCGGCGAGTGCGTCGTCGTGGACCCCGGCGCCTGCGCCTCCCAGATGGTCGCCGCGATCGAGGCCGAGGGCAGTGACCTGGTCGCGGTCCTGTTGACGCACGCCCATCTCGATCACGTAGAGGGTCTGGGCGTCATTCGGGATTTCGCGGACGTACCTACGTACCTGCACCCCGCCGACCGACCCCTCTTCGACGGCGTGCCGGCTCAAGCGGCCATGTTCGGCCTCCAGGCGCCGGCGTTGGATCCGCCCGAGGAGGAGTTCCAGGACGGGGACACCTACCGCTTCGGTGCATCGGCTTTTCAGGTCATTCACACACCCGGGCATTCGCCGGGCCACGTCATCCTCGTGGCCGCCGATGACGACCTGGCGATCGTCGGGGACCTCGTCTTTGCGGGCTCGGTCGGGAGAACCGATCTTCCGGGTGGTGACTACCACGCTCTCTTCAACAGCATTCGCCGGCACGTCCTGACCATGTCCGATGACACCCGACTCCTGACCGGCCATGGACCCCCGACCACCGTTGGGCACGAGCGTGTGGGCAACCCCTTTCTGACCCCGCACTACGGAGGGGAGCTGGCGTGACGCTTCCTGTTCCCGTGGCCGTGTTTGCGTCGGGCGGGGGAACGAATCTCCAGGCACTTCTGGATCACGAGGCGGGGAACGAGGCTTACCGGGTCGTGGCAGTCATCGCGGATCGCCCGGATGCCGGGGCGCTCGATCGGGCCAGGGAAGCCGGCCGGGACGCATCGGTGATCAACCCGAAGGATCGCTCCCAGGAAGAGATCGGGGACGAGATTCTCCGTCACCTCCGGGATCGCGACGTGCGGGTCATCGCACTGGCCGGGTATCTCAGACTGATCCCGGCGGCCGTTGTGGCGGCCTATCCCAGACGCATCCTCAACATCCATCCCGCGCTGCTTCCGGCGTTCGGTGGGAAGGGCATGTACGGGGCGCGGGTCCATCAGGCGGTTGTGGCCGAGGGGGCCAAGGTGACCGGAGCGACCGTCCATTATGTCGATGAGAAGTACGACACCGGAGCCATGGTAGCCCAGTGGCCCGTCCCGGTGCTCCCGGAAGACGATGCCGATGCCGTCGCCGCACGCGTGCTCGAGGTCGAGCATCTTCTGTATCCCGCCGTGCTCGAACACGTGTGTCGAGCCGTAGCGGAGGGCAGGGATCCCGAGCCGTTCGCCCTGGCCTCCATCGATTCCCATATGCATGTCAGGACTGACAACGCAAGAGCAAGCGAATAGAGGAGAGCGAGCTAGACATGAAGCGACGAGCGCTGCTTAGCGTGTCCGATAAATCCGGTATCGAATCTCTGGCCAGATCACTGGTCGATGCCGGGTGGGAGATCCTGTCGACCGGCGGCACCGCCGGTGCGGTGCGGGACGCCGGTCTGCCCGTGACCGAGGTAGCTGAGGTGACCGGTCATCCGGAGATGATGGAGGGGCGCGTGAAGACGCTGCATCCCGCCGTTCACGCTGGCCTGCTGGCCCGTCGCGATCGGCCGGATGACATGGCCGCCCTCGAGGAACAGGGATACGCACCCATCGACTTGGTGGCCGTGAACCTCTACCCGTTCCGGGAGACCGTGGCTCATGGTGACGTGCCGGTGGGCGAAGCCATGTCCAAGGTGGACATCGGCGGACCCACCATGATCCGCGCGGCCGCCAAGAGCCATGCAGACGTGCTCGTGATGGTGGATCCCTCGGACTACGACCGGGTGCTGAATGCTCTGGCGGAGGGCGACGCCGTGGACGGTGCCCTACGTCGAGAGCTCGCCGCCAAGGTCTTCCGGCACATCAGTGAGTATGACGCCACCGTGGCGACCTACCTGGAGGCGGGATCCGACGGAGCCGACGCCGGGACGGATGCCCGAGCGGAGGCCGGGCTGGAGGCCAAGGAGTCCGACGCCGGCCTACCCGATGCTCTGTCCCTGGATTTCGAGCTGGTGCAAGGCCTGCGGTACGGTGAGAACCCCGGCCAGGATGCCGCCTTCTACCGGAAGCTTGGTGGGCAGGATGGCCTGGCTGGGCTCGAGCAACTCCACGGCAAGGATCTCTCCTACAACAACCTGCTGGATCTCGACGGCGCACTACTGTCTCTGGCTCCCTTCGCGTACTCTCCGCGGCCCGCCGTATGCATCGTCAAGCACACGACGCCGTGTGGGCTGGCCGTAGCGGGAACCGTGGTCGAGGCGTACGAACGTGCCCTGCGAACGGACGGCGTCAGCGCCTTCGGGTCGGTCATCGCGGTAAACCGGCGAATCGACACGGAAACGGCCCAAGCCATGTCAGGGTTGTTCATCGAATGCGTCGTGGCGCCGGCCTACGACGACGAGGCCATCGAAGTGCTGACGCAGAAGAAGAACGTACGGTTGCTGGTCTGCGGCGGAATCGGCGAGACGATCGAGGGCGAACCACCCGAGGACTGGTGGGGCAGGGCGCCCGAAGAGGTACGTCGAACCGGTCGCTTCCTAGCGGAGCACGGACGCCGACCTGAAGCTCTCGCCCTACGAAGCGTATACGGTGGAATGCTGACGCAGACACCACCACCACCACCGTTCTACGGGCTGAGCAACGTGGATTGGTCCGTCGCCACCGACAGGAGTCCGGACGAGGCCGAATGGGACGATCTCCGGTTCGCCTGGGCCGCCGTGTTCGGCGTGAAGTCCAACGCGATCTTGTTTGCCAGCGGAGGAGCCACGTTGGGGATCGGCGCCGGTCAGATGAGCCGAGTGGATTCCTCGCGCATAGCCGTCCAGAAGGCGGCGGATGCCGGCCTGGACCTGACCGGTGCCGTGCTGGCATCCGACGCGTTCTTCCCGTTCCGGGACGGTGTGGACGCTGCTGCGGAAGCCGGCGTGCGGGCCATCGTGCAGCCCGGGGGATCGATGCGGGACGATGAGGTCATCGAGGCCGCGAACGAACACGGTATGGCGATGGTGTTTACCGGGCAGCGGCTCTTCCGACATTAATCAAGCCCTCGGTCGGATCACGCGCAGCCTCTTTACACGACGCGTGTGAATCCCTGAGGTTCTTCAAGCCAGAAGCTACCTGGAGGGGTGGCAGAGCGGTTCAATGCACCAGTCTTGAAAACTGGCGGGCGCAAGCCTACGCGGGTTCGAATCCCGCCCCCTCCGCTACATAGATTTGTTCGCATTCGAACCCGCGCGCTCTTCAAAGAAGAGCGCCAGCGGGCTCGAGCCGAGCGGTCAGCCAAGCAGACCGCGCATGCGGCCCTGCCGGTCTCCCGTGAGACGACGTCGAGAAGCGACGTCAATCCCGTCGCCTCCGCTACATAGATTTGTTCGCATTCGAGCCCGCGACACTCAACTCATCTGGCCTCCGATGAACCCGGGGCGGTTCAAAGAGCGCCAGCGGGCTCGAGTCGAGCGGTCAGCCAAGCAGACCGCGCATGCGACCCTGCCGGTCTCCCGCGAGACGACGTCGCAAAGCGACGTCAATCCCGTCCCCTCCGGCTCAGAGTACCGTCCGAACGCAGTCAAACTAAGTTGAACAGCGCAGTTTAAGACAATATTGGAGCGGCAGGATTACGGATCGGGGAATCTCAGACGTGAAGATTGTCGGGGTATCTGTTGCGTCCGAGGTGGGATCGTGCCGATGATGGGGCGGTTGGTGAAGTACAACTTGACGAGCAACGTTCACCAAGGGCTGCGGACCGGACCCAGGTGGAGAGGTCAGCCCCCGTCTCCGAGCAGCTCTCGCGCTTCATCTTCGGAAAGCCCCACCTCGGCCACGTCCTCACTGGTCTCGAGCAATTCTCGGTCCTCTGCCCTTCTGGCTAGGGCCAGCGAACCAGCAGCAGAGCCCGCGCCGGCCACCGCGAAGATGGGGCCCAGGCCCACCAGGTTCCATAAGAAAGCGGGGTCCTCTGCAAGGGCCACGGCCAAGACGCGGACAGCAGGAACCCCCCAGCGGCCCCCCACCCCGCAAAGCGTGGAAGGGACATCTGATCGAACCGGCGACGACCCTCAACAAGACCCAGGACCCCTGAGAAGGTGACGCCGGCAACAAAGCCGAAGGCACCAAACAAGAGGGGATAGGGGACGTCGGCGCCGGTACTACCAGTTACCAGCAGAAGCCCCAGCAGCATGATCATGCCCGCGCCGAACCATGCTGCTGCCCAGGTCAGGCCCGTCCCGATGGCGCCGCGGACGCGTCTCAGCCACTTCTTCATTACCACCCCCCTCTGTACTTGGACCTGCTGCAAGCGATGCCGCCGCCGATTCAGCTACAAGTACTTTACGTTACAAAGTAGGCGCCAGGGAAGCGGGGGCCAAGAGGGCGGACCGACCAGGTCCGACGATGCCCTAGGTGCCCAGGACGAGAAGGCACCTCTACCGCTGCGGCGTGAACAGCGCACGCACAGCACGGGCGAGGCGGCGAGCGGTAGCGACCCGAGCGACCTGCCACCCGAGTCGCTGCCTGATCAGTTCGTAGGACTGCGATAGCCAGCTGTCGGGCGCGTACGTGACGTGGCTCACGACGGTCCGGACGAAGGTGCCCCTCAGCCAACGGTTCGCTCCGGCGGGGATCGATCCGTGACGAATGGGCCGGAGACCCGACTGTGAGGAGCGTGGAGCGAGACCGGCGTAGCTGACCAGGTGGCCCGGCGTGCGAAATCGCTTGATAGGCAATGTCTCGGTGGCGATGAGCAGTGCCCGGTAGGGACCGATGCCCGGGACGGTCTCGAGCAATGCTACGGCCGGGATCTCTCGGCCCACGTGCTCGACCCTACGATCGAGGGTTTTGATCATCGGTACGATTTGGTCGATGAGAGCTCCAGGGGCTGATACTGCTGGAGCAGATCATCGAGTCGATCCTCTTGCGTGTTCTTGATCCGGATGGGTCCGGCCACCAGCTGACCCGTATTGCTCACGATGGCGATCACCGAATACGTTGCGTGAGCATCGATTCCTGCGACAAACATGGCTGGCCTCCTTGGGTTGAGTGCCGCAGGCCTTTGAGCAAAGTTCAGCGTAACGCTCCGCTCGAGTGAGGTCAGCCCTTCGCCTTATAAGATCAGAATCGCAATCCGTTAGGCTGCACAAAACGTTCAAGCGCATCGGAGACAAGATGAGGCCAAGGGGAAGAGTCCCATGCATGACCGCCCTCTTGGGTGGAGTTATCGTGCTGCTAGGTGCTTGCCAAGTCGCACCCCCAGAAAGTACGACGGACCCGCATGTGGAGGGTGGGACGGATGTGGAGCGGGGTCGATACGTGACCATCATCGGCGGCTGTAACGACCGTCATACGGATGGTTATCTCCAAGCGGAGGGGAATATCCCAGAGGATCAGTGGCTCCTCGGGTCACCCCTGGGGTGGCGCGGTCCTTGGGGCACTACCTATCCACCGAACCTCCGACTCTCGGTGCAGGGAATGGACGAGAATCAGTGGGTCGGAATGCTCCACACACGAACCGCTCTGCCACCGATGCCCTGGATGAACACAAGCCAAATGGCCGAGCCGGACGCACGTGCTCTTTTCCGGTACATCGTTTCACTCGGGCCTGGAGGAGAGGCGATGCCTCCTGCTCTTCCCCCCGATGTCGAGCCGACGACACCGTATCTATCGTTGCTGCCCATCGTCCCAGGGAACTGATAAGAATCGCAATCCGTTAGGCACCGTTATCGTACGCGTGCTGCTCTGGAATCCTCACAAAAGGACCCAATATGTCATCTGCCGTATCCTGGAACCTTCGGGTGTCGATCAACGAGGGTCGCTTAGAAGACTTTCGCGCTCTGATGCAAGAAATGGTCGCCTCCACCGAGGGTGAGGCTGGGGCCTTGGGCTACGAGTGGTTCCTTAGCGAGGACGGAGCTTCCTGTCACATCAACGAGCGCTACACCGATTCAGACGCCGTGATGGCGCATCTGGGCAATTTCGGCGCGAACTTCGCCGAGCGCTTTCTTGGATGCGTCGCACCGACTTCAATCGATGTCTACGGTGACCCGTCAGATGAGGTCCGAGAGGCTCTCGCCGGCTTCGGCGCAGTGCATCACGGCCCGTTTGGAGGATTTAGTCGGTAGGGTCCGCTTGTCGGGCGTAGGTGCTTAACAAGCGATTGCTGCAGTCGCGGTAGGCATCCTAACCGCCGCCGCTTCGCGTCCCGCGACCGGGTGGCTACTTCCCCGGTCGGGACCCGGCTGCCAGTTCGTACGACTCCTCTAGCCAGTTCTCCCAGACGGCTTCGGAGAGCGGCTCCTCCGCTGTGAAACGAGTCGTAACCCATCCCGTGGATCCGACTTCAAAGCGGTCCGGATGTGTGGTCGCGAGTTCCCTCGCCTTTGGCATGGATTGATCGAGCTTGAACATGGCCTTGAAGCCGCGGCCCTTGACGCCCGGTCCGATGTAGAGGAAGGCGCGCTTGCCGACCTTGAAAGCGCTCTGGTTGCAGGAGGTTCCCGGGGCGACAGCTGGAAACGCGGCAGCCTTGGTCCGAATCGTGTCGGTGGGATCAGAGTCTACAGACATGGATACGTTGCCTCCGAGTTGGGATAGGTCACGATTCCCGGGTAGGCGAGACGGGGCCTCTCTCACCGAGGGTACGCGCGGCGGGGTCCCCATAACAAGGAACTGCTGCTGTCGCGGTAGTCATCTGGCTCGCGCTCTCCGCCTGCGGTCACCATCTTTGCCGCGATCATCTATAAGGCGAAGGAAGTCAATAGGGCGTAGCCCTCCCTTACCCGTCCGGGGTCCCGGAGGGGTGGCTCGGTCCACTGGGCTGTAGCTCAAGGCCTGCGTGATCATCTTCTAGTTTTCAAGTTCAGTACCGACGTCGCGTCCGATCTTGGGCGAGTCTCCTCTCACGAGGGCTCAGGCATCTATTCAGGTTTCGTCCCAGACGTGGGGACGTCCGAAGATCTGCTATGCGAGTGGGGGGCTCAGTCAGCAGAAGCGGGTCGTCTACTTCGAGCGACATGCGCGGCTTGGAGCTCACCCCCGTCGTGGTACGGTGCATCATGGTGTGTGATCTCAGTTTAGTTGTGTCACAGGCTCATCGTGCCAGACCTCACCGGTACGCAGCATCGCGTGCACGGCGCGAGCGAGACGACGAGCGGTGGCGACCCGGGCGACTTGCCAGCCGAGACGCCCTTTGATCTGTTCGTAGGACCGCGATAGCCAGCTGTCGGGCGCGTGCGTGACGTGGCTCACGACGGCCCGAACGAAGGTGCCCCTCAGCCAGCGGTTCGCACCGGCGGGGATCGATCCGTGGCGAATGGGCCGGAGCCCTGACTGTGAAGAGCGTGGAGCGAGACCGGCGTAGCTGACCAGGTGGCCCGGAGTCCGGAATCGTGTGATGGGCAGTGTCTCTGTCGCGATGAGCAATGCCCGGTAGGGACCGATGCCGGGCACCGTCTCGAGCAGCGCCACGGCCGGGATCTTTTGGCCCATGTGCCCGACCCTGCGATCGAGCGTTCGGATCATCGGTACGATCTGGTCAATGAGGGCCCACTGCATGTCGATGAACAGACGCCGCTCGGCTCCGAGCAGGGGCCACGCCACGTCGCGCACCCACTGGCGTCCGTTCTGGGTGAGCAAGCGCCCACGCTCCAGATGAAGCCCGACGTTGTGGATCTGGGCGTGGATGCGGTTCACCATCCGGGTACGTTCCCTCACGAGTCTTGCCCGGTTGCGCAGAAGCACCGCTTGCTCCCGCTGCTCGATGCACTTCGGATGGACCTCGGGGATGAGGCCTGCCAGCCGCATACGCGCCAACAACTCGGCGTCGATGTCGTCACTCTTGTAGTTGGACTCGGCGATGACGCGGAGCCGCTTGGCGTGGGCGAGCACGAAGCGGATTCCATTGCCCTGGAGTTGATCGAAGAGCCACGGCCAGGCCGGACTCGTCTCGACGACCACCTCGAGGGGGCGATACTGCTCGAACAGTTCATCGAGTCGATCCGCTTCCTTGTTATTGATGCGAGCGGGTCCGTGCACGAGCTGACCTTTGTTGCTTACGATAGCGATCACTGAATACGTTGCGTGAGCATCAATCCCTGCGACAAACATGGCTGGCCTCCTTGGGTTGGGTGCCGCAGGCCTTTGAGCAAGTTCAGCGTAACGCCCCGCTCGAGTGAGGTCAGCCTTCGCCTTATAAGATCAGCAGCATCGCAGTCCGTTAGGCGGAACTGAAGCCACCTGCGGATCATCGATGATGAGTGTCCTCTTCTCTAAGATCGGTTGAGTTTCGATGCATGTAGTTAAGGCGAGCGAGCTGCCCTTCAAGGGCGTCTCGCGACAATTCGTTGGGGAGGAGAACGGGGATGTCGGAATCTCCATCTACCTCGTAGACGCACCAAAGGACGCCGGCCCCGGGCTTCACACACATCCCTATGATGAGGTCATCCTCGTACGCCGAGGAGCGGCTCTCTACACTGTGGATGGTGTCGAGTATGAGGCCGAAGCCGGTGACATCATTGTTGTGAAGGCTGGCGAGGTGCATGGTTTCCGCAGCATCGGGGACGAGCCGCTGGTCCAAGTCGATATCCACTTAGGGTCTCGCTTCGGGCAGCACGATCTCTAGCGGGAGCTGCTCGCTGAAGTTCTATTCCCTGACAGGCTCTCTTGCAGCGGTGTGAAGAGGAAGAACGATGATATCTCGACGTGATTGGCTTCGAATCAGCGCCGGCGCCGGCGCGGCGCTTGGTCTGAATCCGCGGATGCTGGAGGCGCTTCAGACAGGAGCGGTCCTGACCCGCGCGATCCCGTCTACCGGTGAGCAGCTTCCTGTGATCGGGCTGGGCGGCCGATGGATTTCGATGAACTCGAGTGCAGAGGAGCTCGCCGGCCACCGCGCGGTGCTTCACGCCCTGGCGGAAGGCGCCGAGGGCGTGGGGCGGGTCTTCGATAGCGCAGCTGGCTACGGTGGAGGCGGCTCGGAAACCTATGCGGGTCAGTGGGCCCAAGAGGACGGATTCGCCGACGACATCTTCTGGGCCACGAAGGTGAATGTAGCCGGTCGAGGGGGCGGCTCGGCCGACCCTGGGAGCGTCCGGGCGCAGATCGAGCGGTCGTTTGAACGTCTCGGTGTTCCGGTGATCGATCTGAACCAGGTTCACAACATGGGCGATCCGCCCACCCAGCTGGGGATTCTTCAGGAATACAAGGAATCCGGTCGGATCCGCCACATCGGAATCACCACCACCAGCGAGACACAATACGGAGCGCTCGCCGGGGTCATGCGCGAGTACCCCATCGACTTCATCGGCATCGATTACGCCATCGACAACCGGGTGGCTGAAGATCAGATTTTCCCGTTGGCGCAGGACGAGGGGATCGCCGTCATGGTGTATCTGCCGTTCGGGCGCAGTCGGATGTGGAGTCGGATCGGTGACAGGCCACTCCCCGAGTGGGCGGCGGAGTTCGACGCGCACAGCTGGGCGCAGTTCATGCTGAAGTTCGTGGTCGCGCAACCCGCGGTCACCGTCGCGGTGCCCGGGACCGGTGACCCACAGCACATGGTGGACAATCTCGGTGGAGGCCGGGGACGCCTACCCACGCCGGACCACCTCAAGCGAATGCTCGAACTCGTAGAGAGTCTTCCGGGCGCCTAGGCTCCGCACGCGAGGACTTGATGAGTTCTTCAGCGACGGTTCGACCATCTCTTCCGCCACGAGTGGCGTGGCTGCTTCCGATCGTGCTGCTGTTGCACCAGGCAGAAGAGTGGTTCGGCGGGTTTCCGGAGTGGACGAGCTTGGCCCTGGGCCGCGGAGTTGAGCCCGAGTCGTTCCTGCTCATCAACGCAGTGGGATTCCTTCTAATTACGTTCTGGACGGTGGTGGCCTTCCGGGATCGGCGGGGCGCCTGGATCGTTGTGTCGTTCGCCGCCCTCATGGGCCTCAATGCCGTCCTGCACGCGCTTGCCACGGTACTCGTCGGTCGCTATTCGCCGGGGACCGCGACGGGCCTGTTGCTGTCTCTTCCCCTGAGCATCGCGGTACTGCGATCGTCGGCTGATGGATTGCCCAGACGTCACTTCGTCGTCGCCGCGATGGCCGGCGTCCTGCTGCACGCCATAGTGACGTTCGTAGCTCTGGGCTAGAGGCGGTGCCCGCTCGCGCGCTTCACTTTCAGTCCACATCTTGATCGCGTAGCAGAGCCGAGTCGCCGAACTGATTTGGGAGATCGGTTTGCTCTACGCCGAGACCACCGGACGCAGTGAGGTGAATCGCATGTCCGTAATGCGGGGTGGACCAATATGAAGACCTCAAGACGACATTTCCTCCAACTTGTCGCAGGCGGCGCTGCCGGAGTGGCCATGCCCGGCATCTTGGGCGCCCAACGCGCAGACCTGACCTGGCATGACGTGCGCGAGTGGGGTGTCGAAGGCAAAGGCTGGTCCGATACCAAGCGCTACTTTGATCGGTTGCCGGGCAAGGCTGAGGGTCTTGTTCGGACACCCGTCTGGGACCTCTCCCGGCACTCCGCTGGCATGACGGTGCGTTTTACAACCGATGCGCCTGCCATCCACGTCCGCTACACCCTTCTTTCCGATCGCCTGGCGATGCCGATCATGCCCGCCACGGGTGTAAGCGGGTTGGATCTCTACGCTACAGACGCACAGGGGGTAGAACGGTGGGCCGGTGTTGTGCGGCCCACAGCGCAGTCGATCGAGACCGCGATCGCCACCGATCTCCGCGCGGGGGAGCGCCGCTATACGATCTACCTGCCGCTCTACAACGGAGTCGACTCGTTGGAGATTGGCACAGAGGCCGGCACCGTGTTCGAACCGATCGTCCCGCGCCCGGAACGGCCCATGCTGTTCTATGGCACCTCGATCATGCACGGCGCCTCCGCCTCAAGGCCCGGCATGGCGATCCCGGCGCTGCTCGGTCGCAGTTTGAACCGCCCGACCATCAACCTCGGCTTCTCCGGTAACGGGCGGATGGAGCCCGAAGTCGGCGCTCTGCTCGCCGAGTTGGATCCTTGCGTCTTCGCCATCGATTGCTTGCCCAACATGCAGGAGGCGATGGTCGAGGAACGAGCTGCGCCGCTCGTACGACAGATCCGCGAGGCGCGTCCGGACACGCCGATCCTACTTGTTGAAGACCGGTCGTTTACCAATACGCGGTTCTTTCCAGCCCGAGAGGAGCGCCATCGCACAAACCGGGAGGCCTTGCGCCGTGCTTACCGACGGCTGCAGGACGAGGGGGTGGACCATCTGTTCTATCTGCAGGGCGAACAACTGCTAGGCGATGATGGCGAAGCCGCCACTGATGGCTCCCACCCGAGCGACCTGGGGATGGTTCGGTATGCCGATGCCTATGAGCCGGCGTTGCGCGCGTTGTTGCAGCAGTACTGACTATCATCTTGGCATCCAGGCGTGATTGGCTCGGGATGACCGCGGGCGCGGTTGCCGCGCTCGGACTGAATCCCCGGCTCCTGGAGGCCCTTCAAGGGCTCCAGAGTCGGCCGCTCATCCAACGCGCGATTCCCAAGACGGGTGAGTTGCTCCCCGTCATCGGCTTGGGAAGTGCCAACACCTTCTCGGATATGGCCCTCAGGGAGTCCCGTAGCGAAGAGTACGACACGATTGGCGCGGTCCTTCGTGCTCTTGTCGAAGGGGGCGGCACCGTGTTCGACACGGCCTACGGATACGGCGCGAGCGAGCAGGTCTCAGGTCAGGTGGCGCAGGAACTCGGTTTCGCCGACCGCGTCTGGTGGGCGACCAAGGTCAACGCCGCACGCGTGAGTGGCGGGGCCAGTGGTGCGGCCGACCCGGCAGCGACGCGCTATCAGATCCAACGCTCCTTCCTTCGCCTGCGCCTGCGGCAGATCGACCTCCTCCAGGTCCACAACATGGGCGATCCGCCGACGCAGCTCGCCATCCTGAAGCAGTTGAAGGCCGAGGGGTTCGTCCGCTACATCGGCATCACGACCACCTTCGAGGGCCAGTACTCGGCGCTCGTCGACGTCATGCGGAGCGAGCCGATCGACTTCATCGGCATCGACTATGCGGTCGACAACCGCGCGGCCGAAGAGGTCATCTTTCCCCTCGCGCTCGAACGCGAGATCGGCGTATTGGCCTACCTCCCGTTCGGCAGGGACAGAATGTGGGCACGGATCGGCGACCGTCCGCTCCCGGCTTGGGCGGCCGACTTCGACGCGCACACTTGGGCGCAGCTCATGCTCAAGTTCGTGATCGCACACCCGGCGGTCACTGTGGCCTGTCCGGGGACGAGCGACCCCGAGCACATGGCCGACAACCTCGGCGCGGGGCGTGGGCGGACTCCGCACCGTGATCAGCTGGACCGGATGATTCGCCTCGTGGAGGGCCTACCCGCGGGCTGAGAGTCGATTGCTGCAATCGCGGCAGACGTGTGTTCGCGCACTCCGCGCGCGGTCACCATCTTGGCAGTGCATACACGATGTCAACCCAACACGGGGACCTCAATTATGAATCCGATCGCTGCCTCCAAGGGGACCAATACGGGAGAGGGCGGCCCCGGTGCTCCGACCGGAAACAAGGTCGAGACCGACTACGTCTACGTGATGGAGTTCGACGGTGATCGAATCCGCCATATGACGAAGATCTGGAACGACGGCTTCGCCATGCGCCAACTGGACTGGGGTTAGTCGGGCACGTGACATCGTGAGTGCCCAGGTAGGCGGAGGGGCGTAGTAGGCGAGGCGAGCGCTCCCTAGTCTCGACGGGAGGAGATCATCCGAACGGCCCGGACTTCCTCACCCCACGGCGCGATGTTGGTCATTTGTAGGACCAACTCGCCTGTCGGCGTCCGCAGACTCAATCCCGTGCGCCAACCCCAGTCAGACTCGGGGCCGTACAGGCCCTGCACCTGGAACATCCCTGAGGCGTCCCCGAGCGAACGACAGGTCATGGGCTCCGGCTGATGCCAACTGTCTTTGAACTCGGCACCTTCGTCGCTCAACGTGATGCTGCCCAGGTGGGCTTCCCCCTCGTAGCTCCAGGTGTAGCGAACGACGTGGCCGTCGATGGAAATCGTGCAATCGCTGCGCACGACGTCATCGCCGAGTGGGTCGAGCCAGAGCTCCGCCGTACCGGCCCAATGCGTTCCATCGATGTCTGAGAGTGGGTTCATGCCCCGATAGTAGTTCTCGCCCACATCGGTCGCTACCGTCCGCTAGGCCTCCTGCTCGCGCACGAACACGCTGTTCACTATCTCGAGATCGTAACGAGATTCCCGGGCACGGGAAGATCGCTATCTACATCCATGGTGGAGTGGAGCAGGGGCTGTGGCAGGTCCCATGAGCCGTCGGGTTGACTACGACCCCGCTGGCTCATCGACGTCCGAGCGGGCTCCCAGTTGCTGGAGCGCTGCGGCCCAATCCAACAAGTCTCGCTCTCCCTGTGGCGAAAGCACGTAGTGGCCCTTCTTCACGCGATCGAACCACCCGTAGTGATTGTCGAGCAGTATCCGCCCGGCCCGCGTTACGCCGGTACGTTCCACTAGCACGCTCACTTTGAGGATGCCCTCATCCGCGAGTTGCCGGGCGCAGCGTAGGGCGTCCTGGCGGTAGGCGGTCAGCCGCTGTCGAGACGATGAGCCGCCATCCTCAGGATCCCCGACCCGCTCTGCGAACTCCCTGAGCAGGCGCTCGCGGCGGGCCGCTTGTGTTCTGGGCCGATACGGTGCGGGGTCCAGCACCGGTACGACGTTGCCGCGCGCCGAGACCGTGAGGAGGCCTACACCCAGTCGGCGAAGGAGGCGGGTGACCTGCTTCTTCCGGGTGCGCCATGAGGCACTGTGGCCCTTCCCGATTCGAAACGCCACGTAGACCGTGTCGGCGAAGGCGAGCCGGTCGACCGCCTGTAATATGAGTGCCAGGCTCAGGCGCTCCTTCAACTCCACGACAACCGGCCCTTCATCGCCTCGTACGGCCATGACGTCGCAGGCTCCGATCTCTCCCTTCACCACGTAGCCCTGTGCCTCCAAGAACAGCTTGATTGGGCCGTAGAGATCGGCTTCAGCCATACGCGTCCATCCTGGGGATCCCTCCTCCAGCGCTCGTTGCAGGTTCTCGAGTGCACGGATGGCCCGTGCGACCGATGCGTGATTCTACCGGGACACGGAACGTGCAGTCCAGGTTGGCCATGTGCCGACCACTGCGAAGCTCCCTGACGAGGGGCCGCTCGAATCGCCCGGGGGACACCCGTCTCGCGCGCTTCGGTCGTGGCCCGCATGTTGGTCGCGGGTGGACGCCACCGGCTAGCTATGGCCGGGGTACTAGGCCAGCACGCCCCGCTCGACCATCGCCCGTGCATAGAGCCAAAGCCCCAGCGCGAAGACGAAGATCAGCATTGAGAAAACCAGGCCGAAACCTCCCAGGACCTCGAGTCCGTTGGAGAGAATGAAGTTGTGGATTGAGGTGACGACCATGGACAAGAATGAAACCAGAAGGACGCCTGCAGCGAGGCGCTTTCGTAGTAGCAGCAGGACTACTCCTAGGACCCCTCCCCAAACGGCCAGGGCCCAGAACGCCACGACCCACGTCGGGAAGCCATAGAAGAACTCGAGCTGTTCAGGAGTGAACTGGCTCATATAGGACTCGTTCTGGGTCTGTGTCGCGAGATAGTCGAACGCCCCGACGGAGTTCCAGAGGGCCCCCAGGATCCCGACGACCCAGAGATGCCATGGCCTGTCTGCTTGGTTGGTGGCAACGGTCTCTTCAGACATCCGGTCCTCCTCGTGAGTGGTAGCGAGCGGGATAGAGGTGCCCTCCGACTTCCCGGCCCCGTTGTTCGGGGAATCCAGGTCAATCGGGGCAGGGGACCGGTCTCTTGTCAAGAATTGGGCGACCGACGAACATGCCTGACCCATGTCTATTCCGACACTTCAGATCCGACGGTTGACCCTGCGTCCCTTCGAGGTAGAGGACGCCCCGGCCGTTCAAGCCCTCGCCGGGGTCCCCGAGGTCGCCCTCACGACCCAGAACATCCCGTATCCTTATGAGGACGGGATGGCGGAGGCGTGGATCGCCACGCATTCGCCCAACTGGGATTCCCGCAAGTTCCTCGCGGTCGCCATCTCGTCGGAGTCCGATGGCCTGGTGGGGGCCGTGAGCCTCCACCTCGAGGCTGAGCACCGCAGAGGTGAGTTAGGCTACTGGGTCGCCGTGCCCTTCTGGAATCGAGGGTACGCGACCGAGGCTGCGGGTGCGTTGATCGAATACGGCTTCACCGAACTGGACCTGAACCGGATCCAGGCACGTCACATGACGCGAAACCCGTCTTCGGGCCGGGTGATGGAGAAGCTCGGCATGAAGCTCGAAGGCATCCACAGGCAGCACGTTGTGGCGCATGGGGAGGTGGAGGACGTGGCCATGTACGCCATCCTCAGGTCGAATTATGACACGACTCGTTGACGTTGCCTTTCGAAGTGGCACCGCGCCGGGACATCATCGGATTCCACCGCTAACATCCCAATCGGACCCCAACTGACGAGCGAGTCACCAGCATGTCATCTCCTCTCTCTGCCGACATCGCGCGGTTCCTGCTGCGTGAGCTGGATGCCCTCCGACGTGAACTCGCAGCGTACCCGGATGAGGAGTTGATCTGGAGTGTGCCTCCGGGCGCCCCCAATTCTGCGGGAACGTTGGCCCTGCATATGGCGGGGAATCTGCAGCACTACATCGGTGCCCTCCTAGGTGACTCGGACTACGTCAGGGATCGAGACGCCGAGTTCGCGACCCGCGACCTCTCCCGGCAAACCCTGCTGGATCAAGTGGCCGCGGCCGAGGATACCATGGCTGCAGTCCTTCCGGCCCTCGCCGAGTCGAGACTGGAAGAGCCGTTCCCGGAAGCGATGCGCGGCGAGACGCTCTCTACGCGGGAGGCCCTACTGCAGTTGGCGCTGCATCTCGCCTATCATCTCGGCCAGGTGGACTACCATCGCCGGCTTCTCACGGGGGATGGTGCGAGCATCGACGCCCTTTCACCTGTGGCGCTCAGAGCCCCGGACTCGGATGACGTTTAGGCGCGATTGCGCTTGAAGAGGTCCAACCGCCGGGCCCACGACATGAACAGGGTCGCCACAATCGCCGTCAAGGCCGCCGCGGCGTCGAAGCCGACGTCGAGCAGATCGTAGACCCGGTTCGGCAGGAACGCCTGGATCCCCTCGTCCAGCCAGCCGAGAAGAGTGGTGGCCACCACCGCGATCACCGCAGGAACTGGGATCTCACGTCCGTTCTGGCGTCGCTCGGTGAGTGCCTGATAGATGAGAATGGCCAGAAGGCCGTACTCGAACATGTGGCTGCGCGCTTCGGGGACGGGCATCCGGATCAAGGTCGCCAGATACACGGTGGTGACCCCGATCGCCGCCCCGATTTCGAACCGGCCCGGGCGGTTCTTCACCCAGGGCACCGCGAAGAACGCCACGACAAGCAGCAGCACCGCGGTGCTGGAGACTCGCAGCAGATTGCGCTCGCGCAGCGCTGCAGCTAGCTCGGCCATCGGCCCCAGGGTAGAGTAGATCGCTATCAAGACGGCCAGAGTCCAAAGCCATAGACGGCGCTCGCGGTCGGAAGTGAACCGTGAACCGGGACGTGCGGTGGCGGTGTCTCGCTCAGCGGGCCGAGAGCCTCCGTCCGAGGCGGACCGCGCCATGAGCCAAGGTACGACCAGCATGACGATGAGGAAGGCGTAGAAGATGACCTGCCCGGCCGCTCCGTCGAGAGGGGGCGTGTCCTCTTCGTCGTCACTCTCCTGGGCTTGGTCGGCTTCCTGAACCACCGCTTCCTGAACCACTGGGGCCTGAACCACTGGGGCCTGAACCACCGCTGCCTGGCTCACCCACCGGTTCCCCCAGCGCGTTCCCCACGCGGAGCCCTCGAGATTCGACGCGGGGGCGGCGGGTCCCGGGGCCACCGAACCGAGAAGGGCTAGTACCGCAAAGCACTGGAGTATCATCCTCATCCTCCGCAGTCTCCGTCACGGCACCACCCGCAGGACACCTGCCAGGTCGACAGGCGCCGCTCGATTCGCGATTGTCTCAGGAGCCATACGGATTAGCCCAATCTTCGAGCCAGAGCAACCGATGCATCACCTTCCTCACGACGTTGGATGGCTGCCATGAGACCTGCTTTGATTCAACTCTCTGTTCTTGGGTTGATCCTCCTCGTTCCTGCATCGGTCGACGCGCAGACGGTCGCCGAGCTCGACGCGTACTGGGCCGAGGTGACCAGGACGGTCGAGGAAGGGGACTTCGAGGGCTACAGCGGACTCTATCATCCCGATGCGGTGCTCGAGGTGGGCGGGACCGTCCATTTCGACGCGCTGCTCGTGCGCAAGGATGGCGCTTGGTTGATGATGATGGAGTACCAAAAACAGCCTGCCACGGGCGCCGAGTGGGATGCCGTGGGAGGTACCCGGTAGGCCCCGAGGAGGATGATCGTCGTGGTGGAGGGTGTGAGTGCCGCCGGTAAGTCGTCCTGGGCGACTTCACACGGTTTGGCGGGCCTTGTGGACGAGGCGGATCCGCTGGATCCCGCCCTGATCGAAGCGGCGGGAGAATCGGTCGAGGCCCATCGAGCCGCGTTCGCGACATCATCGCTGGGGATAGCCGACGCGGTCGTCTTCCTCGATCCTCCGGAGGAGGAGGTGCGACAACGCCAACGGCACCATGCGGTCAACACCGGTGCTCGTGCTATCCCAGAGAACATCTCTGCGGCCCTCAACGACGTGCCGTTTCGTGGCGGACCACCCACGTCGCTATGGCTACGGACTCCCATTCAGCTCGTCTTCGTGGCCGCCGTTTGGTGGTCCGCAGTCAGAGAGAACGCCTGATCCAGTGAGCGGTGGCTGCTCCAATGCAGGGAGTGCTTGTGACATGTGAACCGGCCACCGCATAATCACCAACGGTGATTGGACTGCTGAAGGCGGCCGCGTGCTTCGAAGCGCCGGGTGACTCCTCAAGGGAGAGCATGATGATCGACAGGAACCAGGTCCTTCCGCTTCCGACCGCGCTGTTCGCGTTGGCCTTGTTCACCCAACCGGTCGCGGCTCAGACCGTATTTCCCACGGGCACGACCATCTACGATCCCGACGAGGCCTACAGCAGCTATATCCTGATCTCCGACCACAGTGCGGTCAGCAACCATCCCAGCGCGGCTTTCCGCGCCCGGGCCGGTGGCGGAAGCCCCAGCGACGTTCGCCTCGTCGATATGAACGGCAATGTCGTGCACACCTGGGAGGTGGCCGCCAATTTCAACAAGCGTAGCCGACTGCAGCCGAACGGGAATCTGGTCTACGTCGGCCCCGGCAAGACAATCTACGAGTACGATTGGGACGGAAACGAAATCTGGAAGCACGAAGGCATCGGTTCGGTCAACGACATGCGCGTACTGCCGAACAACAACCGTCTCTTGATCGCACACGAGCCGATCCCGAAGGAGCTCCAGCGGCAGGTGAAGGACGTTGAAATCGCGCCGTGGTGGGGACCGCGACTCCGAGGTAATGGCGAGACTCAGTTGGGCGCCGATCTATACGAAATCAACCTAGACGGAGAGGTCGTCTGGGAGTGGCACGCGCACAACCACATCGATCTGAATCTGTTCTCGCCAGCCACGCCCGAAGGGGATTGGCTGCACGTCAACTCGATCGCCCCTCTGCCCGAGAACAAGTGGTATGACGCGGGTGATGAGCGGTTCCGGCCCGGCAACATCATGCTCAATGCCAGGAACATCAACATGGTCTACATCATCGACAAGCAGACCAAGGAGATCGTCTGGGAGGGGACGCATGACTACAAGGGTGGGATGGCCCATGCCCACGAGGCCGAGATGATCGAGAAGGGCCTTCCCGGTGCCGGCAACGTCATTCTCTTCGACAACGGGCTCTTCACTCGCCATAGGACCCACACCGGCCAGACCTTCATTGTCGAGATGGACCCGACGACCCAGGAAATCGTGTGGATCTACGAGACGGAGGGATACGCCAACCTGAAGTTCTTCAGCAAGAGCATGGGGACGCAGAAGCGGCTGCCCAACGGCAACACGTATATCGCCGAGGACAACACGGGACGGCTCTTTCAGGTGAGGCCCGACGGGGAGATCGTGTGGGAATACATGAACCGAGGAGGTACGACACGCCCCTCGGTGGTTCCGTACGACTTCACCCCTCAATTGAGAGCGATGCCGAGGCCGGAGGAGCTCACCGTGACGCCGCCGAACAACCTGGAATGGCACATCGCGCCGGATATCCGGAGATAGACCGGTGTCCCATCGAGCCGGCGGACGCGTCCGGTAGATGAGGCTACCACGTTCCCTGAGGACGGCCGGTGCCCGGCTGCTCCGTGGAATCCCCTCCCGAATCGTCTCCGGCCCGAACCAGGGCCTCAAGTGGAGCCTGGCTAGCTCGGGTAGGGGATACCGTTCGGGCCGGTTCGAAGTCAGCCGGCTCGAGGCCCTCGAGGCCCTCGTGAATCCCGGGGACCACGTGTGGGACATCGGTGCTCATAAGGGATACGTGTCCATGGCGCTTGCTCGGCGAGTCGGCTCTGCTGGGTCGATCGTGGCATTCGAGCCGTCCGGTGCCAATCTCTGGTTCCTCCGCAGGCACGTGGACTGGAACGGGCTCTCGAACGTGCGGATTCTCCCGGTGGCCGTGAGCGACCGTGAGGGTCAGGAACTGTTCGGTGGTCGGGGCTCGTCCATCACGTTCCGGTTGGGGCAGGGGAGTGAGCGGGTGCGCGTTACCACGCTGCACGTCATGCAGGCGGAAGAGGCCCTGCACTCTCCCGACATGATCAAGATCGATGTCGAGGGAACCGAGGGCGCCGTCCTACGCGGTGCCGCGGACCTTCTCACGGAGGAGCTGCTGCTCTTCATCTCGATCCATAACCGCTCGTGCTACGACGAATGCCGGGCCGTGCTATGGGAACGTGGGTTCCGGCTCTATCCCTCCGTCGCGTTGGCGAACCGGCTTGCCCACCCGGCGCGCGATTGGGGTGCCGACCACGAACTCCTGGCTGTGGGGCCGAACAGCCACTTGAGGGCGGATGTCATACGGAACCTCGCCCTGTTCGCCACCCAGCCGGACTAGATGTCGAAGAACTCCTCGCTGGCGCACCCCGGAGGGCCGTTCGCAAACCCCACCCGGAACGCCGCAAGCCTCTGCTCGGGCGTTCCGTACCGCGACGCGTCGAACCAGGTGCCCGGGGCTTCGTCGATCTGAACCACCTGCCACACGTCCGCATCAGGGTCCTCCACGTTCAGCCAGCCGCGGGCAACGGCGTCCCCGGCCCAAGCACCACCCCAGCAGTCCGCTTGGAGCCGGAGCGTCTTTGGTGTGAGCCAGATCGACCACTCGAGTAGCCAGGATATGTGACCGCCCAATGCGTGCGAGAGGATGAAGGCCGGGCCCATGTCTCCGACGAGATCCAGAGAGGTCTGGAGCATGTTCAGATCGTAGTAGATGCCCTCGCCTCTGGAGCAATACTCGACGTTCTGTGAATAGACGACGCCACACCCTGTCGTGACCGCATTGGAGAACGCCGAGAAGATGTCGATAGGCCGATAGACCTCTCCGTAGGCGGGAAAGGCCGATTCCCAGTACTGCTCTAAATCGACACGGATCGACTCGTAAAACTCCTCCGTCGTGTCCGGACACCCGTCGCCATCCATGATCCGGTTAACGGTTTCAGGCTCACTGGGACACGCATCGACCTGGTTGAGAACCCCGTCGTGGTCCGAGTCGAACCCCGGATCGTCGAGCCCTAGCAGATCCCCACTTCCACACCCCACCAAGAGGAAGGCGCACAAGCAAAGGGCTGTCGCGGTCAGGGACCGGCGCACTGGCAACGCTCCCGGAGGATTGCAGGACGGATCTAGGTCAGATACGTCCGGAGCGTCCTGTTGTGACAAGTGTCGGCTCGGCAATGTCGCCATCGTGGGTGTCCCTACCCTGCGTACCGCTGGTAGCTGCCGGCTGGCGAATCACGTATTAGGTTGCCCCTGCGGCCGTGGTCCGGCTCCAGTACCTTAGATCAATCTCAGTCCCCAGGCGAGAGATTCCTTTCATGGCCATGCACCTGTATCCAGATCATGCCCACCCCGTCGGCATCAGTGGGAGACCCTGGTTCAGGGTAAAGGACGACAAGTTGTTCCCCGATGTCGGTCACCCCAAGCGGATCGACTTCAAGCCTTGGTTCGTCATCAAAGACGCCAAGGTCTACCCGACGCCGGGGCACCCCAGTGGTAGGAGTTCTCGCGCGTGGTTCAGGGTGGAGAACGGCAAGCTGTTTCCCGACGTCGGGCATCCTGACGGACACGGCGTCCGGGCGTGGTACCAGATTCGGTAGTCCGGCAGCGCGCCCTAGTCTTCCGCCGGTGCGGCCAACGTACCCTCGAATCCGTTGGTCTTGTGGCTTCCATCACAGAAGGGCTTCCGACTCGAGCCGCCGCAGCGACATAGCGAGTAGGGCTTGCCCTCGGCGGTGGGAATGGCATTCCCCTCGCTGTCGACCATGGGAATCTCCCCATCGATTTTGAGCGATCCATTCTCGCGGATTGTGATCAGCGGGTCCGACAAGTCTTCCTCCTGAGATCATGTGACGTAGGAACCCCGGGATACCCCACCTCCGGCTCCGGTTCCAACGCCGGGTGGCCGTCGTCTTGGAGCCTCTTAGGCCGGGGGGTAGATTCCCGGTGTCCAATCCACCCTTGCAGTGCGGTATGCGTGTGAGCTGTTGGAATCGTAGGGAATCCGTCGAGGTCGATGTCGGAGGCGTGCGAGTCGGGGGAATGAACCCGGTTGTGGTGCAGTCGATGACCAACACCGATACGGCCGACGTCGAGGCGACCACGACCCAGGTCCGAGAGCTGGCCGAGGCCGGTAGTGAACTCGTTCGAGTTACGGTCAACAACGACGCGGCGGCCGCGGCCGTTCCCAAGATCTCCGCGCGTCTGCGGGCCGAGGGGATCGACGTTCCGATCGTCGGAGACTTCCACTACAACGGGCACCTGCTCCTCGCGGCCCATCCGCAATGTGCCGAGGCCTTGGCCAAGTACCGGATCAACCCCGGGAACGTGGGCACGAAACACCGCGACGCGAATTTTCAGAAGATCATCGAGGTCGCGATCGCCAACGACACCCCGGTTCGCATCGGCGTGAACTGGGGATCACTGGATCAGAGACTCCTGACCGAGTTGATGGACGAGAACGCCGCCCTGGCCGACCCAAAGGACGGACGTGAGGTCCTGATCGACGCCATGGTCGAGAGTGGCATGCGTTCCGCCGCGTTGGCGGAGGAGATCGGGTTGGCGCACGACATGATCATCCTCAGCGCCAAGGTCTCCGAGGTGCCGGATCTGATCGAGGTGTACCGTCTGTTGGCGGACCGAAGTGACTATCCGCTCCATCTGGGCCTGACCGAGGCGGGAATGGGGACGAAGGGCGTGGTCGCCACCGCCGTCGGCATCGGGCCGCTCCTCATCGACGGAATCGGAGACACGATTCGGGTCTCGCTGACTCCCGAGCCCGGCGGGGACCGGGCCGAAGAGGTTCGGGTGGCCCGGCAGATCCTGCAATCACTACAGATCCGCAGCTTCGAGCCTCAAGTCACGGCATGCCCCGGTTGTGGCCGCACGACGAGCACGTTCTTTCAGGAGATGGCGCAGGACATCCACACTCACATTCAGGACCAGATGCCCCGGTGGCAGGAGGCATACCCCGGGGTCGAGGAGATGACGGTTGCCGTCATGGGCTGCGTTGTGAACGGGCCTGGGGAGTCGAAGCACGCCAACCTGGGCATTTCGTTGCCGGGTACGTCCGAGGAGCCGAAGGCCCCCGTCTATGTGGACGGGGAACACCACTCGACGCTTCACGGCGACGGTCTGGTAGACGAATTCAAGGCGATCCTGGACGATTACGTGCTGACCCACTACGGCGAAGGCACGGCCGCCAGAGGCTGAGGAGAAGCTCCATCTGAGGTGCGGCTGGCGAAGAGGAACGCCAAGAGATACGCGGCGATCGCCACCAATGTCATCGCGCGGAACCCCAACGCCATCGAAAAGAACTCGGTCAATCCGCCGACTACGGCCCCCAGCAAGTTCCAACCGAACGCCAGATCTGCGGCGGGCCGCGCTTTGAAGCGGGCCGCGAAACAAAGCGACGCGAAGATGACTGGGGCCGCTACGTAGAGGACGGACAACGCGAGTCGTGTGGGTGGATCGGTGCGGAGCAATGCTTCAATTGGGATGGCATAGGTGACGAGTAGGGCCATGACCAGCCCCACACCCGCCAGGGTCCACGGCACGGGCTTCAGCTCCATGAGGACCGTTCCGACGAGAATGGTCAACAGAATAGCTCCGAAGACCACGGCCGAGGTTAGCCACGTAGCACCCCACAACAGGTTCATCGCAGTGACGAACTTCGTCTCGATCAAGAGGAAGGCGAATCCGTACAGAAACATCTCGACGTCCACTCCGCTCCGTCGCACCAATCCCGATCTCATGCCTCTCGATGTACCGAAAATCGCGAGAACACTGAGGAGGACCAGGATACCGATCATGCTGAGATAAAAGGAATTCACCCCAGGTGTGGGGAGGTATAGATACGGCCAGTCATCGTTGGGGAGGCCCACAAGTGCCCCCTCCTGCAAATACCAGGCGCCGGGATCGATGGGGGCGGCGAAGTTCTCGAAGGCCGGGCCGGCCATGAAGATGACGTTGAACATGTTGTAGAATGCCCGGTGAATAACGGGCATCCGCCCGAAGGTGGTGGCGAGAAGCGCGGTGAGGTGCTCGAAGATGTAGTCGTCGCCCACCGAGAAGAACATCACCATTCCCCCGTCGGGCGTGAGCCGGTCACGCGCAGCCGCCAGGGCCTCTTGAGTGTACACGAAGTTGTCGAGGCGCACGTTGGAGAGCGCGGAGAGGCGGGTCATGGAGTCCAGGGTGCCGAAGACGATCAGATCGAACTGCTCTGTGGTCTCGTTCAAGAACGAACGCGCGTCTACCTGGTGGACCGTGACCCGGGGATCCGCGTAGGGGAGGTTCGGGTGCACCTCTCTCCCCAAGCTCAGGATGACCGGATCGATCTCCACCGCGTGGACTTCGGCGGCCCCCTCTGCCAGAAGGACCGCCACATCGTTTCCGGTACCGGCTCCGAGCACCAGAGCCTTTCTTATGGGCCGCCCTAGGCGCCGGTAGGGGAGACGGTACCCTACCAGGGTTGTTTGGCGATCCTCGAAGCCCAGGTATTCACCGGAAAAATCGATGGCGATCTGATGAAGAGACCCGTTTGCCAGGATGTTGTGGTCGGGGCTGTTTTCGACGGGGACGTCGGTCACGGCGTAGTAGGGGCTGTACTGCTCCGGACCGGTCATGCGGATTATGACGAGAAGGATCACCACCGCTGCCACCGCGAAGAAGATCCGTAGACGGGGCCGCCTGAACACCAAAAACAGCCCACCGAGAAGGGCGGGCAGGAACCACCAGACCGGCCGAAGCCCGGAAAAGGACACCGCGGTGAAGCACACCACGCCTAGCAAAGAGCCTGCCAGGTCCAAAGAGTAGCCCCAAAGGGCCGAGCTGTTCATCCGGAAGGACTCGAGGCGGACCCCGACGTATTGGCCGAGAGGTACGAACGTGATCGCGCTGAGTGAAAAAAGTGTGATCAGGGGAACACGAATCCCCTCGATGACAGGTGCATTCTCGGGTAGGTCCACATAGAGAAGCCAAAGGTGTTCTGTGACCGCGTTGGCCGTGAACGCCACGCGTCCCATAGCCCACGCACTGGCCACGAGCACTAGGAGCCCGGTGGGCCATATCCACATCAGTGATTTTGCCCGGGCTTGAAGCGCCCCAATTCCCAAGCCCAGGAACGCGCTCAGGAGTATCAGATTCGGGAAGTACGCCACGACCCGCACCTCGACCGGGAGCCACCGAATCAACGCCAGTTCCTGAAAGAGCACGACGAAAGACGCAGCCACGAGCTCCGCACCGTGCCGTCTCGTTGAAAAGTCCTGAGTCTCGATCGCAAGCCTCCAGTCGAAGAGCCGGTGCTTTGAGTGGGGCCGCGGCCCCGATGCGCCGATGGGGCGAAGACTAGGGAACAGGGTCCCTGAAGGCAAAAGAGAGTGATGTACCGGTCTTTACAGGGCTGGGGCCCTGGTCTATCTCTGTAGCCTGCGGCGGAGCGCCGTCAACACCGGACGACGACTCGAGGTTCAATTGCCGTCGTTCAGCGCCTTCGCCGCGGTGGGACCACGATCTATAAATAACCTTATTGCACACTAGCTAACTCGCTGTAACATATGACGATACGCGTACGGTTTCCTCCCTCTCCAACTGGATATCTCCACGTCGGTGGGGCGCGCACAGCCTTGTTCAACTGGCTGTTTGCGCGGCGACAGGCAGGGGTCCTGGTGCTCCGCATCGAGGACACCGATAGAGATCGGTCCAAGCCCGAGCACACCGAGGCAATCCTACATGCGCTCCGGTGGCTCGGGTTGGACTGGGATGAAGGTCCGTACTACCAGAGCGACGGAGTCGAGCGGCACCGGCAGGATGCGCTCGCTTTGCTGGCATCCGGGAAGGCGTACCGAGACTTCACGACCCCGGAGGAGCTGGCTCGAGAGAGAGAGGCGGCCAAGGGCGGGGCCTCGGACCGGCGCGGGCCCCGAAGGCGTGCGGAGGCGTTGAGTTCCAGTGACGCCGATGAGCTTGCTGCCACGGGGGCTCCCCATGCGGTGCGCTTTCGTGTGCCGGACGGAGTGACCGTGTGGGAGGACATGGTGCACGGTGAAATGTCCTTTCAGAACAGGGATATCGACGATCTGGTCATCCTGCGCAGCGACGGGAGCCCCACGTACAATCTCGCCGTGGCCTCGGACGATGCAGACCAGCGGATCAGCCACGTCATCCGGGGCGATGACCACCTCTCGAACACGCCGAAACAGATTCTGACCTATGAGGCGATGGGCTGGCCCGTGCCGATTTTCGGCCATGTTCCCATGATTCTGGGCTCCGACGGCAAGAGGCTCTCGAAACGCCATGGGGCTACAGCAGTGGGGGAGTACGAGCAGGAAGGCTTCCTTGCCAAGTCCATCGTCAACTTCCTGGCGCTGTTGGGTTGGAATCCCGGGGACGAACAGGAGGTGATGACCGTAGTGGAGCTCATCGCTCGCTTCTCGATGGACCGGGTCCTCAAGAAGAGCGCTGTTTTCGACCCAAAGAAGCTGGACTGGCTCTCCGGACAGCACTTCAACGCCAGCACGGCCGTTGAGCTGGAACCCTATCTCACCGAGGGGTTGGAGGCCGCGGGCCTGGCCACTCGAGCCGAACTCGAGGAACGCTGGGACTGGTACCTGCGCCTCATCGATCTCCTGAAAACGCGGGCGCGCCGCGTCTCGGATCTCGTCGGCCTGGCACGTCCGTTCCTATCGGAAAAGGTAGAACTGGACCCTGACGCGGTCCGAAAACACTGGCTCAAGTCACCTGAGGAGGCCTCGGAGCGCCTGAGGAGCCTACGACAGCGGTTGTCGGACACGTCGTGGGAACTCGAGGCCATGGAAAAGGCCGTAAGGGGTTATGCAGAAGAGACTTCCGTCGGTGCAGGTAAGGTGATTCACCCGCTTCGAGTGGCCGTTACGGGTCGCGCGGCGAGCCCCGGGATCTTCGAAGTTCTCGATTTCTTAGGCAGGGAGCGGGTTCTGGCCCGCTTGGATGAAGCGATCGAGCGTCTGGAAGCCCCGGAGACGCTGCCGTCGGGCCCGGAATAGTATCATTCCTTGACTAGTCGGAATGCGGCGCATTAGGATGTCGTCACCCCGGCCCCGACAAGACCCTTTCGGTGGCGGGAACAGGTGTTTATTCTCTACGTAGGCGTCCGCCAAGGACGGTATCCAAGAATATCGGAGTACGGGATGGAGCAGAGCATCACAGAGATCGAGCGCAAGATCCTCGACTTCATGGTGCACTATCTCCGTACCAACACCTACCAGCCCTCCATCCGGGAGATCGGCGAACGGTTCGGTATCAAGAGCACCAAGACCGTCTCCGAACATCTTCAGGCCCTCGCCGACAAGGGGTTCCTCGAGCGGGATCCCTCCCGGTCACGCGGCGTGAAGATTCTGGGTGTGGATCTCAGCGCTCAGACGGTTTCTGTTCCGTGCTATCACGAACTCCCGCAAGATCGGGTGGGCCTGAGGACCGAACAGGCCGAGATGCACCTCACCATGGACCGGCGTCTCGCCGGGGCGAAGGGATCATTCTTCGTACGTGCCCAGGGAGAGGAATTCGCATCGCTCGGGATCCTCGAGGGTGACTATCTGCTCGTGGAGCCGGTCGCGGTCGAAGAGCTCGCGGACGACGCCATCGTGGTCGCGCGGGTCGAGGGTGGACCGTCGTTCTACGAGTTCTCGAGGAATGGGCGCGGTGTCTTCCTCACGCCGGTGCGCGGAGGGGAGCCGGCGACTGCGGTGGAGGATCCCTCCCGGCTCCAGCTGATTGGACGCGTCGTGGCCCTTTACCGGCGCCTGGACGACGCCACCATCCTGGTCAGCACCACGGCCCACTAGAGGATGTGTCCTCCGGGGGTTCTCCCTGGACATCACCTTCCGGTAGTCTAGCATTGAGCGCCTTCACGTCTTCCTCCGTGGTCAACTGGACCCCGCCGGAGTCCTCCGATTCCATGTGGATGGCCCGGGCCTTGGAGATGGCCAAAGTGGCCGGCGCGCAGGAAGAGGTCCCGGTGGGCGCCGTGCTCACCTGGCAGGGGCGCCTCTTGGCCGAGGGGCACAACCTGACCGTTACCGCGAAGGACCCTACGGGGCATGCCGAGGTCGTGGTGCTCCGCGAAGCCGCGCGACGCCTCGGTGACTGGAGGCTCCTCGAGTGCACTCTCTACGTGACGTTGGAGCCGTGTGCCATGTGTGCGGGCGCCCTGGTCTTGTCGCGCCTTCCACGGCTGGTATACGGAGCTTCGGACCCGAAGGCCGGCATGGTGGGGAGCCTCGAGAATCTGGTCCAAGACGAGCGACTGAATCACGCGATGACGGTCACGGGTGGGGTCCTGGCCGATGCGTGTGGGATGTTGTTGAAGGACTTTTTCCGTGCCCGCCGCGGATAGCGGTCGCATGAGGGGGCTCCGAACGATTGGAGCCTTGGCCGTAGCCATCCTACTGGGCGGTGGCTGCCAAACGGTAGGATCGACGGGGGGCAGGGCAGACCCACCCGGTCCCCGTGGGGCTCCGGCCCGTCGGGATGAGGCCCCGGCGAGGCCTCCGTTGTCGTCGAACGCCGTGCCGGCGAAGCGAGGCCTCTGGGTCGTGAGGACTACTTTGGGACACCCCGACTCGGTGCGAACCATGGTGAGCCGCGCGGCCGATGCCGGCTTCAACACGCTGCTCGTCCAGGTGAGGGGCAGGGGGGACAGCTACTACTCGGGTGGAATCGAACCGCGAGCCGACGCTCTGCGCCGCCAGCCCGAGTTCGATCCTCTGGCGTTGACCCTCGAGGAGGCGCACCGCAGGGGGCTCGAGGTGCACGCGTGGATGAACGTCCATCTGGTCTCGAACGCGTCGCGCCTGCCCACCGACCGCGAGCACCTGGTACACGCCAGGCCCGACCTTCTGGCCGTGCCGCGGGACCTTGCGGGCGAGTTGCACTCCATGGCCCCGGAGCGATCGGAGTACCTCGAGCGTTTGCGGCGGCATGCGGATGAGAACCGGAACCGAGTGGAAGGGCTCTATTCGAGCCCGTCCCATCCCGTGGTCAAGGAACGGGTCTATTCGGTCGCAATGGACCTGGTGGACCGCTATGACGTCGACGGGATTCACCTGGACTACGTACGCTACCCCAGCGACGACTACGACTATTCCCGGGCGGCGCTCACGCGTTTCGATTCATGGGTCGGAGAGAGGGTATCGCCCGCCCGTCGCGTACAGCTGGATGAGGCATTGGCGACCGACCCTCTGGCCTATGCCGACGCCCTTCCCGGGCCGTGGTCCGAGTTTCGGCGGACGCATATCACGGATCTGGTCGCTCGTATCTACACCGGGGTGAAACGGCGGCGACCCGGGGTGGTGGTATCGGCAGCGGTCTTTCCCGATGCCCGGGATTCGTTCACGCAACGACATCAGGACTGGGAGGGCTGGCTGCGCGCGGGCATCATCGACGCGGTGGCTCCCATGGCCTATACGGCTGACGACGCACGATACGAGGAGCTCATCGAGCACGTCGTGAGCGTGGGCGGAGCGGAGCGTGTGTGGGCCGGTATCGGAACTCACGTGGCCACGTACGAGGGCACCGTAGACATGATCGGCACAGCCCGTCGGATGGGGGTACGAGGCGTCATGCTCTTCTCATACGATTGGGCCGTGTCTTCCGGGGAAGACTCCGGGGACGTGCCGTTCCTACACCGTGTCGGCGAGGCCGGCTTCGGGCGCTAGGCCGCCCCCAGGTCTTCCCGGCTCACTGAGGTGCCCAATAGCCTCAAGATGGTGACCATCACGATTACGCCCAGGAGGAGCGCCACCCACACGGGTAGTCCAAGGGCCGTGCCAAGATCGCCAAGCACCATCCCTAGGCCGGCGACCATGAACGCGTAGGGCAGCTGGGTCCTCACGTGGTCGACGTGGTCACACGCGGCGGCCGTCGAACTCAGCACCGTAGTGTCGGAAATCGGAGAGCAGTGGTCCCCGAAAATGGCGCCCGCCAGCACCGAGCTGATGGCACCGAGCAGGATCGAATACTCCCCGGCTACCATGAAGCCCTCGCCCCCACCAAGGCTTACCGTGAGTGGAATCACGAGAGGAATCAGGATGGCCATCGTGGCCCATGACGTGCCGGTGGCGAACGCCATGGCTGCGGCCGTGAGGAACACGAGGGCCGGCACGACCTCGATCGGGAGCGCGTCGCTCAGAATCTGGGCCAGGTACTGTGCGGTCCCGAGGTCGTTCGTCACCTGACCGAGCGACCAGGCCATGACGAGGATGATCATCGCGATCAGCATGGCCTTCATCCCTCCGAGCCAAGCGTCCAGTGATTCCTTGACGGACAGGATGCGCTGAACGACCGAAAGACAGATGGCCATCAAACATCCCGCGAAGGAGCCCCACAGCAGGGTCGCAAACGGATCTGCTGCTCCGAAGATGTCCATGAGTGAAGCGTCCGCTCCGACTGAGGCGCGGCCCGTGGTATAGAGCCCGATCAGTACGACGAAGATCACGGTCAGCACGGGGATCGCGGCATTGTACCAACGGGGCACCGCACCCTCGGCTGGTGCCAGGAGCGTGTCGGAGGTGTCCAGAGTCAGCTGGGCACCAGGGCGGTGCAGGCCCTCCCCTCGGGCCGCCCGACCCTCCGCTGCGGCCATCGGCCCGAAGTCACGATCCATGACTGACGTGATGAACACGAAGGCGAGTGCCAGGAGGGGATAAAAGAGGTACGGGATGGTGGCGACGAAGACCGCGAAGGGGCTTACGGACGAGAGAGTCTCAACCAGAGCCGGATCTGTACCGGGCTGCGCCGCGGCGATCCTCATTCCGTCGGCGATGAGGGAAATCTCGTAACCCACCCAGGTCGAAATGGGGACCAACGCCGCGACGGGTGCGGCCGTGGAGTCGACGATGTAGGCGAGCTTCTCCCTGGAGATGCTCAGGCGGTCCGTGATGGGCCGCATGGTGTTCCCGACGATGAGCGTGTTGGCGTAGTCGTCGAAGAAGATGGCCAGCCCCGCGAGCCACGTGGCGATCTTCCCGCGCCGGCTCGTGCTGGCGAACGGGCTGACGGCATCCACGATTCCCTGCGTGCCCCCGTTTCGTGCAACGATTCCGACGAGTCCTCCCAAGAGGAGCGAGAAGACCACGATCTGGGTGTGGCCACCGTCACTGTCGGCGAGGGCGGGGACGGCGTAGGTGTCGATCGTCCGCCAAAGGGCCGAGAGGGGGTTGTACCCGGCCACGGCCAACGCTCCGAGCCAGATTCCCGCGAAGAGGGCCGTAATCACCTCTTTGAAAATCAGGGCCAGCAGGATGGCGACTATGGGCGGCACCAGCGAGAACCATCCCGGCGCGAAGGGTGGACGCACCTCGTGCGTGGTATCGCCGATGAGGACCATGAGGGGGAGCGCGTCTCTTCCCGGAACGATCAGATCGGGCACCGTCGCGGTTTCTCCACGGGCGACGGTTCCGGAGCCCAACAGCGTGTTGGCCGAATTCCGTACCTCGTACCAGAGGGAGGCATCGTCTCCGCCGGTGACGTCCAGTGTGAACGGGACTCCGCCCAGGACCACCTTGGGGGCGCTGCTCACTTCCTGAGCGATGACGGCTCGCGGCGCGAGCACGGCGAAGGCAATCGCCAGGAGGAAGAAGCGGGAGATGAAGCTCAGACGCATGGGGGCCCTTTCTGCGGGTGCCGGGTTCGGTCAAACGGGGTTCATGATGCCGGGCCGCCGTTCCCTTGTAAAGCAATGAGACCTTGTCTACCTTCTGGCGCCCTGGACGTGCATTACGAACCCCGGGGGCCGGCTCCACCGGGGATCGGCCTTCGGGGTTTGCTGCAAACAGGATTCGGGTCTACGACAGGAGTAAGCACTGCACGTCTCGATCATGGACGAACAGGCGTTTCGACGGGCCGTAGCACGGATGGCACGCGAGCTCGTCGAGCAAAATGAGGGGCCCAGTGACCTTGCTCTACTGGGAATCCAGCGCCGTGGTGTCCAGATCGCCCACCTCATCCAGACGGAAGTCGAGCGAGCCGAGGGTGTCGCGCTCCCGGTCGGCACCCTGGACATCACGCTCTACCGTGATGACCTGATGGCCATCGGACCGCGACCGGTGGTGGGTGAGTCGGTGCTTCCTCCCGGGGGTGTCGACGAACGAGCGGTCGTGCTCGTGGACGACGTGTTGTTCACGGGGCGTACCATCCGGGCGGCGCTGAACGAACTCATGGACTGGGGGCGGCCCTCGAGAGTGTTCCTCTGTGTGCTGATCGATCGAGGGGGACGCGAAATCCCGATTCAGCCGGATGTGGTGGGACGCGCGCTGACGGTGCTCCCGAACCAGAAGGTAGACGTGAGCGTGCCCGAACTGGACGGTAAGCTCGCGGTGGAGATCTCGACCGTTGAGTCGGAGGCGACATGAGTCGACCGGCCTCTTCCATCGGCAAGGACCTGGTCGGTCTCGAACACCTCACGGCTGAACAAATTCTCACCATTCTCGACGCCTCCGAGCCATTCAAGGAAATCTCGGAACGACGCATCAAGAAGGTCCCCGTCCTTCGCGGCAAGACGATCGTCAACCTCTTCTTCGAGCCCTCTACCCGCACCCGGGTGTCGTTCGAGTTCGCAGAAAAGCGCCTGAGCGCCGACACCGTGAACATCTCGTCGAGTGGCTCGTCGGTGGTGAAGGGTGAGACCCTGGTGGATTCGGCTCGGAATCTCGAGGCCATGCGGATCGACATGGTGGTCATGCGGCACGGCTCTTCCGGAGCGGCCAAGTTCCTGGCAGAGCGGATTCCCTCGATGGTCATCAACGCCGGCGACGGAAGCCACGAGCATCCCACCCAGGCCCTGCTCGACATGTTGACCATTCGGGATCACCTCGGACGCATCGAGGGTCTCAAGGTCTGTATCGTCGGTGATATCCGGCACTCGAGGGTGGCTCGTTCCAACATCTACGGACTGATCAAGCTCGGTGCCGAGGTTGCCGTATGCGGCCCGCAGACATTGCTGCCGATGGGAATCGCGGATCTCGGTGTGACGGTCTTCCAGCGTATCGAAGAGGCCATCGAGTGGGCCGACGTGCTCAACGTGCTTCGGCTTCAGCTCGAACGCATGGAGGGTGGATTCATACCGAGCCTGCGCGAATACAATCAGGTCTGGGGGGTCACGAGTGCCCGGCTCGAGCGGGCGCCCAAGGAAGTCCTCATCATGCACCCTGGCCCCATGAACCGCGGCGTGGAAATCGATAGCGACGTGGCCGATGGTCCCCACTCGGTCATTCTGGAGCAAGTGACGAATGGAGTCGCCGTTCGCATGGCCGTGCTCTATTTGCTGGCCGGCGGGGAACCCGACACGGCCGAGGCCGCCAAGGAGAGTGACGAGGTATGAGTGCATCGCTTCTGATTCAGGGCGGTCGGGTGGTAGACCCGAGCCAGGACCTGGATGGCACCAGAGACGTGCTCATCGTCGACGGGCGGATTGCCGCGGTCGGCGAAGGGCTCGCCGCTCCAGAGGGTGCGCAGACGATCGACGCCTCGGGGCTGCTCGTCACTCCGGGGCTCATCGATGTTCACGTGCATCTCCGGGAGCCCGGCGGTGAGCACAAGGAGACAATCGCGACGGGTGCCAAGGCCGCCGCGGCCGGTGGGTTCACGGCCATCTGCGCCATGCCCAACACCGATCCGGTGGTGGACGACCCCGCCGGGGTCGGCTTCGTCCTGGCGCAGGGGTTGGCGGCGCGGGCTTCGCGGGTCTATCCGGTCGGGGCCATTTCGCACGGACAGGAGGGTCGCCAGCTGGCGGCCATCGGCGAGATGGTAGAGGCCGGGGCGGTGGGCATTACCGACGACGGGAATCCGGTCATGGACTCCGGACTCATGAGGCGAGCGCTGGAGTACGCGCAGGCTTTCGGCGTGCCGGTTGCCGACCATCCGGAGGACCTGGGACTCTCGGGACAGGGGGCCATGAACGAAGGTCTGGTGTCCACACGGTTGGGCCTGAGGGGAAAGCTCAACGCTTCCGAAGACGTCCACATTGTTCGCGACCTGATGTTGGCCGAACTCACCGGCGGCCACATCCACCTGCAGCACGTGTCGACTGCCGGCGGTGTGGACGCGATCCGGCAGGCCAAGGCCCGGGGCGTCCGGGTGACGGCCGAGGCATCTCCGCATCACCTGATGCTTACGGACGAGGCGGTGGAAGGGTACGACACCGATGCCAAGATGAACCCGCCCCTCCGCTCGGCCGTCGACCGAGAGGCGGTGCGGCAGGGGTTGGCCGACGGGACACTCTGTGTTCTAGCCACCGATCATGCCCCTCACCACTACGACGAGAAGGAACAGGCCTTCGACGATGCGCCCAACGGCATCGTCGGTCTGGAGACGTCCTTGGGGCTCGCCCTCACGCATGTCGTGGGCGAGGGCGTCATCGATCTGCCCAGGCTGATCGACCGTATGAGCTGCAGTCCCGCCCGCGCCTTCGGTCTCGAAGGAGGCACGTTGTCCGACGGGTCGCTCGGCGATGTCACCATCATCGATCTCGAAGAGGCGTGGACGGTGGATCGAGCGGCATTCCAGTCGAAGAGCGGCAACACGCCCTTCCACGGGTGGGATCTCAAGGGACGTGCTCGCTACACGATCGTAGACGGACAGGTGGTCTGGGGGGCTGGGGAGCTTTAGTGAAGCCCTAGAGGGGGATTCGAAGCCCCTCGGTCGCCACTTCGAATCCACGGCGCTGAATCTCCCGCTCCTGCGGACCCCCGCGGTCCAACGCCGGATTCGTGTTGTTCAGGTGGATGAAGACCACCCGACTCTGGCTCTGCGCAACGTCCTCCAGCAGATCCATACTGTGCGGCACCAGGGGATGGGGAATGTCCTCGATATTGCGCCCCGGTATTTCGTCGCCCGAATAGAAGCTCCCGTCGATGAGCGCGACGTCCACACCGGCCACGACCTCTGCTACCGGTCGGTCCCACTCCTCCCACGAGTCGATGTCCGGTATGTAGAGGATTGTCTGGCGGGAACCGCGAAACATGTACCCGACCGTATCCGAGAACTCGGGCCGATGAGGTACCGGTACCATCTGCACATCGAAGACGCCGTCGACATTGGTCCAGCGGTTTATCCCAATACGCGGAAACTCCAGGCGTCCCTCGTCGACCAGCAGGCTCCATGGGGCGTTGTCCGTGAGCATACGCTCCATGGCGGGCGAACAGTAGCAGGGCGTGGGGGCGATGCCGACGCCCTCCCTACCCAGAAGGGCGAGCCCGAGGTAGTGCCCCATGTGGCCGTGCGTCAGGAAGATGCCGTCGAACGGGTCACGGCGGTTCGCTCGTTCCCGGAAGGCCGGTTCGTCGATCAGGTCCATCTGAGGGACGAGGTTCGGTGAAGCGTCCACCAGGTAGAAACGCTCGGCCCCTGGGTCTACGATGGCCAGTGAGGCGACGTACCGAGGGGGCTGGGTTCGTGCCTGATCACATCGTTCGCTGTAGCACCCCGCCTGAGGTAGCCCGCCGTCTTGCACGACCCCCAACACGAGCACATAGGGCTCTGTCTGCAGGAAGAGGTCCTTCGGCGCGCCGGCCGCCACGAGAGCGGACCCCAGGAACGCCCGGCGCGACAGGTTCATCGTCGGAGGGATCTAGGTCGCCGGATCATAGACCCGGTCCACCGTGAAGTTCTGCTCCATGCGTGAGTTGGAGAGCCTGGTCTACGTCCACTTCATCCCTGACCTCCTTTGGGAATGACCATAAGGCAGACAGAACTCTCCTTCACACTAAGGTATCGTTCGCGTGTCGCAAGTGGGTGGATCCGGTCTAGGGGCACAAAAAAACTCGGTCGGCGTGAGCCGACCGAGCCCCGGTGCGGTGCGGACCGGTAGGCGGAATGACCTAGGCCATCCCGTTTACCCTGCGTGCCAAGTTGCTCTTCATGCGGGCCACCGCGTTCGGGTGAATCAAACGACTCGTGGCGGCGCGATCGAGGAGTACTTGAACGCTCTTGTATGCGGTCTGGGCCTCTGTGGCGTCCGTCGCGTGCTGGACTCTCTTGATCGCTGTCCGCAGGCGCGCGCGCTGGCCCCGGTTACGCTCATTGGCGACGCGGCTCAAGCCCATCCGCTTCTTGGCACTCTTAATGTTCGGCATGCGAATCCCTAAACCTTGGTTCTACCTTCCAAATCAGCGTGAGAGTATATCCGAAAGCGGAGGGCCGATCAAGAACCGGTCGCTGTCGGAGGCATCTCGTGCGGGACCGCTGGGACGAAGGTGGTCCTGGGTTCGGAACGGCCGGCCGAGACGCTCGGAACGGCCTCCGACGTGCGCTTCGGAGGGGTAGCCTCCATCAGGCATCGCGGGTACCTTCTCGCGATGGATTTCCTGTCCCTTCTTCCCGTGCTCATTTTCTCGATCGTGGTGCACGAGGTGGCCCACGCATGGGTGGCCCTCAGGGAGGGTGACGACACCGCCCACAAGCTGGGACGCATCACACTCAATCCCGTTTCCCACATGGACCTGATGGGATCGTTTCTGGTCCCCGTTGCACTGTTTTTCATGTCGAACGGTTTGATTTTCGGGTGGGCGAAGCCGGTACCGATCGATCCGCGAAAGTTCAGGAACTACAAGAGCGGCGACATCAAGGTGTCGCTTGCCGGAATCGTCTCCAACCTGATCCTGGCGGTGCTCTTCACGCTCTTGGCGATGATCCTGGTGAAGGTCCAGGTCGTGTCGGGTGGGGACGGAGTCGTTCTCGGATTCCTGATTCGGATGGCCCGCTTCGGGATCTTCATCAACCTGATCCTCGCGGTCTTCAACCTGATTCCGATTCCGCCGCTCGATGGGTCGCACGTGATGTACCACATGCTGCCGGCACAGTGGGGAGGGACGTACCGCCAGGCCGGGCGCTACGGCATGCTGGTGCTCATGGGGCTCGTCTTCTTCTATCCTCCTTTCTTCAGCTTCGTGCTCTGGCCCGTGCTGGCTCTGATGGGTCTGGCAGACTCGCTGATCGAACTGTGGATCTGACGCCCACCGCCAGTCCTCTCGCCGATGAGGACTTCCTGGTCATCGACATCGAGCGATTCCAGGGTCCACTGGATCTGCTGCTTCATCTGATCCGGCAGCAGGACATCGACATCTTCGAGATTCCGATCGCCCGGATCACTCGTCAATTCCTGAGTGCCGTCGTCGATATTCAGGCCAAGGATCTCGACAATGCCGGCGAATTCCTGGAAATGGCGGCCAGCCTCATCCGGATCAAGGCGCAGTTGCTGCTGCCTCGGCACGGCGACGCTGAAGACGAGGATCCCCGGGCAGAATTGGTGCGCCGCCTCCTCGAGTACGAGCAGATTCGAGAAATCAGCGAGCGATTGGCCACTTCGGAGGCCGAGCGTGGTCGGCGGTTCGGGAAGGGCTACCTGGAGCCTCGGATACGCCCTCCCATGGAGGAGACGGAGTTGGAGACGACCTGGGAAGAGGTGTTCCAGGCCGCCCTCGAGGTGACCCCTCCAGACCCCGGGATCCGGGCCCATCTCGTGACCACCCGTCCTGTTGCGATGGATGACAAGATGAACTTGATTCTCGGCACGCTCGGTCGTGTTCGACGGATCGAGTTCAGTAGGCTCGTGCGGCCGTTCAAGAATCGTATGCACGGCGTGATGACATTCCTCGCCGGACTCGAGCTTACACGGAGGAGGCGCGTGAAGCTTCGGCAAGTGAAGCCGTTCACGGAATTGTGGGTCTATCGCGGTCTTGGCACCGCCGAAGAATCAGATGAAGGCATCGAGGCTTGGGGAGACGAGAACCCCGAGGTCGATGCTCCTGACGGCCCCGAGGGCCGAGGAGAAGCATCGTGAATCCGGCTCAGGTCGTAGAGGCCGTTCTGTTCGCTTCGGACGCTCCGCTGAAGGCGGAGGAGATCGCGCGTGCGGATGAGTCCCTCGACGAAGACCTCATCGAGGATGCAATCGGAGAGTTGAACGCGGCCTACTCCGAGTCGGAGCGGGCGTTCGAAATCCGAGAACTCGGAGAAGGATTCCAGCTGCTGACTCGATCCGAGTTCGCTCCCTATCTCGAGCGTTTCGACACGGTGCCGCGCCCCTCGCGCGTGTCGGGCCCCGCATTGGAGACGCTCGCGATCATCGCCTATCGTCAGCCGATCGGACGCATCGAGGTCGAGTATATTCGCGGCGTCAGTTCGGCCGGTGTCATACGCACGCTGACGGATCGGGGGCTCGTCGACGTGGTAGCCCGGGGCGAGGGACTCGGCCGGCCTCTTCTGTACGGCACGACCAGTCGATTCCTCGAGCACTTCGGCTTCCGCTCGCTCGATGACCTTCCGCGTCCGGAGGCACTGCCGGTCATCCTTCGCGACCGTGTTCCGGTGGAGGATATGCTCCCACAGGACGAGGAAGTCGTGGAGGAGCCCTCGGTCGCCGCTCCGGAGCTCGGAGTCGAGGACGTGCTGGCCGGTGACGCGTCGATGGCCCTCGAAGCCGGGGAAGACGTAGAGGCCGAGGGCGTTCTCGATGCGGAGGATCTCGGCGATACCGAGGCCGCCGAGGATACCGACTCCGACTGAGGGCCACGGTCCGATGCGGATCCAGAAGTTCCTATCCAGGGCCGGGGTGGCCTCTCGACGAAAGGCGGAGAAGCTCGTCGAGGAGGGCCGCGTCACGGTGAACGGGGTGGTCACCACCGAACTCGGAATCAGCGTCGATCCGGACCGCGATTTCGTAACCGTTGACGGGGAGACGGCAGCCCTTCCGGTACGGCGTTGGGTCCGTTTTCACAAACCCGCCGGGGTGCTGACCACGGTGGAGGATACCCACGGTCGGCCCACCATCTACGACCGCCTGCCCCCCGAATTCAGCCCCCTCAAATATGTCGGCCGTCTAGACATGCCGACCGAAGGGCTGCTCCTGCTCACCAACGACGGCGACCTGGCGAACCGGCTTCAGCATCCGAGTTCTCAGGTGGAGCGAGAGTACGAGGCGCGGGTAAAAGGGATACCGACCGAGAAGACCCTCCAACGCCTGAGGGAGGGTGTAGATTTAGAGGACGGCTTCGCCCGCCCGACCCGAGTCGATCCCGGCCGACCCGACGGGAGGTACGGCACCTTGACCCTGGTGTTGACGGAAGGCCGTAAGCGTGAGGTGCGCAGGCTCCTCGAAGCGGTGGGCCACCCGGTGGCCGCTTTGAGGCGGGTCCGGTTCGGACCGATTCGTCTGGGATACTTACCGGTCGGCGAATGGGAAGAGCTGAGCGACGAAGATATCCAGGCCCTCGAAGGATGTGTCGAGGACCCCGACCGAGAATAGAAGGTGACCTAGATGGAACTCACGGATAGAACGGTGCTCGTCCTGGGAGGGGCGGGGCTCGTGGGGTTCGCAGTCTCCCGGCGGATGATCGAGTACTCACCGAAACGGCTCATCATCACATCACTTCGCCGCACCGAGGCGGAGGATAGGGTGCGCGAGCTCGAGGCCGAATCCACCGGCACCTCAACTTCGATCGAGGCGGCGTGGGGCGACCTCTTCGTTCAGGAAGACGTCCGTGAGCGACCCCGCGAAGACATTCTCGGAGATGCCGACGCGCGCGGACGAATGGTGGACGACCTCTTCGGTCCTCTCACCCAAGAGGTGCTGGACCGGTCGGCCCTCGGCAGCCTGCTCGCTCGAGCTCGTCCCGACGTGATCGTGGACTGCATCAACACGGCCGGAGCTCTGGCTTATCAGGACACGTTCCACTCGGCTGCCGAACTCCGCGCCGGGGCGGAGGAGGGGGTGGTGGACGGTGAGGCCGTGGAGCGTCACCTCTCGACCATGTACCTGCCGCAGCTCATCCGGCACGTGCAGATCGCCTTGGAAGGGATGATCCAGGCCGGAACGGGCATCTACGTGAAGGTGGGGACTGTGGGAACCGGGGGTATGGGGTTGAACATTCCGTTCACCCATTCGGAGGAGCGGCCCTCGCGCGTGCTCCTGGCCAAGTCGGGCTTGGCGGGGGCTCATACGCTTCTGCTCTATCTCATGGCACGAACCCCCGATGCGCCGGCGGTGAAGGAAGTCAAACCGACTGCAGCCATTTCGTGGAGATCGATCTCCTTCGGCGCCATCACGAAGGGTGGATCTCCGTTGACCCTTTCGGACTCCACGGGCCCGGTGCCGGTGGCCGAAGCGTTCGTCAACGGAGCGGGGGGTTTCAAGATCCTCGATGAGCCCCTGGCAGGCGTCTACATCGACGCGGGAGAGAATGGACTCTTCTCGTTGCCCGAGTTCGAGGCCCTGACGTCTCTCGGTCTCATGGAGTTCGTGACCCCCGAGGAGATCGCCGAGAACGTGGTCCGGGAAATCCAGGGCCACCCCACGGGACGGGACGTCGTGGCGGCACTCGATGCCGCCACGATGGGACCGACCTATCGTGCCGGGGTGCTGCGGAGTGAGGCCTTGGGGGCGATGGAGCGACTCGAAGCTGAACACGGGATCGAGTCGGTGGCGTACGAGATGTTGGGACCGCCGCGATTGTCGAAGCTCCTGTTCGAAGCCGCGATCCTCGAAAGGCTCTACGGCGTGATGGAGGCAGCTGCGGGGCTGGATCCGGAAGATGCCGCGCGTCGGAGTCAGGAGCTCATCCAGACCGATGATGAACTCCGCCAACGCATCCTTACGATCGGACTTCCGATTCTGCTCCCCGACGGAGAGGCTGTCCTGAGGGGCGTCAACGTAAAGGTCCCACCGGAGGCCGGCTTGGAACCCACCGACGACAAGATCGTCAATGCGGGTTGGGTCGACCTGCGGTCGAGCAACTGGAGTCTCTGGCGGGACCGCATCACCGGGGTCGCCGTCGAGATCCGCAACCGCCCCGGAGTGATGGAAGGGTCTCAGGGTGATCAGGAATTCGGAGACGCGGAGGGCCGGATTCGTCCGGGGCGCATGGCCGCGTGGATCTTCCGCTACGAGGACAAGGGCGAGCGCATCAAGCGGTAGCTACAGGTCGTAGTCCGAATCGCCGGGCCATCCCTCGGACCCCACCAAGGGGACGAACGAGCAGTTCAGCAGGCGTTCGCTGACGTATTCGTTCCCCTGATGCGTGTAGCGGAGGAGGGACTGCTGCGTTCGCGGCCCGACGGGGATTACCAGGCGGCCACCCTCTTCGGACAACTGTTCCTTGAGTGCGGGTGGTACTGATGGGGCGCCGGCGGTGACGATGATTGCGTCGAAGGGTGCCTTCTCTCGCCAGCCGAGGGATCCGTCACCGATGCGCAGGTGCACGTTGGAAATCCCGAGCGCCGAAAGACGCTCCTCAGCGGCGCACTGGAGCGCGCGAAGGCGCTCCATGGAGAACACTTCCGAGGCGATGGTGCTGAGCACGGCGGTTTGATATCCACTCCCCGTGCCCACCTCCAGGACACGGTCCTCGGGCCCGAGTCGCAGCGCTTGGGTCATCGCGGCCACCATGTACGGTTGGCTTACCGTCTGGCCGAGGCCCAATGGGACGGCTCTGTCGCGGTAGGCCCAAGCACGGCGATCGTCCGGGAGAAAATTCTCCCGCGGGACCCAGGCCATCGCCTCGAGGACTCGGGGATCGACGATGCCGCGAGCCTTGAGTTGGCTCTCGACCATGGCCATGCGATCGTTCGTCGTATCGGGCATGTACCGTCTCCCGGGAGAGCGGCTCCCACTGCCTTGGCCGGTGAGTCCTCTTCTCGTCCTCAACCACTATTCTAGCGGGAACGGGACTCCACTTCACGCTCGGATGGATGGATCGAGGGCGTGTGCTTACCTTGGTCGTGAACACGGGCCCATAGCTCAGTTGGTTAGAGCAGCGGACTCATAATCCGACGGTCGCAGGTTCAAATCCTGCTGGGCCCATTGGTAGTCGTAATGACTGGTAGTCGTAATGACTGGCAGTCGTACCGACCGCTAGTCGTACCGAGGGATCAACTCCGCAGCGAGGGACCGCTATGCGCCACACATCGCAGAGACGTCTTTGGAGGGTTGTCAGCGGTTCCAGCCACAGGTTAGGCCTCACGACCGGCACGATTGCAGCGCTGGTCACGATGGGAGTCATCGCCCCCAGCGCCGTGGCCCAGGTCGTCTGCTTCGGCGACCCGACCTGCGTGCAGCCGATCACCGGCTACGCCATCGGCCAGCCCGGCACGCCGAACGTCGACGTGGTCTCGCACCTGCCCCTCCCGGGTGTCCCTTTCAGCCACACCGACATCGAGATCGAACAGGACATGGATCGCCCGTTCGTGTACATCGCGCAGCGGTTCGGGGCGTCGGGCTTCTACGCGATCAGCATCGAGGACCCGGAGAAGCCCCGCGTGCTGTACCGTTGGACGATCGGTGACCCCGATCTGCACCTCGGGGCAGGCTGCGTCGATATCAAGTATGCCAAGGCCGAGGGACGCTACTACGTGATCCTGTCGTGCCAGTTCGGCCAGGGCGGGCCCGACGCCGATCTGGGTGCGATGCTCTTCGACGTCACGGATCTGCCCGACGCGTCGACGGTGCGGCTGGTCGCCGAGCTGCGACTCCCTGATATGCCCGGCGGCTTTCACAACGTGTTCGCATACAGGCATACGAACGGGCGCTCGCTGCTGGTGGCGACCACGCAGTCCGAGGATGCCTTCATCTACGACATCGCGCAGGTCGCGAGGGGTGTGACGGACCCAGTCTCGGAGATCGCCGTGCCCCAACCGTCGTCCGCGCGCAGTCGCCAGTGGCACGACATGTACATCGGCTACCTGCCGGAGGCGGAACAGGACCGCTTCTATGGAGCGGGGACCGGCGGCTTTCATGTGTTCGACATGACCGACGTCGAGAATCCGAGGTTGCTGACGTCCGTCACGGGGATTCCCGGGGTGGAGAACGGGCATACGTTCACCCCGACGCCGGACGGTCGCTACGCGCTGGGCATGCCGGAGCCCACCTATCAGCATTCGCCGGTGCGCTTCTTCGATCTTCAGCCTCCGGGGTCGGAAGGCCAAACGCCGAACGTGGTCCGAGGCTCGGGCGTGGGTGCATGGATTCCCAAATTCGGTGGAGCCACTCACAATCACGAGATCCGCTGGCCGTACGTCTTCATTTCCGCCCAGGACGACGGTTTGCAGATCGTGAACATGGCCGACCCCACGCGACCGTTCACCGTCGGGTACTACCACACCCGACAGAACCCGATGCTGCATGACCCGTTGGGCCGCAATCCGTCACAGGCCACGACCGGCAACATCTACAACGGGGCCTGGGGCGTGGACATCCGGAACGAGGACGGCCTCATCGTGGTGAGTGACGAGAATTCCGGCTTCTGGGCGTTCCGCCTCGAGGGCTTCCAGGGGTGGAACGGCAACGACTGGGCGATGCCGAACATCTCTAGCGCCCAGTACTGGGACGAAGGTCCGGTGAGGCCCGAACAGATCCGGTAGAACGGGCGCGCCGCCCCACTCGCGAACGAGAACGACAGGCCCTGCGGCCCGGCTCAGCCGAACCGCAGGGCTTGTTGGTTGTGAGCCCCTGGTCAGGGTGCTCCTGGGACGACAGCACACCCTCTTCCCGGTACCGGCGGGGCCTTCGAGGGAGGTGCGTTCGACCACGGTCGCACGCGTGGACCGCGGATCGAGGCTTGGGAGGGAGGCTGCATGGTCCCGGACAATCCGTAGGTGATGGGGTAGCCTCCGGGCAATCCGAACGCGGCTCCCATGATGTACTCGAAGAAGAACGAGCCGTCGCAACTCAAGAGCCCGGACAACGTCACGTAGATGCCGGGGAAGCCCGCCACGATGCCGACTCCGTCGGCCCAGACGTTGCCCTCGGAGTCCCGGGTCCCGGTTACGTCTACGAAGGGGCTCGTTGATGACGTGAGGAAGCTGGAGCTGCCATCGGAAATGAAGTCGGCCAGGCTCAGGTACAGCTGCGTCATGGCCAGCAGTTGGATGAACGGGTTGTGTCCGCCAGAATCCTCGAGCACGCTCACGATCAGGTTGAAGAAACCGGTATGACAGTTGGTACCGTCCTTGCCGTCCTTGAAGTTGTTGCCTGAGTCGATCTTGGGACCTCGAGGCTCCAAGGCGTCGCCGGCGCCCCACCCTCCGATCCCGGGCAACCACTCCCCGTCGAGCCCATCGCCCCCGATGCCTGTGAGATCGATTACCTCGACGCCACCAGGCATGCCGTCGGCTTTTCCGGTCCCTCCAGGGCCGTCGTTGCCCTCGAACGTCCCGCCCAAACCGCCATTTCCCCCGTTGGTGACCGGAAAGACGCTGCACCCGTCGAAGCCGAAGCCTCCGTGACCACCCGTGACGGCCAGGGCTCCCCCCATGCCGCCGTTGCCGACGAGTGCACCACCGGCGTCGGTGACCTCCGCCTTGCCACCGTCACCGCCGTTGGATTCAGCTGCAACCAACGCTGCACGCCGCAGTCCACTGAGGACCATCCGAGGCGGGGCCGGGCCGGCCGGTGCCTCAGGCTTGTACGAGTTGCCTCCGGCAGCCCCGTCGATGAAGTCGACGTCTCCGTCGCCGCCGTCACCCGGATCCATGTTGGAGTCGCCTCCATCGCCTCCGTTGCCCCCGGTGATCGTCACGTTTGCCGTGCTGGCGGAGCCAGTGGCCCTGAATTGCAGGGGCGGGGAAGTGCCGCCGAAGCCACCCAACGCGTAGGCATGTCCTCCTGCTTGCGCGGGTTTGTCCGGCCTCTGTGACGAGTTCATGCCGTGGGCTCCGAGGGCCGTCGCATCTGCCCCGGAACCGGCATCTCCCACTTGGATGGTCAGCACGCCGGACTCGGCAAGCGGCGTGATCCCTACCAGCGAGCGCACTTCTACCAGGCCCGCCGCACCGCCGGGCCCACCCTCGGATATTGCGGCCGCCGCAGGGTCGATATCGGGGTTCTCTTTTCCTTCCGCCATCGAGAAGCCGCCGATTCCACCGTCTCCTGCAATGAGTTCATTCCCGGAGCCCGTGAAGGTCCAGCTTCCGGTGGCCAAGAGTCGCACCTTGCCACCGTCACCGCCTTTGCCGCCGGAGGCGTCGGCTTCCGTAATGCTCTCGTGCATCCCCCGGCCGCCCCCGCCTCCATTCTGTCCGAAGACCCGCACGCCCCCGTGGAGGAACGCGTTGCCACTGCAGAACAAAGTCCACGTCCGGCCGTCCTCACCGTCTTCACCGTGCTGTCCGTCGGCGCCATTCGCTGCCTGTGTCGGGTTGGCGAGGAAGGTGTAGTTGCTGATCCGACAGGTGCCGGACACAGGCCTGGCCGACGCGGACCCAGAAAGAGCCTGGCCCTCTTCGGGGAAGTCTGCGTCGGAGATCGTCGGATCGTTCTTGATGACGATGTCGCCGCCGCTCTCGATGGTTCCTTCGTCCAGCTCGAGGTCGCCGTTGCCCACGATCGTCACCGAGGCGGTCTCCGATGGCGCAACCGTGCACGCGTTGTTGATCGAGCCGTTGATCGTGACGGCGGCCTGACCGTTGATGGTGATGTCCACGCATTCACCGCTCAGTGTGCCGTCGATGCTGACTGCTCCGGTCACGTCCATCGTGAGATCGTCGGTAACCGTGACGGTGACCCCCTCCGGGATTATCACTTGATCGTAGGTCTTGGTGCCGGAGAGGTTCGTGTCACCAGTAGGTTCGAAGGTGGGCGTCGTGACCGTAACGGCGGCGCTCGCGCTCTGACCCTCCGAGGTGGCCGTGACGGTGGCCGATCCGGCGCCCACGCCGGTCACTAGCCCGCCAACGACCGAGGCGACCTGCGCGTCGGTCGTGGACCAGAGAATCGCGCGGTTGCTGAGCGCAGTCCCTGCAGCGTCGAAGGTCGCCGCGGCCAACTGGGCCGTCTCTCCGACGAGGAGGTCAGCGTCCGCAGGCGTCGCCGTCACCGTAGCTACAGGCGCGGGCGGTGGTGGCGGCGGCGGGGGGGGGCTGAACGGGCGTACCGTTATCGCCGCCACCGCACGACCCGACGAGAAGAGCAAACGCGACTACGGCGGGGCCAGTGATCCACTTTGAATCGACACGGGACATGAGTGGAGTGAGCGGGGAAATTATCGATCTTAGATCACTCGAACCAGAGGGGGAATCCCCCGTCGTGAGGGGAGGTTCGGGCTCGGCATTGGGCCCTTGACCCCCGGTGTTCCGGGTGGTCTCATCAGAGAACAACCGATACCCGACCCGCTCCCAAAGGGGGATTCATGATACATCAGGTCAGCCATATCCGACTCACGATCCTAGCGGCCTTCACCGTCTCGTTGATCGCGGTCACCGTTCCCGCCGCCGGGCAGGATCCGTCCAAGACTCGCTTCGAAGTCGTCGTGCCCGAAACGATCAACGCAAATGCACTCACCGGCCGTGCCTACGTCATGATCGCACGGACCGACTCCCGCGAACCTCGGCTCCAGATCGGGCGGACGGGAGAGCCGTTCTTCGGTCGCGATTTCGAAGGGCTACCGGGCGGAGCGGCGACCATCATCGACGGCACGGATCTGGGCTGGCCCGTGGAGAGGCTCGCAGACCTGCCCGACGGCGAGTACTACGTGCAGGGGTTCGTGAACGTCTATTCAGAGTTCAACCGGGCCGACGGCTTCACGGTCTGGATGCACGATGACCAGTGGGAGGGGCAGCACTTCAATCGTTCTCCCGGGAACCTCTACAGTGACGTGCAACGGATAAGACTGGACGCCTCAGAGGGTTATTCAATCCGCCTCGTTGCCGACAACGTCATTCCTGCCGTGGAGATTCCTGCGAACACCGAGTGGGTGGAGCGGTTTCGCTTCGAGAGTCCCACGCTCACCGCGTTCTGGGGCCGACCGATCTACCTGGGTGCCACGGTCCTGCTCCCGAAGGAGTATCACGACGAGACCATCGAGTACCCCGTGCTCTACCGGCAGGGCCACTTCTCGCTCGCCGAACCCCTCGGGGGCCAGGTGCGGGAGGCGTGGGTGGAGGATGATTTCCCTCGATTGCTCGTCGTGACGTTTCAGCATCCAACCCCCTATTTCGACGATTCCTACGCGGTGAACTCCGTAAACGTCGGTCCTTACGGCGACGCCATCCTGGAGGAGTTGATCCCCGAAATCGAACGGCGCTACCGCATCATCAAGCAGCCGTGGGCCCGGTTGCTCGACGGGGGCTCGACCGGGGGATGGGAGTCGCTGGCGCTTCAGGTCTACCATCCGGACTTCTTCGGCGGGACTTGGTCCTACTGCCCGGATCCGGTCACGTTCACGAATGTCGAGGGTGTGAACGTCTACGAGGACGAGAACGCCTTCTACAAGAATCGTGGGTGGTTCAACGTGCCGACCATCAACACGCGCGAGGTGAACGGTGACGTGCGCCTCACCTCGGCCCAACGGAACCGCTTCGAACTCGTGAGTGGCACCCGCGGTCGCTCAGGGCAGCAGCTCGACATCTGGGCCGCCGTGTACGGTCCTGTGGGCGAGGACGGTTTCTTCGCACCGCTCTACGACAAGCGCACCGGTGTCATCCACAAAGAGGTGGCCGAGTACTGGCGGGAGAACTACGACCTGCTCCACTACATGAAGACGAATTGGAGCTCGCTGGGTCCGAAGCTGGTGGGGAAGATCCGCATCTATACCGGCGACATGGACAACTTCTATCTCAATAATGCGGTGCTGGAGATGGAGGCCTGGATGAAGACTACGGAGAATCCGCACTATCCGGGCTATTTTTCCTACGGTCGTGGCGAGGGGCACTGCTATTCAGGGCCCGTCTCCATGGACGTGCGGCTGAAGGAGATGGCGCAGCATGTCATGCAAAATCAGCCCGACCTGTTGGACACGCCTTGGTGGAAATACTAGAACTCTCGAGCGGGCATCGGGCTCGCCGATCAACTCCGAAGAAGGGCCAAGCATGAGCCACCCCTCAGCCAAGCGGGGCACCGTTGGTGCGATCGCGACGATCGCTGCCTATTCCGGACTCGTTCTCGGAGTCGAAGATGTGACAGCCCAGGAGCGTCCCTTCGAGTACGACTACACTGAAGAGGCCGCTCTCGCGCAGCAGTTCGATCTGGACAATCCTGATCCGGAGATGCTTCGCACGACCTTCGCCAAGCGACGCGAGCGAGTTCTGAGCTCCATTCCAGATGGGGCGATGCTGGTCCACTCGGTCGAGTGGGTGCAGCCCCGCAGGCTCGAGTTTCAAGTGCCCCATAGCGACAACCACGACTTTATTTTCCTGACCGGACTCGAGGGGCTCCAGAGCGTTGGGTCGGCTCTTCTGCTCGTGCCCACGCCCGAGAAGGCTTGGGTCGTGTTGTTCACGTCGGCGGATCCGGACTTCGTACGACAGGTCACCGGGATCGAGGACGTCAGGCCTTACGTGGAACTGGAGGAAGAGCTGTCGGTTGCCATGACCGATTTCCGTGACTGGCGCATCACACAGATCAGACGGTGGCCGCTCGCTGCTGCGTTGTCGCATGCGTGGGGCCGGGACCAGAAGACGCTTTATCTGAACTACCCGCGCTTCTTCCGGCTCGGGATGCCGGAGCCTCCGCGGCTCGAATTGTTCAAGCGCTTCGAGCGGTTCTCACCCGAGATGGAGCTCCTCGACGCCGCCGATCTCCTCGATCCCGTGCGCATGCTGCACGACGGGTACGGCCTCGCCAACCTCCGGCGGGCGGTGGATATCACGGGTGAAGGGATCATCGAGGCCCTGAGCGGCGCCGAGGTGGGGATGACGGAAAGGGAGGTCATGGAGGCCATGGACTTCGTGTATCGATATCGCGGAGCGGACCTCGGCTTCCCGACGTCGGTGGCGCGGAGCCCGATCAATGGGCGGCAGTCGAGGGGCCCTCGGATACCCGAGGGGTTCATCCAGTACGTACCGCGTTTGGGAGGCGATGTCTTCCAGAGCGACGACATCGTTCACACCGACACCGGCGCCGAGTTCAATCACTACTCCGCGGATCTCCAGCGAAACGTCCCGATCAGCGGCCGCTTGAACGACAAGCAGCGTCGGCTGTACGAGATCGCTCTCGACGTGCAGAAGACCGTCATATCCCGGATTCGGCCCGGCGTGACGTGGCGGGAGCTTCACGATCTGGCAGTTCAGATGCTTCGGGACGCTGGGGGGTATGATCAGTACTACGGGTACGGTATCGGTCACTTCATCGGGATGGAGGTCCACGACGAGGGTGATTACGAAGCCCCGCTCCAGCCTGGCATGGCACTGTCCATCGAGCAGGGTGTGGCCCCTCCGGACGGGCCCCGCATCGCATTCGAGGACGATGTCATCGTCACCGAAGACGGTCATGATTGGATCAGCGAGTGGATTCCGATCGAGATCGATGATGTCGAGGCGCTCGCCATGAAGGAGAGCAGCCTCGCGGATTTCTTGAACAAGCGCCCGTGAGGGGTCGCTTGCACCTCCCGCCCGGCCCGTCCACTTTGGGCCGTTCCCTTTGAAGCTGGTCTGACGGAGAGTTCATTATGAGAGTGCGCAGCGGTTTCGGGGCGTTGCTCGTTCTATTGGTCGCCGGTCCCCTGCAGGCTCAGGGTCCGCTTTTTACGAATGCCTTCCCGCCCGAGGAGTTTTCGGGTCGTCGGGCCACCGTCCTCGACCAGATCGGCGACGCCGTCGTGGTGATGCAGGGTGCCACGGAGTACCCCGGGTACATCAAGTTCCGCCAGAACGCTCAGTTCTTCTATATGACCGGAGTGGAGGTCCCCAGAGCGATCCTGCTTTTGGACGGCCGCACGGGAACTTCGACGCTCTATCTACAGCCGCGAAATGAGCGTGCGGAGCGTTCCGAAGGGCCGGTGTTGGTGCCCGGAGACGAGGCACGGCGACTGACCGGCATCGATTCGGTCGTGGATCGGGAGTTGTTCACCGCGGACCTGGAGAGAGTGATCGGAGAAGGGCGCACCCTCTACACGCCCTTCCGGGCCGAGGCTCTCCACGCGGCCACGCCCGGATACAGCAACAACCACTCGGCGGCATCCACGAACGACCCGTGGGACGGACGACTCTCCCGGGAGGCCGCGTTCATCCAGCGGATTCGCGAGGTGGCCCCCGGCGGGGAGATCATGGACCTGGATCCCATCCTCGACGGCATGAGGCTCATCAAGAGTCCGCGGGAGATCGAGCTCATTCGGCAAGCGAGCCGCATTTCGGGCGAGGCCATGATCGAAGGGATACGGTCCGCTGCCGTGGGAATGTACGAGTATGAGCTCGAAGCCGTGGGCGACTATGTGTTCAAGCGGCACAACTCGCAGGGGTACGGCTACTTCTCCCTCATCGCCACGGGCGACAACGCTAGCTACCCGCACTATCACGCCTCACAGAGCCGCCTCGAATCAGGGGACATGGTTCTCTGGGACTGGGCGCCCGACTACAAGTACTACACGTCCGATGTCACCCGCATGTTTCCGGCCAACGGGACGTTCGACCCGGATCAGCGCGAGATGTACGACATCTACCTGCGCCTCTATCAAGCGTTGATGACGTCGATCAAGCCGTACGAGACGCCCGCTGCGATTCGGGCTGTGGCTTTGGCCAAGATGGAGGCGATTTTCGACGACTACGAGTTCACCAACTCCAAGATCCGGGATGCATCAGTGACGTTTATCGATCGCTATCGCGGGCCGTCGCGGGGCTTGGGGCACATGGTGGGCATGGAGGTACACGACGTCCGCGCCCCTTACGAGGTGATGCAGCCCGGGATGGTGTTCACCATCGAGCCCGCGCTTCGGATCCCGGAGGACAAGGTCTATATTCGGCTCGAAGATGCGATCTTGATCACCGAGACAGGCTACGAGAACCTCTCCGGTTTCGTGCCGGCCGGGATCGAAGACATCGAGAGGCTGATGGCCGAAGAGGGGTGGGCGGAGAGGTTGTGGAAGAGGCGGCAGACGACCACGTTGGAGGACTCCAGTCTGTGACCGGAGTTTCTGACTCGAGCGTACGCGGGCCGGAACGGTCGGCACTTACCGGTACTCTCAAGCGTATTGACCGGCGGGTCAGGCTCAACGGGGTGTTGGATCACCTCTCGATCGCCGTCTGCCTCGTTCTCGGCGTCTTGCTCCTGTTCCAGGTCGGCAAGATGCTGCTTCCGGTCGCTCCTCCTCCCGGGTTCTGGATCGTCGGCGCTTCGACCGTGTTGTTCACGGTTTTTCTCGCTTGGACGGAGCGAGGCGGGAGCCGGCTTGCCCGTGCCGCCGTAGTCGCCGACACGCAGGGCGATCTTCACGATGAGCTCAAGACCGCTTACTGGTTCATGGATCGGAGCGGTGACTCTCCGTGGATCGACCTTCAATTGACCCGGGCGGCTGCTACGGCGAGGCGACTCGACGTGCGGAAACTCGTGCCGACCAGCGTTCCCCGCCGTTTCATGACAGCGCTCGGCCTTTTCGTCGCACTCCAGGTGCTCGCCCTGATCCCGCTCGAAGGGCCGCTGCTCACCTTCGCCACGGCGGCTGACTCGGCGGCCCTCGCCGAGGCCCGGGCGCAGCAGCTCGAGGACATCCGAGACTTGGTGGAGGACGCTGCCGCGCTGGAGGGCGAAGAGGATTCGGAGGTGCTGGCCCAGCTAGAGGAGACCCTTCGCGAGATCGAGGCCGATCAGTTGAGCATGGAAGAGCTCCTGCGTGATCTACGCGAGGCGCAGAACATGCTCGAAGAGGGAAATCTGGAGATGAGCGCTCTTGAAGAGGCTCTGTCCGACCTCGCGAGTGAGTTCCAGGACTCGGAGGAGTTGGGTGACCTGGCGGAGGCCATTCAGGACGACGATTTGGATTTGGCGTCTGAACTCATGCGTGAGCTGTCGGAGAACCTCTCGAATCTGACAGAGGACGAAACGGCGGAGCTCATGGCCCAACTCCGGGAGGCGGCGATGTCCGACCTGCCGGGGCTGGAGGAGCTTCTCGAGTCTCTGCAGGAAGCGGCGGACGCACTCGAAAACCAGGAAATGGGAGACGCCCAGGAGGCATTGGAAGAGGCGGCCGACCGCATGGAGGAGATGGCAGACCGCCAGGAGGCACAGGAGGGTAGAAACGAAGCCTCGGAGCAAATGCAGGCGATGGGGGAGTCGGCCACCGAACAGCAGTCGGGCATGGAGCAGCTGTTCGGTATGCAGCAGGGCGAGGGGGGCGAGGACGCAGCAGAGGCCGGGATGGCCATGCCCTCCGATGAGGTAAAGCAATCGGCAGGGAGCAGCGAGGCCCAAGACCCGAGTGGTCCACCGGGCCACGCCACGAGCGAGGCGATGGGAGGTGAACAGGAATTCGGCGCCGCGACGACCCTAGAAGTCCAGCTCTCCATGGAGCTGCTGGACGAGCCCGAGCCCGGTCCCGAGTCAGAGCCCGATCCGGATGATGTCTTCAAGGAAGCGAGCCGGCAGGAAAGCTCGACACTGCAGTACCGCGACGTGCGCGGCCCCTCGAGCTACGCGGAGGGATCGGCGCTGGCCGTCGATCGGGTCCCGTGGCGCTATCGGAGCCTCGTGAAAAAATACTTCTTGGCCATACGGCCCCGTGGGAACAAATGACGACCGAAATCGCCAGTCAGATCGAGCAGTTCACCGAGCAGTTCAAGCAGGTCAAGGCGGAGATCCATAAGGTCATCGTCGGCAACGACGAGATCATCGATGGAACCCTCATCAGCCTCTTGGCCAAGGGCCACGTGTTGCTCGAGGGTATCCCCGGGATCGGAAAGACGAAGATTGTCGCCACGGTGGCGGACGTTCTCCACCTCGTGTTTTCGCGAATCCAGTTCACGCCGGACCTTATGCCCGGAGACATCGTGGGCAGTGACGTGGTCCACGAGAGCGACACGGGTGAGAAGCACCTCGCGTTCCAGAAGGGACCCATTTTCACCAACATCCTCTTGGCCGACGAGATCAACCGGGCTACGCCCAAGACTCAGTCGGCGCTTCTCGAGGCCATGCAGGAGCGCAGCGTCACGGTCGGTACCACGACCCACAAGCTAGAGCCTCCTTTCTTCGTGCTAGCGACGCAGAATCCTCTGGAAATGGAAGGAACGTATCCGCTGCCGGAAGCCCAGCTCGACCGGTTCTTCTACAAGCTCCGAATCATGTATCCGCCGCCGAACGACATGCACGAGATCATGGACCGCACGACCCGCCGCGAGGAGCCGACGGCGGCCACGGTCCTGGACCAGAATCAGATTCTCGTCATGCGTGACACCGCCCGGTCCGTCCCCATCGCCAGGCCGGTGCAGGACTACGCGATCCGGTTGACGCTGGCCACCCACCCGGACACCCCACACGCCCATCCGATGACACAGAAGTACGTGCGCTTCGGGGCCAGCCCTCGTGGGACGCAGACCCTGGTCATCGGTGGCAAGGTCAATGCCCTGTTGAATGGTCGGGTGCACGTGTCCTGTGAGGACGTACGCGCCATGCTGCTACCGGCGATGCGCCATCGCGTGTTGTTGAACTTCGAGGGGGAGGCCGAGCGCATCGACACGGACGCGATCCTCAGTGCGATCATGAAGGACGTTCCCGAGTCCACGGAGTAGCAGGGGCGCGAAGTGGCTGAGAACGGGACCCTCTTCGACGAAGAGTTTCTGAAGAAGCTCGAGTACCTCAACATCGTCTCGAATCACATGATTCCGGGCCATCTACATGGTGAGCACCGGGCCAAGAAGAAGACCGATTCGGGGATCGAGTTCGCCGACTACCGGCAGTACGTCTCGGGTGAAGACACCAAGAACGTCGATTGGCGCACGTATCTCCGGCTGGACAAGCTCATCCTGCGGCTCTTCGAAGAGGAAGCCGATCTTCCCATCTACATCTTCTTCGACGCGAGCCGGTCGATGGACCACGGCGAGCCTCTCAAATACGACTACGCCCGCAAGATCGCCGCGGCCCTGTGCTACATCGGATTGCTCAACCACGATCGCGTGAATCTGGTGGGGTACGCAGATGGCATCGCTCAGGAGATGTCGTCGCGGCGCGGAAAGAACCAGGTCTGGCACGCTTTCCGTTTTCTGGAGTCGGTCGAACCCCAGGGCTCGACGTCGATCGAGAAGGCGTTCAAGAGTTTCTTTTCGCACCGCCGGCGTCGGGGGTTGGTGGTGGTGGTCTCCGATTTCCTGGATGAGACTGGGTTCGAGAAGGCGTTCGATCTGCTTCGCTACTTCCGCCAAGATCTCTTCGCGGTGCACGTCTACAGCTCGGATGAGTTGAGGCCCGAGCTTCCGGACGAGGTGCTGCTCGAGGACTCCGAGCTGGGCACGACCGAGCGGGTGAAGGTTACGCCCGGGCTCCTGGACGCATACGCCGAGAAGTTCGAAGAACACTGCGAAGAGGTGAATTCCTATTGCCGCAAGAACGGCTGGGGATACGTGCGGACCAGCACAGAAGTGCCGTTCGAAGATTTGGTCTTGCAGGTCTTCAGGCAGGGTAGGTTCCTCGGGTGACCTTCCTCTCCATGAGCCCCTCGTTGATCGGGCTCATTCTCGGCGGAACCGTGGTGGCCGTGGCCGTGCTGTATTGGTTGAAGCCGCCTCCACGCCGGATGGTGGTCCCCTCCAAACTCCTTTGGGGCCGCCTGCTCAAGGAGAAGCGTCGCAGCACACTCCTCGATCGACTCAGGTGGTGGATCTCGCTCATTATCGCGCTGTCCATCGGCCTGTCGGTGGCGGCGGCCATGGGACGTCCGGAGCTCTCGTCGGGCGGGGACATTCCCCTCATGACGATCGTGATCGACAACTCTGCCACCATGGCGGCTCGGACATCCGACGGATTCACGAGATGGGAGCATGCGGTGGCGCTGGCCCGGGGACTCCTGGAGCAGGGGAGCGTCGATGGCGAGTTCTTGATCCTCGACACGTCCGGGCGGGCGCCCTCGAGAGAAGCGGGCGATCGGCGTTCAGCGTTGGACGTACTGGATGACCTCGACGTTTCTTTGGGCGGTTCGTCCCAGTTCCCCGGCCCGATCGCAACCGACGGCCCTCTGTACTTCGTCTCGGACGGTGTTTCGGTCGACCCGCCGGCTGCCGCCGAAGTGATTTCGGTCTACGACCCGGCCGACAACGTAGGCATCACGGCGTTCGAGGTGGGATCCGTACCCTCGGCACCCCTCGAGTACCAAGCGTTCCTGGAGATCACCAACGCGTCGCTCGGACCCAAAGAGGTCTCCATTCGCCTCAGTGGGGCGGGAGAGGGCGGGCTGCGTGAGACGGTAACGCTCGGACCGGGCGAGACCCGGGGGCGCACGGTCGACCTCTCGGACTTCGACCGGGGCCCCGTCCGTGCGGCGGTGACCACCGACGGCGACGCGTTTGCCGCCGATGACGTCGCGTTCGCGTTCTTGCCCGTCCGGAGACGTACCCGAATCGCTCTGGTCAGCCCAGGGAGCGTGTACCTACAGAGCGCGCTGGCGGAGGAGCCGCGCCTCACGGTCACGGCGCTGAGTCCTCAGGACTACGATGCCGACGTACGAGCCGATCTCTACATCTTCGATCGATGGGCGCCGGAGGAGGCGCCTCCGGGACCCTCGCTCCTGTTCCTGCCTCCGAACGTGGCGTGGCTCGCCCCCACGGTGGCCGTACTCACCTCGCCCGCTGTTTTGGGCTGGGACCCGACTCATCCGCTCATGCGCTTCGTATCCCTCGAGGACCTGCGCGTGGATCGTGCGGTCCGTTTCGGGGTCACGCCCGGGCAGGCCGATACGGGCGAGGCCGGCGCAGGAGGGGACGGTTCAGGGGACGGTTCAGGAGACGGTTCAGGCGACGGTGCTGGGGACGTGGTCATCGGAACGGCCGAGCTCCCCTTGCTGATAGCAACCGAGGCTCCCCAGAAGGTGATTCGAGCCGCGTTCGCCCTGGAGGATTCGAACTTCCCGCTCCAGCCGGCGTTTCCGATCTTCTTGAGCAACGTGCTGAGCTGGACGATGGACGAGCAGAGCGCCGTGCCGAGGGATCCCGGCCGTGTCGAAGTGACGCTGGCCAACGCCGAAGTTACCGACCTCGAGGGTGGCGAGGTGGTGACATCCCAGGTATCCGGCCGCACCGTATTCGTGGCCGACGAACCCGGCCTGTTCACCGTCACCGCGGGTCCTAGACGTACGCGGGTGGCCGTCGGCATCACGGATCGGGATCGAACGGCGATCAATGCCTCGGTCTTCGGGCCCGGCGACCGCGCGACTGCACCTCCGGCGGCCCTCCGGCTGGCCGGCGAGCCGGCCGGCGGGAACGAGTTGTGGTTCGTGCTGCTGACGGTGGCCACGGTGCTCGTCATGATCGAGTGGTTCACCTACCAGCGGCGGTGGACGGCATGACGATCACGTACGGTCATTTCTGGCCCCTCCTGATCCTCTTGGTGATTCCGCTCTTCTGGGGCGTGCTGCGGCATACCACGATCGGCCTGTCACCGAGACATCTGCGGGCCACGGTGATCGTGCGAACCACGGTGCTCGTGCTGCTCACGCTGGCCCTCATGCGGCCCGTATGGCACCGCGCGGGCAAGTGGATCTCCGTTGTATACGCGTTGGATGTGTCCAGCAGCATCGAACCCGGTTTCCTCGACACGGCAATCGATTGGATCGCCTCGTCCAATACGTCCGGTGCGCCGGACCACGCCGGGTTCATCGCCTTTGGAGGATCCGCCCAAAACGTTGGCAGTGTGGAGGGGATTCGTGGCGTGGGGGTCTCCAACGATGGGTCCAACGGGTCCATCAATCAGAGCGCCACCGATCTCGAGACGGCGGTGGCTCAGGCTCTGCGGAGCTTCGATCCCCGATACCTCAAGCGACTCGTCCTGATTACCGATGGAAACGAGAATGCGGGTGAGCTGAGCAGGATCGTGGGGCGGGTACAGGAGTCGGGCGTACGGATTTTCACCATGCCAGCCAACGTGAGAGGCGAGGGAGACAGCTTCGTCGAGTCGATTGGGCTCCCCCAGGACATGCGCCAGGAGGAGCCGGTAGCCACGACAGTGCAGGTGTTCAGCCGGGTGGCGACCGCCGCAACGGTCGAGGTGCTCGGCAACGGGACCAGGCTCGATTCACGACAAGTCGATCTGGTGCCCGGCCTCAATACGGTTCCCTTCGAGGTACGACTCCCGTCCGAGGGGGGCGTCACAATCTCCGGCCGTCTCGTGACCGACAATGACCCCGTTCCACAGAATGACCTTCTGGCGCAGTCTGTGTGGGTCGGATCGCGCCCCAGGGTCCTCTACGTGGAGGGCCGCGCGGCCAGCGCCCATTACCTCCGAGACGCCCTCGTCGCAGAAGGCATGGACGTGGTGCTGGGACAAGCCGGGTCCATCCCCGCCACCGTCCGAGGGCTGGAAGCATACGATCTGATCTTCCTGAGCGACGTACCCAGTACGGACCTCGCGCCGGCACAGATGGATGCCGTCCTGGCCTACGTCAGGGACTCGAGTGGCGGCTTCATCTTCGCGGGAGGGGAATCCACCTTTGGTGAGGACGGCTATTCGGAGACCCCGATCGAAGAGGCGCTTCCGATCTGGTTCGAGATCAACGAGCAGCGGAAGGACCTGGCCCTCGTCATCGTGATGGACAAGTCGTACAGCATGGTGGGGCCCAAGCTCGAGCTGTCGAAGGAGGCCACCAAAGCCGCCCTCGAACTGCTCGAGCCGACTCACCAGTTCGGCCTGATCACCTTCGACGACACGCCCCACTCCACCGTGCCCCTGCAGCCGGCCACGGACAAGTCGGTGATGAACGACTTCATCAATCGCATCATCGCCAGCGCACAGACGAACATCTATCCGGCGCTGGAGATGGCCTACGAAGAACTCGCTGCGACCGAAGCTGAAGTGCGGCACATCATTCTGCTCTCGGACGGCAAGACCTACCCCGACGAGTACGAGGCGCTCGTAAGGCGCATGGCCGAAGAGGACATCAGCGTGTCTTCGGTGGCCGTCGGAGAGGAGGCCGACCGGGAACTCCTCGGGAACATCGCTGAGTGGGGTAACGGGCGCAGCTACTTCATCCGGGACGCGGCCAGGGTGCCTCAAGTGTTCATCCAGGAAACCCAGATCGCGTCGCAGCAGACCCTGATCGAAGAGTCGGTCCAGGCCACGATTGCGAGCCAGGTGGAGGCGTTCACGGGCGTCGACATGGCGTCCGCACCTCCGCTCAGGGGGTATGTGAACACGCAGGCGAAGGAGAACGCTGAAGTTCTCTTGGCGTCAGAGGCCTCGGCCCCGATTCTCGCTCGTTGGCACTATGGGCTGGGTAAGACGGCGGCGTTCACCTCCGACGTGAAGAACCGCTGGGCATCGGATTGGTTGACGTGGGACGGTTACGGGAAGTTTTGGTCTCAGCTCGTTCGCGAGACGATGAGGAGGGATGAGGGAGAGGAAGTCGATTTCCTGGTCGAACGTGTGGGTGACGAGGCGGTGGTGACGGTGAGTGCGGTGACCGAGGAGGGGGTCTTTCAGGCCGACCTGGACCCGAGCGTGGTGGTAGACGCTCCCGGCGGAGAGAGGGTCGCGTTAGACCTCGAGCAGGTCGGGCCAGGCACCTATCAAGGTAGATATGCCCTCGAGACGTCCGTCGACTCTCCCTATGGATTCCGCCTCTCGGCAGAGGGCTTCGCGGACCAGGCTGTGTCCCTGTACTACCCCTACAGCGACGAGTATCGGCTCTTTCCGCCCAACACGGCACTGCTGAGCAGCATCAGCGAGAATACCGGCGGCAAGCTGCTCCCGGAAAACTCGGAGATCTTCGCAGACTACGGGGAATCCGCGTCCGTTCCCACGCCGTTGTGGCCAGTGCTGGCCGGGCTCGCCCTCATCGGGTTCCTGTTGGACATCGCGATGCGGCGCGCCCCGTTGTTCTGGCGGATGTTTGCGTCCGCACCAGGCGGGAGCGGGGCCTAGAGACGGTTACCTCGGTTCCACGACGATCCCCCGATGAAGACGACGACTGACGATCACAACGACAACAGGGAGATTTCGATGGCCCGCTTGTTCCTTTCTCTGCTCTTCGCCATCACCGTCGGTGGGACGCTCGCACAACCGGTGCGCGCTCAAACGCCCCGCCCTCTCGACGATGCGCTGAACGACTTTAGCGTACAGAGCGCGCTGGCCCGGGTCGACGACAGCACGGATCGGACGGCTCGGTTTCTGGCGGAAATCGGAGGGATCATCTCTCCCTCGGGCCAAGAGCATGATCGGGCCGAGGCGGTCGCTCGCCGGATGCGTGAGATCGGCCTGAGCGACGTGCGGGTGGACGGAACGCCCAACGCGGTCGGGACCATACCGGGTCGGTCCGGACGGGCGTTGGTCTTCGTCTCCACGCTGGATGATCTCGCGACGGTAGCCGAGAACCAGAGGACGGCGGCGGCTCCTCCAAGGGTCGAGGGGGACCGGGTCGTGGGACCCGGGACGAACACGTCTCTCACCACGGCGGCGATGATGGCCGCGGCCGAAGCGCTGATACAGTCGGGCCTGACACCCGAGCACGATCTCGTGTTCGCCGCAGTCGCCCAGGAGGAGACCGGACTCATCGGCATGAAGGAGGTCTACTCCGAGTATCGTGATCGGGCCGTGGGCTTCGTCGACGTGCTGGGTGAGGGTGGGAGCATCAGCTACGGGGCCATCAACATCCACTGGTGGAGGGTCGTGGCCTCGGGCCCGGGGGGGCACTCGCTCGGCGGTGGGCTGCCCAACGTGAATCAGGGCATCGGGCGGGCCGTCGATCGGATCCTCCAGCTCGAGCAACCGGCCATGTATACCGACAGTCGGACCGTGGCCAATATCTCCATGCTGACCAGCGGAGCGGTCTACAACCACAAGCCCGAAACCGGGTGGTTCTCGCTCGACCTTCGCTCGATGGAGGCCGATCTCGTCGAGGAGATGGAAGCCGAGGTCAGGTCCATTCTCGAGCAGGTGACTGCAGAGACGGAGATCACGTTCGAAATGGAGCCGTTCCAGTTGACTCCCGGCGGGCAGATTCCGGGCGCCCGGGAATCGGACCTGGTGACATCGGCGGAAGCCATCTCGCGCCATCTGGGGCTGGAGCCCAGGCTCTCGAGTATGGGTTCATCCAACATGAACGTGGCCATCGGCAACGGTACGTCGGCCATCGGGATCAGTGGGTCTCGCGGTGGGCAGCGCGGCTCCCCGGACGAATGGGCCAACATCCCCGCAATGATGCGCACGGCCAAGCACATCGTCCTGTTGTCATCGACCGTCGGCGGAGCCCGATCCAATTGAAGCCAGGGTGGTTCTAGGCCTCGGCAGCAACCTGGGGCACCGGGAGATCAACCTGAAGAGGGCGATCAGCCGACTCACGCGAGGGCCCCAGCCTGTGCTCCACAACGCCGAGCTCAGCAGGGTCTACGAGTCGCCCGCCCTCACCCCGGACGGGGCCCCGGATCAGTGGGACCTGCCCTATCTGAACTGCGCTGTGGCCGGCGAACCCTTGGTCGATCCCGAGACGTTGCTGGGAAGGATCAAGGAAGTCGAAGAGGCCTTGGGTCGCTCGCAGGGCGAGAGGTGGGCACCGAGGCTCATCGACATCGACGTGCTGTGGTGGCCAGGGAGGGAGATGCATACCGAGGCGCTCGAGATACCGCACCCGGAGATCCTCCATCGCGCGTTCGTCTTGGAACCACTCGGGGACCTGGTGCCCGACGACATCTTGGAGGGACGCTCGTTTCGGGAGCACGCCGAGAGGCTCGCGGGGGACGCGGCTGCAGGTGCGTTCCATTCGCTCGAGGCGGACTACCGGATGCGTTACCCGGAGCTCATGGGAATCCTGAACGTCACTCCGGACAGCTTCAGTGACGGCGGGCAGCACGCACGGCCGGAAGCGGCACTGGAACATGCGCGGGCCCTCGTCTTGGCTGGTGCGGCGATCGTCGATCTCGGGGCCGAGTCGACACGACCGGCGGGCGAGAAGGTGGACCACGACGAAGAATGGGGTCGTATCGAGCCGGTGCTACACGGCCTCAATGCGTTGAAGCAGGAATACTCGTTCAGGGTGAGCCTGGACTCGAGGAATCCCAGAACGGTGAGGCGTGCGCTGGATCTCGGCATCGACATCATCAACGATGTAACCGGGTTTTCCGATCCGGCCATGATGGAGATCGCCCAGGGGACGGACCTCCCCCTCATCTTCATGCACAGTCTCTCGATACCCGTCGTGAAGGGAGAGTTCATTCCACGGGACGGGGACCCTGTGACCTTCCTGCGAGAGTGGGGGCGGGCAAAGCTCGCGGAGTTCGAGACGAACGGGATTGCCCATCAGCGGCTGATCTTCGACCCGGGCATCGGTTTCGGAAAGACGTCACAGCAGAACTGGCAGGTCCTTGGTCGTGCCGAGGAGTTACACGACCTCGAGACGCCGTTCCTCATCGGTCACAGTCGCAAGTCGCTGTTCGAGACGGTGACGGACAAGCCGAGTGAGGAGCGCGATCCCGAGACGCTCCCGGTGAGCGATCGGCTCGTCGAGAAGGGCGTGGACATCCTCCGGGTTCACGACGTGGGGCTGCACGAGGCTCACTTCCGGAACCGCTTCGCCGGCGCCTGAGGGTCCGTCAGGCCACGTCCGCTTCCGTGTGGATCCGCACCCCCGCGTCGAGCGTTTTGTGCACGGGACACCGGTCCGCGATCTGCATTAGGCGTTCCCGCTGCTCGTCGCTCAGCGGGCCGAGCAATGTGATACGCCGGTCCACTTCGTCGACTCTCGCGTCGTCATCTTCGCAGTCCTCGCAGTCGTCGAGGTGCACCTTGTGATGGTCCAGGCCGACGACGACCCCTTCGAGGGGCCACTCCTTTCGGCTCGCATACATCCGGAGGGTGATGCTCGTGCACGCTCCCAACCCGGCCAAAACCAGGTCATAGGGAGTCGGGCCGGCATCGTTACCACCGAGCCGTGTGGGTTCGTCGGCCACGAGCGCGTGCCCCTGAGCCCAGATCTCCGTCGTGTAGCTCGAGCCGGTCTCGACGACCACGCGACCCGTGTGCTCGTGGCCTTGGTGTGCGTCCGTGGGCTCCAGTTCCACGTACTTGCGGGCCCAGGCCGCGAGCACCGCACCGACGTACTCCGAGTCCTCTGGACGCGACACGAGGTGGTCGGAGTCATCCAACGAGATGAAGCTCTTGGGGTGCTTGGCCAGGTCGTACAGACGAGCCGCATGCTCCACCCCTACGGTCTCGTCCACCGGTGAATGGAAGATGAGGAGCGCTCGCTTCAGAGTTCGCACCGCGTCGTCCACCTTGGAATCGTACAGGTCCTGGACGAATTGCTGCTTGACCTGGAATGGCCGGCCGGCGAGGAGCACCTTCGCCTCGCCGGTGGCGAGAATCTCGTCCAGCGAACCCTTGAGTTGATCCACGACATGCCCGGGGTCGGAGGGTGCGCCGATGGTAGCCACCGCTCGGACAGACGGGAGGTCATGAGCCGCCTGGAGCACCGCGGCTCCGCCCAATGAGTGCCCGACGAGGATGCTCGGGGCATAGTAGGCTTCGGCCAGGTATCGCCCGGCGGCCACGAGGTCCTCGACGTTGGACGAGAAGTTGGTGTCTGCAAACTCCCCATCGCTCTCGCCGAGCCCGGTGAAATCGAATCTCAGTACTCCGATTCCTTG